>JBNKWQ010000046.1:0-515844 GCA_050299855.1 Hahella sp.
GCTCGCAGGAATTCCTCGCACGGGGGGCGATAGTCAGAAATACGGATAAATTCTAGAAAATAATCAGGTGGTAAATAATCGTTTGGCGTGTCCTCTACCCTGGCACCAACGTTGGCCGAGTTGAGTCACCGCTTGCTCCAGGCGAGGTAATGGGGTCGCGTATTACACTTTACACTCATGAAGATAAAATCTTTTGCTCAATAGGTCTGGATGAATGGATGACCCCATTGATTCAGCCATTTTTCATTCGCTAACTCACAGCTATCAGCCAAAGTGGTTGTCAAGGAGTCGAACTAGTATAGGGTTTGGAACCTATGGCTTTCAAAATCTCTACTATTGATAACTGTAGGTTCCATTATATGCCTTTACTCTTCTCTATCTGGTCACTACAATTACCAACATAGAAATTAATGGTAACTGTAGTGACCACAGACATGTCCAATCCTAAACGAAGCGCGGTTGTTTTCCCTAAAAGCCAGAAAGTGCTTTCTCAGCTCGGGGAAAATATTCAATTGGCGCGAAAACGCCGCAACTATACTCAGACGTTGATTTCAGAGCGCACGGGGCTCTCCCGTTTGACCATTCGCAAAATCGAGCATGGAGACCCCAAAGTCTCTCTGGGGCATTATGTGGCCGTGTTGGGTGTGCTGGGGTTGGTGGAAGACCTGGCTAAGGTTGCCAGTGACGACGAGCTTGGGCGCAAGCTCCAGGATATTAAGTTGATGAGTAATCAAAAGTGAACACCGAAATTTTTGTGTTTGCCGATTGGGAGGAATTCAAAAAGCCGGCCTTGGTTGGAACCTTGCGCTCAGCTGTCACCAAAAACAAAGAGCATTTCAGCTTCAGCTACGATGATGTCTGGTTGAAGCGTCCCAATGCCCAGGAAATCGATCCAGACCTCCAATTGTTTTCTGGCGAGCAACACAATGTGGATCCCAATAACTTTCGAGTCTTTCTGGATTCCTGTCCTGACCGCTGGGGCCGATTGTTGATGAAGCGCCGAGAAGCAATCGTCGCACGTCAGGAAGAAAGGCGCCCCCGCGTACTCCATGAAGTGGACTATCTTCTTGGTGTGCATGACTTATACCGCCAGGGCGCATTGCGGTTCAAGCGATCACTGGACGGTGAGTTTCTGGATAACGATGAGCGATTGGCCGCGCCTCCTATCTCATCGTTGAGGGAGCTGGAGCATGCCGCGCAACAAATCGAAACGAGCGATAGTGATGATCCGGAATATTTAAAGTGGCTATACATGTTGATGTCGCCGGGTTCTTCATTGGGTGGCGCCCGCCCAAAGGCCAGTGTGGTTGATGACGCAAACCATTTGTGGATTGCCAAATTTCCAAGTCAGCACGATGATTATGATATCGCTGCCTGGGAGTTTTTAGCGTATCAGCTTGCACTGATGGCGGGGATTGATATGGCACCGTGCCGGATCGAGAAGTTTAATAGCCAACACCATACATTCTTAACACAACGGTTTGACCGTGTTGAAGCGGGCCGCTTACATTTTACGTCTGCATTAACACAGCTGGGTTACTATGATGGCGATTACGATGCCAGCTATCTCGAGTTAGCCCAATTCCTTACCGAGCATGGCTCTAATACTAAAAAAGACTTGGCGCAATTGTGGCGCCGCATTGTTTTCAATATTGCGGTTTCCAATACTGATGATCATTTGAGGAATCATGGTTTTATTTTCCAGAAAAGTGGATGGGCCTTGTCGCCTGCTTACGATATAAACCCTGTCACACCTGCTAATGGGTTGCACTTGAATATTACCGATGATGACAACAGTCTGAACTACGACCTTGCGATGGAAGTAATCGATTTTTTTCAACTGGAACAAGACAAAGCCGTGAAAATTAAAGATGAGGTGTTGGCAAGTGTGCGTCAATGGGAATCTGTTGCCAAAAGTATTGGGATCAGTCGAAACGAGCAGCAATTGATGTCGCCGGCATTTAATGTTTAACGGGAACTGAAAACCCTAATTTTTCCTGATAGGAGGTAATACTAAGTAGAATAGACCGGAAAGCGGGGCCTAATGTATCTGATACTACCTAAGGGCGAGGTATTACGATCAGGGAGTTGGGAGGTTTGCGCAGATGGATACTTGGATGGGGAATAACCAGGACCCGATATCGTTGCATAAGTATCTTTATGCAGGGAACGATCCTATTTTAATGGTCGATCCATCTGGATATTCCTTTAGGTCTAGCGGCCCTCTCGGTCGTGCTGTAGATCGTAATGCAGCAGCGTAGTGAGCAACTTCCTTCGCGACAGGATCTGAAATACTTGTCTGGAGTTCCTGCTTATAGAGGGCATCTTGTGTCGTGATGATATTCTCGATTTCTGAACTGCTCTGAGCCTCCTGAAGCGAAAGTGTTGATATCAAAATGCCTTCGTTGGGGATGGTTTTAGCAACACCTTTGAGTTCAGCTAAGTGTCTATGCGCCTTTACCAGTGCCCTGAGAACATTGGGCGTTTCAAGTTCTTGTGCTGGTGGGAGTTTTTTCAGATCAGCATTAGCCATGATTCAGAATTTCCAGATTTTGAGAAGTTTGCGCACTATCTTCTCAATAATATCGATTTCTGAGAAGAATGTAAGGATTGTTCTCAAATTTAGCCACTATTGAGAAGGAAATTGCAGAGGGATGAATGCCCGAAACGGAAAGATGAGAAATATGGGCTTTAAATCTGGCTGTGGAGTTGTAGTAGGAAAGTCTCCAATTCCTTTTGCTCACATACACTGGGGAGGCATGATCGATATTGATCCTAGCTTAATTAAGATAGATGTCGGCTTATATTCTTTATTGAGAGAAGCAGTGTCATAGGTTCTATTGGGGATTCCCAGTAGCGGCTAAGTTCTACCTCGTTGTTTGACTTTTTTGGCTGGGCTGCCAACGTACACTCCTGCTTCTACTGTATCTTTAGTAACTGTACTATTTGCCCCAATTACACAATGATTTTTAATAGTGCAGCCATCTAAAACAACCACGCCGGTTGCAAGCCAAACATCTTCTCCTATGGTGATACCTTTTCTGGTTTCGCCTTGCAGATAAATAGGGGTATCTTTGCTTTCGAATATATGGTTCGCAGGAATTATCACTGAATGAGCTGCAATTCTGGTATTGCTTCCAACAGTTAATCCACCGTGACCATACAATATGGAAAAGTAGTTAAGGCTAACATTGGTACCGAGAATTATCGATCCATTGAAGGTGTCTAAAATGGCGCCATGCATTACTTTGCATCTGTCACCAATAATAATTTTTCCCTTTCTAGGAATGATCTGAGCTCTAAAGCTTAGGCGGCAATTTTTTCCAATAGTGACATTTTGCCTTGTTAGGAGGAATTTGCTACGCCAATAGAGAGTGCCCAGCCGCTCTGGAATTTCTCTTAGCTTCACGGCTGTTTCTCCATCTGTAAGCAGTTGAGTATGAACTTATAGGTGTTCTTTGCATGCGTCTCAATATTAAAAGCTTTCTTAGCTTCATAAGATATTGATATACAGGATATATCGCTGGTATTGATGGTTTTTAGAATCTCAGCGGCCTTATCTTCGTTTTTAACAGAAAGATTAAACCCATTAAATCCATCAATAATTAAATGTTCAAGGCCCAGATTCTTTTTTACAAAAGCTGGGCGTCCTAGCCATAGTCCTTCTAAGACTACATTTGGAAGTCCCTCTCTTTCTGAAAAACACCAAATGCTTGAAGCTTTTTGCATGAGGTCGGCAACATCCGTAATGAATCTGCACTCGAACTCTACTCTGCTTGATATATTTAGTTCCGTCGCTCTTTTTCTCAGGCGCTCAACAAAATCTTGGTCACTTCTGTTAAGGATTGGACCAGCTAGTATTAACTTGTGACTATTTGGCAGTAGGCTCAGAGTATTCAGAGCTTCAAGTTGACCTTTCCGCAGGGTGAAGCGTCCGAGGAGTAAGTGGATTGGGGGATTAAAGTCCAAAGCTCTGATGTCAATATTTGCAGGAAGGGTGACAGGGTTGGGTCTTAGGAAGATTGGAATGTCTGAATTTAATTCAGTAAATAGTTTCTTGATTCTGGGAGTTAAAGCGATAAAGCCGGAAGAGGATTGTAGGGGGCGCTCAAACCACTTATTCCTTGTGTCAAGTAAAGTGTTTTCAGGCGGATCTATTGAAAGCTCAAATATGAAAGGGATTTGAAGTAGCCTGGCTGCCCAGGCGCAACCAAATGATATCTTACTCATGCCGACACAATGAATAACGTCAGGACGAAACTTGATCAAAGCCATAATACATTTGAGTATTATAAGCCACTTGCTTGAGTCTCGTATACGAGTAACATTTTGGGAGTCTTGTCCAGTAGTCGACATCCTTACAGGATGTGTCACTACATGCCATTTAAAGGGCGACTCGTGGTCAGCTTCTTGGGACCCAGACATCACAGTGTAGGTTTTTCGTATTCTTTTTCCGGCACCGCTATGGTCCGGCGGATATGCCCCGATTGCTATAAGAACTCGCAAAGTTAGTGGCTTCCCATCAGCTTAGATTTTATTTCTCTCACTGAGTTAGCTGTATTGTTGTTGTTAGTGCAAATATATGTAGGGCCTCCCTCAAAACAATATGGCACTTTCATACCCATTGATTTAATAAAGCGGGCTCTTCCAGAGTACCTAAGATCTGTAATTTTAATTAGATGAGCAAACTGTAAAGAGAGAAACTTTCTAAATCCGATGTCTGTGAAGCGATGCAAATGTGGATGGTTGTATTCTTCACAATGGGGATGGCTGTATATAGCCTCCTCTTTTCCCAGCATTGCTCGCAATGTTTTCTTATAGGAGAACTCGTTAGGAACGTGGGCAAATAATACACCTGTCTCAGTCAATCCATGTCGTATCATTTCAAGTGAAATTTGAGGTTGTATAAGATGCTCGAAAACGTCGGAGCACACTGCTATATCGTACTGTTGTTTAAACTGATAGTTTGGACTATTCAAATCATGTACATCTAATGGGATGTTCGCCTCATCAAATATCTTCTGATAGTTTTCGGTGCCATCAATGGCCTGTTTTTGAGCTATATGCCCAGGCATGTTTTTGAGTAGGTCTGGATCGCCGGCCCCAAATTCGATAACTGAGCTGGCATTCATATGTTTGATGATTTTCAAGTAAAGCTGTCTCCAGCCACCTAATCCTTTGGAGCGAAATACGTCTGCGTTGTATACGTTCTGCTTTACCATGTTGCCTCTAAATATACGGATAATAGTTTAAGGTCTAGAATTTGAAACCTGGGGCTGCCAAGGCCGCTTTGAAAGCCTCGAAATCGTTATCGTTGAGCTGAAACAGGCGTTGGTCGAGGAGTACGTTTTCTGCTTGTCGGCATGCGACATCCAGTATAAAGGCACTTCTGTCTTTATGTAAAAGAGCTGCAGCTTTAGTTAATAAGGCGTGTTGGCTGGGCCCAACACGCATGTTGATCGGTGCTGTTTTAGATATAATATCAGTTCTCTGTATAGCTGATTAATACACGTGCTAATGTGGCTGTTAGCTATACGCAAGCTGATTTTGGGGGCGCAGGCACCTACACCCGGAATTGTCCCACCTGTTCATGCAGCTTTTCGCTGTCGGTCGCCACTGTTTTAGCGGACTCGTTATTCTGCTGTGCCAAATTGGCAGCATCGCTGGCGGCTTCGGCGATAGTATGAATTTGCTGATTGATATCTTCGGCCACTGCGTTCTGCTCGGTGGCAGCCGTAGCGATCATCTGGTTGTGCTCGGCTATCTCGTCGATGGCTTCAGTGACACTCATCAGTACTGAGTTGGCTTCTTTGCTGAGGGATTCGGCTTCAATGCTGGCCTGCTTGCCTTCACCGAACAGTTTGACGGCTTCCTGTGATTCCTTGATCAGACGGGTGATTTTTTCCTTGATCTCTTCAGTGCTTGCCGCTGTTCTTGAGGCCAGCCCGCGTACTTCGTCGGCCACGACTGCAAAACCGCGGCCCTGTTCACCCGCACGGGCTGCTTCGATAGCGGCATTGAGCGCCAACAGGTTGGTTTGTTCGGCAATGCCACTGATGACTTCCAAAATACCGCCAATTTCACCGACGCTGCTTTCCAAGGAATTGATTTGTTCATTTGCCAGGTCAAGTTTGCTGGCAAGAACCTGAACGGTGTCGGCAGATTTTTCCAGAGTGGTGGAGGCGGCCCTGATCTGGTCAGTGGCCTTATTACTGGCGGCGGCGGCGTGTTCGGCACTTTCCGAAACGTTGGCGGCTGTGGCGGTCAGTTCGTTGACGGCGGTTGCCACCATATCGGTGGATTCGCGCTGGGTGTTGATTGCACGATTGACCATCTCTGCCCGTTGAGAGGTATCAGTGGTGGCGCCGATGATGCTCTGTGAGGTCTCTGCAATAGACATGACCAAGTTCTGCAGGGATTCAAGAAAACGGTTGAACTGAGAGGCCAGTCGGGCCAGCTCGTCTTTGCCGGTGACTTCAACTCGCTGGGTCAGGTCCCCGCCGCCGGCGGCAATCTGTTCTATAGACGAGGTAATAATCGACAAAGGTTTGGTGATCGAGCGGGTCAGGATCAACCCGATACCGATGACCGCAGCACCTAACACCGCAATAATTGTCAGGGTGGATATCAGGCTGGTTTTTACCTGCTTGGCGGAAAATGCTTTCAGATCTCTCAGAGCCAGCTGCATGGAATCCAGATCCAGACGGGTGCCTAATACCATATCCCACTGTTCCAGCCAGATGCTGTATATCATCTGATCGCTGACATCACCGTCAGCTGTCATGAACTGGACCCTGATAAAGCCTTCTTCGGATTTTGCGGCCTTGATCAGATCCTGTACCCAAAGCTTGCCGTCTGCATCCTTGGCCATCCAAAAGGAATCGCCAATCCCTTCATTGCTATCTCCTTCTAGAACCTTGGTGCCGTCGGAGCGGTAAGCAAACAGGATTTCATCTTCCTGGTAACTGATTTTCTTTAATTGCTTAATTGCTAATTGTTGACCAATCTTGGACTTGCCCATAGCGCCTTCGTAGTTTTTCTTGATCTGGGAATAGGCCAATTGAATAACTGTCTGCAATTCTCTCCGTTTAGCGTCAGTAACGGTATCGGCCAGTTTTCCCGTTGTGGCCTCAGATAAAGTCTGCATCTGCATGCTGTTGAGAACAGTCAGGCAAATAGAAACAGCGAGAATAGGAAGCACTGCCAATAACAACAACTTTTGGCGAATGGTAATATGCATTGTTTACTCCGGACGTATTGAGTTTGTACCTAGGCCAGCTCGACTCCTGTGCCCGTTTAATCAGTTTAGGCACTAATTAAGTATTGACCCGGAACCGCCTCTTGTACAGTTATTATCTATTGATGCGGCCTATAGCAATTCAAGGTCAGAACAAGAGTATTCAACAGGCTCACGACCTCCTGCACTTGTATATACTGTCGTTGAACGTCCCTGATATCTTTTATTCCCCAGAAAAAGTCCGGACCGCCCAAGATTGAAGTCTGTCTTTGATGTAGGGTTTAACCTGCATATTTAATGGACGTCACAATATATGAATTACCTCGACAGTCTTATAGGTTCCCCTGAGGCCTCGGCCAATATGAACAACCTCGCCAGGTCATTTAGAGAAGAATTCCAGTTACCGGAAACGCACCAGCTTGGATGCGTGGTGCCTTCAATCTCGCCGACGGCAAAGCAGTTGGAAGAAAGGGGATTACCTGAATTTATGATCTCCACGGGTCGTCTTGCAGTTTGGCGGGAACGAGGCGACTCCCGTGAATTCCAAGCCACGTTGGGTATTTCCTATGCTGATGATATTCAGGTGGAATTGCTGGAACCTGGAATCGGATCTGACTTTTACTCGCAGTTGTTGGATGATTCTGACCGTGTCCGATTGCATCATCTGGGCTTTTTCGTGCTGGAGATGGAGTCCTATAGAGCTAAGCTGGAAGCCGCAGGTTATCCCGTTTATATCGAAGGGAAGACCGACGTAGGATCGCTAACCGTGGATTTTCTCTATTTTGATACTCTGAATAAGTTGGGGTTCTTTATGGAGTTAATATGCTGGTCACATCAGGGGAAAGCCTTTATTCCTGAAAAAGAAATGTTTGCGCGGATGGCGATAAAGCAAAAAGCGGCATTGGCGAAAAAATAGAAAACCTCCGGGCTAAGCCGCCCGGAGGGTCGTTAAAAACAAGTGATCGAATTGATTGTCATCCACTGATTCCCGCTTCTCAGGCTGCATGGACTCTAAGCGTTCGAATATCTTGCACAGATAGGCATCAAGCAAGCCCACTCTGGGTATGACGCATTTCTCTTCCGCTTTGGCTTTTAACGATAGGAGTTCTGCGATCGTAGATCGGATTACCTCATCCTTCACCATCAAGCCAATCAGCTCACCGAAGGCTACGGGAGGCATGGCTGGCATCGCCAAATTCGCTTCAGATTCGGCTACCCACAATGCGCATAGCGCTGTTCGTATCACATAGAAGTAACGCTTCAGGGGCGCCTCATCCGCAACCAGAATCTTGCGCCAGTCGTTACCGGCCATCGAGCTGTAGTGATGAAACAGGGCACGCCGGTCCAGGCTGCTGATGGCTAACTGCCGAATCGCCTCGGTAAACCAGGCATCGGCCCGATAGACCAGAGGAGAGTGCAGCCATTCCAACAGACTGGGGTTGCTGCCACGCATCAATCCCAGAGCTTTGCGCAGATCCCAGCCGTTGACATCCAGTTCGTCAATGATAGGGTTCTCGATCACATCCCTGTGCTTACCCACTGAAAGGTAATGCTCAACAGGGTGAACATAGATAAAGCGTACATCGTAGTCGCTGTTGGGGGAGACAAAATCCCAGGCCCGGCTGCCGGATTCACAGGCATAAAGAATGTCTACGCTGTGTTCCCATTCGATCCGTTCCAATGTCTCCAGAATTCTCTTTTTCATTTTATGTATTCCAATCATCAATTTGCTGGTGGATCATTAAAAACCCGGCAAACATCAGGGAGACTGCTTGCCGGTGGTTTTACTGGTCAGGCTGACCAGTCCATTCATGACCGAATCCAGACCGCCATAGACGGTCAGGTTGCCGATGCGATCCGCCACTTTTTCCAAAGACTCCAGTTCTTTCAGGCGAAGCAGCACAGGATTGCCTTCCATCATTTTCGCCGTGTTGTGTAGCGAACGGGTGGCTGCGGTTTCTTCCCGTCGACGGATCAGGTTGGCCTCGGCAGTTTTCTGGGCCTGCACCACCTGGTTCAGGATCTCCTTCATTTCTCCAGGCAGGATGATGTCTTTCACACCGACCTGTTCCAGCTCGAACCCCATGCCTTGCAGATGTTCCGTCACTGCTTTGCTGATGGACTTGGCGATGGCATTTTTATCTGCCAGCAGTTCATCCAGCGTTCGTGTGCCCACCGCTTCCCGCAGTGCTAGTTGCAGACGGCGATAAACATAGTCGCCAGGGTTTTTCACCTTGGAGACCACTGCTACCGGGTCGCACATGCGGTAGACTGCGTTCAGGTTCAGTCGCAGACTTACCCGATCCTTGGTCAGGATTTCCTGGCCGGAAATTTCCACGCTCTGCCATTTCAGGTCCAGGACCTGGGTAGTCAGTTCGCGGTTAAACGTCCAGTAACCGTAGCGGCCGGCTTTCAGGGTGCTGACCATTTCGCCGTCCACAAACAGTAACCCCATGGATTGGTCAGGCACCGTCAGCTGTATCCAGGCTTTACGGTTGCCGATGGAGTCCAAACCCTGGCGGTCCAGCTGCGCCAGTAGCGTCGGAGCCAAACGATAGTCTTCGCGAATATCAATGGTTTCCACCGCCAGGTTCTGCGTGGACTTCCAGGTCACCAGTCGTGCACCAGGCTCCAAAAGCAACTTGATCTGGCCGTCCAGGCGCACAATGGCGACTTCGTCCAAACCCACCATGGTGATATTCACCTCGGCGCGAAAGCATTCCAGAGTCAGCAACAATTCCAATTTTGGGTGTTGCACCCTGGCATCTTTCAGCGACAGGGTCTCTGCCTGATACCGGCGCTTCGGATCAAACAGGCGATAACGCCCTGTGCTCAGCACCCGGACCAGATGACGGTCCCGGTACAATAAAACTTTTTCGTCGTCAGCCACATTCATGGTTAACCAAAACATTGTTATTACTCCTTCCATAAACCAGGCTGTATTGTTTTTGCCAGTTCGTGCCTGAACCTATTTGGTTGCAGGATCTCAGCTGGTTAAAGAACCTGCGAGGGAGCGTTGGTTAGTCGGTTAAGGGGATGAGCGATTCACCCTGAATCGTCCGGTCCTCCCTGGCCATATCATTCCGCCAACCGACGCCCACAACACTGCAACTCACAGGTTTTGTATGCCTGCCCCTTATCGACAGCCGGGCTGATAAGGGGCTTCATACCATTTTGGGCCGAAGCCCGTTTCAATTTATGCTAGGAACTTAACCTAGTGGCCAATGGCCGTGAGTTTGAGTGGGATTCGAACCCACTACCCATTGAGTCAAGTCAATTGCTCTACCAGATGAGCTATCAAACAGATGAATGCTGGCCGGGATTGCTCGCCGATCTGATCTCCGTCGGTACATCCTGCTTCAGAGAAGGGATGCCGGACTGACCTTCAGAATCAGTGCCGTTGCCGAGATCACATTCCCGCTATGTATTCCAATCCTCATGCCAGGTGCTTGGGAGATTTTTCTGCTATTTTTTAAATCATTGTTTTTATTGAGAATAATTTTGTTTTTGTACGATTCTTCTGAGATTGACCTGTCTTCATAACAAAGGAATAATGATCTGTATTTATCTAAACCTATTAATAGTTATCGAAATAGATCATATGAAAACAGTGGTGATTGGCCTGCTCGGCACAGTAATGGATAGACGTGGAACAGGGGTGAAGCGCTGGAATACCTGGCGACCTACGGTGGGGATTTTTATGCAGGACGACTTGCTGGTGGATCGTGTCGAGTTGTTGCATGACAGTCGGGACTCGCGTCTGGCTAACAATGTAGGGGCGGATATCGAAACGGTGTCGCCTGAGACGGAAATCAAACTTCATCAGATAAAATTCAGTGACCCCTGGGATTTTGAGAACGTCTACAGCACGCTGTTGGACTTCGTTGAGAACTATTCCTTCAAGCCGGAAGAGGAGCGCTATCTCGTGCATATCACCACGGGCACTCATGTGGCACAGATCTGCTGGTTCCTGTTAAGTGAGGCGAACTATATCCCTGCTGAGCTGCTGCAGACTTCGCCGGGGCGTGGCGATAAATCCGCCTCGGGCAACTACCACATTATTAACCTGGACCTGTCCAAGTACGATGCGATCAGTTCGCGCTTCAGGCGTCGGCAATTGGAAGGTGCTGAATTTCTGAAATCCGGTATCGCCACCCGCAATGCCCGTTTCAATGCCATGATCCAGCAGATCGAACGGGTGGCGGTCCGTTCCAGTGCGCCCATATTAATCACCGGACCGACAGGGGCGGGCAAGTCCCAGCTGGCAGGGAAAATCTATGAGCTGAAGCATATCCGCGGTTTGGTAAAAGGCGAATTCGTGGCGGTTAACTGTGCCACTTTGCGTGGGGACGGCGCCATGTCTGCGCTGTTTGGACATATACGTGGGGCTTTTACCGGTGCGCAAAACGCGCGTAAGGGTTTGCTAGCCAAAGCGCATCAAGGGCTGTTGTTTCTCGATGAAATTGGCGAGCTGGGGTTGGACGAGCAGGCCATGCTACTTCATGCGATTGAGGAGAAAACCTTTTATCCCGTGGGCTCGGATAATCCGATGGCTAGCGATTTTCAGCTGATTGCGGGAACTAACCGTGACCTGCAAAAGCAAGTGCGGGAGGGGAGCTTTCGGGAAGACTTGCTGGCGCGGATTAATCTTTGGAGTTATGAGCTGCCGGGGCTCCGAAATCGCCAGGAGGATATTGAGCCTAACCTGGACTATGAGCTGCAAAAAGCAGAGCAACAGCTGGGGCATAAAGTGAGCTTTAACAAGGCGGCCCGTGAGCAGTTTCTGGCATTCGCCAGAAGGGCTGACTCATCTTGGTCAGGCAATTTTCGTGATCTCAATGCCTGCGTGCAACGCATGGCGACTTTATCGGAGGGAGGCAGAATCAATGAGATGTTGGTGGCAGAAGAGTCTGAACGCTTGAAGCAATATTGGCAGCGGCCTGGGGCTGAGGGTCATCTGCCTTCGCTGTCTGAGGTGCTGAGCCCGGAGCAGGTAGAAGATATCGATCTTTTCGATCAGCAGCAGTTGCGTCAAGTGATTGCTGTGTGCAGAGAATGTCACACGCTCTCAGATGCCGGGCGGCGCCTTTTTAATCGCTCCCGGCTAAAGAAAAGTTCCAGTAATGATTCCCATCGATTACGTCTGTATCTGGCGAAGTTTGATTTGAAGTTTGAAGAGATTCGTCAAAACAAAAACGCAGGGTTTTAGGCGCCAGCCTCTTCATGGGTCACCCAGTTATCAATTACTCTGTGCTCAATTAACCGTTTGACCTTTCTGTCTTTGGTTGTGAATGCGAAAACGTCAATGCGGTCGCGGCCAATGCAGGCAAAGACAGTGCCGACCTCATAGTTCAATAATTCAGTGTTAGTCATTTTCCCCAGACTATCCCACTTATGGAGCAGTTTTCCGCCCCGCGCCTTGAAGTATTGTGCCGGGTCAGCCAGCTTGCCGTCGCGGCGGGTGGCGTGAACGGCATGGATATAGCCTATGGAGTCACGGTAAAGATAAAACACGCATCCACCAAAGCTGTCTGAATAAACATACCCCGGTGCTTCCAGGTCGGCAAAGGTCGCGTACTGAGGGCGATAGACCACATTCACGGCATTAGCGCCTTGTGGATTAGGCAGCCCTTTGACGATGACCTCGTTCTCTCCCAGGTCAACTTTGGCATCATAGTAATCATCGACAAGATCGCCTCTCTGGGCTTTTTTGACAATCTTGTTTTCCACTTTTGCGCCGTTGACGGCGCTGAACCACAGGGTGCCTCCGGATTCAATGATTTGCTTAACCTTTGCAGCATTTACACTCATGGATTAGTCCTACTTCGTGATTATTTGACAGTTATTCCCTTAAGTAAGCGACACCGATCTATATTCCCCCTCGCTTTATTTCCTAAATGTACCAATTTCACGTCATCCTCATGGTGCGAACAGGGTAAAGACTTGGAGGTTGTGTTGATGAATTGTCGAAGCAATATAGATAGATGACGATCTATTTAGATCAAATTATTTGAATGGAATTTTGAGGAATTTGATTAAATATTTTATAAATCAATAAATTAACAGTAATTATTATCTTGGCATTCTTATTGTTATATCTAAGTAAGAATGTATCGGTGGATCAGCCAAATGAAGAGCAACAAACAGCGCCGTCAGGAAATTAAAGCCCGTCGTCTAAAACGAGCGGAAAAACACTGTGCAGATGTGAATCAACCGGTTTGGATGTTGCCGTTGAACTCGGTTGCAGCTGATCCGAAGGCTTTGTCCCATAACAACACCTATGGTCCGTTACCGGCGTATTATGTGGATAAACCCTTTATCTGCGTCAGTTGCGGGAAGGAAGAAGTGTGGACTGCCCAGCGTCAGAAATGGTGGTACGAAATTGCCAAAGGCAACATCAATACCACTGCTGTACGTTGTCACGCTTGCCGTCAGCAGGAGAAGCAACGTCGGACAGAAGCGCGCCGCATACATTTTGCAGGCCTTGCAGAAAAACGCCTGATAGGTCTGGCATTAAAACATTCGCAAGGCCCGGCAGATAAGGCTGGCCAAAAGACGACACAGATTCAAAGTAGTAAAGGAGAACAAAATGCCCATTGAAATTACGAATGTCGAAAAGGGCGTGCCAGTGAAAAGCTGGACGGTGGGAGTGCCGTTTGAGGTGGAAGCCCGCCAGCAATTGAAGAACATCGCGTCTTTGCCTTTCATCCATAAATGGGTGTCGGCGATGCCGGATGTGCATCTGGGTAAAGGTGCAACGATTGGATCGGTAATTCCGACCACCGGTGCCATTATTCCCGCTGCAGTGGGTGTGGATATCGGTTGTGGCATGATGGCAGTGAAGACTGATCTGCATGCGAATCAGTTGCCGGATTCGTTGAAGACCCTGCGTAGCAATATTGAGCAGGCGATTCCCCATGGCCGTAAGCCGGGGCGTCGGGACCCAGGAAGCTGGCATGACCTGCCGTCGGATGTTACCGATCGCTGGGGGGTGGAGCTGGAGGGCCGTTTCAAGGTGCTGTGCGAGAAGCATCCGGTATTGAAGAACACCAATAATGTTAAGCATCTGGGAACCCTGGGGACAGGTAACCACTTTGTGGAAGTGTGCCTGGATGAAAACAATGCGGTCTGGATCATGCTGCACTCTGGTTCCCGTGGTGTGGGCAACCGTATAGGTGAGCATTTTATTCAACTGGCGAAGAAGGAAATGGAACGTTTCTTTATCCAGCTGCCGGATAAGGATCTGGCCTATCTGGCGGAAGGCACAGACTACTTTAACGACTATGTGGAAGCCGTGGGCTGGGCTCAGGATTATGCCCGTATCAACCGCCAGACCATGATGCAGCGCGCCCTGAATGCGCTGGCGAAAACGCTGAATAAGCCGGTGATCGTCGAAATGGAAGCGGTTAACTGCCACCATAACTACGTGCAGAAAGAAACACATTACGGCAAGGAGGTCTGGTTAACCCGTAAAGGCGCCGTGAGTGCGCAGGAAGGTCAACTGGGAATTATTCCGGGCAGCATGGGCGCGAGATCCTTTATCGTTCGCGGTAAAGGCAATCAGGAAAGTTTCTGTAGCTGTAGCCACGGTGCGGGCAGGGTGATGTCCCGAACCCAGGCAAAGAAGGTGGTGACGGTAGAAGAGCATGCTCAGGCCACCGCCCATGTGGAATGTCGTAAAGATGCGGCTGTGGTGGATGAAACACCGAGTGCCTACAAGGATATTGACGCGGTGATGGCGGCACAGTCGGATCTGGTAGAAATCGTGTATACCTTGAGGCAAGTCGTTTGTGTGAAAGGTTAGTGTCGATGCTTCGTACTACTAAGGCCTCTTTTTAAACTATGGCCTCAATTTAAACCTAGGGTCCCAATTTAAATTTAAGGAAAAGTCTAACTTATGGAAACAATCGAAATCGACGGACGTATGGGTGAAGGCGGCGGGCAGATCCTGCGTTCAGCCCTGACCCTGTCGATGCTCTGCGGTAAAGCCGTTGAGATGCATCATATCCGTGGCAAAAGGCCCAAGCCCGGCCTGATGCGGCAGCATCTGACATGCGTGAATGCTGCAAGGGAAATTTGTCAGGGCCGGATCGAAGGTGCGGGCCTGGGTTCGCAACAACTGCGTTTTATTCCTGGCGCAATCAAGGGAGGAGACTACCGTTTTGATGTCGGTAGTGCCGGCAGCACAACACTGGTGTTTGAGACCATTCTGTTGCCGCTGTTGTTGGCGTCAGATACATCTACAGTGGCGTTTTTGGGAGGGACTCATAATCCGATGGCACCACCTTTGACCTATATCAAACGCTCCTTTCTGCCACTATTGCGGGACATGGGAGCGCAGGTGGAAATCAATACCGAGCGGTGGGGATTTATGCCTGTGGGAGGCGGAAAATGGCAGGCGTTGATAAAGCCCTCACAGTGGCATCCCATCGAGAAGCTTGAGCGCGGCGATCTCGTTCACAGTACGTTGACGGCCTATGAGGTTGGGTTGCCCAACAGAGTTGCTGAGCGTGAAGTGAAGGCCTATGAGAAGCAGTCCTCAATAGCGGTCAATGATGTGCGTATTCGGCAACCCAAAGCCGGCTCCCCCGGTAACCTGCTGGCCATCGACTTGCAGTTCGAGAACAGCAGCATTTGTTTGACGGAACTGGGTCGGCCACGTATCACCTCTGAGCGGGTCGCCGCAGATCTACGGCGACAGGTAGAGCTTTACCTGGAAAGTGGAACGGTGTTGGATGAACACCTGGCTGACCAAATGATGCTGCCCATGGCAATGGCCGGTGGTGGCAAGTTTTCCTGCGGCGAGCTTTCACAGCATGCAGAAACTAACCGGGAAGTGATCAGGATGTTTACCGGAGCACGGATAAACCTGGATCAGGGTATTCTGAGGCTTTAGTTTCCTTTCTTCTCCTGGCTAGAAAAAATGCAGGGACAGGGACAACACCAGGATACACATCAGGTTGACGAAAATACCACAGTGGACCATTTGCTGCTGTTTAACCAATCCCGTTCCAAATACCAATGCATTGGGCGGCGTCGCGACGGGGAGCATGAACGCACAGGAGGCGGAGATGGCCACGCCAATTGCCAACAGTTCCGGAGCTACGCCCGTTTGCGATTGCGGCAGGGAATAGAAAATAGGGACCAGTAATGCGGCGCTGGCGGTGTTACTTGCCAGCTCAGTGAGAAAGACCATGAGGGCGACGGCTAAGGTTAGGAAAACCCAGGCCGGAGCGTTTTCAAACCAGCTGACGAGCTGGTCAGCCAGATAGGCACTGGCCGCTGTTTTGGAGAGGATCACGCTTAGGGTGATTCCTCCGCCAAACAGTAACAACACGCCCCAGTCGGTGGTGCGATTAAAGTCTTTCCAGTCCAGTAGGCCGGAGCCGATCAAGACTATCACGGCCGCAATGGCGACGAAGGCATCGAAATCCCGGTCAATACCGAACAAAGCCGATACCTGACTGCTCATCAGCCATAGACAGACGACGACTGCAAAGACAATTAATACCCACTTGGCCTGCGGAGTCCATTGCATTCGGAAAGGTGTCGTTGGGGTTGAATCTGGCCCGTTCCCGTCAACATCTTCAGGCCGTGGTGGCTGATTCTGGGATGGGGACAAAGAACCGTTGCCAAAATCGGGCTTCAGCATAAACCAGAGCAGACCGATGGTAAGCGGCAGTAATACCACCACCAGGGGCAGGCCAAACTGCAACCATGAGGTGAAATCCATTTGCAGTATTGAAGCGGCAATGGCATTGGGAGGGCTTCCCACCAAAGTGCCGATGCCGCCGATATTGGCACTGTAAGCCACCCCCAATAATACAAATACCATGGTATTGGCGGTGTTCTTTGTATGGATTCCCGCCAGTAAACCCAGCACCACAGGCAACATCATCGCCGTAGTGGCGGTATTGCTGATCCACATACTGATAAACGCCGTGGCCAGAAAAAGATAGATCACCGCCAGTCTGGTGCGGCCTTTTGCCAGTCGGATGACTGAGGCCGCCAGCCATTGATCGATCTTGTGAGCTTTAAGCGCCGCGGCTAAGGCAAAGCCACCGAGAAACAGGTAAATGATAGGGTTGGCGAAAGAGGCCAGGGCTTCTTTCAGCGTCAGTATTCCGGTGGACACGGCAAGCAAGGGAACCAAGAGTGCAGTCACGCTGACATGCAGGGCTTCGGTAAGCCATAGCACAGCGACGACACTCAGAATGGCCAGGCCAACGGCAATGTTATGTTGGTGGCTTAAAACCGTGAAAGTCATCCAGCCTGATAAGGCGGCAAAGAGAATAAGAAGTGGCCGACGCATAAGGGAGTTCCCTGGTTTCCTCTTAACGGAAGAAATAGACGGAAGAGAACCATAACAAAAGGAACCGTAATGCTTCCAATGGCAAGTGGCCTATCTCGACTTAATTAAGATGTAGGTCAAATTAGCAATTGTTTTATCCGTGCTTTTAGCACCTCGATTGCAACTCGGTTTTTGCCACCGCGGGGGACGATAATGTCGGCGAATTGTTTGGAGGGTTCTACAAACTCGATGAACATCGATCTGACGGTATGTTTGTATTGCTGGATCACAGACTCCATGGTGCGTCCACGTTCTTCGATGTCCCGGCGCAGGCGCCTTACCAAGCGGATATCCAGAGGGGTATAAACATAGATGCTGGTGTCGAGACGTTCGCGGAAAGCAGGCTTTTGCCGGAAGCGGAGGCGCCTGTGATTCCAATGAAAATGGCTGACATTGATGAAAATTCCACGACAGTCGAAAGACGCACATTCTAACGACTTGCGGATCATCGTTAAAACGTTAATTCGTTTTCGGTCCTTGTACCTCTGAATCGATTTTTAGGTATTCAGGTGCAATGTAGTCTGGTTCAGCACTCTGATCGAGGACTTTAGTTCAATAATCTGGTTGAGGACTCTAATTCAATAATCTGGTTGAGGACTCTAATTCAACAATCTGGTTGAGGACTCTAGTTCAGCACTTTATTGGCCTGGCGGATGATGGCGTCGGTGATTTGCTGGCTGAATTGGCTACGCAGATCCCAGATATGCCAATAGAGGTCTACCTCCAGTGTGCAGCCGGGTTTAAGCTCCAGCACCTTGCCCTGTTGCTGGAATTCGAATGACTGGACATCCGGTGCCATGCCCCAGGCATAACCTCTGGCAATGAAATCCAGGAAGGATTCGGTGGATGGGATGCGATGCACCGGCAGCTGACTGGTGACGCCGAAATAGGTTTCAAGATAGCGTTTCTGCAGATCATCCTTGCGGTTATATTCCACGCAGGGCGCCTGCAGGATGGCCTCCTGATTCACACCCTTGGAAAAATAGCGGTCTTTATACGACGGAGAGACCAGTGCGCGGTAAGTCATGGTCCCTAAAGGGAAGCAGTTACAACCGCTCACCGGTGTTCTGCTGGAGCTGATGCAGCCGATGACCTCGCCATTGTGCAGGAGTTCGTGGGTGCGGTCCTGGTCATCCACATGTACATCCAGGCGCCAGTCGTGGCTTGCCAGCAAGTCTTCCAGGGCATCCAGCAGCCAGGTGGCCAGACTGTCAGCATTGACGCCGATTGACACGACTTCAGGCTTGTCGCGGTCCAACGCAAACTGATGCAGAAGCTCCGCCTGCAGGTGGGCCATTTGCCGGTAATATTTCATCAGTTGCTTGCCATCGCGGGAAAGCCGGGTAGGCGTTTCCCGGATCACCAACACCTTCCCGAGCCGGGTTTCCAGCTGGCGCAAGCGTTGTGATACCGCGGATTGTGTGATGGTCAGGCGTCTGGCAGCTTTGTCGAAACTGCCTTCTTCGATAATGGCGGCCAAAGTCTGTAAGAGCTGTAATTCAAGCCTCATGGCTGTTTTCCTGCATTTAGTTGCTTTCTTTTATTGGACCGCCTATCTGCATGAGGTCGAACACCGCTACGTCAAGACCTTCCTTCTAGAGATATTAGAAAATTTAATGGATTAGAAAAATAATTAATTTCTCTAATTATTTTCAAAACTCTAGTCTCTACATCCAACAGCATTTAGTTATGTACCTCCCGCTGGTGAGTTCAGTTTGCTGGAAGGGGCAAGCAACAGGTTATTTGGAGAGACGACGATGGTAGCGGCAGGAGTGATGGTAAAAGGCTTTATCACGGCAGGTAGTTTGATTGTGGCTATCGGTGCACAGAATGCCTATGTGTTGACCCAGGGAATACGCGGGCAATTTGCCATGACCATTGCCTTTACCTGCATACTGATTGATATCTGCCTGATATTTTCAGGTATCGCCGGCCTGGGGGTGTTGATTGCCGGGCAACCGCAACTGTTGCTATCGGCGTCCCTGGGAGGGGCCGTGTTTCTGACATTCTATGGCGCAAGGTCCCTGTTTTCGGCTTTTAGCGGCCAGGTGATGGAAAACAGCGGTCGGGTATTATCCTCACGTTCTAGTGCAGTAGTGGCAACGCTGACTATTTCACTGCTCAATCCTCATGTATATCTGGACACGGTGTTGCTCATCGGCAGTATTGGCGGACAGCTACCCCTTCAGGAGCGATACTGGTTTGCGGCCGGGGCTATGCTGGCGTCTTTCAGCTGGTTCCTGGCACTGGTGTTGGGAGCACGTCGTTTGGCTCCACTGTTTGCCAAGGCAGGTACCTGGACGCTGCTGGACATAGTGGTGTGTGCATTAATGTGGACCATTGCCGCGTCGCTTTGGCATCAGGCCTACCAGTATTATCAGGCACTATATCAGGCCCTGCCGCCCACGCTGTTTTGACTCAGAACCTAAGCGGAACCTCTTCATGCTGTCGGTAGCCGGGAAGGCCATCAACGCTGGTCCGGTAATGGCAGGATTCCTCCAACGATAAATTTATCTGTACAAGAAATAACCACAAACTGGCAACTTCGCTCACTCGGGTTTAGACTTCCTTAGGTAGAAGTTGGAAAAGGGTCGAAGTCGGAAAAAGGTAGCTGTTAGATAAAAAAGGGTGATGCCGGATAGCAGCCGGATATGCCCTGAAGTTAAAAAGTTAGTGTGTCAGGCCAGAGTCTCTCCAGGTTTAGCTCTGCATGGTCTATAGCACTAGAAAATTAAAAGCTTCGTCGAAATACAAAATCGCAATCTGCGAAGGGGGAACGTCGTGACGGCGACGGTGACCATTGTTCGTAGTACCGCAAATGATTTCGTCGAGCTGACCACATCACGCATTACCATGTCGGTCATGCTCACATCCAACGCCAGTCACAGGCTGGAGGGTGAGAGCGGGCCTTATTCAGACCGACTTCTCCCTCGTTCTTATCTCGTATCCAGTTGTTCTTATCTTTTATCTAAAAGTTCTACTCTTTTGTCTGAGGGTTCTTGTCCCTTCTCTAAGAAAAGCACTGGGTCCAGTGCTTCTGGCAGTAATCCCGCCGGTCATATTCCTCATCGAGAAAAAACAATAAGGTGAAGACAAAATGATACTGGCCATCATCCTGGTTGTTCTCGTTATCGGTTCTGTCCTGTTTCATCTGTTCAGTCCCTGGCAGGCGACGGAAGCTGCTTCCAATTGGGGATCTATTGACACGGCATTGCTGATAACGGTTGTAGTTACTGGCATATTCTTTGTAGCCATTGGGTTATTTACGGCAGTGGCAGTCTGGCGCTTTCATCAGGGCAATGGAAAAAGGGCGGCTTATGAGCCGGAAAACAAGAAGCTGGAGTGGTGGCTTATAGTCATTACCTCCGTTGGCATTATGGGGATGCTCGCTCCCGGCCTGGTGGTCTACGAAGATTATGTCCATGTGCCTGAAGAGGCGACCGAGATTGAGGTGTTTGGACAGCAATGGCAATGGTCCTATCGATTTCCGGGAGAGGATGGCGCGCTTGGCACTTCTGATATCAAATGGGTCAGCGCTCAAAATCCTCTGGGCGTTAACCCGGAGGATCCCCAGGGACAGGACGACATCATTGTGGTCAGCAATGAGATTCATCTCCCTATAGGGCGACCAGTCAAAGTTTTACTGCGTTCTAAAGACGTTCTCCATGATTTCTATATTCCCCAGATCCGCTCAAAGATGGATATGGTGCCCGGCCTGGTGTCCTATTTTTGGTTTACGCCTACCAAGACAGGCCGCTTTGAAGTTCTCTGTGCTGAATTCTGCGGGGTGGGACACTACAACATGCGCGGCATGATGGTGGTGGATGATGCGCCCGAATTTAATCAGTGGCTGGCAAAACAAACCACTTTCGCGCAAAGCCAGGTTAATAAGTCTGCCACTGCGGCATCCAATCTGCTGGAGCGGGGCAGACAGCTGGCGGAATCCCAGGGTTGTGTAGCCTGCCACAGCATGGATGGCGGTAGTAGTCTGGGACCGGGCTGGAAAGACCTCTATGGCAAAACCGAGACCCTGGACGATGGTACTACTGTGGTAGTGGATGATGACTATATCAAGGAATCGATTCTGAACCCTAAGGCCAAGATAGTGCAGGGTTATCCACCGGTCATGGTGTCCTATCAATTGGATGATGCAAACCTTGAAGCACTGATTGTGCTGATCAAGGATCTGAGTGGAGTACCTGTCGATAACAGCCAGGGCAATACTGGGGATATGGTGCAGCAGGGTATGCAGATGGCACAGGAACTGGGCTGTAGTGGTTGCCATAGTGACGATGGCAGCGCCGGGGTTGGTCCCACCTGGAAAGGATTATTCGGCAGAACTGAAACTTTGGTGGACGGCAGCAAAGTCGCGGTGGATGAAGCTTATCTCAGAGAGTCAATTTTGCAGCCTGGAGCTAAGGTCGTGGAAGGTTTTTCACCCATGATGCCGCCCTATTCGGTCAGCGATGAAAAAATAGAATCGCTGGTCGCCTATATGAAATCTCTGGGTGAATAACCGGAGCGAAATTAAAGCTATCAGTACGGAATATAAAATTGAAACCAGCAACACGGATTAAAGGAAAAACAACATTTTAAGACGCACAGAAACTTCAACCTGAGGGTGATGTGATGGCCTACGCAGAAATAGCAGAAACGGAAGCACTTCATGAACCGAAGAGCTTTGTGACCAAGTATATCTGGAGTCAGGATCATAAGGTTATCGCGATCCAGTACTCGCTGACGGCAATTTTTGTAGGCCTGATTGCCCTCGTATTGTCGGGATTGATGCGCATGCAGTTAGGCTTTCCCGGCAGCCTGGAATTTATGGATGCCAGCACATACTACCAGGCCATGACCATGCACGGCATGATCATGGTGATTTATCTGCTCACAGCCTTGTTCCTGGGGGGATTCGGGAACTATTTGATCCCGCTGATGGTTGGCGCGAGGGACATGGTGTTCCCCTACGTAAACATGCTGAGCTACTGGTTTTATCTGGTCTCTGTCATTGTCCTTATCGCCAGTTTCTTTGCTCCGGGTGGCCCCACAGGCGCTGGCTGGACTTTGTATCCACCGCAGTCCATTACCGCCGGAACGCCAGGTACTGAATGGGGCATTATTTTAATGCTGGTGTCATTGGCCATCTTTATCGTGGCTGCCACCATGGGGGGCTTGAACTACGTCACCACGGTTCTTCAGGCTCGCACCCACGGTATGACAATGTTTCGCATGCCGTTGAGTGTCTGGGGGATTTTTGTGGCTACCATACTGGCATTGCTGGCGTTCCCTGCACTCTTTGTCAGTGCAGTTATGATGCTGTTCGATCGTCTGCTGGGCAGCAGCTTCTTTATGCCTGAGATTATTTCTCTGGGGCAGCCGGTGGATCATCAGGGGGGTAGCCCGATTCTGTTCCAGCACCTGTTCTGGTTTTTTGGTCATCCTGAAGTTTATATAGTCGCGCTGCCGGCTTTTGGTCTGGTATCGGATTTAATCAGCACCCACGCGCGCAAAAACATCTTCGGTTATCGCATGATGGTCTGGGCGATAGTGGCCATCGGTGTGCTGAGTTTTATCGTTTGGGCACACCACATGTATGTGAGCGGCATGAATCCCTATTTTGGCTTTTTCTTTGCCACCACGACCTTGATCATTGCGGTACCGACGGCACTGAAGGTCTATAACTGGGTGCTGACGCTGTGGCGAGGCAATATCCATTTGACAGTCCCTATGCTATTTGCGCTGGCCTTTATCCTGACCTTCCTGGTGGGTGGCTTGACCGGGTTGTTTCTGGGGAATGTGATTATCGATGTACCCCTTTCCGACACCTATTTTGTGGTCGCGCATTTCCATATGGTGATGGGGGTGGCACCTATCCTGGTAGTGTTTGGTTCCATCTATCACTGGTACCCCAAAATCACCGGCAGGATGCTCAATGATACTCTGGGAAAACTGCACTTCTGGGTGACTTTTCTAGGCACCTACGCTATCTACTTTCCCATGCACTATCTCGGTTTTCTCGGCATGCCGCGCCGTTATTACGCCTATGAAAACTTCGAGTTCATTCCTCAGTCTGCCCATGACCTGAACGCTTTTATCACGGTGGCGGCATTGATTGTCGGCGTCTCCCAGATTCTGTTTCTGTTTAATCTGGTCTGGAGCCTTAAGCACGGCCGCGAATCGGGCAGTAATCCCTGGCATGCCAATTCACTTGAATGGCAAACACCGGAAACACCGCCCAAGCACGGTAACTGGGGAGCAAAACTTCCGGTGGTGCACCGCTGGGCCTATGACTACAGCCTGCCCGGTATTAAAGCGGATTATCTGCCGCAGACAGTTTCTGAAGAAGCCTTGGCTGATATCAGGGTTAAAGAGGGGGTTACAGCAGACGAGGAGGCAGGCTCATGAGCCGAACAACGCAAATGCGTGCGCTGGATATGGGGCAGCCTGGCGGAGGCTGGTATCAGGGAAGATCAGGAGAAGAGATTCAGGTGCGATTAAAAGTCGCCAAAATAGGCGTGAGAATTTTTCTCGCCGTGGTGACCTCATTGTTCATGCTGTTCCTGTTTACCTATGTGGCACGCTCCCAGTTTCCCGATTGGATCAGCATCGCCGATCCGCTTGGCCCGATTTCAAGCACCGCTCCGCTCTGGACTAACACTATCTTGCTGGTGCTGGCCAGTGTTGCTATTCAGTTGGCCCGGCTGAGCTCCAGGGCGAGCAATCGACGGCCTACAGCCGTGGCTACTATCCTGGCAGGCATATTGGCTATTGCGTTTGTCCTGGGGCAGCTGCTTCTTTGGCGGCGCCTGGCACAGTACGGATTTACTGTCTCTGCAAGCCCTGCCATCAGCTTCTTCTATCTGCTGACAGGATTGCATGGTCTGCATATTGTCGGTGGTCTGGTGGCCTGGTGTCGATCGATGGAGCGGGTGTGGCGGCAGCAAACCATGGCAGAGATCAATGCAGGAATAGAGTTGTGTGCCATTTACTGGCACTACCTGCTGTTCATCTGGGTGCTGTTGTTTGCCCTGCTGATCAGCCCCAGTGAAACCTACGCCACTATCGCCGCGATATGCGGATTGAGGTGAAGTCATGGCTACTGAAACACCTGCCCAAATGATGGATGCTGCCGCTTCAGGTTGGCAGCAATTTAGCCAGGATTGGTCGACCGACAAGGAAGCCTTCAAAGGTGTGCCTTGGGGCAAGGCCATGATGTGGATATTCCTGCTCAGTGACACCTTCATTTTTTCCTGCTTTCTGGTGGGATACATGTCGGTACGCATGACGACCACAGATCCCTGGCCCGTCCCCAGTGAAGTGTTTGCGTTAACTATCGGAGGGCAGAGCATTCCCCTGATCTTGATAGCGATTATGACGTTTGTGCTGATCAGCAGCAGCGGCACTATGGCGATGGCAGTAAATTTCGGCTATCGCCGGGACCGAAGGAAAACCGCCGCCCTGATGCTGGCAACAGCCTTATTCGGCATAACCTTTGTGAGCATGCAGGCCTTTGAGTGGAGCAAGTTGATAGCAGAAGGAGTTCGCCCCTGGGGCAACCCTATGGGGGCGACACAGTTCGGCTCCAGCTTTTTTATGATCACCGGATTTCACGGGCTGCATGTATCCATCGGGGTGGTGTATTTGCTGACGGTGGCTTTCAAGGTGTTTCGTGGCGACTACGATCGTAAGGGCAACTATCAGATTGTCGAGATTGCCGGTTTGTACTGGCACTTTGTAGACCTGGTCTGGGTATTCATTTTTGCGTTCTTTTATCTCTGGTAACGACTTTTCTTTGTAGATAGCCGTTCTCTTAAACTTATGCAGAACCTGAGGGGGAACAGTCATGTCACATACCGAAGGGCAACAACATCCTATCGGCATTTACCTGAAAATCTGGGGGTTGTTATTTATCCTGAGTACGATGTCTTATCTGGTTGACTATTTTCACTTACAGGGCATGCTGCGCTGGTCGCTGATTGTCATTTTTATGTTGCTGAAAGCAGGCCTGATCGTGTCGATATTTATGCATATGGCGTGGGAGAGACTCGCCATTATTTACGCGATACTGATCCCACCGCTTTGTTTGCTGGTGTTGATTGGACTGATGGCCACAGAAGCAGACTATATTTTCTGGGCCAGAGTGGTGTTCTTCGGGCAGCCAGCGGATGCCATAGCCGGGCACCCTTAGACTTCAAATCGGAAAGCGGGCGAATACCCTGTTTCGCCCGGTCTTTCGCTTACACTTGAATTCCCTTCACACCTTAATGATGCCAATTTCAGACTGATGCTTTATGGAAACTATATAAATCGTCTGAACTGGTGCCATTTATGTTGCCAGGCAACAGCAATGGAAGGTGCTGCCTCACCGGTACCGGCGACCTGCAGGCCCCGATGTTGACGCACAACACTTTCGAGAGTTGGTTCTTGAGCAGGTTCCACATCCACGAACAGGATATGTTTACCTTCTTGCAGGATTTTCTGGAAACGGCGGAAGTGTTCGTTGGGTTCCTGAATACCGCGTAAACCGCCTTCCCAGATAGAGAAGCCCAGAATAACGACGGATAGGAAAATAAAGGGGATCCAGCCTGCGGGTGATTCTGTGAGGCCGCTAAGATAGGCTCCTCCCAGCACAACGATGGCCAGTACTATGCCGACAACGGCACCAATTTCACCGGAATGGACAACATCTTTTTTCATAAAGGATGTCACGTCATGGAGCTGGTGTTGCTCCACATCGGCATCGTTTTCACTAAGTACATGGATTTGTTCTGTATTGATACCGCTGGCTTCGAGCTCATTTTCAATGTTCTCGAGGTCATCCAGGTCATTGCTGATGTAATAGTGCCGATTCATGACACACCTCCCATCGCATTTGATTGGTAAGAACCCTGCATCCTGGCATCTGTTTTGGCCACTGAGTTGTTTTATACGATCCCAGAGGCCAAATTTGCACTACTGCAAAGAAAATCTTTTTCCAGTGCGCTTACTGAGTTTAGCACCACTCCGCATTATTTGAGTAATCCGGAGTGGTTTTGAAGCAGATTAGGCTTATTACCTGCACTTATTGAAGGCGCTGACGGCTGCGCGAAGGTCTTTCAGGTTGACTTCAGTATGCTGCACCTTGGACTGGAGTTCTCCAATCTGGACATACAGGTGGAGCTTTTGGCTGTTAGACATCCGGTCTATTAGGTTGTCAGAGAGTATGGCATGAGAAGATATCGCCTGGCCGGTAAAGGGAATCAGGTTACCTTTATCCAGTCGTATACCACTGCCGCGGGCGTTCAGAAGAATTTCTGACGAGGCATTGAGCACTAACTGTTTGGGTTCCACGGAGAGCCAGATTTGCGAGGTGAAATTTGGATCATCCACCTGCATGGTATGGCTGCGCACCTCACAATGGCTGCGAGAGCCTTCCCAGGCCTTCACCAGTTCCCACATGCCATACTGGCCAATGATCTGATCAGGATTGGAGGATGTGGATGCGACCTGTTTCTTGATAATGGAGGGTTGCGTTGGTACTGGATTTGCCTTGGGGGCTACCTGAGGGCTGCTTTTGGTTGAATTGGCTTTCGGTGCCGTTGCTACAATCATCTCTTTTGCTACAGCCTCCTTTTTTACTACCGTTGGCTCTTGTACTGGCAAGGCTTTAACAGGTTGTGTCACCGTCGACTGGGGCGTACCGGCCACTATGGGCTGGCTGGTGTTCTCACCTTCGTTTGAGTTTAATTTGGTGACCGCAGGAGCTTCAGGTGCCGCCTGAGCGCTCGGTTGTATTGGGTCGTCTATAGCTTCTGATGTTTCCTGAAGCAGGCTGCACCCCGTGACCGAGGTTAGCAGAATGCCTCCGCTTAATAGCAGCACAGACAGGTGGAGTTTTTTGGCACGAGAGGATACTGGGGTTGTTGCTTCAGACTTCATCCTTACCGTCTCCAACTGGTGGTTAAAATTGTTGTTTTTGGATGACTGAAGAGTCGTCACCTTCTGGCAGGTTAACACGTCGTATTGAAACAAAATGTTACATAAAACACAAAAGAACATAATTTGACTGTTTTTTGTGCAGAAGTATGGTTTGCCTGCTCTTGCCTGTCTTTACTCCAGGCCATTAATTCGTTGCCCTATGGGAGGTGGCACTTCGCGGTCTATCACCACATCCAGAATCAAAGGACCGTTGCGGTTTAAGGTCTCCTGCCAGTCGAATTTTCTCAGTTCCTTGATGTCGCTGATCCGGTAGGCTTCTATGCCCAAAGCCCGTGCCAGTAAAGCAAAATTGACAGAGGGGAGTTCGTTGGCCGTATCGGACAGCCCTCGTAGACGTTGGCCGTGTTTGATGGTCCCCAGGCAGCCGTTATTGAGAATGACGAAGACGACGTTGAGTTTATGTTGGCAGGCAACGGTAAACTCCAGGCCGGACATCAGCACACTACCGTCACCGGTAATGCATAAGACAGGGGCATGCTGGTTCGCAAATTTGCAGCCGATAGCAGCGCTGATGGCCCACCCCATGCTCGCATACCCCATGGATATCTGAACCAGGTTGCGGCGGTTGTCCGGTGCAATGTCTTGGGACCAGTAATGGGTGCTCCAGAAGAAGCTGTTGCCGGTGTCAGCGAATACCCGAGTGTCACCGGGTACTGCAGTGCTCAGATACCAGAACAATTGACGTGGACTAATCGGCTGCCGGTCGGTAATACAATCCTCCCAGTGCATGATGCTGATATTGTCCGGTTTAACCGCCCAATCATACATGGGAGACATTATGGGCAGTGACGGCGCATTAATTACCAGAAGCTCCCGTGAAATGGCGGCAAAAACCTGCTGCGGATTGCCCAGCAAATTCAGCCTCGCCATATAGGTACGGGCCAGTTGTTCCGGGTTATTGCTGATATGAACCATGCGGGTGTTCATCAGGGTAGAGCCGTCCCATCCGCAGGTCGCACTTTCATCCAGATCGGCGCCTACCACCATCACTAGTGCCGTTTCAGGTGCTAATAAAACTTCTCTGGCTGATTGATGTCCTGCGGTGCCAAAGACGCCTTTATAAAGAGGATGTTGCCCGCTGACGAGCCCTCTGGCCATAGGGAAGGTGACTATTGGCCACTGGAATTTTTCAGCCAGATTAAGAATGTCGGGCATGGCATCTGCTGCACCTGGACCCAAGGCGAAAACCGCCTGCGAGGTGCCCCGCAGCATGGGAATCAGACGCGAGAGTTGGGTGCGGTCGGGTGAAACCGCCATGCACTGATTGTTGTAGACCTGGCCGCCCAGGTTGGCCTCCAGCGGTGTTACAAGAATGTCCGAAGGAATGCTCAGGTGAACCGGTCCCGGCGTCAGGCTGAGGGCATGGGCCAGAGCAATATGGAGTTTGTGAATCAACTGGTCAGGGTGAGAGACCAGGGAATTATAGCGGGTACAGCCCGCAAACATCTGCATGCTGTCAATGCCGGTGCCGCTGGTTTCCTGCATCGCCCCCCTGCCAAAAGTTCTAATCGGCGTCTGGGCGGTGATGGCTAATATTGGAACATTATCCACATAGGCGTTAGACAGTGCGGTGAGCAGGTTGGTTGCACCTGGTCCGGAAGTCGTGCAGCAGACGCCGATGCGACCGGTTTCACGGAAATAGCCATCCGCCATATAAGCCGCGCCTGCTTCACTACGGGTCAATACCCAGTGGGGAATGGCTTCATGTTGACGCTCGGCCAGACGATGGCATAGAGGGTCAATGTTGCCCCCGGGAACGCCGAAAATATAGGGCATGTCCAATCTGGCCAAAAAATCGATCAGCAGATCTGCACTGGTAGATGGGCGAGCAAAAACAGCTTCACGCACGTTTTCCATGGGTAGTCTCCCTTGCCATCATCTTGGCATTCTTCAACCCTTAAAAAGTAAACGCCTACGCAGGCTGGGAATGACTATACCTGCGCCTTTCAGCATAGTCCTTTTTGCCGATCTGTTGAAACTAAGTGTCGCGAAGATTGGTTCAAATAGAGGGAATATGGCCTTAACCTTAGGCACTATCTGGGCTATTTGGAATTTCTATCAAACGTCTTTATGCAATATGTTTTATATATTATTGACTGGTATTTCCAGCAATCCCGGCTGAGCTTGTATCGCGCCATGCTTGGAGGTTTTGGCTAAAATTAAACTCCTCACTCCCGATGTTACTGAACTCCATATCCAGTTTATTTTTTAAGCGCCAAGTCTTATGCTCTCACTGGAAGATCCTGATACCCCGCTTTTTTATAAAAAAGCATAGCGATAAGAGAATTATCTTATTTGGAATCAGTGATCAATAGAGCCACTGAGGGGATCAGGGTCGTCAAAACGCGTGTGCGCGATATTGAAGTGTTAACTCACAAGGCCTAATCAGGAGTGGTGACATCATGAAGATGCAAGCACAAGAGTTTTTGAAAATGAAAGGGCAAAAGCGTATAGCGATGTTAACTGCCTATACGTGCCCTGTGGCTCGCAGCCTGGAAACCGCAGGCATCCCCATTATTCTGGTGGGTGATACTGTCGGCATGGTCGAGATGGGTTTTGAAAGCACAAGGGAGGTGACCATAGAGCATATGGAATACCACGTTGGCGCCGTGAGGCGAGGAGCTCCCAATACCCATATTATTGGGGACCTTCCCTACAATACGGACAATGATCCTGAAACTGCCTTGGTCAATGCTCAGCGACTGCTCGCCGCAGGCGCTGACAGCATCAAGCTGGAAGGACCTAAAACCGAGGTGATTGCTCATCTGGTCAAAAACGGTATTGCGGTTGTCGGACATACCGGCCTCACACCGCAAACGGCCAAGACCTTCCAAAAGGTCGGACGCACTGACAGTGATGCCAAAAGAATTCTGGATGAAGCCGTTGCTATCCAGGAATCCGGCGCCTTTATGTTGGTGCTTGAGCACATTCCCTACAATCTGGCAGAGACCATTACCGACTCGCTGATAATTCCAACCATCGGAATCGGCGCTGGAGCGGATTGTGATGGCCAAGTGTTGGTAATTAATGATGTGCTGGGCCTCGGAGACTATTGGCCTCCGTTCTCAAAACAATATGCGCAATTGAGCCAGTCCATTGACGAGGTGGCCAGGCATTTCTCCTGCGAAGTTGAATTGCTGAAGTTTCCCAACAACATCATTCAGTTCACAGGTTCCGGTAAGAAGTAACAGCTGAGTAAAAGGGGCAATTGTTGAGACTCGCTAAGTCTCCGTTGCCCCTTTTGGCCTCTTAACATACTGGATCTATGCTCCCTGCGTTGCAGAAATCGAAATTGGCAAAACGCGCTGCGCGTTATGCAAATGTTAGAGGCTAAGAAAAACTCTCATGAACCACGCTAAATTAATTTCACTGACACTAGTGATTATGTTTCCAGCTGGGTGCTCTGCGGAGAAATCACCCGGCCAAGTTTACAATGAGTACAATTCGAAATTAATCGAGATCTATTAAGCCGAATAGAAGATCAAATATGGAAATGGTTAATGTATTAACTTTTATTGCTGTTGCTACGTTATTGGTGATATCTCCCGGCCCGAATGGAGTTCTTATCGCAAAAACAGTACCCACATCTGGTCGTAATGCGGGGTTTGCTAACGTTGGGGGATTTGTCGCAGCGTTTTATGTTCACGGAACCTTATCTATATTTGGAATCTCAATACTTCTCGTTCAGTCAGCTCAAGCCTTCTTCATTTTTAAACTGCTGGGTGCAGCCTATTTGTTCTGGATAGGCGTCAAGGCTATTGTCGGTGCTTGGAAAAATGAAGACGTTGTATCTCTCACATCTTCTCAAGTGAGTCAAAAGGTTACTTCTATCCGAGGTGCATTCGTTGAAGGTTTTCTCACTAATGTACTAAATCCAAAAGTATCTATGTTTTACTTGGCTGCTTTTCCACAATTCCTGACAATTGATGATAGTGCAGTAAGTGCCTATTTGTTGGTTTCAGCACATGCCTTTGTCAATTTAGTTTGGTTTTGCATCATGGTTTTGTTGCTTTCCCGTATCAAGAGCTTTACGAGCAGCGCTAAATTCAGGAGGTGGTTGAAATCTGTAACTGGGGCAGTCTTTATCGGTTTTGGTGCAAAGTTGGCATTTTTAAAGCCATTGCTGGGTGGTCAAGGAGCTCATTGATATGCCTAGTGACGATTCCATTTACGATTCACTCTACGAAGAAGCCCGGCAAAATGGTTGGCAAGGTTGGGGCGGTGATGCTCGGATTTCCACAGGACCTTCCCAAGTGGCGGGTATTCTTGAAAAGACATATGTGCCCAAATCGGGCCGGGTTCTTGACATGGGGTGTGGAGAAGGACACTTGTGCCGTTTGTTTGCGGGACATGGCTACTGCGTTACGGGAATCGACATATCCGGCAAGGCAATTGCGTGGGCGCTCGAAAAGGATTCGGGTCAGAATTGTATCACTTATGTTCAAGGCAATCTCTGCCAATCCGAGGTCTTGGCAGGTGACAGTTTCGACCTGATTGTTGACGGCAACTGTCTGCATTGCATTTTAGGTGATGATCGTCCGTTGTTATTAAGAAACATACAGCGCCTGCTATCGGACAACGGTATTTTTTTCGTTAGTAGCCTGTGTAGCAAAGATGGTCAGTCGGGCATTCTGTCTTATAAGGGGCAACCATACCGCTATGTGTCTAGCGTAGACAATTTGCTGCTTGAACTTGAATGCGCTCAATTCCGGGTGTTGGAGTGGACAGTGAGGGAGCGCGAAGTGCATAACCACATTAGCGTGTTTGCTGAAAAGCAGTCCCTTAACTTCCGTCAGTCGATATCCTTAATTAGCTCGTAGCGCTTTGCGAAATACTGTGAAATACCCGAAATAAAAGGCATATAGAATGCACATCGCCATACTTACCTTCCAAGGCTTCAACGAGCTCGACTCCATTGTGGCACTTGGCATACTCAATCGAATAAAAAAGCCAGGCTGGCGCGTCACGCTCTGCTGTCCTGAGGACAGAGTGACTTCAATGAACGGTGTAACTGTGCACGGGCAGTCTACCCTTGCAGAAGTGGCTTCCGCTGACGCAGTTATTGTCGGTAGCGGAGTTAAGACACGAGAGATAGTAAACGACTCAGCCATCATGCAGGCTCTACGCCTGGATCCCGCCCGCCAGCTTATTGGAGCTCAATGCTCCGGTACGCTTATCCTTGCTAAGCTTGGTATACTCGCCAACATTCCCGCATGCACTGATCTCACAACCAAAACTTGGGTGCAAGAAGCCGGGGTTGAAGTGTTGAACCAACCCTTCTATGCATCAGGAAATATCGCCACCGCTGGAGGCTGTTTCGCATCGCAATACCTAGCTGCATGGATTATTGCCCGCACCGAAGGCAAAGAAGCTGCTATGGCAGCATTGCACTATGTTGCTCCAGTCGGAGAGAAGGATGAGTACGTTTCAAGAGCAATAAAAAACATCACCCCGTAATACAAATAGGAGGTTAAAGTGATCAAAGGAAGTTGCTGCTGCGGCGCTATCAAATTCGAGCTTATGGCAGAACCCGGCATGATGGGCACCTGCCATTGTTCCCGGTGCAGGAAGGTTGGAGCGAGTACCTTCGTTTTTGTAAAGAAGGAATCGTTTCGTTGGATTCAAGGTCAAGAGTTTGTTTCACGCTATGACCCGGAACCGCCGTTTAAATACGCACGGTGTTTTTGCCAAAAATGTGGCACTGCACTTGGTGAGGTTGAGTCGCAACAAGACTCGTTTCCTGTCGCCGCGAACTGTCTGGACGATGACCCTGTAGTGCGCAACATGTTTCATGAGTTTGTCACTAGCAAGCCTGTCTGGTACGAGATCTGCGACAACGCTGAGCAGTTCCAGGAGCATCCGGTAAAATCATAGTACTGTTTCAAGCATATAACGATGGGGTAAACAGGGAGTTTGAAAATGAACATGGAACTTGACCACATCTTTATTCTTGTTGAACCGGAAGCAGAGGTTGCCGATCTGTTGGTTTCAATGGGAATGGAAGAAAACTTTAGACGAGAACATCCAGGCCAGGGAACTTCAAACAGACGCTTTATGTTTTCTAACGGCATGTTGGAGTTTCTATGGCTCCGTGATGCTGAAGAGGCACAGAATGGGCCTGGCCGGAATTTACGCTTGTTTGAGCGTGCAGGCAGTCAAGATGCCTCACCTTTTGGAATCGTTCTAAACCGGAAAGATAATGCTGACCTGGACATGCCCTTCGTTGGTTGGACCTATCAACCGGATTATTTTAAGCCACCGATGGCATTCCATGTTGGTTTGAATTCAAGCAACTTGCTCGAGCCGTTGTGTATTTATGTTCCGTTTATGGAACCGCCGGTTAGACAGATTGAGCCGGGGACTTTCAAATCAATCAGTCGCGTCAGGATATATACAACCTCGGATAACTTTTCGGACATATTAATGTCGGCGAACAAGGCCGACAGAGTGTCGATTGCTCAGGGTCCGGAGCATTTAATGGAAATTACGCTGGATGAAAATCAACGTGGTATGTCCAGGGATTTTCGTCCGGAGATACCATTAATTATTTATTGGTAAATGATAGTTAGCGCCCCAGTGTCCCTCCGGTGTAAAAGCAATCAATCGGCCCAAAGTTTGGCGGCACAATGCCGAACAATGTCTGGCGGATAATGCTCCACAGGCCTGTCACCAGGGTGGCGCCAATCCCAATATATAATGTGACTATCAGACTGTTCATTTTCCTCTCCTGAATTTGTATTGATCCGAAACTGATGATAGCGTGCTACTTCAAGTGAACTTTAAGTCAAGAGGAAGTTATGGACATTGCCGAAGTCGCCAAACGTTCCGGTGTCCCTGCCTCGACGCTGCGCTTTTATGAGGAAAAGGGATTAATCACTTCGGTTGGCCGACGGGGGTTGCGTCGACTCTTCGGTGCTAATGTATTGGAACGTTTAGCCCTAATCGCGCTTGGTCGTTCAGCGGGATTTTCATTGGACGAGATCGCCGGCATGCTGGGATCGGAGAAACGCCCTCAGATCGATCGGCAGTTGCTCTCAGATAAGGCAGATGAACTTGATAGGTCTATTCGGAAGCTGACCGCGATGCGTGATGGTCTCCGGCATGCAGCCGTTTGTTCTGCACCCAGCCATATGGAATGCCCGACGTTCCGTCAGCTTTTGGGGTTAGCGGCAGCGGGCGTTTTAAATTCCCACGATGAGAAGATGCCGATACCCAAGCGGCGCTCTAAAAAACGAGCTGTAGTGAAGTGAACCAAAAGATCATTGATGGGTATACTGACGATGCCGGTTATCTCACTCAGGCATATGAGTCGATTTCATCGCTGGAGGTTCTTTCCTCCGTGGCAGGGTTTCCATCTGAAGGCCCGCAACGGGTCATTGATACAGGTGCAGGGACTGGCCGTGATGCTGCATGGTTTGCCTCCAGGGGATGTGATGTGGTGGCCGTTGAACCTGTCGTTCAGATTCGGGAAGCAGGATTGTCGTTGCATCCGAGTTCGAAAATCAGGTGGGTGGACGATGCCTTGCCCTCTCTGAGGTGAGTTCTTCTACAAGGTAACTCCTATGACTTTCTCTTATTGGCTGCTGTTTGGCACCATATCGAACCATCAGAGCGGCAGCATGCCCTCAGTAACCTGAGGACTACTGCTGACAATGACAGCCAATTGGTTATATCTGTACGCAATGGTCCAGGTTCCCCTAAACGGGAATGCTACCCTTCCACTATTTCAGAAACGGTTGAAATGGCTAGAAATTGCTGTTTCAAGCTGCTTGCGAATTGTCCGGCAAAGTCCGTGCAGAAACAAAACCAAAAGGCCGGAGTTACCTGGACCTGGCTTGTTTTTACAACGGTATAGCAAATGTTGAACTGGATAGAGAATGTTGAACTGAGACTTCATGGAGCAAATTAATTCGGTATATGAAAATGGCTCTTGGCATTTAGCAACCAACCAGTAAGAAGGAATGATAAAATTGCCATCGTACAAAGGCGCTTGCCACTGCGGTCAGGTGCAGTTTGAAGTTGATTGTGACTTGTCAAAAACAATGGAATGTAATTGCTACATTTGCAGCATGAAAGGCGCTATTTATACGCCTGCACTAAACAATAGTCTTCGTACTACGTAGGGAGAAGATGCTCTTGCGGTATTCATCCGTTTGCCAACCCTCGATTAGCGCCGGATATGTGGCTGGTGAACTTGCGTTGCGTGAAGGATATAGAGTTGAACGGACTTCAGCCTGAACTATTCGATGGTCAAAACTGGGAAGAGTCCGCAAAGGCCTTGTTAGGGAAAAAGTGAAATTTAGCCAGTATTGCTACGTCCTTAGGGGCAAAAAAGGTTGCTGAGAATGCGTTCCGGAAGGCGTTAGAATATCCGGTAAAATCTTTAGTAGTCCCTGACCGTCAGGCCGTACAGGGATGCCGGGCATTGTTGGACTCACACCAGATGTTGGTGGAGCCTGCCTGTGGTGCTTCCCTGGCTGCGGCTTTGAGTCAGGATATCGCTGCGGAATTCAATGATGTCGTTGTCATCGTTTGTGGTGGCGTAGGTGTTACCGATGGATTGATACGAAAATGGGAAGAGAGCCGATAGTGAGTATTTACAATCGGCGCTATAAAACCGGTACAGACCCTGTCCTTGCCGTCAGTCACTATACCCCTACAACGGCCCGGCAGGTGGCTGCAGCTGATCAAAAGCTTCCTCCATCAATTTATTCCAGGTAAGCCGTAAATTGCGTATGTAGTCGTTGTCTTCATCAAAGGAAAGATAGCGGCCTGGTTGCAATGAACCTGTTTCCAGAACATAAAGCTCAATGGGCGGGCCTACCGTCAGATTGCTGCGCATGGTGGCGTCCATGGACACCAGCCCGCAAAGGACTGCGCGGTCGCAGGAGGTTTCTTCGTGAATGACCCGGTCCAGAATTGGTTTGCCATACTTGATTTCACCAATCTGAAGAAAAGGAACCTGAGTGGAACTGGCGATAAAGTTGCCTTGGGAGTAGATCATATACAGGCCGCTGATGCTCCCCATTATTTCTCCGGCAAATATGAAGGTTGTCTCAAATGTTGGTCCGCCCCCCGAGCTATGCTGACAGGCGACACTGACCCGGCCAATATAAGCTGAGGCTTCATGCATGTCGCTGACCGTCAGTAAATTGACCGGCGCTTTGGACTTGATATCACGTTCCAGGCTGGCGATAACCGCCTGGGTCGTAGCCAGGTTTCCCGAACTGCAGAGCACGAATTGCCGTTGTCCCGGTACGCTATAACGCCACATCTTGCTGTAGGTGCTGATGTTATCGACTCCGGCACTGGTCCGTGAGTCAGATACCATGACAATGCATTGATTAGTTTTTATGCCCAGGCAATAGGTCACTGATGTCTCCAAAAGAGGGGTTTTTAATATAACTCTGCTTCAGCATGACGGAGGATTACAGATAGCCGTTTTAGTAGCTTAGTTGATACTCTTGGACGCGTGCAATGTTTAAAGTCAGGGACTTACATCATGATAAAACCGGATATTTATCCAGTGCTGGCCATAGGGAAAGGTTCGCTGTCTGTTATGGCTAAACCGGTGGCTGGGGAATGGATCGAAGAAGAATTTGAGGGGATATCCCGCACGGGCATTCACAGGATTGTGTCACTACTGGAGTCGCAGGAGGCGAGAGAACTCGGTTTGGGTGATGAGAAAATGCTCTGCGAGAAATTTGGGATGGAGTTTGTTTCATTCCCCATTCGTGACATGGGGCTTCCTGTATCCCTGGAAGACTACGTGTCCCTGACGGACCGTCTCTATAAAGATGCTTTAAGAGGGTTAAATACAGTGGTTCATTGTCGGGCAGGGATTGGCCGGACCGGCGTGGTCGCCGCGGGGATATTATTGCATAACGGATATGATCCGACCGCTGCGTTTGCTCTTATTTCCGCTAAAAGAGGGGTGTCTGTTCCAGATACCCTGGAACAGTTGGACTGGGTCATTAATAACCATGTTTCTATTTCAGGATGGGTAAAATACTGCTGCAGGTTCAGACGCATTTCCATGGTTTGATCATGAAGTTGTTTAACGGATTGAGCGAGCCGTTTTTCGTCATTGTCGAGAACAATATCAGAGGACACTCCCAGGACCTGGGTGGCTCTGGGACCAACAACATCAAGATCTTCTGCTTTGATCGTCCTGACGTTTTGGATAGCCGGCACGACTGTCTCCATAAAAATCTGATAATAGCTTTTTGCTGCCTTTTCAATTTCGTTGAGGAAGTGTATCTGTTCAGGTTCCATGAAACTCTCGGGGGCATGTCATTGTTTTAGATGTTCCGGCGAGAGGACAGATGTTCAATCAGGTCTTGCCCCCTCGATATTGGGGTGATATCCACACAGAGAGTTCCATTTTTTCAGCAATATTGCCGATGGTGGGAAAGCGGGGAATATTTTCCAGCAGAAGCGCACGAACCTGTTCGGTGATCGGTGCAGTAATAATCATTTTATTGAGTTCATGGTCACAAAAATCCAGCGCCTGTTTATAGACAGCCTCGCGTAGTATGTCTCCTTCCATATCAAGTACGGTCACCGGCAAAATCATACGTGAATTGGCTTTGTTGAAATGGATATTGGGGCAGGTCATTTCCTTGTAAAGGTTATCTCTATACTGGAAGAAGTTTTTTCGGAAGCCCCAAATTCGTCTCCGACCGTAATGAATCCGTTAAGGGCGTATCGTCACTGCTGTCACGCTTTGACGGGCCTGTAACCTTTACCGTCATCCCTCCCGGTTCCGGTACCCGGGATCTGGACGGCACCTTAGACGGCTGGGAGTGACTCATAGATCCGGACGCCTTTCCCGGGAGTAAGGCATCCGCTGGCCGCTCATTCTCAGTCTGGCTACCAATTACAGTCTTTATCCATCCATCTATAACCACCTTGCTGTATCTGATACCTTGTTGTATCTGATAGTGGGGGAGATAACCTATACTGACCTATTATGTGGTGGATACTTTTGGTATTGGGCCAGCTAAAGAAATTTGATAGCAGTAACTTCGAGGGAAATGATTTGGTTCACCCATATCTATGTGCACAATGATACGACAGAAAATTTGGAGTCTAACTTTTGGCCTTGTCTTTTGCCTCTCGCCCTTTATCGATGTTTTGGCGGAGAACCAGACTCTGGGCATGAGCAACTATCAATGGACTGGCCCAATGTCCGGACCAGTGGCGCAAGTCGATAAATCTATCCTCTTTATCTCTCAGGATTCCAACAATGGCGGTATCACTGCGCTATATCGTCATTTTCAGGTAGCTACCCAGAAGTTAGGGTGGAAGCTCGAGTTCATTGATGGCAAAAATGAGCTTAAGACGATCAAGGCTGCAATTTTGGATGCATCAGTCAGCCACTTTCATGCCGTGGTGTTGGGAGGCATTTCCGCCGAAAGTGTCATCAAAGAAATCAAGGTTTTGGCAAAAACTGACAAGGTTGTGGCGGGCTGGCATGCGATGGCAGACCCGGGAGCCAGTGATGAGCTGTTTATCAACATTGCCACGCGCTCATATGATGTCGCAAAAAAAGCGGCGGAATACGTAGTGTGGGATAGTGAAGGTGCTGCCGGCGTGGTTATATTTAATGATGAGCGCTTTGAGGTGGCGAATGCCAAAACCCGCTATATGGTCGAAGTTGTTTCAGAGTGTTCGGGCTGTAAAGTATTGTCAGTTGAAAATATCAGCCTGGGCAATACAGTAGCTGAGTTGCCGGATGTGGTCGAGCGATTGATTAATCAGCACGGTGCTGCCTGGACTCACAGTCTGGCAATTAATGATCTATATTTTGATTCCATTAATTACCCATTAAGAAAGTTCAAGCGGCAGGACATTCGCAATATCTCGGCTGGGGACGGTTCCTTTCCGGCGTTGAATCGTATACGCAGCGGGCTGTCTACACAGATTGCCACCGTCGCCGAACCTGTGGCACTGCAAGGATGGCAATTGGCAGATGAGATAAACCGTGCCTTCGCCGGAGAGCCCCCCAGTGGCATCGTCAGCCAGCCGATACTGGTGACCTTCAAGGTTGCCAATCGACTGAATATCTACGAGCTTGAGGAAAATATACCCTATAAACAGTGGTACCAGGCTATCTGGAGGGGCCATCCGGAGAAAATACCCAAACAGTGACGGCAAGTTTGGTGCTTCAATACAGATACCCTAAACCAATCCCAACGGCAGCTCAGTCGTATACTTCACTTCGCTTAGTGCCACGCTGGAGTTGATCTCCAGGACGCCCGGCAGTTGGGAAAGATGTTCGCGGAAAAAACGTTCGTAGCAATCCACGTCTCTGGTAACGATGCGTAGCAAAAAATCGGTGCGTCCCATCATGGTGTAGCATTCCGTCACTTCCGGGAATGAGCGGATATTCTCTTCAAAGTCCCCCACCGCTTGGCGGCCGTTCGCTGTGAGTTTTACTTCGGTATAAATCACCACATTCAATCCCAGGCGTTTGCGATTCAACATGCCCACCCGGCGGTCGATATAGCCGTCTTCTTCCAGGCGCTTGATACGGCGCCAGCATGGGGGTTGGGAAAGGTTCACTTTTTCAGCGATTTCAGAGGCCGACAGGCTGGCATCTGATTGGATGAGTTCCAGTATCAGGCGGTCGGTTTTATCCAGTTTGATCTCCATCGTCTTTCCTCATTATAGGGGGATTGCTCTGTCATGCCGGAATGCGTATGTCTGCATAGTTAATGTGTGTTTTGTTTGTAGGGTGTAAATATTATGCCTATAAGTATTTTTAGAGAATAATATATGCGCAAATGGCTTGTTTTGACAATTAAATGGAATAACTCATTCCTGAGGGCTAGGATATAGTAAATGTCATGCTGCTTTTGAAGTGATCCTTCTTGCAGTTGGGTCTGCGGGAAAGACTGCTGACTTTAAGAATCTGCTCTCCAAAAGAGAGCTATACAAAAACAAAAACTCTCTTGCCCAGGGTGCCACAAGCACAGAGGTAAGACTGAAGGAGAACCGTTATGGCGCTAACGCAGCAACCCGTGGTGAAGCTATCGTCTGTGGGAAAATCCTGTGCCGGAGGCAAGGCTTCTTCAGGAAATAACACCTCGGATAATTCAAAGCCCGCTTCGCAAATTCCCTCTTCTGCAGAAATCTCAAAGTCCGTCAGCAAACTCTATATTCCAGAAGCTTCTTCCCGCCCCGGCGACGTGGCAGATTTCAGCTATCTCAATCTTCCTGATGCCGGTACTGCCCCTAAACCAGAATTAAACTGTTCAGCACTGGATATCCAGCCGCTGGCTTATGGATTGATCCGGGTTCTGGACAATGAAGGCCATGCGCTGGGCGATTGGAACCCTAAGCTTTCCCCGGAGACCCTGCGTAAAGGGCTCAAACACATGATGCATGTGCGCGCTTTCGATGAGCGGATGTTTCGCATGCAGCGTCAGGGCAAGCTGTCGTTTTACATGAAATGTACCGGTGAAGAAGCGGTTGCGGTGGCTCAGGGGATGGCATTGGAGCACGGCGATATGCTGTTTCCGACTTATCGCCAGCAAGGTTTGTTGTTTGTTCGCGAACGCCCGGTGGTCGATATGATGTGCCAGTGTCTGTCCAATGTTCGTGACAATTTGAAAGGTCGTCAACTGCCGGTGCTTTATGGCTGGAAGGATGATAACTTCTTCAGCATCTCCGGTAACCTTGCTACCCAGTTCAGCCAAGCAGTTGGCTGGGCGATGGCATCAGCTTACAAAGGTGAAGATCACATTGCTGCTGCCTGGGTGGGCGACGGCAGTACTGCCGAAGCGGATGTCTACCACGCACTTCTGTTTGCCGCTACTTATCGTGCACCGGTGATTCTGAACGTGGTGAATAACCAATGGGCCATTTCCACTCCCCAGTCTTTTGCCTCTGCCGGAACTACCTTTGCAGCTCGTGGCCTCGGCTTCAATATTCCCAGTATTCGCGTCGATGGTAACGATTTCCTCGCTGTATATGCCGCCACAGAATGGGCTGCAGAGCGTGCCCGTAAAGGACAAGGCGCGACCTTTATTGAACTCTTCACATACCGCAGTGCCGCCCATTCCACCAGTGATAACCCGGAAGGCTACCGTGCCAGGAATGAGGCGGAAGCTTGGCCTTTGGGTGATCCGATTGACCGGCTGAAACAGCATTTGATCCATCTTGGCGAATGGACAGAAGAGCAACAACAGGCCCTGGCGGATGAGCTCAAGCAGTCTGTGACTGACGATTGGAAAGAGTCCATTTCCTACGGCACTCTGGAAGAAGGTCCCCACTGGCCGGTTGCCAGCATGTTTGAGGATGTATTCAAGGAAATGCCGGAACACCTGCGTAAACAACGTCAGAAGATGGGGGTCTAAGCCATGCCTAAGATGACCATGGTTCAGGCCATTAACTCGGCGTTGGATTGCACCATGAGCCGTGACCCGAATGTGCTGGTGATGGGCGAGGATGTCGGATACTTCGGCGGTGTTTTCCGTTGTACTGAGGGTTTATATAACAAGTATGGCGCCCATCGTGCGCTGGATATGCCAATCGCAGAAGGCGGCATTATGGCGGCGGCCATCGGTATGGGCGTGAATGGTTTGCGTCCGGTGGTGGAGATTCAGTTTGCCGACTATATCTACCCAGGATTCGACCAGATTGTCAGTGAACTGGCGCGTCTACGTCACCGCAGCGGCGGCGAGTTCTTTGCTCCCGTCACGGTGAGAACGCCTTGTGGCGGTGGTATTCGCGGTGGGCAAACCCATTCCCAAAGCCCGGAAGGTATCTTTACCCATGTGGCAGGTCTTAAAACCGTGATGCCATCCAACCCCTACGATGCCAAAGGTCTGTTGATCAGTGCGATTGAAGACGATGATCCGGTGATTTTTTTCGAGCCCAAGCGGATATACAACGGCCCGTTTTATGGCCATGAAGTGCAGACTAATGTGGCCACGACCTGGGCAGCTCACCCTATGGGCGACGTGCCGGAAGAGCACTACAAAATTCCCCTGGGCAAAGCCTCCATTCTGCGCGAAGGCAGTGATGTGACCGTACTGGCCTACGGCACTATGGTGCATGTAGCGGAAGCATCGATTAACGAATGCGGCATAGACGCCGAGCTGATTGACCTTCGCTCCTTGCTGCCGCTGGATCTGGAAACCATCGTGAAGTCTGTTGAAAAGAGCGGCCGTTGTGTGGTCATTCATGAGGCCACCCGCACCAGTGGCTTCGGCGCGGAGCTTATAGCTGAAGTTCAGGAAGAATGTTTCTGGCACCTGAAAGCGCCTATCGAGCGTGTCACCGGTTGGGATACCCCATACCCTCACGTGTTTGAGTGGGAATATTTTCCCGGCCATGACCGTATTATCGAAGCCATGCAACGCACACTCGAAACCGACTGAGGGAGACCGGACAATGGGCAGTTTTAGTTTTAAATTACCCGATCTGGGTGAAGGCATCGTCGAATCAGAGATCGTGGAATGGTACGTCAAACTCGGCGACAACGTAGAAGAAGACCAGCACATTGCCGACGTTATGACGGACAAAGCGGTGGTGGAAGTGACCGCACCGGTGTCCGGCGTTGTAACCGCCATCGCCTGTGAAGCCGGAGAAGTTCTGGCGGTCGGCAAAGAGTTGATCCGTTTTGATACGGAAGGCGGCTCCGGTGATTCTTCCGATGCTGAGCCGGTGCTTCAAGAGTTAAAACAGAAAGCCACGCAAAAAGTGCCACAAACAACAGTTGCTGTAGAGGAGGCGGTCAGTCAGGCCGTATCTAAACCAGAGGAGACAGCACTAACTTCGGCATTGGCACCGCAAGCACATCGAACCGGCGGGAAAGTTTTAACCTCGCCTTCAGTCAGGCAAAGAGCCAGGGATGAGGGGATTGATCTGTCGGTCGTTTCCGGCAGTGGCCCTGCCGGCCGCATCAGCCACAAGGATCTGGATGCCTTTATTGCCACTGGCGGTGCTTTGGTTGCTCCTGCGGGCATCAGACACCGCCCCCCAAAAACTGGTCGGACAGAAGTGAAAATAAAAGGCCTGCGCCGGGTGATCGCCCAGAAAATGCAGCAAGCCAAGCGTAATATTCCGCATTATTCCTATGTTGATGAAGTGGATGTCACTGCACTGGAAGAGTTGCGTCAGCATCTAAACAATCACCCTGAGGAAGGTCAGCCTAAACTCACCCTGCTACCGTTTGTTATGCAGGCTCTGGTGAAAGTGCTGCCGAAATTTCCCCATTGCAACGCAAACTTTGATGAGGAATCCAGTGTCTTGACCCAGTACGATGCCGTGCATGTAGGGATTGCGACAATGACAGACGTTGGGCTGATGGTACCGGTCGTGCGCCATTGCGAAAGTTTGGACCTTTGGCAAGGCGCCGCTGAACTGAGCCGTTGTGCAAAGGCAGCGCGGGATAATACTGCAAAAGCGACTGAACTCAGCGGTTCGACCATCACGGTTACCAGCTTGGGAGCAATCGGAGGCATTGCCTCCACACCCATAATCAATGCCCCTGAAACCGCTATTATCGGCATCAATAAGCTGCAGGAAAGAGCGGTGGTCAAAGACGGCGCTATCGTCGTGCGAAAGATGATGAATCTCTCGTCTTCGTTTGACCATCGAATCGTGGACGGTTTCGATGGTGCCCGGCTGGTGCAGGCAATTAAACGGCTGCTGGAAAATCCTGGTGCCATCTTTGTCTGAGTGCTTCCAGGCACAACGATCAATGCAACCAAATAACCTCTGTAAAGCTGACCTGGGATCATCAGATCCCGGTGTTCATGCATTGCCAACCCGCGTTTAAAAACAGGTGAGTCCAAAGATGAACAAGACCTGCAAAGTATTAGTGATCGGCGCCGGCCCGGGAGGCCATGTCGCCGCCATTCGTGCTGGCCAACTTGGCCTGGATACCATTCTGGTGGAAGTGGAGAGAGCAGGGGGTACCTGCCTGATTCGGGGCGGCATGATTAGCTGGAAAGAAGGGGTGGTGGACAAACTCAGCCAGGGCGTGGAAGGCTTGCTTAAATAGTGGGCGTCGGGCTGACACCAGAGCAAGCAGAAGCCGAAGACCATGACATCGTTGTCGGTAAATTTCCTTTCGCCGCGATTGGAAAAGCACTGGCAATGGAAGCCGGTCAGGACGGTGGTTATGTACGAATAACCGCGCGTAAATCAGACCATGTCATTCTCGGCATTCACGCGGTGGGTGCTCATGTGGCAGAACTGAGTGGGGAGTTCGCACTGGCATTGGAAATGGGCGCTCGGCTGGAAGACCTGGCGCATACCATACATGTACATCCAACACTGGGCGAGGCCACCTTTGAAGCATCTTTAACTGCATTGGGTAAAGCCATTCACAGCCCTAATCGTTCGTCCCGTTGAACTTGTTAACCTGCTAGGTAAGCACAGGCAAAGAGGAATCTATGAAACTGTCCGCCTTTGGCGAGAAATTCGCCGGTGATTCCGGCATCGTGGAACTGATGGATGATCTGGGTTCTGCGCTGACAGAAACCCCTGACATGATCTTTATGGGCGGAGGTAATCCCGCGCGACTGCCGGAGGTAGAAGCCGTTTTTCAACAGCGACTGGAATGCCTGATGGCGGATCCTGAAAAACGTCATCGGTTGTTCGGCGTCTATCAGTCACCTCAGGGTGAAATGGCTTTCCGGGATGAATTGGCCAGATTCTTGAAGAAGCAGTTCGGCTGGCAACTGGGCGGGCGGAATATCGCAATATCCAACGGCAGCCAATCGGCATTTTTCATTTTGTATAACCTGCTGGCTGGCAAGATGAGTGACGGCAGCCAACGCAGGATTCATCTGCCCTTGTCGCCGGAATATCTGGGCTACCGGGACGTGGGGTTGTCTGAATCGTTCTTTACCGCGACCCGTCCGAATATCGAAAAACTGGATGATCATCTGTTTAAATACCATGTGGATTTTGCCCAGCTGAAACTTGAGCCGAATGTGGCAGCCCTGTGTGTGTCACGGCCGACCAATCCGACCGGTAATGTGCTGACCGATAATGAGATAGCACTGCTGGATGAAATTACTTGGGCACGCAATATTCCGTTCATTATCGATGGTGCCTATGGCCTGCCGTTTCCGGGAATTCTGTTCACCGATGTCACCCCGCATTGGAATGAAAATACCATACTGGCGTTGAGCCTTTCCAAGCTGGGATTACCTGGGGTTCGCACCGGTATCATTGTCGCTAATGAGGAGGTGATCAGCGCCTATACCCGAGCCAATACGGTGGTGAGTCTGGCCTGTGGGACAATGGGGCCGGCATTGGCCGGGGAACTGTTCAAAACCGGCGAGATCCTGTCCCTGGGACAGGGTTGCATCCAACCCTTCTACCAGCAACGCTCGCAGTTGACACTGCAGTGGTTCCGTGACGGATTGGGGGATTTGCCCTACCACATTCACAAACCTGAAGGGGCGATATTCTTGTGGTTATGGCTGGAAGGACTGCCGATTACCAGTCAGGAACTCTATGAGCGTTTGAAGAAACGGGGGGTTTTGGTGGTGCCTGGGCAGAACTTTTTTGTCGGCTTTGAGGATGATTGGCGGCATCAACATGAATGTATCCGTGTGTCCTATGCTCAGGATGAGGATACTGTGCGCAGGGGTGTGGCAATCATCGCGGAAGAGGCTCGCAAGGCTTACGAACAATAAACCCAAACCGGCCTGCAATGGGTAGTAGTCGTTAGCTTTGCTCCATTGCCCGGAACCGCTCCACCATAAAGTCGATAAACGCCCTGAGTGCGGGGCGTTCATAGCGATCCGGTAGAAATAGCGCGTCCACGGCTTTTTCACCTTGTTCGGTAAAGCCGCCTTTCCAGCCATCCAACACCCTGACCAATGCTCCCGAAGTGATATCCTTTTGCAGCATCCAGTGCGTCAGCATGGTAATGCCCAGACCAGCCCGGGCCGCCTGTGCTAAAGGTTCTCCACCTGGAGACTGCAGGTTGCCTGAGACGGGTACCTTGCGGTAGTAGGTCCCCTGCCGAAAATGCCACCAACTGACTTGGCGCTGACGGTCCAGCACCAGACAGTTGTGATGTTTCAGATCTTCCGGTTCTTCCGGGGCGCCGTATTTGGCCAGATAATCCGGAGAGGCGACAACGACAGGCTTCATCAATAGCAGTCGCCGGGCTTTGAGGGAAGAATCCTGTAGCTGGCCGGTACGTATGGCGATGTCCACATTTTCCTTGTGCAGGTCCACCATACGGTCCGAGGTGTCCAGTATCACTTTTACTTTCGGGTAGAGCTTTAAAAAGTCCAGGACCAACGGGCACACAAAGAGTCGACCGAAGCTTTCAAATACGGATATCCGTAATATTCCCTGTGGTTCGCTGAGATCCTGCCTGACAGACAGTCTTGCCATGTCCATTTGGGTTAAGGCGTTTTCTGCAAAGGGAATTAACCGCAATCCGGCGGACGTCGGTGCCACCGTATGAGTGCTCCGATTCAGCAGACGGGTACCGAATTCTGCTTCCAGTTTGTCCATTTGGCGACTGATACTGGATGGCGAGACTCCAAGCACCCGTGCTGCCGAAGAGAAACTTCCCAGTTCAATCACTTTGATAAATACTTCGAGATTGGTCAGCATTGTCTTTGCGTTTTCGTCAAAACTATCTTGGTTTTATTGGTGCTTCCAACATTTTTTGAATAGGTTAAGCTTTTTGCCAGTGAAAGTGAAATCAGCTTTCGCCCTTTGTTTTCAGCCCAAAGTTATTTATTGCTAGCGCCGATATTAAGTGGCTGGTTTATTTATACCTGTCTAAGGATTTGATATCAGTGCTTTGCCAGCTCGCAAAGAGGAGAACCAATATGGATTTATTTGACGTGATCGCAGCTCGTCGGGCGATCAAACATTACCAACCCAACCAGCCAATGCCAAGGGAAGATCGGGAGAGGATCATCGCTGCCGCATTGCAATCTCCTACCTCCTTCAATATTCAGCACTGGCGCATTGTGCGGGTGACAGATTCCGCCCAACGCCAGGCGTTACGGGCGGTTGCTATGGATCAAGCGCAGGTGACAGATGCCAGTGAACTTTGGATAGTCTGTGCCGATATCAACGCCTGGCAAAATGAACCTCAACGCTACTGGCGTCATGCGGATGCGGATACTTCCAGCATGATAGTCAACCTGCTGACCGACTTTTACCGAGGCAAACCCCAGTTGCAGCGGGATGAAGCTGTGCGCTCCTGCGGCATCATGGCGCAGACGGTGATGTTGTCAGCCAAGGCATTGGGCTATGACAGCTGCCCCATGATCGGATTTGACGCTGAAAAGGTTGCTGAAATTATCGAGCTGCCAGAGGGGCACCTGATAGGCCTGATGCTGGCCATAGGTAAAGCAGAGAAACCAGCCTGGCCGCGTTCCGGCCCTTTGCTGCCCAAGGAAGTAATGGTTGAAAACCGCTTTGCCGGTTAGGGGGGAGACCCCCCTTTTCAATTAAAACCGGTGAAACCCTATCGCGGGGGCAAAATCACCACTCTAAGCTATTTTTTTCGCGCATGGGATTACTTCCCAATGGTCATTGAACTTCAGAGGAAAACTGTTGTACTTGGCGCGATAAAAACCAAAAAAGTACAAATGTTTCGCATGAAAATTAACTAGTAATATCGATTTATGACATTCATTTCCGTCATTTGATTAATATGTCTTTCCTTGTCAGCTTCGGGAGGAGGCTGTGCGTTTCTATGGGATCATTGCACAAACGGTGATGTTGTCTGCCAGGCACTGGGATATGACAGCGGCCTAAGCCAAAGGGTGTAAGGTTATTTGTGCAAAGCCTACTACACTTGTTTGACCTCGTTAGTTTGGCCTGTTTGTGCTTTTAAGGATGCTGTGGATGAATAGACTGCTTTGCCTACTACTTGTCGGAATATTGTCGAGTGTGGTGGTAGCAGAAAATATTGTAGTGGCAGCAGAAAGCATTGACGAGCTGCATATGCTAATACCAGGGGGTGAAGGTGGCGGCTGGGATACCATGGCCCGGGAAACAGGAAGGGGACTTGAAAACCAGGGGCTGGTGCAGACAATCACTTATGAAAACCGCTCAGGTGGTGGAGGGGCCAGGGCTATTATTCAGATGGTGGAAAATCCCGAACGTTTTAAACAAACCCTGATGGTACAGTCTTTCCCACTTATCCTGCGTTACCTGACCAGTGTGTTGCCATACAGTTTCCGGGATTTGAGGCCGGTGATGGTGCTGGCAACGGAATACCAGGTCCTGGTCGTCAATGCTGATTCCCCTTATAAAAATCTGCAAGACTTTCTGAATGATGTGAAAAACTCTCCCAGGGATATGCCGATTGTTGGCGGCTCTTCCTTTGGCAGTCTCGATCATGTGACCATGCTGATGCTGGCCAAAGAATTTGATATTCCCGCTTCAGGGGTCCGTTATGTGGAAGCCGACGGGGGCGCCCACGCCTTATCCTTATTGGAAGGAGGGTGGGCTAAAGCATTGGTGACGGGATTGGGTGAGGTGCTGGCTTCCTATCAGCGTGGCGAAATTCGTATTCTTGCGGTTACGGCGGGCACCAGACTAGATGATTACCCCGATATTCCCACTGCAGGAGAGCAGGGGGTGAATGTTATCTTTCAGAACTGGCGAGGTTTTTTTACCACCCGGCAACAGAGCCCGGAATTGGTGGAATCTTACCGTAAGGCCCTTCTGGCGCTTAATGATTCGGACAGTTGGAAACAGACCAGGAAGAAATACGGATGGCAATCATACGTCAAGGAAGGCGCAGAATTTGAACTATTCCTGGAACAGCAGGAGAGCGAGTTGAAGTCTTTGCTGGAACAGTTGGCTATCGTCAATCGTGCCCGCTGAAACAGTTACCAGTCCTGTGCACATTTGTGATGACATCAGTGAGTGGCCTCAGAACTGATCGGTATCATTCTGAAAAGCCACAATCTGGTATTCAACATTGAATTACTACCCTGGAAGCGCTGTCTCTTAGCACGGGGAGGAAGGCAAGTACCATATGTTACTGAATGCCACCGACAGTGAAGATAGGCGGCAGCAGGATCTTGTCAATTATCGGGTTGGAGGCCTTCTGGGATACAAGTCCAGTTACTACGGACTTGAGGAAAAGTAAAATGAACCCCCAGGGGATCTACAACTACGATCACTTGCTGATGCGTCTGCAATTGGGGCAATTTGATCTGTTTGTGGAAAATATCGAAATTATGGCAGGCTTCAGTTCTGTGGGAGAGCCCTATTTAGGGTGAATGCCTCAATTGACCAACTGGAATCAAATAGGAAAATGGCACGCCTGCGGAAGAAATACATCAGCGTGCCTGAGAAGCATTGAATCATTAGCTGACTATCAGAACTGGCCAGCTGAAATAATTGGGAGCAGGTATTTTGGGGGACACACTAAAAGCTGCCATTGTCCGGAAGTCTGAGAGCGATCAATGTTTGGAAATTAAGCGTTAATCTCCTTATACTTTGGCCTTCTTTTCCCGTACTCAGAAAGATGTCGATACGAGATCCGCAAGACCAGTTTTTCCGCTATACCACTCTGGCACTATTGTTGATGGCAATGGTAGGCGCTCTCACGGCCACCATATTGCATCGCCTGGAGCCTAATCCTTTGCCGTTGGATTTGATTGTTCCGCCGGTGACGGCAGCTACGCTTTTTACCTTGACGCTCGCCCTGGTGATAAAGCCACATTGGGCTCATCGCGTTATTAAACTCACGCTATTTGTCATTATCGGTGCCCTGGCTACACCTGCTTGGTTTTATACGCATGAGGCCGACCAGGTGGTTAATAGAAACCTGATAGACACGCTACCGCCAATAACCTCTCTGCCGTTGTTAGTTATGATTCTGGTGACCATATTTTTGCCAATGCGGCAGGCGATTATGACGGCCGTTATTTCCTGGTGCCTGATTGCCCTGCCGGTGCTCCTATATCTTTTTGGGCATTCGGATGAACTATGGAGTCAGCGCGGCAAAGAAATTCTCATGGCATTTGGTCCCTGCTATTTGCTGGTACTTATTTTGATGCCTTTTTACCGTGGCCTACAGAAAAAAATGGACTGGTTACGGGCGGAGCATGAACGCATGCAAAGCTTCGCCGATATCGATCCGTTGACGGCACTTTATAATCGTCGGGCTGGTGAACGCATATTGAAGCAGTGTTTATCCGACAATGATAAAACCGGCGTGGTGCTGTTTGATCTTGACCATTTCAAGAAAATCAATGACACCTACGGGCATCCGGCAGGCGATACCGTGTTGCGTGAAGTGGCACAGCGACTGGGTCGAGTGATCCGCAGGGATGGTTATGTTTCCCGTTGGGGCGGGGAGGAGTTCCTGATTGTGGTTGAAGATATGGACGAACTGGCGATCTTTGCCTTTTGCGAAAGGCTGCGACAGGTTATCGGTACGCAGGATATTGACCCGGTTGGGAAGGTGACCGCATCTTTTGGCGGTACTCTTATGCTGGCACAGGATAATTCTGCGAGTATTTTAGAACGGGCTGATAAGGCGCTTTATGAAGCTAAGTCGTCCGGACGGAACTGCGTGGTGGTCGATTGAAACCAACTCCCCGTCCGAGATTCGACGTGGTCGTGACCCTGGGTCAGGATACATTAATCTGGCGGTAGCTGTAGGAGCTGTTATCCCGGACACCGCCAATGGAGGCTCAGCTATTATCCGCCTGATAAAATTCGCATTCCCTTCGTGGCTTGGAAAACTCTTCGGCAGGGTAAGCCTCAATCCCGTGAAACGCTTTTGCGACGATAGGGATTGTTGGCGATAGAGAATAGAGTAAATGGGAAGATTAAAGCGGTAGTGCCGGGCTGTAAACTCTGATGTTGTTTTTCGGTGATGCCAGGCCTGGAAATGACGGTTTATTGCCTTGTTCACAGGTTCTTCATCAGCAAGCCATATTCCAGATTATCCGGCACAGATTCCGGTAATTGCAGCAGCAGTTTATGACCGGACCCCGGCGCTGTATCTACGGACCGGCCGTCACGGGTGTTCAGGTTCTGTAGTTGGAAACTGATGTTACCTCCAGGTGACATCAGTTCCAGTTGGTCTCCCACGACAAAGCGGTTCTTCACATCAATCAAAGCCTGATGCCGGCTCTGATCATATTCCAATACTTCTCCCACGAATTGCTGGCTCCCCAACAGGGAGGTGCCGGTTTCGTAATTCTGATACTCATCATGCACGTGCCGACGGTAAAAACCTTCGGTATACCCACGGTGAGACAGCTTCTCCAGCGTATCCATTAACCCCATATCGAATGGCTTTCCAGACACGGCGTCGTCAATCGCCTGGCGGTAGGCTTGAGCCGTTCTTGCCACGTAGTAGTGTGATTTGGTACGCCCCTCGATTTTAAGCGAATGGATGCCCATCTGACACAGGCGGGGGATGTGCTGAACGGCGCGCAAATCCTTGGAATTCATAATGTAGGTGCCGTGCTCGTCCTCAAAAGCCGGCATCTGCTCGCCCGGACGACCCTTTTCCTGGAGCAGGAACATCTGCTCGGTCGGCGCTCCGGTTCCCAGAGTGGGGGCAGTCATCGCCGGGGTCCATTCCTGGGTGGCGGCATGGGTAGTAGGGATAATGTTTCCCGCCAGATCTGTTCGCGCGGGTTGAGTCTCGTATTGCCAACGGCAAGCGTTGGTGCAAGTTCCCTGATTCGGATCGCGTTTGTTCATATAGCCCGAGAGCAGACATCGGCCGGAGTAGGCAATGCAGAGAGCACCATGGACGAAGACCTCCAGTTCCATGTCGGGAACTTTGTCACGGATTTCGCCGATTTCATCCAGTGACAGTTCACGGGACAAAATCACGCGTTCCAGTCCCTGCCGGTGCCAGAATTCAACCGAGGCATAGTTTACGGCATTGGCTTGTACTGAAAGGTGCACGGGCATCTCAGGCCAGGCCTCGCGTACCATCATGATTAAACCGGGGTCTGACATGATCAGCGCGTCCGGGCCCATCTCGACCACGGCGGCCATGTCTTTTAGAAAGGTTTTAACTTTGCTGTTGTGGGGGGCAATATTGGCGGCGATATAGAACTTCTTGCTGCTCTGGTGAGCAATCTGAATGCCCTCAGCCAACGTCGGCAGATCAAAACTGTTCTCGCGAACCCGCAGGCTGTATCGGGGCTGCCCGGCATAAACGGCATCTGCACCATAGGCAAATGCATACTGCATGTGTTTGAGGGAGCCCGCAGGAGATAAGAGTTCTGGCTTAAACATCTGGCACTGACCTGAAAAATAAAACTGCAAATAGGCGGAGAAAGACCTATCAATCCAAAAGGTCTGGCAGTGTACTAATCAGTGAGAAAATGTTGTTGCTATAGATCAATTCTTACTTTAAAAAACTCCGGCCTAATTCCTGGGCCGAAGTGATTATCAGATAGCTGTGGAATACGCTTAGGGTACTGGTATGCCTTTAGAACGTTGGAATAGTAGAAATACCAAATACTTATTCCGATGCAGGCGCTGATGCAGGTACTACAGCGCCGTAGGGGGCAAGAATGGTCTCAGCTTCACCACTTTCAGCCAGATCCACGATAGCCTGGTTGATTTGAGGGAGCAGGAAGCGGGCAGGACTATTTTGCGAGAAGCCAATGTGAAACTGGTAGGTGGTGACTATTTTATCTGCAACCCCAAGATCCTCTAACCAGCCAGCCTGTTTAACACTGGCTATTGCCACAGGGACGCTACTGATGGTGAGGTCAACCCGACGGTATTCAAGTAGGCGGAATGCCAGGTCAACATCAGTGCTTTCGACAACGGATAGGGTGCCGTCCTTACGGATACTTTCGACTTCTTCTCCGTAATAGTGTCCGGCAATCAAACCGACGTTGTATCCTTTGAGATCATTGAGGGTCGACCAGGTAAATCCGTGAGGGAATCGTTTTTTATTATAAAAAACCTTGGCATCTGCCTGGATGTAGGGGCGACTAAAATCCAGGATTTGTTCTCTTTTCGGCGTTTTGATAATCAACGCCACGCCGTCCTTATCGCCCAGCTCCATCTGCAACAGTGATCGTTTCCAAGGCATGCGGGGAAATTGCACCTGGGCTTCTGGAATGTCGCGAAAGATGGCATGGATCATGTCATATGCCACACCCGAGGTAATATTGTAATCATTCTCTGAGTACAGGAAAGGGGGTAGTGAGTCACCGACCAAAAATACACCGCAGGGCTTATCTCCCGGCTTAAAGCAGGCAATAGCCAGGTTGGTAGAAAACACCGAGAATAATATCAGTCCTGTTAGTAATGCTGAGGGTTTCATTTTAATGCCTGAAAGTTCCTTGGTTATGCGCTTTGCGGTCGAGGCATAAGCATACTTCTTTTAGAGGAAAGCTGATTGCTATTTTACAAATGTTTTAAGAATGTTGTTAGGGCTTTTGACGTTTCGCTATTGCCACGATGAATGCGAAACGTCAACAGGCCCTAAGGATTATTCTATTGCTTGATCCTAGCCTGGTAGCTATTTGGCTGGTGTAGCTCTTCTGTCCGCAGTGATCTAGCAAAACTTCCGAGGCTGCAACTAGTTTTCCGGCAATGTATGAGCATCTCCCCAAGGTGCAATCACTAATGGCGGGGCGAGTGAAAATTTGGCCTGTTCATAGAGGTCAATCAGAGCGTCAACCCGGCCAACAGATTCAGACCACTCTTTCTGAGTCGCATGATTAAAGGGATCCAGCAATACTGACCGCCGTATCGTCATAAAAGCCAGTAACCAGGTTTTTTCGTCGGCACCATCAGCCGGAGTGCCGCCGACTTCAGCAGTTGTACGCTCTATCATGGCAGGCAGACCGTCAGGGTCGTCGCCTTCTCCATGCTGGATTATCGCATCGTATAGATTCAGCAATGTCAGCGGCAAACTCGCGCCAAGCTGTTTAGCCTGCACTGTGGCAGGCAGGTAATATACGTCATCCACGATGTCATCTTGTACCTCCCGGAAATCCAGCTGGGCTGCTTCGGCTTGCCAGACCGTCTCAAAATTTTCCAGACCGACAGTGGAATCACTTTCTGTCGCTGCGAGTTCGCCGAGTCTGGGTAGATAAACGGACAACGGATTGCCGGGATGCAAATCCGTGTAGTTGGAGACAACTTCCAGCATGTCACCAGTTGCTGAGGTAAAGCCTGCCCGTCCGGCTGTAATACCACGCCCGTCTTTCAGGTTTTCCGCATAACCATATTGGATATCGGGTGTGTCGTTCTCAAAAACGCTGATTATTTGATCCGCTATGAGACGTTGATCCTGAGTGAAGACAACTCCTTGCTGGGATATCGTCCCCGAGCTATTGGCTGTGCTGCCGCCACAGCCCATCAGGGAAGTTAAAAAACAGACCACGAATGTCCGGCTCAGCATATTTCATACTCAGTTTGTGGGGGTTAATGAGACTTGACTGTAAGAAAGAGCGAACTCCGCTGATAGTGCCTTTTCATTCGTTATGAATCAATGTTTCAGAATTTCCGTTGCTATGCCTCCACTCTGAAACTGGAGGGAAATTTGTACGCTAGTGAAAACCGCGGGTAATGATCAGGCGCTAGGGAGCGGCATCCACCGGAAGACAATTAAAGGTAATAATGGTGATCTGTAGTTCCTCATACCAATTCAATGATGGCTGGAGATGAAAGTTTCATCACCAGCCATCATAAAGGCTGATAGCCTGACAAAAATATCTATCAATGAGGCAGTTTGATTTTAATCATTTGCCCACCGCGTACTATCAGACCGACATGAGACCCGCGATACTGAACATAAGAGAATGATTCAACTTTCTGAATTTCAGTGGCTTTGATGGGGAAACTGGTTTCCGTGAACTCAAGGGGCTTGCCGTTAAGATCGAGGACGACTAAGTTACCCCTCTTATCAAATACTATTGAAAAGGGAAGATACCTGCTGTTCATATTAGGGTCATCTGTGGGCTTGGTTGTATCTGTTGCACAGGCATTTAATGTCATCGTCATCAGGATAGTCATCAGTGTGGTGCGAATTTTCAGTTGTGTAGTTTTTTTCATCTCATATTCCTCATTGTTGTTGGTGTCCTCGGTGTGGACGTCATACAGGTTGTAGAGTTGCGGCAAACGCTAAATAGGATTTCGATCAGGTATCGATTCTCAGCGTTAGAAATTCAGTTGTAGTCGGGCATAAAGAAATTGTTTGGGGTAAAACCTGAGCAGTGTCTCTGTCTGGTCAACAATTTCCACTTCACGGTCAAAGAGATTTTTGGCACCGACTTCAAATACGCCGTAGCGCTTTGGGAGTTTGGCTTGCAACGATAAATCGAATATCCAGGCTTCCTCTCTATATCGGCTTTCAAATACTTCGAAGCTCAGCGGGTCAATCAGTGCCAGGGTATTCTTTTGATTTACGTAACTTGCGGTATAGGACGCGGTTATATACTGATTCAGGAAATGGCTTAAAGTTATCGGCACAACCTGGGTTTTAGCTCTGGCAATCTGGTTAAAACTGTTCTGTTCCGTGACGTAGTCAAGGTCATTGTCGTCGTATTCATAGGCTACACGCAGGGAAGTTTGATCAGTGAGCCAACGACTGAAATAAATGCTTCCAAATTGCTGGGACATTTCAAAGGTGGTGAACTCCAGCGTGTTAATATCGAGTCCGGGAAAATCAATATCCCGGTAAAGAAACTCCATACCTGTGTGAGTCTGGTTATTGGGCCGATAGTCCAGCGCCATGGCGTAGTTCTTACTGTCGGCGCCGTTGAGGTCAGCGTAAAACTGGTTGAATCCGGCAACCTGGGATTTTTCTATGGTTTGATTTGCGGCCAGATCACGCTTAAAGGTCCTGAAGGCAGCGCTTCTGATAGTCCAGTTGCCTTCATTCCAGACCACTCCCAGCTTGGGTGACCACTGTTTTGCATCTTCCTCTCCCGTTTGCTTAAGTTTGTCAAAAGCCAGCCCGGTTTCTATTCTCCACCACTCATTAAGGTTCAGGCCTAAATAGGTATAGAGGTTCTGATGGGTCTTATCGCTTTTAATGTGGTTTTCTGTATCGGGAATTAAAAAGTCTATACCCTCAAAAACAGCATATAGCGCGGAATCGTTCTTCACATCTGCAGAGTATTGGCCTGCCCCTGTCTCATACTGCAGCATATTGCGCTGACCGATATATTTGGCTTCCACAATCCAGGGGTCTTCCTCGAAAGTGCCAATGTCTTTGATGTCCGGTAAAAAGAGCAGGGATGAACTGTCTTCAAGCTTTTGCGAAATAGCCGACACCATCAGGCCACTGTTTGAAGTCAGGCGGCTGAATACGCCGATTCGATAGGTTTTCAGTTTGCGCTCAAAATCAAGATTTTCTCTTATGGCACTTAAGCCCAAATCGCCGCGCTCCTGTTTGAAGTCCCGGACTTCAAGTTGCACATTGGTGGAAGGATTCAGTTGCCATTGCAGGAATCCATTGAGAACATCCTGTTTCTGATCGGCATTTTCCCTGAAACTGTCTGTCTCATAATGGTATTGCCCAAGACTGAGAGATATTGGCCCTTCCAGCAGGGATACCACAGCTTCGTCCGCCAGGCTGTCATCCGTGCCGGCAAAGCCGCTCAGCAGGCCATAAAAGCCATCCTGGCTAAACAGACTGTGATATTCGTTAAGCCCCGGCCGGGCAGGGCCCAGGCCTTCTATCACCGGTAAGCCAGGCTCCACGAGTTGTGGTTGCAGAGGGTAGGCTGATAACGGTTGCATCAGTTGAGCCTGTAAAAGCTCAGATACCCGGCCAGCTTCATGGCGGGGAGAGCTGGCGTAACGGTCTGCCAATAGCCTGTGTCCATCGGCACTGATTGAATCCTGGCTTAGCGCTTTCCCGCCTTCGAGTAATACGGCTTCTTCAAAGCCGGCTTCATCATATGCCCGGGCGAGAGTGGCGCTGCGAGTCGCGGCATCGCTCTGCAATAGTGCGTCAGACCGATAAAGTGCTCGATTATTGTTCAGCTTTCTGGATCTTTCTAAAGACTCTATGGCTCTGAGCGGGTCGTTTATAAATAGCTGATTGACCCCTAAATAGAACGGTGGCGTCGGGTCTTTGGAATCAAAGTCCAGGGCTAAAAGCCACTGTTCATTGGCGTCGATCTCCCGTTTCTCCTCAAAGTAAGCCCTGCCAAGATAGCTACGCAACAGGCTATGGGTGGGGGCGAGACTGACGGCGATTTCAAGACTTTGCCGGCCGGTTTCGAGCTTGCCATCCCGCAACTGTGCCAAACCCAGGCCCAGCCAGGCATCGGGGTTATTGCTGTCTGCCTCAATAGCTTTAGTGAATTGTTGCTCTGCAGTGGTCAGGTCAAGCTCGAAAAGAGCTACAAACCCCATCATGAGCAAAGCTCTGGGATGATCAGACTGAATTGACCGGGCATGTTCAACAGCCTGCTTTGCTTCTGTGTAGTGGCCATTGGCCAGTTGTAACTCTGCCAGCCGGGTCCAGCCAAGGATATTCCCAGGGTCTATGTCTGTCGCCTGCAGGGCGCTATTAACAGCCGCTTCCAGTTGGATATTGGCCTGCTGGGCGTATGACAGGGCCAACAGTGCTACAGCACTCTCTGGTCTGGTGGCGACAGATTTCTGTGCAGCAACAAGCGCTTTTTCAGGTTGGTTACGGACGACTTCCAACACTGCCTGTAAAGCTGTGGCCAGATACCCAAGATTTTCATCGGATAGCAGTGGCTGCAATAGGCTTTCGGCCTGGCTGATCTGTCCGGTGGATAACAGCAAGGCCGCCTGAGCCAATTGTAGGGTTGGCGGCTGATTTTGAATCTGCCGGCTGTTTTCAGGAGTGAAAGATTTCAGCGCAATATCCGGTCGGCCACGCAATGCCAGCGTTTCAGCTTCGTGGAGTTGCTGCTGTATTGTGGCGGAATTGGTGAGCGCCTCCAGCTCAGTAAGGGTCAGAATCGGAGGGTAGTGAACCGCCCATGATACAGATTGCTGGGAATTTATCTGAATAGTTTGTAAAGGTTGTCCTGCCTGTGTTTGCCTTGTCTGCTCACCCTGAATAGTGACCCGTTTTGTGTTTTTCGATGAAGTCAGCACCTGGCCTTCAATCACCGTGACGGAGCCAGCCGCATCCACCACAAATTCGGTGCCTTCCACCATGGCATTGACCGAAGGTGTTGTTACTTCGAAGCGATTCACAATACGGCTGAGAAAATGTGCGATGCCTTGCTGCAGTTGCACCCAGAAATTCGCCTCGTTTTCCTGCTCGGGAAAATGGAGTACGGAATTCTGGTTCAGACGCATATAAGTGTTGTTACTGAGATACACTGATGCCCGGCTATAAACCCCACTCCTTAGGGTGTCTCCGGGGCACAGGTATGCATTGGGTTGCAGTCTGGTCCAGCTGTCTGAGGCTGTGGATTTTTCCAGTAGTCCCTGGACTGCGATGACTTTCCCCATCCAGTTTTCACAGGGAGGCTTTGCCTGTGCGTTAAATGACGACAGAACCAATCCACAGCAAAGATACAAACAGCAGGATAAATATCGAGAAGAAAGGAGACGAAAAGCAGACTGACGCCGATGTTCTAAAATGGAACGGGTATGACTGTAATCATGCATGACAGAGCCCACAGAGTTCTCCAAGGTATGAACTTTCTTCTTTTAATTAACAGAAAGGTAATGCTGAACAAGCAAACAGGCTGATAACAGCATGAGGACAATAAACTGCGAGCCAGGAAAACCAGACCAGTCCAATATCCGCCCAAGATTAAGCTATGTCCCTACATGCTAACTCCTGAGGCATAGTTATCGTTTTATTGTCGTTCGATTTTGGTATTAATTCCAGTTCTTGGTCCCGCTAATTGAACTGAATAACGGTTAATCATGCCGCTAGGGAAAACATGATAATTTCATGCTTTTTCCAGTGTCACAATCAAAGAAGCACCCGATTCCGGCAGGGGTTGCGCGGAGCTGTCAGCAAAGTGTGTCAGAAGATAACCGCAGACCGGGTCGCTGGTTTCCTGATGTAATTGCTTCAGCGTCCTTAATGCCTCGGCCACTTGCCCCTGGCGGAGCTGGATCAGAGCATGTTGGAAACGAGTTTCCAGTTTACGGCTCCAGGGCGGAGTTATCGGGCTGTAGAGAGTGACGGGCTGCATTTTTCCTGAAAGCGAATAGTTGCCGAGACAGCGCAACTGGCCTGTATGACCCTGAATGCAAGCACTACTGAGCAGCAACTTCATGCCAAGAATTTTGTTGGCGTTTTCGATTCTGGAAGTGGTATTGACAATGTCACCGATAGCGCGAAATTCAAAATGATCTGAGGCACCAAAATGGCCTAGTACAACTTCTCCTGCATGTACCCCGACTCGTGTTGGGAGAGGGGTATCTGGGTTCTGCCGATTAAATCTGCCGATAGAATCCTGCAGTGCTTTGAGAGCGGGTGTCATGGTGGCCCAGACACTTTCTTCCGGAATATGTGGCCACAGAGCAATAACTCCGTCTCCGGCAACATCAGAAATTATGCCGCCATGTTCGCGTATAGGGGTGATCACTGCGGCATAGTACCGTTTTAGCACTTCTCCCAACTGTTCTGTCGTGAGCGATTCTGCAATGGTGGTGTAGCCCTCTGCGTCCGTTACCATGCACACGCCAAATAATTTCTCTTGCTGTGGGAGCTGCTCCGGGTGCTGGGCCAAACGCCGAATTTCGGTGGTAGGTAAATACTGACCAAAGGCATTTTCCAGTCGCACTTTCTGCAGTTTGACGGCCCTGATCTGTTGCCATGCACAGTAAACTGCTGCCATTGGTGTGAGTATCAGTACCGGGGTGACCCAGGGAAGCCAAAAATAAAACTGGCTGAAGCTGATATAGCTGATCACCATGTACACCAACGCCAATACAACTATCGCCGCCAGGTTATGCCCCAAAGAAGGGCGTGGCTGGAATGATAATCTTGGCCCCATTGATAAGGGAGTGCTTATTAAAAAAGACAACAGGCCATAGATTAAGAAAGCCAGCAGCCAGACGGGCAGGCTATAGCTGATGTTGGATCTCTCCAGCAGATTTCCATAGGCCGTGGCGGCCAGTTCCACTCCACTGATATCCAGGCTGCCGGAGGAAGTGAAAGGGGTGTAGAAACCGTCTTTTTGGTCTGGTTGATATCTGGCTGAGTAGCCGACAAAAATGACGGCATTGTTGAACCCCCGGGTATCCGGTCGTGGAGTGAGAAGCACATCTTCCAGCGCCAGTGTAGGAACTGTATAGGGCGGACCGTAAAAGTTATAGATCTGGGCTGGTGCTAGTTTTGCCAGATAGTCTTGGTCCTTTGCGGCAGAAGGGAATCGTTGAAAGGCCGCTGCCGGAAGAGTCCAGCGTGGCGGATTAACCTCCCATTGCAACCAGTAACGACTCGCCTGAGAGGAAACTTTGGGCAGTAGAAACGGCGCGGTCTGCCTTGCCGCGTTGGCCAGCAATGGTATAGGTTCGCTGATACTGTCCTGGATAATACGGTGGTCACCAATAGTAGTGATCTGCCGGTGGCTGTAGGCAAAAAGAATCACATTGCCATGTTGTTTTATGGCATTTGCAAATTGCTGGTCTGCCTCTGGATCTCCCGGTTCGCGAAAATATACATCAAAGATAATCATCGCAGCACCCAATCTCTGCAGCTCTCTGACCAGATCAGCATAGACGGTTCGCGGCCAGTCAGTGATACGGCCGGGGAGATTGAGTGCGGACGCGGTTTTTTCCGTTATTGCAACGACAGCTACCCCTGCCGGCGGTTGCCGTTCTCCGCGCAGTTGAAACAGTGTATTCAGGCCAAAGCCTTCCTCCAGTGTCTGGCCCCAGGGTGACAGAAGCCCTATTGAAATCGTTGCCAGCAATATCAGTGGCAACCATCCGGTCTTCGGTTCCAGTGCGTGCTTTTTTCCCATAAACCAAATTTCTGCAGCAAATAGTTGGAATGAGGCTTAACATATATACAAAATGTTGTAAGTAACTTACAACGGGGCGAGTTTTATTAGCGTATAAACTTCGTCCGTATTAAAACATGGAGCTTACTGCTATGAGCTATTTGTCACAGGTTCCACTTTTTGCCGGATTTAATGAAGAACAACTGCAACAGTTGGAGAAGCATACCGTCTTCCGCACCTTTCAAAAGAATAGCATTGTGATTACAGAAGGTGATCATAGTGATTCACTTTATGTCATCGTGTCCGGACGTGTCCGGGTATATTGCAGTGATGAGGGGGGCAGGGAAGTGACACTTAACGATCTTAAGACAGGGGATCATTTTGGAGAGTTGGCATTGTTTGATGATCAGGAAAGGTCTGCGTCGGTTATGACAACCGAACCCTGTCGCTTTCTGATTCTGAACAAAAGCTCACTACTTGAGGCTTTCAAGCAGACTCCTGAGTTGGCCTATAACCTGATCATTCATCTGACCCAACGGGTCAGGGCGTTAACCAGTAATGTGAAAAATCTGGCGTTAATGGATGTATACGGCAGAGTAGCCAATACACTGTTGCAGCTGTCAGAAAAGCAGGGTGATCAGTTGGTGACGGAAATACCGCTGACTCAGCAGGATATTGCCAATCGGGTTGGAGCGAGCCGGGAAATGGTGTCCCGTATCATGAAAGACCTGGTGGTGGGAGGCTACATTAAGGTAGAGAAGAAAAAAATTGTGATCAATGATGATTTGCCTGCCCACTATTAAGCAGAGAGCCCGCTTAAATAGGAACCCATTCCTCGCTGATTCCCCAAAGCTCAAGTAGACGCTGTTGGCTGATGTAAGGTGGGTAGTGCAGTAGCTCATCCTTTGTCAGCACAGTATCTACAAAATTCGCAACCTGGATTTGTTTATTTATCGCCTCTGGATGTAGCCATTGCCGGCCTGAAACATATACCAGATTTTGTTGCTTTGAGGCAGGCGTGTACCCTGGGCTCGCTGTAGCTATAGGGTGCCCAAGCAGGATACTGGCAGTCAGTGCGAATACCAGTGAGACAATAATCAGTGGTGCGTCTATTCCGATCTTCATAAGCTTTCTCCGGAATGCCTGGGGAAACCCATTGATGGAGATAGCTTGTCATGGCTGGGTAATCCCGGCAGTGAATTACCCAACTTGAAATCTGTGACATTTGCACAATTACTGACTCAGCACCTGCGTAGTATTCAGCACGCCTTCATTCAACAGATGCTCAATAGCAGCCAGATAGGGCGCCCCCCTGTCTAACAAACAGGCCAAAGGGCAGGATGGGGCACATAAGCGTAAAATATCAGCTTCTGCGTCACTGGCGGTACGCCAGAGCCGGTCGATGCCGGTTGCGATTAACAGGGGGTAAGACTGCTGGCCGGATTCCGGCAATGGCTGGTTAAGAATCAGTGCTCCCAGTAGCTTTTCAGGATCAACCGGAAAGGTAACCAAACTGGTAGCTGCTGTTCTTGTGATCATAACCGTGCGATAGTCCATCTCCTCCAGCGCTGGTTCCGGGCCGGCAAATATTTCTGCCGGAACCTGACGGGACTCATTTGCCATGTGCAGTGCAGCCTCAAACTGTGCCACTGCCATCAGTTGTCGATTACCCTCCTCCCGCTGGGATAAAAAAGATTGAAAGCACTTTGCCTCAGGAACAAAGAAAAGTGAGTTACAGGTTTCTGTGTCTATGTATTCTTCAACCAGATAGTCCAATTCAAGGCGAGACAATAGTCGCAATGACAGCGGGATTGCTAGTCGCAGTCTGGCTTTACGCCACCAGCGCTGGACATCACGAGTTACCTGGAATCCCTTGGTGTCGCCCAGCTTTTCCAACCATAAGCGTTCTGTGGCCGATAATGCATAACCGCTTAAATCGGCTTTGATGGTGGATTTCGACGGTGTGTGAATACGATCGACCAAGGCGATCTGAAGATCATGCAATGGCATAGCGGTCTTCCTCCCCGACAGATTTGTGATGCTGACTCCAGCAGTCGCGTGCCCGATTCAGCTGTTGCAGAATGCCCCGTTCGCCAACAATATCCAAAGCCTGTTCCAGCAGTTCGTAAACCACAGCGCAAACATTGGGGGCGCGTTCAAGTGTCCAGTCCAGCATGTCCCAAACCGGTTCCGGTACCAGATCGCTGTGTACATCCAGAAGCAGGCTTTCGTGGCTGGCACCCCCTGCAAGATGAATTTCTACAACGCCCTCCAGGTTTAGCCGGTTGAGTGCTGCGATAGCATCAAAGCCAAAATTCACGGCATTACAATGCAGGTTGTACAGGTCCAGTAGCAGGCCGCAGGAGGTTCTTTCCTGAATCTGGTTTAGGAAGTCGATTTCGTCCATGCCATTGTCGCAAGGCATGTCGGGGAGGTAATAGGTTGTGTTTTCCAACAGAAAAGGTGTGCCAAAGCGCCGGCACATGAGGTCTATACGGGGGCAAATAAGATCAAGTGCTTCTTCGGTAAAGGGAACTGGTAGTTGGACTCCGGCGTGACGGTTGACTCCTCTCTCATCGGTGACTTGCATAAAGCCCAGATGTTCGCTGTGCCAGTGGAAAGGCTGCACCTGATGGAATTGTTGCAGCGTATGTAGATAGTCCTGATTCCAACCACTGGCAGAACCAATGGACAGTCCAAGCCCATGTGCGATCACCGGAAAGATTCGGCCCCATTCCATGGCTGTTTTTAGACGCAAAGGATGAAGCCCGGTGTGACACTGGACTCCGTCCCAGGACTCATGGCACAGGATATCCGGACTGATTTCAATGAAGTCAATCGCGTCTTCATGGGCTCTCAGCAGAGGAATAAATTCCGGTTGGTAGTTAATGCCGACACCCAGTCTGGGTAAAGCGGAAAACCTGTTCATAAGAGTAACTCCTGCTGCAGCTGTCTGTTGTTTACTAGTTGCCTATCGTTTACTGGCCGATTCTTTGTAAATCAGCGAGGGCGCCGGCGAAGGTTATAAAGCCGGGCAAGTCTGATTGCCTGGCTGGCGGCAGAAAACCATCGCCGGTCGCAAACGGCAGAACCAATCGTGAACTGTCAGGAATGCAGGTGGTTAGACATGCATAGTGACATTGACCGGGATCTTGGCATCCACCTTGATGACCGGGTCCAGACCCAGGCGAATATCCAGCCCGACCAGGCCACAGGTGGTACAACCTGAATCCCTGAGAATCTGTTCAAGTACATCCTGCAGGCTCCAGATATCGAGTTCATATTTCGGGTCAAATGAGGCGCTTACCATCTTGCGTCCGGTGGCGGCAGCTCCATCTGCCAGAGGTGCGGCTGAGGTCTGGCCTGCCAGGCCGGATACAGTCGCGGCACCGGTCACCAGGGCTGCATTACGCAGAAAAGTGCGGCGGTCACTATCGCTGATTTCGGACGTTTTCCGGGATACTGAGTCTGTTAATTTATCGGACATCTTGTCTCTCCTTTGCAGTTTTAGGTGTGTGCGGGGCGAGACTACCCGGCAGATAACCCGGAGGTGTCGGTTCACGACAGATGGAAACCGGGCGATGAGTGGTATTGCCCCTCTATTGCAGCATAGGGAGGAACAGGCAATGGCGCTGTGCGATGATGCACTCAGAGTTTGTGAAATATTTACGCTTTGGCTGGGTGACAGGTTTGTATGAATATCATATAAACTATTAGTGAAACTTATTTAAAATGATAATCCATATCAATTTGACTTATTTTTGTTCAAGACTTAGCCTGCTGCAGATTAAAAAACAACCAGGTTGGCTGTAGAAACTAAGCTGTAAGGCTGGCTTGCTTGAAATCGTTGCCGGCTGGTTCGGCAGGAACGTCATTTACGGGAGCTGGGCATAATGCCATTTGTGGTCAATGGAAATCTGAGCATTCACTATGAAACCCGTGGCCACGGAACGCCGCTACTGCTGCTGATGGGATGGCAAGGAAACCGAACCTGGTGGCCTGAATCCCTGCTTTCCCGACTTGAGCAGCATGCGCAACTTATTCTGATAGACCATCGAGGTACAGGAAAGTCCAGTGATTCACCGGGCCTGTATTCGCTTACGGATCTGGCTGGGGACGCTGTGTCCGTGTTGGATGCTTTAGGTATCGAGCAAGCAGATGTTCTCGGTGTCTCCATGGGGGGGATGGTGGCTCAGGAGCTGACTTTACGCCATCCTGATAGGGTACATCAGGTGGTACTGATTTCCACAACGTCTAAACCACGATCACTTTTTAGAATTACCCGTAAGCAAAGACAGGTCTGGTTGGGTTATTTAAAGAAACGTGACCGGACTCCGCGGGAGTTCCTGCTTGATTTGTTGTTTTCCCGTGACTGCAAGGCCGATCCACCGCCACAGCTTAAGAGTTTTGCTCGCCGGGTGTCTGCTGCACCAACACCCGGCAAAACAGTCCTCAAGCAATACATTGCAATTCAACGCTTCAGTGGCCATAGGCGTTTGCATAAACTGGATCGACCAACATTGGTTATTACCGGTACTGAAGATTTGATGGTGCCACCTCATCATGCACATGACATGCACCGCCGACTTCCCAATGCCCGGCTGCACGAAATCAAGGGGGGGAGTCATGCCATGCTGGATGCCGCAGCAGAAGAGCTGGCGCAGGTTATTGGGAGTTTTCTACAGGATCCGCTCAGGGTCTGAAACTCCACCATTATTTTAAGCCCCCTACTGGACGTTGATGATCTTTCCAGGGTCGCAGTTAGCGAAAGTTTTTAATCATTGAGGAAATTCCTATGAAACGTCTTTCTCCTATGGATGCAGGATTTTTATATGGTGAAAGGTTCAATATGCCCATGCATGTGGGTGGGTTGCACTTATACAACTACCCTGAAGGGGCGGGCCAGGACTGGTTGCATGAACAGCTGAGCACGCCAGAATCAAAGTCGGTAGTTTATCCTTTTAACCAGAAGCTGGCCTGGCCGTTGTCCAGGGGGAAGATGCCGCACTGGGTTGAAGAGACAGATATCGATTTTGAATATCACGTCCGCCACTATGCCGTTCCCAAGCCGGGGCGATATCGTGAAATGTTTGCGCTGGTATCCAGCCTGCACGCAACCCAGCTTCACCGTGACCGCCCCTTATGGGAAGCCCACTTCATGGAAGGCGTTGACGAAAACCGGTTTGCCATTTACTACAAGATTCATCATGCCTTGGTCGATGGTGGTGCTGCAGTCCGTATACTGCAGAATGCGCTTTCCGAGAACCCTAATGAGCGTAATATGCCTCCACCCTGGGCCAAACAGACGTCCAAGCGTCGTGCCCCGAAGGAATCCGGGGCTATCTCTTTAGGGGCATTAACCGGAATTGCAGAACAATTGCAGACACAAGTGGGTGCTGTCCCTGGCGTGCTGAAAGGACTAAAAAAATACTATGATGGTGTCCGCAAGGGGGACCTTCATGGAATGATTGCCCCTTTCCAGGCGCCAAAATCAATCCTCAACCAGAAAATCAGCCCCTCCAGGCGTTATGTGGCCCAGTCTTTTAGTCTGTCCCGGATTAAAACTCTGGCGAAACATTACCATGCCACGATTAACGATATTATTCTGGCGATGAATGCCAGTGCTTTGCGGCGCTATTTGCAGGAGCATAATGCACTTCCTGACCGGCCGATTACAGCGTTGGTGCCTGTATCCGTTCGGCCTGTGGATAGCGAAGAATTTGGCAATGCGGTTTCCCTGATCGTGGCTTCATTGGCGACTGACGTTGCAGACCCGGTTAAGCGCCTGCAGGAAATCCAGAAATCAGTCGGTGAAGGTAAATCCCTGATTACCTCCATGTCGCTGACAGAAATCCAGTTCTATACCGGACTCATGTCCCTGCCGATCAGTGTTCCTATGCTGCTGGGTGTGTCGGGTCAAGGTATCAGGCCACCTTTCAATGTCACAATTTCGAATGTGCCGGGGCCACGCAAACCACTGTATTGGAATGGCGCCTCTATGATGGGTCATTACCCTGTTTCTATTGTGACCAACGGCGCGGGGCTGAATATCACCGTCTCCAGTTATGTGGACAGTATGGAATTCGGAATTGTGGCCTGTCGCCGCACGGTGCCTGGAATGCAGCGCCTGATCGACTATTTGGAAGAGGCATTGGTGGAACTGGAATCAGGTCTCAAAGGGTAGCTATTGCCTTTTACTACATGGCTGCCTGGTATAGTCCGGCGGTCATGGCGTCCATTCTTTCGTCAATATCCGCTCTGCTATTTACTGCCTGCTTCCTGCTTCCTGCTTCCTGCTTTCTAGTTCCAATTACTTCCTACTACCATTAATTGCGCTAGCAGAGATTCTGGTACATTTCTGTAAACTTTGTCACTCCATACCGGCGACGGATTTCCTAACCATCACCTGATTAATGGGCAACACTAAAGTCGCATCCAAACCATGCTTGTGCTCAGGCACGACAGGAAGTTGGTGCGCAATGCTCCCCAGCCGTATGCATGCACCGCTGCACATTTCCTGTGATCCCACCAGGATCGGCTCGGTTACAACATTGGTTTGTGATCACAACTAAACGGCAGTATGTACTTTAATTCCATGAGGAGATCCTCACGATGAAACTTAAGCTTATGCTACTGGCATTAATCCTGACGGGATCCATGGTTGGCCCGGCGTCTGCGGTATCGCCTGACGGCGAGTGGTTTCTGCAGCGTTTTAATACCGCAGGAACTTTCTTCGCGGTATTACGGCCCCATGCCAACCACTTCTGTTACCTGGGGCAGGTGAGCATCGAAGAGACTGACTCCGGCGGTGAGGAAGCAACTTGCAAGCTCAGAAAAAGCGGAACTGTCTGGTTGCTCGAAGCTACTCTTGATAAGAGTAGTGATGCGGACGTGAAGTGCCGCGCCTTCTGCTACAACAACTAACCCGTCGGTATTACCGGTAACAACTGATGTCCCCCGGAGAGCGCTGTTCTGCAGCAGCCTCGTCCGGGGTCTAATTTGAATTTGATGTGCGAGGTGGGTTATGGGTAAAACTATCCCATTAACGGTACTGGCCATAGGCGCGATTGCCGGCTTGATATTTTATCTATCGGCAGATAAGTCAGTGACCCTGTCAGTGGCAGACAAGAGTGATATCGGACCGGTACGCCCAGGGGCAGAAGCTCAGTATGTCAGCACCGGCCAAAATGATGCTCTCCAGCAGCTGGAAAAGCTGGCGATTCTGATAGAACAATTCCAGATGGCTAATCATGATCACTTCCAGCAGTTGCAGAGCAGCTTTCTAAGAACGGAAAACAGGCTTAAGGAGCTGGAAGAGCGGTTACAGTCAATTGAAAATTCTGATACTTATCCCGTCACTGAGGAAAGGGTCGAGGAAAACTTGTCGAGTAGTTCCAGACCTCAACGGTTATCTGATTCTGAAGTCGGGCAATGGATGGATAACTCACTGACAGAGTCTCAGCGAAACCCTGATCTGACCCTGCAATTGATTCCGGAAGTTGAGCAAAACCTGAAACAGCTTCCAGGTGTCAGTCTGGATGATATGCAATGTAGCGACCGTTTTTGCCGGGCGGCATTTTCCCATGCGACCGGGCAGCAGCCTGCGGTCGAAAAACTGTTTGGGCAGCCACCTTTTATGAATGAGGGATTCACCATCATTCAACCTGACGGTCGTGTGTTGCTATACTTCAATCAACCTGGCGAGTCCATTGATGAGTTGAGAGACGAAGCTCAAGCCTGGTCTGGTTAAATGACGCAGGACCTCGATGCCTTATATACAAAGGGCTGAGTTCGCCGTCCGGTAACCCGCGCTTGCTGATATTGATGTGCTCAAGATCGCCAGGCTTCCGCACCAAGCCAGATGAACTTGAGCCTTTTCACCATATTTTCCACAAACTCCTGTGCGAATGTCGGCGATGAGTCTGCCTGGTCCAGAAGGTCTATAGTGGACTCATAGACGGTGGCCACAATCAGCTGGCATAGTTGATCCAGGTCTCCAGCATCCATCTCTGACAGCATATTCAACTGACGGATATCTGAGCCAAGCTCAGTCGCAAAAAATCTCAACTCGTTGCGTAATGCGCTTCTCAGTGCAGGCGTTCCTCCTGTCCGGCATTGGCCCATAAACACAAAGTGATTTCGGTGCTCCAATACAAACTGGCTGTAGACATTCACTGAACTGCGGATAAGGCCCTGAACAAGCCGTTCCTGTTGGCGGGTTGTTCGCATGAGCTTGCGTAGCAATAAACCCAGCTCATCAACCAAATTCAATCCCAGCTCCTCCATATCAGTAAAGTGCCGGTAAAAAGACGTGGGCACCACTCCGGCAGTCTTTGCCACTTCCCTTAAGCTGATGCTGGCAAAATTTTCGCCGTTGCCGACCAGTAAAAGTGCGGCATCCATCAGGGATTTACGGGTTTGCAGCTTCTTTTCATCACGACTTAGCATTCGATGGGTTCCCGGCAATTCTGGTGTCTTGCTATAGAATTTAAATTATTGTGTCTAACTGTACACTCAAAACATGTAAGGAATGTAGATATAATCAAAAATAAGCGGTTAATTAAATCTTTGAAATATATAGATAATGTAGAAAAGCATGTGTTCTTTAAAATTCCGCCTTTACAATTTTTAAAATTTTTTAAGTGTACAACTGTTGACTGAAATTTTGCGTGGGCGTACTTTGTGTACAGTTGTTCACTAAATATACCCTTAGCAGGCCGAAAAATGAAAACATATCCTTTGAAATCGTTCTCAGACTTTTTCTGGTCGCCGTTGAACCTAAGTCGGACTACAGAATGGGTTCGCCATATATTCCCATTGCCGGGATCGGAGTTCTGGCAGCGAGACGGCGAATTGCAGCGAAACCTTGATTTGATTCTGGGTGCAATCGATTCGAGCTGGAGATTCCGGCAGCTGACTGCAGAAGTTATCGATATTATTCAGGAAACACCTAATACCCGAAGCTTTATCCTAAGACCCGGTGCATTTTGGCAAGGCTTTGTGGCAGGGCAGTATATTCCGGTTTACCTGGAAATTGATGGTGTGCTGGTGCGGCGATTCTATTCGCTATCTTCCTCAGAACAAACCTTTGAGCACCAGGGACTCATCGGTATTACCGTCAGGGAGCATGAGCAGGGGCGTTTGTCTCCGCAGTTACACCGGCAGTTATACAAGGGCAGTGTTGTTCGAATTGGACAAGCCTGTGGCCAGTTTGTGCTGCCGGATTATTCCGCATCCCTAGGTTCAGATCAGACGCTTCCACAGAAGCTACTTATGATTGCTGCAGGCAGTGGTATCACGCCGATGTTATCAATGTTGCAAAGCCTTGCCGGAAATCTTCCCCCTGGCTTCGACAACTGCACCGATAAAATTCCGTCAGTCACCCTTATCTACTATGTGAGGACGGAACAGGATGTTATCGCTATGCAACGACTGGCGACTCTTAAATCCACAATGCCGGGTTTGACAGTTCGAATTCATCTGACTTCGACGGAAGGCCGAGTGTCTGTCAGCCAGTTACAGAATGACTGTCTTGATATCTCCTCACGCTGCCTTTATCTCTGCGGGCCGGAAGGATTTATGGACACGGTTGTCGCTCATGTGCAGGCATTAGGGATGGAACGTTCTGCCATTAGGCTGGAGAGCTTTGGAGCAGGCTCTGTCACAAAGTCGGCTATATCAACTGATGCTTTAGCAGCAATGAAAGAAGGCCGTCAGGAGGCTAGTGGAGTCGTCCGCTTTACACGCTCAGGAACAGAGGCACTTTCTGCCGGGCAAAATACACTTCTCGAACTGGCCGAGCTGGCCGGTCTCAAACCCAAACATGGTTGCCGAGCAGGAATCTGTCATGAATGTACCTGTTCCACTTCCGGTGGTCGGGTGGTCAACCGTCTTACCGGAGAGCTGGTGCCTGAAGAACAGCAGCAGGTACAGGCATGCATATCCATTCCCCTTGGGGACCTTGCAGTAAGTAATTGGTAAAGGACATTAGCTATGGTCAAATCAGCACTTGGTCTATTGAACCAAGCCCGGAACAGGGCTGTTAAATCGCTGGCATCATTGCCTGCGCCGCATGATGAGCGGGTTCCGCTGTCCCTTGATTTTGAGGCCTTTGGGGCGGCTCTGGATCAACTCCGCCAGGACTGTCTGAATGACCTAGGGCAGCGGGATGCCGACTATTTGAGAGGAATTGTGCGTCAGCAGCGGCAAGCCGAAATTACCGGTCGTGCGCTGATTCACTTCAGCCTCACGCCCGTATCCTGGTCTGCTGGTGTGGCACTGCTTGCCGTCGCCAAAATTGTTGAGAATATGGAGATTGGCCACAATGTGATGCATGGCCAATACGACTGGATGAACGACCCTGATTTTCATTCCCAAAGCTATGACTGGGACACGGTTTGTGATTCGGACTCCTGGCGTAAAACCCATAACTATGAGCACCATACCTACACTAATATTCTTGGCAAGGATCGCGACTATGGCTATGCGTTGCTGAGACTTTCAGACGACGAACCCTGGAAACCCTGGCATTTGTTCCAGTTTGCCAACTATGTATTGCTGTCGGGACTGTTTGAATGGGGGGTGGGCTTACATGAACTTGAGTTTGAAAAGCTGCGTTCCGGTGAAGTGATGCTGCAGGAAAAACTGCCGTTTCTTAAGCAATTCTTCAAAAAGGCCGGCAAACAAGTGGTCAAGGATTATGTTGTATTTCCGGTACTTGCCGGCCCCTTTGCACTGAAGGTTTTGGCTGGCAATGCGGTGGCAAATCTGGGACGTAATCTCTGGGCTTCTACCATTATCTTCTGTGGGCACTTTACCGAAGGAGCGCAAACTTTCCACGAGCAGGACTGTGAGAATGAAAGCCGCAGCCAGTGGTATTACCGCCAGTTGCTCGGCTCCAGTAACTTTACTGGTGGGAGGTGGCTGCATCTGTTGAGTGGTCATCTGAGTTATCAGATTGAGCATCATCTGTTTCCGGATATTCCCGCCCATCGCTATCCGGAACTGGCACCCAAAGTGCGGCAGATTTGCGAGAACTATGGTATACCCTACAACACTGGTCCATTTGCTCAGCAGTTTAAAAGCGTTCTGGTCAGAATTGCCCGGGGGTCTCTCCCTGCCAAAACTGCTGTGGATGTTTCAACTGTCAAAACACTGGTACAACGGTTATCGGATGTCACCCATGAAAAAGTCCCGTTCGTCAGGTTCGCCCGCAGATTCGCACGCAGTGAAGACCTCGCGCAAGCTGCTTGAACTCCACGTTGAGCATGAACTCGCGTCCTTCACGCCAGAGGCACTGCTGGCGTGGATGCGTCGAGAAGTTCCTGAAGTGTTTACCTGGCTGGAAGATATGCCGATGAGCAGACTCGTTTCTTCTCAGCAGGTTAAAGCAGTCATTCAAGAAAATGTAGTTGACATGGATGTACCTGGAGCCGTTGCAGAGATTGCCGGCGAGGCTGCAACGCGCTTGTTTACTTCTGAGCAACATAGTAACACCAGGTTGAAGGAAATATTAACCGGCAAGCAGTTTGAGGAATTTATCGACAAACTGCTGGAATTGCAGGAACAGCGCCAGAAAGGACTCAACACCTTGGTTGACCTGCCCATCTACCAGGAACTTATTTCAGATGTGCTCTATCAAGCGATTGTCCGCTATATTTATGACACCAACATCCTCAGTAAGAACGTGCCGGGCGTGGCCTCCATGTTGAAAATGGGGAGGCGTGTAGTTAACAAAACTGTTCCCAAACTGGAAGGCGCGGTGGAAGAAAGCGTCAAAAGCTATATTACGACCAACCTCGGTTTTATCCTGCATAAGAGCAAGTATTTTCTCGAAGAATCTCTGACCGACGAGCAGTTGAAGGCATCCGCGATGGATCTGTGGGATATGATGGAGAACAGATCGTTGGGTGAGATTCAGCAGGGCATGGATTCGCTGGATTTATCCGAGTTTGTGGTGTTGGGTTATGAGTTCTGGTTGCGTTTTCGGCAATCGCTCTATTTCCGGAAAAGTTATGAGTTGATCGTTGACTATCTGTTCGAACGTTATGGTGATCAGCCCTTCAGCGTGCTGCTGGAGGACTTTGCCATCACGCCAGAACGCATACTCACCGAGGCCGAACGCTTTGCTCCACAAATTCTTATTGTGCTGAGGGAAAGCGGCCAGCTGGAAGGTATTATACGCCGCCGTCTGGAAACCTTTTATGGTTCCGATAAGGCGTTGAAATGCCTGAGTGACGGCTAACCCCAATTCTTACTGATGAGCAGATCCTAAGGAATATTCTGACCGGCAGAGGCTTGATATATCTGAAACCAGGCCTCTCTGGGTATTCGTAGTTGTTCCGCTGCCAGGGCACTTTTCAGACGTGCCATAGAACCGCTGCCGATGATGGGAAGGATGTTGGCTGGATGCGTCAGCAGCCAGGCGAGGGCGACCTTATCAAGATGTGCACCACCAAGCATCTTGCCAACAGACTCCAAAGCGGTCCTTACGTGCATGGTTCTGTTGGTGGTATCACTGAATAAGCGACCCCCGGCAAGACTCGACCAAGCCATGGGGCAACGTCTTAGCTGTTGAGCCTGATCCAGTGTGCCGTCTGTGAAGGGCGGCAGATGCATGACTGAAACTTCTACCTGATTTGTCACCAGGGGACTATCCAGTCGGGACTGCAGCAGCTCAAATTGGTAGGGGGTAAAATTGGAAACGCCAAAATATTTTACTTTGCCGCTGGCTTTCAGCTGGCTGAAGGCGTCAGCAATTTCATCGGCGTCCATCAATGGGTCGGGACGGTGAATCAGTAAAATATCGAGATAATCGGTATGCAGCTCTTTTAAGGAATTTTCGGCAGAGCGGATAATGTGGTCTTTCGAAGTGTTATACGCTTTGGTCTTATGTTGCGGCCGGTTAGGGGAAACCAGCTGAATACCGCACTTGCTGATCAGTTCTATCTTTTCTCTTAGATGTGGCGCTTGTTTAAGCGCTTTACCGAAAATAGTCTCACAGGTGTAGTCACCATAGACATCGGCATGATCATGGGTCGTTAAGCCCGCAGCCAGACAGTCCTCAATACGCTGTTGTACTTCATCAGCCGAAAAATTCCATTCCGCCAGCCGCCACCAGCCGTAGATAAATCGTGACAGGGATGGTCCCTGTTCACAGAGTTTCAGTCTTTGCATCGTGCTCTTAGCTCCCTGAAGAGTTAATGGAATATTGCCGGGACTTTCCAGTATAGCCAGTTGTGACTGCAGCTGGGCAATTGAATGTGTAACAAATTCTAACACCAGTGCTGAATTGGGAGACGGTATCTGACCTCCCATGTATTCAGGATACTCAGGAATACACTGATGGGGCTTTGGCTGAAAGTATAAAAGTTGGAAGTATAAAAGCTGGGATTATAGAAAGAGTAACAACCGAATATTTCGTTTTAAAAAACTGAATTGTGTTAGCACCAGTATTATCGATAACCTTATGGACCGGCTTAATAACATGATGCACCACTAGTGCAGGTATACCATGCCCGCCCAATCCACTGATCGATCAACTGCTCAGGGCTCCTCTCTGAAAGTCGCTTTATTGCTGGCCTCGGCGGTAGCCCTTGGGCCATTTACCATTGATACCTATTTACCTGCGTTTCCTCAAATTGCGGCAGATATTGGCGTGGGCATACATCAGGTATCCCTGACGATCAGTGTTTATATGTTTACCCTGGCGTTCGGTCAACTGGTCGGTGGTCCATTGTCCGACCGCTTCGGCAGGATGCCGGTGATGATGATCGGGTTGGCGATTTATATTGTCGCCAGTCTGATGTTGTCACTAAGTGATTCTCTGGATGCATTGATTTTCTGGCGGGTCTTGCAGGCATTCGGAGGTGGCTGGACGTCCGTCACTGTGCCTGCCATTGTCAGGGACCGTTGCGAGGGGCTGGAAGCGGCCCGCCTTTATTCCATGATCGGCCTGATTATGGTGATTGCACCGGCCATCGCCCCAACAGTTGGAAGCACCATTCTTACCGTATCAAGCTGGCGGGGTGTTTTTGTCTTTCTGTCTGTATATGCCGCGCTGGTGGGTGTCTGGCTCTGGTTTGGGCTCTTTTCAAAAAATGACAGCCGCAAAACCGGAAAGACTGAAATGGAAAGTAAGGCTCAGGCAACGGCAGCAGCGTCTGTATCGGCTTCTCAACCGGATAACATACGGAGACGGTACCTGAGCGTGCTTAAACAGCCAATGGCGTTAAGGTTTATCGTTATTCAGGCAATGGTCTTCAGCGTGATGCTTATTTTTCTGACCCATGCCTCATTTATTTATCAGCAATGGTTCGGACTGTCGGCTTACGCATTCTCAATATTGTTCGCCGGGAATATCATGGTTATGGCATCCATGAATGTTATCGGACGGCGGTTGCTGGCAAAGTTTCAACCGGTGCAGATTGTCAAACTGGCTGTGGCCATGCAGGCCCTGTCGGTGTTAGTCCTGGTTGGGATCGTATTGACGGAAGCCGGTCTGGTGTTTTTCGCGCCGGCCCTGATGTTTTCGGTAGGGTCCCTGGGTGCGGTGGCTCCTAATATCCAGGCCAGTTACATGCAGTTTTTTAGCCGGAATAGTGGCACGGCCTCTGCTCTGCTGGGTGCTATTCCCATGACGATCACCGGCCTGATAAGCGCCTTTTCCACTTGGTTGTCAGATGACACCCTGAACCCTATAGTTTTGCTGATGCTGGTTTGTGTTGTTCTGGGTCTTGGTCTGGTATGGCGTGCTCCGATGATATTGCGAAAACTACAGGCAGACTCTTCCAGGCGTTGAAGCAGGAACAGGTGGCGCAATTGGCCTTCTTATCCTGGCTATTCGCTGAGTGACTACGATTTGCTGATCCGCTAGGGTGAAAAGCATTTAATAATATACAAGACTGGAGACTTGATTATGGATCTTGGAATGCGAGGCAAAACACTGATGGTTGCCGCTGCCAGCTCAGGTTTGGGATATGCCATCGCCAGACAGTGTGCACTGGAAGGAGCCAGAGTGTCCATTATGAGTCGTTCTGTTGAAGGGATTGAGGCTGCGGCGGAGCGTCTTCGGCAGGAAACTGGTGCCGAAATATTGGCAATGTCGGTAGATGCCCGCGACCCTGAAGGTATTACCAGGTGGTTCGACAACACTGTCGCCAAGCTGGGAGCCCCTTCGGGATTGCTGGTAAATGCCGGCGGCCCGCCAGCGGGGCAATTTGCAGATTTTGATGATGCTGCCTGGCAGTCGGCATTTGAGCTAACCCTGATGAGCACCGTGAGGATGATTCGCGCTGCACTGCCATTGATGCAACAAAACGGGGGCGGCAGTATTGTGGCCATTACCTCTTCTTCCGTTAAGGAGCCCATCAATATGCTGCTGCTGTCTAACGTGATGCGAACCGGGGTGACCAGTCTGGTTAAAAGTTTGTCGCAGCAATATGCCGCTCAGGGTATTCGCTTGAATACGGTGATACCTGGCCGCATCGACACACCTAGGGTGCAGTCACTGGATCAGACTGCTGCAGGGAAGAAGGGAATCAGTGTAGATGCACAGAAGTCGGCTTCCCAAGCCAGCATTCCTCTGGGGCGCTATGGTGAACCGGAAGAGTTTGCCCGGGCTGCCTGTTTTCTGCTGTCCGATGCAGCCAGTTATATCACCGGCTCGGCACTGGTGGTGGATGGTGGCACCATGAAATCGCTGTTTTAGCGGCATTTTTATGGATATTCAAATGCCGGTGATGGATGGCATGGACGTGTTGCACCAGTTAAGGGAGGAAGGGTACAGGCAACCGGTTTATATGCTGTCCGGCAATGTCTCTATCGCTGATATGGAGGCTTCAATTCAGGCCGGCGCTGACGGGCATCTATGTAAACCCGTCCGCCGGGATGAGCTGCGCCAGGTGTTGTTCAGGCACCTGGGCTGAATTTATTTCGTCCCGTAAATACGGTCCCCTGCGTCGCCTACACCTGGGCGTATATAGGCGTGTTCATCAAGGTGACTGTCGATCACTCCTGCAAAAATAGGCACGTCCGGATGTTCTTCCCGGAATAGCTTGATCCCTTCAGGCGCTGCAAACAGGCAGATAAATCGAATATCCGTGGCACCCATATCCTTGATTTTATAGACCGCCGCTGTCGCAGAGTGGCCGGTGGCCAGCATCGGATCCACACAGATGATGGTGCGCTGATCCAGGTCAGGTGGCATTTTGACGTAGTATTCGATTGGGCGTTTGGTTTGAGGATCTCTGTACAGGCCAATATGTCCGACTCGGGCAGACGGGGATAATTGCAGCACTCCTTCGGTCATGCCGTTGCCCGCCCTCATGATAGTGACCACACACATTTTTTTCCCTTTGAGGGTTGGACTCTGGGTCGTTTCCAGTGGTGTTTCCACTTCGACCAATTCTGTCTCTAGATCTCTGGTGGCTTCATAACCAATCAGTATTCCCAGCTCCTCCACTAACATGCGGAATTCCCGGGTGGGAGTATTCTTATCGCGCAGGCTGGTAAGTTTGTGTTGTACGAAGGGGTGATTGACCTGATAAACACCAGGGAATTTTTCAATCAGGGAGGTTGGCACCATATGCATGCTCTCTTATCGTTGAAATCCAAAATTTATCTTCCCGCGTCAAAAGTAACGGATAGCTATTGCTGGCGGTTATCTGCTGCTACTTGTGAATCTGGTCCGGTTAGAACAGAGTCCCGTCGGCCTTGTACTGAATAGGAGGGTCGCCACTGGGATCGCGCTCAAAGGCCAGGCGCCGGCCAGCGGCCCAGGTACCTCCTTCGAGTATCTGAGCCAGAGTTAAATTTAGGCCTAACCCAACCAGGCGTTCATTGATCATGGGCATTAACTCATCAATTACCGCCACTGTCATTGCTCGTAGCTCAACCACCTCCATTGCCGCAGGATCAAATACCTGGGAACTGAATTCGGGATCGCGCGGTTTGAGAACACCCATGTCCAGCAGCAGGCCGCCATTGCGGTATTCCGCCAAAGCCGTCAGCACATCTTCGTCGCTGGTTTGAAGGCCGGTGATCTGCCAGGCTTCCGTCAGTGAGTAAGTCATCCACTGGGTTAGTTTGTGGAACGGGATCAAACCCACTCCCGGTTCTTCGATTCCTCCTCCTTGTATTCCTACTCCCGGGTATTCCCAGACATCTCCCAGTGGGACCACACCGGCCACTCTTTCCGGCCAGATGACTGCCAGAATTTTTAACAGCTCCTGGAAGGCAGTGTCGATGGAGATGGTGTCACCGCAGAGGGCTTTCAGGTAGTCCACCAGATTCCCAAGGCGGCCTTCATGGCTAAAAATGGCAGGGCAGGTGGCAATCATGGCACCTAGCTGATGTAGCAGCTGTAATCGTGAATCCAGACCAATTAGTGGATTATCGGCAGAGACCTGGAAGCATTTCCCCAGTTGGGCCAGGGTCAATGATTTAAGGCCGTTGGCATCAATATGATAGGGATGGCTAAGCGAAGATAAGGTACCTGAGGCGTAAAGATCCAGGCTGACCAATCCCAGTCCCTCTGAGCGGGAAAAGGTTTTTCCACTGGCGCTGTCCTGGAATGTCCAGGCAGATCCTGCCCCGGCATCGAGCAACACACTCACGATAGTCAGCTCAGTCGCGCAGCGCTGTAATTCATCGCTATCGTCGGCGCCGGTCAGTTCGGCGATGGCGATAACATGTTGCGCCCAACGGTCCTGGCCACCGGCAGCAAAATGACGCCAGCGGCTGTGGGGTGGGACATCCAGATCAGGATAGTTGCCACGAGTCACCTGAACCACAAAGTCTGCCACACGGCCAAGCCGTTCCGGGAAGAATTCATAGGCTATCAGCTTGCCTTCCCGGGCTAACTGTAACACCTCCTGGCAGCGGGAGCGGATAGTCGTGGCTTGCCAGAGATGCAACTGTTCCGGACTGTAGGCAAGAGCATCATTTGCTGCCTCAATTTCCAGCGTATTCATTAATACTTCACCTCACACAAATCAATAAGCCTCAAGATCACGGCCTGACTTTTGGGTCAGTAAATCTTCGGTGATCACTTTACCGCCCGAGAAATACCCAGCGGCCATTTTGGCATCCATTTCCACTCGTGCATCCGGTGGAATCAGGTCATCTGGAATCGTGACGCGATTAACGATTTCAATTCCCTGACTGGTCAAGGCATCAAATTTCATATTGCTCATGGACGCCATGTGATCGATTCGGGTAACACCCAGCCAATGCAATGGGTCCGGCATCAATGGTTGGAATCGCATGTCTTCAACCCCGGCGATACACTCGGTGCGCTCGAAATAAGCCGCAGCCCGATCTCCGCCGACCTGACGCTTTCGTGCGTTATACACGAGGAATTTGGTCACTTCACCCAGAGCCCGGCCTTCCTTACGGTTATACACAACGATGCCGACGCCGCCGTTTTGTGCACTTTGGATACAGACCTCAATGCCATGAGTCAGATACGGACGGCAGGTACAGATGTCGGAGCCGAACACGTCAGAGCCGTTACATTCGTCGTGCACCCGACAGGCAACTTCCCGTTTGGGGTTCGTTATGGCATCCGGATCACCGAACATGTATATGGTGGTGCTTCCAATAGGTGGCAGGAATATGGACAGGTCCGGGCGTGTAATCAATTCGGGAAACATTCCGCCGGTATGTTCAAACATTATCTTTCGTAGTCTGTTTTCATCAACGCCAATACGGCGAGCTATACCCGGCAGGTTCCAGACTGGTTCCAGAGCTACTTTGGTGACATTGGCTTCGCCCGTGGCCAGTAGAATTTTACCGTCAGCTTTTATAGTGCCGTGACGGACACCATACTGGATTTCAGGAATGGTGATTCGGGCTTTGGTAATGGCAATAGTCGGCCGGATATCCACGCCGGCGTCAAGCAGCCCTTTAAAGTCACTGGCAACACGATGCCCCCAGGGATCGATGGAGACAATCTTGTCCTGCTCAAACCATTGCGGGTAGGGGCCTAGATTGACGACGGGCTCGGTGTTGGTTAAATCCGGTTTGTGCAGTGGGGATAAATCGCCTTTGGCGACGGCCATTGCTCTGTAGACGCAGTAAGAGCCTGCATGAGAGCCGATGGTGTTTTTATCCGTCATTTTGGAGATGGTGCCCACAATCGGGCCCCGTTCAGCGATCTGGTCTGCTCCCCACTTGATGGGGTATTTCACGCCACTTCGGGTGTGTGACGTTAATGAAATGGCACGCATATTTTCATTTACTGCCATAGCCATATCCTCAGCGATTCAATGATTTCTCATCGATTTGGGTTACGGGTTGATTTGACTGCTAAAAAAGCGGTACCTGATCCTTCGTGTTGGTCTTTCTTAAAGCCTTTATCAACTAACTTACGCCTTTTGGCCTGTGTGGAACACTTAATTAAGTTTCTCTGGGTTACTTGCCCGGTTATTCCTTTCCATAGATTGAGCTTTAGCCGGATCACTTTTTTACAACAGGTAGAAACTATTTTTTACAACAGATAGAAACTGTTGCATTTTTTGTTCCAACTCTTGACTAATTGGTCAGGATTCAAAGAATGCCTACATATCCCCTCCTTAGAACGGTTACAGTGAATTTTCACGAGAGCCATGAGATGAAATGATTGGTATAGGCTGGACCTGCGAGCAAAATGTGCCGCAAATGGGCACTTTGCGACCACTCATGGCGGATGGCTGAGATGATGGGAAGCCTGTGCTGAGAGAGGGTTACAGACATTCAATGAGGGTGCTGCAACCTTGAGGGAAATACCTTATACAGTGCCGAATTAAGCGGTGGCACTTTTTGATGACGCTGTAAGGGAGAAAATTGTCAGATATTTTAACTATTATATTTCTGTGCTCTACAAAAGTGCAGGCGATTGTTGTGATGACCTAAGTCGCAGTTACCTGACTGTAATTATCAGTGCCACCCAAAGTGAAAACAAATCATAGATCTGGAGATCTCAGTTATGCCCGTCCATGCCATCCGTCACCCTCTTATCCAGCATAAAATTGGCCTGATGCGTCAGGCCGATCTCAGCACCAAAGCCTTCCGGGAGCTGGCACAGGAAATTTCCTCGCTGCTGACTTATGAGGCTAGCAAGGATTTCGCTTTGGAAACTACCACAATACAAGGCTGGGCAGGGGAGGTCAGTGTGGAAAAACTGGCCGGTAAAAAGGTCACTATCGTACCTATCCTGCGTGCCGGATTGGGCATGCTGGATGGAGTGTTGAATTTGATTCCCAATGCCAAAGTCAGCGTCGTGGGCCAGGTCAGAAACGAGGAGACTCTTGAGGCGAGTACTTACCTGGAAAAACTTGTCGGGGAGCTGGATCAACGTCTCGCGTTAATTATTGATCCCATGCTGGCAACCGGCGGATCACTGAACTCGACGATAGACCTGCTGAAAAAAGCAGGCAGCGCAGACATACGGGCATTGGTGCTGGTTGCCGCCCCTGAGGGCATCAAGGCTGTTCAGGAAAAACACCCTGATGTGCATATCTACACTGCCGCGATTGACAGTCACCTCAATGAGAAAGGCTATATTTTGCCGGGCCTGGGTGACGCCGGTGACAAGATTTTTGGCACGAAACAAAAGGATAATTAAGCATGAATGAAGCAGGTGCAGGCTGCTTCACAGATGTTGTTTGTTGCCTTCGGTGCTCTGGAGTTCGGTATCGGTGCTTTGGTGTTCAGCATAGATGGTATGGGCATTATTGCTGAAATAGTAAAACCTGAGGGTGTCTCGGAAATTCCCTATATCGACTGTCTTCTCAAGCCCGAGGGACAGGTTCAGTATAAAGGCCCCTGCAGTGTCTTCATGGCGTAGTCTCAGGATCAAGGAAGTTAAGCCAGCCACAAGCTGGTGCTTATAACTAAAAATGTTGCACAAGATGCAATCAGAAGGAGAAATACTGATGACTTTCATGTCCAAGCTAACACCGTTAGCGCTCTCTTCGCTCCTCTTAACCAATGCCACCGGTGCCTACGCCGGGAACGATTTTCTGGATGAATTCTGGAGCGGTCCCGTCGGGTACTTTGAATGTAAATTCGGGATACTGAACAGCACGCCGCTGGGGCTACCTCGTTGTATGCAAGCTGATAATATTATTGAGCATCTGGAGATGCTGAACGACATTGCGCGTGCCAACAATGGTACTCGCGCCGCTGGGCTTAAAGGTTATGAAGATTCAGTGGACTATATAAAAAGTACACTGGAAAGAGCTGGCTACAAGGTTGAGCTTGATACTTTCCCATTTAATGCTTTTTATCCCCAGGGGCCTGGGACACTGCAAACAGTGGGTGATCCGGCAGTCACTTATGAGTTCGACACTGATTTCAACTACCTGACCCAAACCGACGCCGGAGATGTGACCGGCATGGTTGAAGCAGTAGACCTGGAATTAGGACCCGATAACGCGTCTTCCAGTGGCTGTGAGGCAGAAGATTTTGACGGCTTTACAGCAGGTAATATTGCGCTGATCCAGCGTGGAGCCTGTTCTTTCCAGCAGAAGGCTGAAAATGCGGCGGCAGCAGGTGCGGTCGGCGCCATTATCTTCAATCAAGGTAATTCGGATGATCGTAAAGATCTGATCAACGCCACATTGAGTGACGATTACTCCGGTGGTATTCCCGTGTTTTTTAGTACCTACGACAACGGTGTGGCTTGGTCTGAATCAGCGGATCTGACCCTCAATATGATTGCAGATGTTATTCGTGAGAAGACTGAAACTGTTAACGTAATTGCGGAAACCAGACGTGGGAATCCTGACAATATCGTGATGGTGGGCGCGCATTTGGACTCCGTCTTTGAAGGTGCCGGCATCAATGACAACGGTTCAGGAAGCGCGGCGATTCTGGAAATGGCCCTGCAAATGCGTAAGGCGCACGTGAAAAACAAAGTGCGTTTCGCCTGGTGGGGAGCTGAGGAAGCCGGTCTTGTGGGCTCAACCGATTATGTTCTGAATCTACCACAAGAAGAGAAGGGCAAGATCAAGGTTTACCTTAACTTTGATATGATCGCCTCGCCCAACTTTGCCTATACCATTTATGATGGCGACGGCTCAGAGTTCGATCTTGAAGGTCCTCCAGGGTCCAAGGCCACCGAAGCACTGTTTGAGAAATACTTCAAACTGCGCCATCTGGAGTCAGAAGGTTCTGAAATCAGTTTCCGGTCCGATTACGCTCAGTTCTTCCTGGATGGCATTGCCTTCGGTGGATTGTTCACAGGTGCGGAAAATCTGAAAACCGAAGAGCAGGCTGAGAAGTATGGCGGAACCGCCGGTGAAGCTTTGGACCCTTGCTACCACCAAGCTTGTGATGACATCAATAACCTGAGTATGGAAGCTTTGGAAATCAATGCTGATTCCATGGCTTTCGTCACCAGCTGGTTGTCGTTATCAACCAAAGCACTGGATAAGGAAATTGCTGGTGCTGAAGAGCCGGCAGAACCTGCTTTGCTGCGTATGCAAAAATCGGTTGGCTACGACATTACCCATTGGGGTAAACATTGGATTAAATAGTCAGTTAAGCTAAAGCAAAACCCCTTGGCGACAAAAAGTCGCCAGGGGGTTTTTAATCGTAGCGAAATATATTTGTGACAGGTTAACCGGCTTTAAGCTCCAAAGCTGCTTCGCGCATAGCTTCGAATCGGCCGACAGCTGACAATAAAGCCTGCAAAGTCGCCGTGGTGGTATCTTCTGCCAATGCTGCAGAGGTTACCAGCTCGTCATTCACTTCTACCTTGATACAGGCCAGTGCGTTGGCTGTTGTGCCTTCGCTCAACGCAAACTCATCATAAGCATCCACTTTGATGGCCACATGAAAGCGGTTTTGCAATGCTTCTGCCAATGCCTCAACCGCGCCATGCCCGAAGCCGCGTAAACCAGACACAATGGCATCTTCACCAAATTCCACCTGGGCCTGCACACCGTCATCGGTACGATGCAGATCATAAGTCTTTAAGCGCCAGCCTGATGGAATCTTCAGATATTCACGCTCGAACAGGCGATGTATGGTGTGGGAGTCAATTTCGCCGCCACTCACTTCTGCCTCTTTCTGTACGACTTGGGCGAACTCAATTTGTAGCCAACGGGGAAGGCTGATGTTGTAGTCACGTTCCAGAATATGAGTCACACCGCCTTTGCCGGACTGGCTGTTAATGCGCACGACTTCCTCATAGCGACGTCCCAGATCAAAGGGATCAATCGGCAAATAGGCCACTTCCCAAATATCGTCCGGCTTGCGACGGTGCAAACACTTGCGGATGGCATCCTGATGGCTGCCGGAAAACGCCGTGAATACCAGTTCTCCTGCGTAGGGATGACGCGGATGGGTACTGATTTCAGTGCAGGCTTCAACCGTGGCAATGATTTCGGCCATGTCTGACAGGTCCAGCTCAGGATCGATGCCCTGGGAATAAAGGTTCATGGCCATGGTAACCAGATCCATGTTACCTGTGCGCTCACCGTTGCCCAGCAATGTCCCTTCGATTCGGTCGGCGCCGGCCATAATACCCAGCTCTGCCGCAGCCACACCGCAGCCACGGTCATTGTGGGTGTGCAGGCTGATAATAGTATGTTCGCGGTAGCGCATGTGATCACAGACCCATTCAATCTGGTCGGCAAACACATTCGGAGTCGCCATTTCTACAGTAGCCGGCAAGTTGATTATGACTGCCTGACCCTGGTCTGGACGCCAGACATCGTTAACCGCATCAACCACTTCGATGGCATAATCCAGCTCTGTGCCGGTAAAACTTTCGGGAGAGTACTGGAACGTCCATTGTGTTTCCGGACGTTGGTCCGCATGACGCTTTACTTCCTCGGCCCCCTTAACTGCGATGGCCTTAATGCCCTCGCGATCAAGAGCAAAAACCTGCTCCCGCTGCACGGTGGAGGTGGAGTTATATACATGAACGATAGCGCGGGGAACACCCTGTAGCGCTTCATAAGTCCGGGCAATCAGGTCCGGGCGTGCCTGGGTTAAAACCTGTATGGTGACATCGTCCGGAATCCGGTTCTCTTCAATCAACTTGCGGCAAAAATCAAAGTCGGGCTGACTGGCTGCTGGAAATCCAATTTCAATTTGTTTGAAGCCGCACTTTATCAATTGATCAAACATACGCTGCTTTTGCTGCACATTCATCGGCTTGACCAGCGCCTGGTTACCGTCACGTAGGTCTACCGCACACCATAGTGGCGCTTTATCGATCACTTGATCAGGCCAGCGGCGGTCGGTTTTACGAATAGGCGTAAAAGGGCGGTATTTACGGTGGTCAAAGCTCATGATGGTTTCCTTATTGTGCCGGTTATATGTCTGTAATTGGCTTTGAGTTTCGGGCGGGCGTTCTTCCTTTTATAAGAACGTTATCTTCTTTATCCGGCCTTCCTGCCCGCCTTGCGGAAACGATAGCAGCTCCTGGTCAGAGTACATCTTTCCGGTGGTTCAGGCGCTTGTGGCCCTGATCCCGACTCCACTTTTTGAGTGTGAGGCATAGTGTAGTGAATAAGAGGCGCAATGAGTTTGCGAAGTTGGCTTGGAATTTTGATTAATTGGCATATAATTTCAAAATATTTTAATAATATGAAATTAAAGGTCCTGAATATGGAGAAGCTTCTTAAAATTGACCGGATAGATCGGCGAATCTTGGAATATTTGCAAATGGACGGTGGGTTGTCCAACCAGGAATTGGCAGAAAAGGTCGGCTTATCACCCTCCCCCTGCCTGCGGCGGGTTAAAGCGCTTGAGGGCGCCGGGATAATTTTAAAGCGGGTGACCCTGCTGGAACGCAAGAAGCTGGGCCTGGCTTTGACCGTGATCATTCTGATCGGCATGGACAGACATACGCCGGATCGGTTTGAGGAATTTGAACAGCGGGTGGGGGAGCTTTCTGAAGTTCAGGAGTGCTATCTCATCACCGGCCAGGATGCGGACTACATGTTGAAGGTCGTTATTCCTGATATGGATGCCTATCATGTGTTTCTGCTTAATAAGATTACCCGGATACCGGGTGTGAGCGGCGTGCACTCAAGCTTTGTGCTGAGACGTGTCATTGATAGCACTGAGTTGCCTCTGGCATACTGCCAATCCAGTTAGCCCGTGATTCTCAAGAGAAATTGGGGTTAGGTCTGCTATGTTTTCGTATTCAGAAATTGTTTAGGTGAGAACGATGGAATATCTACATACCATGGTGAGAGTGTCAGACCTGGATGCCTCTCTGGATTTCTTCTGCAACAAACTCGGGTTGGTGGAAATCTCCCGCAAGGATTCCGAGAAGGGGCGCTTTACCTTGGTCTTCCTGGCGGCACATAATGATGTCGCGCGTGCCAAGGCCAGCAAGGCACCGATGGTTGAGATTACCTATAACTGGGACCCGGAGACCTACACAGGCGGTCGCAACTTTGGTCATCTGGCCTATCGGGTCGACAATATTTATGACACTTGCCAGAAGCTGATGGAAAAAGGTGTTGTTATTAACCGGCCACCCCGCGATGGCTATATGGCATTTATTCGATCCCCCGATGGAATATCCATTGAACTGCTGCAGAAAGGCGACTCTCTGGAACCTGAAGAACCCTGGGTTTCCATGGATAATACAGGGACCTGGTAGCTGTTAATTGGAAACTGCCAATAAGCTACTGTTTATTGGTAATTGGTAATTGGTAATTGGTAATTGGTAATTGGTAATTGGTAATTGGTAATTGGTAACGGGCAACTGAATACGCTAGTTATGGACTGAAACCAACTGCTGTTCCATCCATCCGGGAATGTATTCTTCCAGCCAGAATTCTGTTTTCCACGGCAGCCAGCTGCCTGTTACAAAGCCTACATGCCCGCCCTGAGAGGTAAGCGCCAACTCAACACCTGCAGGGCATTCCTCTGATGTGGGGGCGACGTCCTCAGGCATAAATGGATCATCAATGGCATGTACCAACAGGGTTGGGATTTTAATATCGGGAACAAACTGGCGGGCACTGGAGCGCTGGTAATAGTCCTGGGCGGAGCTGAATCCGTGCAGCGGTGCAACCACCCTGTCATCGAACTGCCAGAAGCTCTTAATCTCCTCCAGCGGACCAAGGGATTCCAGTCTGTACAGGTAGTCTTCCTGGGCGGTGTGGCGGTATAGGTTTTTCTTTAAGGTGATCCCCTGAGTCAGTTCATCAATCAGGCGCTTGCGGTATATCTTGGAAAAACCCTGATCCAGACGTGTCGCACAGCGGGCCAGCTCATAAGGTGCTGATACAACAACGCCTCCGTCAATAATGTTGGCTTTGCCCGTGTTGGTTTTCTCTCTGCCCTGTTCACCCAGCCACTTACACAATGCGTTACCACCCAGGGAATATCCGATGGCTAGTATGGTCCTTTCCGGATAACGCTCCCGACAGACAGACAGTACGAAATCAACATCACCGGTTTCTCCTGAGTGATAGGCTCGCGGAAGCCTGTTAGGCCTGCCGGAACAACCGCGGAAGTTGACGGCAACGCTATCCCAGTCCCTGTCTTCCAACGCTTGTTGCATCCCTAAAATATAGGCGCTGTTACTTGAACCTGTCAGGCCATGGAATAACACCACCAACGGACGGGACTCTGTGTCTACGGCATTATTACCATTATCGGCAATGTTCCAGTCCAGATCGAGAAAATCAGAGTCCGGCAGTTCCAGCCGTTCTCTTTGACGGTGTAGAACCGGTGTTTTGCGAAACAATGGTGCCCACATGGTTTGCAGGTGGGCGTTACGCAACCAGGGGGCGGGTTGGAAGGTCATCAGGATCATCCCTAATTCAGGCTATGGCCATGCATAAGAAGCGAGGAATGGAAGTTAATCTAAGGATACGAACAGAGGCGCTAAAAATCACGCTTTGTTTTACGAGGCAAACAGGCTAAATTCAAAGAGAAAGGTAATTCTTCCCGAAGCTGTGACTGGAGACTAATAATGGACGAATTTATGCAGGCTGCAATTGACGAAGCTCGCAAAGGGCTGGATGAAGGGGGAATCCCCATAGGTTCGGTCATCGTACATGATGGAAAAATTATCGGGCGTGGTCATAACCGCCGTATTCAGCAGGGCAGTGTGGTGTTGCATGGTGAAATGGACGCCTTTGAAAATGCCGGACGTCTTCCTGCCAAGGTTTATCAGGAATGTACACTTTACACGACGCTTTCTCCCTGCCCAATGTGCTCCGGCGCTATACTGCTATACGGAATCCCCCGGGTGGTTGTGGGAGAAAACCAGACTTTCATGGGAGAGGAGGAGCTGCTTCGTTCCCGTGGCGTTGAAGTGACTGTTGTGGACAGTCACGAATGTGTGGATATGATGAATAGTTTGATCGCTAACGCGCCTGAGCTCTGGAATGAGGATATCGGGGAATAACGTTTTTTTCTGAGGGGGTAAAGTGAGCGCCCTGTGTAGATGCTCTCGTTTTACCCCAACACACTTTTCCCCGACGTGTTAAATCAATGGTAAATTGTCAGGCTTTGACCACGTCGACAAAGTACTCCTCCTGACCATTGATTTCTTCTCTGACCAGACCATGCACATCACTTTCAAAACCGCGGAAGCGGCGGTTGAATTCGCGGACAAATTTCAGATAGTTCACGATCGTCCTGTTATAGCACTATGTCATTGGAAAATTGCCTTGCAGTTTTGGTTTCGCCGTATAGGAAAATCAGGATATGAGCACTATGCCGTCGCACTTTGTAGATGAAATTCTTAATGGCAGTGAAGGCTTTGGCGACTTTATTGGGGTCATATTCAGATTAAAGCTCAACTGCCATGCTTAGGCTGAATTCAGCCCTCAAGTGAGCACATACATCAGGTGTATTTCCTGCCTAATACGCAAATATTAAGCGTTATGAATTTGCATGGTTCCCTACCCAAATCACGGAATTTATCTTGCCTATAGGGGGCGCATGCTTGCCTAAATGCGCCTCTGATGACGTGCGATAGTTCAGTCAACTCATTGCGTCTGTAGAATGCAGGTGGCACCCGCACAATATTTTTGCCAAACTCCCTTGTTATCCAATTGTCATATTGGTGCGAAATAATGGCTGGTTAGTTGAAATAAAAAAATAACCTGGATGTTTTAAAGATCGATCAGACATCCATATAACCTCAACCTGAAGGAGCTCGAACATGACGATTTCCCGTCGTAAGTTTGTCAAAGGTGCTGTCGCTGCTGGTGCAGTCGCAGCTACCCCGTTCTATATCAACAAGGCGATGGCTGCCAGTAAGGAGCTGCGTATCTATGCCTGGGCCGGATATATCACCGATGAAATGTTGCAGGACTTTAAAGCCAAGTCGGGTATTAATGCAACATTCACCCCCTACGGTACCAACGACGAATTGATGAACTCTCTGCGTGCTACCGACGGTAATGGCTTTGATATCATCATGCCGACCGTGGATAGGGTTCCGGGTTATGTCGACTTTGACCTGGTGCAACCATTGGATACTTCCCGCATAAACTGGAAGGGCTGCCTGGATAGCGCAATCAGCGGATCTGAAGTGGGCGGTGTTGTTAATGGGAAACGTTACTTTGCACCTTCAGACTGGGGTACAGAAGCCATCAGCTATAACACCGCTGATGCTAAAGTGGATCCAGCAAACCTGAGCTATGGCGACCTGTGGAAACCAGAGCATGCTGGTGGCGTTACTGTTCGTGGCCACTCAGCCCTGGTAGGTATTGGCCTGTGGCTGGAGAAGCAGGGTAAGCTACCTTTCCCGCTGCTGGATTCTTATAAGAACGAAAAGGCCATGCGTGCCAATTTTGATGTGATTCTGAAAACAGCCGTGGAACACAAAGGCATGATCGCGCAGTTCTGGTCTACCGAAAACGAAGCCCAGGGTGCCTTCCGTACCAATGGTGCCATCATCGGCCAGACATGGGACAGCACCGCCTTTAAACTGAAATCCGAAGGTGAACCTATCGCATATGGTGCGCCTAAAGAAGGTGCATTGGCATGGATGGAAGGTTTTGTGATTCCTAAGAATGCCAACAACGTCGATGCTGTATACGAGTTCGTCAATTGGTATTACACGCCTGAATCCGGTGCCATGTTTGTGAAGGCCACTGGCTATAATTCAACCTCTAAAGGGGCTGCCGATCTGTTGCCGGCAGCTACCAAACAGTTCTTCAAAGACTCCTATACAGAGGCTGATTTGAATAATCTTTGGTGGTGGCCGATTCAAGAACCCTGGTACGTTGCTCTGCGCAATGAATATCAGGATCGCTATTTGTCCGCTTAATACCCAAGCATCGGGTTACCAGCAGAAGTATGCCTGCCGGTAACCCTGACCATCTTTCAGCTCAGTACACTTTTCAACCCAACAATCTTGGTTGATTCTACTGTAGTGTACCGAGCCATTAATGATGTTGCAGGGCCTGCTTCATTGGGCCTGTCTATGATGTTCGAAGGAGTATGGAGTACCGATGGATAGTAGCGTTCATCTCGATAATATCGTCATGCAGTTTGGTGACTTTACCGCAGTACAAAAAACCGATTTGCAGATCAAATCGGGCGAGTTCTTTAGTTTTCTGGGCCCTTCCGGCTGCGGTAAAACCACCATATTGAACATGATCAGCGGATTTCTGGAGCCGACCCAGGGCACCGTGCGTATCGGTGGTATCGATATGCGGGGGGTGCCTGCCAACAAACGTCCCACCTCAATGATATTTCAGAACCTGGCCCTGTTTCCGCTGATGACTGTTGCGGAAAATATTGAGTTTGGCCTTGAAGTGCGAGGCATCAAAAAAGCCGAGCGCAAAAAAACATCTGACCGCCTGCTGGAACTGGTAGCATTGCCGGATAGCGGTAATAAGAAAGTAGCGGAATTATCCGGTGGCCAGAAGCAACGTATTGCCATTGCCCGTGCGCTGGCGGTAGAGCCACAAGTACTGTTATTGGATGAGCCCTTGTCGGCACTGGACTTGAAACTACGTCAGCACATGCGCACTGAATTGAAGGATATCCAGCGTAAAACCGGCATTACCTTTATCTACATCACCCATGACCAGGGCGAAGCCCTGACGATGTCTGACCGGGTCGGTGTTATGTCTGCCGGTAAATTGCAACAGGTGGCAGACCCTATCACCTTGTATCGTGAGCCTGCCACAGCCTTTACTGCCGCCTTTGTGGGTGAGAATAACTGTGTGTCCGGCACGGTAAAAGAAATTTCCGGCCAGGAAGTTGTACTGGATTGCGGACCTTTGGGATTATTACGTGGCAAAGGCGTCGGTGAGGTCCGGATGGGCGAGGCGGCACGCCTGTTTATACGACCAGAGCAAATCAGCCTGAGCCAGACACCGCGGGAAAGTGAAATTAAAGCCAAGATCGCGGAAATCAACTTTGAGGGCAGCTATCTGACACTCAATGCCACTACTGATCACGGTCATAACCTGTCAGTGCAAATCAGTTCAGACCAATACACCGATTCAATGACTCCCGGTTCTAATACAGCTCTGAGTTTTAATGCCAGTGACGCTGTTGTAATCGCTGGAGATGACCATGTTTAATCAGCTGAAAAACCGTTTTGGTGGTAGCCTGTCAGTAGGCATTATCACCATGATAGCGGTCTGGTTATTAGGGTTGGTGATATTGCCGCAATTGCTGATGGTGGATTATTCTTTCCGCCCCAATCTGTTACCTGCTGACCTGGGTGGACCTAAAGACACCTATTCTCTGATCAACTACGAAACTCTGATCCATAACAAGATACATTTGTCGATATTCTTTAAGACTATCTGGTCAAGTGTGCTGGTGACTTTATTGACCCTGCTGGTAAGTTATCCGCTGGCATTCTATCTGGCAAAAGTCGCCACGCCCCGTCAGGCGGCGTTATGTATTTTGCTGTTGATCATTCCCTTCTGGATCAATGAAATTCTGCGGACTTTCTCCTGGTACATCATTCTTGCCTATAAGGGACCATTGAACGCCTTGTTGTTGGCACTGGGCTGGATAGACCGGCCGGTGAGGTTTCTGTCCGGTGACGGTGGCGTCATGGTCGGGATGGTGTATGCCTATATCCTGTTTATGATTTTTCCGATTTATAATGCGATTGAAAGTCTGGATCCTAATCAGGTCAAAGCGGCTAGAAACCTCGGAGCGGGATGGATACGGACACATTACCGGGTCATCATCCCTCATGCCAAGCCTGGTATTGCGACAGGCTGTATCATGACGTTCATGCTGGCGGCGGGAAGTTATGCAGTTCCTGCCTTGCTGGGATCTCCCGGAAGCCGCTGGTTCACTCAGATTATCTATAACTGGTTCTTTGAAGGCGGTAATTGGAATCAGGGGGCAGCCTATGCCTTCCTGCTGTTGCTGTTATGTATTGGGTTTATTGCCCTGGTCATGCGAGTCTTTAAAGTAGGCTTGGGGGACATTGCAAAATGAAATCCGAGTCTATTATGCGTTGGGGTGTCAGATTCTATATCGGCATCTTTTTTCTGTACCTGTTTTTGCCGCTCATCATTATGGGAGCGGCCACTTTTAACGACAGTCGCTTCCCAACAATTTCACCCTGGAAAGGGATGACGTTGAAATGGTTTGATGCCCTCGCTCAGGACGGCGCCATGTGGGACGCCCTGCTCACCAGTATTATTGTGGCGGCGGGCGTATTAATTGTGGCGGTACCTATCGGCGTATGTTGTGCGTTGTTTCTGTCGACTGTGCAGGGGCGAGGTAAATCATTCTTATATTCCCTGATGATGTCACCGCTGCTGACACCCGGTGTGATTGTGGGGATTTCCACGCTGATTTTCTGGAAAGGGTTGTCCGTTACCGGTGGCATGTTACTTACAGTCATTGCCCAAACCACATTTATTGCAGCCTATGTGATGCTGATGATCCTGGCCCGCCTGCAAAGGTTTGACCGCACTCTGGAAAATGCAGCACTGAGTTTGGGAGCCAGCCAGTGGCAAACGTTCAGGCGCATACTGCTGCCTTATCTGCGCCCGGCCATGTTGTCGGCGGCCGTGATTGCCTTCCTGCAATCCTTTGAAAACTATAACACCACCTTGTTTGTGAAAGGTTATGACACCACGCTGACCGTGTATATTGCCTCCAAAGTCAGAACGGGTCTTACCCCGGCCGTTAATGCCTTGGGGTTAATTTTGATTCTGGCAACGGTACTGCTGGCAGTGGTTTATGAAGTGAAACGTCGGCGGGAAGCTTCTGCGGCGACCAACTAACCTGAAGACCTGGGCGCAGGATATACCGGCGCCCCGACTCGTTTTCAATCGTTAACGCCACTATCTTATCAGCACCAGCAGGCTTATCAGCACCAACAGAAATGGAGCCCCCAGCAGTGGCGGCTTCCTGCGTCATTGCAGGAGCATCGGGTGTTTTCACAGTCGCCAAAGCATTTGGTAAACCAGCGACGGTTTTTCTTTTTCAACGGCTCCCTGAACCAGTGGGAATGGCACTCGAAGTAGGGCCATGGGTGACCCGGGTCCGGTGGGCTGGGAATATAGCTGATTTCTTTGGCAACCATCAGGCCCCGGAAAGGAGGTGAAATCACTTCGCCTTTTTTGCCTGGATAGTGCATCACCAGCCGCAACATAGTATGCGCCGGGGTGTGCTTGCAGATATCGCGGCTTTCTATCTGGGCCATCAGATCGTTGTAGCTGATTTCTCCAAAATCCACCTCCAGCTCAAAAGCGACTGGTGATTTTTTGCCGTCGATGTCCTTTTCCCACTCTTCCGTAATACTTTCCCTCAGCTCTGAGCTGTATTCTGCGAAATGCATATTGGCTGCTGCCCATTCACCCTGGCAATGTCCAGGTAAGATCAGCCGTGCTAAGGGAATAATTCCGGCTACAAATGTATTACCTACACATTTAATTTCACCCGGCAGGCGAAATTGGGCCTGATCGCGAGGGTCTTTGGGAACGAGCTGTTTGATGAGGTTAAGGTCGCTCCAGTTGGGCGCACCTACTGATAGGCAATCGTCTGACATACTTTCCCCTGTGTGATTGCTGATGGTTTTCAGACTACAGCATCGATAACCAACAAGGTGGTTTTTTTGACGTCTGAATATCTAGTTATAGTGCAGGCGCTTTGATTAGGCCAAAATTTTAAAAAGTGAATCGAAGTTCAATTAATTTTGATGTCTCTATATAATGGGCAAATACTAGACAATCGAACGCTTGCACATACATTTCGTCTATGGGCTAACTATTTGAATAATATTCAAAAAATAATAAGTATTAAAAACTAATAAGCAAACAGCACGAGTTCACTTATGTCAGGTCAACGTCCATTGTTCAGTCGACAAACTGGTTCCAATCAACAGGCCAAGCCCGATCGGCAGACATTGCCTGATCAGAGCGCCGTATCAGATCAAATTGCTATGGCTGAAACCCATGATGTTTTTAATCAGCCGACTCCTCTGGAAAATTACAACGCCTATGCCAGTGATGAAGTGCTACAGCATTACGTAAAAGTATTTGGTGGTGGCTGGGGAAGTGAACGTTTGGCTGGATATGGTCAGCTGGTGGGGTCCGAATTGCTTGTAGCCGGTTTTGATGCCAATAAATATAAGCCTGAGTTTGAAACCCATGACAGGTTCGGGCGTAGAATCGACCAGGTTAACTATCACCCGTCATATCATCAGTTGATGTCTGCCGCCATTGAAGCCGGGCATCACAGCCTTCCATGGACACACCAGAAACCCGGGTCTCACGTCATACGTGCAGGGATCGAATATATGCACAGTCAGGCTGATCCCGGCAGCGGCTGTCCTTTGACAATGACATTCGCTGCAGTACCGGCACTGCAGCATCAGGCAGATATTGCCAAAGACTGGATTCCCAAAATCACCGCCAATGTATACGACGGTCGTAATATTCCCTTCTTTGAAAAGCAGGGGCTGACTATCGGTATGGCCATGACTGAAAAACAGGGCGGCTCTGATGTTCGTGCCAATACTACCCGTGCTTATGCCCTGGGGCCGGGTGGTCCAGGGCAGGCTTATGAGATTGTGGGACATAAATGGTTTTGTTCTGCCCCCATGTGTGATGCCTTTCTGGTGCTGGCGCAAACTGATAGCGGATTATCTTGCTTTTTGCTGCCGCGCTGGCGCCCGGATGGCAGTAAGAATGCCATGTATATCCAACGTATCAAGAACAAGATGGGCAACGTGTCCAATGCCTCTTCCGAAGTCGAATACCGTGGAGCCTTTGCCTGGATGATTGGTGAAGAAGGCCGTGGTGTCCGTACCATTCTGGAAATGGTCTCCATGACCCGGTTTGACTGTATGGTAGGGTCTTCGGCCTTAATGGGCCTGGCTTCGGCCCAGGCCATTCACCACACCGGTGGCCGCGAAGTTTTCGGCAAGAATCTGCACCGACAGCCACTGATGCAAAATGTGTTGGCTGACCTGGCTATTGAGTCTGAAGCTGCGCTGGCCATCAGTATGCGTCTTGCTAATGCCCTGGATCACAGTGACGACGAATCTGAGCAATTGCTTCTGCGCCTTGGCACTGCTGTTGGTAAATACTGGATATGCAAACGAACTGCTCAGCACACATACGAATCCATGGAATGTATTGGCGGCGTTGCTGTGGTTGAGGATAACGTTCTTGCCCGGTTGTACCGTGAATCCCCTATCAATGCGATCTGGGAAGGCTCGGGCAATGTACAATGTCTGGATGTGGCCCGTGCCATGAGCCGAGAACCTGCCGTCCTTGAAGCCTTTATGCAGGAGCTTGAAAAAGGCCGGGGAATGTTCGATGAGTTTGACACCCGGTTGCATGCGTTAAAGCAAGGTTTTAGCAAAAACGGTCTCGCGGAAAGCCAGCTGCGGCAAGTGGTCGAAAGCATGGCGTTGCTATGGCAGGGAGCTACGCTAATTCAGTTTTCGACCCAGGATGTTGCCCATGCTTTTGTGCGCAGTCGTTTGGGCGGGCAGGGCGGTCATATGTATGGCACTTTATCTCAGGATGCTGCCATGGAGTTGATTATTGCAAGAGCCGAACCCAAAGTCTGACAGTCATAGACGTGCCTCATAAACGATGGCAGCATTGTCGCCATCATTGCGCTTTATCAATAGGATATCTAGACGCAGGCTTCCCAGCCTAAAGAAACACACCTCCAGAAGCTTCTATTTGATAATTCGGCTACCATCCTGCATCAGTGGCAGTAGTCTCTGGGTCAGGAAAAAAGGACCTTTCAGGTGGATATTATTAACGGTCACTGGATTAACTTTTTTTCTGGTGCATACACTGATTCAGGAGCATACGGCGCCAGGATATACCTCCGCTTGAAGAGTGAATTGAGTCAAATTTGTCGGGTGAGGCACAGGTTAAAATGAGCTGTGGCTATACTTCTGCATGGTACTTGAATCAAACCATGGCCTAACCTGTATATGTTCAATAAGCAGTGAAGTGAAGGCTTTGGTCCTGACAGATACCGCGCGGTAATATGGCCAGACCAGGGTGAAGTGGCGATCCTGCCCGCGCCTGCTTGAGGTCAATAAAATCATTGCTCAATTCCACTGCCAGCTCGATATCCAGGTAACTCTGAATAAACTGCTGCCAGAAATCGTCCAGCGGACCCACTGCCAGATTGGTGGGGGCCAGCACCCCGAGTGCTGTAATGATAGGATTTTTTGCCTATTTGTTAGTTGAGGTTTAAGACAATGACGCCCAAGTATCGATTCTTTTTCTCTCTGTTTATGTCTTTTGTTTTATCGATTTTGATGACCGGCTGGGTTACCTGGATAAACCTGGGATGGGTGGATAGCTTCTTTCTAAAATGGGGTACAGCTTTTGTCACTGCCTGGCCGGCAGCAGCGTTGATTTCCTATGCCTTTGGCCCCAAGGTGCACCAGCTGACTACTTGGGTAATCAAATAATCAGGGCAACCAATTATCCAGGGCTCTCAAATGACGATGCAAGGAAAATGACTGATGTTGCAACGCTTTAACAGTGAAACGCTGACGCCGCCGGTCAGCCCCTATGTACATGCTGTCAGGCATCATAATACGTTATATCTTTCCGGCCTGACGGCATTTGGAACTGAAGCCCAGAATGGCAGCGTCGGCGAACAAGCCAGTGCCATTTATGGCGCTAATTTGCCCGCCAGTTCTCTGCTGAAAGTAGAGGCGTTATTTGCTCCGGAACTGAAGTTGGAAATAGAAGCTGTATTTGCTGTTTGAGTTATTCTCCAAGCATACGAATTTCTATTCCGAAGGTTGGCGTGAATACTGAACTATCGGTATAACATTTGCGGCCCAAACTGGCGGCGGATAAAGTTTTCCACCGGTTGCAGGGAAGGGCCATTGTGTTCGAAGCGCACACCGATTTTGGAACCTGCCCGCCAGATCACCCGGCCGACTATTGAAGCAAAGGACAGGCGTAAGGTAATGGGTTGGCCGATTTCCACGTCGTCGTCGGCACTGAGCATGAGGCCGGTCATGGAAATATTTTCCGTCGCCAGGTAAATGCTTTTCGGCCCGACTTCAGCACGCACTTGCTCAATGTATTTGGCTCGTGGACTGCGGCGATTGCGGCAGACCAGTTGTGCACGTATTTCATGAGCGAAGATGAAGCCAATGATAAAGCCCATTGACGCGCCTAAAATGCCCCCAAAAAGAGTGAAACCTATGATTTCTGCAACACTATAGGCTGAATTTGGAAAAAGCACGCCTCTGCCCAGGCAAATTGTAAATGCCACAGCCCCCAGTATTGCTGCCTGTCGGTAGCCGGTTTTCAGTGAGGTTTTCCACCGTCCCTGGCCGACGAGAAAGTACTGGGTATTGAACAGGTTCCACACGACCAAAGTGGAGGCAGTGGCAGGCATCATGGCATAAAGATAAAACTGAGGATAAAGTTCGCCCGTCAGTACTGCCAGATAGATGAATGCCAATAGGTAGCTAACGGTAAAGGACCATACATAGGATCTCACCGTCATATCCTGTTCGTCATCTTCAAAGGTTTTCTCAGCCATAATACCCGTCAGTATCGCGGAAAAAAGCAAGATGACTGTAGACTTAACCCAGGAAAGCGCAGCAGTAAATGAGCCTGGACTTACCCGGTCTAGGTTGCTGATAGAGAATATTTGAACGAATAATTCGTAGGCGACGGTCAAAGCTAGTGACAGTCCCAGGATTCCAGCCAACATGAGCCAGAGTATGCCTTCCAGTTTTGGCCGACTGTCACGATAGGGGAGTTTCAGGTTGTAACTTAAATAGGCCCGTCGTTGGCTTTCATCACTTGCACATTGACTGACCGTCAAACGAGCGATGCACTCATAAACAACATCCAGCAAACCATTGAGTTCATCTGAGTAGGATTTCTCTGTCACGGCGTCCAGGTTGCCGGCAGTGAGGGCCAGACCTATTTCATAAAGTCTGCGCTCTTTGTCATCTAGGTTTTCCAGGTAAGACTTGAAACTTTTGGCTTTTTCAGGCGTGTTGGCCTTAATCTGTTCAATCAAATAGAGCACCTTAAGGTATAGCCCCTGTACCGATTTTTCTTCTCCGCGCCCATTCTCAAAGTCAGCGAAGTCTACTTGTTTAAGAACAATATTCTTTTCCAGCAACTGATCAATCACCGGTTGCAGGTCTTCATTTTGGGGAGTAAATGCCCCTTGATGGGTTTTCAGCATGGCGATTTTTTCGTACACCGCCTGCGGTATGCGTGCACCTCTTTGCAAAAAAGTACGCCAACGGCTTTCGTATGCCTCCACGGCGGGGATTTTCAACAGCAGGAAAACCACGATTGCAGAGGCCAAAATGCTGTTATCACCAAACTGCAGGCGAATGCCCTGAAGAATAGGAACCGAGCTATAGAAATCCACGGCATAGGTTTCAAGAAACTTGAACAGGATAGTGCCCATGGAACTGAGAAAAAGCACCACGATAGCGGCGGAAGACGAGTAGATCAGATAGAAAGCGGTAAAGCGGCTGAAATGTGTGTACTCACGGGGAACACCCGAATAATGGGGTTTATCGGCTTCAGGCCACTGATTAAAGCGTAACCCGATAATGCCCAGAATAAACAGTAATCCTAGAATCACATCATGCCAGAAGTACTGAATGTCCATATGTCAGGTTCCTGTCTGTATCAAAGTTGCTGAAAACGAATGGAAACCCTTGTCTCACTGCCAGATAGCAAGGATGGCTTTAAGGGTAAGTATAGCGCTACTGCGGAGAAATGAATTGGCCATTTTTATCGGCTCATCTTGACTTGGCACAGATTGAAAGGGATAAAGCAGGGTCGGACTACACACTAAGTGTTCATTGTAAACATTCCTGTGTTATACTTGTCGCAGTTTTCATCTTATTTTCCCTTTACCTCCTGGGGGCCAAGCATTGGAAAAGTCAGCCGTGTTAGACACACACCAATCCTATCACCATGGTAATCTCCGTCAGGAACTGCTTGAAAAAGCATTGGAACAGTTAAAACAGGTCGGTCCTGATAAGATCTCCCTACGTGCATTGGCACGCGAAATTGGTGTGTCGCAGACAGCGCCTTATCGACACTTCTCTGATAAAAATGCCTTACTGGCAGCACTTGCCGCCCAGGGCTACCTCCAGTTGGCTCATCAAACCAAGGTTGCCACGGTGGATTGTCAGGATGCGGCGGAGAAAATGGTTCAGTCTGGATTGGCCTATATCCTCTTTGCACGTCAGAATCCTGAACTCTACAAGTTGATGTTTGGTCCGGTGATAGAGTGTCCACTGGACTACCCCGATCTTTCTGAAGCAGGGCAGGCAGCATTCCAGGTGATACTGCATATTTGCGAGCAAGGGGTACAAAGCGGACGATTCACCAATCAGGATGCCTCTTTACTGGCGCATTCTACCTGGGCAATGGTACACGGCCTGGCCAGTTTATGGATTGACGGTATGTACCAGTGCACCGGACGCCAGCACGATGACACCCTGATTACGGATTCCCTGGAGCTGACTTTGCACGGTGTTCTCAAACGTGAGAGTGACTAGCAACCACCATTGAAATAGCAAATATGACTGGGCGGCCTTTCCCTATCACTCAGACATAAATCTTTTGACCGTCGCGTACGGGAACCCAGGGTATAACGTACTACCTGATACTGCCGGTTAGACTGCTGACGAAATGTCTTGAATTGAGTATAGGTGAGAAGTGCTGCTTCTGCGTTGCGGCTGCGTCGGAGGAAATGAAAAGCCCCATTCAGTTAGATGTCTGAAACATAGATGTCTGAAACAGGGCTTGGAGTTGTGCTATTGCAAGCGGTTGCCTAAATATTGAATCCCATAGCCAGTTTTTTCGGTACCAGCTGGTTCTTCAGGGTGACGTAGTCGGGAACACCGTCTTTATAGGGAGGGTAAGATTCGCCTGCAATAAGCGGTGCCAGGTAACGCCGGGCCTCTTCCGTAATACCGAAGCCATCTTCAGAAATGAAGTTGAGCGGCATCTTTTTCTCAACATTGGCAACTTGGGATAAAGGTGCTTCACCAATCGACCATTTATAGGGGCTATCCTGCTCACGTACGATCACCGGCATCACCGCATTTTTACCCTGAATGGCAAGTTCTACAGCCGCTTTTCCTACGGCATAGGCCTGCTCCAGGTCCGTTTGCGAAGCAATATGACGGGCAGAACGCTGCAGATAGTCGGACACAGCCCAGTGATATTTATAACCCAGTTCAGCTTTGATCATATTGGCGATGAAGGGGGCAACACCACCTAACTGGGTGTGGCCAAAGGCATCAGTCACCCCGGCATCAGCCAGGAATCTGCCGTCAGCGTACTGGGCTCCTTCAGATACCACCATGGCACAGTAACCATCCCGTTTAACGATCTGATCCACACGCTTGAGGAACTTGTCGCGGTCAAATGGCACTTCGGGAAACAGGATTACCTGTGGCGACGGCTGTCCCTCATACTGGGCGAGACCGCCGGCGGCAGCTATCCAGCCGGCATGGCGGCCCATAACTTCCATCACAAATATTTTGGTGGAAGACTCACACATGGAAAGAATATCCAGGGAAGCTTCTCGGATTGAAGTTGCCACATACTTGGCAACCGAGCCGAATCCAGGGCAGCAATCGGTAATGGGTAAGTCATTGTCGACAGTTTTGGGAATACCAATACAGGTGATGGGGTAACCGAGGGTCTCACTGATCTGCGAGACTTTGTAGGCAGTATCAGATGAATCGCCACCACCGTTATAGAAAAAATAACCGATGTTATGAGCCTTAAAGACTTCGATCAGGCGCTCGTATTCGGCTTTCTGGGTATTAATATCTTTAAGTTTGTAACGGCAGGAACCGAAGGCGCCGCCTGGCGTATGTTTCAGGGCAGCGATGTCTTCGTGGCTCTCCAGGCTGGTATCAATCAGTTCTTCGCGCAGGGCGCCGATGATACCATTGTGCCCGGCATAGACTTTGCCGATCTTGTCGGGATAGCCCCGAGCGGCCTGGAGAACACCACAGGCTGTAGCGTTGATCACCGAAGTGACACCGCCAGACTGAGCATAGAATGCGTTTCTTACCGTCATTTTCAGGGGCCTCTTGTCTTTCAGGCGTTAAGCCTTGAATGCACTGATGCTGAAGTTAACACCTCTACTAATAAATAACAGGGCGATTTGATCGCTGCCTGGCGTTTTATGGGGTGGCTGTCCGATTTAACGCGCGCGCATCATACTTGAAAATAGCTGCATTTTCATGCCGTCGGCGGCATCCAATGTTGGCCGAAATGGATAAAGCTAGCCTGATTTCCCAAGTTGCGTCTGCAACTGATTGATTTTATCCAGGCCTTAGCTGGCGTCATCCCATCCCCTCAGTAATAATGTGAATGCAGGAATATATATTTCCCATTTGAATACACACCAACAGCACCAGCAGGTTTAGTTTTTCCCATGCATATACACATTCTTGGCATCTGCGGCACCTTCATGGGCAGCCTCGCTCTGTTAGCTAAAGAGCTTGGCTACCGGGTGACTGGCTCAGACCAGCACGTCTACCCTCCGATGAGTACCCAGTTGATGGCCCAGGGTATCGGATTGCGCGAAGGCTACGACCCCTCGCATCTGGACCCAATGCCGGATATGGTCATTGTCGGTAATGCCATGAGTCGTGGAAACCCTCTGGTGGAATTTGTTCTGAACAAGGGGATTCCCTATACCAGTGGCCCGCAGTGGTTGTCCGAGCACGTTTTACAGGAGCGTTGGGTGCTGGCGGTGGCGGGTACTCATGGCAAAACCACCACGACTTCCATGCTGGCGTGGGTTCTTGACCAGGCCGGTCTGGCGCCGGGATTTCTGGTCGGTGGTGTGCCCCTTGGTTTTGATGTGTCAGCACGGTTGGGCGATACCTCGTTCTTTGTCATTGAAGCGGATGAATACGACAGTGCATTCTTCGATAAGCGCTCCAAGTTTGTTCACTATCGGCCCCGTACCCTGATTATCAATAACATGGAGTTTGATCACGCAGATATTTTTGCCGATCTCGGTGCCATCCAAACCCAGTTTCATCATGTCGTCCGTACCGTGCCGGGGCAGGGCTGTGTCATTTCGCCAAAAGGTGTGGAGGCCATTGAAGACACTCTGTCCAAGGGGCTTTGGTCGCCAAGGGCCGTTTACTCTCTCGATGATCCCGAGGCAGATATTTCAGCACATTGTCTTGAACCGGATGGCAGCCGATTTTTGGTCACCTTAAAGGGCGAAACCGTGGGTGAAGTGGAATGGACTATGACTGGGTTGCACAACGTGCAAAACGCTCTGGCGGCGTTGTTGGCAGCTAGGCATATTGGTGTGAAAACGCAATATGCTATTGCAGCACTCAATGCTTTCCCCGGCGTTAAACGTCGTCTGGAAAAGCTGGCGGAAGCAGATGGCGTGGTGGCATATGATGATTTTGCCCATCACCCGACGGCGATAGCCTCCACCCTGGAAGGATTGCGTCACAAGGTCGGTAAGACGCCTATCTGGGCAGTGATTGAGCCTCGTTCCAACACCATGAAAATGGGCGTTCATAAAGATACCCTGTTGGCTTCTGCAGAGTTGGCCGATGAGGTGATCTGGGCTAATTTTGATCGTTATGAGTGGTTGGATCAGGCAGTGGCACAAGCTGGTGGTAAGCATCGGGTCATGCATGATGTAGCAGATATTGAGAAAGCGCTCGGCTCGGTAGAAGGCCCTGCCCATCTGGTACTGATGAGCAATGGCGGATTTCAGGGCCTGCCTGCCAAACTGAAACGCAAACTGGAAGCTGTGGTGGAGGTCTGATGGCATCGGCACAGACCGTATCCTATAAAGGAACATTTACCTTAGCCATTACCGGCGCTTCCGGATTTCAGTATGGCTATCGCTTACTGCAAGTACTTTTGCAGCAGCAATTCCAGGTATTTGTGATGGTATCCAAAGCGGCGCATGTGGTGGCTGCTACGGAAGCGGACATAAAACTACCTGCACAGGCGGCCAAGCTGCAGCAGGAGCTGACGGACAGATTGGAGGCCGGACCTGACCAGATTCGGGTATTTGGCCGTGAAGACTGGATGTCGCCGGTCGCTTCCGGATCCGGTTCTCCGGGTCACATGGTGGTGTGCCCCTGCAGTACGGGCACGTTGTCAGCCATCGCCACCGGCGCTAGTAATAACCTGATTGAGCGTGCCGCTGATGTCGTGCTGAAAGAGCGCAAAAAACTGATTCTGGTACCTAGGGAAACCCCGTTCTCAACGATTCATCTGGAAAATATGTTGAAATTGTCTCAGATGGGTGCAGTAATTCTGCCTGCCGCACCGGGTTTTTATCATAAACCCCAGTCAATTGAAGATCTGGTCGATTTCGTTGTGGCGCGGATTCTCAACCATTTGGACGTGGAGCAATCCATGATGCCGAAGTGGGGCCGTATTGGCTCTACACCTGACGACAACTAAGAAACACTTTAGGCATCTAAGTACTTACTAAGTAATGTTTAAGTACCTATTAAATAACATTTAAATACCGATGCAAGACAAGGCTGGAACATGAGTATTCATTGGGAAGAAACACCTGCAGCAATCTGGCGACAGTTGAAGGGCAGCCTGCGTGCAGTCAAAACCATTGATGCTATTCAACTGGATCAGCTGCTGGGTATTGAGGACCAGAAAAAGGCCCTGGTGCGCAACACCGAAAAGTTTATTGCGGGCCTGCCCGCTAACAATGTGCTGTTGTGGGGATCCCGGGGCACGGGGAAATCTTCTTTGATTAAAGCGCTGCTCAATCGTTTTTTTGAACAGGGTTTACGCATTGTTGAGGTCGATAAAGATGATCTGGTATACCTGCCGGAGATCGTGGACGAAATTCGTGATCAGCGCCAACGCTTTATTATTTATTGTGATGACCTGTCCTTCGAAGCCGGAGAGAAAACCTATAAAGCGCTGAAAAGTGTGTTGGAAGGGTCAATCGAATCTCCGCCGGGTAATGTGTTGATCTACGCCACTTCCAACCGTCGTCATCTGATGCCGGAATATATGTCGGAAAACCTGACCTCGCAGGTGGTGGATACCGAGATTCATCATGGCGAGGCGATAGAGGAAAAGATATCCCTGTCCGATCGCTTTGGTCTGTGGATCTCCTTTTATCCCTTCAATCAGGACCGGTACCTGGAAATAGTGGATCATTACTTCTCCAACTATGCCGGTGACCGCAAAGAACTGCACCGGCAGGCAATTCAATTTGCTCTGCAGCGGGGCGGGCGTAGCGGGCGGGCCGCATACCAGTTTTTTAAAAACAGTGTTGAAAAGTGAATGAACCAGCAGAAGTAGTTGTTACCAGGTCTTCTTGCCCCTGGCTCATCATCAGTCTGGGTATTGTTTTACTGTTCATCTTCACCCTGGTTACCAGTTGGTGGACCGCGCCTCAGTGGCTGCCGCCTCTCGTTGATCGCCTTGCCGGTCAGGCGGGAGTTGAGCTTGAAGAGCTTGATGTCGGACGCCCGGGGTGGGGCGGTTGGACGGTTCCTCAGGTCGTATTACGTACTCCTGACCATGAGTTCCATATCAACGATCTCGTATTGGGCTGGCAATGTTGTGAAAGTCTTGCTGAATCCCTCACGGCCAGTATCGGCAGCCTCAGTGTGATGTCCTTACAAGTATCTGATGACTCGGATACAGTCAGCCCAATTGCCATTTCAGCGCTGTTGCAGACCCTGCATCAGCGTATTCCCGTTGTTAAGTTAAGCGTGCGCAAACTGGAGCTGGATCTCCTGGATGAACTACCCTTGGAGGATTATCTGAGTGCCCGGGTTGAGCGCAATAAAAGTGGCTTGCGGCTTGCCCTGGAGAGTTCAATAAAAGGGCAGCGTATCGACGCGGAAATTGCCTGGACAGCACCCGACCAGCTTAACTTAAAAACCTCCTTCGCCAACACCGAGCTTATGCTGACCGGCAAATTGGACAACCTCGGCCAGTGGACCCTCCAGGGGCCCTACTTTATTGATGCCACTACACTGGCCGCTTTTATCCGACCGGAACTAACACTCGGTAAATACTTTGACACCCTGCTGGGCAAGGGCGAATTTACCGGCAGGATTCCAGACGTTCTGCTGGCAGGACTGGAGTGGAAGGCCTTGGTAAATAACACGCTGCTGGCCCGACTTGTTTCCCCTGCACTTAGTCTGGAAGGACGGCAGGAGTTGTCCCTGTTGGGCATAACGACGCCGAGCCGGTTTCAGGTTTTGCCGACAGATGTCAGCGTTAATGTTCCGGCTGATGTTTTGCTGTCCACCACACTACCCTCAACTGCACTGCCATCCAACTGGAAAATCAGTTTGATGCAGGCGCTGGACTGCGAACTTCCTCTGGATCGCCTTTGCCTGAGTAAGCTTCCGATACATCTCAATTCGGCGGGGCTGCCGGATCAGGTCGACCTGTCCTTCGAAACTGTTGTGGATGCTGCTGATATCAAAGCGGGACTCGGGCTCAAGCTCCGTGCTGCCTTTGCGCAACCTGCCTCTAAGCCTATGGCAATGTTGCCCGGTCGAGTTGATGTTGTGGGTAGATATCATGTCGATGTCATCAATGCCGTCAGGGTTTCCGGCAACGTACCAACGGAAATTAGTTGGGAAAATCTAGCTCTCGGTAAAGAATTGGTCAGCGAAGGGGCTGCCGGCTTGAGCCGCCTGAGTTTCAGTTTGCATGCTGGGAATATACTCGAGGCGACGGCAGAGATAGCTGCGTCAACCACGCTCATACATCAAGGCCAAAAGACGGAAGTCAGTCTCAACACCCCCGTGTCCTGGCAACAAGAGAAATTTCATCTGAGCCCCGGTAGTTTGCAGGCGTTTGGTCTCACCGAAAACATTGAGGCGGGCTATGATCGGCAGACTGAAAAAGGATGGCTATCCGCTAATGGTGGTGGAACCCTGAAAGATCTTCGTTGGATAAGGAACTGGATACCCACGAACCCGGAGGAGTTGTCCATCGTTCCCGGTGATATTGAAAACACGACATTAGTTAATTTGAATCTAAAAAATGCACTCAAGGTTCAGGGACGTTCACAAATTGCTTTGAAGCGTTGGCAATTGACTAAAGACCCCTATTCAATCAAGGGTATGGATGCCACAGCAGACCTACAATTCAGCGAATCGAATCTGCGCCTGGTAGCGCCGTTAAAAGTTGACGTCAAGTCTGCCCATTATAGTGTTCCTCTTAAAAATCTGGCCATTCAAGCTATCGGGAAAATAAACTGGAATGGCCCTGTTCAGTGTAATGGCGAGTTGCAGTCAGTGCAGCTGGAGACTTTCGGTGGTAGCGCCAGATTACTGCAGCCGGCGCAGTTGGACTGTGCGTTAACGAAAAGCTACTTGCCGGTTGAAGTGCGGGATCTGGACCTCAGTCAGTTAGTGGCCGTTGAGAACGAACGGGTGCAGGCGACTGGCCGCATTGCAGGACTACTTCCTATCAATATTACTAACAGAGTTGTCAGTATTGACGATGGGCAAGTGGCCGCCCAAGGCTCTGGATCCATTAAATTAGTCGATGCTGATCACTGGCGCCAAATGGCCGGTGATAATCCGGCTTTACTCTTCGCAGTAGACGCATTGCAGAATCTGCAATACCAGTCCCTGACCAGTGATGTAGCCTATAATCAGGAAGGTCTATTACTCTTCAATGTCGCCTTGGAAGGCACAAATCCTGATTTTCACAATGGGGTGCCGGTCAAACTTAATGTCAACATTTCAAGTAATATCATGAAATTGCTCAAGAGCGCAGAGTTTCCCGATGTGCTGGAGCGTAGGTTGGAAAAGCGATTCCAGCAATAAAAAACAGGGAGAGGATATGGCTACAAAATGCGCTATAAGCGGCAATTGGGTAAAGACCAGATTCAGCCTGTATTCATCTAAATAGATTATGGTGTGATAACAGGTTTTAATGTGAGGGTAGAAGCCTCCAATCAGGGATTAAAACAGTATGCAAAAATTTCTTTTCGGTTGTGTGTCCATGCTACTGCTTTCGGCTTGTACGCCGAGGGTCGAGGTTGCGGTACCCGACAAACCTATTACGATAAACCTCAATGTCAAAATTGAGCACGAAATCCGGGTGAAGGTGGAACGTGATCTGGAAGATCTGTTTGATGAAGAAGACGCGATTTTCTGAGCCGCCTTGTCCACGATGTAAATTGGGATGATGTATTAAATTGCTTTGTATTTATCGATAACGACGAAATCTGAGACATAGAATATGAAAATCAAATCACTGTTGTTAGTTATTACCCTGATGTTTACCAGCGCTGCCTGGGCCTTGGATCTGGATGAAGCCAAAGCGGGAGGGCTTGTCGGTGAACAGCCCAATGGGTTTATTGGTGCGGTGAAATCCTCGCCGGAAGTGGATGCGCTGGTGGCAGAGATCAATGCCAAACGGACCCAAGCCTACGCCAGAATTGGCAAAAAAAATGGGGTCGCCGCTGATAAAGTTGCCGAGCTGGCCGCTAAAAAACTGATCGAGAAAGCAGAACCCAATGAATATGTCAGAACGGCTTCCGGAACCTGGGTATTAAAGAAGGAAGTTCAGTAAGGGTGAAGTTTGGTCACCTCGCCAAATGTCGATATAGGCTATCGCCGTAGGAGTCTGTATCAAGGTTGCCTGGAGTTTCCGTTATTCAGGCGCTTCCGGGCCAAGCCGGATCTAGTGGCTTGTTATTTCCCGGTAACCAGTTCAGTTCGATCAAAGCTGGGATCTTTTATTGTGTAAGCGGCTCCAAAACCTTTTACAAATCTGCCATCTTTTATCGTCAGTCGCAGGAGTTTGAAGTCCGGTAAAGTTCTTAGCATCTTCATAGTGCTACCGAGCTTCTGTTCCATATTATCCAAAATCTCTTCACGTTCTTCGTCATCCGGATCCAGCGCATAAGCCTCGGCTGCCAACATAAGCCTGGTTCTGGCAAAAAGATTTCGGGCACTGGCTTCATCTTCGATCAGCATCAGGCTGCAATGGTGGCGAGCTAACAGGTTCTGGGTATGAGAAGCCAGAGCGCTGACAAAAACATAGAAGTAAGGTGCCTGATAAAGAAAAGGGGTATAGCTGGATTCAGGCAGTCCGCCTTCATTCAGAGTGGAAAGTTGCAGGCTGTTGAGGCAATTGATAAGCGCCAGAATTTCCTCCTTGATGGAGACGTCGGGTGGTGTCGGGGAGCTAGAGTTCATCTTCCTATTCTTTTCAGCCTGTGCACTAATCTTTCATTGCCGTCTAAGCTAATAGCATCTGCGACATACTTCAATAGGCTTGGTAGAGCCTCTGATCACTTACAACCGATCGCTTCTAATCAATCATAATCGAATATAGGCAACTGGCGGTTTTCGTCAGTCATTATGAATGTTTTAACCATTGGTCCAGGCTGGCCTGAGGGACACACTGGAAGCATGAGAAAATCATTCATCGAATTCGACCTGCGTATCACATAGGGGTGAGAATATGATTCCCAGACCATTATTCGATTCAGACACAGAAGGGTTCCGCGATGCCTTCCGCAAATTCCTGGAGCAGGAGGCCGTGCCTCATCATGCCCAATGGGAGAAGGCTGGCCAGGTCGCACGTGAACTTTGGTATAAAGCCGGGGAGATGGGCTTCCTATGCCCGGATATGCCGGAGGAATATGGCGGTGCCAATACTGACTTCCGATTCAATACGGTCATTGCTGAGGAAATCGCCATTCATGGATTGACGGGGATTGGCTTCAGTCTGCATTCGGATATTGTTGCTCCTTATATTTTGCATCATGGCAATGAGGCGCAAAAAAAGCATTATCTGCCCAAGCTTGCTACGGGAGAAATGATTGGTGCCATCGCCATGACGGAACCTGGCGCAGGCTCTGATTTACAAGGAGTTAAAACCTCCGCTGTTAAACAGGGTGAGCATTATATTCTTAATGGTTCCAAGACTTTTATCACCAACGGTCAATTGGCTGACTTAGTGATTGTTGTCGCTAAAACCGACCCGAAAGAAGGTGCCAAAGGTACCAGTTTGTTGCTGGTTGAAACTGCCTGGGAAGGATTCAGCAAGGGTAAGAATCTGGAGAAAGTGGGCATGAAAGCTCAGGATACTTCAGAGTTGTTTTTCCAGGATATCAAAGTACCGGCAGAGAACCTTCTGGGACCGGAGAACACGGGATTTGTTGCACTGATGAATGAACTGCCACAGGAACGTTTGCTGGTAGGCATTTCTGCCATTGCCGCCTGTGAAACAGCCCTGCAATGGACGATCGACTATTGCAAGGAGCGTAAGGCGTTTGGCAAGCCTGTCATGGCGTTCCAGAACACCCGCTTTAAACTGGCGGAACTCAAAGCTGAAATCACTGCTGGACGTTGCTTTCTCGACCGATGCCTTGAACTGCATATGAGCAAGACGCTTGATATTGCCACTGCGGCCATGTTGAAACAATGGACTACCGATCTGCAATGCAAGGTGATGGATGAGTGCGTGCAGTTGCACGGTGGCTATGGCTACATGTGGGAGTATCCGATTGCCAGAGCCTGGGCTGACTCCCGTGTGCAACGGATCTATGCGGGAACTAACGAAATAATGAAGGAAATTGTTGCCCGCTCTTTATAGCTACGGCTATAGCCGCTCCAGATCGGCTATAGTACCAACCCTAAAATCAGCAGATCGTAGAGTTCGTTGTCCATTTCTGCCACCTTCGGCAGTTCTCCCCATTTCACGAATCCGAATTTCTGGAACAGGCTGATGCTCGGGGCGTTATGGGCAAAGATAAACGCCAATAGACGTTTTAGGCCGATCTCCAAACCAGAATTAATGGCGTGGCGTAGAAACCTGTCCCCATGGCCGGCCCCGCGGCTGTCTTCATGCATGTAAATGCTGATTTCTGCAGTGCCGTCGTACGCCGGCCGGCCATAAAAATCCTCGAAACTCAACCAACCAATGACTTTGCCTTGCTGTTCCATCACGAACAAAGGGCGCTTTTCATGGTGTCGGTTGAACCAGTTTCGTCTGCTTTCAACCGTTACCGCCTGAATGTCTGCCGTCACTTTGCGAGAAGCAACGGTGGAGTTGTAGATGTCTACTATGGCAGGGAGATCCTGTTCTGTGGCGTGCCGAATGATTGAGTCCATACTGCTTTGTCGTTCTCGTCGGTAAAAGGGATTAGGTAATTGTAGACCATATCGGGAGATTGCTTGAAGCTGGTTCGCCGACCAGAGTTCATGCCATTCAGGTAATTGTCCGTTCTATTCGGGCGGGTGGAAGTCGTCGTATTTTACGTTCATTCCCCAGCACTGGTTTTGGTCAGTGCCATGGGGTATTGGTCTCATCGATAAGCCTGATCTGGAATCTTTTCTTCAATTTTGCGCCACCTGCGCGCTATGCCCCGTCAGCCAAGTACCTATTTCGGATGCTGAGTTAAGCAACACGGATAGGTGGGTTTCACCTTTTAATAGCTCGTTTTGTTCCATCCAGGGCTCACGACCGTTTTGCTTGAAGAACATTTTCGTCCGTCCTCCCTGAACCAGTTCATCTTTGGAGCCTGTGTAGACAATGAAGGGTTTGCGTAACTTACGGACCTGCATTTCAGGTTTGGCTGGTGTCAGAGCCTTGGTAGTCGTGACACTAATTTCTGTCACGATACCAGGATTTTTGACTTTAAGCCGGTGGGGGTAATTGAGGGAAAAGGCAGGACAATGCCTGCAAACAAAGCCCAATGTAGCTTTGCTGTAAATCTTGGTAGCTGTGTCTGCCGTCATGAACTCAGGGTCAGTATTACGATACAGCTTTGCGCCTTCACCAAAGTTGGGTGACAGGAAAACAAGCCCTTCAACCGGTGCCCGCGCGTCCTGGCTGATATAGTTCAAGACGATCGCTGCACCGGATGAATGTCCACCGAGATAAATCGACAGGTCTTTATACTCAATGTGCAGATATTCCAGCATCGAATCAATATCGTACCAGAAAGCGTCAACAGAGGGCGCGTCGCCCCTTTCACCTTCTGACTCTCCGTGGCCCCTCAGGTCTGCTGTAAAGACGGCAATGTTGTAATTCCTTGCCAGGTCAAAGGCCAACTGGGGGTAGCCTACGGCACTATGTAGACCTGCAGTGTGGTAGAACAGTAAGACGGCTTTGGGTTCTCTGGGGATATATCTTCGGAAGGCGAGTTTAGTACCATCCTGGGCATCGATGAATTGCACATCGGCAACAGGTGCGTTTTTACTGTCTTTAAGTACTTTGTCGTCAATAGGTGAGCCTGCGGCAGCTACATAGGCTCCCGGCACACAGACAAATGTCAGCGCCAGTAATATGGCCGCGCTAAGGTTGCGAGTTCCTGCAGGCATATCCACGCCTCCCTTGATTTCTTTGGGGTTGTTTTTTTAGCGCTAAGGGTAACCCAAATAACCTGTTCAAAGATTGATGTAATCATCATTCACGCAGAAAAATAGCGGCATTGACCAAATTGGAGCAGATCCAACACAGGTCAACTCCGGCCAAATTCTGTGGTGGACCTGAGCTTCAGGGGGATGCAGGAGTCGCTGTTTGTTGTTTAAGCGTTTCAAGTTCTTTGGACAGCGTTTCTACTTCCTTTTGTTTGTCAGAAAGGCTTTTCTGTTTTGCTGCCAGATCAGCTTTCAACGAGTTGTTATCACCGTTAAGCGCATCCAGCTTGCTTTCCAGATCTGAAATCTTTGCCTGGAGATTGCCGGACTCAGTGGTGAATTGCTGAATGCGCTTTTCTTTGTCGCTGATAGTAGTAGTTAATCCTTCTGTTGCCATTTGCAGTTCTGTCATCTGTGCTGCAGAAGCCGCCAATTGTTCCTGTAATCTGGAAATTTTCTGGCTTTGGGATTCACCGGATTGAATCAACTCTGCTTCTCTGGATTGCAGGCTGGTGATTTGTTCAGTCTGCTTTGCCAATGTCTGCTCGCTGGCGGTCAGTGCCGCTGTCATCTTCTTCAATTGATCCGATAGGCTTTGTATCTGGGTGGTCTGTTCTTCCATCTGTTGTCGTTGCGACTCTGTAGTCGCCTTGCTCTCCCGCAGTTGCTGTTCAAGGTTGCCGGTCTGCTGTTGCAGATTGGCCACGTTTGCTTCCAGTTCAGTCGTCTGTTGACGCGCCTGCCCCAACTCATTTCGTGTATCGCTCAGAGAGCCGAGAGCTTTGTCTAATTGTGCTTGGGTTTCTTGTTGGGATTTTTGTAACTGTGCATTTTGGTTCTGGCTCTGTTTCAACTGGTCGGATGTCGATGCAGCCCTTTCTTCACTGGTATCCAACTCATTAATCAGCCGCTGATTGCGTTCACTGGATATAGTAAGGGCCTCGGTCAGCCGTTCAGCCTGGGTCATCATGCTTGCCAGTTCAGATTGGATCTTGCCCTGATGCTTATCGGTGGCGTAGTAAAAGTAGGCACCCAAGCCGATAACACTCAAAGTAGTAACGATCATGAATAGCTGAAAGCCGGAGCTCTTCTTTCTTTCTTCTTCTTCTGCAGCCAGCTGTGCTGCAGTCTGAGTTTCAAGTTCTTTGACACGCTGCTCCATGTCTTTCTGCTGACGTAGGAGCTCCGTTTCCTTTTGTCGTACGGATTGTTCTTTCTCACGTAGTTGCTGATTTTTCTCATCAGCTGCCTGGGATTTTTGTTTTGCCTGCTCTTCCTGACGTGCCAGGTTTTGTTCCTTACGTTTCAGCGATTGCTCGCGCATATCCAAGGCACGCTGCTGTCGCTCAGCGCTACGATCATCTAAGGGGGGCATGCAGGAAAACTCCTCAATCAACTTTGTCTGTTACTTAAGGTACTTAATTTGAGTATTCCGGTATGACTAATCTTTAGTGATTAACCAGAAGGAATCCTGCAGATATATAAAGCAGGCCTTTAATAAGTGTAGCCAAACTTGCGGAATCTTCCGGCCATCCCACCCAGTTAACGAAAAGCTTTAAGGGCAAAGGGTTTGCCAGGCGGCATCACAGAAAAGTTCTATATAGTCTTGCAGGGGTTTGCGGACCCGACCTGAAAGCCAAAGTTTGGCATAGTCTTGAGCCGGTCCCACCAATAAAGAGTGATAAATGGCAAAGGGATAGTTTTTAAGTTCACCGGCCTCTAATCGGGGCTTAAACCAACTTTGAAGAAAATCAAAGTGTACCTTGTTTTCTTCTTTCAGTTTTTCCGCCTGATCTGAATTCAGCACTTCACCACGGGAACTGAAAATAAAACGTGCCCAATCCGGATTTTCACTTATCCATTCACAGTAGGTTCTGACGACGGCTTTTACACCTTGTTCCGTCGTTTTGCTGTTCATCAGTGCATGTCTTAAATGCTGGAAATGATCATCCGTGCCGCGCATGAAGAGTGCTGCAGCAATAGATTCCTTGCTGCCGAAATGGTGATAAAGGCTGCCAACGCTGGCACCGGATTGCTGCCTGATCATATCAATAGTCGTCGCTGCCAAGCCATGTTCAGTGAAGCAGGCCAGAGCTGCCAGCAGGATTTCGTCCTTCCGTTTTTGGGTTTTACCGCTGGTTCTTTTGGGTTTGCCAGTGCTACTGGCAGTGGATTTGTTAGGAGATTTAGCGCTTGTCTTTTGCATATTAGAATAATATTCTAGAAAAATATTCCAAAAAATGGAGGAGAACAAATCATGTCACAAGCAACGACTTATACTCAAGAATTTGTCCCACCTTTATTGCGTCTTTTCAATTCCATGAACCGCTGGCCGCTGGGGCAATGGTTTTTTGGGAAGGCGCTTTGTTTTCGTGCTCCATATTTCAACAGCATCAGTCCCAGGATTGTGACTCTGGAACCGGGATTGTCCGTTTGGCGAATTCGCAACATACGCAAGGTTCACAATCATCTCGCTACAGTTCATGCGTTAGCTATGGGTAATCTTGCGGAGCTTTGTGCCGGCACAGCATTGGAAGCCAGTTTGCCAGAACATTTGCGTTGGATACCCAAGGGAATGCAGATCGACTACTTAAAAAAGGCAACCACAGATCTCACCGGAGTTTGTGATCTACGACGTACAAACTTTCAGCCTGGTGAATGTCATGTCATTGTCGAAGTAAAAAATACGCAGGACGAAGTCGTCGTAAGAGCAGATATCAATATGTGGCTGTCGGAAAAGAAAACCGCATAATTTACCCAAACTCATCAGGAGGTGAACAATGGAAATGTTGAACGATAGAGAGGTTAATGGACAGCAGGTGGTTGAGGGACTGCCGTTAATGGAGTTTGGTAGAAAGGTTCTCCAGGCCCAGCCTTTCAGTCGGATGCTGGGGGCTGAGCTAACGGAATTTAAAACAGGGAGTGCAGAGCTTAGGCTTGTCATTCGGGACGAACTGAAACAACAGCACGGATTTGTGCATGGAGGGGTTGTCAGCTATCTAGCAGACAACGCACTTACCTTTGCGGGAGGAAGTTTATTTGGTGATGCACTGACTATGGAATTTAAAATCAACTATGTCTCACCCGTTAAGGGTGAGCTGATAATTGCCAGGGCGGATGCACTGAATAAAGGTGGAAGAAATGTTGTCTGCCGCTGCGATATTTGGGTAATCGATGCCGGTGAGGAAAAACTTTGTGCGATTGCTCAGGGTACTATTTTGGGAAAACCAAAAACCTGAGTTTGGGAAAACCAAAAACCTGAGCGAGAATTTACCAAAGGTTAGCTAAGCAAAAAGTCGTACAAGCCACTTATGTTTATCGTTAAAAACCCTGTCAAGCCATGTAAAACACAAAAAAATACACGAAATATGTAAATTAACCTGATTGATTTCTAGACAATTTCTGGTTTGCAGTTACATTTAAATAGGGATGATGAATCACCTTGATTCACGATTCATGGGGCGAACAAACATAGGGTGGAATTATGCCAACCGCTAAAAGCAAAAAAACTAAGTTAGGATTTGAAAGCGTATTCGACAAATTGATTGCCGAGATGCGCAGTGCTCAGGATAAACTTAATAAACAGGTTAACCAGTGGGCTTCAAAAGCTGAAGCAGAACTACATGTCGAAGCGACCGTTCAGAAAGTGTTTAAAAGAATGGAAGAGCTTCAACAGAAACAATTGCAAAGCATGCAAAAATGGCAACAGGACGTTGAAAAACGTTTTGGAGCCGTACTTGATTTCCAAAAGCAAATGCTGGATGCAGTGATGCCTGGTGCACGTACTTCGGCAGCGAAAACTACAGCCAGAAAGCCTGCGGCAAAAAAACCTGCAGCTAAAGCAGCGGCCAAACCGGCAGCTAGGTCTACAACTGCGAAAAAACCTGCTGCCAAGAAACCGGCAGCGAAACCAGCTGCCAGAACTGCGGCAAAGACTGCCGCCAAGCCCGCAGCTAAAACAACTGCTGCGAAAAAGCCTGCGGCCAAGAAACCAGCAGCCAAGAAACCAGCGGCAAAAACTGCAGCGAAGCCGGTGGCTAAAACTACAGCTGCGAAAAAACCTGTAGCCAAGAAACCAGTGGCCAAGAAACCAGCGGCTAAAGCTGCTACCAAACCAGCCGCGGCAAAAACTACTGCCGCTAAAAAACCAGCGGCTAGAAAACCAGCAGCTAGAAAACCAGCAGCTAAGAAACCTGCTGCAGCCAAACCTGCAGCGTCTTCTGCTCCTGTTGCCGCAGCAACACCCGCCGCATCTACGACCTCAACTCCTTCGAGTTAAGATCACAGAAAGGGGAATATCCCCTTGGTAGTTTTGAGGTAAGACCGAAAAACGCACTCGCCTTTAATAGGCCGGTGCGTTTTTTTTCGTTAGACTGCAGTCAGGGAAACGCCGCTTTCCTGAGTCCACTACATATCTCAAGCAGCTATTTTCTTCTGCAGGTTAAGACGGATTTTTATGATGCCAGGCAACACTCCTGAAAATAATCAGAAGCCTAACTCTTTACCGGAAAATGAACATGCGGGTATCGCAGAATTTCCGCGGCTGAACGTTATGCTGTTTGTGATGCTGACACTAATAACCTTCGGTATTTACATGGTCTATTGGATGTATAACAGGACCATGATTGTGAACCGCCAGGTGGGCAGTGAAGGCATTCCTATGGCTTTTATCAGTCTGGCTGTTACGGCCTTTGTGGTTTGTATAGGTTTTGATATAGCTTTGAGGCAGGAACCGACGCGAATGGATCTGATGTTGGTGTATTTGGTGTTTGCTCTGATCTGTAACATTCTCTTTCTGGTCTGGATATTTAAGATTAGGAACCGTCTACATCTGATGATGCAGATTAGTAAAGATCATCCTTATTGGTGCAAGACCATTTGGACCTTCCTTTTCCTCGCGTTTTACATTCAGTACAAGATTAATCAAACTCTCGATGATGAAACCAATAAGCTTGCAAACCGCTATACCCGGAACCTGTAACTTTTCAATGGCGAAGCAATCAAATATAAGCGGAAGAATTTGTGGTAAGTGAAACACTGACCATTCTGTATCAGGATACAGACCTGGTCATAATCGATAAGCCCAGCGGCTTACTGGTCCATCGCAGTGAAATTGATCGTCATGAAACCCGATTTGCCATGCAACTCCTTCGGGATCAGTTGGGCCAGTACGTCTATCCGGTACATCGTCTTGATAAACCCACATCGGGCTTGTTGTGTTTTGCTCTGAGTAAGACGATAGCACAGATGCTGACAGCGCAGTGGGCTACTGCCCGTAAACGTTATCATGCAGTGGTCAGGGGTATTATTGAAGACAGTGGTACTTACGATAAGCCTCTAAAGGAGCCCTGGGATAAATATGGCGATAAAGGGGTGAATCCGGATAAGGAAGCTCAGCAGGCAGTGACTCATTTTCGACGGCTGGGTAGTTGCGAATTGCCGGTGGAAGTCGATCGTTATCCCACTTCAAGATATTCCTTTGCGGAGTTCCAGTTGGAGCAGGGGCGTCGGCATCAGATTCGGAGACACTGCAAATCCTTCGCACATCCGGTGATTGGTGATACCACCTACGGTAAAGCCCGCCATAACCAAGTGTTTACAGAACTGTTCGGAAGCCACAGGTTACTGCTTCATGCTTACCGGATCGACCTCAAGCATCCCATTTCCGGGCAAATGCTGCAGGTGCAGGCTCCTGTTACAGGTGAATTTCAGCAGGTACTGGAAAAACTACAGTGGGATTCACTGATTCCAGCATCAACAACGGAAGTTTAAAGTCACATTCTCCTTGAGTGTAAAGTCCTATCCGCCAGAAGGGTAAAGCCCTACCCACCAGGAGGGTAAGCCTTCGCAAATAACTCTCCGCAAATAAACCTCCCTACGATTGAATAATAAAGGTGCCGGGGCACAGGTCACGTTTTTCTCTTCTCCAATTTGACACAATTCAGTCGATCTAAAACCCGAAACTCTATACAAAAATTTAAAACTATAACGAATACCTCAAAGGACAACTCATGAACAGGCTACTGCGTATATTGGCCATGCTGGCATTGCCAATCGGATTTGCTGCCGCGATGCCTTCGCAGGCAGAAATTCCAACCAAACAATTTTGTGTATGGGACCCGGTTGGAGCAGGTGGACCAGTGGTAACCCTGATGAACGATGCCAAACCTAAGTCCCTGGCCTGGGGTGTGAGCTTAGAGTTGCAGCCTTACACTGACGATAAGGTTGCAGCCAATGATTTCAAAGCAGGCAAATGTGATGCTGTGCTGGTGACCGAAGTTACTGCACGACAGTTCAATTCATTTACCGGGACTCTGGGTGCTGTTGGTGCCATCCCGGGTCAGCGTGAACTCAAAACCATACTTTCCACTCTGGCCTCGCCCAAAGCAGCAAAACTGATGCGTGACGGTCACTATGAAGTTGCGGGCATCCTTCCGGTAGGATCGGTTTTTATCTTTGTTCGGGATCGTCATATCGATAACATCGAAAAGTTTCAGGGCAAGAAAATGGCCGTACTGGACAATGATCCTGTTGCCGTCAATATGGTGCGCAGAGTTGGTGGTTCGGCGGTGGGGGCCAGTCTCAGTAATTTTGCCGGCTACTTCAATAACGGTGGCGTGGATATTATTTTTGCTCCGGCGGTCGCTTATGAGACTCTTGAGCTCTATAAAGGTGTTGGTGAAAATGGTGGCATCCTGGCGTACCCGTTATTGCATACTTCCATGCAGATCCTAATTGCCTGGGAAGAATTTCCGGAAGGGTTTGGTCAGGAAATGCGATCATATGTGCAGAGCCGTTTTGACGAAATGGTCAATATGGTCAAAAGTGCAGAAGCTTCAATTCCCAAGGAGTACTGGGTGAATATCCCGGCCGATCGCCAGAACCAGTATGATGACTTCATGCGTGAATCGCGTATCGCCATGATGAATGACGGTTTATACGATGCTCGGGCGCTGAAACTGATGCGTAAGGTTCGTTGCCATCATGAACCTACTGCCGGCGAATGTGTTGAAAGCCAGGAGTGACATTGACTGTAGCTCCTGATCTGAGGTTACGCTCCCGACCCGGATGTAAGCTCTATGGTCAGGGGACTTCTGCGGTAGAGACCTGATGAATAATAAAATTGGGTCAGGCTGATTTTGATTGCCAACTGGACTGTACCTGTCTGGGACTCTCTCCCCACTGACGATGGAAGCGCCGGCTGAAGTGGCTCAGATTGCAATAACCTAGATCGAAACAAACCCGCGACACCGCTTCACCTCTCTTCAATCGTTCCCGGGCAATTTGCATCCGCAACTGGTGTTGAAATTCCATCGGTGTACAGCCCAGATGTTTCTTGAACTCATTGAAGAATCGACTGCGACTCATGCAGGCAATTTTGCAGAGCTGGTCAATGTCGATGGGTTCAGCCAGATTGTGGCGAATATGATAAATAGCCGCGGTGAGTCCATTGGCATCAGGTTGGGCCGAGCACGCACTTAACAGAAAGCCCCTGGTCTGATGACGCAGCATCCTCACCACCAGTTCACTGATACCCAAATCAATCAACAGGTCCCGGTCGAGGATATCTTCAGTAAAGGTTGTGACCAGCCTTTCCAGCAGGGCCTGGGTGGCAAGGGTATGGGGGGTGTGGAATACAAGCTCGGTGCGGTAGCGCCATTCTTCAAAGTCTTTATGCAAAGGCGCGACTTTGTTCAGTTGGGAACAGATCTGATCAATCCGGGACTTTGAAATCTCGATTGTCAGACAGGAAGTAGGACTGTCCATGCTGGCTTCGGGGAAATCGATCTGGATTTCTTCCCCCGGAGCCATAACAAAAGACTCCTGAGGGAAAAATTCTGCAGTGTAGTCTGCAGTTCCGTGCAGAATTTTTTTGCCGGATATCATGCCGCAATAAAGCAACTCACCTGCCGCAAGATTGACATGTTCTGCCTGCAGGTAAGTGTCGTAAACACTTAGTTCAGCGTTCGGGCCTGCGTATGAAACCCTGTTTTCTATCAGTTCACGAGGCTCACGATTCAGGTTCGCCATCTTGCTACCTCCGCGTCGCCGGTTCTTGTATTTTTTTAGCGTGCTGCGATTTGGACTCTCAGTCAAGTTTTCTGTACTGGCGGAGCAGTTTTCTTTTACTCCGGGGCATACAGTGACCATATTCGGGGCAACCGAGCACATTCGGGACAACCTGATAGTAACATCTCGATAAAACAAAAAAAGAGTTAAACAAAGAGGACTTCGACTATGATCTATGCTCAACCCGGTACTGAGGGTTCTGTAATCAGCTTTAAACCACGCTATGGTAACTTCATAGGTGGCGAATGGGTCGCTCCGGTTCTGGGGCGCTATTTTGAAAATGTCTCTCCGGTCAACGGTCAGGGGTTCTGCGAAATACCCCGTTCCAGTGCCGAAGATATTGATCTGGCACTGGATGCAGCGCACAAAGCAGCTGATGCATGGGGTCAGACTTCCGTTACTGAACGTTCTAATACTCTGCTGAAAATAGCTGATCGGATCGAACAGAATCTGGAACAACTGGCGGTGGCCGAAACCTGGGATAATGGTAAAGCCGTACGCGAAACCCTGGCAGCCGATATCCCCCTGGCTGTCGACCACTTCCGCTACTTCGCCGGATGTCTCCGGGCTCAGGAAGGTAGTCTGGCGGAACTGGATGCCAATACCATGTCCTACCATATTCATGAGCCTTTGGGTGTTGTTGGCCAGATCATTCCCTGGAACTTCCCGATTCTCATGGCTGCCTGGAAACTGGCGCCAGCCTTGGCCGCAGGTAACTGTGTGGTGCTGAAACCTGCCGAACAGACTCCAGCATCAATTCTGGTATTGGTGGAGCTGGTCGCTGATCTCCTGCCTCCAGGCGTGCTCAATATTGTCAACGGTTTTGGTGAAGAAGCCGGGCAGGCCCTGGCCACCAGCAAGCGTATTGCCAAAATTGCCTTTACTGGCTCAACACCTATCGGCTCCCATATCCTGAAATGTGCGGCGGAAAATATCATTCCATCCACGGTGGAGCTGGGTGGTAAATCTCCCAACGTTTACTTTGCCGATGTCATGCAGCAGGAAGATGCCTTTGTCAGCAAGGCTGTGGAAGGTTTGGTGCTGGCGTTCTTCAACCAGGGGGAAGTTTGTACCTGTCCATCCCGTGCGCTGGTACAGGAATCCATGTATGACAGTTTCATGGAGAAGGTTATCGCCCGCACCAAAGCCATCAAGCGTGGTAATCCATTGGATACCGATACTCAGGTCGGCGCACAGGCTTCTCAGGAGCAGTTCGACAAGATCCTGAGTTACATTGAGATTGGTAAGCAGGAAGGCGCTCAGGTGCTGACCGGTGGTGGTATCGAAACCATGGGCAGCGACCTGGAAAAAGGCTTCTATATCCAACCCACGCTGCTAAAAGGCGGCAATGATATGAGAGTGTTCCAGGAAGAAATCTTCGGACCTGTGGTTGGGGTTACCACCTTCAAAACAGCGGAAGAAGCCCTACAGATCGCTAATGCAACGGAATATGGCTTGGGAGCTGGCGTCTGGACCCGTGATATGAACCTGGCATACCGCATGGGACGTGGTATCAAGGCGGGTCGTGTGTGGACCAACTGCTATCACCATTATCCTGCTCATGCGGCATTTGGTGGCTACAAAAAATCCGGTGTGGGACGTGAGACACACAAAGTAGCTCTGGAACATTATCAGCAGACCAAGAACCTGCTGGTAAGCTACGACATCAATCCTTTGGGCTTTTTCTAGCGCGACGAAGCCCTACCTTGGGGTGCTAAAGCACCCCTTTTTTGTCTGTATGCAGAGGGCTCTGCCTTTCGGCAGGTTAGCGGTCTCAATAGTAAATCCGCTGCCAGGCTCGTCATGTCGATCACAAAACGGTATTAGTCGGTAGAGCATTGATGATCAGTTGAATTGATGCACTCAACTATTATCATGAAAACAGGCATCATGAAAACAGGCATCATGAAGACAGAAGTGTTGACCAATATCGCCCAGTCTATGTCATAGCAGCCAATTTCCGTTCCACCCTCTCCGTGTCAGACTAGACCGATACAACAATACTCTGCGGAGAGGTGTCGTAATGTCACAGTCCATTCTTAATCGTCGTGAGGTGAGCTTCCAGCTGTTTGAAGTGCTGGAAACAGAGCGTCTGATCGAACGTGCCAAATTCAATGAACACTCACGGGAAACTTTCCAGGCGACACTGGATACCGCGGAGAAGATGGCGACTGATTTATTTGCACCGCATAACACTCTTGCTGATAAGAATGAACCTACCTTTGACGGCAAAACCGTCAGTATGCGGCCGGAAGTAAAAACTGCCTTTGATGCTTTCGCCGAAGCAGGTTTCATCAAAGGTCGTTTGAGTTTTGAAGAAGGTGGCATGCAACTGCCGGAAACTGTGATGACAGCCTCTATGGGCTATTTTACGGCTGCAAATCCCTCCACGGCCGGTTACCCTTTCCTGACCATGGCCGCAGCAAACCTGGTGAAAACCTTCGCCAGCGATGAGCTGAAAGACCGCTTTTTGGAACCCATGCTGGATGGCCGCTTTACCGGCACCATGGCGTTGACTGAGCCTCATGCCGGCTCCTCACTGGCTGACATCCGAACTAATGCCACACCTAAGGACGACGGCAGCTACAGCATCAAGGGAAGTAAGTTGTTTATCTCCGGTGGCGAGCATGAACTCAGCGAGAATATCGTGCATCTGGTGTTGGCCAAAATCAAAGGTGCACCAGCCGGTGTCAAAGGCATATCGCTATTTATCGTGCCCAAGAAGCGATTGGATGACAGCGGTAATGTGGGTGAACGCAATGGTGTGGCGCTGGCGGGCTTAATACACAAGCTAGGCTATCGTGGCACGACATCGACCGCACTGAGTTTTGGTGATGACAACGAATGCATCGGCTATCTGGTGGGCGAGCCTCACCAGGGGTTGAAGTACATGTTTCAGATGATGAACGAAGCGCGACTGGGTGTGGGCTTCGGTGCGGTAGTGATCGGCTATCAGGGTTATCAGTATTCCCTGCAGTATGCCAAGGAACGTACTCAGGGCCGCTTGCCTTCCAGCTCAGACCCGTCGCAGCCGCCGGTTTCCATCATTCAGCATAGTGACGTTAAGCGCATGTTGTTGGCACAGAAATCCTATGTGGAAGGCGGTTATGCCCTTTGTATGTACAGCGCCTCCCTGATTGATGATATGCACACCCTGGAAGACGAAGCAGAGCGTCAGCGTGCGAGCCTGCTGCTGGATTTACTGACGCCGGTCGTCAAGGCCTGGCCTTCTGAATATTGCCTAAAGGCCAATGACCTTGCAATTCAGGTGTTGGGTGGTGCCGGTTATACACGGGAATATCCGGTAGAGCAGTATTGGCGGGACAATCGTCTTAACCCCATCCATGAAGGCACCAACGGCATCCAGGGATTGGATCTGCTGGGGCGGAAAGTCTGGCTCAACAATGGCCAGGCCCTGACACTGCTGCAGGAAGAAATGGCAAAGGATATTCGCGCCGCAGGTAAATTGACAGCTCCTCTGGCCGCACAGTTGGAAGCCACCCTGGGCGTTATCGGTAAGACTTTCCTGGGCCTGGCCCAGGCGATGAAAACCAAAGGACCGGACGTCACTTTGGCGAATGCCAGCTGCTTCCTCAACCTTTTCGGACATACTGTTGTGGCCTGGATGTGGTTACGTATGGCCAACAAAGCCGCCGCTCAACTCGACTCCGTACAAGGTTCTGAACAGGATTTCTATCGCGGAAAACTGCAGGCAGCGCAATATTTTTACAACTGGGAATTACCACTGACGGAACGGGATGCCCGGTTGTTGCAGAACCTGGATGACACCTGTCTGAGTATGCAAGCAGATTGGTTCTGAGATTTTAAGGAGCTTTCACATGTCACATGTCCTGATTGAAAAACGCGATCATATTCTGATGATCGGGCTCAATCGCCCGGAGAAATATAATGCCCTGACCCGGGCCATGTACCACGATATCGCCAAGGCCTATTACCAGTTGGAACATGACCCGGAGCTACGTGTAGGGCTGCTTTATGGCGTTGGAGATCACGTGACCTCCGGTCTGGAACTGACCGACTGGGTGGAAGTGTTTTCCAGTGGTGATGCACCTGTGTTGGACAAAGGTGAACTGGACCCGTTCTATATGGTCGGACCTTCTCTTAGTAAACCCGTGGTGATGGCCGTGCAGGGTTATTGCTACACCTGTGGTGTGGAATTACTGCTGAATACGGATATCCGTGTGGCGGCGACTAATACCCGCTTTGGACAACTGGAAGTGGCACGTGGCTTTTTTGCCTGTGGCGGTGCCACCATGCGTCTGCCTCGGGAGATTGGCTGGGGTAATGCCCAACGTTACCTGCTCACCGGTGAAAGCTGGACGGCGGAACAGTCCTACCAGTGGGGGCTGGTGCAGAGCCTGGTGGAACCGGGTCAACAGTTGGAAGCGGCACTTGAGATCGCTGCCAAAGTTGCGAAGGTGGCACCGCTTGGCGTCAAAGGCAGTCTGGTCTCATCAAAGTTGGCGAGAATACAGGGTGAGCAGGCCGCCAAGGACGTGATCTACCAGTCTGTGCAGGCGATTATGTCCAGCGCAGATATGCAGGAAGGCATTGCATCTTTTCTGGAGCGGAGAGAGGCGAACTTTAAAGGGCGATGAGTAGCGCCCAAACTTCAGTATTTGTATGTCGTCGGACAATATGAGACCGACACCAGTGCACCATTTATTCGATACGAGTGCACTAATCCATTCGCACCAGTGCATTTTCGACAACAGTGCACTTTGCCGTCCTGTCTTGCAGGATTCCTAACCCGAACCGGATAAGAATCTCCTTCAACGGGGTCGCTAAAGTCTTATCCACCTGATAGTGACGGCAAAGTGCAGTGGTGTTGGTTGCCTTGGATAGCGGTGTTGAATGCCGACTGACACGATCATCACCTGATTCTCCGTCCCATCCCACCATCCACTCCCTCTTAATCCCTTCAGCATTCCCGATCTAAAATCGTTAGAATACCCAGACACTTTATTCTGTAATCTCAAACATAAAATTGACGGAGCCTATGTTCAGTTTCGAAAAAAATAAGCACCCAAAGATGGAAGAAGCGCGCTCGGTGCTGCGCAAATTATATGGATATGATGATTTTCGTGGTGAACAGGCCAAGGCGATTCAGGCGGTGCTGGACCAGCAGGATGTGCTGGTTATTATGCCCACTGGCGGCGGCAAGTCCCTGTGTTACCAGATTCCTGCTTTGGTAAATGAAGGTGTCGGCATTATTGTCTCGCCACTGATTGCGCTGATGGAAGATCAGGTATCAGCTTTACGGCAGCTGGGTGTGGCGGCGGAGTTTTTGAATTCCACACTGGATGCACAGCGCCAGGCTGACATTGCCCGGCGACTGGAAGCCGGTGAAATCAAGCTGCTCTATGTGGCGCCGGAAAGGTTGTTGCAGCCGAATACCCTGGCAATGCTGGAGCGTATCCAGGTTTCCTTGTTTGCCGTGGATGAGGCGCACTGTGTCTCTCAATGGGGTCATGATTTCCGCCAGGACTATCTGGGGCTTGGGCAATTGAAGCAACAGTTTCCGAATATTCCGGTCATTGCTCTGACTGCGACGGCGGATGCTCGGACCCGTGAGGAAATTGTCCAGCGCCTGCATCTGCAGGAGCCCGAGGTTCTGGTGGGCGGTTTTGACCGCCCCAATATTCGCTACACGGTGTCACCCAAACAGGATGCCCGCCGCCAGTTGTTGCACTTCCTTCGTCAGCATAGTGGCGAGGCAGGCATTGTGTATTGTATGTCCCGTAACAAGACGGAAAGCCTGGCTGACTGGCTGTGTCAGCAAAGATTGCAAGCTTTGCCCTACCACGCAGGACTTTCTGCGGAAATGCGGGCTCATCATCAGCAACGGTTCTTACGTGAAGACGGCATTATTATCGTGGCTACCATTGCCTTTGGTATGGGTATCGATAAACCCGATGTGCGTTTTGTAGCCCATCTGGACCTGCCCAAGAGCGTGGAATCCTACTATCAGGAAACCGGCCGTGCAGGGCGGGATGGTGCTCCGGCAGAAGCCTGGATGGTTTACGGATTGCAGGACGTGGTGCGGCTGGGGCAGATGGTGGACAACTCAGCCCTGAATGATGAGATGAAGCGCTATGAACGCCAGAAGCTGAATCGCCTTTTGGGCTGGTGCGAAGTAACCAGCTGTCGGCGCAAGGCACTATTGGCCTATTTTGATCAGGAGGCTCCTCAGCAGTGTGGCAATTGCGATGTTTGCCTGACACCTCCGCCGACCTGGGATGGCACCGAAGCGGCACAGAAACTCCTTTCCACTGTATACCGCACCGGGCAACGTTTTGGCGCCGGCCATGTGATCGATGTATTGCTGGGCAAGGAAAGCGACAAGGTTAAGCAGCACAGTCATCAGGATCTGAGCACCTTCGGTATTGGCCAGGAGCGTACGGCAACTCAGTGGCAATCGGTATTGCGTCAGCTGCTGGTTCAGGGGTACGTCTATGCGGATGCCGACCGCTTTGGCGCACTCTGTCTGGATACCTCCAGCCGGGCGTTACTGAGGGGCGAAATTCGGCTGGAATTGCGGGAAGATATCGTGGAGAAGGCCAGTCGTAAATCCAAATCCTCCCGTAAGGAAGTGGAAATTGCTGTGGCAGATGAACCGCTTTGGGAAGCCCTTCGGGCCTGTCGTAAGCACTTGGCGACAGAACAGAATGTGCCGCCATATGTAATCTTTCATGACAGTACGCTGCAGCAGATGGTCGAACATAAGCCAACCAGCAAGGCAGAAATGGCGACAATTTCAGGGGTAGGACAATCTAAACTGGATCGGTTCGGCCAGGAATTTATTGATGTTATCGAACAGGTCCTGATATCGGCCTAACTTTCAGACCTTTAAATCTTTGTATCTTTTTTAGACCAGCAGGCATTGAAACAGCCGTAGCTAGAAGCCGATACCAACGATAAGAAAGGGATTAATAGAAATGCACAAGCTAGACTCCGTTATCATCAAACAACGATTTTGTGGGCCGCCGGGCTCCGGCAACGGTGGTTATGTCAGTGGTTTGCTGGCCAATTATTGCGGACCCTGTGCAGAAGTAAGACTGATGGCCCCGCCACCATTGGACCGCACGCTGGATGTTTTTCAGGATGAAGAGAAGAACGTTTTTTTGCTGGACGGCGATCAGGTTGTTGCTTCCGCCAAACCGGCCGCTTTAGACATTTCGGTACCGCAGGCCATATCTTTTGACGATGCCAAGATGGCTGCAAAACACTACACGGGCTATCACTATCACCCATTCCCACAATGCTTTGTTTGTGGGCCGGAGCGGGTGCATCATGATGGCCTGCGTATTTTCCCTGGTCATGGTAAGGATACCTCGTTTGTAGCTGCACCCTGGGTGCCTGATTCCACCCTGGTAAGGGAAGATGGCGGCGTCGCTCCTGAATATCTCTGGGCTGCGCTGGATTGCACCGGTGCCTTTGCTCTGGAATTTGGGAAAGATAAAGTCCTGGTGCTGGGGTTGTTTACCGTCGCCGTTCACAATGTACCCAAGGTGGATGAGGACTGTGTTGTGCTCGGATGGGATATGGGCGTGGACGGCCGCAAACACTATGCAGGTACAGCAGTTTATGACAGCCAGGGGGCGCTTTGTGGGGCAGGTAAGGCAACCTGGATTCAGCTGAAATCTTGAGCAATGGCTGTCAGAGCGTCAATCGCAACGATATTCCGGCCATTTCGAGCCAAGATTATAACCATGTCCGGAGAAGGAAAAGTTGCGATTTATTGCTGAGCAGTTATATTCATGGAAGGCCGGGATGGGGTTCTTTGGTCAGGCATACTCGCCCCCTAAAGGCAAAGTGGCTTTTCCGGATTCCCCAATTCCGGCCGCTTAAAGGGTTCTACTTTAAGCTTCCGAAGCCATTTCTCAGTTTCTCTTCTTCGGCAATTCTTAGTTGCCCATCTTCGGTTATTCTAGGCTTTTCTGCTCGTTTGTTCTTAGTGCGCTTGATATAGCCAGTTGTGGAATCCGTTGTCACAAACCATCAGATCCCGGCGTAAAAAATCACATTGTTCGATACCTTCAGGTAAAGCGCTGACCAGCCGTTTAGGTGTCTGCATGCTTTTTTTATCTGCCTTCAGGTATTCGTACATTTCGGAAAAGCGCTGCCGAAAGTCAGTATCCTGGACCTTGGCATCCTGATAGTTATGATAAAAACGGGTAAAGCTCATGGTGGCCGCACCCAGCCCGATGTCCATCATTTTGTCGATATAGACCCGGTAGGCATCTGTTAGATAAGCGTGTTCGGAAAGACCTGCCTCTGGCTGCCAGTCAGGCAAAACCAAATGGTTGCTATCGTCCAGCGCCTCAGCACTGAGTCTGTTATTCGCTAAATTGTTCACTAGGGCAAAGGTACTTTGCCCACAATGAATGGTGGGGCCATTCAATTGGCAGCTTTGTTTTGGTGGCTGCTTGTTACTTGCCAGTTGTGACGGAAGCGGGACTGCCTGAGGAGGATTTTCTACTTTAGGTCGTGTCGCAGCAGCTGAACTCGAGGCTGTGATTGCCTGAGCTTGATTCTCCGGTTCAGAGGCCACAGGTTTCTCCCGAGTTGCTTCCGGCATCGCCAGGCCCAGCTTTCCCGCCGGTCTTTTCAGGAGTAGCCGTTGAATTTGAGAAGTGTTGCGGCGGAAGTCTTCAAGCCCTGGCAATGTTGCGCCCTCACCCTTGGCTTTGATATCACAATAGAGCTTCTCAAGCGGGGTTCTTGCCTGTTTCCGGCAATTGTTAGCGGCCTGCCTATCAACCGCTTGACTATCAACCGCAATCAGGCAGAGACCGACCAATGCCAACAGGGCGGCAGCCTTCAGATTTCCAACGGTATTAATGGTCGATTTCCCAAAATGCATCATGAATTATTCAGTACGCCAGTACTTCCTGCAGCCATTGACTAATATCAGCGATTTCTTTCATACACACCTGGTGTTCCATAGGGTAGGTCTGGTATTTAGGCTGCAAGCCGAGGTCCCGCAGTTGCTGACAGGCCCGTTGGCCCAAGGCTTCAGGAACAATCGGGTCCAGGGTGCCATGGCCGATAAATACCGGCAGGTCTTTGGCAGCCTTGAGGCTGTTGATGTCATCCGCGGTCGCAAAATAGGTAGACAGTCCCATCAGACCGGCCAGCTCGAAGCGTCCGCCGAGAACAACCTGATAGGCAACAGCGCCACCCTGTGAGAAACCGGCAATGACTATACGGTTGCTGGGAATTCCTCGTTCAATTTCCCGTTCAATAAAGGCCTCAATGGCTGCGGCTGATTTCAGCAACTGTGGTGTGTCGATCTTTCTGTCGATACTTATTTCCAGAATGTCATACCAGGCCGGCATGACATAGCCACCATTGATTGTGACCGGCAGACTGGGGGCGTGAGGAAATATAAAGCGGATACCCAGATCATCAGGAAGCTGCAGTTCGGGCACTATCGGGGCGAAGTCATTGCCGTCCGCACCCAAGCCGTGCAGCCAGATGACGGTGCTCTTGGCATTGTCAGTGGGTTCAATTTCCACATGAGGTAATAATGTCATGGCAATCTGCTCTTGTTGTCAGTACCAACTGCAAGGGGCAACTGGTCAATAGAAAGGCGATATAGTCTACCCTGACCAGGATCGAACGCAAAATGGAGATCCCCAGGTCTCTAGGGGGACAGGATTTGACGGATAGGCATGCAGCGTTAAAAAAGAATAGACGGGAATAATAACCTGGTATTGGTCTTGAGCAAAACTGGGGATAGCACTGCCAATTAGGGGCTGCTATCGCTAAGACAGGTTTGACGATGAAACGACTATGCAGTAAGTCAAACGACCAGAAGCGATTGTTGCTCTCAATAATTTGGCTCTGGATATTTCTGCAACAGGCCGCTGCAGCTGACCCTACCCAGGGACTCAAATTCATTACCGAAGACTACCCCCCCTTCAATTATGTCGATAATAATCATCTCACCGGTATTTCTGTTGATCTTTAGGATCAGATCTTTATACGGTTGGGATCTCATAAAAGACGTAAGGATGTCGTTGTCCATCCCTGGGCCAGGGGCTATCGTACAGCACTGACCGTGCCCAATACCGTCCTTTTTCTGTAGCCATTGGAAGTGACATTGGAGATTTGGTGCTGGATACGGCAGAAATACCCCGACGGACACGCCGGACTGTTTCGCATACGGATATTGCTGCCAGAATGCTGATCTCCAGCCGGATTGCTATGTGGGCTTATGGCTATGAGGCTGCCTTATGGTTGTTGAATAAAGAGGGAGGAAAGGGCGCGGATTTTGAAGTTGTCTGGGACTTTGGGTCAGCAGGAGAAAATTACTACGCCTTAAGTGATATCGCCCCCAGCTTTGTGCGCCTGTATCGGAGTTGACTTACTTATGTTGGTGAATACCCCATTCTTGCTCAGCCCTTTGCTGATCATTATCAGAAATTGATACAACCTGCAGAATTGTATCGATGTAGTTCTGAGGAAAACCCGCCTCGTAGGCCCCCTTAACAACGTGATTTACATACCAGTCGTAGGGTCGCAGTTCTGCGTCAATCAAAGTGGCGATATAGGTAAATGCTGTTTCTGCCGGCGTTCCAGCCAAGCCGGATTGAGGTGTTAAATCTGAGCCAATATGGGGAGGATCAGTGGCGGGTAAATAGAGCTGAACTTCGTGTCTTTCATAGCCATGACCCACACCTTCAATTTCATCCAGAATCGGGAGTTGCTCAGCCATTATTTCGTAGAGCACACCGTACATGAAATCTTCATTGTTGTTGGTTCGATGGGCATCGCATTTAGCGGAGCCGTCCCGCCAGCCGACTTTATGGAAACACAATCGGTGCTCAGGCAGTAGGCGGGTACCCAGGCGTTCAACTTGGTTTAGTCGTGCGATCAGGCGCTTGCTGTAAAGATTGGAACCGTAGGCAAAATAGTACATAAGGCGGCGGGACTCATCCTACTCGACAGAATCCTTTCCTTTTACTGCCAACTGTTGGCTGGCTTTTTCAATCAGACCGGTAGTCTCCTGTATCAGTGATCGTGCTTCATTCAGGTTATCAATGACAGAAACTGTGCGTTTGCTGGTGCCAAAGTCTGAATCATCACTGTTTTGTCGCAGCAGTCCCATGGCATCTCCCAAGGACTTATAGAGCAACTCCAATTCTTCCAGGGGGATTAAGAGTTCTCCGTTCATCGGTAAACGGCGTTCCTGCGAGAGCAGATAGTTAGCCAGTTGACGATCCACTTTAAGGATGTGGTTGCTCAGCCAGTTGGTAAGGTAGCTCATCACTACCTGGGCTTCAGCCTGAGAAAGGGGAATGCTGTCATTGTTCAGCGAGTGGATCTCGTCAATAAACTGATAGTGCTGTTTAAGGTGCGCGTCCAAGGCTGAGCGCTTGTAGCCCCCACGTTTCATTAAGCGTTCTTCAGTGGCGAAGTGGTATTTTGTGTAATCCAGCAGTTCCCTCAACAGTGGACGAACATGCTGCACCGAAAATTCAGATTTAAGTACGTCATCCAGCTCGTTAATGATTCTGACCAACACCTTGTGCTGCTCATCAATAACTTTGATGCCGACGCAATAGCTGTCATTCCAAATGAATATGGCCATTTGTTTGTTTCATCAACGGCGGTTAATTTCGGAGACCACAGGTTAAATCTATCTACCGCATTTATTCGCTATGGAAAGTTCAGCTATCCGCAGTGGTAAGCTCAAATCTCGAAATTTAACTGTAGCAAACTTAATTGTAGTCGCTATTGCTGGTGCTGGCTTGATACCGGACAAATAACGGCAGGTTAGATGCCGGCATAAGGACTCAGGTTGCCGAACGTATAGGTCCAAAGAACTAATGGAAAAAAGGGTCTTTGGACCAGTTCAGTGATTACAAATGATGACGACAAAACGTCAACGGATCCTAGTAGATTTTCTTTTCCGGGAACTGGTAACTCCTGACCTTGCTGGTGGTCAGCCTCAAGTCCACCAATGCCTGGGCAAAGTGTACGGCGATACGCACACCATCCAGTACCGGCATGCCCAGGTCATGTTCCAGTTGTCCCACCCAGCGGCTCATCCCCGCACAACCCAGCACAAGTGCTTCACCCTGGCTGGCCAATAAGGCCTTGCGGGCGGCGTCCAGTACCATGGCATAGCTATTGGGGTCGCTTTCCAATAACAGAACCGGAATATGGGAAGCGAAAACCCCGGCACAACGATGGCTCAGGCCATAATGGTTGAGGTTGCGTGTCAGTATGGGAATGGATCTGTCCAGGGTGGTCATGATGCAGAATTGCTGGCAGAGCAGGCTGGCGGCGTGCATGGCCGCCTCACCAATGCCGAGGACAGGTGCCGTGGTGAGCTCTCTTGCCGCATCCAGTCCGGTATCGTCAAAGCACGCAATTACATAGGCGCTGGGTTTGCTGTCTTCGGTTTCCGCCTCCATTACCTTCATGGTTTCCAGCAGAAAATGCGCCGCGGAAGTACCATCACTGAAACCCTCAATGCTGGCCGGTGAGCCACTGCATTCCATAAATTTTAACGGATGGTGGATGCCCACTAACTGGCGACATTCAGATTCCAGCTGGCGGGTCATTGAAGTGGAAGAGTTGGGATTAATGACCAGAATCGTCATAGGGAGATGCCAGTCATGTCGTAGGTCCTTTTTGGCCGAATAGGCGCACCAGAATAATGGTAAGAATGATCACTGAAAATGAGATCAGTGTAGTCAGGGTTCCCAGTGCGTAAAGTACTGGTGTGGTGACGTTGGTGGTCATCGCGAATAATTCCAGGGGCAGGGTGTTAAAGCTACCGCTGGTCATTAGTGTGCGGGCAAATTCATCATAGCTGAGGGTGAAGCCGAACAGTCCGACGCCGGTCAGGCTGGGGGCCAGTAGAGGCAATAGAATGTACTTGAAGGTTTGCCAGGGAGAGGCTCCCAGATCATTGGAGGCCATCTCATAGCTCGGATTAAAGCGGTTGAATACGGCAAACATGATCAGCAGACCAAAAGGCAGCGTCCAGGTAAGATGAGAGCCGAACCCTGAGCTATACCAGTTAGAGGCTAAATCCAGGCGATCAAACATCAGGCCAATGCCCAGGCTGATCAAAATGGATGGGATAATCAGGCTGGCAAGTGTCAGGTAAAAAAGGGCCGAGCTGCCCGCAAAGCGTCGTCTGAAGGCCAGTCCTGCAAGTAGCGAAATTACCACGGTGCAGACCATGACAGTCAATCCCAGCGCAAAGGAGCGTAGGATTGCGGAGCCAAAATCTCCTACTGCCTGCTGTTCAAAAAGCTTTCCGAACCAATGTAGCGATATTCCCTGCATGGGGAAGGTCAACCCACCGCCAGGGCCCTGAAATGACAGCACGGCAATGGTCAGCGTGGGGCCATAAAGGAAAAGTATGAAGAGCCCAAAAAAAACGGATAGGACATAAAAGCTGGTTGGGCGTTTTCCCATGTCAAAGCTCCTTCCTGATGTCAACCAAGCGGAACAATATAACCAGCATCATGATGACCGTGATCAGTAAGATAACGGCTCCGGCTGCGGCGGCTGGGTATTGCAGCAGGGAGATTTCGTTGTAGATAAGCACAGCGATGTTGGCGCGGATGCCTCCCCCCATGATTTTGACGGTGACAAAGTCCCCCATGACCAGCGTGAATACGAAGATGCTGCCAATAATAATGCCGGACTTGGAGAGCGGAATTATCACGTCTCTCAAGATCTGATAGGGTTTGGCGCCAGCATCTATTGCCGCTTCAATCAGGTTGCGCTCTATGCGCATCATGCTGTTGAAGATGGGTACTACCATAAACAGGGTATAAAGGTGGACATAGGCCAGCACGATGGCGAAGTCGCTATACAGTAGCCATTCCAGCGGTTCATTGGTTAGTCCCACCGATTGCAGCCCTGAATTAATCAGTCCATTGCGCCCCAATAGTGGAATCCAGGAAATCATCCGAATGATGTTGGACGTCAGGAATGGTACTGTGCAGATCAGAAACAGCAAAGTTTGCATATTGTTGGAGCGAATGTGGAATGCCAGAAAATAGGCGACTGTAAAACCGATAACCAGGGTGAAAAGCCAGCTCATTGAGGCATAGAAGAAGGTGTGTAGGTACGCCTGCCAAGTGACTTTTGACGTCAGCAGGAATTCGTAACTATCAAAAATAAAATCGGGAATGATGGAATATTCGTTATAGTCCCAGAAACTGACCGTGACAATGACCACGATGGGAAACACCAGGAACATCATTAACACCAGGGTCAATGGCAGTGACTGCCAGTAACTGTGTACATTTTTCGGATTGATCAGAGACATCGGGCGAATCCAGTTATTCCGTAATGGTCATTATCACTTGGTCTCTTCTAAATCCGGTCTCTTTATAGAAGAGACCAAGTGTGTTCGCCAAAATTAGGCAACGATAAATTCGTTCCACTTTCTGACCATATATTTGTTTTCATCCATGACTGAGTTCCAACAGGCGACGGCACCCATGCGGTCCCAGTAAGAACCGCCGTCACGGGTTGCACCAGCTTTTTCCATCACATCACCGGAAGGGCTGAGTATGTCACCCTGAGCCACTTTACCCTCAATCCAGAAGCCCCATTCGTCTTCACTCATATAGGCTTTGGATGTGGAAGGTGCAGCACTGTAATAACCCTGACGATTCAGGTAAGCGCCCACCCACCCGGACAAATACCAGTCGATGTATTCATAGGCTGCATCCAGCTCCAGGCCGGAGAGGTGACCCGCCAATCCCAGTCCGCCACCCCAGGCCCGGTAACCTTCTTCCAGTGGCTGATACTTACAGGGAATGCCTCGGCTCCGGACAGCCGCAACAGCAGGTGACCACATGCTCTGGATCACCACTTCACCAGAGGCCATAAGGTTGACCGACTCGTCAAAGCTCTTCCAGAACGCCCGGAACTGGCCGGATTTCTTGGCATCCGTCAGTACCGCCATGGTTTTGTCGATCTCTTCCCTGGTCATGTTGCCCTTGTCGCCATAGGTCAGAACACCCATGGATTCACAGATCATGGCCGCGTCCATAATGCCGATTGAGGGGATGTTCAGAATTGAGGTTTTACCTTTGTAGGCAGGGTTCATAATGTCTGCCCATTTAGTGATCGGGCGGCCGACCAGGTCAGGCCGAATACCCAGCGTGTCCGCGTTGTAAATTGTCGGGATCAGGGTCATCCAATTAGTGGGCGCATCAGCAAACTTGGTTGAGGTTTTTGACTCAACAAAGCCGACTGTATGAGGGGCGGTTCCTTGGGCGATCTCAGAATCCGGTGTGAGCTTGCCGTTGATAAATAAGGGGGAAATCTTGTCGAAGTTTTTCAGGCGGCTGACATCCAGGGGCTGCATGGCACCGGAGGGAAATACCTTCTTACATATCCAATACTCGATATCCGCAATGTCATAAGACTTGGGCTGGGTAACGGCACGCTGGGTTACACTGTCGGAATCCAGTGATGTCAGCTGCAGGGAAAACCCCAGATCCTCCTTACACTTTTCAGCGATGGCATTAAGGTTGGATACCCCGGTGCCAAACTGGCGTAGGGTGACATTTTTAATGTTCTGTGCCCATATCATCGGGAAGCCTGTGATGGCGCCTGATCCAATGGCTGCTGCAGACAGGGTTGCTGCTCCCTTGATAAGCCCCCGACGGGAAATACCCGAGGCATCGGGCGTTGATTTATTTTGTGATTCAGAAAGGCTGGTTTCCGGGTTTTCCTGGTCAGTCATTTTCTTTTCCTCTGCAGGTTGAACTTTGATTGATGTTGGTGACAAATGCAGTGATTGCTACTGCGGCTGGTGGAACAGGTTGATGCTTTCCCGCTTCCAACTCAGTTGCACCTTGCTGGCTGGGGAAATGAGATTTCGGTCAACCTGTCCTTCAGGCAGATAGCACATAACGCGCTGGCCATCGGTTAACCGGGTTTCGATAAAGTAAAATTGCGCCTGGAACTCCACGTCGATAACGTCTGCAGGTACAGTCACCACCTGCTCGTCGGCAGGCGCATTGAGTGTTGTGATGCTGATCTGATCTGAACGAATAGAGAAAGCTGCTTCCACTTCCAAAGCAGGGAGTGACTCCGGATTCAGGACGTTATGTCCGCCAATAAAGTCGGCGACAAATGCGGACGCCGGGTGTTCGAAAATCTCTCTCGGGTTACCCTGCTGCTGGATGATTCCAGCATCCATTACGACGGCCATTTCCGCCAAAGCGAAAGCTTCTTCCTGTGAATGGGTCACATGAATAAAGGTCAGCCCCAATTGCTTTTGTAACTGCTTCAGTTCTTTGCGCATTTGAATTCGCAAGAAAGGGTCCAAAGCGGACAATGGCTCATCCAGCAAAACTACGTCTGGCTTACATATCAGTGCGCGGGCCAGAGCAATACGTTGCTGTTGCCCGCCGGAGAGTTGTGCCGGTAGCTTTTCTGCGAAGGATGCCATGTTAACCAGGGCCAGTATGTCCATTGCGGCCTTCTGACGTTCCGCTTTTCCAGCACCCGCAATTTTTAACCCGTAGGCAACGTTATCCACACAGCTCATATGGGGGAACAGCGCGTAGTTCTGAAACATCATGGCGGTGCCACGTTGCCTTGGAGAAAGTTTGGTCACGTTTCGGTTGTTCAGAAGGATATCACCACTGCTGACATCTTCATGACCGGCGATCATCCGTAGCGTTGTACTTTTGCCGCAGCCGCTGGGGCCAAGCAGGCAACAGTAACTGCCGGCAGGAATCTTCAGATTGATGGAGTCAACGGCCTTCTTACCATCATAAATTTTGCTGGTATTCACCAGTTCGACAGCACCGTTCATAAATATTTCTCTTAAAATTGCTAACAATAATGCGATTTATAGGTGCAACAGGGATGCCAGCCTAAGAATGCACTGATTTTTATAATTTTTTGCCATAACCTCGATGCAAAGCCCAATATATTAGGTGTCGATTGTATCGGGTTGGTGCGCTATGTTCATTTTTGGTGCGTTTATCTTGGCCAGAAAGACGTTGTCAATCAAGTGGCAACATGAGATATGCTATTTATAAATTGTTAGCAATTGGAAAGGCCCTGTCACCTGATGAACCATTCAAAGAAAGAAGCCGAGATTCTGAGAATCGTGAATACCATCACCAAGGCCGTGGCGGAGCAAAGGTTGCCCCCCGGAACTCGCTTGGTAGAAGCCCAACTAGTGGAAAGCCTTCAGGCCAATCGCAACCATGTGCGCTCGGCACTGCAACGCCTGTCGCTAAGGAGAATTGTCTCCATTGAAACCAACCGCGGCGCCAGTATTGCCAAACCGTCAGTGAAAGAGGCCAGGGACATTTTTGCTGCCCGTTCAGTGGTGGAACCTGGTGTGATGGAAATTCTGCTGCGGAAATTCAGCAAAATGGATATCGCTCTGTTACGCAAGCAACTGGAGGTAGAGCAGAAAGCCATTCATAAAGGACGCCGGGAGGACGTTATCCGCGAGTCCGGTTATTTCCATATCCTGTTGGCGAAACTAAGCGGCAACCAAGTGCTGATGGAAATACTGTCAGATCTGATTACCCGAAGTTCCCTGATTCTGTCTCTGTATCAACGCCGCCATGACCCTCAATGTGGCTGCGATGAACACCTGGGAATCATCAAAGCGATCGAAAGCCGGGACATCCAGGCTGCAGTGAGCTGCATGAGCCACCACCTGGAGGATATTGAAATGCACCTGAATCTGGATTTCTGGGAGAACAAGAAAGTGGATTTTAATGCGGTGTTTGGAGGGGAGTAATTTCTTTATTGCACGATAAAGAATTAAAGCAATGAAATCGCGCCAGAGTGTTTTTTGCTCTTCGGGACATTGAATCCTCTTCATGCAAGGGCAATTGTAAGGAGGGTAGCTCATGGCATAGTAACAGGCGGCTTCCCAATAGAACGACGAATCAGGTCCAGGGAAATAATGGAATTTGTAAAAGATTAGGTCTATGAAAGTTTTCTCAATTACACCGCGATATGATGAGTTTAAAAGCTTTGTCCCAAGCAATGCCACTTTATCGAACAGGAACTGCTCCCCAATATGCCGCGTGTATTACTCCTTTCCGCCTACGATGTAGATAGCCATCGCCGCTGGCGTGTGGGGCTGGAAGCCGCATTGCCAGAGCTGGACTGGACGGTGTTGACCCTGCCGCCACGGCACTTTCGCTGGCGTATTCGGGGCAATCCGGTCAGTTGGGCTCTAGCGGAATCGGAAATTCTGACTCAGACATATGATTATGTGCTGGCAACTTCCATGGTGGATTGTGCGACTCTGCGCGGGCTCTATCCGCATTTGGCCCAGTGTCCCTGGATCTGTTATTTCCATGAAAACCAGCTGGCCTATCCGGTGTCCGATCAGCAGCATCAGAGCATTGATCCAGCTATGGTGAATATATATAGCGCCATGGCCTGCGACACCCTGGTATTTAATTCCGACTATAACCGGCGGAGTTTTCTCAGCGGCTTACAGGATCTGGTGAATCGATTGCCTGATCATGTGGATCAGCGGCTGCTGGACTCTATTGCGGGTAAAACCCTCATCCTGCCTGTGCCATTGGAAGAGGACCTGTTTCAGCAGCAGGCGATAGTTCCACACCAGGCAGGAGAGCCCCACCGTTTGGCCTCCGCTGCAGAATCCAAAGAAAACGCACTGGACCACAGTGAGCCGGCAAGGCAGGAAAGGCCACTGCGAATAGCCTGGAACCATCGGGTGGAATACGACAAGGGAACAGACGAGCTATATGACATTCTGCATGCGCTCAGGGAAGAGACTTCTCACTTCGAGTTGGTATTGTTGGGGCTGCGGTTTCGGCAGCAGCCGGAAAGTTTTACCCGGCTGAGTGAAGAGTTTAAGGGGCTAATACTGTACAACGATTACGCCGAATCTCTGCAGGGCTATCGGCAGTGGCTGGCGTCATCGGATGTCGTGCTATCTACCGCTATTCATGAATTTCAGGGGCTGGCTGTGATGGAAGCCGTGGCTCTGAGATGTCGCCCTGTGGTGCCCGACCGTCTGAGTTACCCTGAACTGTTTGCTGCGGAATACCGATACCAGTCGGTGGAGGAGGCGGTTGCGCGAATATTATCGGTTAACCACTCTGTATCATCCGACAGGCAGTTACCTGACATGAGCCCCTATTCCTGGTCAGCGCTTAAACCACGCTATCGTGATCTCTTTCGCTGATAAATTAGTTAGTGCCCGTCCATAAACGGCAGGGAGGTTGTTTATGGATGAAGACTAATTAGCAGCTTCCAGAGTGATGACCTTGTCTGCCAAGCGGGAAACATCCTCCGCCTGATGGGTAACCACCAGCATGGTCTTGCCCTGGCCAGTTGCCTGCTCCCGGGCCCAACTGGTTGCAACGGCACGGGTTCTGTCGTCCAGTTCGGAAAAAGGCTCGTCCAGCAGTATCAACGGCTCGGGTCTGAGCATTGTGCGGATCAGGGCGACTCGCTGGCGTTGCCCGCCTGAGAGCTGGGCTGGCTTCTTTTGCAGATGTTCCACAATGCCCAGTTGTGAGGCAGCTTTTTCGTACGATTCTCTTTGTGACTTACCTAATGCCAGATTCAGGTTGTCACTAACACTTAGATGTTCGAACAGGTTGTGATCCTGAAACAGCATGGAGATTGGCCTTTCGGAGGGATCCAGCTGATCCAGCCGGTGTTGGTGCCAGATAATTTCCCCGGCATTGGCAGGTACGAAGCCTGCTATGCATTCCAGCAACGTGGTTTTACCTACACCACTGACGCCCTGAATAGCCGCCACTTCTCCTTCGCTCACCCGGAAATGGTAATCGAACTGTTGCGGGTGGCGGACGACTTTGAGATGGAGAATGCTAAGCATGATTGCCCCATTGTTTTTCCAGAAACATAACCATCACAATACTCAGCAACAACAGCACCAGCGAAGCCATCGCCGCTTCCGCAATTCGGTAAGTGCTGGCGTAGCCATATATCAGCCAGGGCAGGGTGATAAAATCCTGGTTGCCGAATATTGAATAGACGGCGACGTCACCTAATACCAGCACAGAGACAAATGCCGCGGATGTGAGAACCGAAGGACGAACAAAACGCCATTCAGCCAGGCAGCGTTGAGCGAAGTTGAGTTTCAGCGTTTGGATAATGCGCCAGTATTGCTGGTCATAATTCACCAGTGCAGGTTTGAGCTGGGTAATAGCGAAAGGAATACTGATCAATGCATTGACGCATAACACCAGCAAAAAAGCCCACTGATCCAGATCGATGCGGGGCAGGCAGAAGACAAATATTCCAACAGACAGCACCATTGAAGGGACCACGAGCGCATGTGATGCCATGCCATCCAGCCAGATATAGTTGGCAGAACCTCTGCGCAGAGAAATTCGGTAAGGTGTCAGCACCATATAGGCCATGGTGACGGACAGACAAGTGGATGCCAGCGCCAGCGCCAGGGAAGTGCCCAGCGGCGTGATGAGTTTCAGCCATAATTGACCGTTCAGCCACACCCCCTGGATTTTGGGTATCAGTGCTGCCAACGGTGACAGCAGGAACAGCCAGGCCAATAGATAGATAAAGCTGTAGAGCACACGGACCTGGCGGCTGGGGATAGGGCGATAATCCTGCGAGCGGGTTTCCTGACCCAGCCAACTAACCTGGCCAAAGGTGGTGACCATCAGATAAAGACCGCCTGCCAGCAGCAACTGTATCCAGGACAGTACCAATGCTTCAGGGATATTGAAGTCGTATTTCAAGGCCTGATAAATCGCCACTTCGAAAGTTGTGGATTTAGGGCCACCACCCAGGGCCAGAACTACCGCAAAACTGTTAAAGCAGAGCACCATAACAAAGCCCAGGGTGATCCAGGTGGCGCTACGGGCAGCGGGCCACTCCACAAAGCGGAGTTGTTGCCAACGGCTGAGTTTGAGTTGCCTTGCCAGTCGCCAGTTACCGGCGGGGATAGCGGATAAGCGCAAGTAAAGGGCGCGGATAGCGAAGGGCATGTTCAGATAGATATGGGCTAGTAGAATGCCGCTCAGGCCATAGATATTCCAATCTTTACCCAGCCAGGTTGTCAGCAAACCAGACTGACCCAGCAAGGCTACTATGCCGGTGATCAGCACCAGTGTCGGCATCACAAAACAAAGTACGCAAAGGCTCAGGAACAGCCGTTGATGGCGGCTGCGGGGCAGGTGAGTCAGGGCCAGGGCGACCGGCCAGGCAAGTAACACTGAGAACACCGCACTGAGAACCGATTGCCAGAGGGTGAAGCGCAGGATGCTATGGAGATAGGGGTCGTTGAAAAACTGCCAGCGAATCGGCTCTTCGGAAAAGTTAAATAACCCGGCAAAGGCAAACAAGGTGGTGCCCACCATCACCGCCAACACCATCCAGCCTACCAGGGTGCTTGGGTTCAGCCGGCGCAGCATGGCCCCCGGCTGGCTTTCGCCCCAGCTCTTGGCTGAGGCAGAACCCTTTTCTAATACCGGCGTTTTTACCAGTGCCGGAGTTGATGGCTCCGGTGCAACGGGTTTTAAACCTGGCGTGGCCACTTTCAGGCTCTTACTGGGTTACTGTGGAACGCCATTCGCGAATCCACTCCTGGCGATGTGATGCGACAATTTTGGGATCCAGGCTAATGTCTTTGGGCTGGATCACCTGATCAAATGCCGGTGGCAGTTCTACGTCGTTGACGACCGGCAGCATCCAGTTGGTAACGGGAATGACCTTCTGTGCTTCCTTGGAAATAAGAAACGCCAGGAACTGGTTGGCCAGCTCAACGTCTTTGGCATTTTTAGTGATGGCAGCGACTTCAACCTGGGCGATGTGGCCTTCCTTAAACTCCGCTGCCTTATACTGATTTTTTTCTTCCACCACCATATGGTAGGCCGGGCTGGTGTTGTAGCTGAGAACATAATCGGAGCCGCCTTCCAGGAACATGGAATAAGCTTCCCACCAGCCTTTGGTAACGGTGACAGTCTGTGCGGACAACTGCTCCCAGGCGTGACCAACGTCAGCGCCGTACACCGAATTCATCCACATCATCAGTCCCTGGCCGGGAGTGCTGGTACGTGGGTCCTGATAGATGACGGAAGACCCTGAATCTAGCAGCGCTTGCAGTGAATGAGCCGGTTCCTTGATTTTGTCGGCATCGTAGATAAAGGCAAAGTAGCCATAGTCAAAGGGCACGAAATGCTGATCCGACCAGTTCAGGGAGCTTTTCAGTGAACCAGTTTGCACCTGGTGTGGCTGCACCAGGCCACCGTCACGGGTTTCTTCCATCAGACCGTTGTCGATGCCTAAAATGACATCTGCTTTGGAATTGTTGCCTTCAAGGCGTAAACGATTAAGGATGCTGACGCCATCTTCGACAGCGACATAAGTGAGGTCACATTGGCACTGGGCTTCGAACAGGCTTTCCAACTGAGGTCCCGGACCCCATTCGCTGACAAAGGAATCATAGGTGTAAACCGTTAATTCCCTGGCCGAAGCCTGTGCTATGGAAAGTAATAGAGTGGCGCTCAGGCATAACTTGGCCGGAGTGCTGTACATTGGGTTGGAGATCATGTTGTTATTCCTCAATATCTGAGGCGAGGAGATGGCGACGAGTGCAGGAGACAAGCTCTTTTGAGGGTAAATAATTTGACTGGATTACCAACGCTCTGTCAGCCCCATTCCCTACGCCAGTATTAACTGGATCAGGTTCTACGGGTATTTCTCAGTCCTATGGAGACACCCCGATGAGACAACAGGATTGTAGCGACTATTTGGCAGAGAAGCTATTTTGGCAATGAGGCCATGTTAACAGTGAAGCTATGTCGGGTTGGCGGTAAAGCTATGAGTGTCGGTGGGCGTATCATGAGAGGCAGAACCTCAGTGGAAAAGCTGTGACGGGCGGGTGCAATTTGTCTATTAACAGGGATCAAGTTTTGCTGGATCCCCGTATCACTATGGCAAATCAATTCCTGAACGATCAGGTGGCCTGGCAGTGTCTGGCCGGCCAGGGAGATGCCAACCCTGTGCTCTGGGGTAGATCCCAGGGACGCAAACTGGTTCTGCGTTTGTGTGCTGAGGAAGGGCTGGCATTTGGTGCCGACCGTAACATGGAGTTTGAAGTGCTGGAGGCCATTCGTGGTTATGGTTGGGCACCAGAGGTGGTCCACTTTTCCCGTCAGCAGGGCTGGTGCCTGATGTTGCACCATGGTTGCAGCCTTGATCAGTTCAGCGGCGGCCAGGACCTGAAAGAGCCGCTGGACTATGGTCAGATGCTGCTGCAGGCGGTGAAAGAAATGCAGGGAATAAACCAGGTGCCATTATTCAACTACACTGAGTTATTTGAACGATACAGGCGACGTTTCAGGCGCACAGGCAACCGCGAGAACCTGGGGCAGGTGAATGAACTGGCAGAATGGCTTGAGCAGCTACCCAAAGCTCCTTTGACACTGGTACACCATGATCTGCATCAGGGTAATTTTTGCCTGAATCATGGCCGTCTGGTGATTCTTGATTGGGAGTATGCAGGGCTTGGCAATCCATGGTTGGATATGGCGACGTTGCTGCGGCATCACCCACTGGAACTGGAGCAGATAGCTGGTTTGCCGGTGTGTAAAGACTATAGACCGGAACAGGTTCGTAGTTACCTGACGGTGGCGGACAAACTGAATCAGCAGCTGGAAAGCTTATGGATAGCAGCCCGCCAGCCAGCTGCAAATAACGAATTATGAATGCTTGGAATTTATATGCGCAGATGCCCTGTGCAAGGACATAGTGATCCGGTTCAGCTACAAAACTGAGTAATGTTTGAATGATTAAGCTATATCAATTTTCGATTTCCCACTTCTGCGAAAAAGCCCGTTGGGCACTGGACTACAAGGGGCTGGCATACCAGCCGGTCAACCTGTTGCCTGGGCCTCATGTGAGCACAATCAAAAAGATGGCTAAGAAAAGTTGTCTGCCGGTGTTGGTGGACGAGGGCAAGGTGGTACAAGAGTCGGCGAACATCATTTCCTATCTGGATGAGAAAGTGCAGGAAAGGCCATTGACGCCTGTTAATCCGGAGCAGAAAACAGCTGCACTGGAGTGGGAAAAGTATCTAAACCAGGAGTTGGGGGTTCATGTCCGACGCTATTGCTATCATTGGGTATTACAGGACCCGGCCATTGCCGTGCCGCTGCTGGCGGACCAAGGTCCCTGGTACGGCAGGATAATGCTCAGGCTTATCTTTAAAAAGCTGGTGAAAGTGATGCGCAAGGCCATGAACGTGAATGTGGAATCTGCAGAAGAATCCCGCCGGCATATTGTTGCCGCAATAGATCGTCTGCACGCCCAGCTTTCCAAGCAGCCCTTTCTGGTGGGAGACAGTTTTACCCGGGCAGATTTGACAGCGGCGGCATTGCTTGCCCCTTTGTGCCAGCCGGCAAAGTTTGGTGGACCAACTTCCAAAACCATCCCGGAAGCCATTGCCAAATTACGGGATGAGATCGCTGGTCGCACCGCCTGGGTAGACCGTTTCTACAATGACTACCGTTAGCTCAGCGTCGATTTTAGCGATGAATTTTACTGGGGAGTCTATTGCTGGCTTTCCAGTTTTTGTTTCAGGTCATCCAGGCCTTGTTCGTAGTAGGGACCAAGCATTTGGTCCATCATCAGGCCGAAGTAGCGGCCGATAATATTGCTGCCGAAATCGGTATCGAATTCCCAGCTTACTTCTGTTCCCTGATCCACCGGCGTCAGTCGATAGTAGGCAAGCCCTCCTTGTTCCTCGCCAAATATCAGGCTTATCTGAATCAGTTCCGGCTCGCGCACGCTGATGATTTCCTGTGAGCCCGTACCGACATGTTCATCGTCACTGTACCAATTCATTTTGGCTCCGGTGCCGGATTCCGGACCACTGAACTCATAACGGGTATCGGGATCGAGATCGGCCCAGGGAGACCAGGAGATAAAGTTTCTCAGATCCACCAGGTAGCTATAGACCTGGTGAGGCGTCTGCTGGATGACGATAGAGCGCTCAACATGGGTGGTTGACGGCAGCGCCCAGCCAGCACCATAGAGGCCTATAAGTATGATGACCAATAGACTGATAATAACTTTAATAAATTTCATGAGCATTCCCTGTTAGATATTCATCCTGAGTTCAGGTCTCGGGGGTTAGTGTTAGGTCATTAAATCACGAAAGGGAGCATACGATGAAGATGGGCAACATATTGAAAGTCACTTTATTGACCGCGCTTACCTGGGGTGGGTTAGCGGTCACCGCCGGATATGCCGGTGCTGACGAACATCGGGTATATTCCACCGCCCAGAGCGGTACTCCGTCCCAGGGTTATGGAAAGTATTACAGCACCTCCACTGCCTATCACCGCACCGATGGCCAGGGGCAAGACTATCAACAGGTCCACTACAGCCATTACCGGGATAATCGAAAAGGGCATCATTCAAATAACGGGAGGCATGGCGGACATAGGGGGTATCCCAATAAGCACGGGCATAACCATCATGGCTACTACAAACACCATTACTATGGTCCAGGCTGGTACTCTAGGCCTCATAGATATTCTCGTCCTCACTGGTCCAAGCGCCATCATGGCAAACGCTATTGGGGGGACCGGCATCACTATCGTTCCCACAGGCACTCAGACGGGCAGGTCAAGTTTGGCATTATCTGGAGCTACCCATGATCGTCGATGACGGAATAAGATTCGCAAGCCTGCAACTGGATGCAAAAATGCGCATAACCTAACGCTAATTTACACTTTCTCTGCCCCAAAATGTCTATACTTTCCATACATCTGTGGCCGACTATACTTAACTGGCAACAGGGCGTTTTCAGGCAAATAGAAAGGATCTATTTGCCTGCTGGATTAATGGTTTACGTCGGGCCAGGTTTCGCTGTATCAAGCTGATCAACTGAAAGTTCCAACAGAAAACCGGTAGCGAGCCGCTGTAATCTCCTTGCGGAATAATGCCTCAATAACCATCTCAACAGGATCTCAATGAAAGTTTGCCCGATCTGTTCCAGACAATTTGCTGAGGGCGACATCTGCCCTGATGATGCTGCCACTCTGGTGCAGGCTGAAAGACCAGATCCGCTGATCGGACAGGTTCTCAAGGGAATGTATCGGATCGAATCCCGCCTCGCTGAAGGCGGCATGAGTCTGGTGTATGTTGCCCGACAATTGTCACTTGACCGACTGGTGGTGGTTAAGGTTCTCAAAGCTGGGATGGACGATAAGGACTTTGTGCAATTGTTTTTCCGCGAAGCCCGTATCGCCAGCCAACTGAATCACCCCAATGTGATGCATGTACATGACTTCGGTAATACCGATGAAGGCATGATGTTCCTGGTGGTGGAATACCTGCGTGGGGAGAATCTTTCCGATCTGGTGGAACACCGCCAGGGCTTACCGCTAGAAAACGTCGTGTGGCTGATGGAGCAGATCTGTAACGGCCTGCAGGCGGCACATCAGCTCAACATTGTTCATCGTGATCTTAAGCCAGGTAATATTCTGGTGGCCCGGGTATCCGGCGATCACTCGGTGGCGAAACTGCTGGATTTTGGTATCAGCAAGCCGTTAGGGGAGCAGGACCTAAAATATACACAGATGGGCATGGTCATGGGCACGCCGGGCTATCTGGCACCGGAGCAGATTGAAGGTTCCCGCAGCATTGATCATCGCGCCGATATTTATGCTCTTGGCGCCATCCTTTATTTTTGTATCACTGGCGAAAAACCGTTTCGCGGCGAAAACCCGCAGGCGATCATGGCCAAACAAAGAGTGTCCGGCCCCACGCCGATCAATCCAAAAAGTCTTGTAGATGATCGCAACATGGCTTTTGAGCCCATTATCCACAAGGCTATGTCAATTGAACCTCAAGAGCGTTATGCCGATACTCACAGCCTGTTGAAGGACATCCAGATCATCGGCCAGAAAGTCATCCGCCAGTATTCCAAGGAAATGGATATGGCTGCGGCAAACCCAGCCACCTACCAGTTTGTGTTTTATAGCGAACTGGAGGCGGATCGGGATGAAAAGGAAGTCCGACAAATGCTGAAATCCAGTCTCAGTCTTAGCGAGGGTGATGTTACCAAGCTTTTTAGTCATCGTCGGGTTGTCGTTAAAAAGAATATTTCGCTGGAAAAGGCAAAAAAATATGATGCGGCCTTTCGTGCCGCTGGTGCGATGGGGCAAATTGAGGAAATGGATACTGCCACCCGCATCGATCCGGGCTTCCACTCAGATGAACGCTCACTCAGCCAGCCCATTGTGGTGTCTGCAACCATCGCCAAGTCACTGGCAGTCAATCAACCGGGATCGCTACCCGCGATGGGGACTTTTGGGGCGCCGGGCGGCGGTGCCATTCCTGCCGGGCGAGATTTACCCACCCATGTTGAGAGTGCACCAGCAGGCGCAACTAAAGATAAGTCTTTGATTGAAAAGGCCGCCCATCGTGCCCGTCCCTTACGTTGGACTATTACTACCGGTGCCCTGGCCATTGCGATAGCGGTTACCTTGATGATGACGCCTGCCCGCTATGTGATATCCGATAAATGGGCAGAAATTCATGGCTGGCAGTCTCCGGCGGGAGTTAGCAGCGACACCATCCGGCTGGGTATGAGTGCTGCCTTCAGTGGTGGTGCCCGGGAGCTGGGTCGTGCCATGCAAATCGGTATGGATGCCCGTCTGAATGAGGTCAATGCCAGTGGTGGTATCCATGGCCGTAAAATTGAGCTGCGGGCCCTCGATGATGGCTATGAACCGGCAGAAGCCCGTAACAACATGAGCCGTCTGTTGGAAGGGGATGATCAGGTATTTGCACTGGTCGGAAATGTGGGAACGCCTACTGCTGAAGCGATACTGCCGATAGCACTGGAGAACCGAACTATCGTTTTCGGTACGTTTTCCGGTGCCGCTGTTTTGCGTAAAAACCCGCCCGAGCGATATATCTTCAATTACCGTGCGAGTTATGCCCAGGAAACTGCGGCGATGATTCGCCATTTCATCGAAGAAGGCGATGTTGACCCTGACAAAATTGGTGTTTTTTATCAGGACGATGGTTATGGCCGCGATGGTCTCGACGGCGTTGAAGATGCCCTGATCCGCTATCAGATCAAACCGCAGTATATCCCTCGCTATACCTACCAGCGTAACAGTATCCAGATTGAAGGTGCTGCGCAGAAGATCATCAACGATATGGAGCGTCTGCAAGCTTTGGTAGTGGTCGGTACTTATAACGCCAGTGCACGGTTGACCAAACGGTTACGGGATGCTGGTTTTGAAGGCCTGATTGCCAATGTGAGTTTTGTTGGGTCTAAAGCCCTGGCGGAACAATTCAGGGAAATGGGGGTGAAATACGGGGAGGGCGTGATCGTCACTCAGGTGGTGCCGCCGGTAGAATCATTTGCCACGGGCGTCTTGCATTATCGCGAGGCGCTGCAGAAGTACTATCCCAGCGAAGCTCCGGATTTTGTTTCCCTGGAAGGTTATATTACGGCGTCTTTATTCCTGGATGCCCTTGACCGTGCCGGACGTCACTTCAACACGGAATCTATTGTGGATACCCTGGAAAATCTCAAGGATGTCGATGTGGGTATTGGCGAAAGAATCTATTTTGACAGTACCGATCATCAGGCCAGCGATGAAGTATGGGGTACGCGTCTGAATGAAAATGGAGTTTTAGAGCCTTTTCATCTTCATGGTGGCTAACCTGTCTCCATCGGTATTTTACTGGTGATGGAGACAGGCTGTATGCAGGTCTGCATCTATGACGCCAGTGGCAGGCCTGTAGGTTGCGACAGAAAGCCGGAAATTTCAGTCATAACCTCCTCATCCCGCAGAATTTTGTAGTGCCCTAATGATGCCGTCTTGAGGAAGCGGGCTCCATGCCAGTCCCGGGCTATAAGTTCACCATGTTCGAAAGGCACTTCCTCGTCATTAAGATCGCTGATGACTAATCCGGCAGCCTGTAGCTGTGGCGTGTATTCCAGCAGATCCAGACGCTTCCAGACGTCGGGTCCAAACTCCTCTTCCAGAAGACGTCTGTGAACATTCAGCACCCTCTCAGGTATGTCGAGCTGGCGGCCGAACACCTGCACCACGGAGTCAAGGTCCGTCGGAGGAGCGATCAATGCCAAGCGACCGACTCTCAGACCGTCGGCGACAGCCAGTATTGATGCCACTGAGCCAAGCGAGTGGGCAATGATGGCATGAATTTCCCCAAACAGGTGCGCAACCTGCTCAATAACTGCTTTCATTTCAAGAATATTGGTACGTTCACCCTGAGCCCTGCCGTGGGCGGGGGCATCGAATACGACTACCCGGTAACCCTGGCGAAGCAGAGGTTCCACCATGGAGCCAAACTGAATGCCGCTGCCGGACCAGCCATGAACGCAGAGGATGACCGGACCGTCGCCCCAGCTGTAAACCGGTAAATCATAAGCACCGAAGCGTAGTTGAGTGAAGCTGTCACTGCGATCCAGCAGGTGTTCATAACGCGCGCCCATTCCTGTGCGTCTTGGGGTAAACCACAGCTTGTTGATGAACTTACCCGCCCGTTCCGAAGAAAAACGGCCGTAGAGCTGGATGGCAGATTTTAGAGCTTTTAAAGCAAAAGGCTCAGACTTGGGTTGTAACGAGACTTTTTCCTGCGGAGCAGTTGTAAGCCATTGAGCATGTGCAGTCATAACCATTTCCTCATTTAAGTATCCAAACCACGGCTCCACTTTAAGGGTTGCAAGACAGAGGTAGGAGTGTCATATTTGACTTTCGAGATGCTGAATATGACATTATTTATATGTCAGACTAAGCATTGAAGGGTGAAAACGGTGGTTTTCCTGTGACTGATTGGAGGGTTAATGATGGAAGTGGTATTGCTGGCGTTACCGCACTGCGCAGCGTCTTCTGTTCACGGCATTCTGGATATTCTTACCACTGCCAATTATTGCCATGCCCTGACGGTGGGAAGAGAGGCCCAGAAGATATTCAATATGCAGGTGGTTACCATTGATGATCAGCCGGTACATGCCTATAACGGTAGCGCCATTCAACCCACGATCAGCATTAATGATGCCCGGCCCGACATTGTGATTACGGCTTCGGCGATTGAAGCTATCTCCTCCGCCAACGTTCTGAGCCAACATCTGGAAGCGCTGCAGGCTGTTTATGCCCAGTTACGGGACTGGTATAACTCAGGAGTGCTGCTGGCTTCAGCCTGCACCGGAACCTTCCTGTTGGCAGAAGCCGGGCTCCTGGAAGGTAAGACTGTGACTACTCATTGGCGGGCTGCCGAGCAATTTCGCCGGCGCTACCCAGATATTCACCTGGAAGCGGATAAACTCCTGATCGATAACGGCGACATTATTTCTGCCGGAGGCGCGACAGCTTTTATTGAGCTGTGCTTCCACATTATTGAGCGTTTTGAGTCTCAGGCCATTGCCTCAGCCGTTTCAAAACTCCACGTCTTTGATGGCAGGCGTGAGCAGCAGGCACCCTATGTGATGTTTTCAGGGTTTAAATCCCACAAGGATGAACGCGTTAAACATGCCCAGGAATGGATGGAACAGAATTATGCCGGCCAGTTTGCCATGGACGACGTAGCCGCACGTGTTGGGTTGGGCGCACGGACCTTCAAAAGACGGTTCAAGGAGGCAACCGGCGAAACCCCTATCGGTTATTTGCAACAGGTTCGCATTGAAGCAGTGAAACACCTGCTGGAAACCACCCTACAGTCGTTTAACGAAATTATCTGGAAAGTGGGGTATGAGGATATCAGCTCTTTCCGGCGGCTGTTCAAGCGAGACACCGGCTGCACTATGGAGCAATATCGCCGTCGTTTCAGCTATTCCGTGCCCTCACCGATGGAAGGCCGATTGCCTCACGTTAGTCCTCAGCATGCAGCTGAGCCTTTACGAGAACACCAATCGGCCTGAACTGTCGTTACCGGGCTCAGGCAGGTTGCCAAGGGCCGGCCACTGCAGAGTTTTGCTCGGCAGCGGATTCAAAGCCAGGGACAAGCACGGCGTTCTTGTTGGTGATTGATCGCACCGGCATCAATCCGGCCTGTAACAACCGGGTGGCCGTTCTATCGGTCATTAACATCTCTGCACAAGGCTTGATGGTCGGTTCGCCATCATCGTCATAGGTGTGCAACGGCAGTCGATCCACTTCCTGTATCCGTCCCAGAGTAAACTGACGACCCAGTTCCTGTCGGTGCTGGGCGATCAGGAGCACGACCAGCCAGCCACTGTTGGCCCAACAGTAAAACTCGTGGGGCAATTGCTCTGGCAATTCTTCGAAGGCAAACTTTTCCGTCGGTGAGGTGCGCTTGCCGTAGGGTAAACGCACCATGAAACGTGGGCAGGTGACTCCCAGAAAGCGAGCCCCCGACTGATTCCTTACCTGATTCCAGAGCGTCTGGAATTCAGCGTCCGTAGAATAATCCCAGTCATCGGTGTCTGGCGTTTTGGCAAGACTGTCGCATCCGGCCATGCGTTCGTGACCATTAGTAATCAACGGGGCCTGAATCTGTTCAGCCAGATCTGCGCAGTGGCCTAGCATCTGGGCATCAAGCGCTGAGTCACTAAACCTGTAGTCGGCCATCACCAGTGAAAACGGTGTGCCTCCGACAGTCGCCCTTTTATCCACAATCAGCTTGTAAAGGGGGGATTGCTCCAGGTCCGTTCCGGCAGTAGCCGCTGCCGCCAGTTCCTCCTGACTCAGATCGGCAATATAAATTTTGAGATCAGTGTCCGTAACTGCCCGACGTACCAGCAGGTACAGACCTCGCCAGGTGGCCTCAAGCTGTTGGAAATCAGAGCTGTGCAGAACCTTGCGCATCAGGTGGGCGGCGGCCTGGTCTGCTGCGGCCAGGTATTCGTCCTGACGAGGATCCGGACGCTGAATGACGTAGGGGGCAAAGATATCTTTCACCAGCCTTGATACATCAATTTCACCGGCAGCAGAAATGGTGGCGGAGGTTTTGCCTTTCTGGCTGCCCAGTAAAGCATCCAGCAGCGATTCTGAATCATCCGGGGATGATACCGGCGCTGCTTCAGAAGATTTAGAGGGTTGAAAAGGTTCAGCGGGTTCAGAAGTTTCAGAACGAATGGCCGCATCGCCGAGATTTATTTCTTTCGCGGCTGCGGCAAAGGTATCGGCTGACTTTAGTCGGCGTTTCAGGCTTTTAACCTTGTCAAACAGCGGAATGCGCTCATACAGATAATCCGGATGCAGATCATCAAGTTCGCTGAAAAGTATAGGTTCATCAGCAATGGGCAGATTCAGCTGAACGTCGAGCGTGGCAAACAGCTCATCGAAATTATCGCGATCCACTTCCAGTAACTTGCGGTTGGCGATGCCTGCCAGGTCAATGGGGATAGCTTCATCAGAATTTTGATTACTATGGCTGCCGCTGAAATTTCCCAGGATCAGCATATGAAAAGGTTCTGAACCTGAGCGTTTAACGGGAATGGTATTGGAGGTTTGCTTGCGGCCGGTTTCCAGGGAAATGCCGCCGGTGGATAGAGTAGGGCCAGGCATGATTAAGTTCTCTGTCGCTGATGATTTACTACAGAGTAGCAGAATAAATCGTTAATTAACTGCCTGATCCCCATTGGAAAAATAATTTATCTTTAGGTGGGAATAATAGCTCCCAAATCGCTCTGCCAATCTTGTTGTCGACAACGCCTTTGTTAATGGTATTTGAACTGCATGTTTTAGCCTGAAGTCAGGGTAGGTATTTCTACCAGTATCTGACCGTGGCAGATTGGCTACAGTGGCTTTGGTTTTTCTATTTTTTTTTGGAGTCGTTGTTTTGGAATGGTCTGTTCTGATGTTGTTTATTCCTACGTTCTTCCTGGTGTCCGCTACACCCGGAATGTGTATGACGCTGGCGCTGACCATGGGGCTCAGTCTTGGTCTTAGACGCACACTCAACATGATGTGGGGAGAGCTGATCGGGGTAGGCCTGGTCGCGTTGGCGGCCGTTGTAGGTGTGGCTACACTGATGCTGCAGTATCCCAACATCTTTACCTTTTTCAAATATGCTGGTGGCGCTTACCTTGGTTATCTCGGTATTCAGATGTGGTTATCCCGCGGCCGTATGGCAATCCCTGCTGATTTTGCGGAAACGGCCGATGTGCCCAAGCTTAAGCTTGCCACCCAGGGATTTGTTACTGCAGTGGCTAACCCCAAGGGGTGGGCATTCATGGTTGCCCTGTTACCTCCGTTTATTAACCCTGAAGGCCCGTTGATTCCTCAACTTGTCTTCTTGTTGACGTTGGTGTTGGTCATTGAGTTTATCTGCCTGCTTATTTACGCAAGCGGCGGTAGGACATTGCGCCAGTTTCTATTCAGAGGTGGAAACGTCCATTTACTCAACCGGATTTCGGGGTCCGTTATGATCGCAGTAGGGCTTTGGCTGGCACTGCAGTAGGCCGAACAGGGCTTTATCCTGTGAGCGAGGCAGTTATTGCGACGGTTTTGAGTCATCAGTAGCGCATTATGTCATTATGACGCCCGCGACTTTCGAGTCCGGGAGCTTAATTTAATGACAACCGTTTGAGCTACAGAGGCACCCATGTGGAGCGATAGCAGTTATCCAGCATCGAAAAGTGAAGCGGCCAAATGTCTCGTATGCGACACGGAGGTGAGGTCCGGAGTATTCGCTGGTGCTCAAACCGGCCATTCCGGCAGTTTCAATCAAGGCGGTTTCGGCAATAGAGTGGCTGAAGTTTGTCAGTCTCTTTTTTGTCAACAGGTCTGGCAAAAGAAAGAGCAAATGCCCTCCAGTCTGTTTGAGCACCATCTGAAATTTCAACGCCAGGTACTACAGGAAAAGAAGGCCAGGGAACTGGCGATGGAACAACACCGGCAAAAGATAGATATTGAAGAAAAGACCAGCAACCAGGAACTTTTCCAGCGGTTGATTCAGCGCCACTCTAATCTGTTGAACGAAGGGGCTTCAGCGGAAACCCACCTGCTGTCGTTACCCTCCAGTAGCAGCCAAATTATCAGGCTGACTAAAGAGCGAATCACTGAGTATCGTCAGCACCTTACCACCGTCATTATCAACGCCATGGTTACCCGGGATGCGGAAGATGTATTCCTGCGCCAGAACGAAGAAAAGGCCTCTAATGTTGAGATCAGGCTGGAGCAGAGTGCTGAACTGGCTGCCCAATCGGGGCATTTCTGTACGATGTGCAAGGGCAGTTGCTGTTCTGCCGGGGCTAATGATGGCCTGATAGATGTGCGGCTGATGCGTCGTTACCTGCTGGCAAATCCTGACCTGTCTCCTCTGGAAGTATTTAACTCATATCTGTCCCGCCTGTCAGAAGAGGTGGTCGACTCATCCTGTATAAACCATTCTGCCAACGGGTGTGTCCTGAGCAAAGATATGCGCTCGGATGTCTGTAACGGCTATTTCTGCGAGCCGGTGAAGGTGCATCACCGGAGATCGCAAAAAACAGGTGTTGCCAATGTCATGGTGGTTGTTCGTGACTATCGGCTGTTTCGGAAATACCAGGAAACAGCCGATATGAGTGTCAGAGAGGTGGCAATAGTCCCTTCGGATCCAGCATCAAGAATTCTGGCCGTTAACCTTTAGAAGGCTGATTCAGCCATTCCTCGAAGCCGGGTAGCCGAAGCAGAACGGCGTAATCTTCATGGGCACTGAAGTAGTGCGGGTTAAATTCGTAGTTGAATTTATCCCGCAATATCTTGAAGGTTTCGAAGGCCGCTTCAGGCTGGTTGGAGTCCAGAAACAGCTGTGCCAGATTGAAATAGCTGAGTTCATATAGCGGTTCTTGCCGGATAGCTGCCAAGCAACTGCTGGCAGCCTGTTCTAAAAGTTTATTTTCCCGCTGCAACAGACACTGAAGGCTCAACAGGGCTGCATCACTTCTGAGAATCTCAGGTATGCGCTCAAGATGTTGCAGCGATCGGGCAAAGTCTTCTTCTCCCAACCAGTAAAAAGCATACAGTAGCTGATAACCTTCTCTGTCCGGATATTGCTGATGAAATGCCTCAAACATGGCAGCTATATCTGGTGTGACCTCGGTTTTAGCCAAGTGCAAGACGCTGAGGTATTGGAATATTTCTTTGTCGGTTACCGACTTCGGCAGGCTTCCGGCCAGCTGTCTGACCTCATCAATCTGGCCGTTACGCAAATACTCCAGATACTTTTTAAGCCGGTCTGAAACTTCTTTACCATCGGCAAAGTGGACATCCACCAGTAGCTGAAAGACCTTTGCGATGGAGCTGGCAAAAGAATAGGCCGAAAGATGCTCACGAATGTCTACTAGGGAAAACTCTCCAGGAAGCTTTTCCTCAAAGTTGAATTCCAGAAAATCCAGCAAATCACCCGACTGCAGGCGTACGACGAAATAATGCTCGACCGGATTAATCGCGACCAACGATAGATGGACATCATCCGCGTACATCGAGTACATCACCTGGACGAGGGGGGTTATCAACGTTTGGGGTTCTTTGAGCTGAGAGAGCAGAACTGTTTTTTGAAACGGTGTCAGGCCAGGTGTAGAGATAGTTTTTTGCTTGTAGGCAACAGTGTCAAATAACGCAACTAGTTCATTGACCTGTTTTTGTTTCATTAACTTGATGATGTGATAGGCAAACCGGTTCAGTGCGTAGGATGTGTATTGGTGGCCGTCATCAACTTGTTGAAGGTTACTGGTAGGCCGCTCATTTTCCGTGACCAAAGAATTGCTGATATTCGGTGCTTCTGCAGTAGTCGGGGCCACAGTACGACCAGTATTGGCGCAACCACTGGTCCACAGCAGGGTGCACAGAATAACAATGCCGCCAAGGGGGCGACGAAGTTTGTAGCTGAAGATCATCACTTTACCTTATTGCCGACATAGTTATGCAAAGCCCCAAGCACTTTCGTGAAGGCCTGCCCAAGGGATTCCTTAGCGGGAGTATCATCCAGCAGGAAGGGTTGTGACAGTTCATTCTTGATTTCCTCACTGCCCTTTACATAACTCTGCACGTCATCGGCTTCCAGCCAGGGACGGTTGACCTTGAGCTGGTGCTTGAGCGAAAGGGTGCGATTCAGGTAATCCATTTCCAGGGAATATTGGACGCCTTCAGACTGATGGCTCACCCTGGGATTTTCCAGGGCCATGTTGATAGGTTCGGGATAGTGCACGTGAATATCATGTTCAATCAAAACCGGTCCATTCAGATCGGTTGGTCCCTGACGGCGGGTTACTTTAGGTAAAGGTAAATAGGAATTCAGCGAATAGGCATAGGTGTCATACTCAAGCGTCCCCTTATCCGCAGAAAAGTAGTCATTGATCCGGTATTTTTCAGTCAGAATCAGTTTGTTATTCAGCTTGTCGTCGGCCACTGATATTTTTTCCTGGAAGCTGATGCCGGGGTAGATTTTGGCCATATAGTTCAGAAAATCGTTGGACAAACTGTCCCTGGAATTGGTCGCCACCAGCCGCCGCATATAGTCCGCCTCAGCGCCGGTGTAGGTGGTCACAATTTCGTGGTCAACCGGGGAGTAATAGTCATAGACATAAAAGTCTTCCACGGTTTTGATGCTGGTCATACTGGCTTCGGGCAATACCATGTCTATAAGGGAATCGTTGCCTGCATATATAGGCAGCGCTTTACCAAAATCATGGTAACCGATGACGTCGAGGTCTCCTTCCTGGTAACGCCTGGTCGGGTCCAGCCAGTAAATCTGGTTGTGAAATTCTACCATGGTAATGACGTGATCAAAGGGCGAGGGGGAGGGTGCATAATTGGCAACTCCCGCGCCCAGATCCCAAGACACCAGGGCAGGATAAGCTTTGATGTCGATGGCGTTCAAAAGGGTAACCAGCAGCAGGGTTTTATCTTTGCAGTCGCCGTAGCGATTCGCCAGAGTTTCTGCGGGTGAATGTGGAAGGTGGGAATTCTTGCCCAATTCAATGCCGACATAGCGTATTTCGTTCTGGCTGAAGGCCAGCGCTTGGCGAATGGCCTCTCTAGGTGGTAGCTGTTTTAGCCGGCTAATCAATTCGGATAATTCCTCCGACTCTGCAGGGGGTTGCTGATACAGCGGAACCGCCCAATCCACTACAGCCTTCCAGTCGGGGAAATCGGTGACACTGACATACTGTTCAGGCTCATACCAAGTGGGGTAATCATCTTCATAGTAATAGGTGTTGACGTCAGCGACTTGCCACTCATACACACGATAGCCGTTCTCGCGGGACTGCAGCGGTTCACCCTGATAGTGATGATTTCGGATAAATAGCGGCTGGCTCTCGGGCGTGACAATGCGAACAGCCGACCTGGCGACGGGGACAACCCAGTTAAGTGCAAAGGAACGGAAAAAATGGTCCGCAAAAATCGGGTTACGGCCTTTAATGGAAAAGCTGTAATCAACGATGTCATTTAACCGGGTACCTTTCAGGTAGACCAGGCTGGTGACATAACCATTCAGCATGTCCTGGTCCAGATCATCTTCCTTGCGCAGTAATTGAATCTGCGCAGGATCCAGGGATTGAATCACCTTGCCATTGCGGATGATATTGATCTGGTGCCAGGTCAGGCTTTCATATTCAGGGTTGAAATCCACCTCCAGCTTGGAGACGGATTCCAGCCCTTCCAGGCTCAGTGGCCGCTCGACGAACCGGTAATAATTATCCCTGGTGTCCGTCTTAAACTGTTTTTCTACCAACAGATAGTCTACAGACCCTTCGCTCTGCCTGAGCTTGTTCGGTGCCTCATAGCTCTTAACCCAGCGAGGAGAGGCTTCCACCGAGTAAGTCTGACCATTCTGCTCATAGGTTTGAGCAACTGTGTGCGTGGCAATCTGCATTGACAGCAGAATTGCCGTCATGCTGCCGAGAAGTGTTTTAACTGTCATTACCGTCCATGCTCTACAATAAACGATTTTCGAAGGGTGGGTAAAAGCTCGAAAGTTGCATTACAGCACCCGTTTAAGTGAACGACAAGGCTGAAAGGGATGATCTATGTTGTATTTCTGTTTCTCGATTTGCCGGGACAAGGTGAAAAGGGGATGGGTATAGTCAATGAAAAGCAGCGTGGGGTTCATAGATAGAAATGTTGGATGATAGAAAAAGTGGGTATGGTCAAAAGTAACAGGAGGGCTGAAGAGGCAAAGGCGACCGGGATAGTTTCCCGGCCGCCTGGAGAGATATCAGAACAATACCCGGCAGCGGATAGTGCCTTTGACTGAAAGCAATTTGGACATGGCCAGATCACTGTATTCTTTGTTGATATCAACCACCACGTAGCCCACTTTCTCATTGGTTTGCAGGTATTGACCGCAAACGTTGATGCCGTTGTCCGAGAAAACTCTGTTGATTTCCGACATCACACCTGGGACGTTTTCATGAATATGCAACAGACGGTGATTCTCCGGATGAGCCGGCAGGGAAACTTCAGGGAAGTTCACCGAAGTGACCGTCATACCGGTATCGCTGTACTTGGCCAGTTTATCGCCAACTTCGCGACCAATATTTTCCTGTGCTTCCATGGTGCTGCCACCAATGTGAGGGGTAAGAATCACATTGTCGAATTCACGTAAAGGAGAGATAAACTCGTCTTTATTGCTGCGTGGTTCTACCGGGAATACATCAATAGCGGCGCCGAGCAGTTTGTCACCTTTCAGGGTTTCAACTAAAGCATCTATATCTATCACTGTGCCTCGGGAGGCATTGATCAGAACGCTTTTGTCTTTCATGGCAGCCAGCTCACCTGCGCCAAACATATTTTTGGTGGCGGCTGTTTCAGGTACGTGCAGGCTGACCACGTCACTCATGGCCAGAAGTTCTTTAAGGCTGTCAGCCTGGGAGGCATTACCCAGCGGGAGTTTGGTGACCACATCATAAAAGACCACTCGCATTCCCAGGCCTTCTGCCAGTATGCTCAGCTGTGTTCCTATGCTGCCGTAGCCGATGATGCCCAGAACTTTGCCGCGAATTTCGAAACTGTTATTCGCTGACTTCAGCCAGCCACCACGATGGGCAACGGCACTCTTCTCCGGAATGCCACGCATTAGCAGAATAGCTTCGGCAAGCACCAGCTCGGCCACTGAGCGGGTATTGGAATAAGGTGCGTTAAAAACAGCGATCCCTTTTTCCAAAGCGGCATTCAGATCAACCTGGTTAGTGCCGATGCAGAAGCAGCCAATGCCGATCAACTTTGAGGCTTGTTCAATAACGTCACGGGTAAGCTGGGTCCGGGAACGGATACCGATAAAGTGGGCATCAGCTATTTTTTCTATCAACTCAGCTTCCGGCAGAGAACCGGTGTGGTATTCAATATTGGTGTAGCCGGCAGCGTGCAATGAATCCACCGCAGACTGGTGAATCCCTTCAAGAAGAAGGAATTTGATCTTGCTTTTGTCTAAAGACGTCTGGGTCATGTCAGGTCGAGCCTTTTGAAAAGTGTGTAGTCTCTTGAAATATGTTTAGTCTCTTGAGAAACGTATGTTCTCTTGAACAATGTACGATCTCTTGAATATGTATAGTCTCAGCGGTTTTTTTTATTATCTCGCTGGAGAGAAAATCCTGGCTTTTCAGGGGTATCAACAGCGAGGGGCGCGTATGATACCATATGTGTCGCTTTTTGACCTGCTGATTAATGCAAATTGTGATCAGTCCTGCGATTAGGAAAAACTCTGCCTGAAACTACCATATTGTGGTGCAATACGTGCCCTATTCGAGTCATTGCAGAGATATATTAGCTATTTTGGTGAATTGAGAAAGAATATGAGCAAGGTTTCGGCCGACCAGATTATTGAGCGTCTTCAAAGCGTCCTGACCAGCGGCAAGCTGCTCACAGATGCTGATTCATTACAAACCTTCGGTACCGACTGGACCCGTAAGTTTTCTCCCAACCCCCTGGCGGTAGCGCTTCCCAAGACGACGGAAGAAGTACAGGCAATCGTTCTGGCCGCCAATGAGCTTGGATTCAAACTGGTGCCTTCCGGTGGACGTACCGGACTCAGTGCCGGCGCAGTGGCAGCCAATGGCGAAGTGGTCGTGGCCTTTGACCATATGAACAAGATTCTCGATTTCAATGCAGGCGACCGCACGGTACTTTGCCAGGCCGGCGTCATCACCGAACAACTGCAGAACTTTGCCGAGGATAATCATCTGTATTACCCGGTGGATTTCGCCTCCGCAGGTTCGAGCCAGCTGGGCGGGAATCTGTCTACCAACGCGGGTGGTATTAAGGTTATTCGCTGGGGTATGAGTCGTGACTGGGTAGCCGGGATTAAGGTTGTTACCGGTAAGGGCGATATTCTGGAACTGAACAAGGATCTGGTGAAAAACAACACCGGATATGATCTGCGCCACCTGTTCATAGGTGCTGAAGGTACTCTGGGATTTATTACCGAAGCCACCATGAAACTGGCGCGTCAGCCCAGCAATCTTACTGTGCTGGTGCTCGGCCTGAGCCATTTCAGTCATGTCATGGAGGTGCTGCAGACTTTTTCCAATAAAATTGACCTGACTGCCTTCGAATTCTTCTCTCACAAAGCCATGGGGCATGTGCTGGCCCATGCAGATATTCAGGCGCCGTTCGATAGTGAAGCGCCCTATTATGCTTTGCTGGAATTTGAATGCCTGACGGAAACCATGCTGGATGAGGCCATGACCCTATTCGAAACCTGCGTGGAAAACGAGTGGGTTGTTGATGGTGCCATCAGCCAGAGCGAAACTCAGGCAAAGAATCTGTGGCGCCTGCGCGAAGGGATTTCCGAAAGCATTGCGCCTCACACTCCCTATAAAAATGATATTGCTGTAGTGCCCAGCAAGGTGCCTGAATTCCTGATCAAAATTGATGAGATTGTCAGCCAGGAATACCCGGATTTCGAAATTATCTGGTTTGGCCATATCGGTGACGGTAACCTGCACCTCAATATCCTTAAGCCGACTGATCTACCTAAAGAAGAGTTTTTCAAGCGTTGCGAGCAGGTCAATACCATGGTGTTTGAAACAGTTGAAGCCTATCGCGGAACCGTTTCTGCCGAGCATGGTGTGGGGCTGTTGAAGAAGGATTACCTTCAATATACCCGCAGTGCTGAGGAAATTGCCTATTTGCGTGCTATCAAACAGGCCTTTGACCCTAACAATGTGATGAACCCCGGCAAGGTGATTGATTTATGAGGCACGCTCGCTTTATCGACGGTGAGGAATTTGCCGAACCTGTCAGCAAGGTAGTGTGTGTCGGTCGTAATTATGCGGAGCATGCCAAAGAGCTGAATAATCCGGTACCGACGTCTCCAATTCTGTTCATCAAGCCTAACTCTGCACTGGTTTGGCTGGATGTCCCTCTGCAACTGCCGCAGGGAGAGCAGGTCCATTACGAAGCCGAGCTGGCCATCCTGATCGGTGAGATTCTGCGTTATGCCGATGCTGACGCCGCCGCCCAGGCTATTGCTGGTCTGGGTCTGGCCCTCGACCTGACACTTAGGGAAGTTCAAAGCCGGTTAAAGGAGAAAGGCTTGCCTTGGGAAATTGCCAAGTCCTTTGATGGTGCCTGTCCATTGTCGCCTTTTGCTCCTTATAAAGGGGAGGACCTGGCCGCCATTGACTACCAATTCTCAATCAACGGAAACCTACGTCAGCACGGGCAAAGTTCACAGATGCTGAACCCGGTGGTCGCGCTGCTGGCACATATGTCACAGCACTTCACACTGATGCCCGGCGATGTCGTGTTGACCGGCACACCAGCCGGCGTGGGGCAACTGCATTCCGGAGACCAGTTGGAGTTGCAGTCTTCTTTTGGGGTTAATCTGGCCACGTGTGTTATCTAGTCTTCATCCATAAACGGCCTCCCTGCCGTTTATGGAAGTCGCAAAGCCAAAATGAGATTTTGTCTTGCACACAAAATCAATTGTTTACACCATCAATTTTGGTGGCATTTCCCTGTGCCACGCCTACATTTCACCTAAGAATGCTTAAAATCTGAATCCGTCTATATCACTCAATTTGCTGGCTTGTCCTGGCTGTATAAATCTGGTGAATACTCAAGATTCATTCATCAAGCCTTGCTGAACATGATTCATTAAGGGTTTTCACGTACAATACGGCCACTTTTGCAATGAGGCTTACCATTGCCCGGAATCCAAGCGCGCCGGTTGAATGCAGGATAGTTAGCCTGGAGCGCTGGGGAAATCTGTATATTTTCTTTATTGAATATTTGTTGATGTTACCAGTGTTCGTTTAATTCTATTTCTTACAAAGTGTCGAGGCTTATATATGTCTGAAAGAGTCCAAGTCGGTAGCTTGCAGGTTGCCAAGGTTCTGTACGATTTCATCAACGATCAGGCGATTCCGGGAACTGGTGTGTCTGCGGACAAATTCTGGTCAGAATTGGAAGCAGTACTGGCTGATCTGGCACCCAAGAACAAGGCACTTCTGCAGAAGCGTGATGATATCCAAGCCCAGATCGACGCCTACCACAAGGCTAATCCGACACTGGACCCTGCGGCCTATAAAGCTTTTCTGACAGAGATCGGTTATCTGTTGCCTGAAGGTGAAGACTTCCGAATTGTGACTGAGAATGTCGACCCTGAAATTGCCACTATGGCAGGTCCTCAACTGGTCGTGCCTGTGATGAATGCACGCTTTGCGCTCAACGCAGCGAATGCACGTTGGGGCAGTCTCTATGATGCTCTGTACGGCACGGATGTTATCTCTGAAGAAGGTGGAGCAGAGAAAGGCAAAGGTTACAACCCAGTCCGGGGTGGCAAAGTTATTGAGTTTGCTCGCGAATTCCTGGATCAGGCAGCGCCTTTGGCGCTGGGTAGTCACAAAGATTCTGCAGCCTACACCATTGATGCTGGCAAGTTAGTCGTAACATTGCAGGACGGCAGCAAAACCGGTCTGAAGGACGAAGCCAAGTTCGTCGGTTACACCGGTGAGCTTTCAGCCCCCACCGGTATCCTGCTACAGAACAATGGCCTGCGTTTTGAGATTCAGATTGACGCCTCCAGCCCAATCGGTAAAACCGATGCTGCAGGTGTGAAAGATGTTCTGATGGAAGCCGCCCTGACAACGATTCAGGACTGTGAGGATTCCGTTGCCGCCGTAGATGCTGAAGACAAAGTGGTTGTTTACGGCAACTGGTTGGGCCTGATGAAAGGTGACCTGACCGAAACTTTCCAGAAAGGCGGTCAGACGCTGACCCGTACGTTGCATGAAGACCGCGCATACACCGCGCCAAATGGTGAAACCATTGTGCTGCCGGGGCGCAGCCTGCTGTTTGTACGCAACGTTGGTCACCTGATGACTATTGATGCCGTTCTGGACAAAGACGGTAGTGAAGTGCCGGAAGGTATCCTCGACGGCATGATCACTTCACTGATCGCCATCCATGACCTCAAGAGTGATGGTAAGCTGCGCAATTCCAAAACCGGTAGTGTCTATATCGTAAAACCAAAAATGCACGGTCCTGAAGAAGTGGCATTTACCAATGAGCTGTTTGGCCGTGTGGAAGATGCCCTGGGCTTGGCCCGTTACACGCTGAAAGTCGGCATCATGGACGAAGAACGCCGTACCACTGTTAACCTGAAAGAGTGTATCCGTGCTGCCAAAGAGCGCGTGGTTTTCATTAACACAGGCTTCCTGGACCGTACCGGTGATGAGATTCATACCAGCATGTTGGCAGGCCCTGTCGTTCGCAAGGCAGTTATGAAGCAGCAGCCCTGGATCAATGCCTACGAAGACTGGAACGTTGACACAGGTCTGGAGACCGGTCTGAAAGGCCGCGCCCAGATTGGTAAAGGCATGTGGCCGATTCCTGATGAAATGAAACAAATGCTGGATGCCAAAATCGGTCATCCGATGGCGGGAGCCAATTGCGCATGGGTTCCTTCTCCCACTGCTGCAACCCTGCATGCCATGCATTACCACAAAGTCAGCGTTGCGGCGCGCCAGGAAGAACTGGCCAAGCGCGAACATGCTTCCCTGGAGGCAATTCTGACAATTCCGTTGTTGGGCGATACCCTGCTTTCTGCAGACGATATTCAGAAAGAACTGGATAACAACGCACAGGGTATCCTGGGCTATGTGGTGCGCTGGATCGATCAGGGTGTCGGTTGTTCCAAAGTCCCTGATATCAATGACGTAGGCCTGATGGAAGACCGTGCGACTTTGCGTATCTCCAGTCAGCATATTGCCAACTGGCTGGCTCACGGTATTTGCGATGAAGCCCAGGTGAAGGAAACCATGAAGCGTATGGCCGCTGTGGTGGACCGTCAAAATGCCGGTGACAGCCTGTACCGTGCCATGGCGCCGAACTTTGATGACAGCGTCGCCTTCCAGGCAGCCTGTGATCTGGTGCTGAAAGGTACGGAGCAGCCTAATGGTTATACTGAGCCTATGCTGCATGCATACCGCCGTATAGCAAAAGCTAAATACGGCGCCTAAGAATTTAACTAATTACACAACCCCGAATTTAGCCCGGCATCTGCCGGGTTTTTTTTGAGGAACGGCTATTGTTTGGAGGATGCCTTGACCAGGTTTTGAGATTGCAGAACTCCAGCTTTGAGAATAGGTGGCACTCTGGGCTATGATCTGCAGAGTCTAGGGCCTTCTTTCAGGACTGCAACCAATTGCAAAGCTGATGAATTAAGTTTGGTCTGATAATGGATGATCGATACGAGGACAGATAGCAAGATGCCGGAAATAGAATTCAGTAAAGATGAAAAACAGATTTTAGTCACTAAGGTTCAGCAGTATTTTAAGGAAGCGCTGGAGCAGGAAATAGGGCGCTTCGATGCGGAATTCCTGTTGGACTTTTTTACCGAGGAGGTGGGGCCGTACTACTATAATCGTGGTCTATATGATGCTCAGGCTATTCTTGAGAAAAGGATTGATAATATCGCCGAAGCCATTTATGAAATTGAAAAACCCACAGAATTTCTGAGATAGAATCGGTTGGAAGCTGGCTATACAGTACAGGCACCAGTACATAACATGGAAGGAGAGAGGCCGATGAACGTTCACGAAAAAATCAATTATGTCGAATACCCGGCAACAGACCTGAGTGCCACCAAAGCCTTTTTTGAACAGGCTTTCGGCTGGACATTTGTCGATTATGGCCCTGAATACAGTGCCTTTTCCGGGCAGGGTCTTGATGGTGGATTCTTTCAGGCAGATATGGCGTCGTCAGTGGCCCGTGGTGCTGCGCTAATCGTGTTCTTCAGCGAAAACCTGGAAGCGACCAGGGACAAGGTGTTGTCCGCTGGTGGCAAAATCTGTAAAGAGATTTTCTCATTTCCCGGTGGTAGGCGATTTCATTTCACCGAGCCCAGTGGCAACGAGCTGGCAGTCTGGTCGGACGCCGGAATTTAGCCATACTGGAAGTAGCTCCAGTAGCTCCAGTAGCTCCAGTAACAGCAGTAGCGGCAGGAAGAACGGCAAAGTCAGCTGAGGAAAGCAATGCCTAGTCAGCATAGGCATCAAGCGTTCGCTGCAAGTACTCTTTGATATCCTGCCGCATGATGGCCGGTTCCAGGACCACAGATTCCTGCCCCAGACTCAGTAGCCAGTTGCGTAATTGAATCGTGCGCCTAACCTTGGCGGACAGCCGGAAAATTCCGGTCCCCAGGGCTTCAATATTCTGTGACGGACTGATGGGGTTTTCATGCAGGTCATCCATCAGGTTGCTACCAGGTTGTGGTATAAGCTCCAGGAGCAGGGGATATTCGCCTTTATCTTCAGGATTAATAAAAACCTCCATATGACCGCTTTCCAGATACTCTCTCAGGCTAAAATCGGAAGGTATTTTTGCAGGACGATTATCAATATAAATAGACTCAATTTTATGAATCAGGAAATGCCGGAACTGCTCCGCTTCATCGATGTCTTCGTCCTTTTTACCGACCAGGTAAAGTTTCGGTAGCAGGATCGCGACACCAAAGGAATGGACCCGGTATTCCTTGCCCCGGTACCGGAACACCAACTGACGATTCAGCAGGATACTGCGATAGATGGTGTCCAGGTGATCGATATCAAAATCGGCAGGCTGCAAGCGTTGGCCGCGCTGGTAGAACTCCACCGAATCCTTCAGACGCCGGAACAACTTGGGGGAAACTGAATGCTCGTGCTTTTCCAACCGCTCTTCCGCCTGTGAGAAGAAGCGTTCCAGCTCCGCCAGTGTATTGCGGGGCAGCAGATTGGAGAGATGCTTCTTCGCCATGGCGAAGGCAATGGCCATGTAATGCGGCATCTTTTCATAATCGAATTGCAGATTAGAGTAAGGGTCCAGTTGCCACAACCAAGACTTCCCGGCACCTCTGATGGCCTGTAGGCCAAATTCATTCTCCGGCTCAAGATCCTCCTCATCCAGGGAATCCCCTTTGTCACTCTCGCGGCCATAAAGGAAGTTCATATCGCGCTGTATCAGACGTTTCAACGTTGCCGGGTTTTGCGACTCGTCAAGATATCCCGCCCGCAACAAATGTTGCTGGATCTCTTCAGTAGATTGGGTCGTGCGGGTTGAACGCAGGTAGTCGAGTATGGTCAGACGCCGGAGGAAAGAGGACATAGCGATTTCTTATCTCAATATTCTCGAAATTTTTTAGGAAAAAACCAATAATGTTTTTCGAAAAGACAATAACTGTCGTTTCGATTCGTAGACTAGCTCCTGTAAACCGAAAAAACCACAGGAGAGCACCACATGTTTCGAATCAATGCGTTCACTCACAAAGGCACCAAGTTTCGTTTCCGTATTCAAAGCGAGAGCGTGGCAGATCTGCAGAATGTTCTGGATAAGATATTTGCCGGGCGTAATATGCGTCTGGTGTTGGTGGAGCCTATTAGGTGACCTGGCTGGCGTCTGAGCCAGTCTCGCTCCACCTCCTTATTCCGACACAGATTCCAAAGCCGATTAGTTTTGTTAAACCGGGAAAAGGAACCGAGTGTAGGGCAAAGTTGCTAAACTGATGTGAAGTCTGGGTTTTAAAGGCGGCTAGAGGGTATTAATATGTGCCCTGGTTCAAATTGTGCTATCAATCCGTGGGGGGGATCTGTACAATAAGCGACCATTTTTTAACCGCCCGCAGTGACCAGACGATGACCGTCTCACGAATTGCAGCACTATTCCCTCGCAGGTTCCTTGTTAATGTCAGAAGACAATACGATTGATTTTTCCACCCTTGGCCTCTCAGCGCCTATTTTGTCTGCCCTGAAAGATGTCGGCTATGAACAGCCTTCTCCTATTCAAGCGCAGAGCATCCCCTTGTTGTTACAAGGCGAAAGTATTCTTGGTGTAGCGCAGACCGGTACCGGTAAAACCGCTGCCTTTGCGTTGCCATTACTGGACCGACTGGATCCAGCCATTGACTCCCCACAAATTATTGTCCTGGCGCCTACCCGCGAGTTGGCTATCCAGGTTGCGGAAGCGTTCAAAAGCTATTCCAAATATTTGCCGGAATTTACAGTACTGCCGATCTACGGCGGTCAGGATATGCGCGGTCAGCTGCGTTCACTGAAACGTGGTGTGCAGGTGATTGTGGGTACTCCCGGACGAGTACTGGATCACCTGAAGCGTAAAAGTCTGGATCTGTCTGCCATTCGTGCCGTGGTATTGGACGAAGCCGACGAAATGCTGCGCATGGGCTTTATTGATGACGTTGAGGAAATTCTCTCCAACGCACCCGGCGAATGCCAGTATGCGCTCTTCTCAGCCACCATGCCGCCGGCCATCAAGCGTGTTGCCGGCCAGTATCTGAAAGGCGCCAAAGAAGTCCGTATCGAATCTAAAACTTCCACTGTGGAGCGCATCAGCCAGTTCGTGTTGATGGTGGACAACTCCCACAAGCTGGACGCCCTGACCCGCGTGCTGGAAGTGGAAAATTTCGACGGCATGATTATATTCGTGCGCACCAAGTCAGCGACTGTGGAGCTGGCGGAAAAACTTCAGGCCCGTGGCTATGCCGCTGAAGCCCTGAATGGCGACCAGACCCAAAAGCTGCGTGAGCAGACCATTGATCGTCTGAAGAAAGGTCGCCTGGATATCGTTATCGCCACTGACGTGGCGGCTCGCGGCCTGGACGTTGAGCGTATCAGTCTGGTCATGAACTACGATATTCCCTATGACACCGAAGCCTATGTGCACCGTATAGGCCGTACCGGCCGTGCCGGTCGTGAAGGTAGAGCCATTCTGTTTGCGGCCCCTAAAGAACGCCGTTTGTTGCGTGATATCGAACGAGCTACCAAGCAGCCTCTGACTCCCTACGAAGCACCTTCTGCGGAGCAAATCAGTACCAACCGAATTCAGCAATTCCAGGACAACCTTTTGTCCACCTTGGAAAACCAGGATTTCAGTGCTGTTAAAGACGTGGTGATGAAATTTGCTGAATCCCGTGAAGTATCTCTGGAAGATGTGGCGGCAGCCCTGGCTTTCCAGTTGCAGATCGAGCAGCCACTGTTCCCGATTCTGCGTGAACTGCCGAAGCATGATAAGGATTCTTCACGTCGTGATCGCGATTCCCGTGGTGAGCGTAAGCCTCATCGTGGCCGTGAGCGTGGCGAAAGGGGCGAGCGTGGCCCTCGTGATGAAGTGCCGATGCAATGTTATCGCATTGAAGTTGGCCGTCAGCATCATGTTGCACCAGGCGACATCGTCGGCGCTATTGCCAACGAAGCGGGTATCGAATCCCGTTTTATCGGTCATATCGCGATTCATGACAGCTTTTCTTTAGTCGACCTGCCAACCACCATGCCGGCTGAAGTTCTTCAGCACATGCAAAAGGTTCGGATTAAACAGCAGCCGATTCAGATGAAGGTGGATACCCGTAGCGGAAGTGCGCGTAAAGGACCTCCCCGCAGTGGCGACCGCAAGAAATTTGGCGGCAAGCCACCACGTTCACGCAAGCCTGAATAATCTGGTGTGAAATCAGTCTTGATTCTCCCTGGAGAACTGGGCTGGCAAAGCCTTGATTGTTTGCGAAGTTATCCCGAAGCGTTACTGTAACGCTTCGGGGACATGTAAATGATACCCCTGCATAAAATCGACCCCGATTTCTTCCAGTGCCTGCTGGATCTCGCCATTCTCAACAAACTCTGCCACGACCGTCAGTCCCATCAGATGGGCAACTTCAGTGATTGATCTCACCATGGCATGATCGATCGGATCTTCCAGAATGTCCTTGATAAAACTACCGTCAATTTTGACGCAGTTGACCGGTAAGGTTTTCAGGTAGGAATAGGATGAAAATCCGCTGCCAAAATCATCCAAAGCGAACTTAACGCCGCTGTCCTGCATGCGTTGCATGAACTTGGCCGTTTCCACCATATTGGATATAGCTGTGGTTTCAGTGACTTCAAAACAGATCTTATAAGCCGGAATCCGGTATTCTTCCAGGCAGCCGCGGAGAAATTCCTCGAAGTCGGCCTCACCGATAGTTTGACTGCTCAGATTGATATTGACCTGATGCAATGACTCCATATGTTGTGGGTGCAGGCTTAGCCATTTGAAGTAGGACTCGATAACCCACCGGTCCAGTGCCCGTATCATGTTGTAGCGTTCAGCCGCCGGCAGAAAGGCGCCGGGGCCGATAATTTTGCCGTCCTGCTCCATGCGCACCAGAATTTCGTAGTGCTGGCCTTTAACATCCGGCCGGGTAGTTATCACGTCCTGGTAAAAGAGTTTGAGGTTATCTGCCTTGATGGCTTCCAGCAGATTGGTGGCCACCTGCATTTCATTCTGGCGTTGTTGCAGATGACTGGTGTTGTGGCTGTGCACGATCACCCGATTGCGTCCTGCATCCTTGGCCGCGTAGCAGGCGGTATCCGCCAAGCTCATGATTTCCTCTACTGAGGAGGCACCCTGAGAGACAGGCACAATACCGATACTGGCGCCTACCGTAAACACCTTGCTGCCCCAGATAAAACGGTATTCTGCGACTTCGGTCCTGAGGCGGTTGCCGATTTCAGTGGCTTTCTCCAGGCCACACTCCTTGAGCAACAGGGCAAACTCATCACCCCCCATTCGCGCCAGGCAATCATGCTCCCGGATATGGGAATGGAACAACGAACCAATTTGTCGCAGCAACTCGTCACCGGCAATATGGCCACTGGTATCGTTCACGATCTTGAACTGGTCAAGATCTATAAATATCAACGCATGTTCCTTGCTGCCGTCCCGGGTTGAGGTCAATGCACGTCGGAGCTGTTTTTCGAATTCGGTACGGTTCTGAAGGTTAGTAAGGGGGTCATGTGTGGCCAGGTAGCTCAGCTGCAATTCGTTCTCTTTCTTGTCGGTGATATCGACAATGGAGCCTTCAATAATGACGTTATGCTCACTGTCTTCCAGCCGGTTGGCAAAAATTGCCCCCCAGAACTCGGAGCCGTCCAGGCGTCGACACTTGGTTTCAAAGGCAAATATGTGACTGTTTTCCTCCAGCAGCCCTAATAGTTTTTTGCTGGCTTGTTTATGTGCGGGGATCAGGTTTTTCGTGGAACTTACCTGCGCCAGCAGCCCTGTCTCATTCTCTGCGCCCAACAGTTTTGCGAATGCCGGGTTGCAGGCCAGCAGGGTTCCATCCAGTAGTACCCGAAACATGCCTTCCAATGATTTTTCATAAATCCCACGATACTTTTGCAGGCTTTCGATAGCGCTTAACTGAGCCGTCTCACGGGCCCTGCGTTCAAAATGAATCCGGTCCGCCATGGCAAAACTTAACAATAATACGGCAGTCACTGCGGCGATATGAATACCATATTCGGTAAAAAAATTTCGGGGTATATAACCGGCTTTACTCATCGTAAAGGCCGCAGCGGCAATGACAAAAAAAGTGAAAGCCAGATTGTAATACTTGGCCGGTTTGTAATTCCTGAACGACAGGAACAGGCCGACCAGATAACCCAGTGCAGGGGAGATGATCACATTGGCCGAAGTAATAAGGATCATATCCTCATAGGGCAAAAACAGGCTGATGACGGCCAGTATAAAGCCGATCAGGGCCAGCAGATAAAACAGCCGTGACAACTGCCGAAGATTAACCTTAATCGCCAGGAAATTATGGGAAAACAGAACCAGAGAGGCCAGGGCGATATTGGAAATGACTACCAGGCTGACATCGTTCCAACCGGGTGACGATGGCCAGAAGTATTGATAGGCAAGTCCGGCCAGCATGGCTTCAACCAGGGCATAGCCGGCCAGGGTGATGGAAAAATATAAGTAGCTGCGGTCACTTAGGCTGATAAACAGGAACAGGTTGTACACGGCCATCAAGGCGACAACACCGATAAGGCCGCCAATCAGGCTGGAAACAAGTTGCAGGGATTTGTTGAAATTCTGTTGGGTCCATATGCGTATCGGAAACTGGCTGGAAGAGGTGGTCTGAACCCGAATATAGATTCTGACTTTCTGCCCTGTCTCAAGTTCGAGCGGCAGAACAAAGTTAGGGTGTAAATAAGGCCGCTCAAGGAAAGGCTTCTTATCGCCGGTGGAAAAAGTATTCAGGGTCTTGCTGGTGTCAACGTCGATCACCTGGAAATACACTGAGTCAAGTCGACTGTAGGCCAGCTCTAAAAAATACTGCTGAGCTCCAAGGGCCTGGCTGGTGAGCTCCAGGCCGATCCAGAATACTGATTTGGAAAATCCATAATTGGGTTCGTTTGCGGAAATGAGAGGCTGTTTTTCCAGCCGGGCAGCGATGGCGGTCAAAGGGGCTGCTTGATCTGGGTCCTTCTCCGTCAATTCCAGGATTTTAACCTGCGGGATAAAGCCTTCCTGGTGATCTGAGGTCTCCGGGCTACCAACATGCTTTTCCCGACCACCAATATAGTTTTCCCGGCCACCAACATAGTTTTCCTGGTCCACTTTGAAATTAGTGTGCAGGGCGCAGGCTTGGGTAGTGATCCCAAGTGTGAGAAGCAGAAAGTAGGGGATGATTATCTGTTTCAAGGCACCGGACTTGAAAGTAGGTTAAAGGATGCGAAGCCACATGGTAATCCTTTAAGGCGTTGCCGATAATTCAGCAAACACAGTAGAGGAAGCTTCCCTGACTTATAACGGACGGCAGGCTCCCTTGGGAACCGTTTCAAATAGATTATAGTCAGCTTTCTAGAATCGGTACTGCTGTGCGTCAATTTGGGACACAAGCTCCGGCGTCACGGCCACATAATCTTTGTTACCCGGCAGGCGTACCCAGACGGTATCCTGTGGACGCTCAAGACCATATCCGGCTTTCTGCAAATCAACCTTGCGGTATTTGAAGGTGCCGGTTTTTTCAACTTCATCCGTGACCCGGATAAAAACCGGTATGGCGTAGTAAGGCAATTGTTCCTGCAGATGTTTGAGCAGCGCCGTCATGTCCACACCTTTCTTCGGATCTGCTGCCACAACGGTGGCCATGCCTGCCTTGCCACTGGCGCCGGGGATCTCCACGCCATAAATGATGGCTTCGCTGATATCCCTAAACCGGTCAAAGATGTTTTCCACTTCGGTGGTAGAAACATTTTCGCCTTTCCAGCGAAATGTATCACCCATACGGTCCACGAACTGCAGGTGTCGGCAGCCGATTTCCCGTAGCACATCGCCTGTGTTGAACCAGGCATCATTGCGGCTGAAAGCGCCCCGAACGATGGCTTTCTCGGTGGCGTCAGACTGGGTATAGCCCGCAAATTTCCAGCGTTCGGTGATCTTACCCAGCAGCAATCCCGCTTCGCCATTCTTGACTTTTTCCAGTCTGCCACGGGCATTACGGACAGGCTCCCGAGTGCCCTCATGAAACTTCACCAGGGCATAAGGTGCGGTGGAAAAGCCCACAGTGTTGTCGAGATTGAGGAAATTGTTGAAGCCGATATTGCCCTCACTGGCGCCATAGAGCTCGGAAATCTGCTCGATACCAAAACGTTCCTTGAACTGTTGCCAGATGGAGGGGCGCAAACCGTTACCGACCATTTTACGTAATGTATGATCGCGGTCGGTGTCCTGGGGTTGTTGATTCAGCAGATAACGGCAAAGTTCCCCCACATAACCAAAACAGGTCGCCCGGTACTTACGGATGTCGTGCCAAAACTCCGAGGCAGAGAATTTGCGCCTGATGGCTATTGCTGAGCCTGATGCCAGGGTTGCTCCCCAACACACCAGTAGACCAGTGCCATGGTACAGGGGCAGGGTGACATACATGATATCCTCAGGTGCCAGGGACAGCGACATATGGCCAATCCCCCCCATGGTAATCAACCATTTTCGATGACTGCAGGGAGCGGCCTTGGGCAGCCCGGTTGTTCCGGAGGTATACAGGTACACCGCAGTGTCGCCGGCCAAGGGCCTGTCAGAAATGTTCGGGTTGAAATCAGGGTAGGAATTAATGGCCTCAGTCAGGTTCAGAATACCCTCCGGTGTCTGGCCGAAATCTGTGCCTTGCTGCAGGTCTGCAAAAGTATCTCGATCCGCCACGTACATCAGGCTATTGCTGGAAGGTAACGCAACTTCTTGTTTGGCCGAGGCAAAGTTGTCCAGTTGTTCCTCCCCCAGCACGATGAGTTTTGGGTTGGCCAGTTTCAGGCTGTGGGCCAGCACCTGGCCTTTCTGGGAGGTATTGATCATGGCGCAGGCTGCGCCGATTTTAAGTGCGCCTATCAGCACTGCTAAGAGTTCAGGACGATTTTCCATGGCCAGCGCCAATACATCACCCCGGCCGATGCCCCTCGCTATCAGATAATGAGCAATGCGGTTGGACCAGTTATTGAGCTGTTGGTAGGTCAACCGCCGGTCTTCATAGAGGATGGCCGGTCGTTTGCCGTATTTATCGGCATTCAACTCAATGATGTCGCCAATGGCTAACGCTTTTCCATCACCCAGAAAAGCGTAGTAGTAATAGCCCTTGGCGATGGCCGGAAGTCTCCTGGCCAGGAAGGGCAGCTTCTTGATGACGTCCCGCACTGAGATTCGATCATTTATCTGAGTGGATTCTGCCGTGGTCATAATATGCTCGCTATCATTATTATGGGCATTGACTTTTTTCCGGCTTGATCCTGGGTTGCGCAGGGCAGTAGCCAGACCTACTCGTGGACAAAGAGATCCGTCATCAGGGCATCCGCTGAATCCGGCTTATAACGATAGTGGTCGAATTCGGTTGTGCCATGCTGTTTTAGTATTTCCTCATCAATCAGCCACTGTCCGGTCAGCTCACTGGATGTCGATGTTAATACAAGATAAGCCGCATCCGCCATGATTTCCGGCTGACGGGCACGGTCCAGGGCTTGCTTGCTGCCTGCCTCAAACTCTACGGCAGCTGTGGCGATCAGGGTGCGTGGCCACAGGGAATTGACCGCTATACCGTGACGTTTGAATTCCTGGGACATACCCAGTGTCAGCATCGACATGCTGTATTTGGTCATGGTGTAGGGCGAATACTGGGCAAACCATTTCGGGTCCAGGTTAAGGGGAGGCGACAGACTCAGGATGTGGGCGTTGTCTGATTTCTTCAGCCAGGGAAGCGCCGCCTGGGCAGTGGCAATAACGGCACGGGTATTGATCTGGTACATAAGATCCACACGCTTGAGTGGCGTATGTTCCACGCCGCTGAGTTTGATGGCTCCGGCGTTGTTGATCACAGCATCGATACCACCGAATCTTTCCACAGTGGCTTCAACCATAGCCTTGAGGGTGCCCTCGTCACGAACATCCACCTGAATCGGCAGCGCCTGGCCGCCGGCAGCTTCCACTTCTTCAGCAACGCTGTAAATGGTGCCGGGGAGTTTGGGGTGCGGCTCAGCAGATTTTGCCGCCAGGACGATGTTGGCACCGTCAGCGGCGAATTTCAGGGCCATTGAGCGGCCGATGCCGCGGCTGCCACCGGTAATGATGATGGTTTTGTTTCTTAGGTTATTCATCGTAGTTAATCCGTTATCGTCATTCGTGAAATAGATTCAGGATTTCGTCCCTCACGGACGACTTCATTTCTTTGTCTCTCGCGACAAAGAAACGGAAGCAAAGAAAACGCGACCCGGAGCTTTTGCCCTGCGGGACGTTGAACCCGCTTTATAGTTTTAACGGATCGTAAAGATGGCACCTCCCTGTGCCAGCTTTACTAAAATGGACGTCCTGTCCATTTTTCCTCACTATAAATCGGCTTCAACTCAAAATCTCAAGGGAGCAGGGAATTGCCGGCAGTCATAAACTTCCCCTTGTAGTAGCGCCGGAGGAGGCTGTTTGGTCTCGAATGCCTGACATGGATGTCAGGCAAGTACAGTAGCGACAGGGATGTCGCTTCTGTACGTTTCGAAACAGGCCAAACAGTCACCGCAGGGTAGCCGCAGGCCGCTAATTTAGGGGTGCCGTTTTCTTGGATACTTCTTTTGGGCAAGCAAAAGAAGTATCTCGCCCTGGTGGGCGAAACCCGCCATATCCAACAATGGCCAAGAGACGGCCAGGTACATAACCCAAACCCTAAGAATCAGATAATGATAAAATCTCCACCAACAACTCCCGAACCCTCACCTGATCCCCTACTTTCACCTTCACCTCGCCAACAACCCCATCCCTGTCAGCTTTCAACGGATGTTCCATCTTCATGGCTTCCAGCACTACCAGCGTATCGCCCTTGGCCACCTGTCGGCCTTCCTGCACCAGCACATCGACGATAGCGCCATCCATGGAGGCCTTGATGCGGCCGTCTCCGGCGATATCACCTGCCTGGGCGGCTTTGCGGGATAAGTCCTGATAGTGGAGTGTCTCTCCTTTCAGGTTCAGATATACCTGTTCACCTTGTTGGTGGTAGCGAATTCGCCGACGTACATCGTCGCATCGGTAAACCAGTTCCTTATCATTGAAGAAAGCTATTTCTACTGAAAGCTTCTGACTTTCCATAACGATGTCAAAACTCTGGTTCTCCCCGGCATGTAAAGCTAGTTCAAATACCTTCTCGCCCAGTCTTAGTTCGTAAGGCCAGGGTGCCCGGTTGGCGCTCCACCAGCCAAAGTGTGAGGAGTTCCTGTGCTGGGCGAAATATAAAATGATGGCTGTCAGTCCGTGGCTCAGCAAGGTCCCGGCTGGGGGCTGCAGAGAGGCATCTTCCTGTAAGTGTTGTTCGATAAAGGCGGTGGTGGCATTGCCTTCGGCAAATTCAGGGTGAGCCAATACGCTGGTGAGAAAGCGCTGGTTGCTGGTGACGCCAAACAACACTGAGTCCTCCACAGCACGCAGCAGGCGTCGGCGGGCTTCTTCCCGGTCTGATCCGTAAGCAATGATTTTGGCGATCATGGGATCATAGTGTGGGCTGATCTCCTGACCGCTGCGTATACCATCGTCTATCCGAATGCCGTCACCTGTTGCGGGCTCCCAGGATAATACCGGGCCGGTCTGGGGCAGAAATTGCTGGCCGGGATCTTCTGCATAGAGTCTGACTTCCATGGCATGTCCCTGCAGCCGTATTTCTTCCTGTGATACGGGCAGCGACTGCCCGACGGCCACCTTCAATTGCCAGGCCACCAGATCAAAGCCGGTGATCATTTCCGTGACAGGATGTTCAACCTGCAGGCGTGTGTTCATTTCCAGGAAGTAAAAGTTTTTTTCCTGATCAACCAGAAACTCAACCGTACCGGCACCGACGTAGTGACAGGCCAGGGCCGCATTGACGGCTGCCTGTCCCATGCGTTGACGCAAGGTTTCGTCCACAAATGGGGAGGGGGCTTCTTCCACCACTTTCTGGTGGCGGCGTTGAATCGAACAATCCCGTTCGCCCAGATACACCGCATGGCCTTGCTGGTCTGCAAATACCTGAATTTCAATATGCCGGGGTTGCAGTAGGGCGCGTTCCAGTATCAGTTCACCGTTGCCAAAGGCATTACTTGCTTCGGAGCGGGCCGTCTTCAGTTGTGCGGGCAGTTCCTTTTCATTCCTGGCCAAACGCATCCCCCGGCCACCGCCACCGGCGGAGGCCTTAATCATCAGGGGGAAGCCGATAGATCCGGCAGCCTGAATCAGCGACTCATCATCCTGAGCGTATCCCTCGTAGCCAGGTATACAGGGCACATCAGCTTTCTGCATGGCAATCTTAGACAGTCGCTTGCTGCCCATTAGCTCGATAGCGGCCGCTGGAGGCCCGATAAAGGTGATATTCCTGGCAGCACAAAGCTCTGCAAAAGAGGCATTTTCGGAGAGGAAACCATAGCCGGGATGGATGGCATCAGCGCCGGTTTTTTCACAGGCCTGAATCAGTTTGTCGGCCACCAGATACGACTCGCCCACTGCAGCAGCACCGATGCAAACCGCCTCGTCCGCCATGGCAACATGAGGCGCCCCTTGATCCGCCACGCTGTATACAGCCACAGTGCGGAACCCCATGGACTTTGCCGTACGAATCACCCGACAGGCTATTTCACCGCGGTTGGCGATCAGTATTTTACTGAGCATATGATGCCTCTTTTGCTTCGCATAATATTTATATACCGGACTTTGATCAGGCCCGTTGTCGTACATATCCAATGCCGTACTTATCCAATGCCGTATTTATCCAATGTCGTACTTATCCAGTGCTGTATTGATCCAACCCCGTACGTCATTCTGCCCAGGATGGCTGGCGTTTTTGCATAAAGGCAAGGGTACCTTCGCGGCCTTCATTTCCCTGCACGGCCTCGGCAAAACGTTCTGCCGCCTGATCCAGCAATGTTTCCAACGGTTGATCACCAACGGATAGCAGCAAATGTTTGGTAGTGGCATTAGCGATAGGGGCGCAGCGTTTAATCTGGGCAAGCACATCATCCAGGCGAATCTGCAACTGTGCCTGATCACTCACTACTTCGTGCACCAGCCCCAGACGGAAGGCTTCCTGGCCATCAAATCGGGCACCCAATAAGGCCATACGACGTGTTTGGGTCAGGCCTATACGCTTCACCACGAATGGCGCTATCTGGGCAGGCGGTATTCCCAGGCCGGTTTCCGGCAGGCCAAATTTTGCGCTGTCCAGGGTGATGGCGACATCACTGACACAGGCCAGCCCGAAGCCGCCACCCAGAACAGCACCTTCCAGCACCATGACCACCACCTGGGGGGCCTGATTCACCTGGGTGATCATGCGGCCGAATTCTCGGTTCAACTGCATGAACGGGTCCTGCTGTATCGGGGTGGACTGGTTGACTGCAGCACGTGCGTTGGCCATATCACCGATATCGCCACCGGCACAGAAATGCCCTCCAGCGCCGCGAATAACGACGGCGCGTATCGTGCGGTCGTATTGAATGTGCTCAAACACGCTCATCAATTCGCGCACCATATGCAGGGACATGGCATTGCGCACTGTCGGCCTGTTCAGGGTGATCATCAGGGTGTGATCCTGCTGTGCAATCAGCAGGGTTTTTGTTTCAGGTAAAGCCATTGTCTTGTTCTCCAGGCGAAATCCGGTCAGGGCTTCGCCAGTTACTTCTCTTGTTTCAAGGTCCAGGATCGCTTCAAAATCGTGCGACGCCGAAAGTAATGCTGCGCAGGTCGCGTTTTTCGGCTTCGTAGCAAAGGTCGAGGACATAGGACAGCACCCTGCGTGTATCCCGCGGATCAATCAGGCCGTCATCCCATAACCTTGCAGTGCCGTATAGTGCCGTCGAACCTTTGTCGAGTTTTTCCGCTGTTGCCTGTTCTATTGCGTCCAGCATTTTCGGGTCCGGTGTAATGCCTAGTCTGGCCTGCTTTTCTTCAGTGACAATACGCAGCACCTTGCCTGCCTGCGCGCCCCCCATCACCGCTGTGCGGCTATTCGGCCAGGCAAAGATAAAGCGGGGGTCAAGACCCCGCCCGCACATGGCATAGTTGCCTGCACCATAGGACCCGCCCACCACCATGGTGATACGTGGTACCCGTGCATTGGCCACAGCCTGAATCATTTTGGAGCCATGCTTGATCACGCCGTTCTGCTCGGAATCCGTGCCTACCATGAATCCGGTGGTGTTGTGAAAAAACAGAATGGCGGTGTTGCTCTGTTCGCAGAGCTGGATGAACTGGGAGGCCTTGGCCGCACCCTGGGGCGTTATCGGGCCGTTGTTGCCGATAATGCCGCAGGACATACCCTGTATTTTGATAAAGCCACAAACAGTCTGCTGGTCGAACAGAGGTTTGAAATCGAGAAAGTCCGAACCGTCCGCAATACGTGCGAGAATTTCCCGCACGTCGTAAGGCTTTTTGGGATCACTGGGTACCAGCCCCAGAAGTTCCTGTTCAGAATAGCGTGGCTCTTCCCAGTTAAGTTTTACGGTGGCAGGCAGGTGATCATTCCAGGGAATCTGATGGAGAAGCTCGCGGGCAATCCGTATGCCGTCCGCATCATCCTCGGCCAGGAATTCCGCCGTGCCGGCCACCTCGGCATGCATCTCGGCACCCCCCAGGTCTTCATCGGTGGCCACCTCGCCTGTGGCAGCCTTCAATAATGGTGGTCCGGCCAAAAACATCTTGGATTGGTTTTTAACCACGATGCAGTAATCCGAAAGTCCGGGCTGATAAGCACCGCCTGCGGTAGCATTACCATGCACCACGGTCACCTGGGGAATTCCAGCAGCGGATATTCTGGCTTGATTGGCAAAGCCGCGAGCCCCCATCACGAATATGTCCGTGGCGTAGTTAAGATTAGCGCCGCCGGATTCCGCCAAAGTCACGATGGGTAATTTGTTTTCCATGGCGATCTGTTGCAGGCGCAGTGTTTTGTCCAGACCTGCGGGGGAAATGGTGCCGCCCTTGATGGCACTGTTGCTTGCCACCACCAGGCTGCGGATTCCCTGGACGTATCCAATACCGGCAATCACCCCGCCTCCGGCCATGGAGCCGTCCTTATCGTCATGCATTTTGTAACCGGCCAGGGAGCAGAGTTCCAGGAATGGCGCACCGCGGTCCAGCAACAGATTCAGGCGTTCCCTGGGCAGCAGTTTGCCTTTCTTGTGAAACTTATCTTTCGCCTCAAGTGCCTTTTCCAGCACTTTCTTTTCAATACTGCGGAACTCTTCCAGAGCCGCCATCATGGCTTTGCGATTGGCAGTGAACTCTTCAGAAGAGGCATTGATCAGGGATTCAATGACGGGCATAACGTTAACCTTTGACCTTTAACTTTTGAGCTTGCCGGGCAGGGTGCCCATTAGCTTACAGATGATGCCGAGCATGATTTCGTCAGCGCCTCCACCGATGGAAACCAGCCGTATGTCCCGGTAAGCACGGGAGACCGGGTTATCCCACATAAAGCCCATGCCGCCCCAATACTGCAGGCAGCTATCGGTAACCTCACGGCCCAGGCGACCGGCCTTCAGTTTCGCCATCGATGCCAGGTTGGTGACGTCTTTGCCGGCCACGTAGTACTCACAGGCCAGGAAGGTGAGGGCACGTAGAGCTTCAATTTCGGTTTGCAGTTCAGCCATACGGAAATGAATGACCTGATTGTTGATCAACGGTTGGCCAAACGTCTGGCGCTCGCGGCAGTAATCAATGGTTTTTTGCACACATGTCTCCAGTGCTTTAATCACATTGGCCGCGCCCCACATACGCTCTTCCTGGAATTGCAGCATCTGCATCATGAAACCCATGCCTTCGGCACCGATGCGGTAGCGTTGCGGTACCCGCACGTCATCAAAAAACACCTGCGCGGTGAGCGAGCTGCGCATGCCCAGTTTGTCGAGCTTGGGCGCAACTTCAATACCGGGAGTATTCATGGGGACGACAATCAGGGATTTGTTCTGGTGGGGCTTGTCGTCCGAGGTGTTGGCCAGCAGACAGATAAAATCCGCCTTGGGAGAATTGGTAATCCACATTTTGGAACCGTTGATGATGTAGTCATCCCCATCCTTGCGAGCTGTGGTCTTCAGTCCCGCCACATCAGAGCCCGCTGAGGTTTCGCTGACCCCGATACAGCCTATGGCTTCACCCCCAATGGCGGGTACTAGAAACTGCTCCTTGAGTTCATCGGAACCAAAGCGGGCGATGGCGGGGGTGCACATATCCGTTTGTACCCCAATCGCCAATGCAACTCCGCCACTCAGGCAGGTGCCGAGTTCTTCTGCGGCCACCAGGTTGTAGCTGTAATCCAGACCCATGCCGCCATACTGTTCCGGCTTGTGAATGCCCAGTAAGCCCAGGTCTCCCAGACGTTTGAAGATCTCGTGCATGGGAAATTCACCGGCTCTTTCCCATTCGTCAGTGTGCGGGTTGAGTTCGTTTTCGACAAAATTACGCACGGTGCGGCGGATTTCATTGTGTTCCTGGCTGAAAAGCATGATGGAAGTGCCTCTTCGGTGTTTATTCTTATGGAATTGCATCTATATTGTTGTGTTCCAAACAATTCGAATTCCTTGCTCAGTCGTCCAGAACCTTGGGTCGAACAGCGCGGTGAAAGCCCTGATACTCTTCGACATTGTTGGCTTTTGGGAATGGCCAGACCCGGCCTCCCAACGGCGCTGCACCATCGACACGGACAGTTTCCCCGCTCACAAAACAGGCTCCTGGACTGAGTAGAAAACAGATCACACTGGCAACTTCTGCCTCGGTGCCCAGACGTTTCAACGGCACGCCATCCTGCAGTGAACGGATCATGGGTTTCATGCTGGCGTCATAATTGTCCATACCGCTGGAAGCTATCCAGCCGGGAGCCACGGCGTTGACTCTGACGCCGGAAACGGCCCATTCCACGGCGGCAGTCTTGGTGAGGTTGTCCATGCCGGAGCGGGCGGCTCCGGAGTGCCCCATGCCCGGCATGCCGCCCCACATATCGGCAATGATATTGACGATGGCACCGCCGTGTTTACGCATGGATTGGTTATAGACTTCCCGGGCCATGAGAAAGCCTCCGACCAGATTGGTGCGCACGACCGTTTCAAATCCTTTCTGATTGATCGCCGCTAAGGGCGAGGGATATTGACCGCCGGCATTATTGACCAGTCCATGAACTTCACCCCGGCTCGCTACGATGTTCTGCACGGTGGTTTTAACGCTGTCCTCTTCTCGAATGTCACAGGTGTAGGCGGATACCTGGCCACCGTCTTCTTTAATCTCAGTCTGGGTTTTATCAAGCTTCTCCTGCTTGCGCCCGATCAACACCACATGGGCTCCCAGCGCCGCCATTTCATGGGCTGTGCAACGGCCGATACCGCTGCCACCACCGGTGACAATGATGGTTTTACCGCTAAACAGGCCATCCTTGAAAACTGAGTTGTAGGGCATGAATGTTTCCTTAGTGGGACTGAAGTTGATCGGCAATGGTTCGGGAGACCTTTACCGGCATTTCGAGCAACTGCTGGGCATAGGCTTTTCCCTGTGGATCAATGCGTAGACTGGCGACGCCACCGCCGCCCAGGCTGTCTTTCAGCAGGAAATTGAGGGCATGGATGCCCGGCATTTCCCAGCACAGGACATGGCCGTTCTCAGCGTCCAGCTCAGAATCAAAAACATGATTCATATAACGCTTAACGGCTGCCTCTGATAATGATTCACGAATATAGGGCAGGTATTCAGGTTGCCGTGCAATGACACCGATATTGGCATGATTGCCCTTGTCGCCGGACCTGGCCCAGGCGAGCTTGATTAGCGGCACTGCAATCTCTGCGTCAGGCAGACTGATGTCCTCAGGAGCATGGCGACTGATCTCACCGGCACTGCTGCTGATATTATGGAAGCCAAAGCCGCCGCTGGATAAAACTTGCACAGACTGGAGGCCATTGTCGATATCGACCTGGACCGCCACATCCTCTTTGGGAACCAGAAAGGAAAACAAACGGATTTTAGGCCATACTGTTGGCCGCCCGCCGACGATACCGGTCATGCCAGGGCTCATACCGGTGGCAGCCTGGGCAATTTCCTGAGAGAACAATACCAATGCTTCTTTCTTCGGATGGGCGCAGGCAATTTTAACCACCACTTCGCGGCTTGAGGCAGTTTTGGCATGGGGGCCATAGGTGGCTTCTGTGCCCAATAACTCCACATTGATTTCGCTATAGGGCGGCAGGCCATGTTGTTCGAATAGGCGGGACGTCCTGATCAGAATAGCGTCGGCGACCACTTGGCCTTTCCTGCCGGCATCTATGCCGCCCAGCAGGAAGCTGGCGTTGCATTTAAAACCGTCGGGGTAGGTGGCGGAAACCTTGTACTGCTCCGTGGGCGGTAATCCTCTCGCGCCGCTGGCCAGTACCTGATTTTCACCGACTTGCTGCAGGGTGACTGAAGTAAAATCACAAACTACATCAGGCAGTAGATAAGCCCGCGGATCCCCAATCTCATAAACCAGCTGTTCGGCGACGGTCGCCGTGCTCACCAGACCGCCAGTATTGTCCGGCTTGGACACTACGAAGCTGCCGTCGGCTGAAACTTCCACAATGGGAAAGCCCATATCCTCATAACCCGGCACAGATTCCCAGTCAGTGAAATTACCACCGGTGCATTGAGTGCCACACTCGATGATATGACCGGCCAGACTGCCCTGGGCCAGTTTGTCATATTCATCCATGGCCCAACCGAATTCATGTATCAGAGGTGCCAGCACCACGGCGCTGTCCACCACCCTTCCGGTAATGACGATATCGGCCCCCGCAGCCAGAGCGGCAACCAGTCCAGGTGCACCGAGATAGGCATTCATGCTCACGCAGACCGGGGGTAGTGGCGCACCACTGAACATTTCGGTTACCCCGGCCTGGGCGTATTCATTCTTTTTGGGCAGTAGATTGTCACCCAGAACTACGGCGATCTTAAGTTCAACCCCGGCCGCTTTGGCTGCTGCCTTTAATGCATCCCGGCAGGCAAGGGGATTGACGCCACCGGCGTTGCTCAGGACTTTGATGCCCTGTTGTTTGATATCCGGTAGCAGGGGGGCCATCACATATTTGACGAAATCAACGGCGTAGCCTGCCTCCGGGTCTTTCATTCTCTGACCCGCCATGATCGACATGGTAATTTCTGCCAGATAGTCGAACACCAGATAGTCCAACCGGCCCTTCTTCACCAATTGTGCCGCTGCGCTGTTTGTGTCCCCCCAGAAGGCTGCCGCACAACCAATACGAACTTTCTTGTCAATGTCTGGGATGCCGGTGGCAGTACTGTTGGCAGCCAAATCGTTCAGGGTCATAGCGGGTGCCTGTGTATGGATAATGTCGTTGACTGAGTGACAGGGTGATTTGATTTCTGAAACGATACCAAGCAAGCGCTTGGTTTGTAAAGTTGGATTTTTCGGATACACTAATTGCCAGTTCATCGTCAGAGGCAGTGTTATACATGAATCAACTTGCGCAAATGATCCAGGATGGTCGTATCACGGATCCTGAAAGTGCCCGTGGGCGCCTGCTGTCAAAAGCTGCACATATGTTCAAGGAAAAAGGCTACGAGCGCACAACGGTGAGAGACCTGGCGGCCTCGGTCGGTATTCAGAGCGGCAGTATTTTTCATCATTTCCGCAGTAAGGAAGATATTCTCTATGCCGTCATGGAGGAGACCATTCTTTACATCACCGCTAAAATGGAGGAAGCGCTGGCATCTGCAAATACGGCAAAGGAGCGTCTGCTGGGCCTGATTCGTTGTGAGCTGGAATCCATTCTGGGTGGCACCAGCGAAGCGATGACCGTGCTGGTTTATGAATGGCGCAGCCTGTCGGAGGTGAATCAGGGGCGGATTCTGCTATTACGGGATCATTACGAACAACTGTGGCTGGATACTCTGAACGTAGCCAAACAGGAAGATCTGGTCACCGGTGATATGTTTATATTGCGGCGCTTTTTAACCGGTGCCCTGAGCTGGACCGTTACCTGGTATAAACCTGAAGGACCCTACAGTATGGACCAATTGGCCCAGCAGGCACTCGCACTGGCGATTAAAGGTAGCTAGGAGCCTGTCGGACTTAAGGCCGTTCTGCTGCATAAGCGCCGGCTCCGGACGCTTTCTCGTGACAAACGCTTAAGTCCGACAGCCTCCTGGTGGCGCATTCTGTTATTGAAATATTTCTTCTGATCATGCGGATCCGCTGAAGTTACAAATCACTGCAACTCCTTGCAATTATTCAGCTGTACGCAATTTTTCATCAACTATACTTTTCTTCGACGATCCCGCAGATTCTGCATGCGGAGGTCTGGGGAGAAGCATGTTTTCTGACGGAACAAATAGACTGCCAGCGCTGGCATTCTGGTTACTGATGATATGTTGGGTAACAGAGGCCGCGCATGCCGGTGAATTGACACCCTATCATTTACGTCAAGGGCTGGATTCGGTCGCGCTTGTCGACCATGTTGCGGTTTTTGAGGATGATCAGGGACGGGCAACAATTGAAGACATGCTCTCGGGGCGCTATGAACAGGACTTCAATCCTGCAACCGAAGTCGGTCTGACCCAGGGATTTTCGCCTTCCCAGTTCTGGCTGTATTTTTCCCTGCGGGCTGAAGCCAGGGACTCAACCATTACCCAATGGTGGTTGGAAGCGGCCTATCCCTTGTTGGACAAGGTCGATGTCTACTGGCTTGACTCGGATGGCAGCCTACAACAGAGGGCATTGGGCGATGAACGCCCCTTTGCCAATAACGGACTTTCTTTACCCAAGATCACCACACCGTTGAAACTGCAGGCTGGTCATACCATTCCGGTATGGATCAAGGTCGATACCGAGAGCTCGGAGAATCTGCAATTCTTCCTGTACTCTGATGAGTTCTACAAGCACCACCTGGTCAGTGACATTCTTTATCTGGTCGCCTTTTATGCGGCCATGTTGATGATGATCCTGTATAACCTGCTTATTTATCTATCCATTCGGGATATCGCCTACCTCTACTATGTGGTGGCCATTTCTTCCTATCTGGTCGCCCAGGCCAGCGTTGACGGAATTCCCTGGGCTCTACAGGTGTTTGACAATTCAAGTTTAAACAGTCTTTTGTTGCCCCTGAGTATTTCCATTACCTGGATCTTTCTCTTCCTGTTCTGCCGTCACTTCTTACAGACACAGCAGCGGACCCCATTGGGAGACGCTGCTCTGCGTTTCTTTGTTGCCGTGGGAGTGTGGTTTGCCCTGATTACCCCGATTGCAGATTACGCCACAGCAATTGAAATGAATCTTTACCTGACTGCCTTCAGCGCTTTGGCCCTGTGTCTGATTGGCGTGGTCATCTGGCGTCGGGGGCATCGGCCTGCGCGGTATTTTGTCTTTGCCTGGACCACTTATATGTGCGGCGTACTGGTGACCATGTCATACACCTATGGTGCATTTGACTTCGGAACCTGGGCTTCACATGGCGTACAGGTCGGTAGTCTGGGAAATGTGTTGCTGCTGTCTTTGGCGTTGGCAGATCGCATCAATACTCAAAAAAAGGAAATGGAGCTGGCCAACAGCCGCGCCATTGCTGCCACTACCGAAGCCACCGAAGCCAACCTGCGCTCTCAGGAAAGCCTGCGCAAATTCCGCCGACTCTGGTCCAGTGCCAGTGAAGGTATTTTTCAATGCTCTCTGGATGGTCGTTTCTTCTCAGCGAATCCTTCCCTGGTGGCCATTTTCGGCTATGACAGTCAGGAAGAGCTGCAAAACTCCGTGACCAATATTGCCGAGCAATGCTACCTCGATCCTGATGAGCGTAAGCGCTTTGAAGTGGCACTGTTGAAAGAACGTCGAATCGTCGACTTTGAATGCCAATTGATCCGCAAGGACGGCAGTGTTTTCTGGGGGATTAGTTCGGCACATCTGGTGTTGGATAAGGACGGTTCCGAACCCTACTTTGAAGGCACGATCACCGATATCACGGAACGCAAGGAAAAGGAAAAAGCCCAGCGAGACCGTGAGGCCGCTGAAGCATCAGCCACAGCGAAAAGTGAATTCCTGGCGAATATGAGCCATGAAATCCGCACCCCCATGAATGCCATTATCGGCTTTTCGGGGTTGGCACTTAAGACCGGCCTGGACGAGAAGCAACGCAATTATATTACCAAGATCGAAAGTTCTTCCCGCTCCCTGCTGGGCATCATCAACGACATTCTGGATTTTTCCAAGATCGAGGCCGGCAAGCTGGATCTGGAGCGCGTGCGTTTCAATCTCAACGATGTCGTGAACGACCTGGTGGACTTGCTATCCCATCGGATGGCGGACAAGGGGCTGGAGCTGTCGGTGTTGCTGAGCAAGGATGCACCCACCCATCTGCTGGGTGATCCGCTGCGTCTGGGACAGATACTTGTCAACCTCACTAATAACGCTATCAAGTTCACCACTGAAGGTGAGATTGTCGTCAGGATCAAGGAAGTGCAACGGCTTGATGAGCGGGTTTGCCTGCAGTTTCAGGTGTCGGATACCGGGATCGGTATTACCAAGGAGCAGATCGCCAAATTGTTCAGCCCTTTCACCCAGGCGGATGGCTCGACAACCCGAAAATATGGGGGAACAGGGTTGGGGCTCAGTATCAGTAAACAATTGGTGGAAATGATGGGAGGGGAAATATGGGTCGAAAGCGAACTCGATCATGGCAGCACCTTCAACTTTACCACTTGGTTTGATTTATATTCTGCCGAAACTGCCGGTATTTACGAGGTGCGTGATCTGCAGGGCATTCGCGTACTGCTGCTGGATGACAAGGACTTTGGCCGCGATGTGATAGTGGAAATTTTGTCTTCCTTCGGCTGCCAGACCACGGTTTTACTGCCGGATTACAACCTGGCACAAACCCTGGCGGCAACGGTGAAGGGGCCAGATTTCGATGTGGTGCTGGTGGATCGGCAACTTGCCGCCATGCGCAGCGTTGATGCTGCATTGATGGTGAGGGCTGTTTCCGATCTGGAAGAAGTGCCGGTTGTGTTGATGACACTGAGCAATGAGGAGGAACTGATTGCGGAAGTTGAAAGCTTCGGATTCACCTCTCTGATCAAGCCGGTAACACCCAGCATTATGCTGCATACACTGCAGAAACTCTTTGGCCACGTTTCCATGGGAGATCAGCCGGTGAGGGACGGGGTGAGTCAACAACTATTGAATGACCTGGATGGCAAGTGTGTGTTGCTGGTGGAAGATACGCCGTTCAATCAGGAAATAGCTATTGAATATCTGCGCCAGGCCGGTGTGGAGGTGGTGATCGCCAATAACGGCGCTGAGGCCCTGGAAGTATTACAGAAAGAAGATCCACAGGCAGTCAGGATTGCTGCGGTATTGATGGATGTTCAGATGCCGGTGATGGATGGTTTTGAAGCAACCCGTCATATACGGTCGCAACTGGGGCTCAAGGACCTTCCGGTAATCGCCATGACGGCCAATGCCATGAAAGGGGACCGGCAAAAGTGCCTGACAGCCGGCATGAACGACTATATCAGCAAGCCGGTGGTACAGAACCTGCTCTATGAAACCCTGGCCAGATGGCTGGCAGAGGACATGCCGGTTGTGGATGAGGAGACATTAGCGGCGGACCAGTCAATTTCATCCGGCGTGACTGACCCGGAACTTGCGCCGCAAGGCTGGGATGATGACGTGGAGATACCGGCTGTTGATGCCGCCATTGCCGCGAATCACTTTCCCGACAAACGCATGCTGACGCAGATGCAGCACAGGTTTGCCATGGATTTCGCCTTGATTATTGATGAGATTGTTGACGCCTATGACGCGGGTGACCTGGAAAAGGCGCATCGGCAAGCCCACAGCCTCAAAGGGGCGGCGGCGTCATTGGGCGCTATTCCTCTGGCAACCAGCGCCGAAGCGCTGGAAGATGCGTTTGAAGGCGGCAAGGTGGTGCCTACTCAAATGGAAAAACTTTTTTATCAGACAGACACTGCGTTGCAGGAAGTGTTGAAGGTATTTACCCAGGATCAGGAGATGAAGGTATGAACTCAATTGGTGTTAGTGAGCCGACAGCCAAAGCGCCGGGAAACCCGGGCAGGGAATATCATGATGATCAGGAGATAAACGTACTGCTGGGCAGTTATGCCGATATCCTGTTTGTCTTGTTGCCCTTCACGGTTATTGCCTTATTCCGTATCTGGCAGGAAGGGCTGCAGGCGGTTTTGCTCAGTTACGATATTTCTGCAGCTTCTGCCGTGCTGGCCGGTCTGGCGCTGGTAAAGTTTATTCTAGGCCTGTTGTCCGACTCACGTATGTCCCGCTACCGGGAACGTCTGGTGTTTTTGGTAGCAGGCACGGTCTTTATTGTACTTATGCCGAGCCTGATGCTGAGTATTCTGGTGCTGTTAAGCGATCCCGTGCCCCGCTTTGTCATGTTTGTACAGCCGGTGTTGTTGATTGCCGCGATCATGGCCTATTCAGGTGCCGTCACTTCCACCAATCACTTGCTACGTAAGGCTTGACGCCCGCAATGGTTGTTGTCGGGTAGTGTTATCAATGGGCACAAGGAGATAAAAACTAACTGTCGGACAGACGGTTGATTTCACCAATCTCAGATACGGGTCTACACTACAAAGATAGGTCTATACCAAAGAGACATAACATTCGACAGAGGGACTCGATATTTGATGGCTCCGCCAATTCAAAAGATTGTATATGTGGAAGATGAACCTGATATTCAGGCAATTGCTCAAATGGCGCTGGAATCCATCGGAGGTTTTAGCGTCGTGCTATGTAATTCCGGCCGCGAAGCCCTGGATATCATTCCCGCAGAAAAGCCGGATCTTGTATTAATGGACGTGATGATGCCAGAGATGGACGGCCCCTCTACCCTTCAAGCCTTGCGAAAACTGCCTGACTGTCAACAAATACCTGTGGCTTTTATGACGGCCAAGGTTCAGAAATCCGAAATTGATGAATTTGTTCAGCTTGGCGCTATAGGAGTTATACCAAAACCATTTGATCCCATGACCCTGTCCGATGAGGTGCGCGGCCTCTGGGAAAGGGCTCACGCCGGTTAATTGTGGCGTAAAACCAAGGTGGCGTCTGCTCCACAATAGATGAGCGGACGCCGGCCTGACGTTGGTTAACGAGCAAGCCGGGATGATTTCGTTCCAGGTCTTGTGTAATCAGATACTGATTCGGAAATAACTGGACCGGATTTCGTTTGAGCTGGACTTTAGATTGTTATCACCTAGCTAGATTGTTATCACTTGGCTAGATTGTTATGAACAGGATCGCTGAGCAGTCTTTACGCAGTGTCCAGGCGAATACGGCAATTGAAGGAAGCGGACTTTTTGCCTCTAAAGGGCAGGAAGAAGGGATGATGGAAGAAGTTGTACGTGAAAAACTCAACTCAATCAGGACCCAGTACCAGGCCCAGTTGAGTCTAAAAGCCGAACAGTTGGAAGATTGCTGGGGTCGGCTATTGGCCCGTGATGATTCTGCGTTGGCCGAACTCAATCAATTGCTCCACCGTCTGGCCGGGTCTGGGCGAACTTTCGGTTTCCCTGCCATTAGCCAGAGTGCCAGGGAATTTGAACTGGCACTGAGTCAGATGCAGGCTGATTTACTCAGTCACCCCGAGTCATTGTTCAAACATAAGCAGAACCTGCTTGCCAGCCTGACAGAACCGGTCAGTATCAGTACGGATAATTTGCTTCAACAGAATGAGCAGTTTCAACAATATCTGGTCTACGTGGTGGAGGATGACCCTTCCATGGCAGACTGGTTTGCCCAGACACTCATCAGCCAGGGCTATAAGGTTGAAATATTTCAGTCCATAGAGTTGCTAAAAGAAGGGTTGTCCAGAGCCCAACCGTGTCTGATCGTGATGGACGTCATGCTTCCAGACAATCTCGCAGGGATTGAGATAAGTGCCTGGCTGGAACAGTCTGTTGCGGATACTGCCCCTATTGTGATCGTATCCAGGAAGTCTGATTTTCAGACCCGGCTGGCGGCAGTCAGGGCTGGTGCCAGGGCTTATCTGACTAAGCCTATCAACCAGAGCACACTGTTGAGCTGCTTACACGAAATCATTCAGGAACGGCCGGCAGAACCCTACCGGGTCTTACTGGTTGATGACGACCAGGACCTGATCAATATTTACCGGTTAAACCTGGAAGAAGCCGGCGTCTCTGTTTATGGCCTGGTCCAGCCCCAAAAAACCCTGGAGGTGCTGGAATCTTTTCGTCCCGAGCTGGTGGTGCTGGATTTACACATGCCGGTCTGTAATGGTCTGGAATTAGGCCAGGTGATTCGGCAGCAAATCCGTTATGCCAATATTCCTATCGTGTTTTTATCCGCTGATACCAGTGAATCTGTGCATCTGGAAGCCATTCGTCTGGCGGGTGACGACTATATCAACAAACCCATCGAGCCCTGGCGTCTGCGTACCAATTTGCTGGCCAGATTGAAGCGTGCGCGCATGGTGAATCAGTACGTTGGCGAACTGGTAAAGGAGATCTCGTTCAAGGAACAACATGATGCTCTGACCGGGCTGCCCAATAAAATTCAGCTGGAGAACCGTCTCAGGATTGCCATGCGTAATGTGCGGGAAGGGCTGCGTAAGCACATGGCACTGTATCTTGTAGATATAGACAACTTTCAGCAGGTCAATGATGCCTACGGCCATGAATGTGGTGATGAACTCTTAGTGGATATGGCCAAACGGCTGGAATCCTCGCTGCCGCATAGTTGTATCGTCAGCCGTCCGGGTGGTGACGAATTTGCCATCGTCTTCAAATCGATGACAGGCACTCATCAAATCGTGCACTACGCCGAACGGCTGCTGGAGCTGTGCGATCTGCCCTTTGCCATCGGTGAGGATGAGGTCCGTTTAAGCTTCAGCATTGGCGTGGCGCCATATTCAGCCGGAATGAGAACTATCGATAACAAGACACTGTTCAAGCAGGCAGACACGGCACTGTTTCGCGCGAAAGGATCAGGTAAGAATGATTATGTGATCTTTGAGGCAAGCATGGAGTCTGAGCTGATTGCCCGGGTGACCATGGCCAGTGATTTGCGGAAGGCGTTGCAGAACGACGAGTTTCATCTGGTATTCCAGCCCCAGGTCCTGTTGTCGACCGGGGAGACCTTGGGTGCAGAAGTACTACTGCGTTGGGATCAGCCGCGCAAAGGCCCCATCTCACCAGCTGAGTTCATTCCTGTGGCAGAAAATCACGGTCTGATTGAGCGTTTGGGGGAGTATGTATTGCGCTCGTCCATCCGCTATCTGGCAGATTGCCAGCGAAGATTTGGGCGGGCCGTGCCATTAGCGGTAAATGTCTCGCCGCGGCAGTTTGTGAATCCCAATTTTGTCGAGCAGATAGCCGACTTGTTAGCGGAATACCAGGTGGACGGTTATTTGCTGGAGCTGGAAATCACCGAGAGTGCTTTGGCTCATGACATAGATCTGGCTGTCGACAAACTACAGCGTTTGCGGAAAATGGGCGTGAGAATGGCCATAGATGATTTTGGTACCGGCTTTTCCAATATGGCTTCGCTGAAACGCTACCCGGTTGATCTGATCAAAATAGACCGTTCATTCATTCGTGATCTGCCGAATGATGCCGATAATCTGGCTATTGTCATTGCTATTCTCCAGATGGGGCATGCCTTGGGGCTTAAAGTGCTGGCGGAGGGTGTTGAAAATGAAAAGCAGGTGCAACTCATGCATGAACACCAGTGTGATGTGGTGCAGGGTTTCCATATATCCAGGCCGATGAAAGCGGAACAATTTGAGCGGCAGTTCATTCAGCTGGGTAGCTCAATACTGAAATAGCCAGGGTTGTGAAGCCTGAGGAGTTTACCAGGTATTTGTTGGTTTTCGTCATTCGGGCAGCATTAGTTCCTCCAGCGTTGTTCTTCAGATACATTTGTTCTTGCTGTTATACTCCAGCGCCAACATTCTAAATTCAGTTATTCCGGGTGCCCATGCTTCAGTATCAAATCGTTCCGGTGACACAGTTCCAGCAAAATTGCAGCGTAATCTGGTGTGACAAATCTAAAAAGGCTGCCGTGGTAGACCCCGGCGGGGACCTTCATCTGATTGCAAAGGTGTTGCAGGATCGGCAGCTGACACTGGAGAAAATACTCCTGACTCATGCTCACATCGATCATGCCGGCGCCACCGCAGACCTGGCCGGACAGATGGAAGTGCCTATCGAGGGGCCGGAGTGGGAAGATAAATTCTGGATTGACGCGCTGCCGCAGCAAAGTGCGATGTTCGGATTCCCCCAGGCGAAAACCTTTACCCCGGATCGCTGGCTAAAGGATGGTGATACAGTCACCGTGGGGGAGGAAGAGCTACAGGTATTTCACTGTCCGGGGCATACCCCTGGCCATGTGGTGTTTTTCCATCAGGGAGCCAAACTGGCGCTGGTGGGGGATGTCCTGTTCAATGGCTCAATCGGGCGTACGGATTTCCCCCGCGGAGACTACGACACGTTGATTGCTTCCATCAAAACTAAACTCTGGCCTTTGGGCGATGACGTGCAATTCGTGCCCGGTCATGGTCCCATGTCGACCTTCGGTGCAGAACGCCGCAGCAATCCCTTCGTTAAAGATTAATCACAAGCCAGGGCCTCAAAACCAGGTACATGCCTTAATGTGCATGTCCTTTGGTTTTGTGACTTTGGTTTTGGATAGTCTTCTCAGCGCAACATGTTGAACGAGTAAGCCGCCCGCTTTCTTTCACAGAGGTTTTCCAAAGCCTTGCCGCAGGCGAGCAGGGTATGTTCCTGCCAGGCTTTACCCATAAGCTGCAGACCGATGGGCATTCCCTTCTCGTCATAGTCAACCGGTACCGTCAGCGCCGGCAGTCCGGTGAGGTTGGCAGGGAAGGCAAAGCGCATCAGTTCTGTCAGCACTTGTAAATTACTCTCCGCACTGTCTTCTGAATCCTGTTGTACCGGTGGGGCGGTGATGGCAGTCGTTGGCGTAACAATAATATCCACGCTGTGGAACACACGGTTGAATTCATTGATGGCAGAAGTTCTCACCTGCTGTGCCTTGACATAATCCGTACTGCTGAAAACTTTTGCCAGGGCAAGATTCAGGCGGGTATCGAGGGCAAATTGACGGTTATTCTGGCAATAAGCGGCATCTACAGCAGCAAGCATCTCCGAGCTGATGGTCAGTGCATGGGCAACTCGCTGCAAGTCCAGGTCTTCAATCGTAATATTCTTGACTGTGGCGCCCAGAGACTTCAGTTTTTCGACTGCTAACTGGCATTTCTGTACCACTTCCCGGGAGCCGTGGCTGAACCACGGAGAGAATATGCCCAGTGTCAAACCACTCAGATCTTTACGACGATAATCGGTCAGGTGCGGTAGCGGTTGATCCACACTGAATGAATCCAGTGGGTCGGCCCCGGCGATGGCCGCGTAAGCAATGGCGACATCATCGACAGTTTGCCCGATAGGACCGATGTGACTGACCGACCAACACAGCGGAAAAGCGCCATGTTCACTGATGCGACCCCAGGTAGGCTTGAGACCGGCCAAGCCGCAAAGCGCAGCAGGTATGCGTATAGAGCCACCGCCGTCTGCCCCTACGGCAACAGGGCAAAGACCGGCAGAGACTGCCGCCGCACTGCCGCTGGACGATCCGCCAGGATAGTGATGCAGGTTATGCGGATTGCGGCAGTGGCCATGGTGGCTGTTTGCACCAGTAACCCCGATGCCGATCTCATGCATGTTGGCCTTACCGATAATGATGGCGCCGGCGGCACGGAGGCGAGCCACGACAGTAGCATCATGTTCCACTGTCCCTGTTTGCCCATAGGCTTTGGTGCCGACAGTGGTGGCATAGGGAAGGGCGTCGATTTCGTCCTTTACCGCAATGGGGACACCATCCAACAGGCTTAACGGTTGTCCGCTTTGTAGCCGTTTACTGCTTTCTGTTGCCTGGTGGCGAATATCCACCTCATTGGTGGTAATGATGGCATGCAAAGGGGGAAACTTACGGTCGCTTTCAGTAATGGCCGCAATCACTTTGTCGGCAATATCTACCGGGGAAAACGTGCCTGACCGATAGGCCCTGGCATAGTCGAGAATACTGGGTAGAGGTGCCGGTGTGGCGCTGAAATCGGGCTCGGAAAATATCTCCATAGTCTGCTTAGCCCTTTCCGGTGCCAGCTGGCGCCCCTGCGGATGCCTGGGCAGAAAGGTTGGAGTCTCGGACACTTCGGTGCTTCTGATCCTGGCCGCTCCGGTTTCCTTGAGCAGGGCCGGCGCCAGCAGCTTGCGGGAGTAGCTGTTTTCCATCAGTGCGACTATTGATTTAAGCGGGGCACCGGAAAGGCGTGGGACTTTCAAAGACTTCAGGTTATAGGGCATTGAGGGTTTCCGTGTGACAGTTTCAGCGAGATATAGACAGATGCATATTTTATTCAGTCAGTGTAGCTCAGAAGCGACGTTCGAAGCGGAATTCTAGACATAAAGTCAGGTCTGTGAAAGCTTGACGGGGGTAACACAATTAATCAATTCGTAACATGGGGAATGAAAAGGGTATGAACTATAATTAGGTTCTACTCAGTGGTTTGGAAGTTTGTAATGCTCAATGACGGATTCCGCGTTTGTTCTCTAGTATTTACCCTGGCAGTTTTAACGGCCTGCGGTGGCGGTGGCGGTGGTAGCAGCAATGGAAGCGAGGATACTGTGCCCGATGATGATCCTGTGGATACAGGGCCCTATAATGTCTCAGGTCAGGTGACTGTTCCCAGTTTTACTTTTGTGGATGCGGATACTTCGGATACCGCTGGCGGAGTCCTGGTTGAAGAAAATAATATTTTTTCCCGTGCTCAACGGGTACCGAATCCTTCTGTCGTGGGGGGATATGTCAGCAGTAGTTCAGGGACCTACCCCGACAGTAGCTTCCAATATTATGCTGATGATACCGATATCTATCTGACGACATTGATCACCGGTCAGCAAGTTACAATCACGGCCTTTGACGCTGATTCTGCTTTTTCAACCCTTATTAATGTGGAGCTATTTGAGGAGTCCGATGAGGTTAATCCGGTAGAGTCGGAAGTGCTTATGGGTGATATGTCTACGACTTTTACTATAGCCAGTTCCGGTAATTTTTATATCAAGTTAACCAATGCCAACGGTCCTTCCAATTACCTGCTCACCATTGCCAGCGACAGCAATATTGCGGCCTTACAAACTGAAGAGAAAGCTGAGTTCGTTGCTGGTGAGGCTATTATCAAATACCGCCCGGAATGGGCAACCAGTGCTGTCGAAGATAAGCCTTTGCCGGGTTATTTCCTCGCGCGGATGAATGATGAAGGCACCAAGGGGTTGTTCAGATTTAGCGAAGATGCGGCTTCAGGTACCCGGCGTTTGGCTCAGATGAGCAGAACAGAGCAGCGACAATTAACCCTGGATAATATCAAGTCTTTGCGCTCCCGCCCGGATATTGAGTATGCGGAGCCTAATTACATTCGCCGGGCTTATGAAGTGACGCCGGATGATCCGGAATATGTTCGCCAATGGCATTACCCACAAATCAATTTACCAACAGCCTGGGATGTCAGCACCGGTAGTGGGACTGTCGTGGCTGTGCTTGACACCGGGGTATTATTGACCCATCCGGACTTATCTTCCCAGATTCTGAAAAACGGCTCGTCGGTAGTCGGTTTCGATTTTGTCAGCTCGGTTTCCCTCTCTAATGACGGTGATGGCATTGATAGTGACCCCACCGACCCTGGTGACAGCCGTTTTGGTGAAAGCAGTTTTCACGGCACCCATGTAGCAGGAACAGTTGCAGCTGCGGACAACTCTGTTGGTGGTGTCGGCGTCGCTTATGGCGCCAAAATTATGCCGGTTCGTGTGCTGGGGCTGGAGGGCAGCGGTACTGATGCTGATCTGGTGCAGGCTATTCGATATGCGGCGCAATTGTCGAATTCTTCAGGCACCTTGCCGACTCAGCGTGCCGATGTGATCAATATGAGTCTTGGTGGTCCAGGGCTGTCCACGTCTCTTGGGCAGGCGGTGAGTGACGCTATCGCGGCCGGTGTTATCGTGGTAGCCGCAGCAGGAAATGAGAATACCAATGCTCCTTCTTATCCAGCGGCTTATCCCGGAGTGATCTCGGTTTCTGCTACTGATCGGGATAACCTCAAGGCTCCGTATTCAAATTTTGGCAGTACCGTGGATGTGGCTGCACCAGGAGGTAATATGTCCTCCAGTTTCAGTAATGGCGTGTTTTCTACCTGGGGTAACGACAGCAGCGGCAGTGTGGTGATGAGTTATGCCTATTTCCAGGGAACCTCAATGGCAAGCCCCCATGTGGCAGGGGTGATAGCTATGATGAAAGAAATTACAGACACCTTGGACTCCAGTGATATCAATAACTTGCTGCAGTCAGGAGAGTTGACCGTCGATATAGGCGCAACTGGGCGGGATGATCTCTATGGTTATGGTTTAATTGACGCAGCCAAAGCCATGACGGCTGCCGGTGCTTCAATCTTCCCGTCCCTGAGCGCTGACTCCAGTAATTTGACTTTCACCAATAGTGGTACGCAATCTATAACGCTGACAATACCCGCAGGCGTTACTGGTATAGTCGAAAGCGAAACTTCCGAAGGTGGTGCCTGGTTGTCAGTCATTGAAGCCGGTGCTATGGACGGTACCACCTATGACGTGGTGGTCGATGACACGGGTCTGGCCGATGGGGTGAGTTACCCAGGAAGTGTGATTTTTGACTACACCTCCACCCTGCAGGAACCACCGATGAACTCTGAACCCAAATCGTTGAGTATTCCTGTTACCCTGGTTCTGGACGACCCTTCGGATTCTCCGGATGCCGGACGGCATTACATTCTTCTGGTGGATGAAGCGTCAGTAGCGGAGACTCAGGGCACCGTTGACGTCGATGTTTATCAGGCCGTGGCAGATGCGGTAAGCGGAGTCTATCAATTTACGGTTACCGATGTTCCTGAAGGTATTTATGTGCTGGTTGCAGGAAGCGATATTGATGATGACGGTTTTATCTGTGATGAAGGGGAAGCCTGCGGCTATTATCCAGTCATCGGACAACCTGACAGTATTGAGGTGACGGCAGATCGTTCAGGGCTTTCGTTTGCCACCAATTTCAGTAATGGCGTTTCTTCGGCAGGGCTTGGAGCTAATACACCGGCAGAAGGATATCCGCACCATTAGTCAGTAGCTGGTTTCGTGTAAACCTTTAGTAAATATTTCTGTATAAGCTGTGTCTGTGAAAGAGAGATAAATGTTCCTCTGAGTCAGGTTGATGGCTCTGACTGCATCTCTCTGCTTTACCTTCTCACGTCTTTTTGAGCTTGTATTTAGGGTCGGCCATTGAATCTGATGGCAGGCCTAGGTACATTTTGCCCACTAGCTTGAGCCGTATTTTCAGGTTACCTTGGCTCAGGTCCGCCATTTTCCAGGAGTTCTACGTTGTCCAATAACTATAACGCTGATTCTATTGAAGTTTTAAACGGCCTGGACCCGGTTCGTCGGCGCCCCGGCATGTATACCGATACCCAGCGGCCGAACCATCTGGCACAGGAAGTGATCGATAACAGTGTCGATGAGGCTCTGGCAGGCCATGCAAGGCAAATGGATGTGGTGTTGCATAAAGATGGTTACCTCTCCGTCACCGATGATGGTCGTGGTATGCCGGTGGATATTCATAAGGAAGAGGGCATTCCCGGGGTTGAGCTGATCCTGACCAAACTGCATGCCGGGGGTAAGTTCTCCAACAAGAATTACCAGTTCTCCGGTGGTCTGCATGGTGTGGGGGTATCAGTGGTCAATGCCCTGTCCCTGCAACTGGAAGTCACCATACGTCGTGACGGCCAGGTGCATCAGATCACCTTCGCCAATGGTGATAAGACCAGTGACCTGAAAGTGGTCGACACCTGCGGCAAGCGTAATACCGGCACCACCGTTAAATTCCTGCCAGACCCTAAATACTTTGATTCACCCAAGTTCTCTCTATCACGCCTGCGTCACATCCTGCGTGCCAAGGCGGTGCTGTGTTCCGGGCTGAGGGTGACCTTCCGTGACGAGAACTCCGGTGACAAGGAAGAGTGGTACTACGAAGATGGCCTGCGGGATTATCTGCGTGGCGCCACACAGACACTGATAACCCTGCCGGAAGAACCTTTTATCGGTCATATGGCCGGCAACACTGAAGCTGTGGACTGGGCGGTGCAATGGTTGCCGGAAGGCGGTGAAATGATCACCGAAAGTTATGTGAACCTGATACCGACTGCCCAGGGCGGCACTCACGTAAATGGTTTGCGTACCGGCCTGTTGGAAGCCCTGCGGGAATTTTGTGAATTCCGTAACCTGATGCCGAGAGGCGTGAAGCTTTCCCCGGAAGATGTCTGGGACAAGTGCTGCTATGTATTGTCTACCAAAATGCAGGAGCCGCAGTTTTCCGGCCAGACGAAAGAGCGGCTGTCCTCCAGGGAATGCGCCACTTTTGTGTCCGGTGTGGTGAAAGATTCATTTAGTCTTTGGCTCAATCAGCACACTGCAGAAGCAGAACAACTGGCCGAACTGGCGATCAGTAACGCCCAACGCCGCTTGCGCGCTGCCAAGAAAGTTGAGCGTAAGAAAGTAACGGCAGGGCCTGCCTTGCCAGGCAAACTGGCTGACTGTAGCGGCAGCGATGCCATGCAGAGTGAACTGTTTCTGGTGGAAGGGGACTCCGCAGGGGGGTCTGCCAAACAAGCCCGTGATCGGGAGTTTCAGGCCATAATGCCGTTACGCGGTAAGATCCTGAACACCTGGGAAGTGGATTCAGAGCAGATTCTCGGCTCCCAGGAAGTGCATGATATTGCCGTGGCTTTGGGCGTTGATCCCGGCTCTGCCAATCTGGACAGTCTGCGTTACGGTAAGATCTGTATCCTGGCCGATGCGGACTCTGACGGCTTGCACATTGCCACCCTGTTGTGTGCTCTCTTTACCCGCCACTTCAGACCGCTGGTAGCAGCTGGACATGTCTTTGTTGCCATGCCGCCTCTCTACCGTATCGATATCGGCAAAGACGTTTATTACGCCCTCGACGACTATGAAAAGCAGGGCATTTTAGACCGTATCGTTGCGGAGAAGAAAAGAGGCAAGCCTAACGTCCAACGCTTCAAGGGCCTGGGTGAAATGAACCCGCTACAGTTGCGGGAAACCACCATGGCCCGCGATACTCGCCGTTTGGTGCAGTTGACCATCAATGAAGAGGATGACGGTACCAACGAGATTCTCGACATGATGCTGGCAAAGAAGCGCGCAGGTGATCGTAAAAGCTGGCTGGAAGCCAAAGGTAATCTGGCTGAGATTGCGGTGTGATTGTGCTGTTCTGTTTAGCGTGTCGCTTTGTTCTATAGGTAAGTCGTTGTGTTTCGCTCGCGTGTCTACGTGAAAAAAACGGCAAAATCAGGACTAGGTTACGCTGAGTTCAAAAATACGGCATTTTTCGTATTTTTGAACAGAAAGCAACCTCCTGTGTCGTGCTGAACCTAGCCTCTAAACCTTGCTATCTCTGCCTTGTTTTTCTTCTCCGCCAGATAAGATTGGTTTATTGATTTGAGATGGTAAGTGTGAAGAAACAAGATCCGAGACATGAAAAGCTGCAACTGCTGATAAAGGCTGTGAGACAGTGAGGCGGTGTGAGACAGCAGGAGCTAGCAGATCGTTTGGGGCGACCGCAGCCCCATATGTCTCGAAGCTTGAAAGCGGGGAACGAAATATTGATTTGGTGGAACTAGTGGATATCGCGAATGCGCTTAGTCTTGATCCTGCTGCTATGATTTCTGAATTAGTGAAAGAGTTATAGTGCTTTTTCGTCTAATCCATCTTTTGAATGTTTAGTAGCACATAGCGATAAGACGTATCTTTCATAAGTCCACCCATTGCTCTTTACCGTTCGCGTCGAGATAGTAATTTAAGCGAGGTGTGCAGTGGGTATCTGTAGTATCCAAAGCCTGTGTTATCTGGAGTGATTGTAGGTTTTAATTTTCCAGCTTTCATCCACTTATAAACTAAGTTGCGATTGACTCCAGAAATCCGAGCCAGTTCTGGCCCTGAAACTGTTCGATTGAAGAGCCTTTTTAGCAAGTGAACCTCATGCTTATCACAGAGTATTTCGTTACGAAGTTCAGGGACGCGGTGTACAGCTAACCAGTTCTGTTTGAAGTGGCTAACTTCAACACTTTTACCGGCCGGACCTCCCATAAGCACTCATTACGGATTGCTACCTAACAAATGGGTGGTTATTGGCATTACTCTTAATAATTTAACAATCATTTAAGAACGGTAACACTTCATTTAGAAATTGTTCCGGCATCTCAGCAAAGGGGGCATGTCCGCAAGGTAACACCACAAATTTCGCATGGGGCATACATTCCTTAGCAGTTTTTCCATCCTTATTAGCTCTAATGACGGGGTCTTTTTTTCCTAGCACAAGTAGAGCAGGGGTCGCTATCGATTTGGACAGTTCTCGAATATCATTTGTGGACTGATTAAAACCCTTCCAAATTGTGCGATTCAGTTGTAATTGTGGACTTTGGCTTTGGTATGCCGCGGCTCTTCGTAACATCGCTTTTGCCCCTACACTCTTTTGCTTTAAATAAAAATAAGCAAAATGATAGGGTGTTAACGACAACCGGCTAGCTTGTAAATGGCAAAATAAAGCGGTGAAAAAGTTTCGTTGAGTAAATCCGCCAGGTGCGATTAGCACCAATCCTTTTACCAAATTGGGGTGTTTAGCGGCAAGTCTAGCAGCAGCGTTACCGCCCAATGAATTGCCAATCAATATCGCTGGTGGAATCGCTAATGCCTCCATGAACTCTTTTAAAACTTCATAATAATAGAGTACATCAACGCATTCGAGTTCCTTAGGGTACTCTGATTCGCCATAACCCGGCCAGTCAACAGCTATAACTCGATAGTTAACTGCAAGCTCAGGTATAACAGCATCAAAATCTTTGCTATCGCCGGGATTGGCATGCAGTAGTATTAACGGCGTGCCTTGTCCATGGTCAGTGTAATGAAGGGTACCGGTTGTCAGTGTAACCAATGGCATTTTATTCTCTCAATGTCGGCTGGGTAAAATGATAGTGATACATGGAAATACTGGCGGAATGGCTAGATCCTATGGTAAAACATAATATTCATCCAATCGATAATACTAATATTGGTATTAGTGATATGAATATTGATGCCTTTGACCTTAACCTACTTAAGACTTTTGATTCACTGTATCGACATCGCCAGCTTACCAAAGCGGCTGAACAACTTTGTTTAAGTCAGCCGGCTGTAAGTCATGCGCTTAAGCGATTACGCGAGGCCTTTAATGACCCCTTATTCACCAGATCTGCAGATGGCATGCAACCCACGCCAAAAGCTCTCGCGCTTGCCCCTAACATTCAGCAAGCTTTAGAGTTATCAAGTGCCATTCTGGCTAGCCCTATTAGTGCACCCTCTGAGTTACAGCGCTGTTTTCATGTCGCTATGCCGGATTATCTTGAAGCAGTTTTGTTGCCCGTGCTAACCAGAGCGCTTAGATTTGCAGCACCAAATGTAAGTTTAAAGATAAAAATGGCTGAGCCGGAATCAATTAAGCGGACTTTGGCTACAGGAGAGTTGGATTTTGTCGTCGATTACGTTCCGCTCAAAGGGAGGGATATTAGAAAGAAAATACTGTTTGAGGATAGGTTTGTGACTATTGCTCGAGCACAGCATCCCATCGTTGGGCGTACCCTCAGTCTAGATCAATTTTTGGCGTGCGAACATGCTGTTGTCGAACCTCGAATTCCAGACCCGCTACCTATAGATAAACAACTGAAAGCTAGCGGAAAATATCGAAAGATTGCGGTTACGACCGCCAACTTTCTTTCTATTTTTCCGCTGGTTACCCAAACTGACTATCTCTCAACACCACCTTATCGACTGGCTCGAACTTATGCAGAACAGTTTCCTATCACGCTATATCAAACACCCCTAGAACTAGCGCCATTTAACGTATTTGCCTATTGGCATAGAAGCAAAGAACAAGATCCTGCACATCGATGGTTTCGGGAGCTTATTGAAAGGTTGTCTTTTTAGCGGTACTGCCACTTGTCTCTATCGTTGGTATTGCACTAGCTGGGATATCAATATTGCCTGATGTTTCTTTGTTATTCTTTTATATCGAAAACAACAACGAAAAAAACAACGGGACATCCATATAAACACTAGAACCAAGCCCCATACTTTTCCGACTACAAGCCTCAAAAGGTGTTCTCGCGGACTCGTTGATAAGGAAATTAAAGGCAATGAATCAGCACAATCCTGTTAAGCCATATTGCAGATGTAGACAGGCCTCGCTTGTGCCAGCGATCAGGAACGATGCCAAAGAGTTTTGCGAAATCTAGGTTAAGAACAGTTTCCTCGCCATCGGTCGTCCCCAACACCATCGCTGTCTTAATTTGGTAACTGCTCGCTCCAGTCGCGCGACTTTTCCAGCCAGTCGAGGAAAGCGATAACCAAAACCGGAAACACCATCACACCATCAATGAAGAGGATGACGGTACCAACGAGATTCTCGACATGATGCTGGCAAAGAAGCGCGCAGGTGATCGTAAAAGCTCGCTGGAAGCCAAAGGTAATCTGGCTGAGATTGCGGTGTGATAATAGTTTTGATCTGGTATTGATCAGTTTTATGCTAGGAAGGCGGAATTACTGAGAGGTTGTGCATATAAAAAAGGCCAACCTTTATCGGGTTGGCCTTGATGCAATTAAATGACTTCGTCAAAGATAGGCTGTTAGCTCAGGTTAGCTAAAGCTGCATTAAAGGTTTCGCTAGGACGCATTGCCTTGAACGCCTTCTCGTCGGTCGGGTGGTAATATCCTCCCATGTCGACAGGCTGGCTTTGCACAGCATTCAGTTCGGCTACTATCTCAGCTTCTTTTTCTGCAAGGGCCTTCGCCAGAGGTGCAAATTTTGCCTGCAGTGCAGAATCCTGGGTTTGGTCTGCCAATGCCTGGGCCCAGTACAGCGCCAGATAGAAGTGGCTGCCCCGGTTATCAATTTCACCGACAGCACGTGAAGGCGATTTGTCGTTTTCCAACAATTTACCGGTTGCCTTGTCCAGCGTTTCGGCAAGAATTTTTGCCTGTTCGTTATTAGTTTTAATGCCCAGATCTTCGAGAGAAACCGCGATTGCCAGGAACTCACCCAGAGAGTCCCAGCGCAGATGGTTTTCTTCCATGAATTGCTGCACGTGCTTGGGTGCAGATCCGCCGGCACCTGTTTCAAACAGACCGCCGCCGGCCATCAAAGGTACGATGGAAAGCATTTTGGCGCTGGTACCCAGTTCCAGAATGGGGAACAGGTCGGTGAGGTAGTCACGTAATACGTTGCCGGTAACTGAGATAGTGTTTTGGCCGCGAATCAGGCGTTCCATGGTATAACGAATCGCTGTGTCTGGAGACATGATCTGAATGTCCAGACCTTCGGTATCGTGGTCTTTCAGGTATTTCTGCACTTTCTTGATCATCTGGGCGTCATGAGCGCGCTCTATGTCCAGCCAGAAAATGGCGGGCCATCCGGTCAGTCGGGCACGAGTAACGGCCAGTTTGACCCAATCCTGAATCGGCAGGTCTTTAGTCTGGCACATACGCCATATGTCGCCTTTTTCAACATTGTGAGTCAGCAGAACCTTGCCTTCATCATCTACAACCTGCATGACGCCATCCGCCTGCAGTTCGAAGGTCTTATCGTGTGAACCATACTCTTCGGCCTGTTGGGCCATTAAGCCAACGTTTGCGACTGTGCCCATTGTGCGGGGATCGAAAGCATCGTGATGTTTGCAGAAGTTGATCACTTCCTGGTAGATAGTGGCGTAGGTGCTTTCGGGAATCACGGCTTTGGTGTCTTTCAGCTTGCCGTCAGCGCCCCACATTTTGCCGCCGACCCGAATCATGGCCGGCATAGAGGCATCGACGATAACGTCGCTGGGTACATGCAGGTTGGAAATACCCTTGTCGGAATCAACCATCGCAATTTCAGGACGGTTCTGGTAGCAGGCGCGGATATCGGATTCGATTTCCATGCGCTTGGACAGCGGCAATGATTCCAGTTTCTGGTGAACATTGCTCAAGCCGTTGTTGGGGTTTACTCCCAACTCTTTAAACAGCTCGCCATGCTTTTCAAATACGTCTTTAAAATAAACAGTTACCGCGTGGCCGAAAACGATGGGGTGAGATACCTTCATCATGGTGGCTTTCACGTGCAGGGAGAACAACAGACCCGCTCTGCGGGCGCCTTCCATTTCTTCCTCCAGAAATTTACGCAGGGCCTTGATGCTCATGAACATGCCATCCAGCACTTCGCCAGCGAGTACGGGAGTGGTCTCTTTCATTACTTTGACCTGGCCGTCTTTACCCACGAATTCGATACGCACATTGCCGTCTTTTTCGACAACGGTAGATTTCTCTCCGTGGTAGAAATCGTTGTCCCACATATGTGCCACATGAGTTCTGGACGCCTGGCTCCATTTACCCATTGAATGTGGGTGCTTGCGGGCATATTCCTTAACTGCTGCCGGTGCGCGGCGATCAGAGTTGCCTTCGCGCAGTACCGGATTTACAGCACTTCCCAATACTTTTGAATAGCGACTGCGAATGGCTTTTTCTTCATCGGTAGCCGGTTCATCCGGAAATTCAGGGATGTCATAACCCTGTTCCTTAAGTTCTTTGATGGCTGCTTTTAATTGAGGGATGGAGGCGCTGATGTTGGGGAGTTTGATAATGTTGGTGTCCGGGCTTTTGGTCATTTCGCCCAGTTCTGCCAGTGCATCCGGCACTTTTTGATCGTCTGTCAGGTTTTCCGGGAAGTTTGCAAGAATTCTGGCCGCCAGGGAAATGTCGCTGGTCTCTACTTCTATGCCTGCCGCTGCTGTAAATGTCTGAACAATGGGGAGGAGAGAGTAAGTGGCAAGTGCTGGTGCTTCGTCGGTTTTGGTATAAATAATTTTGGATTTTGATGTAGTCATGATTTTCCCTACGTGTTTGCGGCAGGATCAGCATCGTCGCCCTTGTAAGGCGCGCGCGATCACAGACGGGTTATTAAGCGAATATTATCTCAATAACTTTGAAAACGATTTTAATCGGTTGGAGATTATAAACGGAATTTTAACGGAAGATGACCGTAATTTGATTAGTACTTTAGTAATTGTTACGTAATAAATCTACAGATTGCTCAAAGAGTGATCAAAAGCGGTCTTGAATATTTATGTGCTAAGTGTAAACATTGCTCAACTTCATAAACTGATGGTTATTTCTCTATGTTTTTTTCCGATGTGATTGCTCAAATCAATGATGCCAATACTCTGGTTGAGATCCCTGAAGGGTGGGGGCAGGGTCGCGCCACTTTTGGCGGAATTGTTGCCGGACTCATCTATCAGGCAATGCAGCTGAACGTAGGACAGGATAAGTTGATCCGTAATCTGAGTATTAACTTTGTCGGGCCCGTGGAGCCCGGGGTGCTGTCTATAGGCACCGATCTATTGCGGGAAGGAAAAGCAGTTTCTGTAGTTGAAGGGCGCGGTATTCAGGATGGGCAGGTAAAGGCTCAGTTGACCGCCAGTTTTGGCGCAGCAAGAGGTACCCAAATTCAGGCCTCAGGGGCGAAGATGCCGGAAGCCAAATCACCGGAGAATTGTATCGAACTGCCTTATATAGAAGGTGTCACTCCTGAATTTACCCGCCATTTCCTTTGTCAGTATGCCTTTGGTGGTCTGCCTTTTTCCGGTACTATTTCAAGAGAGTTGGGTGGTTGGATTTCCTATCGTGAGGCACAGCCTGAAATTACAGTTACAGAGATTCTGGGGCTAATAGATGCCTGGCCGCCCGCTACGCTGCCATGGATTAAAAAGCCGGCTCCTGCCAGCACTCTGACCTGGAACATTCAGTTTCTGCATCCAATGCCGACCATTTCACCGTTGGATAAATGCCTATACCAGGCTTATGTGGAAAATGCAGAAGACGGATACGGTTATGCCCACTCCAAATTATGGACTCCCAAGGGTGACCTGATTGCCCTGAGCCAGCAGACTGTTGCAGTATTTGCTTAGCCAGTATTTTTCAGTATCCGGAGTTAGAGACTTATTCCGCAAACAAGTCTATTTGCTGGCGCTGTTGAGGAGGGATAAAAAGATCCCTTCTCAGCAGTGTTTCGCGTTTATGTGAGATACCGTGCTTTTGACAAGCCAAACTGAAACGCTGACTGATCATGCGGGCATAGATTCCCGTGCCGCTTTGCCGGCTTCCAAATTCTGATTTGTAAAGTTGTCCTTCGTGGCATTGTTCGAGTAGATGTAAAACCTTGTGCCGACGATCCGGATAATATTCACTCAGCCAATCCTGGAATAGCTCTTTAAGTTGGTGAGGCAGACGCAACAGAATATGGTTCATACTGTTGGCTCCAACTTTGGCGCATTGCTCAATAATGGCTTCGATTTCCATATCATTAATTGCGGGAATCACAGGCGCTACCAAAACACCAACAGGCACTCCCACCTGGGCCAGGGTTTCGATAATTTTTAGCCTTGTCATCGGGGCTGCCGCCCGAGGCTCAAGAGTGTTTTTCAGTTCAGGTTTTAGTGTTGTTAGGGAGATCATCACTTTAACCAGATGTTTCTTGGCTAAAGCCTTGAGCAGATCAATGTCTCTCAGTACCAGACTGCCTTTGGTAATGATGACAACAGGTTGACGACATTCGAGCATGAGCTGCAACAGACTTCGGGTAATGCCGAACTGTCTTTCTGCCTGCTGGTAAGGATCAGTATTAGCACCAATGGTGATTGGTTCACAACGATAGCCGGGCTTGCTGAGATAATCTTCAAGCTTCTCAAGAGCGTTGGGTTTGTAATGAATTTTGGTTTCAAAATCGAGCCCTGGAGAAAGTTCAAGGTACTCGTGTGTTGGTCGGGCATAGCAGTAGATACAGCCATGCTCGCATCCCTGATATGGATTGATCGAGAGATTAAAAGGAATGTCCGGCGACTCATTTGACGACACGATGCTGCGGCATTGTTGTGCGATATATTCTGTCTGCAGTGTCTGTGATATTTCAGTGTCGTCACCTGGGGACAGGGCAATCACCGACCCTGCTTGTCCGGCCCGCACCTTAAGGTCATATTCAGCATTAATCACACGCTGGATGGGGGCAAAACGGTTGGCCGGGTTCGTTGATGATCCACGGCTTTTAAGTTTTTTATAGTTAACCATTGTTCGACCCTCCAATCCTTCGTTAAAATATACTGTAATAATATACAGTAAAAACGGCTGGGATCAATCCCTGTTTGTCAGCCGGATTGGCTCGGTAGGCCTGGCTTTACTTTTCAGGGGGGCAAAAACTGAAAGGAACCAATGTAAGCAAGTTGGGCAATTTTTACCTTAGTTTCACTTGCGTATGCCGCCGCATACCGGGTTCAATAGCCGCAATAAATCAAAGGATTAAATAAGTAATGGGTGTTAGGAATTGTCATTTTACAGTGCTGCTTTGGGCAGGATTTGTATTGGGGAGCACAACTATGGGATTAGGCGTGTCATCCATAGTTCAAGCCGAGGACGAAGGTCAGTCAATTATTGACTGCAGGAGATACGAGGATGTGGAGGCACGGCTGGAATGCTATGACGCTATCGCCAGCAGGCTGAAAGTCCATGCTCAGGGAAACGGTGACGAGCCGGTAGAGGGTGAGTCAGGCAAAGTTGAAGGTAATGATATGCAAGAAGGGGATTCTGCTGCCTTCAATAAGCGCTTTCAGTTTGAAGAAGATGTAGGGGACAACGCCTTTATTATTATTCCCCACCTCCCCAACTATATATTGCTGTATTCTTATAATGATAAGCCTAATCAGCACCCCTATTCGCCGAGCCAGGACTCAGTGGATCAGTTTGAGGACATCAAACGATCAGAAACCAAATTCCAGATCAGTTTCAAGGTGCAACTGGCGAGAAACTTTCTTCCAGAGCGGACCAGCCTGTGGTTTGCCTACACGCAGAAATCCTTTTGGCAGCTATATGACCAGGCAGGCTCAGCACCTTTTCGGGAAAGTAACTATGAACCTGAATTGATTTTTCTCTATCGAGACAAACTCAATCTGTTTGGTTTTGCCTCGGAGACCTATGCGGTGGGATTAAATCATCAGTCCAACGGTCGATCAGACCCCTTGTCCCGAAGCTGGAACCGAGTGTTTACCGGATTCCTGTTCAGCCGCGGGAATCTGTCTGTCAGTGCAAAGCCCTGGTGGCGCCTGCCTGAAGATGAAGACGATGATGACAACCCTGATATTGAACGTTATTTGGGGTATGCGGAATACGGTATCACCTATAAAAGAACGGACAAAAATGCGATTTATCATTTCCGTTTCTTTAATAACCTTAGAAAGCAGGACAATAAAACTTCATTTGAGCTCTCCTACAGCTTTCCTTTGGGAGGACGAATCAAGGGCTATGTCCAGTACTACAATGGCTACGGAGAGAGCCTGATCGACTATAACCATCGCAACCATAGGATTGGTGTCGGCGTATTGCTGACGGACTGGTATTAGGCACAGGTAATTATTTGTACAGATCCCCTGAGTGACAGACAATTCAATCTCCAGGCCTTTAGTAATATTTTGCAATTGCACAAAAGAGCGTAACAAAAGACAACTTAGATGCCACAGCAGTACAGCTGGCCAGATCGTAATATATGCCTAAATGACATGTACAGGACGATCCGGAATGATGCGTGATGATGTAGCCACTCTTCCATTAGTTGATAAAGGTTATAAAACCCTGACGCTGTCCCTGATTTTGACCTGCGCCCTGGTGCTGACCATTCAGGCAATGAAGGCCCGGGAATCAGGACAAAGTCTGTTTGAAACTACTAAAGCAGCAGATGCCCGTTTGAGTTTACCCTTCAAGCCTCTGGCGCATGAGCCATTGACTGCACAGAATATAGGAGGCGCTAAAAACATCCCGAGAGGATAAGTTTTATCTGCAGATCTGAAACGCTGGATGGTGGAAGATTTTGCGGCACTTGTTCTGCTTATTTTAGCGTGCCGTCGAAGGAAGGCGGTCATGGTTGACCTGAAGATAGCCTGGAACCAGGCGTTTGCTAGATGTTTTCTCTGATTTCTACCAAACCGGCTGAAGGGCAGTCAGGAAGGTAGGGTGCCGATTCCTCTTCTGTCGGCGCTTGTTCGGTTTTTGATTGCTGATTGAATCTGGCCGCAATTGCCAGCATCAACCCTGCCAAAATGTAGTAAGGAGTTCCACTCCAGTTGCCGGTTAACAGGTAATCTACGGCAATCATCATTGCACAGGCACTCAGGCCCATTGGGAGCAACCGGGAATGGCTTCCTGCTGAACGTTCAGTCCGTTCAGTTCCCGCATCGCTTTTCGGATTTCTCAAGTGATTCGTGGCCTCCTTAAGGTGACAGCGTCGGACGCGATCTTACGTATCCCCCAATTTGAGTAAAATGCGTACATCTGCTTACCATTGCCCACCTATCTGCTGAGTAAAGCGATTGGCGGGGCTTTATCTTGAGAGCGTCCTTGCGTAGAGTACCCATGTCCGCGGAGGGTGCCTGGATCTAAAGAAGGCACCCATGTCCGTAGAGGTACCCCCATGTCCAGAAAGGGTACCCATGTCCGCTGCAGGGGGCTCTGCAGCTATCCGTATCGAATAAGAGAATTCCGAGACTATATGAGCACAATGTTTGACGAGAGTATTGAGCGCCTTCCCCTGAAAGAGTATACGGAAAAAGCCTATCTCGACTATTCCATGTATGTCATCCTCGACCGCGCCCTGCCTCATATCGGTGATGGTTTGAAGCCGGTGCAACGGCGAATTGTATATGCCATGTCTGAGCTGGGTTTGAGTGCCGCAGCCAAACATAAGAAGTCTGCCCGGACCGTGGGTGATGTGTTGGGTAAATTTCATCCCCACGGCGACAGCGCATGCTATGAAGCCATGGTATTGATGGCTCAGCCCTTCTCCTATCGCTACCCGCTGGTGGATGGGCAGGGCAACTGGGGGTCGGCAGACGATCCAAAATCTTTCGCCGCCATGCGCTATACCGAAGCCCGTCTGGCCAAGTACGCTGAGGTCCTGCTGAAAGAAGTGGGGCAAGGGACGGTAGACTGGGTGCCCAATTTTGACGGTAGCCTGGAAGAACCCTCAGTGCTGCCTTCGCGACTTCCCAATCTGTTATTAAACGGCACTACAGGGATTGCGGTGGGCATGGCGACGGACATTCCGCCGCATAACCTGCGGGAAGTGACGCAGGCCTGTATTCATTTACTGGACCACCCCTCATCAACGGTAGCGGATCTGGCGACTTTTATTCCAGGACCGGACTTCCCTACGGGTGGCGAAATCGTTTCGTCCACCGACGAACTTCAGCAGATTTATGAGACCGGTCGTGGTTCGGTCAAGATGCGAGCCAAGTATCAGGGCGAGGGGCAGGATATTGTCATTACTGAGCTGCCGCATCAGGTATCCGGTGCCAAGGTGCTTGAACAGATCGCTCAACAGATGCAGGCCAAAAAACTGCCCATGGTGGCCGATCTGCGTGACGAATCCGATCATGAGAACCCAACACGCCTGGTTATAGTGCCACGCTCGAATCGAGTGGATGCAGAGGCTTTGATGGCTCATCTGTTCGCCACTACTGACCTTGAAAAGAACTGTCGGGTCAACATGAATGTTATCGGGCTGGACGGCCGTCCGGCAGTCAAGGACTTGCGTACACTGCTGAAAGAGTGGCTGACTTTCCGTACCGAAACGGTAAGACGTCGCCTGCAATATAGATTGCAGAAGGTGCTCGACAGAATGCACATTTTGGAAGGTTTGCTGATCGCCTTCCTGAATATTGATGAAGTTATTCACCTGATCCGAACTGAAGATAAGCCCAAGCCGGCGTTGATGGAGCGTTTTGGCCTTAGTGATGTGCAGGCAGACTGGGTGCTGGATACCAAATTACGTCAATTGGCCCGCTTGGAAGAGTTGAAGATAAAAGCGGAACAGGAGGAACTGGAAAAAGAGCGCAAACACCTGGAAGGGCTGTTGGGCTCTGAAGCGAAATTACGCAAAAAAGTGAAAGAAGAACTCAAGGAAGATATGGAAACCTATGGCGATGAGCGTCGATCTCCCATTGTGCAAAGAGAGGAAGCGCAAGCCTTCAGCGAAGTAGAACTTATTGCCTCTGAAGCCGTCACTGTGGTTCTGTCAGAGAAGGGGTGGGTACGTTCAGCTAAGGGACATGACATAGACCCGGTTGGTCTGAGCTATAAGTCCGGCGATAAATTCCTGGCCGCAGCTCTGGGCCGCAGCAACCAGAATGCCGTCTTTATTGACAGTACTGGACGCTCTTACAGTTTGCCTGCGCATACATTGCCTTCTGCCAGAGGGCAGGGCGAGCCGATCACCGGACGGGTGAGTCCGGTGTCTGGGGCCAGTATGCTGCACGTGCTGATGGGCGATGATAAAGCCAAGGTGTTGCTGGCGTCGGATGCAGGATACGGTTTCGTCGCGACTGTTGCCGATCTGCACTCCAAGAACCGTGCAGGTAAGGCCTTGATTTCCCTGCCTAAGGGGGCGCAAGTGATGGCGCCCATGCTGTTGGGTAAACGCAGTAATCCACATCTGGTTGCTGTGTCGAACGAAGGTCGTATGCTGGTGTTTGCCATTAATGAGCTGCCTGAGTTGGCAAAAGGGAAGGGTAATAAAATTATCAGCATCCCTTCCGCACGCCTTCAGGTCCGCGAGGAGTGGATGTCCCATCTGGCGATTGTTGGAGACGAAGACACGCTGCTAATTCATGCCGGCAAGCGCTTCCTGAAGCTCACCAGTTCAGATCTGGCCCACTACATAGGCGAGCGTGGACGTCGGGGCCATAAGCTGCCAAGAGGCCTGCAACGGGTAGACCGTCTTGAAGTTGTGACAGATACACCATCCCAGGACTTGCTGGATTCTGAACCTACTGAATAATCTTCAGGAAACCTAAGAGTGAATGAAATTTTACTGATTAACGTGTCCGGGGCTGACAAGCCCGGACTGACCTCCTCAATTACCCGGATAATGGCGGAATATGGACTGGTAATTCTCGATATTGGCCAGGCTGTCATCCATGACCACCTGACTTGGGGGATTCTGGTGCAGATACCCCCCTCTCAGGAATCCGCACCTGTGTTGAAGGATCTACTGTTCAGAATGCATGAACTGAGCCTGCAGGTGCAGTTTACCCCGGTGTCTGAGGAAGAATACATGGACTGGGTAAAGGGTAAGGGCAAGGACCGTTATATCGTCACCTTACTGTCCCGGGAAATTACCGCTGAGCAGATTGCCACCGTGTCTGGCATTACTGCCCGCCATGGCCTGAATATCGATACGATTTCACGGCTTTCCAGCCGTCTGTCGTTGTATGAAGACCGCTCTAAAGCGCAAGCCTGTATTGAGTTTTCTGTACGTGGTACACCGGGTGATCTGGATTGCCTAAAGAAGGAATTTCTTCAGGTAGCCAATGAATTGACCGTGGATATTGCTTTCCAGAGAGATGATATCTTCCGTCGTAATCGCCGTTTGGTAGTGTTCGATATGGACTCCACGCTGATCGAAGCTGAAGTCATTGATGAACTCGCCAAAGAGGCAGGCGTCGGAGATCAGGTGGCGGAAATTACCGAAAGTGCCATGCGAGGCGAATTGGATTTTTCCCAAAGTTTCAAGAAGCGCGTGGGCTTATTGAAGGGCCTGCCGGAATCCGTGCTTGAAACTGTATGTCAGCGCCTGGAACTGACAGAAGGCGCAGAAAAGCTGATTAGCCATTTACGTAAGCTGGGCTACAAGACTGCGATTCTTTCTGGAGGATTTACTTATTTTGCCCGTCACTTACAGGCAAAGTTAGGCATTGACTACATATATGCCAATGAATTGGATATCGAAGACGGTGTGGTAACCGGCGAAGTGAGTGGGCGGATTGTGGACGGAGCCCGAAAAGCTGAGCTTCTGCTTGAGATTGCCCAGCGCGAGGGTGTGCAGTTACAGCAAACTATTGCAGTGGGTGATGGCGCTAATGATTTGCCGATGTTAAGCGCGGCTGGGCTGGGTGTGGCGTTTAGGGCGAAACCTTTGGTGAAAGAATCTGCCAAGCAATCCATTTCCACTCTTGGGCTTGACAGCATTCTTTACTTATTGGGCTTTAGGGAAAGCGATACGGCTTTGCTGGAGGACTGATTCAGCAAAGCCGCTATCAATCCATCAATCCCCTTCACTGAAGTCGTAGTTCATTTCAGTGGTGGGCTCCTGCAGATAGTAGCCCTGAATATAGTTCACACCTGCCTGCCAAAGAGTTGAAAGTACAGAGGCATTCTCGACGAATGGAACTATGGTAAGTTTTTCCATTTCCTGCAACTGGGTGAGGAATTCTTTTACCTTGGCGCGGGCTTTCTCGTCTTTCTGAATTTCTTCCGTATAAGACCCGTCCAGCTTTACGTAGTCTGCATTGATGTGTTTGAGCGTGTTAAACGGATTCAATGCGCAGCCAAACTGATTCAGCGAAACCTTACAGCCGAGCTTATGCAGGCCTTCGGTAAATTCCTTGGCCTGTTTCAGGTACTCGATTCCGTCAGACTCCTTGATCTGAAAAATCAGGGAGTTTCCGGGTAATTTGGCGGCTTTCAGGGCAACTCCCAACCACTCAACAAAGGTTTTGTCGACCACTGTATGTGGTGTGATATTTAGGAACAGGCGCGACTCATGTCCTTTGGAACGGTGGGCGCTAAGGCATTTGATATTCTGCAGAATAACCCAGCGGTCCAGCTTGATCGCCAGTTCCGGGTGGGACTCTATAGGCAGGAACTGGGTCGGACTGATTTCTTCCTGCTTCTCGTTGAGCATGCGCAGGAAGGCTTCGTAATGCTCTTCACCTTCACCGCGCAATCCAATAATGGGTTGGAACAGAAGTTTGAACTGGCTGCCATCCAGGGCTTTTTGCAGCATTGCCATCATATCTTCATTGCTGCCGCCACCTTCTTCGAAATCGACAGAGTTGTAGATATAAACACCGTTGCCTTTGTCGTGGCCTTCCAAATTACGAACATTTGAACAGGCCCTGTGGGCGCGGGTTAGCAGGTCGGCAGAGGAGGGGGCGTTTTCATTAATGCGGGCAATACCCACACTAATGGTGGTCTGCAGGGTTTTATCACCCACTTCAAAAAGATGTTCGCCAATGTCGTGGCAGAGTTTTGTGGCAAACTGTTCGGCCTGCTTGGTGTCAGCATCTACGGCAAGTATGGCAAATGTCTCATCCCCCAATCGGCCAATAGTGTAATTGTCAGGGCTGAATGAGCGTAACATGCCTGCGACATCGGCCAGGATAGTGTCTGCTCCGGCAATGCCATAGTCGTTACGAGCTTCATTAAAATCATCCAGCTCGATATATAGGAGGCAAGCTTGAAGTTCGCGATTGACAGCCCTTTCAGCAACGCTATCCAGATGTTCTGTGAAATGGATTTTGTTATATAGACCTGTTAACAAATCCTCACTGCTGAACTTGCGCAACTTCTCTTCAAGTTCAGGATCAACCTCTGGACGGATTATCAGTTGTGTGCAGGATTCACCATCGTAGGTTGCTTGGGAGAAAGAGATCACCACATCAATTTCAGTGCCGTTTTCCTTTTGCACTTTGCATAAAAGCTCACTGCTGTTGGCCGAGCCATCAGCCAGACTTTTCATAAAACTTTTAAATTTTTCTTTGCTGTCGCTTCCAATTATGTCCATCAAGGGGACACACATGAGTTCATCCATGTCCTCGTAGCCAAACAGATCCATGTAGGCTTTATTGGAGAATACATGCATACCTTCGTTGACATAGGAGATAGCATCCATAGAACTTTCAAGCAGAATGTTGCAGCGTTTTTCCGCTTCCCGCAGAAATAATTCCATATTGCGACGCTTGCGTCTTTCTTCCAGATCGCCAAGTTCGCGTTTGACAACAACGACCAAGCGGGCCAGGGAATCTGCAGGTAACACATCCCTTGCGCCCAGCTTAAGGGCATTTATCGCGCTTTCTTCATCGTAGGATTCTGTCAACAGAATAAAGGGAATGTCTTTCTCGTGGCGTTTAATTTGTTCCAGGCATTGGTCGAAGGCGATTTCACCATCAGCGTCACGCGAGATAAATAGGTCCCAGACCTGATCGTTAAGGGACTCTTCGAGATCTTCAATGCTGGTAATTCTATGCGCTCTGGTAGCCTTTCCTGCGTTGCGCATCAGGCTGACCACTTTTTCTGCCTCATTCTGGGAGGGATCAAGAATTAATAAATGTACCGTTTGGTTTTTTTTCTGCATGGAGTCAGGCTAACTTAAATCCGTATGGCGGAGGTGGCCCCTGATTAGTCTCAGAGATGCGGGCCACAAGTGATCATCAGAGATGTCTTTATATTCATTGTATTCTAGGAGTCGTGCACCGTTCCCACAAGACGAAAACTTAACTTTGTCTTCTTTTACCGGGTGTCGAAAATAAAACATTAACCGGTTTAGCCTAAATCCATTTACAGCATGGCACACTTGAACAGAAGGTTTTGTTCAGGAAACCAGCAAGTATATCCATCATTCCCATCAAGTTTCTACAGTGTTGGCCACAAGGAGTCGAAATCGTCCTCACTGGCTTTGCTGGCCTTGAGTTCATTTTGTACCTGCTGCATACCTTGGCTTAGGAAGTTAATTTCAAACTGACTAAAGCTTCCTGTTGCTGAGACGCGTCGGCTGAGTTGTACTTTTGAGTCGCGCCCCTTCTTATTCAGTACGCACTTGTGACCCACCTGGAATGGCAGGCGTGGAGTAATTAGTGTTGCCGGCTGGCCAATAGATGGCAGTTCGGGTAACAGGAGTCCGCGTAAGAACTCACTGCTGTCACCGGTTTTCTGGGTAAGTTGAACGCCGCAGGGTTTGGCATTTGGGGCGAGTAATTCTACGCCAAACTGGGTGCCATGCTGCTTGATCTGTCTGATCCAGCGAATGACACCGATACTCCAGGGTTGATTTTCCTGTTCTCGAAGGCCCAGTAGCTCACCTGCCTGGACATTACCGGGAACATCGCCAGACCACTGAATGCAATACCCTCCAGGGCTTGTGTTCACCAACGGCACTATATGCTGCATGTAATTACGTTTGGTCTCAGTGGCATTATTACCTGACATGCCTTTGAAACTGATAGGGCTCATTTCAGGTGTACTTTGGCCATGAGTCGGCGCCGAATCGAAGGATGAGGACCAGACATCAGATTTCTGCGCGCGAGTCAGGTAGTAATTGGCATCATGTTCTTCTTCATCCTGGCGCGCCAGCAGAACATTGAAGTCGACACTGCCTGCACTGAAATAGTGGGTATTGGAGAGGCCTACCGTAAGAAAGATACGGCCATTGCTCGCTAATCGCTTGAAGGTGCGTTTAGTGAGGATTCCCAAAGCCTTACTCAGGGACGCCATGACGTTATCGGCCAATCTCACAGGCATATCGAGCCCGTCAGCGGGCGGCTTTTTATGCTGATTCAGGTGTGCCAGATAGTCAGTCAACTTGTCGACCAGAACGGATGTGTCCAGCCCTAATGCATCATGTACGGGGGAGCCGGAATGTAGCGAGCGATAATAGGGGGGGGAATCATTTGCAGGGTTGGCAATGAACAATCCGCTACTGTCCTCGCCATAGTCCAGATCAACTACATCGACCCAGGCGTCATAGGATTCATACACCAGAGCGATATCATTTTGCCGCATCTGGTTTGGTTTACTGCAGCCCAGCAATGCGATGCGTTTATAGGCATGAGCAATGCTGGTTTCATCATTGAATGATAGCTGGGTATCTTTGACTCTTACCTTATCAATATGCAGGTTATGGGCAAACTTGAAAATCTGGTGTATTTCCAGCCAGACATTGGGAGGGCTCTGACAGTAAAGTTGGCAGGAGCGAACTACGCAGCGGGCAAGGTCTGATATGGCTCGATGACAGGCAGGCGCCAGGGCGCGCTTGGCTTTTTCACTGCCGGTCTGTTCTATCTGATCGTGAATCACCAGTTTATAACCATTGGCCAGATGTAGTTGCAACGCTTGAGCCAGGTTGGCAATTTTACGCTGTTTTTCCGGCAGCACGATGGAATGATTAAGGAAGTGCTTGGAGAGCTCTTTGCAAACATAGTAAACAGGGCTACGTAACACCTCCATTAATTGGAAGCGCACGTTAGGTACGAGTATCAGTTGATTGATCTCCATCACAGCGTGGTATAACCGCTTCGCGGTTTCACCAATATTCGCTATGGGAAGCTCACTCACCCATTGTTCCATTTGCTTCACGTTAGGCTCACAGAACGAAAGCGATGTCAGCTTTTGTTCGGGCACCGTGATCCTCAATGCTGAACTATTTCCGTTCATGCAAAACAACCATAGTTAAATCATTATTCAATTTATTTGACCTTGCCAGTACTTTGCTGGTTCTTGTAGTTCGACCTAATTACACCTTAAATCAAGTCGTTAGTAGTTAGAATAGCAAAGAATTAGCAAACCGTATGATTCTGTCTAAATTTGGCGGCCTTTTACATACTTTTACAGGTTGTCACACAGATGGTAACAATTCCTTCCTTAACGCATGCAAACATCATTATCTGTCCAACAGCGTAATCGCCCTCTTGTTATTCTGGCCTTTCAACAAGGTGGGATAAAGTATTATTTGCCAAGGGACAGGCAACTTTGACGCGAGTCCCTCAGTGATCGTATGAAGCTTGGCCTGCCAGTGGTTGCTTCTGTCGATTCATACGGCTATTTGCAGCCATACGGATAACAGGTCGCACAGATATTATTCATTGGCAATCAATAAAAGATGGGTGATTTTGACGCTTCACCAGGAATTTCCCGCACCAGCTTGGGGACTAGATAGCCAGGCAGGTTTTTGCGAAGTCCACTCATGATGGTTTTGATACTGTCATCTTCCAGATCAAAATGAGCGGCACCCTCGACTTTGTCCAGCAGATGGAGGTAGTAAGGCAGAACCGAGTGCTCAAATAGTCTATGGCTAAGGTTTATCAGATCATCCACCTGATCATTGACGCCTTTCAGCAGGACAGTCTGATTAAGCAAGGTGTGACAGGCCTGGCCCAGCTTTTTAAGAGCGATGCCTGTACCAGGGTCTATTTCGTTAGCGTGATTGCTATGAATAACCATCACTGTTTGAAGTCTCTCGTGATTCAAGATCGTCAGTAGTGAGTCGGTAATCCTGCTGGGCAAAACTACCGGCAGCCTGCTGTGAATCCTGAGCGTCTTTACATGCGCGATAGAATTGATGCGGGCGATAAGGCGATCCAAGTGTTGATCGGTTAGCATCAAAGGGTCGCCACCACTCAGAATGACTTCCTGTATCGATGCATCCTGTTCAATATGGAGCAGCGCCTGTTCCCAGTCGGCCAGGCTCTGGCGATGGTCCTGGTAGGGGAAGTGACGGCGAAAACAATAGCGGCAATGGATGGCGCAGGAACCGGTGGTGATCAGCAATGCGCGCCCATGATATTTATGCAGAATACCTTTGTCGGCCTGAAAATCCTTTTCTGACAAAGGATCCTTCAAGTAGCCTGGGGTCGTTGTTGATTCCGCTACCTGTGGCAATACCTGTAACAGTAATGGATCCCGGGGGTTGCCTTTTTTAATCCGGCTGGCATAGTGGCGCGTCACTTTGATGGGGAACTGTTGGTGGCCGGCGAAGGCTTCCTGAATAAATGATTCCGGCAGGCTGACAAAGTCTCCTAAGTCCTTCGCGGTCCTGATCATATCGGCCAGATCCTGCTGCCATGTATCCCTGCCGGGTGTTCCAATTGTTGTCCCTGTTATGCCTGATCTGTCAGCGGCAATATTATCAGTCGTTATAATTGCTTGCGTGACTTGGGCATGTAAGTCTGTGGAAGCTTCAAATACAGGGGTGTTTCGAGCTATTATTGGCAAATTTATTTTCCATACAATTTTACGAGCAGGTAATACCTACGGGGAAATTAGCCCAAGGAATTACCGTTTACTTGGGCTTATCTGAAAAATCAGAAAGCCATTTTGCAGAGATAGAGGAATATGGCCAACTATTCTACCAATGAATTCAAATCAGGTCTCAAGGTAATGCTTGATGGAGACCCCTGTTCAATTATCGAGAATGAATTTGTTAAACCCGGTAAAGGTCAGGCATTCAACCGCGTTAAGTTCCGAAACCTTAAATCAGGTCGGGTAGGCGAGCGTACATTCAAGTCCGGCGACAGCGTTGAAGGTGCTGACGTTATTGATCTGGAAATGGAATATCTCTACACAGATGGTGAATTTTACCACTTCATGATGACTGACGGCTCCTTTGAGCAGCATGCAGCGGATGCAAAAGCGGTGGGCGAGTGCACCAAGTGGCTGAAAGAACAGGATTCCTACACTGTGACTTTATATAACGGCACGCCTTTGTCCGTGTCTCCACCCAACTTTGTGGAGCTGGAAATTGTTGAAACTGATCCGGGTGTCCGTGGTGATACGGCGCAAGGTGGCAGCAAGCCGGCAAAACTCACTACTGGGGCAGTAGTCGCCGTACCATTGTTCGTTGAACAAGGCGAAGTGATTCGTGTAGATACCCGCTCCGCAGAATATGTGAGCCGTGTAAAAAGCTAAGCTCATCTGGGTGTTACCCTCTATTTGAAAGGCAGATAAACTGGATTTATCTGCCTTTTTTGGTTTATGCACATATCCCCCTTTAAATATCGGAGATTCAACATGCAATCGATTTCTGGTCAATGGCAGCCGGCAATAGGTCGAGACATGTTGATTAAAAGGAACCGATTTATGCAGCAGATCAGGGCATTCTTCGCGTCCCGTGATGTGCTGGAAGTGGATACCCCCTTGTTGAGTGGGGTTACCGCCACAGATCCGCACCTTGATAGCTATGAAGTGCTGAACCCCTCAGCGCCGGAAAAGAAGTTATTTTTGTTGACCTCACCGGAGCATGCCATGAAAAGACTGTTGGCAGCCGGCTCAGGGCCTATTTTTCAAATTACCAAAGCGTTTCGGAGGGATGAAACCGGCCGTCGCCACAACCCTGAATTTGCCATGCTGGAATGGTATCGCCCGGATTATTCTCTGGTCGATCTGCAGGCAGAAGTCGAGGCAATGCTTAGAGAGTTGGGGTATTTGGGGGGAATTCAGAGCCTCAGCTACCGTAAAGCCTTTCAGGATGCTTGCGGTTTAGATCCTTTTACAACAGCAGAGAGCGACTTGATCGCACATGCTGTTGATCTTTCAGGGCTGTCGGTTGAGGAGCTGTCATTGGATGCAGCGCTTGATTTATTGATGAGTCACCAGGTGGAACCTTCCTTAAAGGATCGAGGTGCGGTATTTATTTATGACTATCCGGCCAGTCAGGCTGCCTTGGCCAAGGTGGCGCCAGATTCTTTTGGAGACCCGGTGGCCAAGCGTTTTGAGTTGTATATCCAGGGCATTGAAATCGCGAACGCTTATGATGAACTCAGTGATCCAGTCGAACAGCAAAAGCGCTTCGAGGCAGACAATGACTCCCGCCTCGCCCTGGGAAAATCCGGGATACCCGTCGATGAGCTCTTGCTGCAAGCCCTGCCTGCCATGCCTGAGGCCTCAGGTATCGCTTTGGGGCTTGACCGTCTGTTGATGGTGCTGGAAGGAAAAAACTCTATCCAGGAAGTACTGGCTTTTCCAGCCGGATCTATTTAGAGGTGCTCTACGACTTTAGTTTTTTTTGATGGCGCCGATCAGCTGACCAAGGCGCACCCCAGCTTCCGGTGCCACCACATCGTTCCATTGCATTGTGTTTTCCGGGAAAGTCATTACTACTGTTGAGCCAAGATGGAAGCGACCCATTTCTTCGCCTTGCTTCAGGCTCACCTCACCGGGGGAATAATTGAAGGTCCTGATAGTTTTACCATGCCCCTGTATTTTACCTGCCCAAACGGTCTCAACACTTGCCACTATCATGGCTCCAACCAGGGTCATGGCCATAGGGCCGTAGTCAGTATTGAAAAGGCAGACGACGCGTTCATTGCGGGCAAAGAGTCTCGGTACATTATCAGCAGTTACCGGGTTGACCGAGAACAGATCGCCGGGGATATAAACCATTTTCTGCAACTCACCTGCTATCGGCATATGGATGCGGTGATAGTCTTTAGGTGAAAGGTAGATAGTAGCGAAATCGCCACCGATAAATGGCTGTGCCCTTTGCAGATCCCCTCCCAACAACTCAATCAGACTGAAGCTATGGCCTTTGGCTTGAAAAATTCTGCCGTATTCGACGCGGCCTACCTGGGAGACAGCACCATCCACGGGACTGACGATCTTTCGGGTGCCCCCCTGAATTATGCGGGCACCCTCCTTGAGTTCCCGGGTAAAGAAGTCATTAAAGTTTTCATAGTCTTCGGCAGATCCCCTTAAAGCTTCGTCCATATTGACGTCGTATTGCTTAATGAACCATTTGATAAAGTTATTCTTAACCGCTGGTTTGCGGCTATCCGCCAGGCCGCCCGCCAGCTTGGAGAGAGCGTGCTGGGGTGTGAGGTACTGACTCATGACAAATAAACGATCAAGCAATGACATTAGGTTATCCACAAATTAACTGGCTTCGGGAGCAGGGCTGTCATCCAAAGCTATCGGTTAAATAAAAAAATCTGTACCAAACGGCTCTGGCTGCCAGCAAAGGCTCATTCCGGCGCTGTATGACATAGTTCGTATTCTTTAAATTTCTACAGGGGTGTCAGGGTGGTTACCCCATTCTCCCCAGGAGCCGGCATAGGCCCGAATATCAAAGCCCAGGGCTTTGCCAATCAAATAGGTCAAGCCGGAACGGTGATGACTCTGGCAATGGGTGACTACACGTTTATCCTTTGTAATGCCCAACTGGCTGAGTTCGTCTTGAATCTGCTCAAGATTACGCAGACGCAGGCTATTGCCGGGATCCATCGCACGTGTCCACTCGTAATTTACTGCGCCGGGAATATGGCCGTTGCGAATTGCAGTTTGACGCTGCCCCAGATACTCCATTGGGGATCTGGCATCCCAAATGACCAGGTCGGCTGCTCCAACCATGCCTTGCAACTCTTCCAGACTGACGGTCACCGCAGAATTCGGAGCGATTTCATAGCTGGCTTGTTGAGTGTCCGGAATGCTGTTGGAAAGTTCCCTGCCATCATCTTTCCAGGCGATCAGGCCACCGTTCAGGTAACTGTAGTTGTGGAAGCCGATGGTATCCAACAGCCAGATCATGCGTCCGGCCCAGCCGCCTCCTTCATCATCGTAAACAACGACATGATCAGTTGGCTGCAGACCTATGTGTTCGATTATAGCCCGTAACTGTCTTGGTTCCGGGGCCAGTCCCGGTGCCGGTGGTCGACCTAGCTGGGTAGCCCCGGGGGGGATGTGGATGGCACCTGGAATATGCCCACTCTGATAATTTTCAGGACGGCACAAATCAAGCAGTACGACCCTTGAATCACCATTCGTGGATGGCTGGGCAATCAGATGTGCCAAGTCAGTTGTTTCAATAATCAGAGGAAGCTGATCCATGTCACGCTCTACAAATAATGAAGGTTAAAATGATTGGTAATGGCGATTTATACAGGGGGAATGGGAAGTTTGCCAAGTCCCGCCGGGATGCGTGCGTTTGCCAACATCATCAGATGCTGCGGATGTTAGCAAATGGGCGGGCGGGACACTAGTTGTCCCTGTCCCATCAGAGATTTCGGTATTCCAGCTATTTTTTCTGATTGCGTTGGGCAAAATAGTAGAGGACTTGTGAGGTGGCGCTGCAGACATGCTTAAAGCATTCATATTCGTATTCTGTAAGGGGTAGGGCATCAATACCGGCATCTGCGTAGAACAGTGCCAATGGGCGTGTTTTAACAAAGCAGGAGGTCAGGAAGAAATCCATGGTTTGATTTACCTTGCGGAAATCATCGGGGATCATTTTTTTAACCTTGTCCGAGCTTCCAGGTTTAATCCAGATACTGGAAGGTTTTTCCATGATCTTGCTAATCAGGGATGCTGAGCTTAGGTCAACATCAATTTTGCCCAATTGTGGCCGGTCGCTGGTGCCGGAGGCAAAATAACCTTTCAGTCGGGTGCGGTTGGTGTTGATCAGTGCCACAACACAGGTGCGTAGACCCACGCCATGAGTAATACACTGTGCTGCGGCGTTCATAAGTGCTGCTACGTCCTTGAACTGTGCCGGAGACCGCAGCATGATCTGGGTCATCTCTATATAGAGATCCTGGTTGGGTTGGCGCATCTGGCGATTGTCAGGCGTACTTTCCGGTTTGGTGGCGGGTTTCGCCAGCTCTGATACGGAAATTACCTGCTTGCGGTGAATGCTGTCGGGCTCTTCAGCGGGCTCGGCCTTAGGCGCATCCCCTGCTTCTTCTTCGGCTGCCTCTGCGGGTGCGATTTGTGCTATTACCGGTGTTTCGTCGGTGATAGCTTTCGGCGTAGATATAATCGAAGGGCTGACGTTGGCAGCAGGCGTCACGGGGCTTTCATCTTCTTCATTTTCGACCAGGGGTTTTGGCCCTGCAATTAGATGGGCAACGAGTGCGCATCCTCCTGGGATAGGGTGCTGTCGCGCTGACTTCACTGCAATTTTGTGAATGTTGCGGACGGTATCCTTGAGTGGTTGTTCCAAATATACCGAAAGACATTGAATCAGGCGCTGGGTAACTGCGGAGTAAAAATCAAGTGCACCTTGGAAGGCTATCAGGTTACAGATAGCGACGATGAATCCCGGGTGGTTCAGCAGCAGTAGCTCATCTCTGTCAGTGGGTTTCACTGGAGGGAAAATTTTTCGGCTGTGACGGGCGATGCGCACTATCAGGCGATTGTTGTGAATATCGTCAAAGACGGGTGTGTCAGTAATGACCTCCGGCAAAGCAAAATCCTGATGGATTCTCTTCCATATATTGGCAAATGGCCCACCGAAAATCTTTGTTTCCAACGTCTTTCGCATACTGAAGGAATGCTCCAGACGATCCTGCCAGGCTTGCATTTTTTTCGGCGTGTAGCGCCATAATAACCACATGGGCAACCCGTAGAGCAGCCCATACCAGTAATATTCTTCGCCTTTTGAACCTATTTTGGTCTGAGCCACGTATTGAGCAAGGTGGGCTGAAAAGAAGCTGATCGTCAATGCCTTGTTGTAAGCAATGACGGCGGGAATAGTGGCCCGCTCCGGGGGAGGCGTGTTTTGCAGTAGATCCTGTAGATAGTCAGTGCCCAACAGGCTGATCGCCTGGGAAAGTGTTTTAACCAGGCTTTCATTGCTGCGTGTTTGCAGATTTGCTTTATTGAGCAGCGTAAGGGCCAAAACAGGGTCGTGACGCAGAATATCGCTCATATCTTGAAAAGACGGAGTGCTCTCAGACAGAAGTCCAAGCAAAACAGAGCCTGATGAGCTGATCGACGGCAGTGTTTTCTGCAGCAGTTGGTCAACCCATTCCATCTCTTGAACTGTCTGTGCGGTTTCCGGCATAAGTATTTGTGAAATAGTCTGTTTTGATCTTTACTTTAATATCTAAAGTAGATAATTGTTGTGCGTTTGTCATCTGTCTGGAGTGATTTGGAAAGCCTATGCTGTTTATCATTGGTATCGTTGTAGTCGTCGCCAGTGTGCTGGGTGGCTATGTATTGTCCCATGGAGAGCTGTTAGCCCTGTGGCAACCATTTGAAATTCTGATTATCGGTGGTGCTGCATTTGGCGCTTTTTTGATTGCCAATTCCCCTAAAGTGATTAAAGCGGTTTTTGCGTCAATACCGACACTTTTTGCCGGTTCGCGCTTTAACCGTGCGGTCTTTATGGACTTGTTGTCGTTGTTATATGACCTCTTCGATAAGTCTCGCCGTGCTGGTGTTATGGCGATAGAGGCCGATGTCGATGAACCTGAGAACAGTGAGATATTTCAGCGTTATCCAGCCATTATGCGGATGGTCACCGTTCGGGATTTCATCACCGACTATCTGCGTATCGTTAGCACGGGCAATATGGCCCCTCACGAGCTTGAAGGTTTGATGGACCTGGAAATTGAAACCCGCCTGCAGGAGCTGGAAAAACCTGCAGAAGCCGTAAATAAGGTGGCTGATGCGTTACCCGGCTTTGGTATAGTCGCCGCGGTTTTAGGAATTGTTATCACGATGAAATCCTTGGGAGGACCACCGGAAGAATTAGGGGTGCATGTGGCGGCGGCTCTTGTAGGAACTTTCTTCGGTATTCTCCTGGCGTATGGATTTGTAGGACCTGCATCGACGGCTTTGCATGGTATTGCAGCAACGGAAATCAAAGCCTACGAATGCGTGAAAGTGAGTATTCTGGCCACCATGAGTGGGCTGGCACCCCAGTTGGCCATTGAATTTGGACGCAAAGCCCTAAATTCAAACGTGCGCCCAACCTTCCAGGAACTTAATGACTATGTCCGCTCCAAGTAGCGGACATCAACAGCTGATTCATTGACCTCGCCATGATGGAAGATCAACCCCCGATTATCGTTAAACGGATCCGTAAGTCCCACAAGGGGCACGGTGGTGCCTGGAAGGTGGCGTTTGCCGATTTCGCAACGGCAATGATGGCCTTTTTCCTGGTGCTCTGGCTGAGCGCCTCTACCTCAGAGGCGCAGAAGGAGGCTATAGCTGGATACTTTACTGATCCCATTGGGTTTGAAGAAGGCGGCAGTCCAAACGTGATCGATTTGGAAGGTAGTGTCACCGTCACTGTTACCGAAAATGTGGCGGACACCCCCGAAAACCAGCCGGAAATTGTGCTGGAAGAAAAAACTATTGAGGACATTGCTTCCCAGGTAGAACAACGTCGCCTGGAAAGCCTGATGAAAGATATTATTGACCAGATTGAAAATAGCGAGAAGCTGCGTGAGTTCAAGGACCAGCTCATTATTGATATCACGGAAGAAGGTTTGCGAATTCAGATTGTCGACAAGCGTCAGCGCCCTATGTTTGACAGTGGCGATGCTCATCTGAAACCTTATTTCGAAGACATTCTTTATGAACTGGCGCGTATGATTGCGCGAGTGCGTAATAAGGTCAGTATTTCCGGGCATACAGACGGCGCACCTTATCTGGGGCGCGCTGATTATTCCAACTGGGAGTTGTCGTCTGACCGGGCGAATGCTGCCCGGCGTGCCTTAGTGGAAGGTGGCTTGCCGGAGAATCGCCTGGCGCGTGTTGTCGGGCTGGCGTCTTCCGTGCTTTTTGATGAAGACGACCCGCTTAATCCGGTGAATCGCCGCATATCCATTATTGTATTGAACAAGAAGACACAGGCTGAAATTGAAGGGGCGGAACAGTCGGAAAGCATCATGTCGTCAGACGAGTTATCCGGCCAGTTGAATAAGGTCCTTAAACGGGAGTTATCCAAGCCTGAGTTTGATCCGAACAAAGATCTTCCGATCAAAACCCCTCCCGCTAACAAGCCTCAAATTAATGAGCAGCAGAATAATGGCGGATCAGGTGGCCTCAACTGGTAAGTGGGACCGGTCACGTCGTTTGTTAATCGTGGGTATTGATGATGGTCTGGTCTTCCAAAGAATCCCTGATGCGCTGATAACTTTCCATGCGGGAGGCTTCTATCTCTCCGTCCTCTAACGCCTGATTTAAGGCACATCCAGGTTCCCCCTGATGGCGGCAATCCCGAAACTTACAGGTGCCGAGAAAAGGTCGAAACTCAATAAAACCATCTGCCAACGTTGGCTCGTCCATGTGCCAGAGACCGAATTCACGGATACCCGGCGAATCGATCAAATCGCCGCCGCATTGCATATGAAAGAGCTTGGCGGTAGTTGTAGTGTGAGTACCTTTACGTGCCCCTTCTGACAGATCTCCCACACGTAGTTCCTCCTCAGGCAGCAAGGCTTGGATCAAGGACGATTTGCCCACACCGGACTGGCCAACAAATATGCTGATGCGGTGATCTAACAAGGTTTGTAGTGGTGCCAGCCCTTCCTGAGACTTCGATGAAACCTCGATCCAGTCATAACCCAACCCTGAATAAAGTGCTTTTAAGCGTTCAATACGGTCACGATTTTCATCATTAATCAGGTCTTTTTTATTCAGAATGATGCGGGGGGCTATCTCCACCGCTTCGGCGGCGACCAGATAGCGATCTATCAGGTTATTGTGGGCTTCGGGTTCAGTGGCAATGACGATCAGGATCTGGTCGATATTAGCTGCTACCGGTTTGAGCTGGCCAAATTTATCTGGTCGTTTGAGTGCTGTGTGCCGGTCATTACGCGCGACAATGATGCCGCTGTTATCATTGCCTGCGCGCCAGGTGACAATGTCGCCGGTCACCAAGGAGTCAATATTGGCGCGGACGAAACAGCGGTATAGCTTGCCTTTGTTTACACCGTCCAGTGCTTCAATATCCAGTTGCTGGCCATAGTGGGCAATGACCAGGCCTCTTTGCTCCGCCGACAGATCACCGGCATCCAACTGCTCCAGCACCTGGGATTCTTTTCTGTCAGCCCTGCGGGAGCGTTCATCCTGAATCTTTTTAATACGCCATTGCTGCTGTTTAGTAAGCCTGCGTTTTCCCATGCGGTCTGGTAACTCAGTTAGTGATCAATCTAATCCAATAATTTTCTGCTCTATACCGGCTGCTCTATACCTTAGAGTCAACTAAAATTAGTATGGCACCTGGTTTCGCGCCGGCTAAAGTCTGGCGCTACTGTAATTCTATGGAGTTCCTATGTCACGCAGCGACCACCTGATTTGGATTGATTTGGAAATGACCGGCCTGGAACCGGAGAGAGATCGCATCATCGAGATGGCGGTTATTGTTACCACCAGCGATCTTGAACTGGTGGCGGAGGGACCGGTCATCGCCGTGCATCAGCCGGAGGCAGTACTGGCCTTGATGGATGACTGGAATCAGCGTACCCACGGTGAGAGTGGGCTTATCGACAGGGTTAAGCAGAGCACGATTGGAGAATCAGAAGCGGAGCAGCTCATCTTGAACTTTCTGGGAGAGCATTGCGATGCTGGAACTTCACCCATGTGTGGTAACTCGATTGGCCAGGATCGACGCTTCCTCGCCCGCTATATGAAAGCACTGGAAACTTATTTTCACTATCGCAATCTGGATGTCAGTACTCTTAAAGAACTGGCCAGGCGCTGGCAGCCGGAAATCGCTGCGGGGGTGAAGAAAAAGGGGACTCATCAGGCACTTGATGATATCCGCGAGTCTATCGAGGAATTGCGATACTACCGCGAGCATTTTCTAAAACTGAACTAGGGTCTGTAAATAAAGTTTTAGTTGTCAACAGAGCGCACTTGAATCTTGGTAGGTTGAGTTGTTTCTTTGTGGTCCAGCTGTTGTAACGCCCATTGCACATGTTCTTTCACTGTGAGGTCAGGGTAGTCCCGCCGGGCCAGCAACGCCTGTCGAATTTCTCTGCCAGGAGTGGCATTGCCCAGAGCGACGGCAATATTGCGCAGCCAATTGTTGTAGCCTGTGCGGCGAATCGCTGAGCCTTCGGTTTTGTTCAGGAATTCGGCTTCCGTCCACTGAAATAACTCGATCAGTTGGCTGTCGTCCAGGTGGTGCCTGGGCGTGAAGTCATCCTCGTCAGTGGGAGAGTTGAACTTGTTCCAGGGACAAACCAACTGGCAATCATCGCAACCGAAAATGCGATTCCCCATTAATGGCCGCAGCTCTTCTGGTATTGAACCTTTCAATTCTATGGTCAAATAAGAGATGCAGCGTCGTGCATCAAGTATCTGCGGACCGACAAAAGCCTTGGTCGGGCATAGGTCCATACAGGCAGAACAACTGCCGCAGTGATGGCTGTCAAAGGGCTCATCAACAGGTAGGGGAAGGTCGGTAAAAATCTCACCCAGGAAGAAGTAGGAACCCGCTTTGGGGTTGATCAGCATGGTGTTCTTGCCAATCCAGCCCAAACCAGCTTTCTGCGCAAGTGCGCGTTCCAACACCGGGGCACTATCTACGAAAACCCGATATTGGGTTTCGCTAATTTGTGCTTTGATGCGCTCAGCAAGATTGGCCAGACGCTTGCGTATCAGCTTGTGGTAGTCCCGCCCCATTGTGTAGCGCGACACGTAGGCCGCATTGCCGTCTTCAAGGAGAGGAAGCGCCTCCTTGGCCTCTTCCGGCCAATAATCCATGCGTACTGAAATGACTCTCAGCGTACCAGGGATCAGTTCGTCGGGGTGGTAACGTTTGCTTCCGTGGGCCGCCATATAGTCCAGCGTGCCGTGATATCCCTGCTCCAGCCATTGCTGGAAATGTTCCGCATGTTCCCCTAAATCGACATCGGTAATTCCGCATTGTTGGAAGCCCAGTTTCCGAGCCCAGGTTTGGATGTCGGAAGCGAGGGCGTTGTAGTCAGTCTGGCTCAAAAGTTATCGGCTATGATCGGTGGTTGGTTGCGGTATTGTGACATAACCCCCTTGTATTTCCAGCGCTTACGGGCATAGGCCTATCGACTTACTTTGGAGATTGTCGGGCTGGCTGGCGAACCTTGTTGGTCAATATTGCTTATGAAATGTACTTTTAATGGAATTTTGCTAAACTTTACAGCAATATAGCGTAATAATTTCAAGTGGATTCTGCAGTGCTGATTCATTCGACTAGTGGCCCGGTGCCGAGAGAGCTTTATACCGCCGAGCAAGTGAGGCAGCTTGATGCGTTGGCGATTGCTGAAACAGAGGGCGGTGGTTACGGCTTAATGCGTCGAGCAGGCAAAGCCGCTTTTCGTCAATTGATGAGGCACTTTCCCGACATTAAGTCCCTGGTGGTGCTTTGTGGTGGCGGTAACAACGGTGGGGACGGATATGTTATTGCTGAGTTGGCTGAAACTGCAGGTCTGGAAGTTACCCTATACGCACTGGCCAATCCCAAGAAATTAACAGGTGAGGCCGCGGAGGCATATCAGCAGGCTCAACTGAAAGGTGTCAACCCGGATACATGGAGCGGCTGCTTGCCTGAAGGCTGCGAGGTGATTGTTGATGCCATGCTTGGTACGGGATTGACAGGGCTGGTGCGGGAAGACTACGCCAGGGCTATTGAGGCTGTAAATGCCTCCGGTTGTCCGGTCCTGGCAGTGGATATTCCGTCAGGATTGTCCGCAGATACAGGCATGCCTTTGGGCCCGGTTGTCAAAGCTGATTTGACCTCAACCTTTATTGGTATCAAGCAGGGATTACTGACTGGTATGGCGTCGGACTATGTCGGTGAGCTTTGGTTTGATGCCCTGGGTGTGTCGGAACAGGTTTATCAGCAGGTGACTCTGTCAGCCCAACGAGATGATTTTCGGCTATTGCAGGATGAATTGCCTTTGCGTCGGCCTTCTGATCACAAGGGGCGTTTCGGGCATGTTCTGATTGTTGGCGGCGATCTGGGATATGGCGGTGCTGCGTTAATGGCGTCTGAGTCTGCCATCAGGGCAGGGGCCGGCCTGGTAAGCTGTGCGACCCAGGAGCCTCATGTATTGGCAGGGTTGATGCGGTCCCCGGAAGTCATGTTTAAGAATGTGGCTCACCGGCAGGTTCTTGAAGAAATACTGTTGTCGGCGTCCGTGGTCGTATTAGGGCCCGGGCTCGGGCAGGAACCCTGGGGGCAGATGTGTTATCAGACTACGCTGCAGCATTGCAGTACGCAGAACAAACCCTTGGTGCTGGATGCGGATGCGCTCAACATGCTGGCACTGGAGCAACAGTCATTGCCAGGTAAGGTGGTGCTTACCCCTCATCCAGGCGAGGCTGCCAGGCTGTTGGGTTGCTCAGTCGCTGACATCATGCAGGACCGGTTTGCCGGTGTAAGTGCTCTTGCCAATAAGTATCAGGCAACTGTCGTGCTAAAAGGAGCGGGCACTCTGGTAGCGTCAATCTCTGATGCCGGGAACCCGGTAATTGCAGTCTGCGCCGAGCATGGAAATGCCGGTATGGCATCCGGTGGCATGGGGGATGTGCTTGCCGGAGTGATTGGTGCTCTTGTTGGCCAGGGGTTACCAGTGTTTGAAGCCTCCCGGCTGGCAGTTTCCTGGCATGCACACAGCGGTGATATGGCGCAGCGTAGAAATGGTCAGCTAAGTTTGACAGCAACGGACGTAATCAGCCTCCTTGGTCAGGCCTGGCTGCAGCCGGAACTCGATTAGCGGATCTGCGTACGGAAACAGATTGGCGGCAGAATTTGATTGTTAGGCCCTCCGCTTAAATAGGTGGGGTTGGAAAGATTAAACAGGTAATGGGCGAATGACAGCTGAAGTAGTACTGGAGTTGCCTTCAGAGAATGACACATTGGAACTCGGACGTGCGTTGTCGGGATTGTTAACCCCGCCTGCGGTCATCTATCTGGAAGGACAGCTGGGGGCGGGCAAGACGACACTGAGCCGTGCCATTCTACGTGGGATGGGACATTCAGGCTCAGTTAAGAGTCCGACCTATACGCTGGTGGAGCCATACGAGCTGGCAGACAAAATGGTCTATCACTTTGACCTCTACCGGTTGAGTGACCCGGAGGAATTGGAGTTTTTGGGTATTCGGGACTATTTTCAGGATAACTCCCTTTGCCTGATTGAATGGGCGGAAAAGGGTTCGGGATTGTTACCCGGCCCGGATCTGGCGATCACACTGGGTGTGTCCGGAAAAGGCCGTCAGGCCAGATTGCAGGCATACACTGATTCAATGAAACAGGTTATCGGGCGTGCGACCCGGATATTTTCACAGGATCATCAGCAAAATGGGGCTGAGGGGTATTGATCTTATGAACAATTTGCTCAAGTGGATGTTGATTGGGCTTTTATGTACGGCCCCCCAAGTCTGGGCGGGTGCTGTCAGTAATGTGCGGATCTGGCCCGCACCTGATCATACCCGGTTGGTGTTTGATCTTACTGGCCCTGTGGACCACAAATTATTTGCCCTGTCCGGTCCCGAACGTTTGGTGATCGACCTCTCTGGTACTGTTTTGCAGACCAGCATGGGCGCTATCGATCTGCAAAACAGTCCTATCCGGAAAATTCGCAGTGCTAAACGCAACGAATCCGATCTGCGGGTGGTGCTTGATTTGAAGCAGTCCGTTAAACCCAAAAGTTTTGTGTTGCAGCCAAACGACCAGTATGGTCACCGGCTCGTTGTCGATCTCTATGGTGCTGGTTCCGCAGCCGCTGAAGTCACTAAACGTGTTGATGAACATAGTCAGCGGCGGGATATTTTAATCGTGATTGATCCTGGTCACGGCGGCGATGATCCCGGAGCTATAGGCCCCAGAGGGGTTCGGGAAAAGGATGTGGTACTGGCGATATCCCGTGAGTTGCAGGCGATGCTGAATCACGAAAAAGGCTTTAACGGCCGCCTGACTCGTAAAGGGGACTATTTTATCGCCTTACGTAACCGTACAGATCTTGCGCGCCAGTACAATGCAGACCTGATGGTGTCAATCCATGCCGATGCCTTTAAGAGTCCTGCTGCAAATGGCTCGTCTGTTTACGCCTTATCAAAGCGTGGGGCAACTTCCGAAACTGCGCGCTGGCTGGCGACCAAGGAAAATATGTCGGACCTGATTGGCGGTGTAGGAAGTGTCAGCCTGGATGACAAGGATGATGTCCTGGCGGGCGTGCTGTTGGATCTGTCTATGACTGCCAGTCTCAAATCCAGTTTGAACGTAGGGCATTATGTTCTGAAATCTATGGGTCGGGTATCTAAGCTGCACAAAAAACGCGTTGAGCAGGCCGGCTTTGTTGTGCTCAAGTCGCCGGATATCCCCTCAATTCTGGTGGAAACCGGCTTTATTTCCAATCCCGTTGAATCCGGTCGACTACGCACACAGAAATATCAACGTAAAGTGGCCCAAGCTATTTACCATGGTTTGCAGGGCTATTTTGAAGACTCGCCACCTCCAGGAACATTGATGGCGTGGCAGAAATTCCAAAAGCGCCAGGCTCAGGGATTGACCTATAAAATTGAACGCGGTGACACCCTGAGTGAAATTGCCCAACGAAATCGGGTGACCCTTAATGACCTGATGAAGATTAATAATCTGCAGGATCCTGGTGTAAGAATTGGCCAAGTTCTGCGTATACCTGCCAGCTGATTTTTAAGTAACCGCCGGATGATACCGGCGGTTCTGTTATTTGTTCCCATCTGCTACCATTTCACCTCATTTCGAGACGGTTTCTGTGCGTTTCCTAAGTTTTTAATTTACCTAATTTAATTCGGCTCAAGATGTCTAATATTCACCTGTTAAGCCCTCGACTTGCTAACCAGATAGCTGCAGGCGAGGTTGTTGAGCGTCCTTCATCAGTGGTGAAGGAGCTAGTTGAAAATGCTTTGGATGCTGGTGCCAACCGTGTCGAAGTTGACGTTGAAGATGGTGGCGTCAAACTGATCAGAATCAGGGATAATGGCGGCGGTATTCCAAAAGATGAACTGGCCTTGGCTTTGTCACGTCATGCCACCAGTAAAATTTCCACGTTGGAAGATCTTGAAGCTGTCGCCACTTTAGGTTTTCGCGGTGAGGCTTTGGCCAGTGTGAGTTCGGTATCCCGACTGTCTCTTGCCTCCCGTCCTGCTGAACAGGGTGAAGCCTGGAAGGTGGAAGTGGAGGGGCGGGACATGACGCCTATGTTGTCTCCAACCTCACATACTTCCGGTACGACAGTCGAAGTGAGGGATCTGTTCTATAACACCCCTGCACGCCGTAAGTTTTTGCGTACTGACAAGACTGAGTACAACCATGTCGAGGAAGTGGTGAAGCGGCAGGCACTGGCCCGTCTGAATGTGGCCTTTACCCTGACACATAATCAAAAAACCATATATCAGCTACGTCCCGCCAATGACGGTGACTCCCATTTGCGGCGGGTTGCACAACTTTGCGGCAAGCCGTTTGTGGAGAATGCCGTAGAGATTAATACCAGTGGTTCCGGGTTGCAGTTGCATGGCTGGGTGGCAAAGCCGACGTTTTCCCGTAGTCAGGCGGACTTGCAGTACTTCTTTGTTAATGGCCGGGTAATCCGCGACAAATTGGTGGCTCATGCCATCCGGCAGGCGTATCAGGATGTGCTTTTTCACGGACGTCATCCGGCATTTGTACTTTATCTGGAGGTTGACCCGGCTACGGTGGATGTCAATGTTCACCCGACCAAGCATGAAGTCCGCTTTCGTGAAGGCCGTATGGTGCACGACTTCCTGTTCCGCAGTCTGCATCGGGCGTTAGCAGAAATCCGGCCCACGCCGGCCGCTGAAGTCGCTGTTGAAGCGCCAATGCTTAACCAAACCCAGTGGCCTGAGCAATCTGCGCTGCCATTGACCGAGAGGCCGAGTCCGGGTGCAGTACAAGACCAGATAGCGGGTTATACAGCGCTTCATCCAGATGCAGGCGCTGCGCAATCGGCGATTTCAGAGTACGCAGCTTCGACTAATCCTGGTTATTTGTCTTCAGGTCCGGCTTTTGCCTCCTATTCATCCAGCGGGCAAGTTGGCGAGCAAGGCATTCCCGCTGGTGTGGCAAGCGTAATGCCAGCGAATCATCAGGCTCCATTGGGCTATGCGGTTGCCCAGTTGCATGGTATTTACATACTGGCACAGAACACCCAGGGAATAATTCTGGTAGATATGCATGCCGCTCATGAACGCATTGTGTATGAGCGCATGAAAGCCGCCATGGGTAATGGCGGAATTACGCAACAGCCCTTGTTGGTGCCGCTTAGCCTGGCCATGAGTCGCAGAGAAACCCTTGCAGTGGAAGAGCATGGTGACACCCTTGCAAACCTTGGACTGGAATTATCCGTGGCCGGGGCTGAATCCATTATTGTGCGTCAGGTGCCTGCGTTATTAAAAAGCGCCAATATAGAGAGCCTGGTGCGGGATGTAGTGGCTGACATCCAGGAACATGGTACGACCAGGCGAGTAGAAGAAACGCTCAATACATTATTGGGAACGATGGCCTGTCATGGCTCGGTGCGAGCCAACAGGCAGCTTTCGATTGCAGAAATGAATGCGCTATTACGTGATATGGAAGCAACTGAGCGTAGCGGACAATGTAATCATGGTCGCCCTACCTGGGTGCAACTAACCTTGGGTGAGCTTGATAAGCTCTTCCTGCGAGGGCGTTGAGTTGGGTGACAAGCGCCTGCCGCCTGCGCTATTTCTCATGGGGCCAACAGCTTCCGGGAAAACCGACCTGGCGATGAGTCTGGCTGATTACTTTCCTATTGATTTGATCAGTGTCGATTCAGTGATGGTCTACCGCCAGATGGATATAGGTGCTGCCAAGCCGGATGAAGATAGCCTAAAGCGTTACCCCCATCGTCTGGTAAATATCAAGGATCCTTCGGAACCCTATTCTGCTGCAGAATTCAGGGAAGATGCCCTGAGGGAAATGGCTGCCATTACGGCTGCAGGCCGTATCCCTCTGCTCGTGGGCGGCACCATGATGTATTTCAAAACCCTGTGGCAGGGCATTGGTGATATGCCTAGTGCTGACGAAACCTTGCGCTGCAAACTGGCGACTGAGGCTGAGCAGATTGGCTGGCCAGCGATGCACCTCAAGCTTCAGCAGCTTGATCCTGTGGCTGCGCAGAAAATCCACCCCCGCAACCGGCAGCGTATTCAGCGCGCTCTTGAAGTGTGTTTACTGACCGGTAGGCCCTTCTCCAGTTTCTGGGGGGTGGCGGAAAGTGATGGCGCAACGGTGGATCTGGCCGATAGCAGGTCCGGTGTCGAAACAGACTGGAACCGGTCCCAGCCGACCTGTCTTCCATACCGGGTGCTTTCAATTGCGTTGGCGCCTGTTGCGAGGCCAGTGCTGCATCAGCGTATTCATAGCCGCTTTCAATCCATGGTGAAGCAGGGTTTGGTTGATGAAGTGCAGCGACTCCATGATCGCGGAGACCTTTCTGCGGAGTTGCCTTCGATCAGGGCCGTTGGTTATCGACAAGTCTGGGATTATCTCGAAGGCAGGGATGATTACGAAACCATGATCGAAAAAGGTGTAATCGCCACCCGACAATTAGCCAAACGGCAGATGACCTGGTTGCGCCGATGGCCCGATGCCCAGTGGTTGGACTCTATGGATCAGCAATTGGTCGATAAGGCCATCCAATTGATTTCGCAATGGTTATAATGAGGTAAATCCCTATACTAAGCCGTTATAGTGGTCGATATACTTAGCAAGCTAATGAGATTGACCCTTATTGGTGAACGGCACGAGTCACCAATATCAGGAGTAGTAAAAAAACTCCTTATTGCAGAAATTGTCGGCTATACTTCGACTAATCGTATTTCTGGGTCTGAAAATACTGATCAAACCGGAAAAATTGACTGTCGCCGCTATTTAAAACGCACCAAGTCGGACCTATATTAAGTCCGACGGCTCATCCAGCGTTGCAATGATAGGTATTCAAATAGACTCGCGGTACTAAAAATGCTCGCTAGCCCGGAGTTGGGCTGCGTCTTAGATAATTAGAATCAAAAACAGGAGAAAAAGAATGTCAAAAGGGCAATCTTTACAAGACCCTTATCTGAATGCTCTACGGAAGGAGCGTATTCCGGTATCCATATTTCTAGTAAATGGAATAAAGCTGCAAGGGCAAATCGAATCGTTCGATCAGTTCGTTATTTTGCTGAAGAATACTGTCAGTCAGATGGTCTATAAGCATGCAATTTCAACGGTTGTTCCTGCGCGCAATGTTCGTATCGCTCCCACGGGTGAAACGGACGGTGAAGCTGGAAATGCCTAAGTCCAGAGGCGCTTAATTGTTCGAGCGTCCTAAGTCAGGTGAACGTGCAGTGCTGGTTCACCTGGAAATGCTGGAAGACAAAGACCGGGAAGACCCACGTGAATTTACCGAGTTAGCCTTATCCGCTGGGGCTGACCCGGTTGCGCTCGTCTCGGGATCTCGTAAACATCCGAGCCCTCGCTATTTCGTTGGTAAAGGCAAGTTGGAGGAGATTCACATTGCCGTTACCGACAGCGAAGCTGAAGTTGTCCTTTTCAATCACGCGTTGACTCCGAGTCAGGAACGAAACCTTGAACATGATTTGGGTGTGCGCGTCCTTGACAGGATTGGCCTGATCCTTGACATCTTTGCCCAAAGAGCCAGGACCCATGAGGGGAAGCTGCAGGTTGAGCTTGCTCAGCTGGAGCACCTGTCAACGCGCTTGATTCGTGGTTGGACCCACCTGGAAAGACAAAAGGGTGGTATTGGTTTACGAGGCCCTGGAGAAACTCAGTTGGAAACCGACCGTCGATTAATTCGCGGACGGATTAAATCCATACAGCGACGCCTGGAAAAGGTGCGTAAGCAGCGGGAGCAAGGTCGGCGTGCCCGTAAGCGTGCGGACGTTTCATCGCTATCTCTTGTGGGATACACCAATGCAGGCAAATCCACTCTGTTCAATAGCCTGACGTCCGCCGACGTCTATGCGGCAGATCAGTTGTTTGCCACCTTAGATCCAACGCTTCGCAGAATTAATTTTTCTACTCTTGGGCCTGTGGTACTTGCCGATACGGTGGGGTTCATCCGACATTTGCCCCACAAGCTGGTTAACGCTTTTCACGCCACTCTGGAAGAAACCCTGAATGCCAATTTGTTGTTGCATGTGGTAGATGCCAGTGACCCTGATCGCCGTGAAAATATTGAGCAGGTTGACGCTGTTTTGGAAGAAATTGGCGCCGACGAAGTTCCAACTCTATTTGTATTCAATAAAATTGATCGTCTGGATGCCGCTCAAGCAAGAATTGAGCGCAATGAAGAAGGGCGGCCGGTTAAAGTCTGGGTGTCTGCTGTGACTGGCGCGGGTCTGGATTTGCTCGAAGAAGCTATCACCGAGATACTCGGTTCAGATATGTTGGATAAAACTCTTGTTATTCCGCCATCTTTGGCCCGTCTCCGGGCGCAATTATATGAGCGGGAGGCAGTGTTGTCGGAAAAAGTGGCGGATGATGGTTGCTTTGCCATGCATGTGCGTATGCCCAAGAGCGATTGGAAGCAGTTGGAAAGCAGAACCAAAGTTCGATTGGAAGATTTGTTGGGTGCATAGACTACTAAAGCATAGTCACCTCTTAATGTTGAAAAATTAAATAAAATTTAGTTGGGAGGCATTGAATTCCCACTTAGGTGACCAGACCTTGCTATGCTGGCCACAGGCATCGCTTAACTTGCTGAATAGGCCTAAGATCCATAGTATTAGCCGCAACAATTGATACAAGTGAGCAGCTTCATAACAAATGAAATACTGCTCACATTAGCTGATAGTGTCAGCCGCAATAAATAACCGTCATATGAGAAAGGGGTTGAAGATGGCTTGGAATGAACCAGGCGGTAACAAAGATCAGGATCCATGGGGGTCTGGACGTCGGAATAATAACGATGGTCCACCGGATCTGGATGAAGTTATTCGCAAAGGTATGGACAAACTGAACGGACTATTTGGCGGAAAGCCTCCTAGAGGCAGTGGTAGCAGGTCTGGTGGTTCCGGTGGTGTCGTCGCAATCATCATTGTGGTGCTGGTCGGAATGACCATTTGGAACTCGATGTATCGGGTAGATGAAAAAGAGCGTGCGGTAGTCTTGCGACTGGGTAAATACCTGGATACCAAGGGGCCGGGTCTACAGCTTAAGATTCCTTATATCGATCAAGTGTTTATTGAAGATGTAACCTCAGTTCGTAACCGTCCGAAGAAAGGGCACATGCTGACTGAAGACGAGAATATCGTGGATATTGATCTGACGGTTCAATACGTTATTAAGGATCTGAAGAGCTATATGCTTAATATGCGAGATCCGATTACCACAGTGGATTACGCTATTGATAGCGCGCTACGCCACGAAGTCGGCAGTGCTCAGATGGATCAGGTCCTTACTGAAGGCCGTGCCATTCTTGCTATCAACGTTGAGAATCGCCTGCAACGTTATCTGGATTTTTATGGAGCCGGTATCGAACTTCGAAAAGTAAACATCAATGCGGCACAGCCACCGCAGGCGGTTAAGTCTTCTTTTGAAGAAGTGCAGCGGGCCAAAGAAGATGAACAGAAGTTGGTTAACAGGGCTGAAGCCTATCGCAATCAGATCGTTCCTGAGTCCCGCGGACGTGCCTCTAGAATTATTGAAGAAGCCAATGCTTACAAGGCTGAAGTTATAGCCAGGGCGGAAGGTGAAACCAATCGCTTCCTGAAAGTTCTCAAAATATATGAATCTGCTCCGGAAGTGACCCGCGAGCGGATGTATATCGATACTATGCAGCGGGTTCTTTCCAGCAGCAGCAAGGTGTTGGTGGATCAGGCGCAGGGCAATAATGTGATGTACCTTCCTCTGGATCGATTGATGAATCGCACTGCTGTTTCAGACAGCTCCAGCGATCCCAACCGTGCGATAGCCGGTTCCCAGGCGGACTCAACATTCTCTCGTAATGATGACTTCCGCAATCGGAATGAAGCATTTACTAAAAACCGGAGGCAATGATGAGTGGTCGTTTTGGGTTAACCGTCGGTGCCATACTTGCGGTGCTGTTGATTGTTTTGCAGTGTGTATACATTATTCCCCAAACCCACCGTGGCGTATTGTTGCGCATTGGTGAAATGGTTGAGTCTGATCTCGAAGCAGGTCTTCACTTCAAATATCCACTGATTGATGAAGTGCGACTTTACGACGTTCGTGTTCTGGCGATGGATTTACCTACCAAGAGTTATCTTACTGTTGAGCAGAAGCCCCTGGATGTGGATTCCTACGCCACCTGGCGTATCATCAACGTTGGAACTTTCTATCGGTCAACGGCTGGTGATGAAACAAATGCCGTGCGTTTGCTTGAGTCCCGTATTGATAACGGTTTGCGTGACCAGTTTGGTCGTAGAACTATGCATGAAGTTGTTGCAGGCGAGCGGGAAGAGTTAATGGAAGAGCTTAAAGAAGAGCTTGATATACTGACTCGTGAGGAATTTGGAATAGAAATCAATGATATTCGTGTGCGTGCCATTGATCTTCCTACCAAGGTGAGTGACTCGGTATATGAGAGGATGGAGTCTGAGCGTTTAAAAATTGCTCAAGAGCATCGCTCCAAAGGCGAGGAGCTGGCTGAAGGTATTCGGGCAGATGCAGATCGCCAGCGGATAGTTGTAGAGGCTGAAGCTGAGCGTGACGCTGAGCTCGTGCGAGGTGAAGGTGATGCTATTGCTGCGCAAATTTATGCTGACGCCTTTAACCAGAATCGTGAGTTCTACTCTTTTTCCAGGAGTTTGACTGCATATGAGTCAACTTTCGCTAATAAAGGTGATTTATTGATTTTGGAGCCTGACAGCGAATTCCTGAAATATATCAAGAAGTCGGTACGCTGATTAACTACCAGGATCTATTTTCAGAATGCGTGGGCAGTAGCGGTGGGATATTCAACCTTCCGTTGCTGCGACCTGACAACGGCACAGGCATGAAAAGGTTTGGGCCACCCTGGAAATGGTGATAAAATTTTGCAACCGGGCATGATCCCGGTTTTTTTGTGAGCAAAGTTTGTTGGGCTCCTTGGAGGCTGTTGTCGTTAAAGATGGGTTGTGGCGGCAGAAGGAAGGTCGCCTGTGACAGGGGGAAGAATTGCCCTGTGGCAGGAAAACGACTTGGACTTGAGGAGCTAAATAATTCAGTGCTGGCCATTTCTGTCGCTTTGGCAGTTGTAGCCAGTCGTCATGTAAGGATTGAATCAGGAATATGTGGCAAGAACTGGCAGCGGCATTGTGTCTGATGCTGGTATTGGAAGGCATGATCCCTTTCTTGTACCCAGAAAAATGGCGCCAAATGGTTCAGAAACTTGCTGGAGTTGATAACCAGACCATGAGGATGGCTGGATTCTTCAGCATGCTGGTCGGTGCAACGCTACTTTATTTCTTGAAGCATTAAGTATTTCTTGAAGCATTGAGTAATTCGAAGAATGAGTGAGGGCCGGTGGCCCCAGGGACAATAGATTAATGTTTGGTGATCCAGGATCCATTTCAACATCCGATTTGTGGTTATTACCTGATGGGGTTGAGGAACTACTTCCCCCTGAAGCCAAGCGGGTGGAAGAGCTGAGACGCAAGTTACTGGATTTGTATCATTCCTGGGGGTATGAGCTTGTTGTTCCCCCCTTGCTGGAATTTCTTGAATCCCTCCTAACCGGTGCCGGGAGGGACTTGGAGTTGCAAACCTTCAAGGTCACTGACCAGATTACCGGGCGTATGATGGGAGTGCGGGCAGATATAACTCCACAGGCTTCTAGGATTGACGCCCGCAGCCAATTAAAGGGCGCTAACAGATTGTGCTATATCGGAAGTGTGTTGCGTACCAAAGCTCCGAATATGCTGTCCTCACGTACGCCGATTCAAACTGGGTGTGAGGTTTTTGGCGTAGCGGACACTGCTGCTGATATCGAAGTGGTGTCCTTGATGCTGGAAACCCTCAGGATGACTGAAGTGACTCCCATTCATATGGATATTGCCCATGTTGGTATTTACCAAGCAATTCAACAAAAGGCAGGACTTTCCAGCCGCAACTCTGAGTTGCTGTTAAGTGCGCTCAAACGAAAGGCTGTTCCGGAAATCAATGATATAGCAGAGTTGATAGCCGATACCCAGGTACAGGGTTATGTCCGTGCTTTACCCAGGCTGGCCGGTGGGCTGGACAAACTGGCAGAGGCAAGAACCTTATTTGCTGCAGAGACGGATATTCTGAGTGCACTTGATGAAATGACAAAGGTTTCTGAAGTGGTCGCCGCCAGATATCCGGAAGTGGAAATCTGCATCGACCTGTGTGAGATGCGAGGTTACAACTATCATACAGGGTTGGTGTTCGCGGCATATACCACCGGGCTAGGACAGGCCGTCGCCCAAGGTGGGCGCTACGATGGTGTGGGGCTGGAGTTTGGCAATTCCCGCCCTGCTACCGGCTTCAGTGTTGACCTAAAGTCATTGTTTCGATTAGGGCAGACCAGTTGGCGAAAGGATGCCATGGCAATACTCGCACCGGATATTGCCGATAAGGAACTATGGAAGACTATTGGTCACTTGCGGGCTACGGAAAGGGTCGTACAGTTGATGCCCGGTGAATCAAAGGATCAATGGAAGCCTTATTGCGACCGCGAATTGGTGCAAGATTCGCAGGGGCAATGGGTTGTAGCTACATTGGCTTAGATTTTCTGCGGGATTTGATTGCAGGTGTGCTGAGCCGGGGCAATTTCTTTTCTTAATCTTTAGTGAAATAGAGAAACATTATGGGCAAAAACGTGGTGATCCTTGGTACCCAATGGGGTGATGAGGGCAAAGGTAAGATTGTCGATCTGTTAACTGAACAAGTGGCCGCTGTTGTTCGCTTTCAGGGTGGACACAATGCTGGGCACACATTGGTGATTGATGGCGAAAAGACTGTTCTGCATTTGATTCCTTCCGGAATTTTACGTAGCTCGGTGGCCTGTATGATCGGTAATGGCGTTGTGTTAGCTCCTGATGCCCTGCTTTCTGAAATCAAGACACTGGAAGACAAAGGGGTTCCTGTCCGGGAGCGTCTATATCTTAGCCCTGCCTGCCCACTGATTTTGCCTTATCACAAAGCCCTTGATCTGGCCCGTGAAGAGCGTCGTGGTGTTGACAAAATTGGCACCACAGGACGTGGCATTGGTCCTGCCTATGAAGATAAGGTGGCCCGCCGCGGAGTGCGTTTGGGCGACCTGGCCAAGCCTGAAGAGTTTGCCGTCAAACTAAAGGAAATTATGGATTACCATAATTTTGCCCTGGAGCATTATTTCAAGGTTGAGCCTGTCGACTATCAAAAAACACTCGATGAAACCATGGAGATGGCAAAAGAGCTATTGCCCATGATGGCAGATGTTACCGATATGCTTCATGAGTACCGTAAGCAAGGTAAGAATATCTTGTTTGAAGGTGCGCAAGGGTCCCTGCTGGACATTGACCTGGGAACTTATCCCTACGTGACGTCCTCCAATACTACAGCCGGGGGCACCGCAACAGGGAGCGGTTTCGGGCCTATGTACCTGGATTATGTTCTTGGGATTACCAAGGCCTATGCGACTAGAGTTGGTTCCGGCCCATTCCCTACTGAATTATTTGATGACGTTGGCGCTCATCTGGCTAAGCAAGGTAACGAATTCGGCGCAACTACAGGCAGAGCGCGTCGTTGCGGCTGGTTTGATGCTGTAGCCCTGAGGCACGCGATTCAGATTAACAGTGTTTCAGGTATCTGCCTGACCAAGCTTGATGTTCTGGACGGTGTAGATACGGTCAGGGTTTGCGTCGGCTACCGTACTAAAGAAGGTGTTGAGATTAGGCGTCCGCCAATAGCCTGCGAAGATTTTGACACATTGGAGCCAGTGTTCGAAGAGCTGCCTGGTTGGAAGGAAAGCACTTTCGGTATCAAGCGCCTGGAAGATTTGCCACAAAATGCGCGCGACTATATCCGCTTTATCGAGAAGCAAATTGAGGCGCCTATTGATGTCATATCGACGGGGCCTGATCGCAATGAAACCATCACCTTGCGGCACCCGTTTTCCAGCTAGTAACTTAGCTTTTTATAATAAACACCCCTCACAGATAGAACTCTGTGAGGGGTGTTTATTTATTGGCTGTTACCCAATTTTTTTGATGTATTACTCCGTATCCCCAAGTCCTGACACAGCCAGAGTCCCGCTATTATCATCAATCCCCCGGTAGCGTGGTAAAGGCTGGGGTGTTCATCGAGAAATGGAATGGACAGCAATGCAGTCAGTAACGGTGTCAGGTAAAAAAACAGGGACGCAGTATTGGGGGAGGTCTGAGTTACCCCAAAATTCCAGAATACATAAGCAAGTAATGACGGGAAGACCGCGACATAGAGGATTGCCAGTCCTAGATCCCGGTTAAGATCAAAGCCACCACGATACTGATATTCTATTGCATAAAATGGCGAAATCATGATCACGCCTATCCCCAACAAAATCAGAAACAGATCAAATCCGGGGATTGGCAGCTGCCATTTGCGCAACAAAATGGAATACAAAGACCATAGGAGCATGGCCACTGCCATGATGCTGTCACCAGTATTAAATTGCAGTGTCCACAGAGCATCTGGATTACCTTTCAATATGACGTAGAGAGCTCCTGCAAAGGCGCATATAACGCCGACAACACTACGCACGCCGATGGTTACCCCGAGCATACGGACTGATAGCACTATCGTTGTAACCGGCATTAGGGCTGTGACGAGGGTGATGTTCAGTGCTGACGTGTATTGAGCCGATATATAAAGCAGCGAGTTATAGATAGTGATGCTCATAAAGGCCAGTATTAGAATTTTTACCAGGTAATCTGTGAGGCTTCGATAGTGTCTCCTGAACGCGCGAAAAATAAAGGGGCTGACAATCAGGGCGCAGACCAGCCAGCGGTAGAATGATAATGCCAGGGGCGGAATGGACTCATGAACCCCACGGGCAATAATGGCGTTACCTGCCCAAAAAATAGAAGTACAGGATAGTCCCATATAGGGTAGCCAACGTTTATATTGGTGTAACGACACAGAGTCTCCAAATGCGACAGTCGTAAAATTTTAGATGAGGCAGATTACAGCATTTTATGACTGCTATCAGCCTGTATCAGACAGCGATACTAGGTGGTGGCTATGTTGACCTGAGGGTACGTGTTGTTTGGATAGAATACCGGTGGCCACCTTCAATAACTGGATAAGAGTTTAAAGATGACAGATATAAAAGCTTCTTCGTCTGAGGTTTATGATGTGGACGTGGTGGTGATTGGCGCCGGTGTGATTGGCCTCGCAGTGGCCAGGGCAATAGCTCGTGCAGGGATTGAGGTCATGGTGTTGGAGTCGGAGTATGCCATAGGCATGGGGACTTCATCCCGGAATAGCGAGGTGATTCATGCCGGAATCTATTATCCACAGGACAGCCTGAAAGCCCGATGCTGTGTGCGGGGTAAGCAGCTGTTATATGAATTCTGTGATTCACATCAGGTTGCCTATCGGCGTAGTGGCAAGTTGATTGTTGCTTCTGAGGCGGCGCAGGAGGGAATTTTAGGGGACCTTCTGTTGAAAGCCCAGGACAATGGTGTTGAAGATCTGCTGTGGCTTAGCCAAAGAGAAGCGTTGATGCTCGAGCCGGAGCTGAGGGTGTCAGCAGCTCTACTATCCCCCTCTACGGGTATTCTGGACACTCACGGCTATATGCTGGCTTTGCAGGGAGATCTTGAAGCGGCGGGAGGGGTGGTGGTGCTAAGCTCTCCTGTACTAGGAGGGTATATAGAGGAAGGGATCTCTGGTCTATCGGCAGTTTTATCTGTGGGAGGTGAGCAGCCATGTCAGTTACGTGCCCGGCAGGTAATTAATTCCGCAGGGCTAACTTCAAGCCAACTGCTCGCATCAATCAATGATTACCCCCAGGTTCCGCCACTCTATTGGGCTAAAGGGCACTACTTTAATCTTGTTGGCCGCTCACCTTTTTCTCATTTGGTGTATCCGGTTCCAGAGCCTGGAGGGCTGGGGGTGCATTTGACCTTGGATCTTGGTAATCAGGCGCGTTTTGGTCCGGATGTCAGCTGGGTCGATCATTTGAATTATGACGTGCCGGTCGGGCTAAATGCCAAATTCAAGGAGCAGATTGCCCACTACTGGCCCGCTGTGGTTTCTCATACATTGGAGCCTGCCTACGCAGGAATCAGACCTAAATTATCAGGCCCTGGAATGCCAGCAGAGGATTTTGTGATCGAAACCCCAGAGCAATCAGGTGTAACGGGCTGGTTTAATCTGCTGGGTATTGAATCGCCAGGTCTGACTGCCTCCCTGGCGCTGGCTGAGCTGGTTGTTGAAAGAGTGCTGTTGTACAGGTAATCCCTCTTCTGCCGTACTAAAAAGCCAAACGGGGAATATTGATTTCTCAGCTCCCAGGTAAGAGTCATAACAATCCTCACAGAAACAATGTCAGTCGCTCATTCCAGAGATTTGCGGGCAATTGAAAAGCCATAAACTTCTTCGACGCCGTTGCTTTGTAATAACTGTGTCAGGATGTTCAGGGTATTGCCTGTCGTGACGACATCATCAACCAGAATCATCGGCACACTCTTGGGCGGTGTCTGCCGCAGACTGAAACTTCCCTGCAGATTGCGCGCCCGGGCTTTCGCTGATAGCTCTGCCTGGCGAGGCGTCTGTCGATGTTTTATGACGAGATTGTTTAGCATCGGCAGACCGGAACCCTGTGACAGATGTCGGCAAATCAGTTCGGCGTGGTTGTCACGCCGGTGTTGATATTGGCTCATATGCATTGGTACTGGAATCAACTGAGCCCGGTTCAAATGGCCAAAGGCCTGGTTAAAGCTGTCAAAGGCTGCCAGCGCAATGGGGCGGGCCCAGTAGCCTTTTTCGTGATACTTCAGACTTTGCACGATGGCATCTACAGGAAAGGCATAGTTGAAAGCTGAAACAGACCTCCGATATCTGGGGGGGTGGCTAAGGCAAGCACCACAAAGAGGTTGATATTCCGCAACAACTGATTGCCCGCATATATGGCAGGCCTGCGTAGTGCGCGGAAGATCCTTGGTGCAAGGATCGCAAATAGAGGAGTAGACGTCTGTTTGCTGGCAAAGTAGACAGTGGCGAGGCAGAAATCTGTCAACTTTTAGTCTAATAGAAGTTGACAGCTTATGAAGGCGCCTTATCATGTCATCCATGTTTGATTTCCGCTAATTCCATTTTTGGCTTGGCCGATGGGCATCGAATTCCCATCCGGCGCCAAGTTTAACCCAATATTCAGGATGATGAATATGACTGCAAGTGTTCAAGCCACCATTCGTCACGATTGGACTATCGATGAAATCCAGGCGCTTTTCCTTCAGCCCTTCAATGATCTGATGTTTCAGGCACAAAGTGTCCATCGAGCCCACTTTAATCCGAATGAAGTTCAGGTAAGCACACTGCTATCTATTAAAACCGGGGCCTGCCCGGAGGACTGCAAATATTGCCCTCAGAGTGGTCACTACAACACCGGTTTGGAAAAAGAAAAATTACTGGAAGTGGAAAAGGTTGTTGCCGAAGCTCGTGAAGCCAGAGACAAGGGAGCCAGCCGGTTTTGTATGGGGGCCGCCTGGCGCAACCCTCGCGAAAAAGACATGCCTTATGTTTTGGAAATGGTTAAGCAAGTAAAATCCCTCGGATTGGAAACCTGTATGACGCTGGGCATGCTGACGCCTGATCAGGCCGGAAGCCTGGCAGCTGCAGGTCTTGATTACTACAACCATAACCTGGATACATCGGAAAACTATTACGACCAGATTATTACCACTCGCACCTATGCGGATCGACTTGAGACGCTGCAAAACGTTCGAGATGCCGGTATGAAAGTCTGCTGTGGCGGTATTATGGGTATGGGCGAATCTTTGAAGGATCGCGCTGGATTGTTGATGCAGCTGGCTAATCTCCCAGCCCATCCAGAAAGTGTCCCCATTAACATGCTGGTCAAAGTGGCGGGTACGCCACTGGAGAATGAAGACGAAATTGATCCTTTTGACTTTGTCCGGACTATCGCCGTCGCCCGTATTGTCATGCCCAGGTCTCACGTGCGTTTGTCTGCCGGCCGTGAAGATATGAATGAGCAGACGCAATCTTTGTGCTTCCTTGCCGGGGCCAACTCTATTTTCTACGGCGAGAAGCTGTTGACGACGCCAAATCCGGAAGCGGATAAAGACCATATGCTATTCCAGAAACTGGGTATTCAGCCAGAACAGCGTGAGCAGTGTCATGATGAAAAAGCTCAGGAAAAGCATTTGCAGCAGGCTATTGTCGCAGAAGACCAGAAACGTAAAATGAGTGACATGTTTTACGACGCATCAGCCTGAACGCATGAAGTCTCATTGGAGTCACATCGGCGAGGCTTTGACTCAGCGCCAGGAACAGGGGCTCTATCGCCAGAGGTTAACCCTGACCACACCTCAGGGATGTCATGTGCGCATTGAGGGGCGGGAGTACCTGGCCTTTTGCAACAATGATTACCTGGGGCTTGCTAATGATCCCCGTCTGATTGAGTCAGCCTGCCAGGCCATGCAGCGATATGGTGTCGGAGGCGGTGCTTCGCACTTGGTGGCCGGCCATTTACAGCCGCATCACCAGCTTGAGCAGGAATTGGCGACCTATACTGGTCGTGAACGGGTATTGTTGTTTTCTACAGGTTATATGGCCAATCTGGGAGTAGTCTCAGCACTGCTCGGCCGTAATGACCGGGTATTGCAGGATAAGCTCAACCACGCCTCTCTGCTTGATGCTGGGCGCTTATCCGGTGCGCGTATGCTGCGCTATCGTCACAACTCACCTCAGGCACTGTCTGAGCGTCTTCAAAGCGCTGAAAATAGCCGCACTCTTGTCGTGACCGATGGCGTTTTCAGCATGGACGGCGATATTGCTGAGCTGCCTGATATTGCAGACCTGTGCCTGCAGCACGATGCTTTGTTGATGGTGGATGATGCACACGGTTTTGGCGTCATAGGCCAGCGGGGCGGGGGGTGTGCAGAACTGTTTGACTTGGATCAGCAGCAGTTGCCGCTGCTTGTCGGTACCTTGGGTAAGGGGTTTGGCACCGCGGGGGCTTTTGTCGCCGCGAGTGAGGAATTAATTGAGTATCTGATTCAGTTTGCACGCCCGTACATATATACCACTTCAATGCCGCCGGCTATCGCTGCCGCCACCTTAACCAGTCTGGATATTATGAAATCCGAGGGTTGGAGAAGAGAACATTTACAGACGCTGATCAGTAGATTTCGCATAGAGGCACAAAACCTCGGATATGAACTGATGTCCTCTAACACCCCCATTCAGCCGGTAATGATGGGTGATACTCTAAGGGCATTGCGGTTGGCGGACCAGCTTCGCCAGCAAGGTATTCTGATTACTGCCATTCGCCCACCCACTGTGCCAGATAACACTGCACGGCTCAGGGTTACCTTTTCAGCAGCTCATACACAGGAAGATCTGGATCGTCTATTGCAAGCGTTGGCTGACTGCCGTGGTGAAGGGTAATCAGATCATTACTGTGAATAAAATGTCTCAGCTTAATTTTATTGTCTTGTCAGGCTGGGCTCAGCCAGCTCAGGCTTTAGAACCACTTCGTCAGGTGCTGGAGCTGCAGGGAACAGTGACCATCATTGAGCTCAATGCTGAGGAGGCTGAACTTGCTAAGGCGCTGAACAGGTCTCTTGATTGTTCGAAGGCTGTCGGCAGGAGCACGGTAATCGTTGGCTGGTCCCTTGGGGGGCAGGTGGCCATAAGGCAACTGTATCGAGCACTTGGGGATGTGCAGGGGTTGGTGCTTATTGGCTGTAACCCGATGTTCATAGGTGATGAAGCCTGGCCTGGAGTTACTGCCGACATATTTGTCGAGTTTAATCAACAATTGAATGCGGCTCCGGGCAGGCTTTTACAACACTTCAACAGACTGCAAATGTTGGGGGCAAGGAAGGCCAGGGAGCTGGTCCGGGAATCAGCGGGCTGGCAGCAAATTTCATTAACCTGGGGCAAAGCCTGGCTTCAGGAATCCCTGCAGTGGCTGGAAGTCTGGGATGTGCGTCCACAGCTGGCCAAATTGGATATTCCCGTGCTTCATCTGTTGGGGGGCAGGGATTCTTTAGTTCCGACAGAATTACTGGCGCAATCTCTGGCGCAATTTGTACCCCAGCAGAGGGTTAAAGTGATCGAATCCCTGGCCCACTATCCAGACCCTGAATCTTGCGTATTGATATCTGACGCAATTTTAGAATTCTTACCGAACGGGTAATGCAATTTGTCTTGCATCAATAAACAACTTATCGCCGAGTCTTTCGGTCATGCCGCTAACACCTATGATGACTTGGCGGGATTACAGAAAGAGGTCGGCATGGCCTTGCTATCCAGTGTGGATAAATCAGAGGGCGTGTACGCTAAATTGCAGATTGCCGATGTGGGGTGTGGAACCGGTTGGATGACAAGGCAGTTACGGCGCCAGTTTCCCCAGGCGGAAATTACTGGTGTGGATCTCGCTGCGGGCATGGTTGCCTATGCAAAGACTCATTGTGATGATCTGACTGCAGAGTGGTTGGTGGGGGATATGGAGTCGTTACCTTTTCCAGATGCCAGCCAGGACCTGATTTTCAGTAATCTCGCCATGCAATGGCTGGATGACCCGGTACACTGGTTCGGTGAAGTAAGGCGAGTACTGAAGCCAGGAGGGAGTTTGCTTTGTACAACCCTGCTGGCTGGTACATTACAAGAACTGAAGAGTTCCTGGGAGGTTGCCGACGGAGGCAATCAGACTGACATTTCAACTGCTCATGTGAACCAATTTCTGACGGAAGCTCAATTGGCAACTCATTTGGAGCAGTCTTTTGAGTATGCGGGATTAAAGCGAGAGGTCTGGGTACGTCACTATCCAGCTGTCCGCGATATCATGGTCGAGCTTAAGGGGATCGGGGCCCACAATCTGAATGAAAGCCGACCCAAAGGTTTTACCGGCAAATCACGTATTAAGCGCCTGATGAGCCACTATGAAACCTACCGGAAAACTGAGGGGCTGCCCACGACTTATGTCGTCGGGGTTGTTCATTATGTTAAGCCGTCCTCAAGTTTGTAAACCATACCCAAGATTGTAAAACATACCCAAGTTTGTAAACCATAGAAATTGGAGCGGAACCAATGGCCAAGAGTTTTTTTATCACTGGTACCGACACCGACGTTGGAAAGACCTTTGTCGCCGCTGCCCTGTTGCATGCTCTAGGAGCAAAAGGGCTGAAAACTGTTGGTTTAAAGCCGGTAGCCGCTGGCTGTGAGAGTACTGAGCAGGGTCTGATTAATAGCGATGCGCTGACGCTACAACGTTATGCATCGGTTCGGTTATCCTATTCGCAAGTTAATCCCATTGCCTTGGAACCCGCAATCGCGCCCCATATTGCTGCCCAGCTGCAGGGCAGGCCTTTGTCACTGTCAAGACTGGTAGGATTGTGTCGTGGTACATTAATGACACCTCATGATGTCTCACTGATTGAAGGTGCCGGTGGCTGGATGGTGCCGCTAAATGCCAGAGAAATGTTGTCCGACCTGGCTCGCGAGTTAAGGGCTCCGGTGATAATGGTGGTTGGGTTGCATTTGGGGTGTATAAATCACGCGCTGTTAACTGCCGAGGCTATTCAGCGTAGAGGAATTCCATTGGCTGGATGGATTGGAAACCAATGCCAGGAAGAGACAATGAACGTGTTAGAGGAAAACCTTAATACGTTGAGCGCTACCATCACTGCACCTTGCCTCGGAATCCTGCCATATGCTGAAAACCCAGAAGATGAAGCTGTTCAGGATGCACTGAGAATCGGCTCATTGCTCTGAGCAGGCATAGACCTCAATAAAATTTCTGATTGCCTGATCTAACACTGGGTTACTTATAATTACCAAAAAACCTGATAGTTGGTTGAATAATAACCAGATACAGCCTTAGAATAGCGGTACGACTGATAGTAGTAGAGGTTGTCGTGATATCGAATGTATTAAGTACAGGGCTGCAGGGTATTAAGCAGGGCGTTCAAGGCGCAGAAAAGGCCGCCACCAGGATCGCCCAAGCTGGCCAGCCATTGGCAGATGATACTGGCGTAAATGAGGCGGGTTCTGACATATTTGATAGTCTGATCGAGCCAATTGTGGATTTGAAGCTTTATGAGAACTCTGTCAAAGCTTCAGCTAAAGTCGTCAAAACAGCCGATGAAATGATCGGAACCTTATTGGATATCAAAGCCTAGACCCGGGACGCCGGGTTAAGAACCACCGCAAGAGGTAAATCGAGGTGCAGGTAGCGGGTTCTGGTATACAGGTGTCTAACACCGTAACCCCGTATTCGCCACCACCGAGGGCGACGGTATCCTTTGCTTCAGCTCAGGACCTGGAGTCGACTCTGCCTCCGGTACAACCCTTGGAAATAAGCTCCGGAAGCTCTCGTACAGGCACCACGCCGGTTATTGTATATAACCGTTTTGCCCAGCTGTCCGAGACTGCTCGTAACCCCAGCTCCGAACCCAGTGCGGCAGCCCCTCAGGAGTCTGTAAACCCGGTTTCTTCAAGTGTATCCACTGTTGCCGATGATTCCGCAGACCCGCAAGCGGTAGGCGTTTCTGTCGGTTCGGGACAGTCTGTTACTCCGATCACCGAACCAGATCAGCGACAATCCACTAGTGATAGTGCTCCTGTAGAGTCAGGTAGCGATAGTTCTCCGGACAATGGTCCGAGTCTTTCAGAGCAAGAGCTGGAAGTGGTGGCGGAGCTTGCATCCAGAGACAGGGAAGTGAGATCTCATGAACTGGCCCATTTGTCTGTCGGTGGGCAGTATGCATCCGCCCCCTCATTTAGCTATGAGCGTGGACCCGATGGCCGGAGTTATGCCGTTGGTGGCGAAGTTTCCATTGATGCAGGATCTGTGCAGGGAAATCCTGAGGCTACCATTAATAAGCTTGAACAGGTACGTCGGGCCGCTCTCGCGCCTGCCGAACCGTCGCCACAAGACCGCGCTGTCGCTGCACTGGCCTCGCAAGGTATCTTGCAGGCACGGGCGGAATTAGCCCAACAGAAGCAGGAAGAGGCTACTCGTGCTGAGAATGCACGCGAGCAAAGCAGTCAATCTCAAGAAATTACTACACCGGTCAGAGCCAGCAGAGAGCGTGAAAATCAGGCAATTCAAACCTATCAGGAGCTCATTGGGTTGGGTGAACAATTGTCAGATTCTAATACGCAGACTTCACAGCTGAGTGAATTTATCTAGTTTTTTTCACTGCGAATTTTGTCTAAATTACCTGAAAATCTGCCCGAAATGTGTTTTGATCTGATTAAAATGTGAGCTGTTTTTATTCGATTCGAACAATAATTCACAATATTTTTAATCCTGCACCGTCCTGGTTCGCTGCCTTTTTAAGTCCATAGTTATTTGAATTTCAAAGAATAAATTATCCAATGATCATTTAAGTATGAGTCTGATGAATTCTGGTTCCTAAAAATTGGTGTTTTAACTCTAATCATTCTTGACAATCGCTTTAAGCAAACGTATGTTTCAAACACTTGTTTGATACGTCGAACGCCGTCATGTTGTCCTCATATTTGTTCCGCTGGTCGACTGATGGATAAAAGAAACAAAATAATTCCTTTGCACGGGAATCAAGTAATCGCCGACGTGCCTTTGCTGGAGAAATGAGGTAATCAGTATGCCGGAATATAAAGCTCCCCTACGTGACATCAAATTCGTAATGGAAGAACTGCTGAATGTTCAGTCACATTACAGCGAATTGCCTACAGCAGAAATGACGACCCCTGATATGGTCGACGCAATCGTCCAGGAAGGAGCAAAATTCTGCGAACAAGTATTGTCTCCATTGAACAGTGTTGGCGACACCGAAGGTTGTACCTGGAGTGAGGATGGCGTTAAAACGCCTACTGGCTTCAAAGAAGCTTATCAGCAATATGTAGAAGGCGGTTGGCCTTCAATGACAGCAGCGGAAGAGTTTGGTGGCCAGGGCCTGCCGGAATCACTCGGTTTGGTCATGAGTGAAATGGTAGGTACTGCAAACTGGGCATGGGGTATGTATCCCGGTTTGAGTCATGGTGCAATTAACACTGTTGCGCTGCACGGAACTGAAGAGCAGAAAACTGCCTATATGCCTAAACTGGTAAGCGGTGAATGGACAGGTACTATGTGTCTGACCGAGCCTCACTGTGGGTCTGACCTGGGAATTCTGCGCTCTAAAGCCGAGCCTAATGCTGATGGATCATACAGCATATCCGGCACTAAAATCTTTATCTCGGCCGGTGAGCACGATATGGCTGAGAACATTGTGCATATTGTACTGGCCCGCCTTCCGGATGCTCCGCAAGGAACCAAGGGTATATCCCTGTTCATCGTTCCCAAGTTCCTGACCGATGGTCAAGGCGGGGTAGGTGAGCGCAATGCAGTGACCTGTGGTTCAATTGAACACAAGATGGGAATTCACGGTAACTCAACCTGCGTTATGAACTTTGACGGCGCCAAAGGCTTCCTGATCGGGCCTGAAAATAAAGGTTTGAACTGCATGTTCACCTTCATGAACTTTGCCCGTATCGGCACTGCAATCCAAGGTCTGGGTGCTGCTGAACTTTCGTTCCAGGGTGCTTTGACATATGCAAAAGACCGTTTAGCCATGCGTTCACTTTCTGGTGTGAAAAACCCGGATGGTGCTGCAGACCCTATTATTGTTCACCCAGACGTACGTCGCATGTTGTTGACGCAAAAGGCCTTTACTGAAGGTTCTCGTGCATTGATCTATTACGCTGCGGTTCAAGGTGATTTTGTCCACCATGGCGCGACAGAAGAAGTACGTAAGGAAGCGGATGAGATGATGGGCTTCCTGACACCAATCGCTAAAGCTTTCCTGACTGAAATCGGTTACGAAGCAGCTAACCTGGGTATGCAGGTTTACGGCGGTCACGGCTTTATTTCTGAATGGGGTATGGAGCAAATCGTTCGCGATACCCGTATCGCTCTGATGTATGAAGGTACTACCGGTATCCAGGCGCTTGACCTGCTGGGACGTAAAGTGTTGATGACTCAGGGTGAATCACTGAAGCGTTTCACTAAGCTGGTCCACATGTTCTGTAAGGATCAAGGCGACAATGAGCAAATGAAAGAGTTTGTAGAGCCCTTGGTAAAACTGAACAAAGAGTGGGGCGACCTTACTATGAAGATCGGTATGACTGCCATGAAGAACCGTGATGAAGTTGGCTCAGCATCAGTTGACTTCCTGATGTACTCCGGATACGCCACTCTTGCATATTTCTGGGCGCGCATGGCTTATATTGCGCAGCAGAAATTGAACGAAGGTACTACAGAGGTAGGGTTCTATACAGCGAAAATCCAGACGGCGCGTTTCTACTTTAAGCGCATTCTTCCGCGGACTGCAGGGCACGCCCTGTCTGCACTGGGTGGTGCTGAAACGCTGATGGATATGGAAGTTGAGAACTTTGTGTTCTAATGCTACTGAGTTCTGAAAAAGCCCGCATCAGCGGGCTTTTTGCGTAAAAATTTCTCAAGTCCGGGTCAAGCTTGACTGGGCCGTTTTTACTACACAGCATCGTTTTAAATCTGAAAACTAAAACATTATCACGAGGGTATAACCATGGCTGATTACTCTGCGCCTTTACGCGACATGCAGTTTGTACTTAAAGAAGTGTTTGAGGTAGGCAAGTTGTGGGATTCTCTTCCAAAAGCCCAGGCAAATGTCGATGTAGATACCGCTGATGCTATATTGGAAGAAGCGGCTAAAATCGCTGCAAATTTGATTGCCCCGTTGAACCGTACAGGGGATGAAGAAGGATGTCAGTGGAACGATGGAGTCGTTACTACTCCGGCAGGCTTTAAAGAGGCCTATCAGACTTTTATCGAAGGTGGCTGGTGCGGTCTTGCAGGTAATCCAGATTTTGGTGGCATGGGTATGCCCAAAATGATTGGGGCACAGGTAGAAGAAATGGTGCAATCAGCCAACATATCTTTCGGGTTGTATCCTATGTTAACCGCGGGAGCTTGCCTGGCGATAGACTCCCACGCAACGGCAGAATTGAAAGAAAAATATCTGCCCAATATGTATTCCGGTGTATGGGCTGGCTCAATGTGTCTGACTGAGCCTCATTCCGGAACTGATCTCGGAATTATTCGAACCAAAGCTGAGCCTCAGGCTGATGGTTCTTATTCTGTTACAGGTACCAAGATCTTTATTACCGGTGGTGAGCATGACTTGAGTGATAACATTATTCACCTGGTGCTGGCCAAACTGCCGGATGCACCAGCAGGGCCTAAAGGAATTTCTTTGTTCCTGGTGCCAAAAATCATGGTTGATGAAGATGGCAGTCTGGCTGATCGTAATGCAGTAAGTTGTGGCTCCATTGAGCATAAGATGGGGATTAAAGCTTCTGCTACATGTGTAATGAATTTTGATGGTGCCAAAGGCTGGTTGGTAGGTGAGCTCAATAAAGGTTTGGCCTGTATGTTCACTATGATGAACTATGAGCGTCTGGGAGTGGGTGTGCAAGGCTTGGCTGCAGCTGAACGATCGTATCAGAACGCGGTTGAATATGCGCGAGATCGAATTCAAGGCCGTGCTCCAAGTGGTGTTGTGGCAACCGATAAAGCGGCAGATCCTATAATCGTTCATCCGGACGTACGTCGTATGCTGATGACAATTCGTGCCATGAACGAAGGTAGCCGCGCATTTTCCACTTATGTGGCCAAGTATTTGGATATTGCGAAATTCTCCGAAGATGCAGCTGAGAAACAGCATGCGGATGCGATGGTGGCGTTGTTGACTCCCGTTGCTAAAGCGTTTCTGACGGATCGTGGCTTGGAGAGCGCGGTGCATGGTCAGCAGGTTTTTGGTGGCCATGGCTATATCCGGGAATGGGGGCAGGAACAATTGGTTCGTGATGTGCGTATTTCGCAAATTTACGAGGGCACTAATGGTATTCAGGCATTAGATTTAATGGGGCGTAAGGTTGCTGCTAATGGCGGTAAGTTCTTCGAACTGTTTGCCAATGATGTCGCTGACTTTATTGAGGCCAACCGCGATCAGGAGGATATGCTGGAGTTTATCGAGCCATTGGCTGGTAGTATTGAGCGTTTGTCTGATGTGACTGAATATGTGCTGGAGACTTTTGTTAAAGATCCGAACGCTGTTGGCGCAGCCAGCGTTGAGTACCTCGACTTGTTTGGTTATGTTGCTTTTGCATATATGTGGGCAATGATGGTTAAAGTTGCCGGAGAGAAAGTTTCAGCTGACACCAGTGGTTTCTACGACGCTAAACTGAAGACAGCCCGATACTATTTCTCGCGGATTCTGCCTAAGGCAATTTCCCTTGTGGAATCAATCAAGAGTGGTAGTGATGCTATGATGGCGATGGACATCGAACAGTTCTGATCATTACTATGAAAACCAAAAAACCGGCTAAATGTCGGTTTTTTGGTTTTAGGGCATTATGGTTAAGTTATTAGCTGTCTCGGGTTTGACAATGTATATATTGTCGTTCCCCTGCAATGCCTTAATAGCGTTATTACGATTAATCTCTTCCTTGGAAGGAGGGTCCGCCCGGTGCCAGCGCTTTAGCTGATTCAGGTCGCCATAAAGAGGCAGATCGTAGGTTGTATGCATATAAAACAGGCTTCTGGCAATGTCCCCCTTGACGACATCAGGAGGCTCAATAACTCCAAATACACGTTTAATATCGCAATCCGTTAAGGGTACTGAGTCGTCCAGCTCTTCAAATTTTGCTGCTCTGCGTTCCAGTTCAAAGCGGGCATCTTCCGGATAAATATTGTGTAGGTCTGACGTCAGTTGACGGTAGCGTTCGCTGTTTTCGCGGCATTGTCTTGGTGTGCCGCAATCAAGAATGTCACGAATCCAAAGGGAGGAGTAAATATAGCTTTCTGTAACGAGGATACTTTTTTTGGAGAATTCTTTTTTACAGATGAGTGTCTTGCCGCCATTTGCATAGAGCTTTCCCCAGAACTCTTCCTTAAGTGTATTTTTGGGATCATTAAATGCCGTTTGCCCTGCAGCGTAAAAAGGGCTGGCTGTGATCAGACAGGCGGCTAGGACTGAGCAGATCTTTTTCATGGGTGACTCGCTATTATTTGGTCTTATTAGTGTCACTTGTGATCAAAATGAATTAGTGCACTGACTATAGTGTATAGACTGACCGGCTAAGATAAAAGCATGTAACTGTCATAGGCATTATTGTCTTAAAAAATGCATCTGTATTCGTGGTTTCTGTAGGTGAATCTAAATACTTTTTGAAGTCGGGAGATGGTTGATGTCAAAACAGGCCACTTAGAGTATTCGTTTGGGGAAAATAGAGCCGCTAACGCTAAGCGAATTATCATGGACTGAAACTTGAACTCTGATCGAAATATCTCAAAAGTTTAGCATTGCTAAATGTAAAATAATGTCAAAGGTTTATTCAATTGGTAGCAGGGGCGAAATAGAGGGAGTGGCTATCTCTTGTCGATTCCAGTAGGAGTAGGTAGGTATAAAAAAGCCTGCTGATTAGCGAGCTTCTAATATCTGAATGCTAGTAAGCAAGGTTGGCCACAAAAAAAGCCCACTAATAAGTGAGCTTTTCAGAATTCGAATGGTAGCAAGGGGCGGATTCGAACCGCCGACCCCAGCATTATGAGTGCTGTGCTCTAACCAACTGAGCTACCTTGCCACGGCAATTTGAGGCGCGTATTCTCGGGTTTTTTAGTTATCTTGTCAAGTTTACAGACCGCCAAATATTTCAAAAAACGGACTGACTATACGTTGAATCGGAAATGGATAACATCGCCGTCTTTGACAATGTATTCCTTACCTTCCAGGCGCCATTTTCCAGCTTCTTTTGCGCTTTGCTCACCTTTGTATTGGACAAAATCTTCATAACTGATAACTTCTGCCCTGATGAATCCACGTTCGAAATCAGAGTGGATAACACCGGCTGCCTGTGGTGCTGTGGCACCAATTTTGACGGTCCAAGCGCGGACTTCCTTTACACCGGCTGTAAAGTAGGTCTGCAGACCCAGCAGGCTGTATCCTGCGCGTATGACCCGGTCTAATCCAGGCTCTTCCATGCCAAGGTCAGCAAGGAATTCGGTTTTCTCTTCATCTTCCAGCTCGGCGATCTCCGACTCCAGCTTGTTGCATATAGGAACCACAACAGCACCTTCAGCGTCGGCAATGTCCTGTACTGTTGCCAGGAATGGATTGTTCTCAAATCCATCCTCGGAGACGTTGGCTATATACATTGTTGGTTTCAGAGTGAGCAGGCAAAGTTCTCGAATAGCTAGCAGCTCTTCTTTAGAGAGTCCCATGGATCTTACAGGTTTGGCCTCATTAAGATGAGGTAGGATTTTTTCCATCACCGCCATCTGTAGCTTAGCGTCTTTATCGCCACCTTTGGCAATGCGTCCAACGCGCTTAATTCCCTTTTCTACTGTATCCAGGTCGGCAAGGGCAAGCTCAGTATTAATGACTTCTATGTCGGCAGCGGGATTGATTTGGTTGGCTACGTGAATAACGTTGTCATCCTGGAAGCATCTCACTACATGTGCAATGGCGTCAGTCTGGCGGATGTTGGCAAGAAACTGATTGCCAAGTCCTTCGCCCTTGGAAGCGCCTGCTACCAGTCCGGCTATATCGACAAACTCCATGGTGGTTGGAACAACCCTCTGCGGCTTAACAATTTCAGTCAGTGCAGTTAGCCGAGGATCCGGCATTGGAACAATGCCAGAATTGGGCTCAATGGTGCAAAATGGGAAATTCTCCGCGTCTATGCCTGCCTGAGTAAGGGCATTGAATAAAGTAGACTTTCCAACGTTGGGCAGGCCAACTATGCCGCAGTTAAATCCCATGGTGTTTCCTCAAAATATCGAATATGTCATCTGTAAGCGAGTTATAAGGCGCTTATAAAAATTGGGTGAGGATTATACGTGGTTAGCTATTGTAGGGCTATATTTGCTGAGGGTTGATTACGCTTGAGTTCTATGGAGGTGGTTCATCGCTGTGGCCCAGTCGCCATCCATGATATTTCCCAAGAACCCATCTAGTTCTTTAAAAGAGTCTTCGAGAAGTTGTCGGTCATTTTGATTGAAGCGGCCAAGCACGTAGTTTACTACCTTGGCTTTATCGCCCGGATGACCAATGCCGAATCTAAGGCGCGGGAAATTCTTGTCGCCGCCATAGACGCGGATTATATCCTTAATGCCATTATGTCCCCCATGCCCACCACCCATTTTGAGTCGTAGTACACCGGGGGCCAGATCCAGTTCATCGTAGGCGATTAGAATATTTTCAGGGGCCAGCTTAAAAAACTGAGCCAAAGCCAACACGGCCTGTCCACTACGATTCATGAATGTGGAGGGAAAGAGCAGGTGCAAATCACCTGTTGCCAAAGGGAGCTTTGAGTACCAACCCTGAAAACGCTTCTCCTGACGGAGCGGGTGGCCATGCTTTTCGGCTAGGTATTGTGCCCAAAGTGCGCCCGCATTATGACGGGTTTGGGCGTAATCGGGGCCGGGATTACCCAGCCCCACGATAGCTCGAACAGGTGTCGACATGAAGCCTTATTCTTCGTCTCCTTCAGATTCTTCAGCATCTTCATCTGCTTTAGAACCTTTAGGTTTATGCACTGCAACAACCGGAAGGTCGTGGTCTGCACCTTTAGCAAGCTCAGCCAGTTCAACGCCTTTTGGCAGTTTCAGGTCGGAGAGGTGAACGATCTGTTCAACGGCAACAGCAACCATATCTACTTCGATAAATTCAGGCAGGTTTGCTGGCAGGCATACTACTTCAACTTCAGAGAGTTGGTGAGTGATGGCTCCACCGCCATTACGTACACCCTCACAATTGTCTTCATTAATGAAGTGGAGAGGAACCTGGATATGGATTTTCTGGTTTTTACTAACGCGCTGGAAGTCAGCGTGCAGAATGACCGGCTTGTAAGGGTGACGCTGCAGATCTTTCAGGATCACGGCTTCATCTGTTCCGTCCAGATTCAGTGTCAGGATATGAGAATAGAAAGCTTCGTTTTCCAGGGCGTGAGCCAGATCTTTGTGCATGACAGAAATGGATACGGGTTCTGCTGTACCGCCATAGATAATTGCAGGTACTTTGCCTTCTGTGCGACGGAGGCGGCGGCTCGCACCTTTCCCCTCTGCGCCACGCTTTTCGGCTGCTAAGGTAAATTCGATAGTCATTGTTTAAATCCTCAATAAATCACCCTTCAAATCCGCGACCAGACTTGGAGGGATTAGTATCCGATATTTTTTATCGGGTTAAGTTGCCCTGAGCTGCAGGGCATTAAATAGTAAGGCTTCCCGTAGGGAAGCCTTACTAATCAGTGCGTTATAGTGGGATTAACCAAACATTGCACTAATGGATTCTTCATTGCAGACGCGACGGATGGACTCCGCTAACAGGCCCGCTAAAGAAAGCTGGCGAATTTTAGCACAATTTTGCGCATTGTCACTCAGTGGAATCGTATCTGTGACAACCAGTTCGTCCATTTCGGAGTTGTTAATGTTGTCAATGGCAGGGCCGGATAGAACTGGATGGGTAATGTAAGCAATGACTCTGCTTGCACCATGTTCTTTCAGGGCAGCCGCTGCTTTGCACAGAGTGCCGGCAGTATCGGCAATATCGTCGACTAGGATGCATACCTTGTTTTCTACGTCGCCAATAATATGCATGACCTGAGCAACATTAGCTTGGGGGCGCCGTTTGTCGATGATAGCCAGATCAGCATCGTCCAGACGTTTTGCAAAAGCTCGTGCTCTCACCACACCGCCGACGTCTGGAGATACAACAACGAAATTCTCAAAGTTCTTGCGCTCAATGTCGTCGAGCATGACGGGCGTTGCGTAGGCGTTGTCCACCGGAATGTGGAAAAAGCCCTGAATTTGGTCTGCGTGCAGGTCGACAGTCAGTACACGGTTGATGCCAACTCCGGTCAGAATGTCGGCAACAACTTTCGCGCTAATGGGTACACGGGAGGAGCGAGGTCGGCGATCCTGTCTGGCATAGCCAAAGTAGGGGATAACAGCAGTAATCCGTCCAGCTGAAGCACGGCGTAACGCGTCGGCCATTACTACCAGTTCCATTAGGTTGTCGTTGGTTGGCTGACAGGTTGGCTGAATGATAAAAACGTCCCGTCCACGCACGTTTTCATTGATTTCCACATTAACTTCACCATCACTGAAGCGGCTGACGGTGGCGTCGCCTAGTGGAATATGAAGAGTATCAGCAACTTTTTGAGCGAGTTCAGGGTTGGCCTGACCGCTAAAAACCATAAGTTTAGACACGGCACATACCTTCTAAGGTCGGGAACGAAATTTGTGTTTGGATGATTGTATTTTGTGTTTGGATGATTGTATGAGGTTGGCTGGGGTGGCAGGATTCGAACCTGCGCATGACGGGATCAAAACCCGTTGCCTTACCGCTTGGCGACACCCCAGTAATATTGTTCTGCTGGCAATCAGGCGTTGTAATTGCCGCTGCCAGAGAGTTTCTTCGACTCAACAATGGCAGGTGATTCGTTAATGCCCTTGGCGACAAAGCCTTGATAATTTGTCGGCAGATGGGAGAGTACATTATCCGCTCGCTGTTTGTCGGCGAAGCTTGCAAATATGCATGCGCCTGTACCGGTTAATTTAGCTGGCGAAAACTGGTTTAACCAACTTATCGCCTGGCGGATCTCTGGGTGCAGTTTGCACACGATTGCTTCGCAATCATTTACAGCAATATCGCTTTGATTTGCAAGTAAACCGAGATCTCCCTCAAGAGCGGGCGCTATTTTGCTTTTTGGTGTGTCTCTTGTCAACTGTTTGTGGGAAAAAACCTCGGCCGTGGAAACATGGCATCCAGGATGGACAACCAGGTACCATTTTGTCTCAAGTGTAACTGGTCTCAGCTTCTCGCCGACTCCCTCAGCGTAGGCAGTTTGGCCCTGAACAAAAACAGGAACATCGGCCCCAAGCTGCACGCCAAGTTCAGACAGTTCCGCCAAAGAATACTGCAATCCCCATAACTGATTGAGTGCCAGCAGGGTGGTTGCTGCATCTGAACTGCCACCGCCGAGCCCGCCTCCTATGGGTAGCTTTTTGTCCAGATGGATGTCGATTCCTTTAGCTGAGATTTTTTTGCCGTCAGCCAAAGCCCTGTTTTTTAGCAAAGTTGCCGCTCGATAAATCAGATTGTCTTCAGTATTCACACCTATTACTTCAGGGGTGATGGTAATCTTGCCTGTCATGTTCAGGGTGAAGTCGAGTTGGTCGCCATAGTCGAGCAACTGAAACATAGTTTGCAGTTCGTGGTAACCGTCGGCACGGCGTCCATTAATGTGTAGGAATAGGTTCAGTTTTGCGGGTGCCAGAATCCGGTACATATCGACTAATAATCAGTGGGGTTATAAATTCTATTGTGTTGGTTAAAGTGGTCGCCAATCCGTTACAACGACTTTAAGTCGAACATTTTCTCTGGACATGGTGATCTTGTGCGGTAGCATCATGTCACCTAAGGGTTGATAACGGTCCAGCTCGATCTGCCAATCAGACTGGGTCAAGTGGAAGGGCTGGCCATTATTGTCAAACTTCAGCTCAGCTGGATGATTCGGCGCAGGTATGCCTTTTACCCAGTAGGCTAATGATTCCAGCGGTAAGCTCCAGCCCAAGGCCTGTTGCAATAGAGCCTCAGGTGAATCGGAGTAGACTGATTCCTCATCGGGCTGGTGCAAGCCGATGTATTTCGACGATCCTTCAATACGAGTCGCACCCAAGCCCAGTAACGCTGAAGATACGTGAATTTCAAAGTTTGTATCGTCTTGTTGCCACTGATTAATCAGCAGGCTGTCATTGCGTTTGCCTTGGGTTACAGACAGCTTGCCCTGGAGATTCCAGTGCGAAAAAGCCAAAAGAACCCTCTGCCGATTCTGCCAGTCAGCAGGTGTGGTGAGCGAAGCTTTTCTGGAAGTCGTCTCGCATCCTGATACCAATACGAGCAGTGCCATCAAAAAGGCGCTCGCAGACTTGCTCAACGAATATCGGGCCTGGGTGAAATTGTTATTCATGTAATTGATGGGTTAGAGCTCCACCCCAAGTCGTTCCAAGGTGGCGTTTAGAAGTTTATGGTCTGGTTGGTTTTCCTTTGCTTCTCGCCAGATAACTCTGGCGTCGTCACTTCTTCCCAGCGACCATAATACCTCTCCCAGGTGTGCTGCGACTTCCGGGTCAGGGAAACGGGAATAGGCTTCCTGCAGGTGGGTTAAAGCCAGATCGTTTTTACCCATACGGAATAAAACCCAGCCCATGCTGTCCAGAATGGCTGGATTTTTTGGGTCCAATTCCAGGGCGCGAGAAATCATGTCGTATGCTTCAAGATGACGGTCGGTCTTGTCTGCCAATGTGTAACCCAAGGCGTTGAGGGCTACCGAATTGTCAGGGTCCTCCGACAGAATGTACTGCAGGTCTTCTTCCATGCCTTCCAGCATGCCCTGGCTGTCACGAATCATAGCCCGGGTATAGCGCAACTGGATGTCGTCGGGAAATTCCTCAAGGGCAAATCCACACAGTTCCAGCGCCCTGGGGTAATGTTCCAGCTCTACCATCAAATTGATTTCAAGTTCCCATAATTGGTTCGCTTGGACAGTCATATTTTGGCGGGCATTGCTAAAATTAATGGCCGCTTCATCCGGCCTGCCGGATTTTATGAGCAAAAATGCAGACCTAGCCAGTGCATTGAAGTAGTGTCCGCCACTATTGACCTGCTGGTAGTGGAATATCGCATCGTTAACCTGGTCCTGCTGATCGGCTATGCGGCCCAGGTAAAAATGCGCTTCGTTAAGGTGCTGTCCTTGACTGATCAGTTGTTCAAGCTGGTCTTTGGCCAGATCAAGCTCATTGTTTTCCAGAGCTACCAATCCATAAGAAAGCTGCAGATGAGGCGCATCGGGGAAACGCACCATCAAATCCTTGTAAATCAGTTCTGCCGTCGTAAAATCTTTAGCCTCTATCAGGGTGCGCGCATAGAGCGTGCCCAATTGCATTTCATCAGGAAGTTTCTGTGTTTCCTGCTTCAAATAAACTAGCGCAGTCTCAATACCTTCCACTTGTTGCAGCAGTCTGGCTCGCAGAGCGATGACGGCTGGGTTTTGTATTTCCTGGTCCAGCAGGCGGTCTGTGGACCGCAATGCTTCCTCAAACTGGCCATTAAGTTCCTGTAGTACCGCATAGCCATACAAAAGTTCGCTGTTATCCGGGTGACGCTCAAGGATAATAAAGTACAGCCGCAGTAACTCGGCCTTGTCTTCTTCGTCAAGATTCTTGGCGTGAAGTGCAAGGCGGTCAAAAGTTGTGGGGCCTTCAAGATCCAGCACTTTCTCCATGTGGAAAAGCGCATTTTCAAAATCTTTCTTTTTGATTAACTGAAATGCGGCCAACTGATGGGCATCGACATTATCTGGTTCGACTTCACTCCAAAGCTGAGTAAGTTCAGTCAAGGCCTCTTCGTCTTTGGCATATTGCGCGGCATTAATCGCGCGCTTGATAACGCCCACATCGCGGGTCTGAATCGCAACGGCGCTATAGTTGTTTACCAGTGTCTCGAAAGCGCCTCGTTGGCCGGACAGTTCTGCTACCAGCAGATCATAAAGCACATTTTTACTGAATTGGCTTGGATTTGGTGAGAGTTCATCGGGGGCTGGGCCAAAATCCTCTTCCGCCATCGGATCTGTTACCGGTATCTGGCGCTGAGTGATCGGGTCCATAACATGATCCTGCGAGCCCTTTGCGGTTGAGAGTGAGCCGCAGCCACTGATGATAAACACTGTCAACAAGGGTGCGAGTAAAGCCACCCTGCCAGATGCAGCCGTAGCGCTTGAAAAGAGGGTTTTGTTTTTGCGAGTCACACTTATCTTTTCTTGATTTACAAAGATTAAAGCCACATTTATCCCAGCCAGAAGATCTAGAGTATTCGGAAAACTACCATAGAAGCCCTACTTAGCATAGCCAATACCTGTTGCTTTGCATTACGGAGTAGTAAGGGAAAAATGCTTCACAAGTGCCGCGGCAACGGGAGTAAATTGCTGAAATTAACCATTATTGTTGTGTGGAAAAAATACACAGGTAAAATAAAGTCTTATTTAGAGGCATCAGTTCGGTAATCGACAGAGACTTCCGACAGTCAAGATGCCCATAAACTGTGAATATTAATACTCTGATTTTGGGGCTGAATGAGCTAAATGTCCTTGTTCGTGTTGGGAATTAACCACAAGACTGCTCCTGTTGCAGTACGGGAAACCGTGGCCTTTGGGCCGGAACAGTTGCAAGAAGCATTGAGCCAGGCCGCTTCCCTACCCAATGTGGATGAGCTGGCAGTTCTTTCGACTTGTAACCGAACCGAACTCTATTGCTCGCTGGATAACGCGCATTCGGAATCTGTACTGGAATGGCTGAGCCGTTACCACAATGTCAGCCTTTCTGATCTGAAACAGAGTACCTATATATATGAAGATGAAGAAGCTGCCCGTCATATGATGCGGGTGGCCAGTGGTCTGGACTCGCTGGTGCTTGGGGAACCTCAGGTGTTAGGGCAATTAAAGGATGCGCATAGTCAGGCCCGTGAGCACGGTACTGTCGGTGGCCCGTTGGACAAGCTGTTCCAGCACACGTTTTCGGTAGCCAAAAGGGTGCGTACAGAAACCGCTATTGGTGAAAATCCGGTTTCTGTTGCCTTTGCTGCAGTTAGCATGGCATCGCACATTTTTTCGGATATGTCCTCTAATACCGCTATGTTGATCGGTGCAGGCGAAACCATTGAGCTGGTGGCGCGGCACCTTTATCAGGCTGGTGTCCGCTCTATCATTGTGGCGAATCGCACGCTTTCCCGAGCCCGGGATCTAGCCGATATGTTTCATGGCAGCGCTATTGGATTATCCGATATTCCTGCCTATCTTGAAAAAGCCGATATCGTTATCGCTTCGACTGCCAGCCCCCTACCGATTCTTGGCAAAGGTGCTGTAGAAAGGGCACTTAAGAAGCGGAAGCATCGACCTGTTTTCATGGTGGATATTGCCGTGCCCAGGGATATTGAAAAAGAGGTGGATGAGCTGGCGGACGTGTACCTATATACCGTTGACGACTTGCGTCAGGTCATTGAAGACAATATGAAATCCCGCCAGGGGGCTGCAGAAGAGGCGGAGCATCTAATCGCAGCAGGTGCAGCGGATTTCATGTATCATCTGCGGGCTTTGGATTCTGTTTCAGTATTGAAACGTTTTCGAGATCAGGCAGAGGGTGCCAGGGATCTGGAATTGAGCAAAGCATTGAAGCGTCTGGAAAAAGGGGAAGATCCCGAGGCCGTGGTGAGAATGCTGGCTCACGGGTTGACCAACAAGCTTATTCATAACCCCACCGTCCAGGTACGGCGGGCTTCCGCAGAGGGGCGGCTGGAAGTGACCGGTTGGTTACGTGATCTTTTTCAGTTGCCGGACGATCAGATTAAACTGGATTAGCTGGTTTCCAGTACCCCGTTTCACCCCACTTCTGCATATTCTATTTTTGATGGTATTTAATCTATGAAAGACTCAATACGGTTGAAGCTTGAGCAGCTCATGGACCGCTACGAAGAAGTTAGCGCCTTGCTCTCTGACGCCGGTGTCATTGCAGACCAGAACAAGTTCCGGGATTTGTCGAAGGAATATTCTGAGCTTGAACCAGTCGTAAAGTGTTTTGAGCAATATCAGTCCTGCCAGTCCGGTATCGAGGAAGCCAAACTCCTCTTGAAAGACAGTGATCCAGACATGCGCGAAATGGCCAAAGAAGAGTTGAATGATGCGCAACCCCGATTGGAAGAACTGGAGGCTGAGCTGCAAATACTGCTATTGCCCCGAGATCCTCGGGACTCTGCCAATATTTATCTTGAAGTTCGTGCAGGTACTGGCGGTGATGAAGCAGCGATTTTTGCCGGTGACCTGTTTCGCATGTATTCCCGATATGCGGAAACCAAGAAATGGAAAGTGGAAATTGTCAGTGAAAACCCCGGAGAGCATGGCGGCTATAAAGAAGTCATCAGCAGGGTAGTCGGGGACAATGTATACGGTACACTGAAATTTGAATCTGGTGCGCATCGTGTGCAACGGGTTCCGGAAACCGAGTCGCAGGGCCGTATTCATACTTCAGCCTGTACAGTGGCTATATTGCCGGAAGCGGATGAAGTGGAAGAAGTTGATATTAATCCTGCCGATCTTCGCGTTGATACCTACCGAGCCTCTGGAGCTGGCGGGCAGCACGTCAACAAAACCGATTCAGCTATTCGTCTCACGCATCTTCCCTCCGGCATTGTAGTGGAGTGTCAGGATGAGCGTTCTCAGCACAAAAACAGGGCTAAAGCCATGTCGCTACTGAAGGCAAAACTATACAACCAGGCTCAGGAAAAGCATGCGCAGGAACAGGCTCAGGCGCGTAAATCCCTGGTGGGTAGTGGTGATCGTTCAGAGCGTATCCGTACTTATAATTATCCACAGGGGCGTATTACTGATCATCGTATCAACCTGACTCTTTATAAACTTGAGGAAGTGGTGCAGGGCGATCTGGACCCGGTTATCGGGCCTTTGCTGCAGGAATACCAGGCTGAAATGCTGGCATCCCTGAGTGATTAAGACAGTTTGTCAATTGGGCTGAAACGTTCATGCTGATCAGGGAAGCCCTGCAATGGGGGCAAAGCTTGCTGAATTCCGGTTCTTCTCGCCTGGACGCAGAAGTCCTGTTAGCCCATGTGCTGCAGGTAGGCAGAGTCTATCTCATCAGTCATGACGATGAGATGTTGTCATCAGCGCAGGAAGCCCACTTTCAAGCTCTGATGGCCAGTCGTGAGAGTGGTACGCCGGTGGCGCATCTGACCGGTACCCGGGAATTCTGGTCCCTGCCTATAATAGTGTCGCCGGCAACTCTGATTCCCCGTCCTGACACTGAGTGCCTTATCGAGTGGGTATTGGAGCTTGCCCTGTCTGCACAGTCGAGAGTGCTGGATATGGGGACTGGTACCGGGGCTATTGCCTGCGCCCTGGCTAGCGAACGACCCACATGGCAGATTACAGGCACAGATGTCAGTATGGATGCCGTTAACCTGGCCAAGCGGAATGTTACTCACTTAAATTTGCCCAATGTGGAAATTCTTCAGTCTGATTGGTTTTCTGCGCTTGCTAAGCATAAGTTTGACCTGATTGTCAGCAACCCTCCTTATATTCCCGCTAATGATCCACATTTGAGCCGGGGAGATGTCCGCTTTGAACCGGCATCCGCCTTGGTATCCGGCCCTGATGGGCTGGACGATATCCGAGTGATTTTGGCGGAAGCCAAGCTGCATTTGAATAACGGCGCATGGGTCGGACTGGAACACGGTTACGATCAGGGGGAATCCGTGTGTACGCTGTTTCAACAGTTGGGCTACTCAGATATTGAAACCCTGCAGGATTTGGGGGGTAATGACCGTATCTCCGTTGGAAGTTGGAAACCATGACTGATAGAAATATTGAGCAATCAGCCAGGCCGAATGAAATGAGCGACGATTTGCTGCTGCGTTATAGCCGGCAGATCATGATGCCTGATTTTGATGTCGACGGTCAGGAAAAGCTCAGGGCCGGAAAGGTGCTTATAGTCGGGCTTGGTGGGCTTGGCTGTCCGGCAGCGCTTTATTTGGCTTCTGCAGGTTGCGGACAGTTATGGCTGGCGGATTTTGATGAAGTAGATCTATCCAATCTGCAACGCCAGATTGCACATGAGAGCGTGGATATCGGGCTCAATAAAGCGGAATCGGTCGCGCAATCCATTGCCCGAATGAATAGTGATGTGATGACTACCCTGGTCACCGAAAAGCTCGAGTCGGCGGAGCTGGAACCCCTGGTCGAACAGGTAGACCTGGTCGTGGATTGCTCCGATAACTTTGCCACCCGTGATGCGATAAACCAGGTTTGCGTGCGCACTAAAACTCCACTGGTGTCAGGTGCAGCTATCCGTGCAGAAGGACAGCTTTCGGTATTTGACTTCCGGAAACCGGAGTCGCCCTGTTATCACTGTCTATATGGCGTATTTGGTGGAGAAGACCTGAGCTGTACTGCCAACGGAATTTTAGCGCCGGTAGTTGGTATTATTGGTGCTATGCAGGCCTTGGAGGCTATCAAATTGCTAACGGGGTTTGGCCAGCCGGCAGTTGGCAAGCTGCTGACTTTTGATGCCAAAGATTTAACCTGGCGTGAATTCCGGTTACGTCGTGACCCTGAATGTGCGGTATGTAAAGGGTTTTAATGTCTCAGTGATTTAAACGCTTCTATTGCCCTTTGACGGCTGCTTTTTAAATCGACGAGAGGTGTCGGATAGTCAAATCCAGCAATCTCCCCATCCAGAGGTTGGTGTATTTTTTTATTAGAACGCTGTTCCAGTTCCGGAACGAAAGTGCGAATGAAACGACCGTCAGGATCAAAGCGTTCACCCTGGCTTACGGGATTAAAAATCCGGAAATAGGGCGCAGCATCTGTGCCGGTTGAAGCGCTCCATTGCCATCCTCCATTGTTGGCAGGCAGGTAACCGTCAATCAGGTTCTGCATAAAATATTGCTCGCCTTTACGCCAGTCGATAAACAGGTTTTTAGTAAGGAACATGGCGCAGACCATTCTTAGGCGGTTATGCATCCAGCCGGTTTGGTTTAGCTGCCGCATTGCCGCGTCGACCAGGGGAATTCCCGTCCTACCCTGACACCAGGCTAAAAAGTCTGCTTCTGAATCGCGCCAGACTATTGCATCGGTCTCTTCCTTAAAGGCCCTGTGCATGCTGATTCTGGGGAAGTCATAAAGAATATTAATGTAGAAGTCTCGCCAGATAAGCTCATTGATCCAGACGTCCAGACCTTCACCGAAACTCGGCTGGGTATCTCTTTGGTGCAGGGCTGCGTGTAGGCATTGTTTGCCTGAAAGTATGCCCAAGGCCAGATATGGGGATAGTTGACTGGTACCTTCTATTGAAGGGATATCCCTTTGTTTGTGATAGTGCCTGCCTTGATTCTCGACAAACCTATCCAGGCGTTGGTGAGCTTCATCTTGCCCGGTTTTATAGGCGCTGGAATCTTTATACGAATAAAGTTTTAAAGGTGGGAGTTTAAAGTCTTTCGTACACGGTTGTCCGTCCTGCTTTCTTGGTTCAGGCCAAAGCATCATTTCTGTTTGGCTCAGATGTGTCCACCAAGTGCATTTGAAGGGACTGAAGACGCTGTACGGTAATCCTTGTTGTGTGCGAATTTGGCCTACAGGAATAATGCTTTGGTCCCGAAATATACGGACGTTGGTGCCTGCATTATCGGCAATCATCTTCAGGTGTCTGTCACGTCGCCTTTCATTCACGCCATACTCTTCATTAAAATATATAGCTTCGCATGCCTGACTATTGGCCAGAGTTATCAGTTTGTCCGGCATGTCTGCAAAGTTGTTGCATTGCAAAATGTGGAAGGGAATTCCCAGTTTTGTGAGACGAGTATTTAATTCCTTTAGCGTCCGATATAGAAAGTCCACTTTAATCGGTGCCATGTCGTGTTGGAGCCATTGATCTTCCGCTAGACAGAAACAGGCGATGGCATTTCCTTGGGATTCGGTTGCCGCAGCTAAAAGGCCGGGGTTGTCCAGAGTGCGTAAATCATTGCGGAACCAGTGTAATATTCTTGGCATTGTTTAGCTATTTCAGTGATGGATGTGCCTGATGCTTCCAGCCTGACAGCAGGTCCGATAGTTAGCTTGTTACGTGCCTGGAACGAATTCGGACTTTCAAATAAGGACTGATTTTGTGGTCGACTAAAGTACTTTGAAAAGCCATGAATCAATAGTGATTCATGGCTTTTCATTTAGTGATCAGAATGATTAGAGGTTAGCTTCAGCAAACTCCGCCAATATTGAGCGTGGTATTCCGCGCAGGTGAACATGCCCACCATGTTGGAAGCCACGGAAACGTTCCGTTAGATAGGTCAGGCCAGAACTGGGTGCATTCAAGTAAGCTGTATCGATCTGTGCGAGGTTACCCAGGCAGACTACTTTGCTACCGTTGCCGGCGCGGGTAATAATGGTTTTAACCTGGTGTGGTGTCAGATTCTGGCATTCGTCAATCACAATCAGGCTGTGCTGGAAACTGCGCCCGCGGATGTAGTTCAGTGACTTAAACTGAATGGGCACTTTTTGCAGGATATATTCCACACTGGCAGACATATTTTCATCATCGCTGTGCAGAGCCTCCAGATTGTCCGTGATAGCGCCCAGCCAGGGCTCCATTTTTTCGGCTTCCGTACCCGGTAGAAAACCGATGTCTTCGTCGAGTCCCTGAGTACTGCGAGTCACGATAATTCGTTTATAACGTTTGCTGGCAACCGTCATTTCAATGGCTGCAGCCAGCGCCAGAATGGTTTTACCTGAACCAGCTGCTCCCGTAAGGTTGACAAGATGAATATCCGGATCGAGCAGTAACTGCAGGGCGATAGCCTGATGGATGTCTCTGGGCACCAATCCCCAGGCTTCCTGCTGTAGCAGTCGATCCCTTGAAAGATCGCGCACAATCAGGTGATCGGAATCAACTCGAGAAATACGGCCAACAAACCCTTGGTCATCAAGTATGAATTCATTGGCTGTCAGGTCTTTGAGCTCCGGCAAACGTGGTATCAAATGTTCGGTAAGGCTTTCCTTCTGGAGTGTTTCAACCTTGCTGATATTGTCCCAGAAGCTATTGGTAAACTCCGCGTACCCTTTGGGTAGAAGATCAACATCATCTATTAGCTGGTCGGTGTGGTAGTCCTCAGCGTCAACACCGCAAGCACGGGCTTTTAGGCGCATATTGATGTCTTTGCTGACCAGGATAGTCGGACGGTTGTGGTGTTTAGCTTTCAGGCTTACCAGGCCGTTAATGATTTTATTGTCATTCAGAGTCTCGGGAAGCTGTATTTTATGGCTACCCTCCAGGTCCATTAAAATTGATATGGTGCCTAATGCAGGCGCTTTTTCACTGCGAACGATATCGACGCCTTTCTCAATTTCTTCGGGTGTAGCATCTCCCAGGAGTTTATCAATGAGCCTGATGGCTTGCCGGCAATCTGCGGCGATTGAGGATTTACCAGTTTTTAAACGGTCGAGCTCTTCCAGGACAGTTAAAGGTATAACTACATGATGCTCTTCAAAATTCAATACCGAGTTCGGGTCATGAATCAGAACATTGGTGTCGAGTATATAGGCTTTTTCTTGCGAGACAGATCGCGCCATATTGGGGTTTCCTTCGCCAGAGGTATGGGGCATGAATCAGGGAGTTAGAAAGTTGTGGAGCGAGTGATGCACCTAGCTGGTGCCAGCTTGGACGAGGTGATGATGTGGTAAGGTGGGTTAGAGCCAACAACTCACTCCCTGCCATGGTCGTTATCTGAACGGGGGGAGAGAAACTCCACCCTCCAAAGCATCATAACCCAATTAAAATTTAGATTGTAAGTCCTGTTTTTAAAGAATTGTGACAGTGGTTAAATGCTGACCTGTGCCACCAATGCTCCCTGCCATAGTAACGTCATGGCGTCCCTAAGGGTTGGGGCGAAATCCGGGATCAGTTTTTCGTAGTCCCGATCCTTGATAGCTAGAGCTACTGCCGGGGGCAGGTTCTGCATTTGCCAGAGTCCTAGAATCAATGCATTGGTGTGTATGAGCAAATCCATGCATCGATTGGCTTCGAGGGAGGGTAGTTTGGTGGCCAGACTGCCGGCAATGATACCAAGCTTATCGATAAGCATCGCCTTAAATTCCAGAACCCTGTCAACGTCAGTATTTTTCTCTAGAACGGAATTGGCCATAGTGGCCAGAGGCATGAAGTCCGGATTGTGTTGGGCAAATGCAATGACCTCTTCAACCAGTGCTGCAATCAATGCCGATTGAGTTTTACCCAGTTCCAGGGTTACTTTGTTGAGTTGGTTGATCAGGGTTTCGTACTGGGTTGCCAGCAGATTTAAAAAGATTTCTTCTTTGGTCTTGAAGTATAGGTAGACCGTGCCCTTAGCCAGGCCTGCTTCCTGGGCAATGGTAATTACAGAAGGTAGTGCATCAGGTTTTTCCTGGTACAGGCGTCGGGCTGCATCTAGGATGCTCTGCTTGCGAACAGCCTTCTCATGTTCATCTATTGCCCGGCTTCGTGGAAGAATGCATTTCAAAACGGAACTACCTGCTAAACCATTCTGGATTCTGAGAGACCCCGGATAACTTTCCTGATAAAAATAGGTGGACAGGGTCAGTTGTGCGAATGATAGCACTGTTTGTCCGGAATGCCTCCCTGCAGGCAGGGTCTGTATTAGAAGCGCGTGCAATTCAGTGTTGAATAAATGACAATATTTACGGCCTGGATCCAAGAATAATGATGGGATGATAGCTATGTCGCTGTGCGCTAAAGATATTATGACTCCACATGTTAAGTCCGTGCCGGAGCACTGGACCATGCAAAAGTTTGCAAATTTCCTCGCGGAAAATGCCATATCAGGCAGTCCGGTGGTGAATGAGAATGAGCAAATCGTCGGCATTGCCACTTTATCTGACATCGCCGACTTTCATCTCAACCATGTTGATACCAATTACGATAGCCAAATGACTCCTGAAGAGCAGCAGGAGGCTCGCCGCCTAAGGCAATTCATCTTCGAAGAAATGTCAAAAATGCCGGTTGAAGTCAGTGACATCATGACGCCAATATTGTTTTGGGTGGATGAAAACACGCCTGTAACTGAAGTGGCTCGCCAGATGATGGATGAGCATCTGCACCGGATATTTGTGAAACAGCAGGATGAAGTCGTAGGCATCATTACTGCTTACGATATGCTCAAATTGGTTGCTGAGGCATAAGAATAGAACTGACGAAAGTCTGTTGTCGAGCCTAATAAAAAAGCGTCATTGAGACGCTTTTTTATTAGGTGAGTGACGATTAAATAGGATTATTCGGTAGCATACTGCTGGGCAGGTTTTTCAACACCTGTAATATTGCCTTGCTCATTGTAGTTGATCTTGGACGGACTGTATTTGCCAGAATTGGCAACTTCTTCCAATGCTTTCATCGATTTGTAGGGTATATCTACAATCAGCGCATTCACCAGCCAGCTGGGAATAGAGCCGGCAGGTTCTGTATGTTGCAACCAGATCATTTTGGTTTTGTTGTCTGGGAGTTCATAGAAAAAGTAGTGGGTCTCCTGGACAGTGACGCGAACATATTCATCTTTGACAGGCATTTTGCCGTCGACGGCATACATGTTCATGACGATTGCACCGGTTTCTAGGTTTTTACTTGTGTTAATTTCCAATACATAGTCACGGTCTTTCACCGGCCAGGGAAGGTCGTTAACTGAATAGGCATAACGGCGATTAAAGCTCTCTTCCTCAAAGCCCCAGCTCTCGCGGCAGCCATGAACCCATTCCATGCAGGAGCCAGGCGTTGCCATAACCGCCATGATGTTGTTGATTGAAGTATTAAGAACAGCTTCTGCCTTGAATGCTTCAAAGTCTGAACTCAGATGGTCCTTAGTAAAGATTTTGATGCCATTCTTGTCGAAATCGAGGTGCCAATCCGGTGATTCCAGGGGTAATTCCGCGCTGGCTGCAAACGCAGCAAGCATACTAAACAGCGAAAAGAAAAGTTTGCGCAAAGTGCCTCTCCTGGCAGGAGTCTCTCATGGTTGTTTGTCGCTAGAAAACCGGAGTTACACCCGCACGATGGCTAAATGAAAGTTTTCTGAGTGACTTATTATTGTTTCCGATTCCCGTTTGTTGTGGCATATCGGGTTGCTCAGTCTGGTTGAAAATTTGGGGAAACCCAAATAGGAAATCAGCAAAGCCATTCAATCAGATGGCAATACTAGCATTGCGGCTCTTCATAAAATGATAAAGAGTACATATTTCATGATATTTCGCCGCCGTTGGCTTTATTTGACAATCAATGTTTTGCATCGCAGATATGAGGATATCTGCCTGGGCTAAAGGCGGCCGAGGTTGATGACGTGGCAAAGGCAACAGCCATGAAAAGAAAAGGCCTGCAGGGTACAGCAGCAGGCACTTATGGGGGCTGCGGCTATTCAGGAAGTGTGATGTTCAGCTCTAATACTGCACAGTCGTCATTGCGGTCAATCTGAACCTGGACATCGTCCCGGTTTATGTTGACGTATTTGCTAATCACTTCAATTAGCTCTTGCTGTAATTGCGGCAGATAGTCCGGCTGATTTCTATGATTACGCTCGTGGGCGACAATAATTTGCAGGCGTTCTTTAGCCACTGAAGCCGTTGAGGGGCTGGTGCTGCGAAAGTAGTCCCAAAAACTCATGCTTTCCCTCCGAATACGCGGCTGAAGAAGCCTTTCTTCTGTATGTCGAGGAAGCGGTGTTCATGGTCTTCACCCAAGAGTCTGCCAACTGCGTCTGTGTAAGCCTGGCCTGCATCGCTCATTTCGTCATGAATTACCGGTACACCCTGGTTGGAAGCAGAGAGCACGGATTTTGATTCAGGAATAACTCCCAACAAGGGCACTGCCAGAATCTCTTCAACATCCTGTACACTCAGCATTTCACCGTTGGAAACTCGCTCAGGGTTGTAACGGGTCAGCAGCAGATGTTCCTTGACCGGTTCAAGACCCATTTCTGCGCGTCTTGATTTGCTCTGAAGGATGCCCAGGATGCGGTCAGAATCACGTACTGAAGACACTTCAGGGTTAGTAACGACAATGGCTTCATCAGCGTAGTAGAGGGCCATCAGGGCGCCGTGTTCAATTCCCGCAGGAGAGTCGCAGACAATATATTCAAAAGTCTGGGACAACTCATTCAACACTTTTTCCACGCCTTCTTTGGTAAGTGCCTCTTTATCCCGGGTCTGGGAGGCAGGCAGAATGTGAAGCTTGTCGGTGTGTTTGTCCTTGATCAGTGCCTGATTCAGAGTGGCTTCGCCGTTGATGACATTGACGAAGTCATACACGACACGGCGTTCGCAATTCAATATCAGGTCGAGATTTCTTAAACCTACATCAAAGTCAATAACTGCCGTTTTGTGACCTCTTTTGGCGAGACCAGTGGCAATTGACGCGCTGGTGGTGGTTTTGCCAACACCACCCTTACCAGATGTGATAACTATGATCTTGCTCAACGTAGTAACCCTTTCGTACACAAAAATTGATCAATGTTGACTGACTTCTGTCCCGGCCATTATCAATCCAGCCTAAGACAGTTGTTAGAGTTCTTTGATAACCAGCCGTTCGTTTTCAAGGTTAAGAAGCGCTGGTTTTTTCCAGCGATCACCCTGCAGATCTTCGCTAATCTTGTATTGTCCTGCGATTGACACCAGCTCAGCTTCCAGGCTCTGGCAGAACACCATTGCTTCGGTGTTGCCACGTACACCTGCGAGTGCCCGGCCTCTGAGCGGACCATAAACATGTATATTGCCGTCGGCAAGGACTTCTGCCCCGGCGCTGACAGGTGCCATGATGATCAGGTCACCGCCAGGGGCATAAACCTGTTGTCCGGACCTGATGGGTGTTCTGATTACCCGGTTCACTGCTTCTGTTGAAGTCGCAGTCTCCACATCCGGCAAATCCGGTGAAGTTTCCTTCTCCGGCCCGGGAGGGGCTTCAGCCGGACTCTCCTGACGTCCACGGGAAGGCTGCAACACTGCCAGACCTGCAGTCTGCGCAGCTTCTACCTGAACGGGATCAGTCGCCCTTACACCAATGAGCTGCAGTTCCTGTTGCGCGCAAAGCTCACGTAATTTGTTGAAGTCGAGATCCGCCAGATCCTCGACAAACTTGTCCAAGCTTAACACCAGGGGCAGGTTTTTCAGGAGGTTGGGGGCTTGTTGGATTTTTTCCAGGAGTGCTTGAGAAAATTTTTCGGGGTCGAAATAGAGCAGCTCAAGAGTGGTCAGCGGTACTAAGCTGCCCTTGAACTGCAAGCACGGCGACCTGAACAAGTCGGCAGTGGCCTGCGGCATAGTCAAAGCTTTCCCTACCTAATTATTATTGAAGATCGCACATTTAAGGCTTCTGCCCGTAGAAAGGCAGATATGTCTTCATGGATTCGCTCGGATTGTACTGTAATCAGCGAGGAATGGTCTACGTGCATATTCAAAGTAGGGTGGAGAAAGTGCAGAAATCAGGCCTTCCTCCAGGCTAAATTGGGCCGAACACCCCAGAGAGATCACTTTATGACGACCCTTGGGAGTGTTTTAGATTGATTTGGAATGCTTCTGCACTGTTTTATGAGCCATAGCCTAAAACGGCAGTCCTATCAAAATGGAGCCAAGGTGATTCCAGTGCTGGCAATAATAAAGCCTAGTGCTGCACCAGCGCCTACGTCACTTGGATAATGAAGGCCCAAAACCACTCGTGAGAGAGCAACACATAGAGTAAATGGCAGCACGATGAACCCCAGTAGCGGGTTCAGATAGGTCAGCAGCACCGTAAAACAAACAGCATGTAAGGTGTGGCCGCTGGGGAAGCTGTAGCGGTCCAGAACCTTGGCAGCGCAATTAATTGTGGCATGCTTAATATAAGGTCGTTCACGAACCAATACAGCCTTTAGGAACTTGTAGATCAACGTGGCGGCCAGTCCTGCGCTGGACAAGAGAATCGTAGCTTCCAAGCCTTCAAGGATGGCAACGACGGCTATGATTGAATACCAAAAAATTCCGTCTCCCAGTCGGCTCACCCCCCTAAAAAATGGTTCCAAATGAAACTTGCGGGACCATGTAATAGCCTGGTGACAGAGCTGAAGCTCCAGGTCATCGGCTCTGCGAAACAGCTCTGAAGCGTTTGGAGCTTTCATTTTTGACCCCTTGATATTCTTGGTTTATCTGCAAAATAGATCGGGACTGGGACGCTGGAGAATTCTGATCGATTAATATGTTGAGGAACTGGTTAGCCAGTTTTTGCCAGTCCAGTGACAGTGCTTGCGCGCGTGCATTGGATCTGAGTCTTGCCAGCAGGCTGGGTCGCATGGCTATGGAAAGGGCATGCTGACAGAACAGGTTGCTGTCACCGGCAGGCGCAAGAAGTGCGTTCTCGTCGTTTGCCAGGTGTTCTTTGGCAGCAGCTTCATTAAAACAAACGATGCCAAGACCACTGGCCATGGCTTCCAGCACCACGTTACCAAAGGTGTCTGTCAGGCTGGGGAAAAGGAAGATGTCAGCGCTGGCATAGTGCTCAGCCAAAGCCGCGCCTTTTTGCACACCAGCAAGAATGACGTCCGGGTAATTACGTTTGATTTTGTCCGTTAATGGACCGCCTCCGACGAGCACCATACGTGTGTGATGGGTCTGCTGCTGGGCCCGTTCAAAGGCCGTCAGTGCCAAAAAAACATTCTTTTCATTCGCCATACGCCCAACATAAATGAACACTGGTGTGGTGGCGTCTGCTCCCCATTGTTGACGTAAGCTTTCAGAGCGTTTCGAGGGGTGGAATAGTTGACTATCCACGCCGCGACTCCAAATACGGGTGTTGTGGATACCCATGGCATGCAGTGCGTTTGCTGTCTGGAGTGTGGGTACCAGAGTATTCCGGGTCATCTGGTGGAAGTGGCTGAAGTAGCGGCCAATCAGATGACTCAACCAACCGAGCTTATAGTGTTTGCTATATTGGTGAAAATTCGTGTGAAAACCGCTGGTCAGGGGGATTTTTAGCTCCCGGGCCACCTTAACAGCACTCCAGCCCAGTGGGCCTTGAGTGGCAACATAAATGGCATCCGGAGGATATCTGGTCCAGGACTTCAGCAGGGATTTTCCACTCGGAAAGCCAAAGCGCAATTCGCTATACCCTGGAATCGGGCATCCCGGGACAGTCAGGTGTTCAAGGTGTTCCTGATCTTTGGGTCGAGGACCTTTTTGGCGAGGATGCACCACCTGCACATGACAGTGCCGACTGAGTCTCTGGGTCAGGTGGTGTAGGGTATTCGCCACACCGTTTATCTCCGGAGGGAATGTTTCGGTGACAATGGCGATGCGCCTGCATGGCTCAGGTGACTCCATGACCTGGGTAGGTTTGACACTTAACAATTGTGCGGAGGCATTATCCATAATTGTCCGGTTCTCTATTCTCACACGGTTAATGTGCTACAGAAATATGACAGGCTGACGTCAGCTTTATTGCATTCAGATGACGATGGCGATGAATGGCCAAATATACTTGGGAGTGCCCGGCAGAGAAGGGATGGGCTTAGTGCTCCACTACAAACTTTAAAATGCGCAGAGTTGCGAGCGGGATAATGATAGTCCGATGGTCCGGGGCTGGTATGCTTCGCACCGATGGGTTCTTTCTAGCGGTTTATACTGTAGATAGTTATTTGGAGGCCGGCCTGCTAGAGCCGGGACCACGTTGTATTCCCGCTTCAGTCTGAGGTTCGGCATTAGTGGAAGAAATGGTCATTAGGTTTGCTGTTCGGTGCCATTGAGCCATATGCCCCGTGACGTATGATGAGGGCCAGCTCATTGCTCCCTGATATGGGCTTAATTCCTGTTGTTAAAGAGATATCGTTAAATAATGTTGAAAACTGCTGAGCAGCCGGTCTGGTCTGAAAAAATTCTTTGGGGTGCACTCAATGCCATTGAACGATACCTGTTCTCTGAAAATTTCATCGTTGCCAATTTAACGCCCTACGATGAGATTTTCCGCGATGGCATTATGTCCGTTCGGCACTACATGCCGCTGGAAGACGCTGAAATTCGGGTGGGTGATGAGACCATTTCGGTTCAACCGAAACGGCATCGTGTGCCTTTGATCCTGGTTCCACCGCTGGCCGCGACATCTATGATTTTCGATTTATTGCCACAGCGTAGTGTGGTGCGTTTTTTTCTGGCACATGGATTCGATGTCTATCTGATCGACTGGGGTGAGGTCACTGAAGACCACTCACATTTATCATTGGAAACCTATGTTACTGAATGGATGCCGGCAGCCCTTGCTAAGATTCGTCAGCATAGTGGTGAGCAGCAGGTATCGTTCTTCGCCTATTGCATGGGCGGCTTAATGACCCTGATGTACGCTGCTGCCAGTGAAGATAAACATATCCGTAACCTGATTACCGTTGCCAGCCCTGTGGATATGCACCAGGGCGGATTGGCTGGTCGGGTTCTGTCCCTGGTCTATCGGCCGGCGCATATTGTATCCAGACTGTTAAATTTCTCCCTGATGGATTTGCCTGCCAGGTATCTGCATATTCCAGGCTGGTTAAATTCCTTGGCGTTCAAACTAACCAACCCCATGGGGGCTGTCATCAGCACGCTGGAATTGCTGGTAAATTTCTGGGATCGGGAATTTGTCGAAAATCACACTACAGTGAGCCAATGGTTTGACGACATGGTGGATTACCCAGGCCAAACCATTAAAGAGATGCTGGTGAAAATGGGCTTGCAGAATCAGATGGCCCGTGGGCGCATGACCATGGGTGAAACCTCGGCCGAATTTTCAGCCATAGAGTGTTCCATATTGGCTTTTGCCGGTGATAGCGACAAGCTGGTGAGTATTCCGGCGGCACACAAGGTGCTCGACATTGTGGCAACCGAAGACAAAGAATTCTGTGTAGTCCCTGGTGGGCATGCGGGCGTCTTTGCAGGTGGAAGCGCACCAGCCAATACCTGGGCCATCAGCGCAGAGTGGTTGGCTGTCCGCTCAGATTAACTCTCTGAAATCGCATGAGGAATTGTTTTAGAAAAAACGTCGACAGACCTTAGCTGTAGGGTAGAGTTGGCAGTTGTAACTGTGTGTAAATATTGACGGTATATGTGTAACTATTGACGGTAATAGTGTTAGTTGGCGTCAAAAATACGACTTTATGCTAAGTCGGTCACGGAATAAGCTGGGGTAATCGCTAATATAGGAGCTGTGAGTAGGAGACAATTAACTATATAAGGCGTTCCCATGTTGTTCAGAATCTTTGCGGTACTATTTGTACTTAACCTGGCGGTTCAGGTCGCTCAGGCTAAAGCCGATGATTCTATGTTTGCCTGGCAGTCTGGCTACACAGAGTCTATGGCTCAAAGTATGTTGGCGGATGCTGAGAAAGATGGCATTGTTGCCAGGAGCGAGTGTATTCGCCGTGCTATTTCTCTGGTGGTTAATCGTGTGATTTTTGGTGAGCAGGATAGCGGTATGGAAAATTTCCGCAGCAGATCTCTGACAGAAGCCGTGCATAAAACCAGTTATGCAATGGACTTTGATGAAGACGAAGTTCACCTCGGCGTAGCCTGGGCATTCTGAAAATAAGATTTCAGTAAAAATTCGCTATTGGTTCATCACTTGACAGCCCCCTCAAATCCAGTGTCGATAGCTGCATCCTTTTCAATTTTCTACTATCTTCCAATCTAATTTCCTCTGAGAATTTGATACCTTCCCTGGTATAAATATCACTACATCATCAATTTGCCCGAAAATTGATTTGGCTCGCTTGCAGTCATTTATTTGCCCCATATGATTAGTTGTCATATAGAAACAACAATCAACAATAAGGAAAAGAGCAAGATGGGCAGTTCAGCACCCCAGTATTTCAAGGATATTGAAGCCTGTGTAGATGCCATTCTGGCAAAGGTGGGGAAGCATATTGTACTCGGCCTGCCGCTGGGTCTTGGAAAACCTGTGTTGCTGGCAAATGCCATATACCAGCGGGCGGTGAAGAACTCTGATATTTCCCTGCGCATTGTGACAGCGCTATCCCTGGAGAAGCCTACCGGGAAAAGTGTGCTGGAACGAAACTTTCTGGAGCCTTTTGTCGGGCGTGAATTCGAAGGTGTGCCTGACTTGGATTATGTGCTGGATCATCGTAAGGGTAAGTTGCCGCCTAATGTAGAGATTCAGGAGTTTTTCTTTAAGGCCGGTAGTTATCTTAGTGACCCGATGCAGCAGCAAAACTACGTTAGCTCCAACTATACCCATGCTGCCAGAGATCTCATTTTGAACGGTGTTAATGTGGTCGCTCAAATGGTGGCCAAGAAAGAAATTGACGGCCAAACCCTTTATAGCTTCAGCTGTAATTCCGATCTTCCGATTGATCTGGTTCCGATGCTCAGAGAGCTAGAGGCCAAGGGGATGCCTGTCGCCATGATAGGTGAAGTGAACAACAATCTCCCTTTTATGCACAACCACGCGGTTTTCGAAGGCTCCATGATGGATATGGTGATAGAGAATTCCGAATGCAACTATGCCCTTTTTGGTGCGCCCAATATGGCGATCTCTCCGGTGGATCACATGATCGGGTTTCATGCCAGTGTACTGGTAAAAGACGGTGGTACCCTGCAAGTGGGGATTGGTTCATTGGGGAGTGCGCTAATCTACAGTACGGTGTTACGGCATCAACACAATGACGTCTATAAATCTCTAATGGCAGACCTCAACCTGGAAGCCAAATTTCCGTTGATCAAGGATTGGGGGGGATCAGATGCCTATACAGAGGGACTGTATGGATGCAGCGAAATGCTGGTTGATGGTTTTATGCATCTATATAACGCCGGTGTTCTCAAACGTGAGGTCTTCGATGACAGCCACCTGCAAGAGTTGTTGAATAGCAGGAAAATCAGTAGCGAGGTTTCACTGGGAATGCTGGATGTCCTGGTTGAAGAGGGATTGGTAGCCGCAAAGCTACGGGCAAAGGACGTACAGTATTTGCGTCGTTTCGGCATCCTAAAATCCACCGTTGAGTTCAAGGGAGGGGCGCTGGTAATTGACGGAGAGCCAGTTGCCGCCGATCTAAATTCTGGAGAAGTCAGGGAAGCACTGGCTGGAAAAGGGCTGGGTGATCGCCTGCAGGGCGGGATATTGGCTCATGGTGGGTTCTTTCTTGGCCCCAAGGATTTTTACCGCATGCTGCATAATCTCTCAGACGAAGAGCATCAGAAGTTTTGCATGACCAGTGTGAACTATATAAATCATCTCTACGATCATCAGTTCGGGCGTCAGGATCTCAAGCGGGCACAGCGTAAGGATGCCCGGTTTATCAACTCAGCCATGATGGTGACACTTAATGGCGCTGTGGTGTCGGACGGGTTGGCCGATGGCCGGGTTGTCAGTGGGGTTGGAGGTCAGTATAACTTTGTAGCCATGGCGCATGAGTTGGGAGACGCCCGTTCCATATTGAAGCTTAAGGCAACACGTAATGATGGCGGACAGGCGTTGTCCAATATCGTGTTTAATTATGGTCACATCACAATTCCACGTCACTTGCGCGACATTATCGTCACTGAATATGGTATTGCTGACCTGCTCGGGAAGTCCGATAAGGAAGTCTATATTGCGTTGATCAAGATAGCCGACTCAAGGTTTCAGGATCAGTTGCTGGCGCAGGCAAAGAGAGTCGGCAAGATACCCGCCGACTACGTATTGCCCCCGGAATTCTGTCAGAACACTCCAGAAAGGCTTGCTGCAATATACAGGAAGTACAGCGATCAGGGCTTTTTCAAGGCTTTCCCCTTTGGATGTGATTTCACCCCAGATGAACTCCGGCTTGGTAAGGCTTTAAAGTCTCTGAAGGCTAAGACCGCTTCTAAATTGGGCGCGTTGACATGCATCCTGGGTGCTTTGAAAATCAATGAGGTTCCCTCTGAACTCCAGCCTTTGCTTGAACGTATGCGCTTGGATCAGCCACAGAGCTTTAAAGAGCGGCTGGAACAGAAATTAGTTGTGGCGGAGCTATTACGCTAAGTCGGGTGTTTGTTCCCAACTGTGGCCTGAATGGCCTTGTAGACTATGATAGACTCCTGCGTTTTCTGGATGACCGGGCAGGTGTTATGAATCCCAAAGTTTATACAATTGATTACCGTTTGAAGAACGAAGTCGGAGAGGTGGTAGATTCTTCTGAAGGTGGTGAGGATCTGGTATTTATGGAAGGTGCGAAGCAGGTGGTGCTAGGCCTGGAAAAAGCGCTCGCAGGACGGGAAGCTGGAGAATCTCTGGAAGTGACAGTGCCGCCTGAATTGGCTTACGGTTTGCATCGGGATGATTTAGTGCAAAACGTCCACATCAGCCAGTTCGACGGTGTAGCGGAGCTTAAAGCCGGAATGGTGTTCCAGACTCAGTCTGGTGAAGATCGCCATATTGTTAAAGTGGTGGCTATCCAGGGTGACCAGGTCATTATCGACGCTAATCACCCTCTTGCAGGTATCACACTAAATTTTGAAGTGGATGTTAAATCCGTCCGTGAAGCCACCGATGATGAATTAAGACAGGGATACGCTGCCGGCTGATACTTCTTCAGCGACTGGCACCGGTACGTAAGGCTGGTTTTGCCATACGATCCGTGTCAGTGTTTGTTCGACCCGGTCATGCGTCGCTCGTGCCAGGCTTATGGCATCACTTGCGGCATTCACCATCATGACCGGGTGCACCACTACATACACTTCTGTGGGCGGAGCTTTCAGCAGTCTGATCAAATGGCTGAAAAATTCATCATCCCCAATAAAGGGAGCCAGGGTGTCCGGTGTGCCTTCACGGCGATAATGCAGGGTGATGGGCTGTACCGGAGTCTGGTTTCTGAGTGCTGACTTGAATAGCCGAGGATGAAATTTTTTCACCGTCTGGCCGTCTGTAGTTGTGCCTTCCGGGAATAACAGCACTGTTTTGCCCTGCTCAAGCGCCTTCTCTATATCCGCCTGTACCTGGCTGATCTGGCCGCCGCCACGCTTAATGAATAAGGTGCCTGCACGTCCAGCAAGGAACCCGATCAATGGCCACGATCTGACCTCGGCTTTGGATAAAAACTGCAGCGGTTTGATTGCGCCCAATACCGGAATATCGAGCCAGGAAATATGATTGGCAACGATCAGTGTCACCCCTTCATCCAAATCTCCCCTGCGGTGAATATTGAGGTCCAGAACCCTGCACAGCCCCGCCAGCCATTGTCGGGCTATGCCGGTAGTATCTATTGGTTTGGAGCGTGTCAGATCGAGTAGGTAAATGCTTCCGCCAAGCAGGAAACCCCAGGTCAGATAAGGTACCAGCAAGCCGCTGCGCAGCACTAAGCGTAGGTAGGTCATGATATATAGTCCTCTATACCAGTTCGAGTCAGGCTGCGTTTTCGATCTCAGCTTCCTTTTGTTCTTTCAGGAAGTGTTTGGCATAGCGTGCTTCCAAGGCGCTGATTGGAAGCAAAATGAACAAATCGGCGCAACGGAAGTCCGGATCCCAGCATGGATCGCCACCAATTTTCGCGCCTAGACGCATATAGGCTTTGATCAGTGGAGGTATTGCTGCTGGCTTGTCAGCCGGCTGATCTGGTTTGGGAAGTGCCAGCCTGGGTGATACTCGTTTGCGCTCTTCCAGTAGGAATCGGTTTTTAAGCTGCTCAGTGATTGACCAGGCCTCCTGAGTGCCTTCTGTCAGACTGATAGAACCGCAACCGATTAAATGTTCAAAATCGTGATCGATGACATATTTGGCAATACCACTCCAAAGCAGGGCCAGGGTTGCGCCATTGCGGAAAGCTGCATGTACGCAAGTGCGTCCAATTTCCAGCTTCTTGCCTGGTAGTCGATGTATGTTGCTTAGGTCAAATTCGCATTCGGAATAAAAGCTGCCAGCCTTGGGCATCTGGTCTTCACTCAGCAAACGCGTTGTCGCCAGGATATGACCGCTGTTGAGATCTTCTACCAAAAGGTGATCGCAGTGCGGGTCAAAATGATCGCTGTCAATGCCATGTTGTGGGCCATGGAGGCTGGCGCCGAATTCTTCTGTGAACACCTGATAGCGGAGTCGTTGTGCTGCCAGAATGTCTGCGTTGTTAGAGGCGACCCGGACATGAAGCTTAGCTGTCTTCGGGCAAATTTCTTGTACGCGAACGATGGGACCTGATCTGTGCATAATCTTTCTCTTATAGGTATCAGTTCAGGCGGATACTATGGCGATGAGTTGACAGATCGGTGACGAAACGATGACGTCTATGTGACAGCGAGCGGTTAAATGCAGCAGGTTTTGTGATCAAAGTGAGGCTGGAAGGGGCTGAGGAGCCGTACTAAAATTTGCGGAAAGTTATGCAAATGGACGGGATAAATTCAGTAATTTCTACTACTGGACTCAACAATTGCGTTGGTTTCAGGTAAATTTTGTAAGTCTGGTTATACTTATGTGAATAAAAATGCTATTTTTTCCATAAGTCACGAATAATTATAAGGTTTATCAACCTCCTCCAAACGGCGCTGACCCTCGGCGTTATTCAAGGCTCTCTGGAGGAGCAATGGGGCGCTGCACAGGAATCCGCAGTGAGAAGGGCAGGGACGGTTCTCAAGACTACAAGAAAGAGTAACGGACACCGTGGATACGAACGAAGCTTGGCGCATTTTGATTGTCGAAGACGACGAACGTCTTGCCGATTTAACCAAAGAGTATCTTGAATCGAATGGGTTGGTGGTATCAGTAGAGCCAAACGGTAGTAAGGCTGTTGAGCGCATTCAAAATGAACAGCCGGACCTTGTCGTGTTGGACCTGATGTTACCCGGGGAAGATGGTCTCTCAATCTGCCGTAAAGTCAGGCCGACCTATTTTGGTCCAATTCTGATGCTGACGGCCCGGACTGACGATCTCGATCAGGTCCTGGGATTGGAAATGGGCGCCGATGATTATATGTGTAAGCCGGTTCGCCCGAGAGTTCTCCTGGCTCGTATCAGAGCACTCCTGCGTAGGGTGAAAGAGCAGTCTGAGCCGCAAAGCAGCAGTTCTTCCGGTGACGATGCCGGCAATGAACCGGTGAGGCTGGTGTTCAACAACCTGGTTATCGATCGGTCCATGCGTGAAGCCTGGCTTGCTGATGAAAGTATCGACCTGACCAGTGCTGAATTTGATCTGTTATGGCTGCTGGCCAGCAGTGCAGGGCGAGTCCTCAGCCGTGAAGAAATCTTTACTGCCTTGCGAGGGATAGAATACGACGGGCAGGACCGCTCGATTGATGTTCGTGTCTCTAGGATCCGGCCTAAAATAGGCGATGATCCTGTACATCCCAGAAGGATCAAAACCGTTCGCAGCAAAGGTTACCTCTTCGTTAAAGAAGCCTGATAGATTCGCAAGCCATGAATAATGTGTTTTTGCGAGTATTTGCTGGCGTAGCAGTCGCGTTGGTTGTCTACGCAGTTTTGGCATTTGGGCTCTTCCATACTTTGAATCAAGTGCGATACCTGCAATACCAGGAAGAGCGGGTAGAGCCTTTGTTTGCGTGGTTAAACGTGACCCCGGATGAGCGTCTGGAGTTCCTGACCTCAATTCTTCCACCAGAATCTGAATTTCACTTGCTGCCTTTGGCCGATCTGTCGCTTAGTCGTCTGGAACAGGAGCGGCTGGCTTATGGTCAGAGTCTGGTAGTCAGTCACCAGACTGGTCTGCATGCTTTTTCCCAGTCAGATTCTAGTCGCGTCTTCGCGGCATATTTCTCTGATTTGCCGTTGGAAAGTACATTGTGGCCAGCGAAGCTGATTGCCCTGCAAGCCAGGGCTGTGTCTGATGAATACCGAAACAAGACGATCGAAGATCTCGGTGCCTTTTTTCATTTGTCTCCGCAACTGGCCCCTCTGGCTGAATTGGCGGATTGGCAGCCATTGAAACAAGGCGACTTTCTCAATGACGGCTGGGCAATCATTCCTTCCCAAGGGCGACGGGATGATGTACTTGCCGTCAGCTTTGACAAGGAGTTCTATCTCAAATTTGATCCTATTCCCACCTTTAATCCTTGGGCATGGCCTGTACTTCTGACTTTAGTAGTGGCAGGGCTCATGTGCATAGGTGCTACTTTATATCTCTTGTTGGATAAGCTGGAGCGACGGCTGCGCAAGTTAGAGTCGGTGGCCAGCAGGATTGCCCGTGGAGAGCTGGATGCGCGAGTGGATGATAGTCGCTTTGATGCCATTGGCCGTCTGGGCAGTGTTTTCAACCGCATGGCCGAACATATACAGCGTCTGGTGGGCGTGCAGCGGGAAATGATTCATGCGGTATCCCATGAATTAAGGACGCCTGTGGCGCGTATCCGCTTTGGTGTGCAAATGATAGAGGATTGCCCTGATGACAAAATACGTGAGAAGCATTTGGTGGGGATCGATCATGATATCCAGGAACTTAATGAACTCATCGATGAAATTCTGACCTATGCCAGGCTGGAGCAAGGTGGGCCAATACTGGATTTTCAGGAGGCCAATGTTCTGGATATCGTCAAGCAGGTGGTGAAGGAGCAGCAGTCGGTTAAACCTGAAATGAGTATCACTGCCAAAATTGCTGAAGAATCTGATCGTTGGAAAATGTCGGAAGTTGAGCCGCGTTATATTCACCGTTCTATTCAGAATCTGGTGGGGAACGCCACGCGATATGCCAAGGCATCTGTATTAGTTAACGCCAGTTTTGGTGCAGAAACCTGTCGGGTAGATGTGGAGGATGATGGTCCCGGTATTCCAGAAAGTGACTGGGAAAAGGTATTTACCGCCTTTGCACGCCTGGATGACAGCCGTACCCGTAGTTCTGGAGGCTATGGTTTGGGATTATCCATCGTGCGTAGAATATTATATTGGCACGGAGGACAGGCCTTTGTGGGCCGGAGCGAGACTCTGGGAGGGGCCAAGTTCAGTCTGGTCTGGCCCAGGAAACAACCTGTGTGACTAAGCATATTTCCTATGTGACTAAGCATTTCCTGTGTGACTAAGCATTTCCTGTGTGACTAAGAGTAGTATGCAAGTGGTCTTCCATTTGCTTCTTCGTGAGGCTTCTAGCCTCACCTGACTGGCTTTGATCACTCATTGCCCTTCAGTTGATTTACTGAATATTACGACCTGATTTACCAATCTTTACACTAGGGCACAGAATTTCAACAGATTAATTTTCAGAGCTTTTGCATACTAGGAACTGTAAGGGATGACTCTTTGAGGTTGTAGTTCTATCGAACTTTCCTTGTTTCATTTAGGGGCTCAATTTGGTGAGCCCTTTTTTTATGCCTGCAAGAAACTAATCCCAGACGTCATGCCAGGGTGGCTATTCAAAATCTAGCGTTTGAAAGCTATTAAATGATCCGCAGCCAAATGAATACCAACGTTGGAGTTGACCATATAATCTTGGTGGCTGGGAGCAAGAATTTCAATCTTCCTATCTGACGCCAGTTTCAAGCGATAGAGTGTGGAGGATCCAGCAAACACTTTGTCGACCACGGATGCCCGCAGAGCTGAGTTTTCCTCAAATACCACATCATCAGGACGAATCAGTACTTCAACTTTTTGGTTCTTTTCCCATGGATAGGCCCGGTCTCCCCGTATTTCTCCCAGCTCAGTCTGGATACAGTCAGGAGCAATCATGGTGCCTGGTAGCAGTGCGCCTCTACCGATGAAATTGGCGACAAAGCGGTTGACAGGCTCATGGTAAAGGTTGAATGGAGTGTCCCATTGCTGTAATTTCCCAGCATGGAGAATCCCCACATGATCCGCCATCGCAAACGCTTCATTCTGGTCATGGGTTACCAGGATGGCTGTAGTTCCCCTGCGCTTGAGAATGTCTCTGACATCCAGGCTCAACCGAGAGCGTAACTCCGCATCAAGATTGGAAAAAGGTTCATCCATGAGCAGGAGCAATGGATCAGGTGCCAGTGCCCTAGCCAAGGCGACCCTTTGCTGTTGACCTCCGGATAGTTCATGGGGATAGGCGTCAGCGAATGCCGATAAGCCGGTCAGTTCGAGCATTTCACGGAGTATTTTGGCAGCCCGTGGTAATTTTCCATTCCCCTTGGTGAGGCCGAACTGAATGTTCTGGGCTACAGTCATATGTGGGAACAGGGCATAGTCTTGAAAAACCATGCCGACCTGACGCTTTTCAGGCGATAGCGTCAATGACGCCGAAGACAGGAGGCGTCCGTTCAGCTCTATCCGGCCATTAAAGACCGGTTGAAAACCTGCCAAGACCCTTAGCAGTGTTGTTTTGCCGCAGCCACTGGGGCCCAATAGACTGGCAATTTCGCCTTGATGAAGATGAAAGGAGACATCTTCAACGACCTTAGTCGCTCCGTAACCGCAACTAACCTCATGGGCTTGCAGTAAGAATTGCTCACTCATGGGCTATGACTGTCTACCGAGCAACAGGTATTCCATTAAGGCCTTTTGGGCGTGCAACCGGTTCTCGGCTTCATCCCAGACAACAGCTCTTGGATCGTCCATCATATCGTGACTGACTTCTTCGCCTCTATGAGCTGGAAGACAGTGCATAAATAAAGCATCCGAATTGGCAAGATCCATTAATTCCTTTGAGACCTGATAGTCTTTGAAGGCTTTTTCCCGAAGCTTCTGTTCTTCTTCCTGTCCCATAGACGCCCAAACATCGGTGACCAAAAGGTCAGCTTTTCGCGCAGCTTCAGCAGGATCACGAACGATGCTGACACGATCTTTGTTGTCCTCTATTAGGCGGGAAGGAGGTTCGTACCCTTCTGGGCAAGCGATTGCCAGTTCAAAATCAAACTGTTGCGCGGCATTGATGTAGGAATTACACATATTATTGCCATCACCAATCCAGGCGACTCTCTTGCCCTGGATGTTGCCACGGTGTTCTACGTAAGTCTGGACATCGGCCAGTAGTTGGCAGGGATGATAGTCATCTGTCAGCGCGTTAATGACCGGACATAGGGAATGTTGTGCGAAGGTTTCAAGCTTCTCATGTTCAAAGGTTCTGATCATGATGATATCGACCATTCTTGACAGTACCCGTGCACTGTCTTCAATTGGTTCGCCCCGACCTAGTTGAGTGTCGCGAGGGGAGAGGAAGATTGCTGAGCCGCCTAGTTGTGCCATGCCGGCTTCAAAAGATACCCGGGTACGGGTTGACGATTTTTCAAAGATCATTCCCAGGACTTTGCCTTTAAATGGCATAGGCAACCTACCAGCCTTATGCTCCTGCTTTAGCTGAATGGCCCGCTGGATAATGTAGTCCAGCTCTTCTTTGGTTGGGTCTCCCAAGGTGAGGAAGTGTTTGCTACTCATCTGCTTACCTTGTCTCTAAAGAGTATGTAAATTATTGGTTGATATTCTATCGAAGCTAAAAAATCAAAAGCCCGGAGGAAAGCCTCCGGGCTACATAAATTTGTTCAGGTGATATTTATCGGGGGCGTTTGCGATCGTCACCGGCATAAAGCTTAATCAGCGTGCAGAGGTTGTCTGCCAAGTGATCTGCCTCGGCGTCTGTCATGATCAATGGTGGCAGCAGGCGTATTACCTTGTCCTGTGTGACATTGATCAACAGTCCCTGGGCTTGAGCCAAAGGTACAATCTCCGGGCAGGTCTCTTTCATTTCAATCCCGATCATCAGGCCTCGGCCACGAACGTCTTTGATGTAATCAGCACCGTCAAGTTGTGCTCTGAATTGGGATAACAGCCGCTTGCCAAGTTTTTCTGCCCGTTCATCAAGCTTCTGGGTCTGAATCGTTTTGACAACCGCTTTTGCGGCAGCACAAGCCAGGGGATTGCCGCCAAAAGTTGAGCCATGGCTGCCTGGATGGAACACCTCCGCAGCAATGCCCTTGGCAAGGCATGCGCCAATTGGGAAGCCATTGCCAAGGCCTTTGGCTGTGGTGACAACATCTGGTGAAATGTCATAACCCTGAAAGGCGAAATACTTACCTGTTCGGCCATTGCCGGTTTGAACTTCATCCAGCATCAGGAGCCATTCATTCTCCTTGCATAGCTGCTCAACGGCACTTAGATACTCATCAGTGGCAGAAACTACACCACCTTCACCTTGTACCGGCTCAAGCAACACTGCTACCACACTACTATTATTAGCGGCTATGTGTTTAAGGGTTTCCAGATCGTTGAATGGCGCTCTAACAAAACCTCTGACAAGAGGCTCAAAACCTGCCTGAACCTTGCGGTTGCCTGTGGCGCTTAATGTGGCAAGAGTGCGGCCGTGAAATGAATTCTCCATGACAACAATGGCAGGATTGTCTATGCCTTTTTTTCTGCCATAGAGTCGGGCTAGCTTAATGGCAGCTTCATTTGCCTCTGCGCCGGAATTGCAGAAAAAAGCATTGTCCATACCGCTGACTTTACACAGCAGCCCCCCCAGTTCTTCCTGTAATGGAATGCGAAAAAGGTTTGAACAATGATTGAGCAGTGCGGCTTGTTTGCTGATCGCGTCAGTTACAGCTGGATGTGCGTGGCCAAGGCCACAAACAGCAATCCCACTGATAGCGTCAAAATAGCGATTATCTTTGGTATCGTATAACCAGCAACCTTCGCCCCGTGAGAATGCAATCGGCAGCTTGCCATAAGTGTTCATTAGTGGTGGAACGGGCATTCCTGAATAACCTCTCTATACACTGCGACACTTTGCAGAAATCAGATAAATGAAAAAGCTGCTAATAGCTGTGCACGCAATAACTACTTAACCCAATACTTGATCCACAAAAAAAGGCAGCCCCGGCTGCCTGTCGGATAGTTATAGTATAGATTATTATGTCAGTTCGCAATTTACCCAAAGGCATTTGATTTTAGACGAAAAAGCCCTGAAACATTGGGCTGTTGGTGCCTTAAAGTTGGTATGAAGCTATGAAGAATATGATTGAGTTAGCAATATTTGCCAGTCGCCTTGAGGCGGTTTGTGACGAAATGGGTAGCGCACTGATGAGGGCTGCGTTTTCGGCGAATATTAAGGACAGGTTGGACTTTTCTTGCGCTGTTTTTGACACAGTTGGAGATTTGTGTGCCCAGGCCGCCCATATTCCGGTGCACTTAGGCTCTATGGCCCATGCCATGAAAGGATTGGTTGAATTGTTTATCTGGCAACCGGGTGATGTTTTAGTTGTAAATGATCCGTTTCTAGGGGGGACGCACCTGCCTGATGTTACCCTGGTTCAGCCTGTTTTTCACGATAACAGGCTAGTCGCATTTGTTGCCAATCGGGCCCATCATGCCAACATTGGTGCATCCGCACCGGGATCAATGCCTGTTTCAACTCAGATTGAACAGGAGGGTGTGTTGATTTCCCCCTGTTTGTTAATGGCTGGAGGGAGGCCAGTACCTGAGACTTTTAAATTGCTGTCAACCATCGCTCCTGCTGAATTGTCTCATCAAGGCTTGCCTCTGGATTTTTGGGCGCAAATCAGCGCTAACACCCTGGGAGTATCACGATTGAGTGAGCTATTAACAGAGATGGGGTTGCCGGCTTTCGAGCAAATGAAGGCTGCGCTGTTCGATTATGGCGCTCGTCTAAGTCTGGGCTTTCTCAAGGATCTTCCTGTCGGTCGTTTTACTTTTGAGGATTATCTTGATGACGATGGTGTCGGTACAGGCGGTTTGCGAATCGCGGTGGCAATTGAGATATCAGCTTCCCATATAGTGGTAGATTTTACGGGAACGAACTCACAAGTCGTAGGTAATGTAAATTGTCCAGCCAGCGTGACAGCAGCAGCGGTCTATTATGTCTTCAAATGCCTGATGCCTGCTCAAGTTCCCAATTGTGCTGGTGCATTTTCTATTGTATCTCTGCAAATCCCTGACGGCTCTCTGTTAAACGCTCAACGGCCTCATGCGGTTGCTGCCGGCAACGTCGAAACCTCTTCAAGGGTGGTGGATGTTCTTTTGGGCGCGTTGGCCAAAGCCATACCAGCACGCATACCGGCAGCGTCCCAAGGGACCATGAACAATGTCGCAATGGGGGCAAGGCCTTCAGGTTCGCAAAAGGAGCGGTGGGATTATTATGAAACTGTCGCCGGTGGAATGGGGGGAGGGCCTGATTATCCGGGATTATCTTCTGTGCAATCGCACATGACCAATACACTTAACACACCAATCGAAAGCGTTGAACTTGAATACCCAATACGAGTGAGGCGTTATGAAGTGCGCCGAAATAGTGGAGGTCAGGGTTGTCATCCGGGGGGAGACGGACTTCGTAGGGAGTATGAATTTCTGGGAAATGCTGAAGTTACTTTACTTACTGAGCGCAGGTCATTTGCACCCTATGGGTTGGCGGGAGGCCAGAGTGGCGATTTCGGGAGAAATTCATTGAACGGTGAGCTTCTCTCTGCCAAGGAACACGTTCAGGTCCAATGTGGTGACCGTTTGCTTATTGAAACTCCTGGGGGGGGAGGATGGGGGGATGTAAATTAGGCGGTTCTATATTGTGCCAGGCAACTAGATTGATTGTGCCAGGCAACTAGATTGATTGTGTCAGGCAACTAGATTGATTGTGTCAGGCAAATATGATTGGTGGGGGGCTCAGTAGTGATTGGGGTAAAAACATAGTAAAATGGTCAACTGTTTTTTAGTTCAGTCATCTTAATCAGGTATTTATTGTATGGACGTAATTGAAGTCATTAAAGAGCAACTATCTGGCAATGATATTATTCTTTATATGAAGGGGGCGCCAAATGCACCGCAATGCGGCTTTTCTGCTAAAGCGGTTCAGGCATTAATGGCATGTGGTCAGAAATTTGCCTATGTAAACATTCTTGAGCACCCTGAAATCAGAGAAACCCTTAAAACCTATTCCAACTGGCCGACTTTTCCTCAGCTTTACGTGAAAGGTGAGTTGGTGGGCGGATCTGATATTATCTCTGAGCTCTATGAAAATGGAGAGTTGCAGGGGATGGTTAACAGCGCCGTAACCGCTGAGTAATGACTCCTGGATGCGGATACTCTGAGCCTGAGTATCCGTGACCGGCTAGTTTTCTTTTCGTGGTGTATAAATTATCTGCACCAGATAATTGAATCCAAAGTCCCTGTCGGCCGTTGGTGGGGCATTAAATGGATTGGCAGCATAGGCACTACGAATGGCGGCTGCATCCAGGTTGCTATCACCACTACTTCTGGCAATTTCTGCTTTAACTAGCATACCGCTTGATTGAAAACCCAACTCTAGAACTACTATGCGCTGGTCCTTTAGTCCGCTAAAGGGATACTGCTTGTCGTGGTATTTATTGTTTGCTAAATGTTTAACTAGGTATGCCCAAAATTGGCTGCGCGTTGAGGGGCTTGCTTTGAGCAAGTCTTTAATAGCCTCTGTGTTTGGCTGGTTGACAACCTGATTTCCCTGTATAGGGGTGTCACTGGTAAACATCTGCTCTATCCAGTCAAGATCGGGACGACTTTGGGAGTTGCTTTTAATGTTCCCAAATGCATTGGACACATTCTCTTTCCATGGAAGTGCGTCGTCTCTGATATCTTGGCTCGCATCTTCATTAATGTGTGTGTCTTTTTGCTGGATAGGTGGTCGGCTATCAGAGTTGGAATTATCTGATCGGTGCGGAGCCAGAGTGAGTGTAATGCCCTGCTCATAGCCTGAGTCAGCAGGTGTCTTTATCTTAAGCATCAGCAGGGCAGCATGAAGCGCAATCGAAAAGATTATTGTCCCTGCAAGCAGATTAAGTCCTGAGTCCTTGTTCATCTCTATTGGTATGCAGCTAAAAAAGTTCTGTCCGGAATTTTGGATTATGCAGGTGGTTTAGCGAATATATCATGCCGCTGTATGCGAAAAGCGGGCATTAGCCCGCTTTTGGAGTGAATAATTGTTAATTGTCGAAGTCGATTATACGTGAACTGGTGGATTTCTGATTGTTCAGGCAACTTTACCTGACATTTTGCGCAGGTTGTTCATCACCGAATCAATTGCCCTGTCTATTAGCATGCCTGATTCCAGTGCTAGCATAGTGCCTTTGCTCAGTTCTTCGGCCAGTTCCGCCCGGGATTTTTCTACGACCTTTAGGCCGAGCCGGTTTACAAAGATCAGGCTGTCGGATTCATCCAGTGATGTGGAGAGTTTGCAGCGAAACCGAGATCCGTTTACCAGCTTGAACTCTACCCATTCGCCTGGTTGCATTGCGTCGACAATATCCAGATATTGGGCCAGAGAAGCGTCGGTAACATGGACTTTTTTCTTTTCTGCTGCGTCGATAGCTGCTTTGAGGTCTGTTAGCGGTGCCGGCTTTGGGGCATCTTTCATAGCGGCGGATACAGACTGCAATTTGAAGGTCTGAGTAAGCTGCTTTTTAAGATCCAGCAACATGTCGTCCAGGCGGCTGGTATTGTAAGCCACTTCTTTAAGTCCGACTTTCAGGTTTTTCAGAAGTTTGGGTACAACCTGAACCCATCGTTTTCTGGCTTCTTCTTCGGTATGGACTTGTAAGCACCAGATAAGTTCATCAACAACCTTCACGCATTGGCTGAATCTATGTCCGCGGCCCTCTTTCAGATACACCAAAAACATGACCCGACTCCAACCACTCTTCAGCAAATCCAGTGCAACCTGAGGGATTGCTGTGCTTGATATCTTCTCATATAGAATGCGGTCAACGACTAACTTGGCCTTTTGAGATTTTACCCGACCAATTTCTGCTTCTTTGGTGCGCTGTTCTACCAGTTTGGATTTTCGCTCTTCGCGGGTCAGGTAGTTGTTGAAGTCCTCGTAGAGTCGTTCAAAAAGGCTGATATCTCCATCGAAGTCTTCAAGGATGGAGTGCACTACATCATGAATTTGCTGGTAGAGTTTATCTCTCGATTTCTCCGATGCGTCACTCCAGCCGATGCTGGCTTTAGCCAGGGCGTTAAGTAGCTTGCGAGCCGGATGAGAAGGCTTACTGAAAAAGCTTTTATCTCTGATTGCCACTTTTAATATTGGTATTTGCAAGCGGCTGATCATGACTTGGATTGGAGCGGATAGGTTGTAATCGTCCAGAATGAATTCAAACAACATTGAAACCAGATTGATGAGGTCTTCATCGACTTGGCTTATGGTGGTTGGTGTTTCGGAGGTTTTAGATTGCTCATCAAGAACGCCTTTGATGGCGCTTCTAAGGTCAACGGTTACTACGGGACCTTCCGCCAGGTTGTCAGCAATCATCGAACCTTGTATGCCTGAAAGCATATTGACAAGTTGTGGGCCTTCAACCATCTGTGGTGCGCCGGAGAAAGCTTCCCCTCCTATTAAGCCTGATCGGCTTTGAGGGCCGGATTGATTCTCTCTAGAGCCTGAAATAGGAGTGTCCTTAGGATTGGTGCTATTTTTTGGCGAAGTTCTCAGCGATGCCAAAAGTTCTTGTGCCTGTTCGAAAACATCGCTCTCAGGCGGGTAGTTCTCTGCCCCTAAAGTTTTGCTGGAGTCGGCTCCCTGATTGCCGTCTTGTGCGCCGTCGTCGCGACTTTTGTTGGTTACGGCCGTATATTTCAGGTTAGGCAGGATGCCGGCCTTAACCATTAAATTGTTTCCTGATTCAAGCATTTCGACCAGATAGTGCATAACGTGCCGGTCAAACTGCTTAAAAACAATCAGCTTTTCTTTGATCTCAATTTCCAGGCCGCTGCACACCTCTGCAAACGCTTGGCAAATCAATGCCGGATCCAGAGGATTGACCGGATTGTTCCTTTGCAGCTCAGGGTACAGGGTGGATATACGCGTTTGAAACTGCATCAATGAGCCGGCGTAGTTGGCGCGAGCTTTACTGATCATGCTTTCTACTGCAACCGATTCCTCCAGCGCATCGTTATGCACCAGAGTCAGATCTTCAATATCGACATCTTCACTGGATTCGAGGTTCTTCTCGCCTTGTTCCGGCGGGATTTCAAAAGCATCTTCGAGGGTTTGTTGCAAAAAGCTTTCAATACCTTTGCGCTTGATACGAATCTCACGCATGGCTTCGAAGTAGCGATTTTGTTCGTTGTTGGTATGGGCGTGATTAGCGAGCTCAAAAAATGAGTCGTCAATACCATCGAACATCGCATTAAGATGGTCGGATATCAGAGAGATTGAATTATCACGAATGTGTTGCTTCAGACTCTCTTTAGAGGGGCTTGTACGTGCACTGAGGTGTTCATGCATGTAGCTGACACCGCTCCCCTTGTTCATAAACTTCTCCCGTCACGCCCAATAGGGCTGCAAAACAAACTGTCTAGCGGACCTGTTTGTTGGAAACGTTCGGCGGTGTTTAGTTATATGTTTTTTAGTTATTGTACGTGTTTATATGGAAAAATCTACAGCACTATTTGCATGCTTTTCACAATTTTAGACCAAGATCTATATTGCTCATGCAAATCAAAAAAGGGGCTTTAAACGCCCCTTGTTCAGTTTTCTTCTATCCAGCTATACAACTCGAAGTCTTGTAGGACGGCAATTAGGTTGTATAGATTGGACCTATGCCCATACTCCAAATGACGACACTGGTGGCAATCAATGCCACTAGCATGACCAACCCTACCGTAAGTACACTGCTGGCGAACAGGAATCCCCTTTCCTTAGGTATTTTCATGAGAATCGGAAGTCCTTCGTATAGCAGGTAGACTGAATAGGACAGGCCTAACAGGCCGGTCAGTACATTTAGCCATATATTTGGGTACACCGCCATTGCTCCCATGATGTATAGCGGTGTGGCTGCGTAAGCTGCCAGTTCCAATCCGTGAGGATAGCTTTTGTTGTCAGCCCCGTAGGTTACGGCCATAAAGTCAATAAACTTTCCAAGGACATAAACCCCTGCAAGTATGGCCATATAAAATAGTACGCAGAGGTTAAGGGCACTACCTTCTGTGAGCTTGACGATTTCGTCGCTGCCTACCTGCCACCCTACTTGGGTAGTACCAATGTAGGCCGCAATAGTGGGAATTAGAGCTAGAACTATTGTGTGTTGGATATAAAGCCGACCAGTTGTGGCGTGCTGTTCACGTATTGATTGCCACTCCTCGTCGGGGTGTGTGAAAAGGCCAAGCGTATGCTCTAGGATCATGGTTAGGAAATCTCCTTATTATTTTTATGAATACACTTAACTAGATAGTGTTCTGGCAAAGCATAGTCAAGAGGTTGCTTATACTTTGATCTTTTAAGTACGCACCCTTTAGACCTTCATAGTATAAGGAGGGGGTGACAGGTGGCTTTTATCGAGAGGAAAAGTGTTAGAGTTCTGACTCTCCAACGATGGCGGCCTTAACAACATTGTCTTTGACCTGCTTGATTTCAACATTGTATCCAAAGAGCTGCACGCAGGTTGGATATTCAGGTATGGATTCCAACGCTTCCATAATTAAGCCGTTTAAAGTTTTTGGGCCATTGGTGGGCAGTTTCCAGCCAAGAACCTTGTTGATGGTGCGGATGGAGGCAGAACCGTCAATTAGATATCGATCGTCTTCCAGTGGGGTAATGTCTGGGCTGGTAGCGGCTATGTCCGTGGTAAATTCGCCAACAATCTCTTCAAGAATGTCTTCGAGGGTCGCTAGGCCTTGTACGTCACCATATTCATCCACAACCACGCCAATGCGGCGCTTTTCCTTTTGGAAATTGAAGAGCTGTGTATGCAGGGGGGTGCCCTCTGGAATGAAATAAGGGTCGCGGCAGCTTTGCAGAATCATTGCTTTATTGATATCTGCTTGAGTTAAAAACTTGGCTGCGTTACGTAGATGCAGAATGCCGATTATATTATTAATATCGCTTCTGAAAACTGGGAGTCGTGTATGCTGGGCGGCTTTAAGTTGGTCTACTATTTCATCAATGTCATCCTCGATATCTATGCCGTTCACCTCGCTCCGTGGAATCATGATGTCTTCAACAGTCACTTTTTCCAGGTCCAGGATGCTTAAAAGCATTTGCCGGTGACGTTTTGGGATGCGAGTGCCTGACTCGTGAACCAGGGTTCTCAGCTCTTCCCGGGAGAGGTGGTCAGTTCCGGCACCATACTCATTGATGCCTAAAAAACGCAGTATTGAATTGGAAAGAAGGTTGACGATCCAGACCAATGGGTAAGAGACTTTGAGTAGTGGGATCAAAATAAAGGATGCAGGGAAAGCGATCTTTTCCGGGTAGTTGGCAGCCAGTGTTTTGGGTGTTACTTCTGCAAAAAGCAGAATAACGATAGTCAAAAGTGTCGTAGCAATGGCTATGCCTGCGTCGCCCCACAAGCGAATAGCAATAATTGTGGCAATCGACGAAGCAAATATATTGACGAAGTTGTTGCCAATCAGAATGACGCCAATAAGCTGGTCTGGTCGCTGTAATAATTTATTTGCTCTGGCCGCTCCACGATGTCCATTTTTTGATAAATGGCGCAAACGATAGCGGTTCAGGGACATCATTCCAGTTTCGGAGCTTGAAAAGAATCCGGACAGGAGTATCAGAAGGAGAAGTATAAAGAATAAGAACGGGGTAGATGAGTCGTTCAAGGGGGCGATCAGACCTGTTATATAAAGGTGGCTACCATAATAGAAGTGCTTGTCTGTCTGTCAAGAGTTAGCTGATTTTGTTAGGTCGTCTGGCCGAGAATGATTTCCAAAACCAGCTTGCTTCCAAGATAGGCCAACATCAGGATGATAAAACCTGCAATAGTGATTTTGGCGGCGACAAGCCCTCTCCAGCCCCATCGTTTACGGCCTATCAGTAAAGTTAAGAAAAGCGCCCAAGATACGGCGGATAAGACGGTTTTGTGAACTAGATGCTGCGCAAATAGATCGTTGATAAATAGGGATCCGCTGATTATAGCCAATGTTAACAATACAAACCCGGTCCAAATTAATTCAAAAAGAATGGCTTCTGAGGTTTGTAATGGTGGTAGGGCTTTAACCAGTCGGCCCGTCAAATGCGATTTCAATTGACGATTTTGTGCATAGAGAACAGCAGCTTGAATCGCAGCAAGGCAAAAGACGGCATAGGCAACGACAGATAATGCAGCATGGATTAGAACGCCGGTTTGGTCCATGGAAACTACAAGCTGGGGGCCAGTGCCATTTATAGCGACGATAATGGCTGCGACCGAAGCTGGAAAGATTACCAGCTTTAGATTGTGGACTGGTTTGCGCAAGGCAAAAATAATCACGATAAAGCTGATGACCAGACTAAGTCCGGAAATGGTGTTGTAAACGCTCAGATCTGGCCCTTTGGGTGTCAGCAGACCTGGCCATAGGCCCGCTCCGTGGGTAATGACGGCGAGAAGGCCCATACCTAGCGCTATTTGGGGGCGTTGAGGTATCTTGCCCTGATAAACGGCAAATTGAAGGGTTGTGGCCGTTGTATAGATGATAATTGCAATAATGCTTATCGTAATAGAGCTCATGAAAAGGTCGTCGAAAGCTTATGATTGCCGGAAAGTGATGGATAAGGGTTAGGGTTTTTATAAGTCAGCCCGCATGATAGGGGGTGGTGCAGGTTTTGTACATATAAGCTGGAAAACCCTTTTGAAATATAACGATAAATCAATATTGCAGGTTTATTAATGAAGATTGGGTTTGGGTTCGTTATAATCCCGCCCCTTGCAGCGATTTTACCCTGGAGATGCATGTTATGTTTGACAGTCTGACGGAACGTCTTTCCGACAGTCTCAAGAAAATTACCGGTCAGGCAAAGCTTACCGAGGACAATATCAAGGATACTTTGAGAGAAGTGCGCATGGCGCTTCTTGAAGCTGATGTTGCCTTGCCTGTAGTGAAGGAATTTATTGAGGGCGTAAAACAGCGCGCCGTCGGTCAGGAGGTGATGCGCAGCCTTACGCCGGGGCAAGAGTTTATCCGTATTGTTCAGACCGAACTTGTTCGGGTTATGGGGCAGGGGAATGAAGACCTAAATCTTAATGCCCAGCCGCCTGCAGTAATTATGATGGCGGGTTTGCAGGGGGCGGGTAAAACCACCTCGGTAGCCAAGCTTGCCCGTTTGTTGAAAGAGCGCCGCAAGAAATCAGTGCTGGTAGTGAGTGCGGATATCTACCGACCTGCTGCCATAAAGCAGCTTGAGACTTTAGCTGGCGAAGTCGGTGTCACATTTTTCCCCAGCGCAGCAGAGCAGGATCCGGTAGATATTGCCAATGGTGCCATCGAAGAAGCTAAACGGCGCTATATAGATGTGGTGATCCTGGATACTGCGGGTCGTCTACATATAGATGAAAGCATGATGGGCGAGATTAAGCGTCTACATGCCGCAGTTAACCCAGTTGAAACCCTGTTCGTTGTAGATGCCATGACGGGTCAGGATGCTGCGAACACAGCCAAAGCATTTAATGAGGCGCTGGCGTTAACCGGGGTTGTGCTGACTAAGGCGGATGGAGATGCGCGCGGTGGTGCGGCACTTTCGGTACGCTCTATCACCGGCAAACCCATCAAGTTTTTGGGTGTTGGTGAAAAAACAGATGCCCTAGAGCCGTTTCACCCTGATCGCATCGCCTCCAGAATCCTAGGGATGGGGGATGTGCTTTCCCTGATAGAGGAAGCGGAGCGTAAATTAGATAAAACCAAAGCCGAAAAGCTGGCTAAAAAGGTCACCAAAGGAAAATCTTTTGATCTCGAAGATTTCCGTGATCAGCTGCAGCAGATGAAGAGTATGGGCGGTATGGCGGGTCTTTTGGACAAACTGCCTGGTATGGGGCAAATGGGTCAAGTGGCGCAGCAGCACCTGAATGACAAAATGTTTGTGCATATGGAAGCGCTCATAAGCTCTATGACGTCTCAGGAGCGACGCTATCCGGATGTAATTAACAACTCACGTAAGCGTCGGATTGCAGCGGGATCTGGATTGCAGATTCAGGACGTTAATCGGTTGCTGAAGCAGCATAAACAGATGCAAAAGATGATGAAAAAATTCTCCAAGAAAGGCGGCATGATGAACATGATGCGCGGCATGAAAGGTATGATGCCGCCTGGTGGAGGAATGCCGCCAATGGGTCGTTTTTAGGGCGATTGAGTTGGTCTGACTAAGGTCCAGGTTTTTGGTGGATGTAAGAGTTTTAAAAAGAACTAAAAAGAGGTTTGCAACGCTTGAATAATTGCGTAGAATATGCGCCCTTTCAGGTAGTGAGCCGATTTGGCACAAGATTTAATACAGGATTCAAACTGAGATGGTTACGATTCGTTTAGCACGTGGTGGGTCTAAAAAGCGTCCCTTTTATCACCTGACCGTTACCGATAGCCGCAAAGCGCGCGATGGTCGCTACATTGAGCGTCTGGGGTTCTTTAATCCTTTGGCCCGTGGTCAGGAAGAGCGTTTCCGTTTGGATGGCGAACGTCTTCAGTTCTGGCTGGGGCGTGGCGCGCAATTGTCTGACCGCGTTAAGAGCTTAGTAAAAGATAGCCAAAAAGCAGCTTAATCAGCTGTTTGTTTTGGGGGCGCGAATGGCTGACGATGTGGTGACATTGGGTAAGGTTGTTGGCGTCTTCGGAATCAAAGGGTGGGTTAAGGTACAGTCTTTTAGCTCACCTATAGAGAATGTGTTCTCTTATAAAGCCTGGACTTTGGAGTTGCCTGATCATACCCGGAGGCACATAAAGCTTCGAGAGGGTAGAAATCAGGGCAAGGGTTTGGTTGCTGCGCTTGAAGGCGTTGATGATCGTGAAAGTGCTCAGCTTCTGATAGGTGCTGAGATCAAGATGGATATTGATAAACTTCCTCGACTTGAGGATGGCGAGTTTTATTGGTTTCAGCTTGAAGGTCTTAACGTTTTGACTAGTGAAGGTGTATGGCTGGGTAAGGTTGACCACTTAATGGAAACTGGCGCGAATGATGTGCTGGTAGTTCGAGCTTGCCAGGGTAGTGTTGATGAGCGAGAGCGCTTGATTCCCTACCTTCCGGGTCAGGTTGTTGCAAGTGTGGAGCTTGGTGAAGGTCGAATGACCGTTGATTGGGATCCGGAATTCTAAAGTGTATTTTGGAATCGTAACCCTGTTTCCGGATTTAATGGCAGCGGTAACAGACTTTGGCGTGGTTGGGAAAGCTGTCCAATCAGGGCTGATCCAGGTCGATACTTGGAATCCTCGGGATTTTGCCACTGATAATTATCGCACAGTCGATGATCGTCCTTACGGTGGTGGCCCTGGAATGTTAATGAAAGTCGAACCTGTTTATGCGGCCCTTAAGGCGGCAAAACAGGAAGCACCACTCGGAAGTAAGACAATTTATTTAAGTCCGCAGGGGAGAGCAATTAATCAGGAGTTGTTGAAATCAACACTATCTTTTCCTGGTTTGATACTGCTGTGCGGTCGCTATGAGGGTGTTGATGAAAGGGTAATAGAGTGCGAAGTCGATGATGAGTGGTCTCTCGGTGACTTTGTGCTCAGTGGTGGTGAAATAGCCGCCATGGCCGTTGTCGATGGGGTGGCTCGGCTGGTTCCCGGAGTGCTGGGGCACAGCGAGTCTGCGGAGCAAGACTCATTTGAAAATGGTTGGTTGGATTGTCCTCACTACACTAGGCCTGAAGTTTATCAAGGACGTCAGGTACCGGAAGTGTTACTGAGTGGGAATCACGAGAAAATTAGGCGTTGGAGGTTAGAGCAGTCAATTAGACGCACCCTGGAACGCCGACCAGACATGCTGGAAAATCGCGAATTTACCGCTGAAGAATCAGAGATTATTCGACGTATCCAGCACGAATACAGAAGCACGAAATAGTTTGAATCCGTCGGATCAGTTTAGGAGCGAGCCATGAGCAGCAAAAATCCAATCATTAGTCAGCTCGAAGTTGAGCAAATGACTAAAGAGATCCCAGAGTTTGCTCCGGGTGATACAGTTACAGTTAACGTGAAGGTTGTTGAAGGCACCCGTGAGCGTTTGCAGGCATATGAAGGTGTCGTGATTGCTAAGCGCAATCGTGGCCTGAACTCTTCTTTCACAGTACGTAAAGTATCTTATGGCGTTGGTGTTGAGAGAACCTTCCAAACATACAGCACTTTGGTAGACAGCGTTAGCGTTAAGCGTCGTGGTGATGTTCGTCAGGCTAAACTTTACTACCTCCGCGACCTAAGTGGTAAGGCAGCTCGCATCAAGGAAAAGCTTGACTAAGTTGAGCTATTCGATAAAAAGGCGGTTTATACCGCCTTTTTTTATGGCTTTTATTTGGTTCGGAGGGGATGGCATTGGGAGGTAGGCAGGTATCTCTGGAGGATGATCACTTAATAGATCTGTTTATTGATTCACTATGGGTTGAGGCAGGTCTTTCCAAAAACACCCAGTCGGCATATCAAACGGATCTTGTTAAATTTTCCCGATGGTTGCAGATCCAGAGTAAGGATTTGTTGCAGGTGCGTCGGGAGGATGTTCTGTCCTACCTGTCTGCAAGAATGAAAAAAGGCGCAAAAAGCACATCATCTGCCAGGGCATTGACAACGTTGCGGCGTTTTTATCGGTATCTGGTCAGGGAGTCATACTTAGAAGTTGACCCAACCATCAAGGTCGAACACCCTAAAATTCAACGTGCGTTGCCGGCATCTATGACGGAAGCAGAAGTTGAGTTGCTGCTCGATGAGCCCGATAGAAATATCGAATTGGAGTATCGGGATTCCGTAATGCTTGAGCTCTTATATGCCAGCGGGCTCAGGGTGTCTGAATTAGTGGGGCTTGAAATTCAGCAGCTTAATTTGTTGCAGGGTATAGTTAGGGTGCTGGGCAAAGGAGGCAAAGAACGGCTGGTTCCGCTAGGGGAGGAGGCTCTTGAGGCTTTGCGTGGATATCTCGGCTCGATTCGACCCTTGTTGGTGAAGGATCCTGCGGTGTCTGTCGTTTTTCCTAGTTTGCGTGGGCAGAAAATGACCCGGCAGACTTTTTGGCATAGGGTAAAGTTGTACACAACTCGCAGCGGTATACGAAAAAATATCACTCCGCATACATTAAGGCATGCTTTTGCTACGCACCTGGTTAATCATGGAGCTGATCTAAGGGTGGTGCAGTTGCTACTGGGGCATAGTGATTTGTCCACAACCCAAATATATACACATGTTGCCAGGGCTCGGCTACAGCAGATGCATCATATGCATCATCCGCGAGGCTAAACTCTGAAAGGTAATTAAGGTATGCATATGCTGACGGAAGGTTACGTAGATGTCATGGAACTCAAGATAACTATTGTGTACTTTAGAGATCCAAGTCTTATGAAATAAATGTTTGGTGGTCAGGTAATGCAGAAGTCGCAGCTCCTTATAGGATTGATTGTTTTGCTCTCAACCTCATGGCTTGTTAAAGCAGAGGGGGCTGATGATCCTGTGATGTTGATTAAGCAAAAACTGGCCGAGGCCGTTCCTGGGTTAAAGGTTGTAAAAGTCAGTCCCAGTCCGATCGATGGTGTCTACGAAGTAGAGTCGAATAATCCTAACCTGATTTATATCAGCGCAGACGGAAAGTATTTTGTCGCTGGTGATATCTATCAGGTTGAAGATGGTCGCATTACAAACCTGGCCGAAGCGCGTCGCGAGCAAACCAGAGCAGAATTAATCAATGCTGTCGATGAGTCCAAGCTGGTAGTGTTCAAGCCTGAAGGAATTGAGCCAAAGGCCAAAGTGACAGTATTTACTGATGTTGACTGTGGATACTGCCGCAAATTACACGGTGAAGTCGGTCGCTTAAATGAGTTGGGCATTCAAGTGAACTATATGGCCTTTCCGCGTGCCGGGGTCGGTTCAAGCAGTTACGATAAAATGGTATCTGTATGGTGTGCTGATGATCAGAATACTGCTATGACTAATGCCAAAGCCGGCGGAATGCCAACTCCCAAAACATGTGAAAATCCGGTAGCTGACCAATATGAGCTGGGTAACAGAATTGGTGTTAATGGAACTCCTGCGATCGTTCTTGAGGACGGACGCTTAATTCCAGGATACGTGCCTGCTGACTCGCTTGCCAAAGGCCTGGGTCTTACGGCCAATTGAGCAACACTTTCTACATGCAGGTCTGGAATTCCTCTAGACCTTAGGGCGATTGGTATTCCATAGCCTGCTTTCTTTTAAGAGCGCTGCAGCTTAATTTCCTGTAGCAATAAATAGCTTTCCAATTAAGCCTTTCACAAGAGCAATTCTCTTTATTGATGTTATCCTGACATGGCAGCAAAACATGCTGTTTGTCGGCTTCAGTCTTCACGTTGACAGTGATCATGACTGAATGTATCTTGCCCTGTTCCTATTGCCCTCTGTGGCTATTTCTCATTAATTGGAGTTGATAATGGAATTCCCGCGTATCAGTCGCTTGCCCCCCTATGTGTTCAATATTGTTGGGGAGTTAAAGCAACAGGCACGAGCACGCGGAGAGGATATCATCGACTTCGGCATGGGTAATCCTGACCAACCTACGCCTTCACATATTGTGGCTAAGCTTACTGAAGCTGTGCAGCGGGGAGACACCCATCGTTACTCGCAGTCCAAGGGTATACCTCGATTGAGACGTGCCATTACCCAATGGTATAAGAAACGTTACGATGTCGAACTGAATCCTGAATCTGAAGCCATAGTCACTATTGGCTCCAAGGAAGGGCTCGCACACTTGGCTTTGGCTACTATGGGGCCTGGCGATGCCGTTTTAGTGCCTAACCCGAGTTATCCCATTCACCCATATGGGTTCGTCATTGCAGGGGCGGATATTCGCCATGTACCCCTGAATGATGAAATAGACTTCTTTGCTGAACTTGAAAAGGCGATTGTTCAGTCCTGGCCAAAACCCAAAATGCTCGTGCTGAATTTTCCGGGTAATCCGACTGCTCAATGTGTGGATTTGGAGTTCTTTGAAAAAGTCGTGGCTATTGCCCGTGAGCATAGGATCTGGGTGGTTCAGGACCTTGCTTATGCAGATATCGTTTTTGATGGCTATCAGGCACCCTCAATTCTGCAGGTTGAAGGCGCTAAGGAGGTCGCAGTAGAGTTTTTTTCTTTGTCAAAGAGTTACAATATGCCCGGCTGGCGCGTCGGGTTTTGTTGTGGAAATGCGGAGTTAATTGCGGCTCTTGCCCGAATTAAATCCTATTTGGATTATGGTACGTTTACCCCAATACAAGTGGCTGCAATTGCCGCCCTTGAAGGGGATCAGGACTGTGTCGCCGAAATTCGGGATCTATATCAAAAACGCCGGGATATTTTGTGTCAAGGCTTGAATGCCCTTGGTTGGCAGGTTACTCCGCCTAAAGCGACCATGTTTGTTTGGGCAAGAATCCCGGAAACATATAGACATCTGGGTTCTTTGGAATTTGCCAAGAAGCTGTTACTGGAGGCTAAGGTGGCGGTTTCTCCCGGTGTTGGCTTTGGCCATTACGGCGACGAATTTGTACGTTTTGCATTAATCGAAAATGAGCACCGAACCCGGCAGGCGTTACGGGGAATAAAGGCCATGTTTAAAAAAGATGGCCTTTCACATGAATAATATTTTATAGCACGAGAAACGCCTCCTATTTATAGAGGCATACTGACATATACGGCTGTACTGTGGAGAAAATGATGAAGATTGGTCTGTGCGGACTGGGCACTGTAGGTAGCGGAACCTTTAATGTTCTGACTCGTAACGGGGATGAAATTGCAGCCCGTTGTGATATGCCTATTGAAATTGTTCAGGTCGCATCAAGACGGCCAAATCCGGCTTGTGATTTGGGAGAAACCTCATTTACCACTGATATTTTTGCGGTGGCTGAAAATCCGGAAGTTGAGGTTCTGGTTGAACTCCTGGGTGGAACTGGGATTGCCCGCGAGCTTATCGTTAAAGCTATTCAGAACGGTAAGCATGTAGTAACAGCTAACAAGGCACTGATTGCCGAATATGGTAATGAGATTTTCGCGTTAGCTAAGGAAAAAGGCGTTACTGTAGCTTTCGAAGCTGCTGTTGCTGGTGGCATCCCCGTCATCAAAGCTCTACGTGAAGGTTTGGCGGCGAATGAAATTAATTGGCTAGCCGGTATTATCAATGGCACTGGCAACTTTATCCTTAGTGAAATGCGTGATAAAGGCCGTGACTTTGCAGATGTCCTCAAGGAAGCGCAGGCTTTGGGATATGCAGAAGCAGATCCCACCTTCGATGTCGAAGGAATTGATGCCGCCCACAAGCTTACTATTCTTGCCTCGGTAGCCTTTGGTATTCCTTTGCAGTTCGAAAAAGCCTATACCGAAGGTATCAGCAAAATATCACCTGACGATGTTCAGTATGCTGAAGAGTTTGGGTATCGTATAAAGCATCTAGGTATTGCTAAGCGCCTTGAGCATGGGGTGGAACTGCGGGTGCATCCAACTTTGGTTCCCGACAATCAGTTAATCGCCAAGGTTGATGGTGTCATGAACGCTATCGTGATTGACGGTGATGCTGTTGGGCAGACTCTATACTACGGTGCTGGAGCCGGTGCTGAAGCCACTGCATCTGCTGTCATTGCAGATCTGGTGGATATCGCACGCGCGTCACGTCAGGGGGCGAATGTCGGCGTACCTTCTTTAGGGCATAGTGACGATCAGCTAAAGGATCTTAGCGTTGTACCTATGGAGGAGGTGGTGAGTGCCTACTACCTGCGAATTCTGGTTGAAGACCATCCGGGGGTCTTAGCGAAAGTCGCTCAGATTCTCAGTGAACACGGTATCAATATCGAATCTATCGTGCAGAAGGAAAGTGAGCAGCATGATGGCCTGATTCCATTGATCATGATCACTCACAGGGTGCTTGAGAAGAACATGAATCATGCGATTGCTGCTATTGAATCGCTGTCAGATGTGAAAGAGAAATTAATGCGAATTCGTGTTGCCGCACTTAACTGACAGTACTCGGATCTAGTTTAATTACAGATTGGGAAACCTCACTTACTTGGCAGGTTGAGGGCAGAAATAGTTATCGATTCGGGCCAATAATAAGTACCCATAAGATGCGTTAATTCCAGACTGCTGGACAGGAACCGTCGGAATGGGCCCGAATCACTTGAATCACCAAAGGATAATACCGTGAAATATATTAGTACCCGCGGACAGGCACCGGCACTTAATTTTGAAGAGGTCTTGCTGACCGGTTTGGCGTCAGATGGTGGCTTGTATGTGCCCGAGTTTCTACCTCGATTTACCTCAGAGGAAATAGCTTCCTGGAATGGTCTTTCCTACGCCGAATTGGCCGTAACAATTATGTTTCCCTTTGTGGATGGTTGTATTAGCCGCGAAGAGTTCTCCAATATTGTTGAGGAGACCTATGCCGAATTTGCACATGAAGCGCGTGCTCCTCTCAAGCAAATTGCACCTAATGAGTGGGTCATGGAGCTGTTCCACGGTCCAACGATTGCCTTTAAAGACTACGCTCTGCAGCTCTTAGGGCGACTAGTGGATTACTTCCTGGAAAAGCGTCAGCAGAAAGTGGCGATCTTAGGCGCGACTTCAGGAGACACCGGCTCAGCGGCAATTGAAGGATGCCGACATTCCAAGCATGTTGATATATTTATTCTTCACCCCCATGGGCGTGTATCAGATGTTCAACGTCGTCAAATGACCACGGTGCCTGGCGATAATGTTCATAACCTGGCTGTGAAAGGTAATTTTGATGATTGCCAGCGAATGGTCAAAGCGAGTTTTAATGATCAGTCGTTCTTAAAGGATCGCCAGTTGGTCGCCGTTAACTCCATAAACTGGGCGCGAATCATGGCCCAGATTGTCTATTACTTCCATGCAGGCATCAGCCTGGGTGCCCCTCACCGTAGCATTGCTTTTTCAGTTCCCACAGGAAATTTTGGTGATATTTTTGCGGGTTATCTCGCTCGTAATATGGGATTGCCCGTGAGTCAGCTGATTATTGCCACGAACCAGAATGACATCCTGCATCGCTTCATGAGCCAAAATCTCTACCAGATGCAACCTCTGCAGCACACCTTGTCTCCAAGTATGGATATTGTTGTGTCGTCAAATTTCGAACGTCTCTTATTCGACCTACATGGACGGGATGGTAAAGCGATAGCAGATCTTATGGGCCAGATGAATGAAAGTGATGTGTCCATTGAAGACTATCGTTGGCAGCAGGCTCGGCAGCTGTTTGATTCACACCGTGTGGACGACGGTGAAACACTTGAGATGATTCAGCGCTTGTTTGAGGAAACCGAAGAGATCATGGACCCTCATACCGCCATAGGTATAGCTGCAGCGCGAGCCTGTCGTCGTGATTTAAAGGTGCCGATGGTGACCCTGGCTACAGCTCATGCGGCTAAGTTTCCAGAAGCGGTCCAAAAGGCTGGGGTAACTGAAGTGCCTAGATTGCCACACCATATGGCTGACCTGTTTGAGCGTGAAGAACGCTATACAGTTGTGGAAAACGATATTCAGGCGGTTCAGGCATACGTACAACAGCACTTGAGCTAACTTGGGTAAATATTGCTTGTTGCCCCCATGACAATTGAAACTACTTGTGACTGATACTCCCTTTCTGCGAAAGAAAATTGTGCGCCGGAATCCACCGGCGCATGCTCCCTTGACTTCCTCCGGTTCCATATCTACTGTCGGTCCTCATTCACCTCTTGTTCAGCGACTTTATGCTGCCAGGGGGATAGCCTCCTTGGACGATTGTGATTACTCCCTTAACCACTTGCTCCCCCCGGCGCAACTAGCCGGTATTGAAGCTGCCGCACAAATGCTTGCCCAGGCAGTTTGTGCTCAAAAAACGATGGTATTTGTCGGAGACTTTGACGCCGATGGAGCTACCAGTACGGCGGTAGGCGTTCTTGCCCTCAGGATGTTGGGGGCTTCTAAAGTGGATTTCATCGTTCCCAATCGTTTTGAATTCGGTTACGGATTAACGCCTGAAATAGTTGAAGTGGTTGCTGAAAAATCTCCCGATTTGCTTATTACGGTTGATAACGGGATCTCCAGCATCGATGGTGTTGCCAGTGCCAAAAAGCGGGGCTGGAAGGTCGTGGTAACCGATCATCACTTGGCCGGCGACAGCCTTCCTGAAGCAGACGCAATCGTTAATCCCAACCAACCAGGTTGTAGTTTTCCCAGCAAGTCCATTGCCGGGGTAGGAGTGATATTCTACGTCATGCTCGCCGTCAGGAAACTACTGCGCGAATGCGGATGGTATGAGCAAGTCAGCATTGCAGAACCCAATTTGGCGGAATTACTTGATTTGGTTGCGCTGGGTACGGTGGCGGATGTGGTTTCGCTGGATCGTAATAATCGAATATTGGTTGATCAGGGACTAAAACGCATCAGGGCAGGCCGGTGTCGGCCTGGTATTCAAGCTTTGTTAGAAGTTGCCAACCGGCTTCCCCATTCATTAGTAGCGACAGATCTTGGTTTTGCCGTCGCCCCTCGCTTGAATGCTGCGGGTAGGCTTGAAGACATGAGTCTCGGTATTGAGTGCCTGATTACTGATCAAATGGAAAGCGCCAGGGCAATGGCACAGGAACTTGATGGCCTTAACCATGCGCGTAAGGGAATAGAAAAGGGGATGCAGGATCAGGCGCTTAACATTTTGTCGTCTATGGATAGCCTGGGTGACAGTGCCCCTGCGGGTATCTGCCTGTATGATGCACAATGGCATCAGGGTGTTATCGGGATCCTGGCGTCACGAATAAAGGATAAATTGCATCGCCCGGTTATTGCATTTGCCCCGGCAGACGGTGATGAAATTAAAGGCTCAGCGCGATCGATTCCGGGTTTGCATATTCGGGATTGCCTGGATGTGATTGCAAAAAAATATCCAGGGCTGTTGAATAAGTTTGGTGGTCATGCAATGGCGGCTGGCCTCTCCTTGAAGTCACACCATTATGATGAATTTTCACGAGTGTTTACTGCGGAAGTGGAAAGCCTGGTGGATCCACTGGATTTGCAGGCCAGTATACTTTCTGATGGCGAACTGCAGCCTTCTGAACTTACGCTGGATATTGCTGCCCAATTACAGTCTGCTGGACCTTGGGGGCAGGGATTCCCTGAACCGCGCTTTGATGGTGAATTTGTTATCGCCAACTGGAGACTGCTGGGTGGACAGCATTTGAAAATGACGCTTTCCGAACCGCGAACGGGATTGCTTCTGGATGCAATTCAATTCAACGTGGGTGCAGCGATAGATTACAGTACTTGGAATAAAGTCAGGTTGGTCTATAAGCTGGATATTAACCGCTTTCGTGGAGAGACAAGTCTGCAGTTGCTGGTCGATTACTCCGAGCCGGTATAGAGTGATTTATGTTTAGGTCCGCACTCTGTGCAATGAAGGATCAATACCTGTAGAATGCGTTCCGCAATATTCGTAGCAACGGTCATTAAGCCTTCAGCTGTAAAATCGCAGCGAGTTATTTCAATAGCTATTAAATCATACATAGTCACATCAAATCGTAGTTAGGAGTAGCAACCTCATGGATCGATTCGTTCGATTGATCACGTTAGTTGGTCTATTTGCCCTGAGTGGTTGTGCATTGAAACAACTTCCTCCTCAGGTAGGTAACCAGGCTGTTCTGGCCATTCCGAAAACAGATAGCAATAAATCCCTGGAACAATGGGTAAGGCGTTACATACTGGTAGTGTCAAAAATAGATGATGCGGGTATACCTACTGAAGTTGCCCGGGTCGGTCTTACCTACGGAGGTAAACCTTATGAATTGGTTCCCGACTTGGAACCCGGCACTTATGAACTTACCCGAATGGAATGGGTAGGGTCCTCGGGCTGGCGTGCAACTAGAGCCCTTGGAGAAGGTTATCCTCTGAATATTCCAGTTAGTTTAGAAAGCGGTACTGTTACCGTGCTTCCATACGAGTTCTCGGTAATTCAGGAAGAGAACGGGAGTGGAATTACTATCGGCTTTAACGCTCAGCCGCTGGACGAAAGCCGGATGCTGGCCTTGCAGGAAGATTTAAAAACTCTGCCGAACGCAAATCGATGGAATTTTTAATTACCCTGATGATCACCATATCCCCGGTTTAGGTTTAGCCGGGGAACCTTCTAGGATATAATCCCGCTCCTTTTTAAGGCTTGTTGATTGCTGGTGTAGATGGTCAGCGGTTTGCACCAGTCCTCAGGAAGACTTGGTGCTCTTCTTCAACGCTAACAGGGAATTACAGTAATGGGCTGTGCTCTGTACGCGCTTTCACGTTGCAACTCTAACAACAAACACATTTGTCAGTTGTGAATGGGGTTCGGCCCTAAGGCTAGGTATTGCTTAGGCTTTGCTTGAGCTGACCAATTTTCAGGTTCAGAACAGATTGATAGCGGGAAAATTATGCTTTTAACATCGACAAAACAGGACTGGCTGGGAAATGTCCGCGGCGATATTCTTGCCGGGCTGGTAGTGGCTCTTGCCCTGATCCCTGAAGCCATTGCTTTCTCCATTATCGCGGGGGTCGATCCTAAGATCGGTTTATATGCCTCGTTTTCAATTGCAGTGGTGATGGCGTTTGTGGGTGGCCGTCCAGGCATGATATCTGCCGCGACAGGTGCCATGGCCCTGCTAATGGTCACCCTGGTAAAAGAGCATGGGTTGCAGTATTTGCTTGCAGCTACACTGCTTACTGGTGTGATTCAGGTTATTGCGGGATATCTGAAGTTGGGGGAACTGATGCGCTTTGTCTCCCGTTCTGTAGTAACAGGATTCGTCAACGCTTTGGCCATACTGATCTTTCTAGCCCAGTTGCCGGAATTAACGGATGTAAGTTGGCATGTCTATGCGATGACTGCCGCAGGGCTGGGGATTATTTATTTATTTCCATTGATTAATAAGACTATTCCCTCACCCCTAGTGACGATTCTGGTGCTTACAGGTGTTTCTCTCTGGCTTGATCTTGATATTCGTACCGTAGGGGATATGGGGGAGCTGCCTGACACCTTGCCGGTTTTTCTCTGGCCCCAGGTTCCTCTGAATCTTGAAACTTTACTGATCGTCCTCCCTTATTCCGCTGCTCTAGCGGTAGTGGGTTTACTTGAGTCATTGATGACGGCGACCATTGTTGATGATCTCACCGATACCAACAGTGACAAGAATCGCGAGTGTAAAGGGCAGGGAGTTGCCAATATAGCTACCGGATTTTTAGGTGGTATGGCAGGCTGTGCCATGATTGGTCAGTCTGTTATAAACGTCAAATCTGGTGGGCGTGGCAGGTTATCTACGTTAGTGGCAGGTTCGATGTTGCTCACTATGGTGGTATTTTTCAGTGACTGGGTTTCCCAGATTCCCATGGCAGCATTGGTCGCTGTCATGATTATGGTTTCAATCGGGACCTTCAATTGGGCCTCAATCAAGAATCTGAAGGAATACCCTTTATCCACTAACTTGGTGATGGTCACCACTGTAGTGGTTGTAGTCTGGACCCATAATCTTGCTTTCGGGGTCTTTGTCGGTGTGCTGCTGGCATCGTTGTTTTTTGCCAATAAGGTCAGTCACTTTATGTACGTGGAATCAGAGTTGGATGAGGACAAGGATCTGCGAACTTACAAAGTAGTTGGTCAGGTCTTTTTTAATTCTTCCGACAAGTTTGTCGCGGCCTTTGATTTCAAGGAAGCAGTGTCCAAGATTGTGATCGATTTGAACCGCGCGCACTTTTGGGACATATCTGCTGTATCTGCCTTGGACAAAGCCGTAATCAAGTTCCGCAGGGAAGGAGCAGAGGTGGAACTAATCGGCCTGAATCAGGCCAGCGAAACCATAGTGGACAGATTTGGTGTTCACGATAAGCCCGAAGAGCTGGAAAAAGTATTAGGGGGACACTAATGTCAGACACACATGCACCTATGGTTTTGGCCTGTATAGATGGTTCGAAGCTGACTGCCTCGGTTTGTGACTACGCCGCCTGGGTAAGTCTGGGGCTGGATGCACCACTTAAGCTACTTCACAATCTTGAACAGCCTCTGGCTTCTCCTGTTGCAGATTTGTCAGGGAGTATTGGTCTGGGTAGTCAGGAGCATCTCTTAGCAGAGCTCACCGAAGTGGAAGCCCAGCGCAGCAAGTTGCTTCTAGAGCGTGGCAAGCTGATGTTGGAAGGCGCTCGTGCAAGGGTGATGGAAGCCGGCGCGAATGAGCCCAAAGTCAGTCAGCGCCATGGAAGTCTTGTCGAATCCCTGATTGATCTTGAAGATGATATCCAGGTTCTGGTTTTGGGGATTCGTGGTAAAGCTCATGAAGATGACCAACGTCATCTGGGAGCGCAGTTGGAGACTATTGTTCGCGCATTGCATCGACCAATTCTGGTGGTTAATTCTGTGTTTACCCCACCGCAGCGAGTCATGCTGGCTTACGATGGTAGTGTCGCGGCGCAAAAGGCACTGACTATCTTGGCCACCACACCAATCTTTAAAGCGCTGCCCTGTCATTTGGTCTATGTCGGCGATAATTCTCCAACTCACGATCGCCTACTGACCGAAGCAGAAACAGAGCTAAAGCAAGCTGGCATGGATGTGAGAGTTGATCGACTTGAAGGTAAGGGGGAAGAAGTACTTTGCCGCTATCGAGATGAACATAACATCGATCTGACAGTGATGGGAGCATACAGCCATACCCGCCTTCGCGAGCTGTTGCTTGGGAGTTTTACCACTAAAATGTTAGTTAACATGGAAAAGCCTTTGCTACTGCTTCGTTAGGTGCAAATTAAGCAAACAGCTCCAGGTTTTATTATTCCGCTTGCTTGTCAAATCAGACGACAAGCGGGATAAGCTGAATCAACTGATGTCCTCTCTTCCAGGCAGAAATCGCCAATGGTATTTGTGACTTGCCGACCCTCAAAGATTCGGTATACCGCCCTGACTAACTACTTGCCGGTTATGGCTACCGTACAGGCTTCCAGGTCAGCTTAACTTAATTCGTTGATTCTGCGTAAATCTGAACCTCGTCTACAATTAGAAGGTTGCAGGAGGGAGCAGATGCATGGAACTACGGAACAATAATATACAGAAGCTGCGACAGCAGACTTTCGACGTTCTTATCTTGGGGGGCGGCATAAACGGTGCGGTTGCGGCTGCCGCCCTTTCAGCACGTGGTTTGAAAGTGGGATTGATTGATAAACGCGACTTTGCCGGATTTACCAGCCAGCATTCATCTAATCTGGCCTGGGGCGGCATCAAATATATGGAAACCTATGAATTTGGGTTGGTGCGCAAATTATGTATGTCGCGCAATCGTCTTATGCGCAGCTATCCCTCAACGGTCCAGGAAATTCGCTTCTTTACCACCATCAAGAAAGGTTTTCGCTATCCTCCCTGGTTTTTGTATCTCGGAGCCGTTTTATACTGGTTTATGGGAAATGGGTTTACACGCTTCCCTAAATATCTGTCTCCGAAAAAAATTGAGGAAGTAGAAGGCATTGTAAATACTCAGGGAGCCGAAGGTGGTTTTGAATATTCAGATGCTTTTCTCTACGACAACGATGCCCGATTTGTCTTTAACTTTATCCGCTCAGCTATGAACTATGGGTGCGTAGCTGCCAACTATGTCGAGTCTCTAGGAGGCAAGCGAGCTGATGGCTACTGGAATATCCATGCCAAAGACACGATTTCTGAGGCAGCATTCAATATTCGGGCAAAGGTGCTGATTAACGCCTGTGGGCCTTTTGTAGATGAGCACAATATGTTGACAGGGCAAAAATCTGGTCATCGGCATGTGTTTTCCAAAGGCGTACATCTTATCGTTGATCGCCTCACGCCGAATAAGAGAGTGTTGACTTTTTTTGCCGATGACGGCCGCTTGTTTTTCGTAATTCCAATGGGACCTAAAACCTGCATTGGAACGACGGACAGCCGCATGGATTCTCCCTTCAGCCATGTTACCGATGAAGACAGGAGCTTTGTGCTGGGGAATATTAATGCCCGGCTAAATCTCAAAGTGCCGCTGACAGTTGCCGATATAGTGGCAGAGCGTTGCGGAGTGAGGCCGCTGGTCGTGGAAGGCAGTGAGAGTGATACGACCGACTGGCTGCAGTTATCCCGTAAACATGCAGTGGATGTGGCTCGGGCTGACAACCATATCAGCATATATGGTGGTAAGTTGACGGACTGTATCAATGTTGGTGACGAGGTTTGCGGTTTCGTTGCAGAACTCGGCTTGCCCATACCCTACCCAGCAAAACGTTGGTATGGAGAGCCCCCGGAGGCCACCAGGGACGAATTTTTTCATCAGGCGCGGTTGATGGATCTGGATTCACTGACTCCACCGTCGTCGTCGGAAAAGTTAACCATCCGCCTGTGGCGGCGATACGGTGCACACGCATTTCAATTGCTTGACCACATTCGGACGAATCCCAAGCAGGCTGAATTGCTTATCGAGAATGCAGAGTACCTGCGCTGTGAAATAGAGCTGGCGGCAAGACGGGAGATGATTACCAAACTTGAAGACTTTTTGCGCAGGCGCTCAAAGATTTCCCTAGTTGTTCGCCGGGAGGATATAGAATCAGCGCCTGGTCTTATGGAGGCTTGCAGAATTCTGTTTGGAGACGAAGCGCAGGCAAAGTGGGACGAGTATTTTCGTAGTCACTAATATGCGGCAAGAGTAATTTTCACAATATGCCTACACCTTTAAACGCAGACGGTATAACTCCTGCCTGAGGCGGCGTAAGTCTGGCGGCGTAGAGTTAATCATTGCTGTTCCTACATACAGCTGCATGTAATAATCTGCGGCCTTAATATGGAATTCACCTTGATCAGGTGTGTTCGAAAGGACTTAAGAAAGAAATTATACCAAGATGCAAACACCGCAATCAGAAGGAATACTGCAGAAGTTTCTGGCCTTACAGGAACAGCTTGCTACCAAGAAAAACATTATTGTCCTTGCATTGGTTTACCCTACCTTTCCACTAGTGCTCTTGCCGTTGGTGACAGACACCGGAAGTGCGCCGATTCTTGATCTCTATGCATTTTATAATGCTGAAGTGGTCAGCCAGGTATTGGCCCAATACGATGCCTATGCTCGGGAAAGTTATATCCGTGGCGCACTGACAGTAGACTTCATCTATCCTATCTATTATTCATTTTCCCTCAGTCTGGTCATGACCTATGTCATGCGCCCAAGACATTTGAAGCCTGGAGCAATCCAATGGCTGCGGCTGCTACCCTTCGTAATGTTGCTCGCTGATCTGGCCGAAAATACCTTGCTGATCATGGTTATTTCTGCTTGGCCAGAACCGAGAATCGCTTTATCGAATATTGCGGGATATATGACACTGTCCAAATGGGTTGTTCTTACCACGGTTATTGTCGTAACACTGGTTATGGCGGTTAATAATTATTTTCACTTCAGAGCACTGAAATCTCTCAATAAATAATAGGATGACAATGCTGGCTAAACATGGTTGAAGAGGGCAGTACTTAAAACGTTTTGCCCAAGGCGCTATTTGTGGTTATGCCTGAATTGCATCTCCTCTTAGACATACTTCAAGATGATCAGGTGTCAGGTTTTAGAACAGTTACAATTCTTTCCCTGTAGTGATTTTGATATTAAAAGCTTGGAATTGTTCCTTTTTTACAAGTAATCAAAACCATTCGCATTTAATTTCTTTGAACTGTCAAGCATATTTACAAAAATCAATCTGCGCAAAATTCATTCAAATATAATCCCCTGTTTTTCATAAACAATATAGCTATGGGTACGTATCCTGCGTCTACCTCTGTACAAAACTATTACCAGATGCCCTAGGTTGGGAGTCGGGCTGCTGTCGGTATAAAAATCAGGTGAATGTATTCACAAGGAATAATTAACCTAAATTACTGTGAAGCTAGGTAATGCTGATGAAATTTTCCAAACGGTTATCTATGGCAGCCGCAGCCATTCTCACGACAGCCTCCATCGCGGCTCATTCTGCCACCAACTTTGAAATGGATGTTACAACCTCAATCGATGATGGCTTGGACTATCTCGAGAGTGTTGGAGCCTTTAACAATCCCAGTTCGGCCGGAGATGCGGTAGGTTTAACAACACTGGCGTTGTTGGAGAAGAGGGCAAGTGGTGATATTACTGACCCACCTCAAGGTTATGATGGTGCCAGCGCCACCGATCAGGGGCGCATCCGGCGATCAGTGGCCTATATGCTCGATCGAATCAATGAAACTTCAACCTACACATACCGTGATGGTGCCTATTTGATGGCCCTGTCCGAGTACTTGTTGTCTGGGGGGCCCGATAAAGGAGAGCATGCGGATATTCCAAATGTTGCAGACTATGTGGATTTGGTGACCGGTATTAATACCCTGGTGGATCGTTTGATCGGCGCCCAACGGGTAGCCCCCACCTTTCCGAATGCCATTGATCAGGGCTACTGGTGCTATACCGCCAACAACTGTGAGGATTCCTCAACTACCCAGTTTGCAGTCGCAGGACTATCCGCCGCCAAGTCGGTGTACAGCAACGCCACTTATGCGGATGCGGTAAGGCTTGGGTTGGTCAACAGTGCCCTGGCCCTGGCTCGGCAGGCTTATCAGCTAAATGCCAGAACAGGCGCAGATAATCCAAGTTGCAGTGATATTGGTGATGCGGTTGAAAGAGGGCATGGCTACCAAGCACAGACTTATAATCCCTCTTTACAACAGACTGCCTCAGGCCTATGGGTGCAGATTCTTGGTGGCGCCGGTATCAACGATGCGACCGTACAGGCCTATATGCACTGGGTAAGAAACCGTTATCGTTGGACAGATCTCGACAGTCTGGGCAATTCCTGGCCCACCTTGTCTTATTGGTATTACCTGTGGAGCTCTTTCAAAGGCATGGAGTTTCTGAGGGATGCAGGCGTGGCGCCGACTGGTGGTAATCTGGGTACTGAAGACTACGGTCTTTTAGATCCTGCCGCAGCCCCGGCCTGTGTTGTCAGAGAACTGCACAGGGATCCTGCAACAGACACACAAATTGCCTTGTTTGGAGCTGGCGGAGCAGGTCACTATTCAGCCGAAACTGCCAGCCAATATTACGATTATGCCTACCAGATTCTGGCCCATCAGTGTGCCAATGGTAATTATGCCTGTAACGGTGCTCCCGGTGCCTGGAACAACTATTCCCGTCAAGCGTATGCACTTTTAGTGCTACTTCGCGCCTCAGGCGGTGTTTGTGTTGATACCGATGGTGATGGCGTATGTGACGATGAAGACAACTGTCGGTTAACTCCGAACCCTAATCAGGAAGATGCCGATGATGATGGCGTCGGCGATGCTTGTGACAACTGTGAAAATACGCCCAATCCTCAACAGGAAGATACCGATGATGATGGTATAGGTGACGCCTGCTCATTAGTGGAAGGTACCTGCGATATGGACAGCGATGGGGATGTCGATATCAACGATATCCGGGCCATGAATCTGATGCGCAACCAGCTGGTAGTTCCAGGTTCACCGGGTGACAAAGACGGCGATGGCAAAATCACAGTGCTGGATATCAGGCAGTGTAGCCTTATCTGTACCAATCCTCGCTGTGCTCCCTAGGACACTAAAAAGTAGAAGCGGAGCTTCGGCTCCGCCTAACAAAAACGGAGACTTATAATGACTGGTAGTATGCATAAAATACTGATGAGGCTAGGTACTGCGATAGTGGCTGCAGTTCTTTCTAGTCAAGCTTCAGCTTTAATCATCAGCCTAACCCCTAGCTTTCAGACGGCGCAGCCCACGGATACAGTGTCCATCGACATAGTTGCCACTGATCTGGGTCCTGATGTGATTGGTGCATTTGATTTCGACATCCTGTATGACACGTTAGCGCTATCGTTTAACGGATATACTCTGGGTAGCGGATTAGGTGACCTGGGCTTGTTTGAGGCAATTGATCTATCCCTGGGAGACTTTGGAGGGGTCATCGATATTGCTGAAAATAGCTTTCTATTAGATTTTGAGCTTTTTCCCCTGCAATCCTCGCCACTAGTGCTCGCAACTCTGGACTTTACTGTAGATGTGTTAGCGCCGGGTGATACTACGGTTGTGCAGTTGGATGTAAATGATCCTAACCTCTATGTTGCTGGAGAATTTGGTTTTGAGGTTTTAGATGTCGATTACAATCCTACTGCAGTTATCTCTAACGGTGACCGTGACCTTCCAACCCCGGCAACTTTGAGTTTGTTTGGGTTGGGTATAGCAGGTCTTGGTCTGTTCCGACGCCGTAGCTGATCTACGCTGCCATAGTTTAAAGGGCTCCTAGGGGGCCCTTTTTGGCTTTAAAAAGCACCAACAAAGGATATTAACACGTGGAAACCTATCCCTTTATCGAAGTGGCAATGGCGTGCAGTGATGTTAAGAAAATGGAAGCATTCTGGTGTGATATGTTCGGGGGTAAAGTGATTTTTCGCGGCTCTATGATGGGGGATTCATTCTCACGTCTGGTGGCTTGCGGTATCACCTTTGTATTTCGCGAAGATAAAAATTTTAAACTCCCACCTGGCTTGGGGCAGGAGTTTAACTTTCATAATCATTTAGGGGTGCGAGTCAGGGATATAGAAGCGGCAGTCAGGGAATTGACTGAAAAAGGCGCGCAATTTGCCCTCACACCGGAAATGGTCCGCCAATTTCAGCAAAGTACAGACAAAGACGCCAAGCCACTTTTACAAACGGACTATATTTCGCCCCCGCTAACCGCTGAGCGGATAGCTGCAGGAGAATTCAGGATTGATGTCGCAATATTGGTAGGACCTGATAATCTCTGGATAGAATTGAATGAAGTTAAGGAGCCGGCTGATACCAACTGGTTCCCCGCCGCTGAACTGGCTGATATGGCCTGATTAGGCCTGTTCTCCAGCGGTTAAACAGTTAAATGATTAACCAACTGATCTACAGGTTTATCGTATGCAGCCAAGGAACCTCTGCAAATCTGAACTTCCCAACCCTGCTAACAGTCAGGTTGTACTGGTAGATCAGTGTGACCTTGAGATAGGTCTGGCTGAGAAGCTGCAGGCTCATCAAGGTGCAGGGTTATTACACCGGGCCTTTTCACTTTTCTTATTCCGCGAAGACGGTGCCTTACTGCTACAACAGCGAAGTGACAAGAAGTTGTTGTGGCCTTTGTTCTGGTCAAACAGTTGCTGCAGCCATCCCTTTCCGGGAGAGGATATTGTTCATGCTGCAGAGCGACGTGCATACGAGGAATTAGGCGTTTCAGTGAAAGCCGAATTTGCGTTCAAGTTTAACTATCATGCTCGATATGATGAAGACTACTCTGAGCGGGAACTCTGTTCAGTGCTTTGTGGCGTAATGCGGGAGCTGCCGCGATGTAATTCTGAGGAAGTGGCTAATTATGAGTTTTTACCCTGGCAGGATTTGGGGTCTGTGCTTGTCAGTGAGCCAGCGAAATTCACTCCCTGGCTAAAATTGGAGTGGCCCGTATTGTTGCAGAAAGGCTACCCCCGGAAGCTGTTGGATTAAAAGTCTAAAGAGGCATTTAGACCGTGTTGATTCTATTCAGAAGTATTCTTCTTGCCGGGCAGCTACGTCTGTGGCGGGTTGGTGTTCTAGCAATGGCAATGATATCTCTGTCAGTAAACGCTGAGCCACGACTTTCCGGAATATTTACCTCCAGCAGCAACGACTTCATTGCCATTATTGAAACTGCACCGGGAGACACGCTCTTTATACGAAAAGGTGATGTGATTGATTTGATTAACCTCAAGAACTCGCCGTCGTCCAATTCGGCACCAGCCAAAGGGAAAGTGCTGGAAGTTACCCGTAATCTGGTTGTGCTTCAGGTAGGTCAAAAGCAGCTGACGCTCACTTTGAAAGGTACACTGACCCGCGAGGGTACCTTTGTGGAAGGAACGCCGGAAGAGAAAGCCCCCACCCAGTTGGTTGTAAATGCCAGTACCCAGGACAACCTCAATAGCCTGGTGTTGAATGCTGATAGAAATGATAAGGCCGCTCTCAATCAACAGGCAAAAATTAATGCCTTATTGGCTCTGCCTAAGGACGCCAAAATCAGTCGGGTAGGGGGAGAAACTGTCAGCAGTGCCAATCACGCACTTAGCATGGTAGTGAAAGAGCTGAATAAAAAGTATGGTGTTGTAACGGTATTCGCCGATACCAGTCAGGGAGAACAAAGGGTCTATCTGTTTCCTGAAGAAACCATCAAATAGTGCAGTATCCGAGCATTCAGCATTAACCCAACCTTTGTCTTGAATACTTCTCAACAGACCCTAGTGTCCGGTATTACTTACTTGCAGGGTAATGGTCGCGTTTTGTTCCGGTAACATATTGACGTCTACAGTAACTCCGCCGTAATTATTTAAACCGATGCCGATGGTGTGCTCAATAATGCTTTCAGGAGCATGTACAAAGCCGATCAGTGTGCCGAACTGATCTGCCTGATAAAAGCCTTCCGGAGAGAATTCTGAACCTATGTAAACCCAGCTTCCTAATAAACTTGGTTGGCCGTCGTTTAAAAATATTTGGCTGGAATCCACTGTTTTCCGCGCGCCTTCCCCCCCCCAGCTAATCGTAATTATTACCTCCTGGCCCGCTACAGGTGTGGGGTCAAAATGTCCCTGAGACTTGCGGGCTTTGGCTGTGTCGAGCCCGATCAAAATGCAGGCCAGATTAAATTCAAATGCATTGGCATCCAGCTCCAATAGGCTTTCATAACCCTTATGGCCCTCTTTCGCCACTGCCAGAAACTCCAATGGGGGCTCCAGTCTTAGAATTTTGCCGCTGACCTGGAAATTTTTATTGGCTTTATCCACAAGTATTGGGCCAATTTTATATTTGTGATTGCCCAGATCCTGTACTGAGGACTGCGGGATAACATTTGGGTCGGTTTGCACATTCACTGCAAGGCATACAGAGACACTGCCAAAACAGCCCATCAATGATAGGGCTACCCATTTGAGAAGCTGACCCTTCAGCATGTCTTTGACCGCCACGTAATTTCGCATGTTAGGTTGCGCCTATTCTACCTGAGGATACTTATTTTCCTGAGGATACATAATATCCAGTGGGTACTTGGAGTGTTTTTATGACAGTGTTCCTATAACCATTCGGTGAGGCATAGGTGCCGGAAAGGGCGTTATTCGAGTGCCTTTCAGCCCTGCGGTTTGCATCCACTGTGCGACATCGGCATCTGCGTGTACACAGCCATCAGGAGCCGTTAACATCATATTCAGACCGAATAACGTGGCAAATTCGGGGCCTTGTCCTCCTTCATCTGTAAACACATCCGACACAATCAGCATACCGTCAGGATTTAGAGTTGCTACAGCCCTTTGAATCAGAGAACGGCAGCTGGTGGGGCTTTCCCGATGAAAGACGCCGGATATCAATACAACGTCATTGTTCTGGGGGAAATCAGTTTCATGATAGTCACCGGGCAGAAAGGAAACCTGTTCACTGGCCCCAAGATCCTGCACGATTTGGCTAGCTACTTCGGCAATTGGCGGAAGTTCAAGGACGGTAGATTTGAGGCCTGGATTACGTCTGGAAAACAACACTGAGTAAGTGCCTGGTCCGCCGCCGACATCAAGCATCTGGGTCCGCCCTTCAAGATCGATCAGGCCGGCCATGGCATTGCCGACACCCAGAGCTCTGTCATGCATACCGTAGACAAAATGCTTTGTTCTCTCTGCATCTTTACCCAGATAGTTTTCTGCCTGTAGCTGTTCCTTGTCTTCTCTTAACGCGTTTTCAAGGTTGCCCCAAGTGTTGTACAGATCATCGCTGTAACTTATTGCATTGCCGAGAAATTGGGGGCCGCCAGGCACCAACAGCATTTTTGTGAACGGGGTATTGATATAGCGTTCATTTTCAAAACATAGAATACCGAGGGCAACACAGGCATTGAGGAATAGGGCAGCCGGCCTTTCCTTTATCGTCAAAGCCTGGCTGATATCTGAAATGGTGTTGGCACCTTTTTCGATAGCTTCGAACAACCGCAGCCGATTCGCCGTCAGTAACGTTTGTGATCCCCAGTAGGCGGTAGACAAAGACATGATGGCACCTGGCGCCAGTGGGCCAGTCTGGCTGGAGGCGAGATTTTTATCAGTGGGGTATTCGGAGTTAGATGGCATTGGCAGCCTCCATATTTTTTACACCGTAATCAACATCACATTCCAATTGCATATAGGCACAACGACGGCACATAAAGCCTTCCCATACTTCCAGCTGTTCGCGCTGCCGGATATTGTGATATTCAATAGTGAGCTCTTCGAAGAACGACCGCAGTCTATTGAGGTAGTCAGGGTGTTCCCGACCCCCGACCGGCCAATAGAGTGAATATATCGGTAATACTCCGATACGGGTTAGAAAATCTGCCCCTTCAATAGCCAGTTTGGCGGCTTCCTGCCACTCCATGCCATATTCCGGTTCCAACTCAATGCCGGCCACCATGGCAGAGTACACCTTGCCACGTCCCCAAAGGCTGACAGCATATTTGAGTGAATTGATCCAGTTTTGATAGCCGACATAACGGTGTTTACCTGGGCAGACCTGACTGAAAAGCCCTTCAGAATAGACTTCGAGATTAAAGCAGACCGAATCCACCAGTTTCTCAGCGTGAAAGCGGTCAAGCTGGTCTGGTGGCAAAGCGCCGGATCCCAGCGATACAGGGATGCGATGCTGGACAATATCCTGCACAGCCCGCGCCAACTGTAAGAAACGTTCGCCTTCCTGTCGCCAGTCCGGCAGGGAGCCTCCCACCAGATAAATATGCCTGATATCGTTTTCCAGCAGGCAGGCGGAGAGAGTTTTCTGCATTCGTGAAAGTGTCGATTCGGGAATTTCCAGCTGCCCGGATTTTTGTCCCAGGTGGGCAGTTCTTTGGTCCGGGGCTCCATATGCACAAAATGTACAGCGCATCGACTTACCGTCGTGCTTATGTAAAAAATATTCGCATCCGGGGGCAACATTGATTACAGCCATGTCGCCATGCAAACTCACTCCGGTGAGTCCGCTAGCCAACCCATCCACTTCGCCACTCATCCATTCAGGAAGTGGTTCAAAAGTCATATCAAGTGCAGGTGGATGCTGATCGTTTAGAAGCTGATAACCTGACTGCTGCGTACCTTGAATATGCCAGGCAGATTGTCCGCTGCCCTTGATTCGCACCAGGGTGCCGTCTTCCAAGGTCAGTAAGTAAGGGATAGGAACTTTGCTTTCGCCGGTAGGATTAGGTTCACCAGGTTGAAACCGATAGGGGTAAAAATTGGGAAACGCATGTTTTGCAGCTTCTCCCAAAGCGTTACTGTAACGAATACCATGGAACATTAGGTCTAGTTTAAGTTTGGCCTGCGGAGGTAGTGCAGATAACGGCATTCCGATTTCTCCCTTTCTGCAGCGTCCATGATCAATGTTGATCTGGAGGGGGTTTCTATATTTAATTATTATAAGCGGAAGTAACACGGCGGTGGTAAAACTGTATTCAGCTTGCAGCAGAATGGTCGCCATTTCAACTATCACAATCGACGTTTTGGAAGCTCGCTTATGTCCAATGCCTCCAAATTGGCACTAACTATCATTATCGCGCTGCTAATCCCGATTATTCCATTCGTTATTGTTGGAGAACTTCCAGGCGAGCAATGGCTCTCTTCCAGGGATGAGCATGCACTGACTTTTGCCGTTGCCGGCACGCTATTACTATGCAGTGACGTACTGCTGCCTGTGCCGTCGAGTATTGTGGGATCCCTGCTCGGAGCACGCCTGGGTTTTATGGAAGGCTTTGCCTGCATCTGGACAGGTCTGACTTTAGGGAGTTTGATCGGCTATGGTGTAGGGCTGCTGTGGCCGGGCCGAATCTCTGCAGATCTACCGGAAAATCCTACCCTGACAATGGTATTTCTAAGTCGTCCGGTACCTGTATTGGCAGAAGCCGTCTCTGTCGTTGCCGGTGCCGGCCGTATCGCTTTTTACCCCTTTTTAGTGGTCAGTATTCTAGGTAATGCCTGCTATGCAGCGGTCCTGGCTGCGAATGGCGCCTGGAGTGTGGGCTCTATGTGGACGGGACCGGGACTGATACTGCCTATGCTGTTGCCGGTAGTTTCCTGGGTGATCTGGCGAAGGCTAAAACCGCGCCACTTAGTGAAATTCTGAATCAGAATTATCGCTGGAATATCGATGTGTTCGATGTCGACTTGAATGCTTATTAAGTGTCTGGAAATTTTACAAAAAAGTTATGGCGAGTTCCGGAAAGTTACTGCTTTGCCGCTCTGAAAAAAAGTTTTTTATTTTAAATCAATTGCATATCTACCATTGATGATTGGAGGTATATAAATTGCAGCGGTATAGATTCCTTTAGTCTTTTTTAGAAGATGAGTGCCTGATTAAACACAGGAAATACCGTGCCCGGTTCGAACCCCATAAAGGTCATGATTGGGAGTTATAAGTCCTGATAACTTGCGGACTAGATGAGACAACTCAGTGTTCGCTGTTTGGCATTCGCTTCTGAAGCTGTATTGATGTTTGGGTGGAAATTCAAGATTTGTTATTGCATTTCATGCGGTATCGTTCTTGGGCACAGGTTTTAATACACCGCGAACTTTAACTAATTAGAGGTTCATTGAAGTGCTCATGAATGATCAACGATATCATTAGGAGTTGTATATGAGCCTTCACTCTCCACATACTGCCAAGCGTACCGGACTATGGATTGCGGGAGCCCTTGGCGATATCGGAACCACGCTCACGGTCGGCGCCCTTGGTATCAGGAAAGGCTTGGTCGGCACAACCGGGCTGGTATGTGAACTCCCCCCACTGAATCAACTTGATCTGATAGGCTTTTCTGAACTGGTCATTGGCGGTATTGATATCGTCAAGGGAAACGCCAGGGAAGCGGCGGAGAAAGTAGCGCTACGGTCCCGTACATTCGATGGTCGTCTGATCGATTCAATTGCAGAAGAACTGGATCAGGTATCCGGTAACATCCGTGTGGCCCCGGAAATGTTATGGAATCCGGGGGCCATTCTGTCCGACCATGAAGACTTGAGTATTTTACTGCAACGGCAGCGGGAATGGATCAGAGAATTCAAATCCCGCAATAATCTGGGGCATGTCGTTTTCGTTGATGTTACTTCCTCCGAACCCCAGGTTGCTCCTACTGAAGCACACAATAACCTCGAGTTATTTGCAGGTCTAATAGAGCAGAATGCCAAGAAACATGTATTGCCAAGTATGTTGTATGCCTATTCGGCACTCATGGAAGGCTGTTCTTACATCAATTTCACACCAAATACCGGAATCGGTATTCCTGCCTTGCAGACATTGGCCAAAGAGCAGCGGCTGCCTTACTACGGCAATGATGGCAAAACCGGTGAAACACTGATCAAAACCGCGCTGGCTCCGATGTTCGCCTGTCGCAACCTTGAGATTATGAGCTGGGAAGCCAACAACATGTTGGGGAATAATGACGGCAGGATACTAAACCGTCCGGAAAATCGGGCCAACAAAATTCGCAACAAAGCCGGTGTTTTGGAAAACATCCTTGGTTATAACCCTCACGGCGATGTTGCTATCAACTATGTACCCTCGTTGGGAGACTGGAAGACGGCTTGGGATTTTATACATTTCAAGGGGTTTATGGATGTCCCCATGATGATGCAGTTTACCTGGCAGGGATGTGATTCAGTGTTGGCGGCACCCCTGGTATTAGACATGGTTCGTCTCAGTGAATTCGGTCATCGGCATCATGAGTTTGGACCCCAAAAGCATCTGGCCTGCTTTTTCAAGACCCCGATGGAAGTCAAGGAAATGGCTCTGGGCCCTCAATATCAGAGGTTGCTGGACTATGCGCTCGATCACCTGAGACGTGCCAGTGTGCATGCCAAGTCTGTTGGTCCTGCAGCCTGAATGCTGCAGATCTTAACCTGAGCGCGGTGTCTGCTAGATGATTTTTAGCCGGGCAGTTTTGTTGACAATACTCGTCTCTTTGGGGGCCAGTGCCCTTTGGAGTACGGCAGATTTCCGAGTGACGCAGATGCTCCTTCATGCGGTGTTATTCCTTGGTGCTGGGCTGTTGTTTTTTCCCAGGCGTAGCGCCTCACGTCCGTCACCTTTGCTTGAAGCTCTTAAGTGGTGCGCCTGGGTTGCCGCGGGTTTTTATCTTTCCATGATATTGAAGCTGGACAACGTAAACCTCTATCAGATCGCATTGCTGGCATTGGGTTTGGGAACGGTGCTGCTTGCAAGTTGTACTGCCATCCTGGCATTGGATATTTATGGAACAGACAGACGCCAGACCGGTGTGGTGGTGCTTCCCATAGTGGCTGTGCTGACGGCAGCGCCATTATGGCTGGGCCCGTTTATCCTTCTTATGCCGGAAAATCAGTGGATTTCCTCAAGTATACTGGCACTCAGTCCTTTAACTTTTTTAAGCCTGTTAATTGATGCGGATTATCTGAGAATTGACTGGTTTTACCAAAACTCCCCATTTGGCGGCATGCGTTTCAGCTACCCGTCATTGGTGATACTCGCGCTGTGCTATGCATTCCTGATTGTCCTTTTGGCAGGTACCTGCCAGTATTATTTGCGAAGGAATGTATACAAACAATAACTAAAGAAACCTAAATAAAGGTCAGGAGATTGAATTATGAACCGTTTGCTTTTCCCTTTTTATGCCTTTCTATTGCTGTGTCAGGCGGTTTACGTTCAGGCCGCAGATGCGGTCGATAAAGATTTACTTGATAAAGCGAAGGCTGCTGCTGACGCCGGTCTGCACTACCTTCGCGGGACCCAATCCACTGATGGTTCCTGGTCGGGGTCTGTGGGCATCACGGCTCTAGCCCTAAGAGCATATCTTGAAAATCGCCGCAGTTATGACGAAGGTGATGGCCCATTTATTACCCGTCCTATCGAATTCATTCTGGGTCACACCCACAAAGACGGTTCCATTAGCGAAACCAACAATAATCGCAATTACAACACCGCGGTATCCATTGCTGCGTTAAAAGCCACCAAGAACGCCAAATATGATGAAGTGATAATGAACGGGCAAAGCTTTATTAAAGATCTTCAGTTGGATGAAGGTGATGGCTATGAGCCCACGCATAAATATTTTGGCGGTATAGGCTATGGTGGTGATGAACGTCCTGATCTTTCCAATCAGTATCATGCTGTGGAAGCACTAAAACTGACAGGTGTTGATGCCAATGATCCTGTATGGGAAAAGGCGCTGGTTTTTATCAGCCGTGCCCAAAACAACAGTGAAACCAATGATCAGCAATGGGCGGCCAACGACGGTGGTTTCACCTATATGCCTGGCTATAGCCCTCATGGAGAAACTGGTTCCTACGGCGGTATGACCAGTGCCGGATTATTGAGTTTGTTGTTTGCCGGTGCAGACCGAAATGATCCCCGAGTCCAGGCAGCGTATAACTGGATTCGCGAAAATTATACCCTTGAGAACAACCCCGGGGCCAAGGATAACCAAGGTCTTTTCTACTACTACAACGTCTTTGCCAAAGCGATGCGGGCTTATGGCGAAAATGAAATTGAGGACGTAAAAGGTCAGAAACACAACTGGCGCAATGATTTGGTCCGTCAATTATTAAGTATGCAAGACAAGGATGGTTCCTGGGTTAATCCGTATTCTTCGCGCTGGTGGGAAGGTGACCGAAACCTGGTAACCGCCTGGTCGGTCATTGCTCTGAATCAGGTGATCAATAAGAACTGAGCCGGGACGGCGTTGGCATAGATAACTCAAAGGCAGGTGTTTCAAACTGGCAAACGGGTGTCACTTGGGCGGTAGAGGCAAATCATGGGTTCTTATGCTGACGGCACTTTTTGTCATGGAAGGTGCCCTTGCCCAAACCCCGTTGGATGTTGAAATTAATCCACTTTGGAATGGTTATGTCCGAAGTGGATTAACGACAGTCTTCGACTTTGATATTCAGGTTCGGGAAGGAGGTATGGTCAGCATTCGCTTAGTCTCCCAGGACGTTGTTGTCGAACATCAGTTTCAGGCCGAAGCTAACTCTCGCGTCCTGCTTCACCTTCCTTTTCTTGTCAGAAAGGCGGATAGGGTTCAAATACAGATCTTGCTTAATGCCGATATAGTCGGGGAGGACTTGCTGTCACTAAACCCACTTGCTCCACCGCAAAAGCTGATTGCTGTTTCAGTCCCTGTAGAAAATCGGCCGGACCTGGTTGCTGAACATCCGGATTTAATCATTGAGCAGATAGTAACGCTGCCTCGGAGCCTGGCCGGATATGAGACCGTTGATGCCCTGATCATCAGCCCTGAAAAAACCTCGATAGACAGACAGCAGTTCTGGCAATCCGTGCTCAGCTATGCTGCTACTTGCAAACCGCTTTATTGGCTGGGGCCTTCCACATCTTCGCTGATTCAATTTAAGAACCTGGCGGGCTGTGGCGGCCATAGTGTTCATAGGGTAGACACCCTTGCAGATGCTCTGGTTCATATTGAAAATCATCTATCAAGCCGACAACTTCCCGGAATGGCCGAGCTACTCCGATTTGACGACATCGATGGAAATAAGCTGGCAAAAGTCACCGAATCCACAATTCTTCAGATTGCTTTCTTTCTGATAGTTTTTTTATTGCTGCTGGTTGTTGGCAGTCGCCATCGTCATGCCTATGCCGCCGTTATCATGATATCCCTTATATTTACAGGATTGGTGTTTGCACTTTGGTTTAACCGCCCGCCCTTGATAAAGATTTCCAGTTGGACAGAAATGAGCATTGGAGATCAGACGGGGCATTTTGTGGCATCGATTTTGGTCACTGGTCAGAGCTGGGGGGAGCATAGCATGGCGCTACCCCGACAGTTTGGTATGCCGGTATCCGACACTTCCTATCAAAATTATCGTTACTTGCCGAACCATCGGAGGCAAACGGTTAGCCAGGAACTTTCTGGTAATCCTGACCAACTGGGCTATGAAGGAAGCGCAGGGTGGGAATTGAATTTCCCCACCCGCTTGTTGTCCCAGCGTAGCTTCAGTTCGGCAGGGGTTATTCGCCTAACTCCTCCTGTTAAGGTTTCCCTCAAACCGCAACTGGGGATAACCAATCACCAGACAAGTCCGATATCCGGTATTCGTCTGGTAACCGGTGGCATGAGGTTTTTTTTACCGACATTGCAGCCAGGGGAGCGGTGGACCTTGCCCGATACTACGCAAGAGTGGGGGCTGGACCAGGAAGACCGGTTGCTGCGAGCACGTCTGGGCGCGAATGAAACTGGAATACTGGTTCCCTACTCACTCGAAGATGCAGGCCTGATTAATAAAAGCATCAGCAGCACAGGCTGGTTATTGCTGCGCACAGATTCCGTGAACAAGGAGATGTGAATGCGGCCTGCAACCTTATTGGTCACTCCATTTGTCATATACTGCCTGCCGCTGGGGCTCTGGTGGTTGATCAGGCTGCGTTTGGCAGGAGATGCCTATGTGGATGCAAGTTTTGTCAGCAGGGAAGCTATTGAAGTTGGCCTGTTGTGTCATTTGACTATGATTGTTCTGGTGATGCCTATCGTGTTACGAGACAAGCTTTCCCGACAGTGGCAAGGCATGGTGTTATTGCTGGTGATGCCGGGCGCATTATGGAGTCTATTCCTGCTGACCGGTGGACTGTCAACGGCGAGTTTGCTGAAGAGTTTGGAAATGGTCTCAGCGGCGATACTGCTTGCCTGGCTACTGATGTACTGCATTGTGCTGGCTGTTACTACACATAAGAATCGTAGCCGCCTGTTTCCGTTGGTCCAGGCTGTGCTGGTGTTAGTCTTTTGGGGAAGCCGCCATGCTCTGCTGCAGTGGATAGGGGTCTAAAGCTGATGCCGGGCAATCCTGATATTGCGTTCGTTTCCGCTGGAGGTGACGTTGTCGCCCCTGAACATGTCATAAACCTGGTAAGGGATGCCAGGAGACGTTTGTGGTTGCACGCATTACTCACTTCGATGGCACAAAACCTGTGGTATTTGGGGGGGATTGTTTTCGTATACAGTGCCTTTGCTTATTTGATCCTGCCATTTAGCACCTTTGAGCTATTGCTAGGTGTTGCCCTGATAATAGGTGTCTACACAGGTTACTACCTCGTCAGGTGTTTTCCGCCTCTGGAGGAAGCTGCCAGGTTGCTGGATCAGGCCGGGCAGCATGAGGATATTTTCATGACGGCCTATGTTCTTATTCGGGATGAGGTGCCGGTGACGACTGCGGTGTCCAGGGTTGTTCGGGATGCGGAACTGGCTGCAGGAAAAATGGGTGAACTGGCCAATAAATTTCTGTCTTCAAAACGGCCTTCGTGGCCATTGATTCCATCCTGCATTCTCGGTCTTGCTATCCTGGTGACGACTTTTCCACATAGTAATACTGCGTTTATGGCGAATGAATCGAATTTGGATCTCCGGCGCCAAGTGGCACTGAATGAAGATGACGCTAATTTTGAGCCGGATCTGAACTTCGATATAGGAATGCCGTTTGAGCAGCAGGACTATCCTGACATGGAACACATAAGCTCAGCGTCCGTGGCGGGTACGCAGTGGCGGCAGGTTACTGATGATTTATCCGTTGAAAGTAAAGAGCCCGACACTGATGCAAAGATTTCATTGTCAGCGGTGGCGAAAAAAAATAGACGTCAAGACATGTTGACCTCCGGTAGCTCGGATATGCCGGCTAATTCCATTCCAGATTCTGGCACCAACACGCAACCAATAGAACGTTTCCCAGTTCCTGCCGCCGGTCAACGTCCAGAGCAGTCGTCCTCAGATCCGGCATCTTCATCGACAAAATCTGATCCAGGGGAAGAAACGGGCGTGCAACATGAGATAGCCGACCTGGACGCCGTCCTTCATCAGGTCATGCGCCGGGGTCCTGAACTGCAAAGTCAGGCTGCCGATACTGAAGCGGTTACCGAGGAGGCAACCGAGCGTGCCTTACTGACCCATTCTGAGCCTGGAACTCCTGGAACTACGATCATAGCGCCATATCATGGCCGCTTTGACCCCAGTCTCAAACAATACATAAATCGTTATATGGAAATGATGGGGAACGACTCATGAACCAGATTGTTGCCGGGAAATCGTTTGATTTCGATCGAGCAACCCGGGACTTGAAGAAAGTTAAAACCTGCCTGGGTAGGTGTGTCGTTGGACAGGATGCGCTGATTGAAGGCCTTCTTACGGCGCTCTTTGCCGGTGGACATGTTCTGATCGAAGGCTTGCCGGGTTTGGGTAAAACGCACTTGGCTAAGGCGCTTGCGAAGGTGTTGGCCGTCGACCTCAACCGGGTACAATGCACACCAGATTTAATGCCTTCAGACATTACCGGCAGTGAAGTGTTACAGCAGTCAGCTGGTGGCGAGCAGAGCTTTGTTTTTCGGCCTGGTCCATTGTTTGCCAATTTGGTGCTGGTGGATGAAATAAACCGGGCGACGCCTAAAACCCAATCCGCCTTGCTGGAAGCGATGCAGGAACATCAGGTTACCTACATGGGTAAGCGGCATCCACTGCCGGACCCTTTTTGGGTAATTGCCACCCAAAATCCCATTGAGCTTGAGGGCACCTATCCACTTCCAGAGGCGCAGTTAGACCGCTTTTTATTGAAACTGCTGATTGAATTGCCCGACGAAAGTGCTTTACAGCAAATGCTGGATATTTCACTCGATGAGGAGCCCTCTGATCAGGTGACGCCACTGCTTGATCCAGCTGCCATCAGGCATATAAAAATGGCTGCAAAGCAGGTGATATTAACCGATCACCTTAAGCAGGCAGCGGTTAGGCTAATTCTTTCAACCCATCCGAAACATGAACTGGCGCTGGCAGATGCACATAAACATATCCGCTATGGTGCCAGCCCCAGAGGTCTGCAGGCGCTTGTCCGGGCGGCAAGAATTCGTGCCTTGATGGAGGGAAGAACCCATGTGGCAACTATGGACCTGCAGGCACTGGCGCTACCGGTGCTACGGCACAGAGTTATGCTAAATATCGACAGTGAGCTTAGCGGCTTCACTCTGGATCAGGTTTTGACGGGAGTTGTGGAGGCATGGTCAAAGGGGCAGAAGATCGTACTTTGATAGCAGAATCCGAACTGACTCGTTTTGCTGCCATTGCTTCCCGTTTCCTGCATTCGCCGGCAACTTCAGGTGCCGGGAATATGGCACAGGTCAGGGCTGGTCAGGGATACGATTTTCTGGATTTTCGTGACTATCATCCCGGCGATGATCTGCGTCGGATAGACTGGCGTGCCAGTGCTCGTAGTCGCCGTGCCAAAGTTCGCACCTACTTGCAGGAAGCCGGTGCTGATTGCTTTATCTGCCTGGATCAAAGTACCTCCATGCGTTTGCATGCCGGTAAATGGCAACAGACGCTCAAGCTTGTCGCTGCAATTGCCTACACACATCTATACGCTGGCTATCGTGTGGCGCTTATTTGTTTCAACTCAGGGGTTCAGCATTACCTCCCACCGGGAAGAGGATTGTCACATTATGCTCACCTTATAGCGCAGATTCAGAATATTTCGCTGACCACAATCGAACAATCCGAAGGATTAAAATCCTGCCTGCCTCTGCTTGGCGCCGGTGAAATTTATGTGATCAGCGATTTGTTATTTAATTCCCCTGTGGAAGTTAATCTTGCCGCATTGCCACGTTCCAGGTCCACCGTGCATGTACTGCATGTGCAGTCTGAAAACGATCTGAGCCTGCCGGAAGACCAGGCTTGCATGTTGGTCGATTGTGAAAACCAAGTTCAGCAGGCGCTGTTCAGCAGCGCCAAAATTCGTCAGACAGCCCAGGAGTTGATGCATTCGGAATCGGAGAGGCTGCGAAAATATTGCCTGAACAACCGGTTTTGTTACACCCGCGCAGATGACCGGCGCCACTGGCAGGATATTCTTTTAACCCACTATATGCCCAGGCACCGGCATGCCCATGTTGACTGAATCATTATCATTTCAGTCACCGCTGTGGCTAACAGCACTTGCCTGTATACCTCTGCTCTGGTGGTTGCAGAGATATCAGCGATCCGGTTATCAGATCAAGGTGCCGTCTTTGTTGCTTTGGCAAAAATCGATTAATGCGACACTCACTAACCAGCCAGGTCGTCAAACAGATCCTGTCTGGTGGTTACGGACATTGATTTTCTGTCTCGTCGTATTATCTCTCTCCCAGCCTCAGTGGTTCAGTAGTGAATCCGATTCCCTGCAGCCGCTGGTTATCTGGCTGGATGATTCTATTAGCATGTATGCCCAGGAGAATGATCATCAACAGCAGCAACGGAGCCGGATCCAGCTTGGTATCGTAAAGGCCGGCGAGTTGGTCGGACAAGCTTTTACTGACGCCATGAAGCCCACATCTATCATTGTGCGTCCTCTGAGTCACCCTGGAAAAAGCCTGCCCCTGGACATTACTGATGCAGTCCACTGGAAAGAACAAGTGATGGCCTGGCTGCCAAGACCGCCTTCCGAGCCCATAGACCCCGCAGCCATAGGAAATACTGGAGACGCGAAAAACTGGTTTGTCAGCGATGGCGCCTCAGAGAACGTGACCGGTTGGGTTAACGCTCTACATCCTGATCAGCTGATTCCGGTAGGTGACGCATCTGAAAATGTGGGGGTCAGCCGGATGTCCCTAAGGGCAGATCTCGTTACTGATGATGCGCTACTACTGACGGTGCATCTCAGGAATCAGGGGGACGAATCAGCCGGCCGGGAACTCATAGTTACCCTGAATGGGGAGCCAATAGAGCAGCGGCATATACAGCTGACTTCAGGAAGCTCTTCCTATCAGTCATTTTCGCTACCAAGCAGTCAAAAGGATATAGAGGTCGTTGCCAGGATAACCCCGAGTGATGCTTTGGCTGAGGATGATCAGATGCGATTCTTCTGGAGCATGGCAAAGCACCGCATTTATTATGATTCAGGATGTGGAGCAGGATTCAAGGCAGCATTAGCCCTGCATCCTGCCATCGAATTGACGAGCAGTTATCTCACTGATGCAGGTACGCAGGCGGATTTACAAGTGCTCTGTAGCGATAAGGCAGCGCCCGAGGTGGGCCCGGCAATCGTTTTGCTCGGTTCACCCGGTGGCTGGCGACAACCCAAAGCGGTCAGTTGGATACCTCCAGCGAGGACTGTACCTGCCGGCGACCATTCACTTACGCAGACTAACATTTCCCCTCCCTGGCTGGAGGTGAATCGCCTGTCTCAAACCAAGTACGATTTGTCCCTCAGCCAACAACCGCTGCTGGTATCGGATTTTGGTCCTCTTATCGGTCTGGATGCTGCGCACAATCTCTTGTACGTAGGTCTCAATATGGAAGATCCACGGTTGCTGCGCAGGCCTGAATTTCCGGTGCTGGTGGATTATCTTATCCGCCAGGTATTACCTACTGTTGGGGTGTCGTATTCGGGCGCAGGCCGCAATCAAATTCAGTTTACCGGAATCAAACCTCGTCCCCTGACCACTCAGGAGCCCATTTCCAAGGTAAATCAGTCTGGCCAAGGTAAGAAGTTTTCTTTGCTCCCCTGGTTGGTTTTATTCACGCTGATGTTGCTTGCAGTCGAGTGTTTGATCATTAGCAATATCGCCACTACTGTTAAGCCTCACTCCCGGGTGATGTCGGGGGGCCACCAATGAGATCGGAATCATTGCCCGGCAGTCCAATGCCTTTGAAACCACCTCAATGGTTTTCACAATGGCTGCTGCGTGCATTGATGGCAGGCTTGTTGTTGGTGGTACTTGTTGATCCTCACTGGCATTGGGGGAAAAATGCTGTGCATTGGGTCGTATTGGTGGATGAATCCTCAAGCATGCCGAGGGACTTTATTGATGAGCTATGGCCAAAGCTAAGCCATGAAATTGAAAACTCTCCAGTGGGGAGCTCCGTGGAGATCCTGCGTTATGGAGCCGATGTTGTCACTGAGTTTTCATTTGTAGATACGAGCGTAGTTAAGGGCGACCTAGAGTCGACAGTTCCCGATGCTATGCCACGGCTAATGCCTGTTAACCGCACCGCAACGGATCTTGAGCAGGCGTTGCGGACAGCATTGGGCAAGTTTCGCGGGACTGCGGAGAAGCGTCTGGTACTGGTTACGGATGGGCGCAATAACCAGGGCAAAGCCAAAGAATTACTGGAAACTCTGGCGAGCAGGGATATAGAAACACTTTGGCTGTCACCACCAGAGGTGACGTCCTCCACGGAACCGGAAATTGCACACTTTCAGGTTCCCGCAGAAGCGAATGCCCGGGAATCTGTACCAGTAAGTGGACTCATCAGATTCCCTGATGCCATCACAGCCGCAAAGTCCGATGTAACCATTAAGCTCTTCCTGGATGGTAAGGAGCTGTCTGCATCTTCCATCTCGGGAACCGGTTATCCTCTGGTGCCGTTTTCAGAGTACCTGCCTCCGCTGTCTCCGGGGGTACATAAGGTAGATCTTAGGCTGGAAGCCGCTGCAGACAGGGCGGATACGCACAGGACCGCGCTGGTGAATGTGGCAGGTGGCCAAAATCTGGTCCTTGTCAGCCATGATTCTAAGGTCCTTCTTCCTGCCCTGCGAAAGGCAGCTGATTTATCTGCCAATATCATCAGCGTCACCCCAGGTGAATTTCATCGGGCACTAAATGCCGGGCTAAAACCAGATCTGATCCTGCTCGATGATATTGCAATTGGCGATATCAGCCCATCGGGTTGGCGGGAGTTGATTCAGACGGTGAGGGAGCAAGGTAGCGCTTTATTGGTATTGGGCGGACAGAACAGTTTTTCCTCCGGTGGTTATCGTGGTAGTGATCTCGAAACTATTTTGCCGGTGATTGCCAAACCTCAAGTGCCACAGCAGCCTTTGAGGCTGATGTTTGTCGTGGATAAGTCTGGCAGTATGGACACGACAGAAGGTGCGGCCAGTAGACTATCGCTGGCTTTGGGCGCGGTGAACCTGACCGCTGGACAGTTGCAAAGTGAAGACCTTGCGGGTTTGATTCTATTTGATGCTGAAACTCGGCAGCAAGTACCTCTGGCTAATCCTGCCTCTTTGATACGGTGGTTGGAACAGGCAAGTTTGAAAGCCAACGGTGGCACATTATTGAAACCTGCGATACGTGCCGCTGTCAGCGCCCTTGATGTCGGTGGTTCCGTACAGCCTACCGGCCAGGCTGTTGGAATACCTGTGGGAGGCGCACTTTCTGCTCAAAAACTATTGGTGCTGGTAACTGACGGGCAGTCAGAAGAAGAACGGTTAAGCGAGTTGATTGATCCCCTGATATCAGCAGATATCGAATTGCTGATATTGGCCATAGGCAACCCAGAGGGTATGGCAACCCTGCGTAATCTGGCAGAAAAAGTTGCGGGCAGAGTGTTTGAAGTCGGACAGATAGCACAGTTGCCCCAGTTGATGCAGCAGCAGGTTTTAGCACCAAGGCTGGACTATCGATCCAATGGCTACCAGGCACAGGCGTTGATGCAGGTGGCAATGAATGATCTACCTGCAGTGAACACAGTGCATTGGAAGACCTATCAACTGGTTAGTGCTAAATCTGATGCCGATGTTTACTGGCAGTCGGATCGCGGTGACCCGCTCTGGATTGTTGGTAGAGCCGGGCTTGGCCAGGTAACCGTTATTAGTGGGGGGCTTGGCGAGTGGCTAGGTGGCAGGAGCAAAAAACAATTCACTCAAGCTTTATTGAAAGGCCAATCCGGTAGGCAGGCAGAGTCTGACCTGAGATTGACCTCATTGGTTAAGCCAGGTGCGATAGCGGTCACAGTGGATTGGATAAAAGATGGTAATTGGGTGCAGAGTCCTGAGCTTAAACTTGGCGCAATCAGCCCCCTGGGTGTGGGCGAGGAATACAAGCTGGAAGAACAGGTGCCCGGAAGTTTCTCGGCCAATGTTACAGCTCCGATACCTGGCCCTTATGAGTTAACGCTTGTGGCTGGAGATCACAGAATTCATAGGACGGTAAATTACTCACCCCTGGCCGAAAATGGATTAGCGACTCAGGTCGATACTGCGCTCCTTTCCCTGGTTGCCCGGCAACAGATAAGTCAATGGAATGGTCAACCCTTTGGAGGCTTATGGCGCAGTGGCGGCGTACCCCATTCAATGCGGCCACTGATCCTGATGCTTGCTTTGGCGCTTTGGCTGGGAATCATTTTTAAAGAGTTCAGTGTTCTGTCCCGGCTACGGAAATTCTGCGGTAACGCTTTTCAATCCGCGAATAACCAAATCAAGTCAGAGGCAGCGGATAAGCGCGATAGTGTGGTAAGGCGAAAGCAGGCCGGTTAAATAATTTGATAGTACTTAATGCAGCGTTAACGAATTTTGATATTTATCGCGCATAGAAACTATGGGAGGACAGCTGTGAGTCGACAGAATGAGCAAAATAGAATCTCTGCCTCGGAAGCGATCAATGAGACTACAAAAGAATTAAAGGTCTGGGACCCAATGGTGCGGTTGTTCCACTGGGGGCTGCTGGCAGCGTTTGTTACTGCTTATATTACACAAGAGGAATATTACTCTCTGCACCTGTATGCTGGATACACGGTATTGGGTCTTATAAGCTTCCGTATCCTTTGGGGATTGATCGGCACCAGACACGCCCGATTTACAGATTTTGTCTACCGACCTTCCCGTGTGGTGGCGTTTGTAAAGGGGCATTTTTCGGGTTCGGCGCGGCGCTATCTTGGTCACAACCCAGCAGGAGGCTACATGATTTTGGCACTGCTACTCTGCCTGGCAGTAGTCACAATTAGCGGTGTAATGCTGGATGCTGCTGAGAACAGGACAGGGCCACTAAGCGGCTTCAAACTCTTCTATTACACGGATGTTATTGACGAAGTGCATGAGGTCTCTACCAACGTTTGTCTGGGGCTTATCGTGCTACATGTATTGGGGGTGATTGCCAGCAGCCATTTATATCGTGAGAATTTGGTGCGTGCTATGATCACTGGAAAAAAACAACTCTCACCAGAGAAGATTCAGAAAGGGAGGCTTCATGAAACTGGCATATAGCACTAACGCATTTACGCGAACGGATCTGAAAAGTGCCATTCAAAAAGTGGCTGAGCTTGGCTTCGATGGCGTGGAAATCCTGTGTGATTTTCCGCATTGGTATCCGGGCCACGTCTCGGCAGAAGAGTTGCAGGAATATCAGGCATTACTGTCGCAGGTCGGGCTTGGTGTCAGTAACCTGAATGCCAATACTGCCAATATCTATTTTGATCCCCTGCCTGCCGAAAATGTTTTCGAGCCCAGCCTGAACAGCACTATTGAAGAGCATCGTATTTGGCGACAAAACTATACCATTGAGGCGCTGAAGCTGGCGAAAGCCGTCAATGCCCGCGCAGTCAGTGTGACCTCAGGACATCCCCACAATGCCCTGGAACCAGAAGAATCAGTAGAGTTGTTCGTGGACAGCCTGAAAGTAATTTGCCGGGAAGCGGAGCGTCTTGGTGTGCCGGTGGGGATTGAGTATGAGCCTGGTCTCCTGATTGAGCGGGGCTCTGAAGCTTTAGCCGTCATTGAGGCAGTAAATTCACCTATGCTGGGCGTGAATCTGGATATCGGTCACTCCTATCTTGACGGTGAGAGTGCGGAAGGGAACATAGAGGCTATTGCCGGCAGAATCTGGAATGTCCATGTAGAAGATATAAGGGGGCGAAAACACTTTCATCTGGTCCCAGGCGATGGTGATCTGCCCTTTGAACGCTACTTTAAAGCGTTGGCCAACATTGGCTATGACGGCTACCTGACCGTGGAAGTCTACACCTTCCCCAATAAGCCTGAGGAGATTGGCCGCCGGTCGCTTACTTATCTGAAGAACCTGTTGAGCGAAATTCTATAGTGTCTGGTATTCAAGACTGGCTGCAACTGGCCAGAATTCCGGCTGTCTTCACAGCTTTGTCCAATATTTTGGCCGCCTTTCTCATATCCGGGGCGGATCGCACACTCATCCCCGATCTCTTGCTCTTATTGCTGTCAAGCGCTTGCCTATACAGTGCCGGAATGGTGCTCAATGACTGTTTCGATTATGCCGAAGACAAGCGTGAACGACCTGGACGTCCCTTACCATCCGGTCGGATTTCCAGAGAGAGTGCCTGGATTGTTGGTGCGGGACTATTATTAATCGGTGTTCTATCCGGTTTTCTTAGTAGCCCGCTATCTGGAAGTATTGCTCTGATCATTGCTGTCATGGTGCTCTTTTATGATGGCTGGGCAAAACAATATGTATTCGGCTCACTTGTCATGGGGGGCTGCCGCTACCTCAACTGGTTGTTGGGGTTGTCAGTCATCGGGTGGCATCTGGACTTCGTCTGGGTCGGGATTCCCATTCTTATATATATCTCCTCTGTTACCTGGCTAAGTCGGCAGGAAACCACAGCATCATCCCCTGTCAGTCTGTGGGTGTGCGGCTTTGGCATGGTGCTAAGTGCATTGATGCTGGTGTTTCTGGTGTGGAAATTTGATGCGCACTGGTGGGGGCTGCTGGGTCTGGTGCCAGCACTTGTTCTGCTTGTCAAACGTTTGCAAACGACCTATTTGGATTACAACCCGGACAATATTCAGAATACGATTCGCATTTTTATCATGAGCGTTATTCCCCTGGATGCACTGATGGTGGCTTGTCTGGGCCCCTGGTGGGGAATTCTGTTAGTGATGGCGTTGTTTTTGCCCGGTAAGCTGATTGCTCGTCGGCTTTATGTAACCTGATCGTGACTGGCATTAATGCTTATTCCACAGGCGAGGTAAGGCCCAACAGCGGGAGTATTCATTACAGGATTTGTTGCCAAGCCTGGCAGTTATGAAGGTACCGGCAATGTATTTAGATGCTATACGCAACTGTATTGTTTTCTAATATTTTTTTGCTCGCTTTGGTTCTGTGTCGATGGCCATATATCGGCCGGATGAGTGGTTGCATTTTGCCCATGCGAGAGTAATACTTGAACCACGCTATTCCTTAAAAAAAGCGATGATCATGCCGCAAGTAGTAACGGATTATTCTGAACAACTGCAACAGGCGCTGGCAGGAAATGTTGAGGCTCCGGCGATGTCATGGATTGATTCTGCGATTGATAGCCTGAAGCAGGCTGAGGATGTCATCGCAGAATTGGGATTAATGTCGGCCATGGCAAGACGTAAAATGGGCAGACATCCAAGTGATGAGCTCTTGTCCGGGCCATTGCCTGTCCTGGACGTCACTCCAGAAATCGAACCCATTTCACTGACCTACTGGTCCACAGGGGATGCCGCCAGGGCGGTGTTGTATCTGGAGGCCGCAAAACTGGCCCCGGATATTATTGAAGCTATGATGACCGATGTTTTCCGCATGGGAGACGAGTTCGAAAGAGCCGCCATCGTCAGGTCATTATCGCTTCTGCCGTTACCTGAATCACTCAAACCTCTTGCCCTGGAGGCCAGTCGTATCAATTCGTTGAATCTGTATACGGCACTATCACTGAATAACCCATACCCAGCACTGTATTTTACTGAACCGGAATTCAACCAGCTGGTTTTAAAGTCTCTCTTTAACATGCTGGATATGACATTAATCCTGGGATTGCAAAACCGAGCGAACCACGATCTTTCGCGAATGTGTGAAAGTTACGTGCAGGAGCGGCGCGATGCCGGCCGTGAAGTACCCCAGGATATCTGGTTGCCGTTAGCGCCTTTTGCCGATGACACCGGGGTTGCATATATCAGGGAGTACCTCAGGCACGACAATGCAGAGCACAGGAAATTCTGCCTATTGGCAATTCCGATGCTACCGGAACCATTTCAAAGCGACCTCCTGCAAGAGGTCAGGGAATTGCTTGGACAGGAACCCGTAAAAGAAGTTCGCACGCTCATGGAGAATATCGCGGGCTGACACTAAAAAAAGAATCAAGGAGTACCTCAAATGCGCTACTTTGACTCACATATCCACATGCTGTCCCGTGTTACCGATGATTATGAAAATATGGCCGATGCCGGTGTGGTCGGCTTAGTGGAACCCGCCTTCTGGCAGGGGCAGCCGCGCACTCAACTGGGCACATTTATCGATTACTATGATAGCCTGGTCGGCTGGGAACGCTTTCGTGCCAGCCAGTTCGGTATTCGGCATTTCTGTACGATCGGACTCAATCCCAAGGAGTCCAATAATGTCTCATTGGCAGAAGAGGTCATGAAACTTATTCCCCGCTATCTGCAGAAGGATGGTGTCGTCGGGGTAGGGGAAATTGGTTACGACGATATGACCTCCAACGAGGAGCGTTTTTTCGGCGAGCAGCTTGAGATGGCGAAAAAGTTCGATATGCCGGCACTGATCCATACGCCGCACAGGGATAAGGTTAAAGGTACCGAACGCACCTTGGCGCTGGTCAAAGAAATCGGTATCCGAGAGGAGCTGGTGGTCGTGGATCACCTGAACGAGCAGACCCTGCCGATGGTGTTGGATACTGGGTGCTGGCGCGGGCATTCTGTCTACCCCCATACCAAGATGTCGGAAGAGCGCATGGTGGCCCTGTTGAAGCAATACGGGCTGGAGAGAATGATCGTCAACAGTGCTGCAGACTGGGGGCGCAGTGACCCACTCAAGGTGCCTAAAACCGGACAGGCCATGCTTGCTGCCGGATTCTCGGAAGATGACGTGGACCGGGTGCTGTTTCGTAATCCGATTGAATTTTATGCTCAGAGCGACCGTATTTCGCTGGACGAATTCAGTAGCGATATGAAGATAGATCAGACTCAGCTCTTTGAGGAAAACTCCGTATTGCGTGGTCAGGCACCTATTGTCGAAAAATGAAGGCTGATATCGCCAAATGGCGAACGGAGCAGTTGGCTTATTGCAGTAATGTCCATCCGGCATCCACCTATGCCGAACTGATACGAACAATAGAGTTCCAGATTTCAGGCGTTCGAGATTTGCTGGGCCTTGATCGTATGGCCAGCGGCTTGTGGATCAGCCATGAGGTTCTGGAAGAAATTTCGACCATCGATTCGAGCCGTTCCCGACTGTCTGCAGCGCTAAAAAATGCAGGGATAAACCTACTTACCCTCAATGGTTTTCCTTACGGAAATTTTCATGACGTTGAGGTCAAGGAAAAAGTTTACCAGCCGGACTGGTCTGACCCTGAGCGCCTAAAATATACGCTCAAGCTGGCTGAAATCCTGGCAGAATATCTGGCTCCTGGCGCACCTGTCGGCACCATCTCTACATTACCGCTCGGGTTTGCTCTGACCTGGTCCCCCGCAAAGCACCAGTCGGCCATAGAACACCTGGTGGATCTTGTGGAGCAACTGGCTCAACTTGAACAACGCTCCGGCAGGCATATTATGGTTTGCCTGGAAATGGAGCCTGGCTGCGTGTTGCAGTGCACCGACCAGCTCTTACAGTTCTTTGACCAGGATCTGGTAATAGAATTGCAGCGGCGCAAAGTGGCATTACCACTGATGCGAAGGCATTTAGGTGTCTGCTATGACATCTGCCATCAGGCGGTAATGTTTGAAGATGCGGGAGTATCGCTGCAGCAGATAACCGACGCCGGAATCAGCATCGGCAAGATTCAGGTTTCCAGTGCATTGAGGGCTGAGTCTCCAGGGGCGTATGAAACCCGTGCCGCACTGAGTGAATTTGTGGAGCCTCGGTATCTGCATCAGGTTGAGACGAAGATAACCGGTAACGGTGAAGTAACAACTGCTTCGTGTCTCGATCTTGCCGACGCACTGGCAGACCCCGAATTTCCGGCCACCTCAGCCTGGCATATTCACTTCCATATTCCTATTCAGGCGAGTCAGCTGGCGTATAGTTCCCTTGGTACAACTCAAAACGCCATTGTGGAGGTTCTGGATTGGTTGCAGGACTGTGCAGTCGAGGTTCATCCGCACTTTGAAGTTGAAACCTACACCTGGCAGGTGTTACCGGCAGCAATGCGACCTCAGGATGATGAACAACTGCAGCAGGGGTTATCCGAAGAGATCAGGTGGTTACAGATGCAATTGCAGAAAAGAGGACTTCTAACTTGATCTCAATGGCCGGTGAAAAAGCGCGTGAGGAAAACTCCACTCCGTTAGTTGTCATTAATGTTGTCGGTCTGACGCCGGGTCTGTTGGGGGAGCACACGCCTCATCTCAATACCCTGGTCAGCGATGGCTTTATGCGTCCTCTTGAAAGCGTATTTCCAGCAGTAACCACGACGGCTCAGGCGACCATGCTCACGGGAAAGTTACCCAGTGAACATGGCATTGTTGGTAATGGCTGGTACTTCAGGGATCGCTGTGAGGTGCGCTTCTGGCTACAACCCAATCATTTGATCCAGGGAGAAAAAGTTTGGCATCATGCTCGCGAGCAGACGCCGGGTTTTACCTGCGCCCAAATGTTCTGGTGGTACAACATGTATGCGGACGTGGATTGGTCGGTAACGCCGCGCCCTATTTATCCGGCGGATGGCCGCAAAATACCGGACCTGTATTCCAGGCCGGTGGGGTTGCATGAATCGATAGAACAGAAACATGGCAAGTTTCCATTTTTCGATTTTTGGGGACCTAAATCCGGAATTCCCTCTTCTCGTTGGATTGCCAAGGCAGCGGAAGAGGTGTTTAAGCAGCATCGGCCCAATCTCACATTGGTTTACTTGCCGCATCTGGACTACAACATGCAGCGTCTGGGGCCCGGTGATCCTGCAATCTGGCAGGATGTGGCGGCAATCGACAAAGTGGTGGGTGAGCTGATTGCTGCGGTGCAGGCTGAAGGTGCCGATATTCTGGTGTTGTCTGAATACGGCATTGAGGATGTGCATCAGTGTATTCACATCAATCGGATATTGCGCCAGGCAGGGTACCTCGAAATCCGTGAAGAGTTGGGGTTGGAAATGTTGGATCCGGGCGCTTCCAGGGCATTTGCCGTAGCTGACCATCAGATTGCCCATGTCTATGTTCGACGGGCTCAAGACCTTGATACAGTTACAAAGCTGCTGCAACAAACACCTGGTATTGAAGTAGTGTTGGATCGGGAAGAGCAGAAAGCCTGGGGGGTTAATCATGAACGCTCCGGGGAGTTGGTGGTTATTGCTGAGAAGGGGCATTGGTTCAGCTACTACTATTGGCTGGATGATGATCGGGCACCTGATTTTGCCCGTACCGTCGATATTCACCGAAAGCCGGGCTATGACCCGGTAGAACTGTTTATCGACCCCAGTCTAAAAATTCCACAGTTAAAAGCAGCCCGGCGGCTGCTGCAGAAAAAGCTGGGTTTTCGGATGCTGATGGACCTGATTCCCCTGGATACAAGTCTGGTGAAGGGAAGTCATGGGCGTCTCATGGGGCGGGTGGAAGATGGCCCCCTGGTCATAGGCTCGCGAGCAGACCTCGCGCGCGACAGTTTTAAAATGACGGATATTCACGACTTGATACTACAGCATTTCAATCCATCAGCCTGATGCTGATTGCAAACGGGGCCTCTCGCTATCAACCTAATAGCCAATGGTGGATCTTGTGTCAGGGTGCTGAAATGAAGGTTATAAGGCTCAAGAAGGCCTTCCACTACTAATTTCGGAGCCGGTCTATGCCACCTGATAGCACTGACAAACGCCAGTTAACCCTGAGATTTCTTGCTGAACCTACGGATGTCAATTTTGGCGGTAAGGTTCATGGCGGTGTGGTGATGAAGTGGATTGATCTGGCTGGATACGCCTGCGCATCCAGCTGGAGCGGACGCTACTGCGTGACGGCTTATGTTGGAGGAATTCGGTTTATCTGCCCTATACACATCGGTATGGTGGTGGAGGTGGAAGCCAAGGTAATTTACACCGGTAACACCAGCATGCATCTGGCGGTGGATGTATACTGCCGACAACCCGTTGAAACTGAACGTAAAAAGGCCACTCACTGTGTGGTGATCTTTGTCGCTGTGGATGCTGATGGCAAGCCTGTACCGGTGCCGGAATGGATTCCAGGTAATGAGGATCAAAGTCAGATGCGGGATTATGCACTCAAGCTAATGGCCCTGCGGCAGGAAATTGATCTTGAAATGCAGGACTATTTTGACTCTTGAGGATTGTTATCGGATTTCTAACAGCGGCTGTGCAGCTTTCTGGGATCAGTGTTCCAGACTGAAATTCCGCCCAAGTCGGTTGAGATATTAAATTAAAGGATCCCGGCAGAGATCCTTTTTATATTCCAGGGGCTGCAATCGCAGCCCCTGCTACATTTCGGCACCAACTTCCTTTACAATAGCCGCCCACATTTTTTGTCATCATTTTTCACCTGCAAGTGCGGAGATCGCCATTCCATGCTAGAAGTCGCCCCGATCATCAATAGAATCAAGGATCTGTCTGAGCGCGTCGAAACTTTACGGAGGTATCTTTGACTACGACGTCAAGAAAGAGCGTCTAGTTGAAGTCGCTCGTGAACTGGAAGACCCTAACGTATGGAATGAGCCGGAACGGGCCCAGGCCTTGGGCCGTGAAAGATCTGCTCTGGAGGCGGTTGTCGATACCTGTGAAACCGTGAGCTCTGGACTGACGGACGCCAGTGAGTTGTTGGACATGGCGGTGGAAGAGCAGGATGGCGATGCCGTTGCGGAAATTGAGTCCGAGCTGGATCAACTTACCGGCCGTGTGGAAGTACTTGAATTCCGCCGAATGTTTTCGGGTGAAATGGACCCCAACAATGCCTACCTGGACATACAGTCCGGTTCAGGCGGAACCGAGGCCCAGGACTGGGCTAATATGATCTTGCGGATGTACCTGCGCTGGGGTGAGCGCCGTGGCTTCAAAACCGAGTTAATTGAAGCGTCCCCCGGTGAAGTCGCAGGCATCAAGAGTGCAACCATACATTTCCAGGGCGAGTATGCCTATGGCTGGTTACGCACAGAAACAGGTGTGCACCGTCTGGTGCGTAAATCCCCATTTGATTCGGGTAATCGTCGCCACACTTCATTCGCCTCGGTTTTTTTGTCACCGGAAATCGATGACAATATTGAGATTGATATCAATCCTGCCGATCTTCGAATTGATGTTTACCGTGCCTCTGGTGCCGGTGGGCAGCACGTTAACCGGACAGAATCTGCAGTACGTATTACTCACCTGCCTACCGGTGTGGTCGTGCAGTGTCAGAACGACCGCTCCCAACATAAGAACAAAGACCAGTGTATGAAACAGCTAAAGGCCAAGTTGTATGAGCTGGAACTGCAAAAGCGCAACAGTGAGGCACAGTCCGTTGAAGACAGCAAAGCTGACATTGGCTGGGGCAGTCAGATTCGTTCCTACGTGCTGGACCAATCACGTATCAAAGACTTGCGTACCGGGGTGGAAACATCCGCTTGCCAGGCGGTTCTTGATGGTGATCTTGATGATTTTATTGAAGCGAGTCTGAAACAAGGTCTTTGATCCGGGCTTAGTCTCGGGTCAATAACCGGAAGTGAACAGTCCTGCTGCGGTTTTATCTCGAGCAGGCAAATAACAGACATTTAGAGGGTTTCGGAGCGAGACCCACAGCAAAAAGCGGAAACAGTAACCATGACTGATAAGCAAACCACGGCACCTGAAGAAAACAAGTTGATTGCAGAGCGTCGGGCCAAACTAGGCAAGGCCCGCGAGCAGGGACAGGCGTTCCCCAATGATTTCCGCCGTGATGCCCACTGTGCTGACTTACAGTCGAAATATGGTGAAATGGAAAAGGAAGCCTTGGTTGAGCTGAATCTGCGGGTCAAAATGTCTGGTCGTATTATGACCAAACGCGGGCCCTTTATCGTTATTCAGGATTCCACCGGTCGAATCCAGTTTTATGTGAACAACAAAACCTTGTCTGAAGAGCAAAAGGATTTGGTTAAATCCTGGGACTTCGGCGATATAGTTGCGACCGAAGGCGTTCTGCACAAATCCGGCAAGGGTGATTTGTACATTGATATGGAATCACCGCGTCTGCTGGTAAAAGCGCTACGTCCGCTGCCGGACAAATTTAAAGGATTGTCGGATACTGAAGTACGCTATCGCCAGCGTTACCTGGACCTGATTGCCAATGAGGAAGCCCGGGAAACTTTCAAGGTGCGCTCTAAGGTCATCGAGGCAGTTCGATATTTCATGTCCAAGCGTGACTTCATGGAAGTGGAGACACCTATGTTGCAGGTGATTCCCGGCGGTGCAACCGCTAAGCCGTTCGAGACATACCACAATGCGCTGGACATCGAAATGTATCTTCGTATCGCACCGGAACTCTATCTTAAGCGGTTGGTGGTCGGTGGTTTTGAGCGGGTTTTTGAAATTAACCGTAATTTCCGTAACGAAGGCTTGTCCACCCGCCATAATCCTGAATTCACCATGATTGAGTTCTATCAGGCCTATGCTGATTACAAGGATTTGATGGATTTGACCGAGGAAATGCTGCGTTGGGTGGCTCAGGAAGTTTTGGGAACAACCAAAGTAAGCAACACTACTCGTAATGCAGATGGTGAAGTTGTGGATGAGATTATCTATGATTTCGGCCAGCCATTTGAGCGTTTGACAGTGATTGAATCCATACTGAAGTTCAATCCCGACCTGACTGCAGAAGCCCTGAACCATATGGAATCTGCCAAAGCGATTGCCAAGGATCTGGGCATCCCGCTGAAAGATAACTGGGGGCTGGGCAAGGTACAGATCGAAATTTTTGAAAAGACGGCAGAACATCGTTTGATGCAGCCGACTTTTATTACTGAATATCCGACAGAAGTGTCTCCTTTGGCACGTCGTTCTGACAGCAATCCTTTCGTTACCGACCGTTTTGAATTCTTTGTCGGTGGACGTGAAATCGCTAACGGTTTCTCTGAGCTCAATGATCCTGAAGATCAGGCTGAGCGCTTCCGCAAGCAAGTAGAAGAGAAAGAGGCGGGGGATGACGAAGCCATGTTCTTTGACGACGATTATATCGTTGCTCTTGAGCATGGGATGCCGCCAACCGCCGGTGAGGGTATTGGAATCGATCGTCTGGTAATGTTATTGACTGACTCACCTTCCATTCGCGACGTTATCCTGTTTCCGCATATGCGCCCAGTGGCTGGAGTGGCAACCGACATCAAGGAGTAGAGGGGGCAGTGAGTGCATTTCTGCAAGCGGCATTAAAGCCAGGCACCGGTTGGGACCAGCGCCTGGCGGACCAGTTTACTGCGCCTTATATGTTGAAGCTGGAGGATTTTTTAGCTCAACAGGAAGGGGCCGGCAGGGTCATCTATCCGAGTGTTGAAAACTGTTTCAATGCACTCAATTCCACCAGTTTTGATCAGGTGGCGGTGGTGATTCTGGGGCAGGATCCCTATCACGGTCCCGGCCAGGCTCATGGGCTGAGTTTTTCGGTATTGCCCGGCGTCAAACCACCTCCCTCCCTGCTGAATATCTTTAAGGAAATTAACTCAGATCTGGGGCATGCTCTGCCGGAGCATGGTTGTCTCGGATACTGGGCCCAGCAAGGCGTGCTGCTACTGAACAGTGTGCTGACGGTGGAACAGGGGCAGGCCGCTGCCCATCAAAGACAAGGGTGGGAGCTGTTTACCGACCGGGTGATTCAGTTGCTGAATGAGCAGCGGGATCATGTGGTATTTATGCTCTGGGGCAGCTATGCCCAGAAAAAAGGTGCTTTTATTGATCGGCAGCGCCACTGCGTGCTGGAATCTGTGCATCCCTCACCGTTGTCAGCACACAGGGGGTTTCTAGGTTGCAGACACTTTTCCCAGGCCAATGCCTATTTATTGCAGCATCAGCACAAGCCTATCGACTGGCGTCTTCCGCCACTGGATATGCTGGATTCCAAAGGCTTTCTTGATAAGCAAAAAAAACGGGAAACCGTCTGATTTCCCGTTTTATCAAATCTAACACTTTTCGTTATTCTATTGGGCAAGCAGAGCCATGGCTGCTTCCATCTCTTCGCTCAGGTCTTCTGCTTCATTCATATCAATTTCAGGATCCAGACCGAGGCGTTGAAAGGCGCTGATGGCAGACCAGTCCATCTTGGTATAAGGGTGGTCAGTACCCAATAGGGACTGCAACCGGGCAATCATCACCACATCGGCCAGATCTGCTTCGGGAACTTCCCGTTTAAAATTACAGTGCTCTTTCGGCACCATCTGCAATTCCTTGCTGAAGTCCCATTTTTTCAGGATAAAACTGCCGATTGACGGTGACATGCTGTCTATCAGGTTATCCAGAATAATATTATTGATCTGAATGTCGTTTTCTTCGATATAAGTCAGAATTGGCAGGGTGCCTATTTGGTGAATCAGACCTGCCAGGGTCGCCTGATCTGGTTTCAGTTTGGTGTAGTGCCCCGCAAGCACGTGGCAAATACCCGCAACTTCTGTGCTGGTTTGCCAGACGGTACGCATGCGCTTGTCAATCATTTCCGACGTCGCCTGGAACATCTGCTCCATAGCAAGCCCTGTTGCCAGATTGGCAGTGTAGGCCATCCCCAGGCGGCCAACTGCCATCTGCAGGTTACTGATTTCTCTCGAGCCTCGCAATAATGGGCTGTTACAGACCCGGATGATACGGGCCGTAATGGCGGCATCATTGCTGAGCACTTTTACCAGATCCTGAACCGACGATTCTGGACTTTCAGCTACCTCTCTGACTTTGAGCGCTACCTCGGGCAGCGTTGGAAGGACCAGCTTGTCGCTGTTAATCGCATCTACGATATCTTTTTTGATCTTGGTTTCTAGTTCGGGCATCGGTTTTTCCGCGAATATCAGAATACGGTAAAAATTAGGCAGTTATCAGGCGATTCCAAAAGCTACCTGACTATGATCTGCTTTTAATTCGTTAAGAAACAGTCTTTTATTTATAGCAGATTTTATTAATTAGCGCGGCCTGTCTGACAGTAAAACGTTGAAATTTGTTACCGTCCAGGTCGGGACTCTCCGGTAGCTTCCACCTGGTAAGGTAAGTCGTGGACATGACATTCAGCTAGGGGTGATTTTTCAAGAAAAATTCGTTCGCTGCTTTCAACACATGCATTGTCCAGTATTGCGAGAGCCAGATGTTGGTCAGACGTATTAATGGCTGATCTGACTATGTTGCCAAGTTCCCGCCCGTCTGCATCAATAATCTTATCCCCCGGTTCACATGTTGGCAGGGCATTGGCGGCATCGATTGAAATTTGGTACATACGCTTTTTAAGTTTGCCAAGGTATTGCATGCGGGCGACAATTTCCTGTCCGGTATAGCAGCCCTTTTTGAAACTCACCCCCCCCAGGCTTTGCAGGTTCAGCATTTGAGGGATGAATTCTTCGCGCGTTGGCTGGTAGACCTCGCCAATGCCGGCCCGTATTTCAAGCAGTTCCCATTCGTTGTTGCTGCCTTGCCGGCAATGTTGCAGGGCAGCAGGCAGCCATTCAGAGGCTCGGCTCTGTGCAACCCATATTTCAAACCGGGGTTGCTCCCCAGCCACTCGAATTACTGTCAGGCCTTCTTCAGGGAATAGTGCCTGGTTGATTTCCTGGGGGGTCGCCCCAAGAATTTTTTGCAGCACAATTTCGTCGCCACAGGCACCAAAGCTTCCCATGGTGTCGAGTAGTTTCAATTCGCATTTAAAAAAGACTTTGTACTTGTTCAGGTGAGTCACAAAGTCTTCAGCGACTTCAACAGGGCACCGTAGCAGGAAGTCGTTGTCTGCCAATTTGAGTATCCGAAATTGTACCAGCATACGGCCTTTAAGATTGCAGCAGGCGCCGAGTGTTGACTGAGCCCCGGTAATACTCCGTAGATCACAGGTGAACTGCCCTTGCATAAACTTCTCTGCGTCCGGGCCTTTGATACTGATCAACTGCGCAGCGGGAAGACTATAAAGCGTCGGGCCATTTTGATTGGCTTCCTCTGTGCCCCAGAGCGGGTTGATACTTTGCCAAAATGCAGATTCCGGCATCACAATCTCCAAATAAGTCTATAGATCAGGTGTCTACCAACTCAGCCGCTGACCTTATTTAGTGTGCGATAGGCGGTTGGTGTAGGACGTGCTGGGTACAAGTGTAATGAGTTTGTCAGAACCTGTCAGGCTCTGTCGTCAGTTGCACCTTTAGTTGGCTGGTATTGAGGTATCTAGCTGTCAGCAGGTGCGTACCTCAGCAGCACTCGCAGTCGTCGATAACTTTCCGGCTCACAGTTGTCCCGGGTAAGCATGACGATGCGTCGGTGCCATGTACCAGGACGGGTACGCAGGCTCAATAGTGTGAAGGGGGCTGTAATCAGTGAGTCTCCGTCGATACTGGCTTTGGACCAGCGACGGCGGCGGTCCATAATTTGGCACTCAATCTGACCATGCGCGTCCAACGTTAATCGGACTCTGCAGATACTGTGCGGCCACAGCAATAATGCATGAAGACCAAGGGTGTATAGCCAGTGGAGGCACAGCAGGCTACCCAACAGAATCAGCCAGTTCAATGGTAATGCTACATATATCAACATTCCTGCGAGACTGGCTAAAAGTGCCGATAGCAGGACGAAGATAAGGATTGAAGGCTTTAACTCAGTCGTATTGGGGCTGAACACGTTCGAGGATGATGTTTACGATTTTTGCCAACTCAGGATCTTCGGGGACGGATTTTTGCATAAACCACTGGAACATATCAGTATCTTCGCACTCCAGTAGCTGCTGGTAGCGTTGTTGATCCTCTTTATCCAGTTGCAGGTAGGCTTCCTTCAGGAAGGGTACCAGAAGGCAATCCAGTTCCAGCATGCCTCGTCGGCTGTGCCAGAAAAGACGGTTATATTCAGCCTGTGTACTACTCATAAATACCTCTAATAATGTCGCCGGTGCATATTGTAACTGCGTGAGGCCAAGACCTCCACGAGAATACTTCCTGGTTGGCAGTTAATCCTAGACTCTGTTGACGTTTCGTCATTTATACTGCTGGAGATCATTGGCTAAGGCCAACCACTTGGCAGGGTGAATTTCTCGCCACCATCCTATAATCAAGACATAGTCTTACCAGTAATCAATATTTAGTCTTACCAGTTGTCCGATGAAAAATTGACCGGCACCAGTAGAGTATCCTCTATGGTGTCGCTTAATGCCGGGTAATCCAGTGTGTAGTGCAGGCCGCGACTTTCCCGGCGTTGAATAGCGGAGCAGATTATCAAATCAGCAACCGTCACCAGATTTCTGAGTTCCAGTAAGTCGTTGCCGACTTTGTAGTTGCTGTAATACTCCCGGATTTCCTGATGCAGCATGTCCACCCGGTGTTTGGCCCGCTGCAGGCGTTTGTCAGTCCTAACGATGCCAACGTAGTCCCACATAAAGCGGCGTAGTTCGTCCCAGTTGTGGGAGATCACCACGTCTTCATCGGAATCGGTAACCTGACTTTCGTCCCAGGAGGGTGCCTCCGGAGGGGGCGGCGAATACGCCAGCCGCCGGGTGATGTCATCAGCGCAGGCCTGGCCAAAGACCAGACATTCCAGAAGTGAGTTGCTGGCCATACGATTGGCGCCGTGTAGCCCGGTAAATGCGGTTTCGCCTACGGCATAAAGTGAGTTGATATCTGTGTGGCTATTGGCATCTGTCACAATGCCGCCGCAGGTGTAGTGTGCGGCAGGTACCACCGGGATAGGGTCGCATGTTATATCAATGCCGTATTTCAGACAGCGTTCGTATACCGTTGGAAAGTGGCTCTTGATAAAGTCGCTGTCCCGATGGGAAATATCCAAATACAGGCAGTCTGCACCAAGTCGTTTCATTTCATGGTCAATGGCGCGAGCCACCACATCGCGAGGTGCGAGTTCTTTCTGCTCACTGAATCGATGCATGAAACGTTCGCCATTGGGGAGAAGAAGTTTGCCTCCCTCGCCACGAATAGCTTCTGTAATCAAGAAGGATTTAGCCTGGGGGTGGTAAAGGCACGTAGGATGAAATTGATTGAATTCCATATTGCCGACCCGACATCCGGCACGCCAAGCCATAGCAATACCATCTCCGGTGGCAACATCGGGGTTGCTGGTATAGAGATAAACCTTGCTGGCGCCGCCTGTGGCCAGCACTACAAATCTGGCACGGAACAGTTCCACATGGCTGGTCTCATTATTCAGGACATAAGCCCCCACGCACCGGTTGCCGGGCAGGGATAGCTTACGGTGGGTGATCAGGTCAATGCCCACACGATGCTCGAATATTTCTATATTGTCCCGTTCCAGAGCGCGATCACTCAAGGACCCTGATAGTGCTCTCCCCGTGGCATCGGCGGCATGGAGAATTCGGCGGTGGCTGTGGCCACCTTCTTTTGTTAGATGGAATTTGTGATTGGTTGATCCATGTTCATAAGTATCAAACTGTACGCCTTGGCTGATTAACCACTCAATTGCCGCGCGGCCGTTCTCAACTGTAAATCTCACAGCGTCTTCGTGACAAAGTTCGGCTCCGGCTTTCAGAGTGTCCCGAATATGGGATTCGACGCTGTCGTCATCATCGTATACGGCGGCGATTCCACCTTGAGCCCAAAGTGTAGAGCCACTTTGCAATGTGGTTTTTGATAGTATCGCAATTCGCAGGTCTTTCGGCAGGTTGAGTGCGACTGCCAAGCCGGCTGCGCCACTACCGATAACAAGCACGTCATGTTCAAAACTAGGGCTCATGAATGAATGGAATCTCGTTGGATATAAATAGGGCGGGCTACGAACCCGTAGTTTGGGTGGCAACTGCAAGGGACTTATACTATCACTTTGGATAAAAGTGAACTATCTGCCCCGCCAAATGTCTATATCTGGACTTCTTAAAAATATTTTCAGATGGCGGGAACCTATGACCATACAGCTTGTCCAATCCGGTTCGGATCAAAACAGGTCAGAGAAGAGTACTTTAACATTGGATGCTAATACTGCCGCAACAAAGACCACCGATCATCAGCTGGTTGAACGGGTGCAACGAGGGGATCGGCGTGCATTTGATCTGCTGGTGATTAAGTACCAAAGCAAGGTAATGGCAATTATCGCCCGCTATGTTCGAGATCCCCATGAAGTGAAAGATGTGGCTCAGGAAGCTTTTATCAAAGCCTATCGTGCGCTTGACTCATTTCGGGGTGACAGTGCGTTTTATACCTGGCTATACCGGATAGCGATTAATGCTGCCAAAAATTATCTGGTTGCAAAAGGGCGTCGGCCGCCGGGTTCTGATGTGGAGATCGATGATGCGGTTTATTACGAGGGCAGTGCTGGGCTGAAGGATATTAATTCACCGGATCGCGAACTGCAGAGAGATCAATTACAGAGTGCCATCCATAAAGCCATTGATGCATTGCCGGAAGATTTAAAGTCGGCGCTGACATTGCGGGAATTTGATGGTCTCAGCTATGAGGATATTGCCGAGATTATGCAGTGTCCGGTTGGCACGGTCAGGTCGCGGATTTTTCGGGCCCGGGATGCCATTGATGCACATATCGCTCCTTTGTTAGATGGCAAAGAAAGGGCGATGGTGTAGCACGTTGTAGTGTCTTTGAGGTGGTGTTTACAGTTGCTTGATATGCAGTTGGGTAAACAACGGTTGATATATTGCTTGCAGGGGAGAGGTTTCGCTGCAGGTTTCAGAGGTGAACATTATGAATGAGAAAACCAGAGAATCATTGTCGGCATTGCTGGATGATGAGGCGGATGATCTCGAACTGCGACGCATACTTGCTCAGACTCACGATGATGAATTAGTAGCAGTCTGGCAGCGATATCATCAGGTAAAAGCCGGTTTGAATAGCGAAGAGGCTGCCTGGGCGCAAATTGATTTGCGAATCGATATCGCCAAAGAGCTTGATGCACCGGGTGATCGGTCTACGTCTGCAATTGATGCGGGGGGGGAAACCAAACCGGCGGCTCCAGGGAAGAAGCACATGCCCTGGTGGGGAAGTGCGGCCATTGCGGCTTCTGTCGCCTTTGCTGTGATTTTTACCGTACAGACCGTGGGGTTTAATGATGCCGCTAGCCCCCAATTGGCAGAAAGTCCGGATAAGGTAAATGCCGTCGGTGTTGAGCCGGTCAATGAGGTGGCGTCTTCTGGTTCGGTGGAATTCTCCAGGGAACATGAGCAACGGCTTAATGCCTATTTGATGAAACATGCTGGTAATGTGGCACTTAATGGTGGGCGCAGTATTGTTCCTTATGCCCGTCTGACCAGTTATGAGCCTGAGGCTGCTGAGGTCCCGATTGGTGATCCCATTGCTAAAAGTGCTAAAGAAACAGATTCAGCCGAATAATTCAGTTAACTTAAGCGAGAGTTTCCCGTCTTCATGAAGCAGTATTTAATGACAATCCTGGCGCTCTGGTTTTTAGCAGCCTCGGGAGTACAAGCCATGGAATCTGCCGACCCGGCGGAATGGCTGGATCGGATGGTGTTAGCCAGGAAGAGCCAGTCTTATACAGGCACCTTCGTCTATGGTCATGGCGATGAAATGAGCAGCATGAAGGTTATGCATCGCCTGCAGAATGGTGTGGAACAGGAACGATTGGTGTCGCTGGATGGTGAACCTCGCGAGATTATTCGCAAAGGCGACAAAGTGGTCTGTCTGTTTCCAGGCAAGGCTCCAATTGAGCTGGAGCAAGCTCTGCCATTGGGAACTTTTGCCAGCGGCTTCTCCAATGCCTCTGTTCCCATGGCTTCAGTTTATAGCATTTCGGTGGCGGGTATGGAGAGACTGGCCGGATATGAAGTGGTGAAGGTTGCTGTAATGGCGAAAGACAAGTTTCGCTACAGTTACCTGCTCTGGCTGGAGGAAGGTTCCGGGTTGCTGGTGAAATCCATGCTGACTGGAACCGACGGAGAGGTTCTTGAGCATTTTCAGTTCACCACCCTGATGTTGGGAGAGAACATTAACGATAAAGAGTTCTATCGGGGGTCATTAGCAGGTTCTTCCGGAACCGATATAGACCATCGGGATATTACAAATCGTACTGGTTCCGGAGGTTCGTCCGACTCCCTGGCTCCGTTGGCTATTCAGTGGCATCCGGGCTGGATGCCCCAGGGCTTTGCCCCTGCACCTTATATGTCTAAAGCAAATGACATTATGCCGGAATCCTCACGTAGCCAGATATTTACAGATGGATTGAGCCTGTTCAGCGTTTTTGTGGAAACCCAACAGGAAGCTGAAATGCCGGAGGGAGGTTCCCGTATGGGTGCTACTTCTGCTTATTCCAAGTACTTTACTTTTGGATCCGAACGCTACGTGGTGACTGTAGTGGGTGAGGTGCCTATTGAGACTGCCAAGAAAGTCGCCGACAATATGCGCATTGCTTCTATTGAGAACCCCTCGTGATCGAAGAAAAAGGAACCATTACAGCTATTGATGACCAGTTTGCGTGGGTGAATACTATGCGCGAATCAGTGTGTCAGAGCTGTTCGGCCAGCCATGGCTGTGGCCAGAAGGCCCTGAACTCTTTGACTGGTGGCAGGGCAAGTCAGGTCAGGGTTTCGCGTTCGCTGGGCGTTGAGGTCGGAGATCAGGTGGTTATCGGCATCGAAGAGGAAGCTTTGGTGAAGGCCTCCTTTCTGGCGTATTTGCTACCTTTATTAGCCTTAATTCTTGCTGCCGCAATGGCAGATAAAGCGCTTGGTCTTTCGGATCCAATGGTGGCCTTGGCAGGTTTGATTGGCTTACTGTCAGGTGTCCTGTTGGTTAAAACATTGTCACTTAGACTTTCTTGCAATCCCGCATACCATCCCCAATTATTACGCAAACTAAACTGAATTCTGAAAGCGCGTAGGTCTGGTGTTATCAGTACTGATTCTGGCGCTGGTTTCTATCCGGCCGAAGTGATTTGTGTTCTTCGAATTCTGTCTTTCAGTTCTTTGAATCCTTTGTCAGCGATGGAGTTGGTGAATGAAAAAGTTAGCATTGGGAGTGTTCGGTTGCTGGGTGATGGTTTTGGCCCTTGTAGCCAGGGCCGCCGACCTTCCGGATTTTACTGAGTTGGTTGATGAAGTCTCTCCTGCAGTGGTTAACATTAGTACAGTGCGAACGATAGATGCCGGTGGACCTCAGATATACGGTAATGCTCCTGACATGGAACAGATCCCCGAATTTTTTCGTCATTTTTTTGGTGACCAGATACCTCGCAGGGGGCCCAGAGAAGCTCAGTCGATGGGGTCTGGATTTATCGTATCTCATGACGGTTACATTCTTACCAATAATCATGTGGTTGATGGTGCTGACGAGATATTTGTGCGCTTGGTGGACCGTCGCGAACTACCAGCCACACTGATAGGTGCGGATGCCAAATCAGACTTGGCAGTGCTTAAAGTTGAAGCTGATGATCTACCTGTGCTTAAGCTGGGTAAGTCTTCCAAGCTTAAGGTTGGAGAATGGGTGGTGGCTATCGGGTCGCCTTTCGGTTTTGACTATACGGTTACTGCAGGTATCGTCAGTGCCAAGGGGCGGAGCCTGCCTAATGAAAACTACGTGCCCTTTATTCAGACAGATGTTGCGATTAATCCAGGTAATTCAGGTGGTCCGCTATTCAACCTGGACGGAGAAGTAGTGGGTATCAACTCTCAAATCTATACTCGTTCAGGCGGCTTCATGGGGGTCTCTTTTGCTATACCTATCGATGTGGCCATGGATGTTATGTCGCAGTTGAAGGAAACGGGTAGCGTCAAACGTGGCTGGTTGGGAGTGCTGATCCAGGAAGTGAACAAAGATCTGGCTGAATCATTTAATCTGGATAAACCCCGTGGTGCATTGGTTGCGCAAGTTATGAAAGGTTCTCCAGCCGACCAGGCGGGCATTCAACCAGGGGATGTAATTACCAAATTTGAAGGTGCCGAAATTGGATTGTCATCGGAGTTACCCCACCTTGTGGGGCGTGTGCCGCCGGGCAAAACAGCTGAGCTGGAAATAGTGCGCAGTGGCCATGAGAAGCAAATCGACGTAGTGATAGGTCAGTTGCCAGGAGAAGATGGCTCAGTTACAGCAATGCCTGCCAAGGCAGAGCCATCCGTAAATTCATTGAATCTTGAGGTTCGTGATTTAACTGAAGCCGAAAAGGCGCAACTTCAGGTCTCTGGCGGTGTCCTGGTGATTAATGCACTTCCGGGACCGGCAGCGTCAGCGGGTATTCGCGCCAATGACGTGATCAGTAGTCTGAATAATCACGAAGTGAATAATGTTCAGGACTTTAATGACATTGTGGATGATCTACCAAAGAACAAATCACTGCCCGTGCTTATTATACGCGGGGGGAACCCAGCCTTTATCGTGATGAAGGTGAATTAGGTGATGAATGTGTATCAGGAAGTAATGAAGGCAAAATAGCGTTGGCAGGAAAGCGGGGCTCTTGCCGGTAAATGCCGGAACTATTTCTTTTATTCCAACCGGCACGGAACAGGCGGTGGTCATTGGACTTCCGCCTGTTTGGTATCTGTAACCAGAGATTCACCATATTTAAACTAATTTCACTGCATTTAAGCATTGGAGCTGGTAAAATCCTGCGGCCTTTAATTTGCGTCCGGTGTTAGCTGTCTGTGAGTAAACTCAAACATATCCGTAACTTTTCCATTATTGCCCATATCGATCACGGTAAATCCACGATCGCTGATCGCTTTATTCATTACTGCGGCGGCCTGACTGACCGTGAGATGTCCGAGCAGGTACTGGACTCCATGGACATCGAGAGAGAGCGTGGTATCACCATTAAAGCTCAGAGCGTCACTCTCTACTATGACGCGCTGGACGGTGAACGTTATCAACTGAATTTTATCGACACCCCCGGACATGTGGACTTTTCTTACGAAGTTTCTCGTTCTCTGGCAGCCTGCGAAGGGGCATTGCTGGTGGTCGATGCCGCTCAGGGTGTCGAAGCTCAGTCTGTTGCCAACTGCTATACCGCGATAGAAATGGGGTTGGAAGTAATTCCGGTACTCAACAAGATGGATCTGCCACAGGCGGAACCCGCAAAAGTCCGCAAGGAAATTGAAGAGATTATCGGTATCGATGCTTCCAATGCCGTGGAGGCCAGCGCCAAAGCTGGTATCGGTATTCAGGAAACCCTGGAGCAAATTGTACAGATGATTCCAGCGCCTGAAGGTGACCCGGATTCACAGTTGCAAGCGCTGATTATCGATTCCTGGTTTGACAATTATCTTGGTGTTGTCTCTCTTGTGCGCGTTAAAAATGGCGAACTTAAGAAAGGTGACAAAATTCTGATCAAATCGACAGGTATACAGGAGCCTGTTACTTCTATTGGTGTGTTTACGCCAAAACGTACTGAGACAGGTGGCCTAAAAGCTGGCGAAGTAGGGTATGTAGTTGCCGGCATCAAAGATATTCATGGTGCGCCTGTGGGCGATACCATTACTCACGCCAGAACACAGGATGTTAAGTCTCTACCTGGGTTTAAAAAGGTCCAGCCTCAGGTTTATGCGGGCGTTTTCCCGGTCAGCTCGGAAGATTATGAAGATTTTCGTGAGGCACTGGAAAAGCTTACGCTCAATGATGCCTCGCTGTTTTTTGAGCCGGAATCATCAGATGCTTTGGGCTTCGGTTTTCGCTGTGGTTTCCTTGGCATGCTGCACATGGAAATTATCCAGGAGCGGCTTGAACGAGAATATGATCTTGACCTGATCACCACTGCGCCTACAGTCGTATATGAAATCCTGACCAAGAAAAATGAAATTTCTATGGTCGATAACCCGTCGCGCTTGCCGGACCCCGGGTTTATTGAGGAAATGCGTGAGCCGATTGTGGAAGCCAATATTCTGGTGCCACAGGACTATCTGGGCAATGTGATTTCCCTGTGCGTGGAAAAGCGCGGTGTTCAGAAAAATATGCAGTTTTTAGGCTCTCAAGTGTCATTGAGTTACGAGCTGCCTATGGGTGAAGTAGTTCTCGACTTTTTTGACCGGTTAAAATCTGTCAGTCGTGGCTATGCTTCTTTGGACTACCATTTTGTGCGATTCCAGGCAGCAAAACTTGTGCGTTTGGACATTCTCATTAATTCTGAGAAAGTGGATGCGTTGGCCCTTATCGTACATAAAGATAACGCGGCTTATCGTGGCCGTCAGCTGGCGGAAAAAATGAAGGAACTGATTCCCCGACAAATGTTTGATGTGGCCATACAGGCAGCAATTGGAGGGCAGATTGTTGCCCGCACCACAGTCAAAGCTCTGCGGAAGAATGTCCTTGCCAAATGCTACGGTGGGGATGTATCGCGGAAGAAAAAGCTACTACAGAAACAAAAAGAAGGTAAAAAACGCATGAAGCAGGTGGGTAAGGTGGAAATTCCCCAGGACGCCTTCCTGGCTGTGCTCAAGGTGGATAACTAGCCCACCAACGTACATACAGGAATTTTAGCCTCTTGCTTTTCGGCTTCCCAGTATTGCTGACTTTGAGCGTTACCAATTAATAGAAAGCATCACAGGAAATAACATGGATTTTGACTTTGCAATCATACTTGTCGCTCTGACAGCTGTGTCCGGTGGCATCTGGTTGGCGGATACTTTGTTTTTTGCCAAATCCCGTCGAGTCAACGCAGAACAGGCACAGGAGGAAGTTCCTCTACCTGTTGCAGTGGAATATGCCAAGTCATTTTTTCCGGTGCTGTTTCTGGTGTTGGTAGTACGGTCATTTCTAATTGAACCCTTTCAAATTCCATCTCAATCCATGTTGCCTACGCTGGAGGTGGGCGACTTTATTCTTGTAAATAAATATGAGTATGGGCTGAGGGTACCGGTTTTGGGCTACAAATTTTTGGAAATTGGAGAGCCTGCCAGGGGTGATGTCATGGTTTTCAAAAACCCGGAAGATAATGTTACAAACTATATTAAGCGGGTAGTCGGTGTGCCTGGGGATGTGGTGCGTTATACCAATAAGACATTATTTATCAACGGCGAGAAAATATTCGAAAAGCTATTGGCTGCATTGCCCGCAGGTGCACCTAGAGAATTGATATTTGAAGAAGTGCTTGGCGAGAGCACCCATCGTATTATCAAGCGTAATGATCGTAATGTCCTCGGCGAAAGCGAATGGACCATTCCTGAAGGGTATTATTTCATGATGGGCGATAACCGTGACCGCTCCAAGGACAGCCGTTTCATAGGCTTGGTTCCTGATGAAAACATTGTCGGTCGTGCTTTTGCGATCTGGATGCACTGGGAAAAAATATTTTCGATCCCGAGTTTTTCCCGCGTCAGCCTGATTCCATGACGATTATGGTCTCGGGTCTGTAAAAACAACTGCTTGCAAACTATGCTTAATAAAGTAGCTAACCAAAGAGGACACTTTATGCGCCACAAGCAGCAAGGGGCATCAATGTATATCGTTATGATCTGGATTCTAATCGGTGTGTCTGTGATCACACTTGGTGTAAAAATAGGCCCAATATATCTTGATAACTACACCATTGCCGCGGCATTGGATGGCCTGAAAAGGGAAGAAAACCTGGCTAAATTGTCAAACGTTGAAATTATCAAGCGATTGGACAAGCACTTTCAGGTAAACAGTGTGCGAAATTTCAATAAAGAAAATATCAAAATTGTGCGGGACAAAACCAAGCTGTCAGTCAATATTGATTATGAAGTGCGTACAAATATAGTTAAAAATATTGATGCAGTGGTTTCCTTTGAAAACCATCTGGAAGTGGATAATAAGTGACAGAAAAGCTCGACAGATTGCAACGCGCCATCGGCTATCGTTTTCAAGACATCAATCTACTGACATTGGCGCTGACTCACCGCAGTTTTGGTGGACGTAATAATGAGCGTCTGGAGTTTTTAGGCGACTCGGTACTGAATTTTATTATTGCTGAATATTTATACCGGCGCTTTGATGAGGCGCGGGAAGGGCAGCTCAGTAGACTAAGAGCGCGGATGGTGAAAGGTGTCACTCTGGCCGAGATAGCTCGTGAGTTTAACCTTGGCGAGTATCTGAGACTTGGCTCTGGTGAGCTAAAAAGCGGCGGCTTCAGAAGGGAGTCAATACTGGCCGATGCGCTTGAATCCATTATTGGTGCAATATATCTGGACAGTGGTTTTGATGTGTGCACAGAACGTGTCCTCAGCTGGTTTGAGCAACGCCTGGGGTTGTTGAATTTAAAAGACACCACTAAAGATTCCAAAACCCGTTTGCAGGAATACCTCCAGGCAAGGCAGTTAAATTTGCCTCGCTATGAAGTTATTTCGGTTCAGGGAGAGGCCCATGCACAGACCTTCCATGTACGCTGTATGGTAGAAAGCCTGGATAATCCTACGGAAGGAACAGGTAGCAGTCGCAGAGTTGCGGAGCAGAAATCAGCCAAAAAGGCTCTTGCAGAGCTGGGTGTAGACAAGTGAATCATGAAATCTCGACTCAATGTGGTTATGTTGCCATTGTCGGACGCCCAAATGTTGGTAAGTCAACGTTACTGAATCGTATTCTGGGTCAGAAAATCAGCATTACTTCGCGTAAGCCTCAAACTACTCGCCACCAGATCCTCGGTATCAAAACAGAAGCGAATCACCAGGCGATATATGTCGATACTCCAGGGCTCCACCGCGCCGAGAAAAAAGCCCTTAGCAGAGTGCTAAATAAGGCCTCATCAACTGCTTTGAAGGATGCGGATGTTATTGTCTTTGTGGTAGACCGCGAACGCTGGTCAGACGAAGATCAATATGTCCTGGAAAAAGTCTCTGCCGCTCGTGGTACCAAAATTTTGGCGATTAACAAAATAGACCGCCTGGAAGACAAGAATAAGCTACTGCCGTTTATTGAACGTTTAAGTCAGGAATGTGAATTTGCCCATATTGTCCCCATTTCTGCCGAGCAGGGGACCAATATCGAACGTCTTGAGAAGGTTATTTTTGAGGCGTTGCCAGACAGTATTCATTTCTATCCCGAAGACCAGGTGACGGACCGCAGTGAACGCTTCCTGGCCATGGAAATTGTGCGTGAAAAAGTCATGCGCCAGTTAGGGGAGGAAATCCCCTACGAGGTAACTGTCGAGATCGAGCAGTTCAAACAAGAAGGTAAATTACTCCGCATTAATGCCTTAATCCTGGTGGAACGGGATGGCCAGAAAAAGATTGTCATTGGCCAGAAAGGTGAACGTATTAAACGAATTGGTATAGATGCCCGCAAGGATATGGAGAGCTTGTTTGAGCATAAAGTTATGCTTGAGCTTTGGGTGAAGGTCAGGTCTGGCTGGAGTGATGATGAGCGTGCACTCAAAAGCCTGGGATATGACGATCGCTAACGCGGATAGGCCATTCATAACGGCATGCAATCCTCTCAATCTGCTTTTCTGCTTCATTCCCGTCCTTATCGGGAAACCAGCCTGATTGTTGATTTATTCTGTAAAGAAACGGGACGTATTGCTGCGGTGGCTCGTGGGGCCCGAGCAAATAAGGGGACCGCAGCGTTGCTGCAACCCTTCCAGGGTCTGCTCATATCTTTTAGTGGTAATTCGGAACTTAAGTCTTTAGGCCAAATTGAAATGTCTGGTTACAGGCGCCCACTGCAGGGTCTTTCGCTATACTCGGGCTTTTACCTGAACGAGCTCTTGCTGAAATTACTACCTGCTTTGGGTGGCCCTTCCGAACTTTTTAATACCTACCAGAACACTCTGGAGCAATTATCAAATAATAGCCCTCTCGAACCAGCGCTAAGATTATTTGAACTATCGCTACTGGAAGAAATGGGTATGGGTGTTGAGTTTGATCGTGAAAGCATGAGCGGGTTGGCGATCACACCGGGGAACTACTATCTGGTGACCGCCGAAGAGGGTATCGTGCAGGTTGAGCCTGGTGCGGCTAATGCTATTCACGGTAAGACCTTATTGGCGATCCATCAACGCCTATGGCAAGATCCCGGAGTGCTTTTAGCGGCGAAGAGAATTTGCCGTAGTATGATTAACCATATGCTGGGAGGCAGACCGTTGCAGTCGCGTAAAGTTCTCCAGCAATATATAGAGGTGCAGCGTGACTAGTCGAGTGCTTTTGGGTGTCAATGTTGATCATGTGGCAACACTACGTGAAGCCAGAGGAACCCGCTACCCGGACCCGGTGCTGGCAGCTCTGCAGGCAGAGCAGGCCGGTGCGGATGGCATTACCATCCATCCCCGTGAAGACCGGCGGCATATTCAGGACCGCGACGTTTATCTGATGAAAGAAACGCTGACCACTAGAATGAACCTGGAAATGGCGGTAACTGACGCCATGATCGAAATGGCGTTGAAAGTGCAGCCGGCCCATTGTTGCCTGGTTCCTGAAAAACGGGAAGAATTGACTACCGAAGGCGGTCTTGACGTTGTGGGACAGGAGGCACGGGTGACGGATGCCTGCCAGCAGTTGACAGCAGCCGGTATCGAAGTGTCTCTGTTTATAGATCCTGATCGTGACCAGATAGCTGCGGCGAATCGCTGTGGAGCACAGGCGATTGAGATTCACACCGGACGTTATGCTGATGCCATCGATGAGTCTACCCGCCTGGCTGAGCTGGAGATTATTCAATATGCAGTGGCTTATGCATGTTCATTGGGACTGATTGTGAATGCCGGACACGGGCTTCACTACCACAATGTGCAGGATATCGCTGCCATAGATGGTATCAACGAACTCAATATTGGTCACAGTATTGTGGCCCAGGCACTATTCAGTGGTTTTCCTCAGGCAGTGAGAGATATGCGCACCCTGCTGGACCAGGCAGTACTAGCCAAATAGTCAGGCCAATTGTCGCTGGTAGGTCGGGTATAGCCTGTAGGTGATTCTTTTGTTCAGGTGGTTTGAGTTGATTGGAAATTACGCAAGGTCGACTGCCAGTCATTACGTTCAGCCCAATATTGAACTCGGTCAATTTCGTCAAGCAGGGCATTGAATTCTTTGTCAAAGGGTTTCTTGCGTTTAATCAGCGTTTCCAGTGACCCTGCTTTCGTCCTTAACGCAGGCACGCCGCAGTAGCGGCTGGCTCCGTGCAATCGGTGTACGTTGGAAAGCAACTGATCATTGTTGCCCAGCTCAAAAGCTCTTTGAATCTGCGCTTTATCTTCCGGCAGGCTTTCTATCAACATGGAGAACAACTCTTCAGCCAAATCCGCTTTATTACCGGCAAGCGCAATGCTGTTTTCCAAGTCGACAGAGGGCTCTGAGGCAAACTTTACCGAGGGCTTGATACTGGGTACATTCACCGGCATGGCTGCCTGCTGAGATGAAAGCGATAGATGAATGCCGGTGCGTTTGGCGATGATTTGTTGCAGCTCTTCTTCGTTGGTAGGCTTGGTCAGGTAGTCATCAAATCCGCTGTTGAGCAGAGTCTCGCGTTCATCGGTTAGAGCATGCGCCGTCAGCGCAATAATCGGTGTGTGGCGTTTGCCGGATTCAAACTGCCGAATCTTGCGGGTTGTTTCAATGCCATCCATGCCGGGCATCTGCACATCCATAAATATGATGGCATATTTCTTTAGCTTGGCCTTGGTCAGGGCTTCATAACCACTGTATGCAGTGTCTGTGTCAGCCCCCAACTCATTGAGAAAGGCCTCCACTAACTTTAGGTTGGCTGAATTGTCGTCTACGGCAAGAATTGACGGCTTCTGGTGCCCCCGTGTCGGAGGTATCCTCTCTGGTAGCTGTTCCAGGAATTGTTCTGGGGAACCCCCTGTAATAAGCTGCGTAAGAGCGTTACCCAGCCTGCGACGGGAGGGTGGTTTGATCAGATAATTAGATGCCTCAGCGAGTATAGGGGGTTCTTCAGCGCCAATAGCAATTGTTGGTGTCAGCACCAGAGCCCGGCAATCGAGGGTATACTCCAGTTGCCGTATTGCTTCCAGATAGGAATTGGAGCGCAGATGATGGCGTGTAATACCTATAAGGGCTGCCGCGTAGCCCTGGCCTTTTATCTGCGCTTCAGACACCTTTTCCAGCAATTCTGAAATATTGTCGACGATTGTCAGATCCGCTTCCCAGTGAAGCAGTGTGTGGCGTATCGACAGTGCAGTCTTCGGTTGGTTTTCCAGGTAAATAAGGCGTTCACCACCAATTTCAGGTACCACTTCTTGTGGATGTGACTGCTCAGGAGCAACCTCAACGCGAAGAATAATCCAAAAAGTGGAACCCTTGCCCAGGTCGCTTTCGACGCCGATAGAACCGCCCATCTGTTCAGTCAAACGACGTGAAATAACCAGGCCGAGTCCCGTACCTCCAAAGCGTCTGGCGGTGGAGGCATCTGCCTGACTGAAAGCGCTGAACAGGGTGCTTTGCTGAACTCTGGACAAGCCAACGCCGGTGTCGGTTACCGTGATTTTTATCGTTGGCCGGTCGTCTTCACTATCCTCCAGCATCACTCTGACGACGACTTCACCACTTTGGGTGAACTTGATACCGTTGTTGACCAGATTGGTAATGATTTGTTTCATCCTTAGCGGATCGCCCATGATATAGTCGGGGACATCGGAGTAAACCAGGCCGGCAAGATCAAGATTCTTTTCGTGTGCTCCGGGGGCCAGCATAGTGAGCACATCTTCAACGATCTCTCTAAGATTCATCACCGTATTATCGAGGATGAGTTTTCCAGCCTCGATTTTAGAGAAATCAAGGATGTCATTAATGATGGTGAGCAGGATCTCGGAGGACTTGTAAATAGTGTTCAACTGATCACGTTGCTGAACGCCCAAATTACTTTTAGCCAGCAGTTTTGTAAATCCGATAATGCCGTTAAGGGGGGTGCGAATTTCATGGGAAATGTTGGCAAGAAACTCGGATTTTACCCGGCTGGCCTCCAGGGCTTCCTTGCGCGCGAGATCCAGCTCGATGTTCTGTATCTCGATGGTCTCCAGGGTCTCACGTAAATCTTCCGTGGCCTGATCAATATTCTGCTGCATCTCTATACGGGACTTTTCCAAAACTTCCGCCATGGAGTTGATGCCGTCCTGAAGGTTGGCCAGTTCCGGGCTTGCCTCGATATAGACACGTGTGTTCAAGCGCCCCTCACGAATCTGGCTTAATGCCTTGGCGACCTCTCCAAGAGGGCGGGTTAAGTCCCGACTCAGACGCAAAGCCATGTAAGTACAGAGAATTATGGACAAGGTAACTGCTACGATTGCAAAAAGCAGGGTCTGGTACTTGGCTAGATCTGTGGGTGCCCGGGTCACTTCCACCACCGCCCAACCGATAAGGTTCTCCATAGGGCCTGAATTGGTGAAGTTTAAATTTTCTTCCTTTACTTTCGGCGTGGAGGAGTCCGTATGATGCCAAACTGGCATGCTAAAGCGTAATACTTCATAGCTTGAATAGATTGTCAGTTGATTGGCCAGGCTGGCTGGAATGGTATGCGGTTCAAGCAGTTTGGGGCCTGCATGTGCAAGTGCCACCCTTTTGCGGTTGTATATGACAACTGATCGTATATCTCGTTCTTCCAGCACTGAGTTTGCCAGTGCTTGCAGTGAGGGCTGGTTGTTTGCTGCCACACCGTATTCAGCTGCATTTGCCATGTGTCGCGCGGAGTCTGTGCCGCGATCAAGCATCATGCGGTTTAGGTCAGTCAGTCGGGTATAGACAAAAAATACTGACATCACCAAAGCAATCCCCAGCGTAGGGATCAGCGTTAGCAGGATTACTTTGGTTTTAATGCCCCAATGCGTCATAAATAATAATACTCAAACCAATTAAAACTTTGCCGCTCTGGCTGAACCGTTAGACTTTACCGAAAAACTCTTTGGCTGGTTAGTCAGAGGTGAAAATTTCCTGGCTTATTACGCAGTTTAAAGATATTTCCAGGAGCTACATAAGTTAGTTTCAGGGATTGCAATAGAAAGAGCAGGCTCTAAGCAAGAAAGTCTAGATTTCACTATTACAATACTTTTCTTATATAAATGTCTGCTTTTTATATTGGAAAAGAATATAACGTAACGGGTTTTAATTGCTTATTATGGTCCACATTTCCAGTTTATAGACAGCTATAAATCGACGGTCACCTTTTAAGAGTTTTCGCGAATATGTCCTATCCAACAATTGAATCCTATGTCGGCAACACCCCACTGGTGCGATTGCAACGTCTGCCAGGTGCGACTTCCAACACCATTCTGGCAAAACTTGAAGGTAATAATCCTGCCGGCTCGGTCAAGGATCGGCCGGCATTAAGCATGATTCAGGAGGCGGAAAATCAGGGAATTATCAAACCAGGTGACACGCTGATAGAAGCCACCAGCGGCAATACCGGCATTGCGCTGGCCATGGCTGCTGCCATGAAGGGCTATCGCATGATACTGATCATGCCGGCACATATGAGTGAAGAAAGACGTGCCGCCATGTCTGCCTATGGCGCTGAGCTGATCAGTATCAGCAAAGAACAGGGAATGGAAGGCGCGCGCGATCTGGCAAAAGAAATGGAGGAGCGTGGTGAGGGCATCGTTCTGGATCAGTTTGCCAATCCTGCTAATCCACTTGCCCACTATCGCACCACCGGACCTGAAATATGGCAGCAGACCGAAGGTAAAATTACCCACTTTGTCAGTTCGATGGGGACTACGGGTACCATTATGGGTACGTCCCGCTATTTGAAAGAACAGAATCCAGATATTCAGATTATCGGCCTTCAGCCTGGTGAGGGCGCGTCTATCCCCGGCATTCGTCGTTGGCCCGAAGCCTATTTACCTAAGATATTTGAGCCGACCAGAGTGGATCGCATATTGGATATTTCCCAGGAAGAAGCTGAGGTGACCATGCGGCAGCTGGCCAGTGTTGAGGGCATCTTCTGTGGTGTTTCATCAGGTGGAGCTATAGCCGGTGCCCTGCGTATCGCCCAGGAACTGGAGAATGCGGTCATCGTTGCGATTATCTGTGATCGCGGCGATCGTTACTTATCCACAGGTGTTTTCAGTTAAGTTTTATTGGGTGTTTCCAGCTAAATCTTATAGATAGTTCGGAAGGGCTGGCCCAGGCTGGAAAAACTTCTGAACCTATCGGCATGGTCACACTTGTTCCGGCCAATAGCTGTTGCTTAAGCTAGATTGTTGCCTCCCGTGCTTACACTGCCCGGCAATGCTGACTATAATGCGCGCACTTTTTCGAGTGCCAGATAGGGAACCCTGATGTCCAGACGTCGTAAAGCCATGCCGACCACACCTGTGACCTGTGAGATCGAGTCACTGAGCCACGAAGGGCGAGGTATAGCCCACAAAGATGGTAAAACCTTGTTTGTGGATGGGGCATTGCCTGGCGAAACTGTCACCGCCCGATATATCAACAGCAAACGCAAATACGACGAACTGGCTGTTGAAAGTATAGTGAATCCACACCCTCAGCGCGTTGAGCCTCCTTGCCCACATGCCCATATATGCGGTGGCTGTTCCATGCAGCATGTTGATCTCAAATACCAGATAGAACATAAACAGCAGGTTTTGCTGGATCACTTGCATCATTTTGGTGCCCAGACTCCTGAAGAGATCGCGCCGCCTCTATTGAGCAATGGCAAGGGATACCGCACCAAGGCCCGCTTGGGTGTGCGTTACGTGACCAAGCGTGATGAGGTGTTGGTCGGCTTCAGAGAGCGATTCAGCAATTTTTTGACTGCGATTGATAGCTGTCCAGTTCTGGTTGACTCTGTTGGACAAAGAATACCGGCGCTGAAGGAGCTGGTACGCAGCCTGTCCTGCTACCAGCGTATTCCCCAAATTGAAGTGGCGGCCGGAGACATAGTGTGTGCACTCATCGTTCGTCACATGGATCCATTGGCCGATGAAGATAAAGCCAAGCTGATTGAATTCTCAAAAGACACAGGGTTGGCGCTTTATTTGCAGCCGAAAGGTCCAGATACCGTACACAAAATATGGCCACAGGACAGTCGGGACATGCTGGAATACTCGCTAGCTGATTTTGACCTGACACTGGATTTTCACCCCACAGATTTTACCCAGGTTAATCGCGAGATAAACAACAGCATGTTAAACCAGGCACTGACTTGGTTAGCCGCTGAGCCATCAGATCACGTATTGGATTTGTTCTGTGGCTTAGGCAACTTCACGTTGCCATTGGCCTCACAGGCAAAATCTGTGGTGGGTGTGGAAGGCAGTGAGGCGATGGTGGAGCGGGGCTATCACAATGCACGTAAGAATGGTGTCAATAATGTTGAGTTCCATGCAGCCAATCTTCATTTGCCGCTAAGTAAAGATTCTCAGGCGCCCTGGATTGGACAATATGACAAGATATTGCTGGACCCCCCACGCTCAGGGGCGGAGGAAATTGTTAACTCCATCAATCGATTTAACGCTGCCAGAATTGTGTATGTTTCCTGCAATCCTGCCACCTTGGCAAGAGATGCGGGCATTCTTGCCCAGCAAGGGTATAAGCTGGTGCGAGCAGGGGTGATGGACATGTTTCCGCATACGACTCATGTTGAGTCTATGGCTCTGTTTGAGCGAGATTCTGCTACTAAAGGATGATGCTATAGGTAAGTTTTATGGGACAAGAAGGCAGGCCTAGGGTTTAAATTGGCGCCGACTGCACCCATTATGGGCCCAGACAAAGGAATGATGAATCTGCTGCATGGTCTGGGGAAAATGCTTATGCAGGTAGCCAGGAAATCCAGAAGTACCGGACAATCCTGACAGCAGCGACATAAAAATGAAGAGTATGCATGGTTAAAGTTCGCGAAGACTATCCGCTTCTGGATGATGGTTCTGTTGATATTGACGGCTGGATCGATCGGTTACAGCAACAGGTAAATCTGGAAGATGTAGACGACCTGAGGCGCGCTTGTCATTTGGCGAAGGTCGTCGAGTCGGAGGCTGTCGCAGCCGGAGATTTTTGGTCTCAAAACACCACCAGTTTCGTGACCGGTCTGGAAATGACTCAGATTCTGGCTGAATTGCAAATGGATTCTGCCAGCCTGATTGCAGCGGTATTGTACCGGGCCGTCCGGGAAGAGAAGCTGTCATTGGGCAGCGTTGAAAAAGAATTCGGCGCTGAAGTGGTACACCTCATTTCAGGTGTATTGCAAATGGCCGCCATCTCCAATATCCATCAACCCTATCAGGGTAGTGTGCTGGGCCAGTCTCAGACCCAGGTGGATAACATCCGCCGTATGCTGGTGACCATGATCGATGATGTCAGGGTTGCCTTGATCAAACTGGCAGAGCGTACCTGCGCCATACGGGACGTGAAGGACGCTAGTTCTGAGAAACGCCATCGTGTTGCACGGGAAGTTTTCGATATCTATGCACCTCTGGCGCACCGTTTAGGTATTGGTTACCTTAAATGGGAACTGGAGGACCTCTCCTTCCGCTATCTGCACGAAACTGCCTACAAAAAAATAGCCAAACAGCTCGATGAACGCCGCGTTGACCGGCAGAAGTTTATTGAAGAAGTTTTGTCCGTACTGCGCCATGAACTGGATCAGTATGGTATTAAGGCGGAGTTGTCAGGTAGGGCCAAACATATTTATAGCATTTGGCGAAAAATGCACCGTAAGGGCATAGATTTTTCCCAGATTTACGATATTCGCGCCATCCGTATCCTGGTTCCCTCAGTCAAGGATTGTTATTCCGCACTGGGGCTGGTGCACTCTCTCTGGCGCCATATTCCCCATGAGTTTGACGACTATGTCGCCAATCCCAAGCAAAATGGTTATCAATCCCTGCATACGGCTGTGGTAGGGCCGCATGGCAAAGTCATGGAAGTGCAGATCCGTACCCAGAAAATGCACGAGGAAGCAGAGTTGGGCGTTTGTGCACACTGGCTATACAAGGGCACGGATACTCAGCAAAAGTCTCATGGTTACGAGCAGAAGATTGCCTGGTTGCGTCAGGTCTTGGAGTGGCAGGAAGAACTCGGAGCCAAGACCTCCGAACTGGTTGAGCAATGGCGTAATGACATTGTCAGCGACCGCATTTATGTGTTCACGCCGGAAGGACACGTCATCGATTTGCCTTCGAGTTCCACGCCTATCGACTTTGCCTACAAAGTACATACGGAGGTCGGACATGCCTGCCGCGGTGCCAAGATTAACGGCCGTATTGTTCCTTTGACCTATGTGTTGAAAACCGGCGATCAGGTGTCGATATTGACCTCAGGCCAGGCCAAACCCAGTCGAGACTGGTTGAACCCTGATCTTGGATATACTGCCACCTCACGGGCCCGGGCAAAAATTACTCATTGGTTTAAGTTGCAGGACCGGGACCAGAACATCGAGGAAGGTCAGGAAATTCTGCAGGATGTTCTGAAGCGGTTGTCTCTGGAAAAAGTGCCCTATGAGGAGCTGGCTCAGAAAATCAATATGCCTACTGCTGAGGACATGTTTGCAGCCATCGGTGCAGGGGATCTCAAACCCATGCAGGTTGCTCATATGGCGCAGCGAATGCTGGAGCCTAAAGAACACCAACTGAGTCTGCAGCTACCGTCCGCCTCTGCCGAAGCGACCAAATCCGGGGATGTGCATATTCTTGGTGTGGGTAATCTGCTGACGCAGATGGCACAGTGCTGTAAACCACTGCCAGGGGACCCCATTGTCGGCTATATCACTATTGGTCGGGGAGTCTCCATCCATCGTCAGGACTGCTTGAACGTTTTACAGCTGCAGTCTTCAGAGCCTAACCGAATCATAGAAGTCAGTTGGGGGGATTCTGAGTTCACCTACCCGGTGGATATTATTATCGATGCTTACGATCGTTCCGGATTGTTAAGGGATATTACGGTGCTGTTGGCTAATGAGAGAGTTAACGTGACCATGGTCAATACCCAAACTGATAAGAAGATGAATACGGCAAGGTTGCAGTTGACGATTGAAGTTACGGCGCTGGAGATGCTTGGGCGAGTGTTGGATCGTATTCGCCGTCTGCCAAACGTGGTAGACGTGCGTCGGGCTCAGCCTGGAGAACACCATGGTTGATCCGGACGAAAATCAGGGCAGGAAATATGGAATCAAGGAGCTGCTTACCCTCATGGATCGGTTGCGTGATCCGAACGATGGTTGCCCCTGGGACCTGAAGCAAAGCTTTCAGACCATTGTCCCTCATACCATTGAGGAAACCTACGAAGTAGTTGATGCCATTGAGCGCCAGGACTGGCCGCACCTGATGGATGAGTTGGGAGATTTATTGTTTCAGGTGGTTTTTTACGCCAGGCTTGGTAAGGAAGATGATAGTTTTGATTGGCACGATATTGTCGATAATGTTGTCCGTAAACTGCTGCGTCGACATCCGCATGTTTTCCCGCAAGGTACTCTTGAAAGTCGCCTGGGTGATGGAGAGGTGCTTTCGGAAGCAGCGATTAATGCCAATTGGGAGCGTATCAAGGCAGAAGAAAAAAAGCTCAAAGAGTACCAGGAGAGTGCATTGTCGTCTGGTTCTGCCTCAATATTGAACGATATCCCTGCGGCTCTACCGGCGATGACCCGTGCCCTGAAATTGCAAAAGCGTGCAGCTTCCGCAGGGTTTGATTGGGACAGTGTCGCACCGGTGATCGCCAAGGTTCGTGAAGAGTTGGACGAATTGGAGGAAGCCATGAATGCCTCAGAACCCAATCACGAGCATGTGCAGGAAGAGTTCGGCGATATTTTATTTACCTGTGCCAATCTTGCGCGTTTTATTAAGGTCGAGCCGGAAATGGCTCTGAGACGCACCAATGACAAATTTGTGCAGCGTTTCCAACGTATTGAAGTTTTGGCGGAAGCACAGGGGAAGGGCTTAGAGTCGATGACTCTGGATGAGTTGGATGCCTTATGGAACAAAGCAAAGATCGAAGAAATTCAGAGGTAGGTCGACCTGAACCGACGCAATAGCGTCGGTACGGAATGCTGTTGGCTACTCGGGCTGCTAGCTGTTGGCAGCCTTGAGTTCCTGCTTGAGCATGGAAATATACTTCTTGCTCAGATTCAGGAAACGTGGAGTAGGGCCTACATCTTCGTATAGAGGATCCCCCAGCTCGTCTTCAGCCACCACCTTGTCACCTTCTACATAGGGAAAACTGGTTTCGAGTTCATCCAGAGCGGCGGATATTAACTCGCGAATGATGTCTTCCTGTTGGCGCTTGGGATACATTTCTGCCAGAGCAGCAATTCTGGCTGCATCTTCCAACTCAAGTTTGAGAACATACTCTTTGTGGGTTAGCCTGGCTTTGGCATTGGATTCCCATTCTCTTGCGAGCGTGCTGATTTTCATAACACCTACCTCGTAACAACTGCTGGTCCATGACAAATAACGTCTATCTTCATCAGTTTATGCAGCAGTACCCGGGCTCTCCATACGCGCATATACCTAAAATCACCTTCCAGTCTGGCGTCGCATATACTGCCGGTTATCCCCTTGGATTGGCATTTATCTGACATCACTTACATGTTCGGTATTGATTAGAAAGTGGAGATCAGACGAAAAAATCACTCCAAACTCGGAGATTTCCTTAAGTCTAGTTGCAAACATAGGGCCAGACAGGGATATTTTGTAGCTAAATGGTGAGGTTATTGTTAACTACGGTAAAAAGCTCTCTTATTCCTTATATGCTTATTTGGGCTGACTCTGAGGGAACAATAGAAGTTCATTCCCTTTATGCTGATACTTTTTATTATTCAAGCGTTTTGAAGGTTAAAAGAAGGATAGTAACAATAACGGCTCACTCTGCCGGCCTGGGTTAAAGTAAACAGATTGATTCAATTTCCGGGCAGCAAATGATTTGACAGAAACTCTTAACAACGAAGGCTGAGCTCATGACAAAGGAACTACATCCTGATCTGCGCGAAAATGTAAGGCTGCTGGGAGAATTGCTGGGACAGAATATTCGCCACCACCTCGGTGATGAAATGTTTGAAAAAATTGAAAAAATCCGGATGGCAGCTAAAGCTGACAGGCGTACGGATTCAAGCCAGAGAAAGCAGTTGCGGGAAGTCCTTGCCAGTCTGACGGATGATCAGTTGGTACCGGTGACACGATCGTTCAATCAGTTCCTGAACCTTGCCAATATTGCTGAGCAATACCATACCGTCAGACGCCGCGCTCCTAAAGATGAGCTGGCGAACAATCGCATTGATACTCTGGATGTCGTGCTTGAGCGCCTGCTGCAGAAAGGGTTGACAGGAAAGCAGATTCTGGCCCAGTTGCAGGACATGTCCGTTGAGTTTGTGCTGACCGCGCACCCCACAGAAGTCACCCGCCGGACGCTGATTCAGAAATACGACCTGATATCTGAAGCATTGGAGGCCTTGGACCGGGACGACCTGCTCGATATTGAATACGAATATCAGGTCAGCGTACTGAAACGTCTGATTGCAGAAGCATGGCACACCGACGAAATCCGTCATGAGAGACCGACAGCTGTGGATGAGGCCAAGTGGGGCTTTGCCGTCATTGAATACTCTTTGTGGGCCGCAGTCCCGGCATTCATGCGGCAGATGAAAAAATCGCTGAAGGCTCAGACGGGAGTGGACCTGCCGATTGATGTCAGCCCAATCCGCATTGCTTCCTGGATGGGTGGGGACAGAGATGGAAATCCCAATGTGACTTCTGAAGTGACCCGGGAAGTTTTCCATTTAAGCCGTTGGATGGCGGCGGATCTGTATTTGAGGGACATTGACAAGCTACGCTCCGAACTTTCCATGACTGCCTGTAATGGTGAAGTTGCCCGGGCTTCCAGCCAGGCCCGCGAACCCTACCGGATGATATTAGCAAGACTCAAAAAGAGGCTCGAAGCGACTCGTGCCTGGGCTGGGACAACGCCACTGAAAAAGCCCACGTCTGAAGTATTGCTTGAAAACAGTGATCTGCTGGCGCCATTGATGATGTGTTACCGCTCACTCAATGATTGTGGTATGGAAGACATTGCCAACGGTCCCTTGTTGGACATGATCTGTCGGGCTCAGTGTTTTGGGCTGCAGTTGGTTCGTCTGGACATCCGGCAGGATTCTGATCGTCATGCAAGCGTGTTCAAGGAGCTATGCGATTATCTCGATATCGGCCGCTATGGCGAATGGAGTGAAGCGGAAAAGCAGAGCTTTCTGGTTAGAGAGCTGCAAAGTAAGCGTCCTTTAATGCCGGCTGACTGGCAGCCAAGCCCGGAAGTGGCAGAAGTCTTGGCTACATGCCGCGTAGTTGCTCGTCAGCCTCGGGAAGGCCTGGGTTCCTATGTTATATCCATGGCCCGTGTTCCGTCTGATGTGCTGGCGGTGATCCTTCTGCTAAGAGAATGTGGTATGCGTCATCGCATACCCGTTGTACCGTTGTTCGAGACTCTGAATGACCTGGAAAACGCCTCGGATAGTATCGGCCAGTTGCTATCTAATGCCTGGTACAAGGACTACACCCAGGGACGTCAGGAGGTCATGATCGGTTATTCAGATTCAGCTAAGGATGCAGGGCAAATGGCTGCGGCCTGGGCTCAGTATCAGGCTCAGGAAGCTCTGGTGGCAGTGGCCGAACGGCATCAGGTTAAGCTCAAGTTATTTCATGGTCGTGGCGGTACTGTAGGGCGGGGCGGTGGTCCGGCTAACCGAGCCATCCTTTCCCAGCCGCCAGGGTCGGTTAACGGCAGTTTCCGTATTACTGAACAGGGTGAGATGATTCGTTTCAAATTTGGCCAGCCAAGGGTCGCTGAACAGAGTTTTCATCTCTATCTTGGAGCCGTTCTGGAAGCCTCGCTCTCTCCTCCACCTGAGCCATTACCTGCCTGGCGTAACCTGATGAGCCAATTGGCAAGTACGGCGGTGAATTCTTACCGAAAAGTTGTGCGGGACAATGAACACTTTGTCGAATATTTTCGGGCTGTGACACCTGAGCAGGAGCTGGGCAAACTGGCACTGGGGAGTCGGCCTGCCCGTCGTAAAGCCACTGGTGGTGTGGAGAGCCTAAGAGCCATTCCCTGGATTTTCGCGTGGACCCAGATGCGGCTCATGTTACCTGCATGGCTGGGTAGCGATGAGGCATTGAATAAAGCGGTGGATGATGGTCAGCGGCCGCTGCTGGAGGAAATGCTGCAAAACTGGCCATTCTTTGAAACTCATATCGATATGCTGGAAATGGTACTTTCCAAAGTAGACCCGGATATTTCCAGTTATTATGAGGAACGCCTGGTGCGGCCGGAGCTGTGTGGGTTAGGGGCCACCCTGCGTCAGCGTGCCATTGCGGTAATTGCGCTGATTAACGATCTTAAGCATCAGGATGAACTGCTCAGGGATAATCCGGTATTCCAGCACTCTCTCTCAGTTCGCAATCCCTATACTGACCCGCTGCATTTTCTTCAGGTTGAGCTGTTGGTCAGGGACCGTGAGGAGGGAGAGACCAACAAGGGGACCGTTGAAAGGGCGCTTAAAGTGGCTATGGCGGGCGTTGCAGCTGGGATGCGTAATACCGGCTAAGAATAATTCAGGCCATGGCATAGAAACGCGACATAGGCACAGAAGTGGCGAGCCCTTACAAAAGGCTACAAGAGGTAAAGAAACCTTACGCCATCCTGTGACCTTATAGACACTGCGAATTGCCCGACAACGACTAAACTTATAAGGTCGATCCCAGTTGGAGTTTTGCGCCCGTGCCCGTCGCTTCCCGAGTCATGCAGTTTCTTAACCGTCAGGGTGTTGCCTATCAACAGCTCCACCATGACCGTGTCGGCACGCTGGAAGCGGCCATTCAAGCAGCACAGGTAGGTCAGGATAGTGTCGCCGTAGCGGAGATTCTTGTAGATGCCAAGGGCGTGGTGATGTCCATTACCCCCCTTGGAAGAAAAATGGATCTGGAGCAGCTTAATCAGATGACACGCCGTAACCTGCAGCGCATAGCCCAACATCAGGCCGACCGTTTATTCAAAGATTGCGAGCCCGGTTCTCACCCTCCGGTCGCGAAAGCCTACGGGATTAATGCGGTCTGCGATGAAAGCCTGTTCGACAAAGAGCAGATATATATTCAATCCGGTTGCCACACCACTTTGCTCAGGTTTACACAAGATAGCTTCCATCAAATGATGTCCAGTGCCATCAAGTTAAGCGCTTCAGCCTGCACAGCCGTTGCCAACGATGAATCAGAGGTTTCAGCCACAGAGATTTCGGAGGATGAAGTCAAACTGCGGCTGACCAAACTCTATCGCTTGCCTCCCATGCCTACGGTGGCCGCAAAAATCCTGCAGACAACACAGGATATTGATGCTTCAGTGGACGATCTTGCCCGCATTATCGAGCAGGATCCCAGCCTGGCTGCTCAGGTATTACGCCAGGCAAGGTCGGCACTTTATGGTTATCGGGGCGGGATTAATACCATTAAGGAAGCGGTCACCCGTGTGCTGGGATTTGAACGGGTCAGTCAGATTGCCCTGTCTATTGCAGCCAGCAAGGCTTTTGATGTTCCCGCAGATGGTCCATTAGGGCTTAAGGCGTTCTGGCGGCATTCGTTGCATTGTTCACTGTTAGCCCAGCGCCTGGCTTTCCACGTACCGGAAAAGCGGGTTGAGCCTGGATTAGCTTATCTGGCAGGACTGTTGCACAACTTCGGTCTGTTGCTGCTGGGCCATCTTTTTAAACCAGAGTTTGGCATGCTGAACAAGCTGGCTGCCTCAGAACCTTATACGGAACTGGCAGCGCTTGAAAAGCAGGTGCTCAGTATGGGCAGTGCCAAAGAGCTGGTAGGCTTGGGACATGGACAGCTGGGTGCTATTCTGTTGGAGCAATGGAAATTGCCTGCAGAAGTCTGTGCCACGGCTGCCTCGCACCAGGACAAGGATTTTGAGGGGGAGTATCAGGATTACGTAGCACTGGTTCAGCTTGCTAATTGTCTGCTGAAAGAATTAGAGATGGGTGATGACCTGATGCCGGACGATCCTTTGGTTTATACCAAGCGGTTGGGAATGTCTTCAGACATCGTATTTGAAGTTTTCGAACAGCTCAAACTGTCCAGTGATGCCTTAAGCGAGCTGGCAGCCAGCATGTAAGGCCTCCTTTGAAATTGGGCGAACCAAATAGAGGGTAGATGACAGCCTTCTTGATTTGTATAGATTTTTGTTGTTCGCCCGTGTATTTAGCCTGTACGAAGCGAAATCCCTCTGCTCAGGAGACTACCTAATTGGGGTAGAGGCTTCAGCTTAGCGTCCGTTCCCCGTATAATCCCCCTCTTTGCGACATTAGTCCCCCTAATAAGTCATCTGTTTTAATGGTGATATAGTGGTGAAAGCAGCTCCATTTGGAGCATCACCTAGTGCCGGCAGAACTGCTAAAAATAATTTCAATAGGTAGTAAAGGCCAGCCAGCTTGCATACCTAATGTAAGCTGGCGAACAAATCTGAAATTTCTAATCAGGAGTGTATTTGGTATGAGAGTCATTTTGTTGGGTGCCCCCGGTGCCGGTAAGGGCACACAAGCTCAAAATATCATGAAAAAATACGGAATTCCGCAGATCTCCACCGGAGATATGTTGCGTGCTGCAGTGAAAGCAGGCTCGCCACTGGGACTAAAAGTCAAGGAAGTTATGGCATCTGGTGGTCTGGTATCAGATGAAACCATCATCGCACTGGTCAAAGATCGGATCCAGGAAGCGGATTGTGCCAAGGGTTTTCTGTTCGATGGCTTTCCTCGCACCATTCCTCAGGCGGAAGCCATGAAGGACGCGGGTGTTGCCATTGACTATGTGGTGGAAATTGCCGTTGATGACGAAGAAATTATCAGCCGTTTAAGTGGCCGGTGGGTGCATGAAAAGAGTGGTCGGGTATACCATATCAAGCACAATCCACCTCAGGTGGCAGGCAAGGACGACATTACCGGTGAATCTCTGATACAGCGTGCCGACGACCACGAAGATACGGTTCGCAAACGTCTGGAAGTTTATCATTCTCAAACTGCTCCACTGGTGGACTATTACCAGGATTGGGCTGCAAAAGATCCTGAATCTGCCCCTAAATATTTCCAGGTGGAAGGTGTGGGTACCATGGACAATATCCGCGATAAGGTTTTTGCCGGTCTGTCCTGAGCCTATTACGCGTCACCGCGGGCCGGTGACGCATTCCTCCAATTTCTCCAGATCCTGCCATGTCCCGAATTCTTGCCCTGGATACTTCCACCGATGCCTGCTCAGTTGCCCTGGTAATAGATGACCAGGTGATAGAGCGTTTTACCCTTGAACCCCGTTCTCATGCCCGTCTGGGTTTGCCTATGGTGGATGAGGTGTTGTCAGAGGCCGGTATTGCTCTGAACTCATTGGATGCGATTGCCTTTAGTCGTGGGCCTGGTTCTTTTACTGGTCTGAGAATAGCGGCAGGTCTGACCCAGGGCCTGGCATTTGCCCAGCAGCTCCCGGTTATTCCGGTCTCAACTTTGCAGGCTTTAGTCTTCGGATTCTGGCGAGAGCAAGATTCAGAGTCAGTGCCGTCAGTTCTATTGGGCCTGCTGGATGCCAGAATGAATGAAATCTATGCAGGCCTTTACCGCATGGTGCAGGGAGTTCCAGTATTGCTCGATAACGAGAGAGTACTGCCGCCGGAACTAATGCTCCTGCCTGACGGTCTTCAGGATAGTGAACTTGCTGGTGAAGCCATCGCTGTAGTGGGAAGTGGCCTAGAGTACAGGGACAGAATGCCTCAGCAGACTCGCGCCTGCTTTGCTGTAGAGCAGGTCGACTGCCATCCCCGCGCCAGTGCGGTAGCCCTTTTGGCAGTCGAGCTTCTGAAACAAGGCAAAGCGGTTGCTGCGGAAGATGCCCAACCGGTTTACCTTCGTGACGAAGTTACCTGGCAGAAGCTTCCCGGCCGTTAAAGGTGAAGCTGTTCGGCCATTAAAAATGTCATCACGATGCATTAGCTTTAACCCGGAAATCTGTCTAGTCATCGATATCTCATCTTGAATCAGCTATTTACTCAGTAAGGAATACAAAATGTCTTGGTTTGAAGTTGTAGTGCTGGCATTAGTCCAGGGATTGACTGAATTCTTACCTATATCCAGTTCTGCTCATCTGATACTGCCTTCGCAGATTCTGGGTTGGCCGGACCAGGGGCTGGCCTTTGATGTAGGTGTGCATGTGGGCACCTTGCTGGCCGTCATGCTCTATTTTCGGCGTGATATCTATCAACTGCTGACTGCCTGGTTCCGTCAGATTAGCGGGCAAGGCGATTCGCAGGAAGCACGGTTAGCCTGGTACGTCATTTTGGCAACCATTCCTGCAGGCTTGGCGGGAGCCCTGGGTTCTGGCTGGATAGAAACCAATTTACGCTCTGCATTGGTTATTGCACTGGCGACCATCGGATTTGGCGTGATATTGGGAGTCGCCGATCGCAAAACCGGCTCACGGGGTATGGAGCAATTAAATATAAAGGATGCCGTTACCATTGGCCTGGCTCAGGCGCTGGCATTAATTCCAGGTACTTCACGCTCCGGCATTACAATGACAGCGGCACTTTTTCTAGGGCTGAAACGGGATACAGCTGCCCGTTTTTCCTTTCTCCTATCTATCCCTTTGATTCTAGCCGCCGGCTTATTGAAGGGGCTGGAACTGGCTAATACGGGGACGGAGTCCCAATGGAGTCTCATTGTCGTTGGTAGCCTGATATCAGCGGTAAGTGCTTATGCCTGCATACATCTGTTTCTGACCTTCCTAGAAAAAATCAGCTTTATGCCATTTGTGATTTATCGCCTGCTGTTGGGCATATTGTTGCTCGGATGGGTGGTGCTGAATTGATCGAATATTGGAAAAATCGGCTATACTTTTCTTTCAGGTCAGAACCTGATAATCAGGTTAATTGTCTCAGGTGATACCGGATAAAGCGTCGGGATAGTAATTAAGATCCGGTTTGCTTTCTCAGAAGGTGGTGGCGGGTAATTAATGATTAGTGGTATTGGTAACTCCCTTCCAATTCTGCCGCCAGGCCGTCGGGATATTACCGAGGCAGCGACAGACCCAAGGCGGGAAACGCTGCAGCGCCAAAGTGGCCGTGAAAGTGAGAGGGAAGCTACGCTCGCAGCAAACCCTAACGCTCCGGAACAACTAAGCCAGCAAGCTGAGCCCCGTCGCATTGAAGCGCTACAGCAAGCAGAGGAGAGCCGCTTTCGGCGCCAACGTGAAGAAGATGAGTTGCCATTGGGCAATCAGCAGGCTGTGCAGCTCTACCAGTCCAATCAATCCACACTTTCGCAAGATAGAGAAACAGGAGAATTGGTAGGTATTGATGTCTTTGCCTGATGGAATGATCGCCAAGTCAGCCATGCCATTTTTCATTTCTGCCTCTAATTCTGACCGCGAAGATGATGCCCGTGAATTTTCGGCATCTTTCGATTTTGATTTTATGCCCTACACCCAACTGTCCAGGCCGTCGGATGAGATCCAATATGTTCTGGATTTTGGCGCAACCGGAATCTCGCTCTGTAGCTGGTATCGGAAAGCTCCTGGTCCCGTATATGTTGATTTTGTCAGCGGTGCACTGAAGCACCGCCGTCTCCATGGAGGCGGGCGAGGTGAAATGGTCGCCAAGGCAGTTGGCTTGAAAGGTGAAATCAGGACTCTCCGTATACTTGATGCGACTGCAGGCCTGGGTCGCGATGCCTATATCTTGGCCTCGCTGGGTTGCCAAGTGCGGCTTTATGAACGTCATCCTGTGGTACATCAGTTGCTACTGGACGGGCTAACGCGGGCTTTGGCTTCAGATGTACCGGACATAGTGGCAGCGGTAGAACGTATGCCCTTACAACTCGGTGAGGCAGACTGGTCCACTGAGGTAGATGTGATTTATCTGGACCCCATGTTTCCGGAGCGGCAGAAATCAAGTCTGGTTAAAAAGGAAATGCGGGTGTTTAAGGATATTGTCGGGGATGACCCCGATAGCGATAACCTGATACATAAAGCCCTGGCGGCACCCGTTAAAAGGGTGGTGGTCAAAAGGCCAAAACAGGCCCCATTTCTGGGAGGGGTGAATCCATCGCTGCAAATTCAGGGCAAGAGTGGTCGTTTTGATATATACACGATAAGGAGTTTGGCAAAGAAGTAGGGCGCTGTTTCAGCGTACTAACGACGTACAAATGATTAGTGCTGAATCGCTGAATAAATTGAAATATGCCACTTAGCTGCGAAGACGCCTTCGGCAGTCCTATATTGCCACTTTGTCAGTGATCTATCCTTACTGTCATCCTTCGCCTAAGTACTCGATCTTTGAAACTTTATTGTGTTGCGCTTAAAAATCTCAAGAGTATTGCAAAGTATTATATTGGTACAAATTTGCCGGGAACTTGTAGGTTGTTACCGGCAATTATCTAGTTGTTACTTGGAACAACGATATCTTCGTCGAATTGGTTTTCCATCAGATTCCTCCTCTATTAGGGTTGTTCATAATATAGTCAATCTATTTAGTTAATTCTTTACGTAAATTCCACTATCTAGACCATTGTATTATTTGGATTTTTAGTTTATGACTTTGGTCGTAGAAAGTGTTGGCTACTCTATGATTACTACATTAGAGCAAATACGCTGTATCTGATCCCCTGACATAGTTGCAACGCGTATGAGCATTCCTGATATTTTTTTGGTTCTAGCTGCCAATTTTGCCTGGGGCTTCAATTTCATTGCCGGCAAAGAAGGCGCCAATCAGTTCCAGCCGCTTTTTTTCACCTCTATACGCTTTGCGTTTTTATTGCTGATTATGTTGCCCTGGCTGAAGCCGGCACCGGGAGCCATGAAGCCCCTGCTAAAGGTAGCCCTGCTGTTGGGAGTTTTTCATTTCAGCATGATTTTTATGGGGCTGCATGCAGGAGGGAATATAGCTTCAGTTGCCATTGCTACACAGCTATATGTGCCATTCTCCGCGTTACTTGCTTTCTTTATGCTTGGGGAACGCATAGCCCCTCTAAGAGTTATTGCTATAGCTATGTCACTGGCAGGCGTTTTTCTGATTGGTTTTGACCCTATCGTCTTTGATCACCTTGATGCTTTATTCTGGGTTGGAGGGGCTGCCTTAATAATGGCGATGGCTACAATTATGATGCGTCAATGCCCTAACCTGGGGGTGTTTCGTTTACAGGCATGGATTGCCTTGATGGCCACACCTTCAACATTTCTGCTGTCGCTGATTTTTGAATCTGGACAGGCAGAAATTCTGGCGAATGCCGACTGGGTAGATTTCTGGACGCCGCTTTATTCTGCCGTTGGAGCCTCAGTGGTAGGTCATGGGATTGTCTATTATCTGGTTGGCCGCTATCAGGTCTCACTGGTAACCCCAACTCTGTTGCTGGCGCCAATATTGGCGACCGTTTTCGGGATTCTATGGTATGGAGACGAACTGGGCTGGAAGCTTATTGTTGGTGGAGCGCTGACTTTGTTCGGCATTCTGCTGGCGTCTATCAATTTGCAGCAACTCCAGCGTTCATGGCTGGAGGTCAAATAGCCATCCATTCGAAAAAATTGAAGCGAAGCTTGCATTAATGTCACTTTTATTACGATTAATGATGGCATTTAATGCTTTCCATCGGGTCTGGCAGACCCAATCTTTGTAGGTGAAGAGTGCGTTTTAATCAGGATGAAAGGTGCCCGTTTCCATGATCAGGAATTCAAGTGATAACTATGGATGGATATCCATTCTCCTGCACTGGGTTGTTGCATTGGTTATTTTCGGGCTCTTCGGACTCGGGGTCTATATGGTAGACCTTTCCTACTACGACCCTTGGTATCATGATGCTCCCGCCATTCATAAAAGCATTGGCATGTTGCTGATTCTGGCCGTGTTGATCCGTCTGCTCTGGCGCTGGGTTAATCCCCGACCCGCACCTCTGCCGTCATTATCTTCGTTCGAAAAATCTACCAGTGAATGGGTTCACCGATTTTTTTACTTGATCATTGCTATCACTCTAGTTGCAGGCTATCTGATCCCAACTGCCGAAGGGCGGGGAGTGGATGTATTTGGCTGGTTTGAAGTTCCCGCAGTGTTTCCGGTGATTGATGGAATGGCAGACTTTGCCGGCGAAGTTCATGAGATCCTGGCTTGGGCACTGATTGTACTGGCGGGGCTGCATACAGTCGCCGCCTTCAAACATCACTTAATAGATAAAGACAGGACACTGGTGCGAATGCTCCGGTCAGGCAATTAATCAGGTAGCCGTTATCCGGCAAGTACCTTTTGTCAGGTAAATAACTTTTAAGTGTGCTTCTGAATTGCAAATGAAGTAAGTCAGCTCGTCGTTAGTTTTGTTGTTTAGGTAAATCAAAAAGGAGATGTGTTAATGAAGAAATTATTTATTGCAGCGTTAGTATTCACCGCTAGCTTGGCCCAGGCCAGTGAATACCAGATTGATACCCAGAACCAGCATGCCTTTATCCAATTCAAGATCGGCCATTTGGGATTCAGTTACATTGTGGGGCAGTTTAACAACTTTGATGGATCGTTCTTTTTTGATGAAGCTAATCCCGCCGCTTCAAAAGTTGCTGTTACCATCAAAACTGACAGTGTAGATACCAACTATGCAGAGCGTGACAAGCATCTGCGAAGCGCTGATTTCCTGGAAGTGGACAAATATCCCGAGGCAAAATTCGTCAGTAAATCGGTGAAGCTGATGGGGGCGGATAAGGCCAAGATCGTTGGAGATTTCACCCTCCGTGGCGTGACCAAAGAAATTGTGATCGATGCTAGCCGTGTCGGTGGTGGTAACGACCCCTGGGGTAATGTACGCCAGGGCTTTGAGGGCACGACCACATTAGCCCTGCAGGATTTCGGTGTGCCCAAGGACCTGGGACCGGCTTCTCGTGAAGTGGAAATCTACATGTCTTTTGAAGGCGTGAAAAAGTAAGAGTTTCGTTAATAAAAAAGCCCGGCTATGCCGGGCTTTCTATTGCGATGTCCATTTTTAAAAATGGAAGTCCCTTGCGGACCTGGGTGTTAACCTACAGCTTCATCAAACTGCCTTTGAATGGACCGTGAAGGTTCTGCTGTTGCCAGGCTCGCAATGACAACAGCTATAGTGGCAAAGATAACCCCAGGAATAATTTCATAAAGATCAAAAATACCCCCACTGATCTGCTTCCAGACGACGACAGTTATACCGCCAACAATTACGCCAGCCAGGGCACCATTGCGGTTCATACGCTTCCAGAATAATGCCAGGATCAACACAGGACCAAAGGCAGCACCAAACCCCGCCCAAGCATAACTGACCATTCCCAATACTTTGCTGTCAGGGTCCATTGCGATCATTGTGGCAATGATTGCAATAGCCACTACGGCACCACGACCTACCTGCACGAGCTCTTTCTGAGTGGCATTTTTCCGGAACATGGCCTTGTAAAAATCATCAGCCAGAGCGGAAGATGACACCAACAATTGGGAGTCCGCAGTACTCATTACCGCAGCCAGAATTGCCGCTAGCAGAATACCCGCCATGACTGGATGGAAGAGTGCGTTTATCAGCAACATGAAGGCCTTTTCCGAGTCTTCCAAAGGCGCATCAAAGAAGGCAATGGCCGCGAATCCACAGATGACGGACCCAATCAGAGTGAGCGTGGTCCAGCTTACAGCGATTCTGCGAGCCATAGGAATATCCTGTTCAGAGCGAATTGCTTTAAAGCGCGCCAGAATGTGCGGTTGACCGAAGTAGCCAAGACCCCATCCCAGCAGAGATAGAATTGCGATGATGCTCAGCGGCTCGCCAGAGGAGTTAGTCCACGCATCTAGAAGAGCAGGATTCTTCATTTCCATCGCAGATTGTGCAGCACCCCAACCACCTTCAGAATTCAAGGCGATGATAGGGACAATAATTAACGCGGCTGCCATCAACAAACCCTGTACGACATCCGTCCAGCTGACGGCCAGGAATCCACCAAAGAGTGTGTATGAAACTACTGCTAATGCGCCGGCAATAACGGCAATGTGATAATCCAGTCCAAAAACAGTTTCGAAAAGTTTGCCACCGGCAACCAGACCGGAGCTGGTGTAGAACAGGAAGAACAGCAGTATAAAGGCGGCGGAAATCACTCTCAGTGCATGACTGCGGTCTTCAAAACGGTTTTCCAGGAACTCCGGAATGGTTAATGAGTCTCCGGCAATCTTGGTGTAAACGCGCAGACGTCGCGCCACCACCAACCAGTTTAACCAGGTCCCAGCCAATAAGCCGATAGCAATCCAAGCGGCTTCATAGCCTGCAGCGTAGGCATAACCGGGTAGTCCAAGCAGCAACCAGCCACTCATATCTGAGGCCCCTGCACTCAGTGCGGAAGGGAAGGGGCCCAGGCTGCGGCCGCCGAGAATGTAGTCAGAAAGATTCTGTGTGCGGAAATAACTCCATAGACCTATTGCCAACATTACTACTAGATAGACCATAAAGGTCATCCCCACGGCAAATTGGTTTTCAATCATTACTAGTGCTCCTGGTTAGCTATCTTGTTGTTTTGAAAAAGATGGTACGCTCGTATCCAGTAAAACCGGGGCTCAGGAGCCTGGCCTGCGAGACCTAAGCTTGCCAGGCCGACTTCTGAATCATTGGTTGAATTAAACGTGCTCCACTCCAAGTGACAACAGAGTGGCGTTACCGCCTACAGCTGTTGTATTGATGGTGCGAGTTCTTTCTGTGACAAAGCGGTGAAGGTAGTGAGGCCCTCCCGCTTTTGGTCCAGTGCCTGAAAGCCCTCTTCCGCCAAAGGGTTGCACGCCAACGACGGCACCAATCTGGTTACGATTGATATAGGTATTACCGACTTTGACGCTGCGTTCGATATACAACGCAGTGGATTCATTGCGGGAGTGGATCCCCAGAGTCAGACCGAATCCGGTGGCATTGATGCTGTTGATAATGTTGTCCAGTTCGGCGGCCTTATAGCGGACTATATGGAGTATTGGACCGAATTGTTCTTCACTGAGTTCTTCGATGCCGTTGATTTCAAAAGCGGTAGGCGGAACAAAGTAGCCCTTCTCAGCATCCTGGGCCAGGTTAGCCCGACTTTGCCATTTCGCTGACTGAGACAGTTTACGAATGTGGCTGATCAGCTTGTTTTGGGCTTCTGCGTCGATTACCGGGCCGACATCGGTTTTGAGTTCCTGTGGATTGCCCACCACCAGTTCCTGCATAGCACCACTGAGTAATTCCAGGATGTGATCGGCAATGTCTTCCTGCACGAATAATACGCGCAGTGCGGAACATCGTTGGCCTGCGCTGGCAAATGAGGATTGAACGACGTCCTTTACTACTTGTTCCGGTAGGGCGGTGCTGTCCACGATCATGGCGTTCTGGCCACCGGTTTCAGCGATTAGGGTGCCAATGGCTCCGTTCCGTGCTGCCAGGGTTCGGTTGATAATATGTGCCGTTTGGGTGGAGCCGGTGAAGGCGACGCCTGTCACCCTTGGATCGGATATTAGGTCAGGTCCGATTTTGGCTCCATCGCCGGGCAGAAACTGCAGAGCATTGGTGGGCACGCCGGATTCTAACAGGAGTTGAACTGCTCGATGGGCTATCAGGGTGGTTTGTTCGGCTGGCTTCACGATAACGGCATTACCTGCCGCCAACGCTGCCACCATCTGGCCGGTGAAAATCGCCAGAGGAAAGTTCCATGGGCTGATGCAGACAAAAATTCCGCGCCCCTCCAGATAAAGTTCGTTGGATTCCCCGGTCGGCCCGGGCAGGACCGTAGGCTTGCTCATTTCCTGGCGTGCCTGCTGAGCGTAATAGCGACAAAAGTCCACCGCTTCACGGATCTCATCGATGCCGTCTTGTAGGGTTTTACCTGCCTCACGAGTACAAAGTGCCATTAGCTCGGCGAAATTGGCCTCCAATTTATCGGCAAAGGTTTCAAGAATCTTGGCCCGGGTGTCCGCTGGCGTGGCATTCCAGCCTGGGAACCCTTGTTGGGCGCTATCCAGTGCTGCCGCGAGGTGATTTTTATCACTCCATAAAACAGTGCCGACCGTAAGTAGTTTATCGTAAGGGCTGACGATGGTTTCCCCAGCACCCTCTGCATTGGATGCACCGTTGATGATAGGGCAAGCCTGCCATTGGGTTTTATTCCACAGATTGATTTCGTCTTGTAGGGCGAGATATTGATTTTCCACGAAGAGATTCACTCCTGCCGAGTTGGGGCGATCGGGGTAGATAGCGCCTGGCAGCGCGATCCGGTGATTATGTAAATGGGTATATTTCTGCAGCTCCAGTGCGGGGTGTTTCACCAGGGAGGAAATCGGGGTTTCAGCGTCTACCAGGCGGTGTACAAAGGAAGAATTTGCACCGTTTTCCAGCAAACGTCTGACCAGATAGGGCAGAAGGTCTTTATGGGCACCCACAGGCGCGTAAATTCTGACCGGGAGTTGGTAGCTACCCAAAATAGCCTTGTAGAGCGCGTCTCCCATACCGTGCAGCCGCTGAAATTCAAATGGACGTTGCGATTGCTTGGCAAAGTGCAGTACGCAGGCGGCAGTGTGGGCATTATGAGTGGCAAACTGAGGATAAATTCGGCCGACGCTATGTTCACTAAACAGGAAATTCAGGCATGCCAGATAGGACACGTCCGTTGCTTCTTTACGCGTATAAACAGGGTAGCTTGGGAGGCCCTTTTGCTGGCACAGTTTAATTTCGCTATCCCAGTAAGCACCTTTCACCAGCCGGACCGGTATTAAATCACCTTGTTCCTTGGCTAATGCCGCCAGCCAGACCAGCACAGGCAAGGCTCGCTTGGAATAGGCCTGGACTACCAGGCCGAGCTGTCCCCAGCCCTGGTTAACCGGTGAACGATAGAGTTTCTCAAAAAGACGCAAGGATAATTCCAGGCGATCCATTTCTTCGGCATCAATAGTGATACTGACATTTTGTTCCCGGGCAAATTCCAGTAGTTTCAGCAGATCGTTATAGAGTTCTGTCTGGACCCGGTTTTCCTGAGACTGCTCGTATCTGGGATGCAGGGCAGACAGCTTGATGGAAATACTGGACGAGCCCGGCTGCTGGCTGTTGGCGGGATCAGCGCCTACCGCCGCTATCGCCTGCATGTAGGACTCCATATAGCGCTTGGCATCCTGTTTTGTCAGGGCGGCCTCTCCCAGCATATCGAAAGAATAGTGATAGCCCTGTGCCCGGTATTTACGGCCGTGATCCAACGCTTCTTCGATATCCCGTCCCAAGACGAACTGTTTACCCATAATTTTCATAGCCTGGTGCATGGCTGCGCGGATGACTGGCTCACCACTGCGTTTGACCAGGCGGTTGAGTACATTGGCGGGTCTCCCGTCGATTTTGCGATCGAGTTTTACCACTTTGCCGGTCAGCAACAGTCCCCAGGTGGAAGCATTTACCAGGGTGGAGTCGCTCTTGCCCATGTGCTTGTCCCAGTCCGCACCAGAGAGGCGGTCTTTGATCAGAGCATCTGCCGTTCTCTTATCCGGGATACGCATCAAGGCTTCGGCCAGACACATCAGCAAAATACCTTCCTGGGTATCAAGACTATATTCCTGCAACAATGCATCGACCATATGGACCGAATCATCCTGCTTGCGAACATTTTCGATCAGACGGGTGGCAAGTTCGGTAATCTGGGTCAGTCCTGCAGTATCGGGCTGCGCCAGAGGGAGGAGTTTCTTCAGGTATTCAGCTTCATCGACATCGTAATTGGCCACAATGTGCTGCCATAACTGATCCAGTGGTCGGCTTAGTATGTCGTCCGAAAAGGAGTCTGTGGGGGTAAACTCAGTTGGCGCCTTGAACATAGATATATTCCTCCGTTCAAAGCTCGACGACCAAGAATTTGTCGCATCGGACCGGGGCGTCGAACAATTTGTTGTTAAAGTGACGTTGCTGTCTGCGGTTTTGTTCAGCGCGTTGCAACGGATAACTTGCCTAGAAGCTGACTGACTGTGGCTAATCTAACGTCATCGCGATCAGAGGGTCTTGTAGAATCCCGCGGTAGTTTTGCAAAAAAATGTGGTATGGAGGGAGAAGGCAGGTGAGTGGCGCTGGATCGATTACTTAAAACTATGACGAAACTGTTTTGGTGTAAAACCTTCGTATTTCCGCATGCTGTTGGTCATGGCGCTTTGACTGGAGAATCCGGCTTTCTGGCTGATTTCCGCCAGGGATAAATGGGTTTCTCTCAGTAATCGGGCGGCATAGCGCAGGCGTACATGGATGACATATTGATGGGGCGTTTGGGAGGTTTGTTGTTTGAAAAGATCGTAAAAGTGCCGCTCACTGACGCAGATGCAATCTGCCAACTGGCTGATGCTGATGCGTTCGTGTATGTGTTGGGCAATGTACTCATCAATGCGGTGGATATCCAGCAGCAAATCCTTGCGTGCTTTGGTGTTGGGCAATATGCGTCGGCTGAGGCACCGGAGAATGGTGCAAGCCATATGGTGGCGCAGTGCCTGATCCATTTCGGCCCGTTGGATTTCGTGGATGCATACCTGGGTAAGCTGCCTCATGCCCTGGTCTAGAGATACCAGGCGCGGAGTTTCAAATAATGGGTTTAGAATCTCGTAGTCCGGATGTTGAGGATCATGGAAAGCAGCAGAGGAAGCATCAATATCTATCACCAGAACATGGTTGCTCGGTCGGCCGAAGAAATCATGATAGGTGTCGGTAGGTACAATGCAGGCATGACTTACATCCAGATGTGCGGCCAATCCTCCCATGTCAATTTCCGCCGAGCCGGTGAGTCCCATGACTAATTGATAGTGATCATGTTTATGCCGATTTACCGTTGGCGGCAAACTCATCACTTTTGCTTGTGGCATGGATTAACCTCGTATACATCCGGCCTGGAGTTTAGGTCATATTCTGTACAACCCATTATCAGGGTAAATACTTAAGTGACGATGTGCAAATATCTTTAGGGCGAGTTGACACTTCATTTGGCGCTCATGCTTGAGTCTCATTTTGTTCTCTGCTTTGAGGGAGAATATAGCGGTTGGCTGACTCATGTCGTTGATTCGCCGAGCGGATGCCCCAATATGAAGCAGTCTCTATGAGCAAGAGGAATAACAGCATTGAATCCCAGTAAAGCCTTCTGGATGGGGGGCTACACCATTCCTTTGATTGTCGGAGCCATTCCTTTCGGGATAGTGTTTGGCACCCTTGGTCTGCAAAGCGGATTGAACTTTGAAGCAACGTTGATGGAAATGCCCCATAAGCTCGGTCTTATTGTGGCTGCCATTGCCGGTATCTGTGTCGGAATGCTTTGCGAAAGCCGGATGCCTGTGAAGCAGAGTGAAGCGGAGGTGACATCATGAATGAATAGCTATTACTGCTGGGCGTGATGGCGGTAACTTGCGTGCCACTATTTTCGTCGGCATGCTGGTTTTTTTTGCTTCTCGCTGGCTCATGGGCTAAAAATTTCTATAGAGGACCTTTAGTCCATCCATTCAGGGATAAAGTTTATTCCAAAGACAAGGACAAATATGAAATTGTACAAATCTTCTGGTTTCCGGTTACCTGCATTAGTAGCCGTGCTTGCTTTCGTTTTACCCGTGGCCATCCAGTCATCCTTTGCCGAAACCGCGCAGAAAGCGAACCCTGTCCGGCAGGAAGTTAAAGGCCTGTTCTGGAAGGCCGAATCCTCCAAGGGAACAGCCTATCTGTTAGGCGCAATTCATTTCGGCAGCGACGATTACTATCCGTTACGGGCCAGTATCATGGCCTCCTATGAGGATAGCCCGGTCTTGCTGGTGGAGATGGACGACCAGAAATTACCACTGATTGAACAGCAGAAAATCATGATGTCGACGGTGGCTTACCCGCCGGGTGAAACCCTGCAGCAGCACGTCAGCAGTGAAGCCCTTGCGCTGATCAAGGCCCGCTTGAATGAATTTGGTGTGCCCATGCAGGCAGTGCAGCAGTTCCGACCAGGATTCGTCAGTATCATGCTGGCTTCCATGCAGGCGGTAGCACTTGGATACATGCCGGAGAAAGGTATCGACTATCATTTTATGGGCCTGGCCCGTGGTAAGAAAACCATACTTGAAATGGAAAGCTTCCAGGAGCAGATGGAATTTATTACTGCATTGCCGGAAGACGATGCAGCCCTTCGTGAGACCTTTGAGGAAATGGAAGATTACGAAAGCATGTGGAAGGCAATGGAGCAGGCATGGTTAAGCGGCGATGCTGACAGACTCTACGAGGTAGCGATTGCGGAGCCATTGCGGGAAGCCCCTAATTCGAAGGCTGTTTATGACATTCTGTTTTTCCAGCGAAACGGACCTATGGCCGATAAAGTGGAGCAATGTGTTGAGAGTTATAAAACCTGCTTTGTCGTTGTGGGAGCAGGACATCTGGTCGGCAATGATAGTGTTACCGATAAACTGCGACAGAGAGGCTATAAAGTCGAACAGCAATAGCGCTTGTGCTACTTAGCGTTCAGGCAGGGAATTTGGAAACTTCTGATTTTCTGATTTCCTGCCAGAGCCGGTTCAGACCTACATGGGAGTTGTCCTTGCGCCTGTATAAGCGAACTTCCAATGGAATATTGAATTCCATTCCACCTGCCAATTCCAGCCCCTTATATTTCAGGCTTTCCTGCGCCAGTCTGCCGGGGATCCAGCCCATGCCAAACCCTTCTTTGATCATCGCTTTGACACTCACGGAGTGAAAATTCTGGTTGACTGTGGTGAGGTGTACTTCAATGGCAGAATGATTAATACCGTGGTGTACCACCGGCTTCAGGAAGGCGTTGTCGTGGTAGTCGATAAAGGGGATAGGCTTGCGTTTGGTGCCGGGAAGCTGGTGCCGTGGTTGACCGTTTTCATCGCAACTGGTGACAGGAATCAGAGCCTCGTCACCGATTTTGATATAGTCAAAAACTTCTGCAGTCGCTTCAGTAAACAGGTCGATGCTGGGGTGCCAGTAACAAAGCATGAAATCACATTGTTGCTCGAGTAAGGCATGGGAAAAATCCCTGACTGTCCATGCCGTTGATCTCAGGTTCAACTCAAGATCGATGTTCAGTCTGCTGCATAAAGGGTCCAGCCAGCTTTTGTAGAGTGACAGATACAGTGTCTGGGTCGTGGCAAAAACCAGCCTGCTGGCTTGCTGTTCTTTGATGGCATGACATTCTTCCCGGGCATCCCTGAGTGTCCGGGTAATACGCTCGGCAGCGGTTAGAAAGGTTTCACCGGCCGGCGTCAGGCTCAGTGGTAAGGTATTCCGGTCAATCAGTTGCATCCCCATCTCTTCTTCGAGCAGCTTGATCCGTCTGCTGAAGGTGGGTTGCGTGACATTCTGCTCATCGGCAGCACGGGAAAAGTGCTGCGTTTTTGCGAGCGCGATAAAATCTTCTAACCAGCGTATTTCCATAATGTTCGGAGAGACTGAGCCTTATCGGCAGCAATAACGGTGCATCTGCGTTAACAAATTATCTGCACTAAATATGGGACAAAGGTGCCAACTCGTCTAGTTTTGCAACTTGTCGACATCTGGGCAGAGTTAAAAAGCAGGGATATCCGGGTAGCGGAATCAGTCTAAACGATTCTCCTCGATGGCGTGGCAGGCTACCTGTGTCCCGTCGATATCCACCAGTTTCGGAATTTCCCGCTTGCAGCGCTCATTGGCGTGAGGGCAACGTCCATGGAAAACACAACCGCTGGGCAGATTTACCGGAGTCGGTACTTCGCCCTTCAGCCGAATAAAGTCAGGTTTTTCATCTTCCAGGCGTGGAATAGCGCTCAGAAGGGCTCGGGTGTAGGGGTGTCTGGGGGTTGCAAAGAGTTTCCGGGTGGGCGCAACTTCGCACAGTGCCCCCAGGTACATGACGGCAACACGTGAGCCGAAATGTTCCACTACAGACAGATCATGAGTAATGAACAGGTAGGTCAGGCCTCGTTGTTCACGGGCCTCCATCATCAGGTTTAGTACCTGCGCCTGAATGGATACATCCAATGCCGAAATGGGTTCATCCGCAACAATAAATTCAGGGTCAACGATCAGGGCGCGGGCAATGCTAATACGCTGTCTTTGACCACCGGAGAATTCGTGAGGGAAGCGTGCGCCCCAAGACGGATCAATACCTACGGACTGCATTACTTCAGCCACCTTTTCCTTCACCTGGCTGGTATTGAGTTTGGGTTGGTGCCAGCGAACCGGCTCTTCCAGGGCTTGGGTGATGGTCATACGCGGATTCAATGAGGCATACGGATTCTGAAATATCATCTGCATCTTCCGGCGGTAGGGCATCATGGCGTTCGAGGACAGATTGTCGATGCGTTTGCCTTCGTAATGAATTTCACCGGCACTCGGGGAAAGCAGTCCCATGACCGTCCGCGCCACTGTGGATTTACCGCAGCCGGATTCGCCGACGACACAAAGCGCTTCTCCTTTCTGGATAGCCAGGGTTACGCCGTTGATGGCATGTACATATTCGCGCTTGAGATGAAACTTACCGCCATAGAAGCTGATCTGGTCCAACAGATCACCATGGATCGAAAAGCGTTTATAGAGATTCTTGATATTAACTAAAGTTGTCATGGTATTTGTCGGCCCCAATCAAATCATTTCTTCAGTTTTGGTTTTGGGATGGATACGTCCCGCCACCAAATGGCAGGCTGCCTGGCAGCCCCCTGACTGAGTGAAGCCCGGTAATTCCGTGCGGCAAATTGTATCGGCATAATCACAACGAGGATGGAAGGCGCAACCATCCGGCACCTGATGCAGTGGCGGCATGGAGCCACGGATCTGGTTCAGGCGCTCTCCTGGAACTCCTTGTTGCGGCAGAGCGTTAATCAGACCCTGGGTGTAAGGATGCTGGGCGTCATTGATGATTTCTTTGGTCGGGCCTTGTTCAATAATACGACCGGCATACATGACCAGGGCCTGCTCTGTCACCTGGGACACCACCCCCAGGTCATGGGTGATCAGTATCAGGCCAAGATTCTGGCCTTTGCAGAGTTCCAGCAACAGATCCATAATTTCTGCCTGAATGGTCACGTCCAGTGCAGTGGTGGGCTCATCTGCGACAATGATGTCTGGGTTCAACAACAGGGCAATGGCGATAATTATACGTTGCTTCATGCCTCCGGAGAGTTCATGGGGATATTGATCCAAGCGTTTTTCCGGTGAAGGAATATGCACCAGTTTGAGTTTTTCCAGGGCAATTCTGCGGGCTTCGGTGGACGTCATATTGGTATGTGCCTGCAGGCATTCCACCATCTGCCCGCCTACGGTGAGCACTGGATTCAGTGTCATCATCGGGTCCTGGAAGATCATGCTGATACGGTTGCCGCGGATATTACGCATTTCCTGGGAGGACAGTTTGGCCAGATCTTTGCCGTCAAACAGGATTTCACCGCCGGAGATATAACCGGGACGGCTGATCAGGTTAAGAATGGAGAATGCCGCCACTGATTTACCGGCACCGGATTCCCCGACAATACCAAGGCGCTGGCCACGATCGAGGGTAAAACTCACGTCACGCAGGGCCGTAACTTCGCCGGAACGCAGACCGAATTTCACCTCGAGATTTTTAACTTCTAACAATGCCATCTGCGTACCTACCTAGCCTTTGTAGAGTTTCGGATTCATCACGTCGCGCAGCCAGTCGCCAAGAAGGTTGACGACCAGGACCAGGCCTACCAGGGCTATCCCGGGAATAATGGTGATCCACCAGGAGCCGGAGAAGATAAATTCAAAACCACTGGATATCAGTGCACCAAGTGACGGCTTGGAAGGGGGCATGCCCAACCCGAGAAACGACAGGGATGCTTCCGAAATGATGGCGTTCGCGATCTGCACTGTTGAAATCACCAAAATCGGTGACAGGGTGTTTGGCAGAATGTGACGGAACATGATGCGTCCTGAACGCAGACCCATCACCCTGGCGGCGTCTACGTATTCCTTTTTCTTTTCTGCCAGAACGGAGGCGCGAATGGTCCTCGCATATTGCGGCCACTCAGCAATGCCGATCACCACGATCAGCATGATTAACGCCAGGTCCTGATAAAGCTCTGCGCCAAAAGCTGCCTGAAATACCGCGAGCACAATAATCGCGACCATCAGAGTGGAAAACGACAACTGGATATCCGCCAGACGCATTAGAAAGCTATCGATTCGACCGCCAAAATAGCCAGCCGCCAAACCTATGACGATACCAAGGACGGCCTGCAGCAATACCGCACAGACGCCGATAGTAAGGGAGATGCGAGTGCCGTAAAGAATGGTGCTCCACATATCACGGCCCTGGGCATCTGTGCCAAAGACGAAGCGGTCATCTCCATTTTCCTGCCAATAGGGCGGGATCTCAGAATCCATAAGATCGAACTGAGTCATATCATAGGGGTCGAACGGTGCTACCAGGGGCGCCAGCAGACTGGCCAGCAGATAAATCATAAAGATGGCAAAGCTCAGGATAGCAACTTTATCTTTCTTGAAGCTGTGCCAGAAATGGGAATCCTTGAATTGTTGCAAGACGCTTGGGGCCGCGACTTCACTGGTACTCATGACGACCTCCTTATTGCGACTGTTTGCCGGTGAGTTGAACGGTTGGGTTGACCAGGCCATAGATGAGGTCAACGATGGTATTGGTGACCACGAAGATGGCTCCCACGACAATCAGGTAGGCTACAATCAATGGCGTATCGACCCGGTTGACGGCTTCCAGGAACAGGAACCCCATGCCGGGCCACTGGAATACGGTTTCTGTCAGTATGGTGTAAGCGACCATGGTGCCGATTTGCACACCACCGACGGTAATTACCGGCAGCATCGTATTTTTGAGGGCATGCAGGAAGTAAATCCGCAGGGGATTAAGGCCCTTGGCCCAGGCAAACTTAACGTATTCGGACTGTAGGACTTCCATCATTTCCGAGCGAATCAAACGGATAAATAGCGGCAACATGATGGAGGATAATGCGATAGATGGCAGAATCAGATGGGCCAGGCCGTCACGTGTGAAAAAACCTGAATCCCAGCTGCCGATAACATTCACCAGTTCGCCCCGTCCGTATGAAGGTGCCCATCCCAGTGCAATGGCAAAGATATAGACCAGCATAATGGCGGTCAGGAACACTGGTATGGAAATGCCGACAATACTGAATCCCATCACCAATTTGGAAAAGAAGTGGTTTGGTTTGATTGCTGCAAAGACTCCCAGCGGAACCGAGAGAAATATAATGATAAGCGTGGCTCCGAAAACAAGTTCCAGTGTGGCTGGAAGCTTTTTCAGAATGACATCCAGAGCAGGTTCTTTGAAGAAGTAGGAGGTGCCCAGATCGCCGTGTAAGGCATTTTTGGCAAATCGCGCATATTGCTTCAGAAATGCATCGTTAAGTCCCATTTCCTCACGCAGCGCCTGCCGTTGTTCTTCAGAAACGGATTGACCCACCAGCTCGCGAAGCGGGTCGCCCAGGTTATCCTGGATGGAAAAACTGATGAGACTGATCACAAACATAACCACCAGGGCCTGCGCCAGTCTTTTAATTAGAAACGCCAACATAGTCGGGTATGACCTGATCTTGTTGTTAAAGGGAATATGGAATCAGCATGCCTGAATCCGGAGTGCTGTAGTCGAACGAAAAGCAGGCCAAGCCCCACAAGACCTGGCCTGATAGTTGAACAAACTTACTTGATGACCAGATCGCCGAAGTAAGGGAAGTCCATAACGTTCAGCACTTCTTCAGCGCCGACGTTGCTCTTGGCTGCCCATGCAAGATCCTGCCAGTGCAGCGGTACGAAAGCACCTTCATCATAGAGGGTACGCTCGATGCTTTGCATGATCTGAGCACGGATGTTGCTGTCGGTTTCGGTGTTAGCCTGTTTAACCAGGGCGTCAACTTTAGGGTTGCAGTAGTTGCCGCTATTGTATTGGCCCAGGCCGGTGTCCTTGTTGGGGCAGGCGGCCAGGAATTCGAAGAAGTTATTGGAATCTTCGGTATCTGAGTGCCAGCCGATCATCATCATGTCTGCTGAACGCTCGTCAAATTCCGGCCAGTATTGTGCTTTTGGCAGGGTTTTTAGGTCGACTTTTATGTTGATCTTCGCCAGCATGGCGGCAACTGCCTGGGCAATTTTTTCGTCATTCACGTAGCGATTGTTTGGCGCCATCATAGTAATGCTGAAGCCGTTTTCATAACCCGCTTCTTTCATCAGCTGCTTGGCTTTATTCAGATCGAAACGTGGCTTCAGGTCAGGGTTGTAACCCAAGTATCCTTTAGGGCTCATCTGTGCCGCTGGAGTCGCAAAGCCTTTCATGATCTTGTCAGCGATTCCCTCCTGATTGATCGCATAGTTGATCGCCAGGCGCACTTTAGGGTTCTTGAATTCAGGGCGACGTTCCTGGTTCATCTGGAACGTAATGATCCGTGTGCCGCTCATGGTGACCAGTTTGGAACCACTGCTTTTCTCGATTCGGGCCAAATCAGTTGGTGGAACTGGCGCGATATAGTCAACGTCACCGGAAAGAAGGGCGGCCACACGCGTTGGGTCTTCTTTAATTGGTGTCAGAATCATTTTATCGACGTTACCTGGAGACTTCTTGTCCCAGTAGCCGGAATAACGGCTGAACTCAACTTTAACGCCTTGTTCACGGTAGCTGACGGTGTAGGGGCCGGTACCTGAGGCCATGCGGGACGCAAATGAGTTGCCGTGTTTGACGATGGCTGCCTTGTCATTGCCGTTCTCGTCTGATCCGCTGTAGAACACGCTATCCATTGGGAAAATGTAGGTGGCGTTGTTCAGTACTAGTGGGAAAGGCTCTTTGGTGACGAGGTCAATGGTGTAGTCGTCAATGATTTTGGCGTCAGCAAAAGGTTCGAAAATACCTTTGAAATCGGGAGAGTTTTTCAGACGCTCAAAAGTCCATTTCACGTCTTTGGCCGTCATTGGGTTACCGGTATGGAACTTTACTCCTTTGCGAAGGTGAAAACGCATGGTGAGAGGATCAATCCGTTCCCATTTTTCGGCAACACGTGGTTCGAAAGAAAGGTCTTTGGACCAGCGAACCAAAGGATCAAACAGCCAGTGAGAAAGTTGGAGAGTACCACCGGATAATTGTTCATGTGGGTCCAGGGATACGGGGTCTGCGTCTAATGCGACTTTGAAAGTGGCTGCATTTACATTTACTAGCCCTAGCGAGAGCATGGCTCCTGCAAGAATGCTTAACGACTTCTTCATATATGTCTTCCTTCTCTTTTGGGATGACTTGTTGTTATGGATAGGTGGATGAAAATGTGAATTCAATGCATCTATCAGATCAGCTGCATAGTCCCGGTGAAATACTCATCAGGGACGACCGACAACAGGAGACAAGCCTAAACTTCTTGTAATCAAGGGAACAATCGAAATTTCGACATGGGTTATGCAGTAAATGTATAGCGATGCACGTTATTGGTTCTTATGAGTTTTCGTCTGGATGACCTAAGGGCGTGGAAATTTGAGGCGTCTGCATAATGAGCGCTTGTTATTGCTCTAAATAAAAAAACGCCAGGCAAAATTGCACTGGCGTCGGTTGTTCTATTACAAGGACCTAATTATTCGAACCGCGGTTTAAAAGGTTAACCGGCATTCTTGACCCTTGCTCTGGTTTTCCGCTGTGGCTTAGCCGGTGCCACCAGTTGTTGCAATTCCTCCAGTGCCTCACCGGTATACACCGCCAGCTTCTGCATGCTGGGTAAGGTATCCCGGCATCCTGTATAGCCGAAATTGAGTGATCCCGAGTAGCTCAGGCAGGTAATGTTGAGAGCGCCGCCATGGGCAATCAGGGAAACCGGATACATAGCCTCCAACTTAGCGCCTTCAAAATACAATGGCTCTTCAGGGCCGGGGACATTGGAGATGGTGATATTAAAAGCGGGACGCATGCGTCCACCCAGGCCTGTCATCAATTGCAGAATATAGGGAGACATCAACAGCATCGTGTACTGGTTCAGGGCGCTACGCGGCAGACTCTGCAAGTGCTCTTTCGCCGTTCGGGTAGAATCCTTAATCGTTTCCAAACGTTTTTTGGGGTCGGCTATATCCGTGGCAAGACTGGCTATCATAAAGCTGATGGCTGTGCCGGTGCCGTCATCGTCAGCAGGACGAATATTGACAGGTATCCCGGCCGTCAGCGCCTGTTCAGGTAAGCTTTCGCGTTCCAGCAGGAAGCGGCGCAGGGCAGTACCACAGAGGTATAACACCACATCATTTAATGAAGCGTCCACGGCTTGAGCCAGGGACTTCAGCTGATCCAACTGGTACTGCTGAGTGGCAAAGCGGCGCTGCGCCGTAACACGTTTGTTGAGTACGGACTGGGGGCCGACAAAGGGCGCCGCTAATGGTCCGCTTTCCCGGCCGGCGGAATAGGTCATCCGACCGACTGCGGATATTAGTTTTGGCAATGTTGAAGCCTGTTTGCGCAGGGCTCCGATGGCCTGCAGCACGGCTCCCTGTACGGTTGGTACATGATCGTCTGCCAACCCATGGGGTTTGCGTTTGGGGCCGACTGACCATGGCGCCAGCATGTTACGGGCATAAGGGTCTTTGGACAGGATGCGCTGCATCAGGCGTACACCACTGACTCCGTCAATCAGTGAGTGATGCATCTTGGTGTACATGGCGAAACGATTGTTTTCCAGACCTTCGATGATGTGGCATTCCCAAAGTGGACGTTTAAAGTCAAGATGGTTGGAATGCAGGCGTGACACCAGAATCCCCAGCTCTCTTTCACCACCAGGCTTGGGTAACGCGGAATGGCGGACATGATAATCCAGATCAATATCCTTATCGATTTTCCACGTGGGGGCCAGGGTGCGACCGATGGGACCTGAATAAGCCAGTTTCAAATTCCAGGGCGGCACTACTTCATTGGCTGACTTCAGTTGTTCAAGGAAGTCGCGTAAAAAAGCCTCGGGAGCATCTTTGGGCAATGAGTAGATTTGCAGGTTGCCGACATGCATCGGTGTATCATCCGACTCAACTGCCAACCAGGACGCGTCCAGAATGTTGACTCGCTTCATAAGGTCTCTTTCCGTGATGATGTTTTAAGTGAATTGCAGCTCTTAATTCTTTTTTATATTTGTACTGTTTTTTATAGTTGTATTATTTTTTAACTTTGTACTAGACGAAATGTCATCAGACCCTAGTATAAATTTATAGATCCTGCAATTCTGTGATGACCCTCATCTCTTTTTCGGAGTCATTGCACATTTTGCGGAAATATTCTTAGGAAAGTCTGATTCCTGATCCTCCATCCTATATCAATTTGCCAGAAATATATCCCCATTCGTGGTGGGATTATAGAACCTTAATTACCTGTCCGTTTATGACTTCCATGACCGAGCGTACATAAGCTTTGGCTACGATGGCTGCTGGTACGGGGACAAAACCGGGGAAGATGTCGCCAAAGCACTAAAAATCTTGGATGCTTTTGTGAACGCAGTTAAAAAAGATTTTCGCTGTCATATACTCTTCAAAGGGCACCGGTATAACTCGGTGCTTAAAAAATAATAAAAAACCTTAAAGAGTATTCAATGGAGTAAATGATGAGTCTGAAAATCAATCGGCGGAATTTTATGAAATCCACCCTGTTAGTGTCTGGAGCGGCAGCCGGTCACCGAACTTCTGACACTTGCAGATTACCGCCTGCGTTTCGCCCAGTATCACACCGATAAAGACCTGCAAAAACTGCATGCCAAACTTCCCTTTATCACGGTTTGGGATGATCATAATTTTGCCAACGATGCATGGAAGGCCGGTGCCGAGAACCATAACGAAGGGGAGGGCGACTACTTTCTGCGTAAGGCAAATGCCATCAAGGCCTATTTCGAGTGGATGCCGATCCGCGAACGCAACAGTGAAGACAGCGACGACATATACCGCGCCTTCCATATCGGTGACCTGGCAAGCCTCTACATGCTGGAAACCCGTATACTTGCCCGCGACAAACAGTTGGATTATGCCGACTACATTACGGCCTCTGGTTTTGACTCTGCTGCATTCCTGGCAGATCTGCAGAACCCGGCCAGGGTACTTATGGGAGACTTGCAGGCCCCCTCTGTACCCTACAATCTGGACGCCTGGGATGGTTATCCGGTGGAGCGTGAAATGGTACTGGAAACAGCCAGGGTTCTGAACAAGAACCTGGTGGTTCTGGCGGGCGACACACACAATGGTTGGGCCAATGATCTCAAGACTTTGGACGGGGTTCCTCGGCGTTGAGTTTGCCACTGCCGGTGTGACTTCGCCGGGATTGGAAGCTTACCTGGCGGGTCAGGACCCGAATCTGGTCGCGGCGGGTGCAGTCAACTTTATCCCGGACTTGAAATGGGCCAATACCCAGTACCGTGGTTATATGACTGTCACTTTTACGCCGGATGAAGCCACCTCCCAATGGGTGTTTGTGGACACCATTAAAGATAAGGACTTTAGCGTTCTGGATGCCTACGGAAAAACCCTGAAGGTTCTTCCCGGCAGTGACAACCGCAAGATTATTGAGGCCTAATCTCAACTCTCACCGGCAGGCCTGACGCCGGTGAGTGATTACCTATCAATTCTCTCCCTGAAAACTGCCTTGTTACTACCCTCCACATATACCTGCACTTATCAGTGCACCAATACGGACTCTTTGTTTTAGATAAAGGCACCATAATCAAGCCGTTATCGTAGTGACATTTGGCCCCATTTTTGGGCGTTACTTTGATGCTGCAGTTCTATGTCCACTTAATGGTCTGTAAAGTCATCATAAAGTATATACAAATCAATAGATTAAATAAGTTTACAAAAGCTAACAAAGACACAACATTGGTTTGGCATACCTGGATCACATTCTGCTTTGGTTAGACCAGTCGCAACATTCAAGAAAGCCGTCAACCCTGTCATAAAACGGAACAGACAGCGAATGTCCGCGCATTAGAAACGTTAAAAGGAGTGAACCATGTTTAAGCTTGATTACGGCAAATACAAGGGAATCATCATATCGGTGGCCTTGTTCCTGTTGCTGGACGCTTCGGTATTAATGCTCAATTTCTATATCTCATTTGAAATTGCCGACGATGCCAATGGTGTTAACCTGGCGGGCCGCCAACGGATGCTGTCCCAACGAATGGTAAAATCACTGTTTGATTTTCAGCAGTCTCTTGGGCGGATTGATGAAGAGCAGAGAGCACTGAGTGAGTTGAAACTCAGCTACGGCCAGTTTGATCGCACGCTGAATGCCTTCGCCGAAGGCGGCACTGCGACCAGTGCCGATAACCATGAGGTGATGATTGAAAAGGTTACCTCCCCCAGAGGTGCCGATGCCTTGTTGCAGGCGCAAGGTATCTGGTCTTCGTACGCGAAAAAATTCGAACACATTTTCAGTCAGTATGATCAGGGAATCATCGATTCCCGCATGCAGATTTTGCTGGACGATATTATGGGGTACGCCAAAGCCAATAATCTGGTTTTGTTGAAACTCATGAATGATTTAACGGTCGACCTGGAGCAACTGGCAGGTTCCAAAGCGACCCGGCTGAGGACGATTCAGACTGTGGGGATATCCTTGGCCGTGCTGAATTTCCTCATCATCATGTTCCACTTTTTGCGCCAGTTGCGTGAAAGCGATGCCAAAATTGAGGCGGCGCGTAAGGAAACCACGGATATTCTGGCTACAGTCAATGAAGGCCTGTTCCTGATTCGTAACGACATGACCATCGGCTCGCAGCACTCCAAACAGCTGCTGAATATCTTTGGTATAGACAGTGTGGCGAACCAGCCGGTGGAGAACCTGTTTAAGGACATTATCAGTGAAAAGGATATGAAGACAACAACTGGCTTTATCAGACTGTTGTTCAATGCCAGGATTAAGGAAAAACTCACCGGTGATCTGAACCCACTGCAAGGCGTTGAAGTTAATATTGCCAACAGCAATGGCAGCTATGAAACCAAATATCTCAACTTTGATTTCGCGAGAGTATCCAACCAGGGCAGGATCGATGAAGTGTTGGTGACCGTCTCAGATATCACCCAGCAGGTTAAACTGGAAAAAGAGCTTGCTGCCAGTAAGGCCCAGGGGGAGCAACAGATGGAGATGCTGACCAGTATTCTCCACGCCGATCCTTCCACGCTGAAAGCATTTCTGTTGGATGCCTACCGGAGCTTTGATGAAGTCAACAATGAACTCAAACGCCCATTAAAAGGCCCATACAATTACGCCGATAAAATTCAGGCTATATTCACCGTCATACACAAGTTCAAAGGCGAAGCCAGTGCTCTGGAGCTGGATCGCTTCGCTGCCATGGCCCATGAGTTCGAAACTGCTCTGGACGCTCTTAAAAATAAAAGCCAACTGAGCGGGAACGACTTCCTCAACCTGACTGTACAGCTGGATAATATGCTCAGTTACGCCGATGCAGTACAACAATTGGTGGAGCGTCTGGCAGGCTTTAATGAAAGCAGAAAACCAGTTAGCCCTCTACTGTTGGAAACCGACAGAAGCTGGGAACACCTGGATCAACTGGTGCAAAGTGCGGCCCGCCGTCAGGGCAAAAAAGTGCAGCTCACCACCTGCGGGTTGCACGAAACTTCCCTGGATAAGGCATTAACTAAAACCATCAGTGATATCTGTATACAGCTATTGCGCAATGCAGTATGCCACGGGATTGAGTCACCACAGGAGCGTCAGCAGGGGCGTAAAAAGCCTATAGGACGGATAGATGTTCGTATGTTGCCACTGTCCAGCGGTCATTTGGAACTGACCGTTGAGGATGATGGCCGAGGTATCGACTGTGAATCTATACGGGAAAAAGCGTTGTCCTCCGGCCGCTGGTCTCCTGCGTTGGTTCGAAGTTGGGACAATAAGCAGCTAATTTCCCTCATCTTCACTCCTGGCTTCTCTACCTCAGATGAACTTACTGAGGATGCAGGCCGAGGGGTGGGTATGGATGTTATAAAGCAGCAGATTCAATCGGCGGGAGGGAAGCTTTCAGTCTCCCATAGAAGCGGGCGTTACTGCCGTTTCACCATCACCTTGCCACAAACACTGTCCGCATGCGTTGCGGCTTGAAGTTCGCTGGAAAAATTATGCTGAAACTGATGATTGTGGATGATTCGAATATCATCCGTCGCAAAATAGAACGAGCCCAGCAGGGCACCAAATTTGAAGTGGTCGCCACAGCACACAATGGCGCTGAGGCTGTTGCTGAATTCAGGAAACATTGCCCCGAAGTTGTCACCATGGATCTGACCATGCCGGAGATGGAAGGCATCGAATGTATTGAAGCGTTGATGGAGATAAACCCCGATGTATTGATTCTCGTGATTTCCGCGCTATCTGATAAAGCTACAGGTATTGAGGCACTGGAAAAAGGCGCTCAAGGATTTTTGTGTAAACCATTTGATGACGCGAAGCTTAATGAAGCGTTGGCAGAACTGACGGAGGCTGTATATGTCTGAGGCAACATTGCAGGTATTTATTGATGGTGTCGTCCGATACTTTGAACACACATCGGACAAGGATGTAAAACTGGGAACCCCTTACCTGGTCGAAAATAAATCCCCGGCGGCTTTTGATTACACCGGAATTATTGGTGTGTCCGGGCCCTATCGAGGCTGCGTCTACTTTACCGCGCCACGGGCGTTATTACGGCATTTGCTACTGAGCTTGGGAGAAGCGGAAACCGGAACGGAAAACATGATCGATCTGGTTGGGGAAGTCGCCAACACTATCTCCGGCAACGCCCGTAGTGAATTTGGCCAGGAATTTATGATCTCCGTGCCCGTCGTGGTGCAAGGTCCACCGGATAGTATTCATTTACCCAAGAGCCTGCGTTCCTACGTCATTCCTGTGTATTGGAAAGCCTATAGCGCGGCAGTGGTCATTTCACTGGCAACTTGAAGCTATCTGCCGGATAAAGCCATCCAACAGACAAAAAAGGGGAGGGGCCGCTAAGCCACTTCCCCTTTTTTGATCCACTTTTTCTGATAGTCTGCGTACAGGTTATTAAACAGACCTTGCATGCGGAGCCTTATGGACAATTTGCGAAACGCGAACGAAACGGATGTAGAGTACCTGGCACAATGTTTCGTCAATATCTCGCTCTACACCAAATCCCAGGCATTGGATTTGTATATCGATGGATTGCCTTCAGTCGTGGATGAGAACACCCGCGCCTTTGCCTCTCGCTATGTGAATCATGAAGATGCCATTGCCCTAATTGCCGAACATCAGGGGCGGGCTGTTGGTGCCATTATGGCTAAAGTGGGCGCTTCTTCATTCCCTTCTGGTTACAGCGGTAAGGCCGGGTATATTTCAGTGTGTTGGGTGGAGGGGAAATATCGTCGGCAGAAGGTGGGGGCCAAACTGCTGGCTGAAGTCGAGCGCTGGTTATTAGCCAGGGATGCCACAGTTATCGAGCTGTCCTATTTGGCCCAAAACCATTCTGCGGAAAAAGCATGGGAACAGCTGGGGTTCGAACCATTTAGGGTGTCGGCTTATAAAAAGCTCTGTTAAAACAGCCCCAGAAACTGCTGGATTCTAATTGTCACCCAGCGTGGATATCACCGGGGCGCTGCCGGCCGCATCATGGCCCAGATTGATATTGCACCACCAAGGGATATTTTCACCCAGTTTTTTGCACGAGGCCGAACCTGAGCGGCGGAAATAGAATGGGTCGTAGTGAAAATTCAAACGGTTTAGCCGCTCAAGAGACCTGCTAACTGGATGGGGCGATTCGATAGATCTCTGAAAAAGTCACTAGGTAAAGTTCACCGTTGTTGTCCTCAGCGAAAGATGCCACATTCAGGCCGCTTTCTAATAAAGTTTCCCGGCAATAGCTGCCATCGCCTTTCGGGAACAGTGCCCATAGGTTGCCGGAGCCAAAATCTGAATATAGATAGGCGCCCCATAAACCTGGAATATCGTTGCCACGATAGACATAGCCGCCGGTGACAGAAACACCTTCTGAATGATCGTACTCCGCTACCGGTTCTATGTAAGGTCCGCTGGATGAGCAACTGTTGCTGGTACGGTGGAAACCCTCATAACAGCGCCAGCCATAATTTCCGCCCTGGGTAATAATGTCTACTTCCTCATATTGGTTCTGGCCAACATCACCGGCCCAGAGCTCACCGGTAGCGCGGTCAAAGCTCCAGCGCCAGGGATTGCGTAATCCATAAGCATAGATTTCAGGCAAAGCACCAGGGAGGCTATTGCCGCTGGCAGGGCTACCATCGGAATTCAGGCGCAGCATGGACCCCAACAGAGTGGAAATAGTCTGACCATTGTTTTCAGGATCGTTACCTGATCCCCCATCACCCAGTCCGAAATAAAGTAGATTATCCGGACCGAAGGCAATATGGCCACCGTTGTGATTGGAATAGGGTTGTGACACGGAGATCAGGTCATTCCTTACGAGGTCACTGCCGCCATTCATTCTTAGAGTCTGGGCGTTATCGCTGGTTTCGAACCGGGCGACAATAGAGGCCATACCGCCACCGGAGTTTTCAGTAAAAGAAAAATAGAGATAGCCGTTGTTGGTAAAACTCGGATCGAAAGCCATTCCGAGTAACCCGCATTCATTGCAGCTACTCAGGCTGTAGTGATCAGAAAGATCAACGAGCGTGGATCTGGTTTCGTCGCTGAGGTTTACACGATAGACAAGGCCCCGTTGCTGCACGACATAGACGATATTATCAAGTGTGGGATGGGGCAGCATTAGCAGCGGGCTGGCAAAATTCAGCCCCGGTAGGATCTGGGTGAGCTTGACGGAGGTGGAGCCTGCAGCTGCATAAGCGGAGCAAGTTGAACCTGAGGGGGCGGTATCCGGGTCCATTGACCCTGAAGTATCTCCACCCCCGGAACCACTGCCTCCGCAGGCATTGATTAGTCCTATCGTGATTAGCAAACATAGATATCTCATAGCACAGCTTCCCTCCCAGGCCTGTATCCAGCTTAAACTATGCTGCTGGAGAAATCAGTGTTTCTGCGGCTAGTGCATGCTGAAATTTTGAATGGCTAGAGAACGAAGATGCATTGACCGCAGGCTCTCGTAGCTTCGATTCGTGCTTCGAAGGACGATAGAATGCTCTCTCAGATTCTCAACCTGTTTTAACAGAGTTTTTTAAACACCCTAAAGGTAAGGGGCAATTCACACCCTGGGAAGCGGGGTTAAATTTAAATTATGTCTACCCTAATTTGAAGGGTATCATGCGCATTTACCTGCGGGTTTTCGCCGTAACGCAATACCCCTATCATGGGGTGGCAATTCTTACCTGGGTATTGGTCTTTTTTGCATGATGAACTGGATAGTTAACAAGCTTGAAATCAACCACGGACACAACACTTCTCTAAAATCTATGGAAGGTTTGAGAGGTGTGGCTGTTTTTCTGGTGTTTTGGGTGCATTACAGTACTTTGATAAAACCGTGGCTGGCTGACCTTAGTCTTGAAATATCTGAATTTATCCATAGTTTTGGCAATTTAGGAGTAGATCTGTTTTTTGTTCTTAGCGGCTATTTAATATATGGGACCATTATATCCAAAGCCGGTTTTGAACCTCTTAAATATGCCTATAGGAGGGTGCAAAGAATTCATCCTACCTTTCTATGTGTCTTAATGGTTTATCTGCTGCTCTCATTTCTTTTTCCTGAGGAGAGTAAACTTCCCGAACTAATTGAAGATCGGGTGATTTATATACTCCAAAACGTTTTGTTGTTACCCGGATTGTTTGATATTGAGCCGATCATTACTGTGGCATGGTCACTAAGTTACGAAGCATTTTATTATCTATTTGTGCCTTGCGTTATCTTTGGATTGCGCCTGAAAAAGTGGTCGCCACAGTGGCGAGTAGCGTTTTGGATGATCGTTGCCGGTATTGGGTTTGGCCTATTTCCAGTGGTAGGAATACCGCTTCGATTGTTGATGTTTGTTTCAGGTATTTTGCTCTTTGAGCTGCATCGTAATTTAAAAGTAAGTATTTCTGGTGGTGGCACTATAGCGCTAATAGTGGCCTTGCTTTTATTTGGAACCAGGTCTCTGTTTGCTCTAAATCTAACTTTGTCTTTATTGGCTATTTTTATTTTATTTCTGATGCTGTGTTTATCAGCGTTTGATCAGAAATCATTTTCCTACAGATGGCTGATCTTTAGTCCGCTAAGGTGGCTGGGTAATATGAGTTACTCCTACTACCTCATACACGGTCTTAGCCTAAAGTTTGGGTTTTTATTATTTGCTTATGCCATTCCTGGTGAGAGGGTTATTGAAGGCATATATTATTGGTTATGGATACCACTGTTTGCCTTCACATTGTTAGCTTCATTTACTCTATTTGTATTGATCGAACGTCCCATGTCACTGAAAGTCGGTCCAGTGGTAGCAATTTCTAGTGTTCAAGCTAAGCCTAGTGCAACAACGGAATGAGGGTGTATCAGCAGAATTATTTTGACAGATTAATCATTAATGTTATGAGGACTGTCGTCAGTTTGATCGATGTAAATGGGAAGGGGTAACTACAGTCACCCCCATACTAAAAAGGCTACTCTTAGGTCCGCCGGTTAGACAACATGTTTTTCGGTTGCAGCAACTGGTCCAGTTGTTCCACCGACAGTAGCTTCTCTTCCAGCACCAGTTCCACCACACCGCGTCCTGTTTCCAAGGCCTTCTTGGCGATACGGGTAGCGTTTTGATAGCCGATGTAAGGGTTCAGGGCCGTGACAATACCAATGCTGTTCTTAACCTGGTTTTCGCAATGTTCCACGTTGGCTGTAATGCCGGTGATACATTTGGTTTCCAGCATTTCAATTGCCTTGCCGAGCATGCGCATACCGTTCAATAGGTTGTAGATGATCAGGGGCTCCATCGCGTTCAGCTGCAGTTGTCCAGCCTCTGCTGCCATGGTGATGGCCATATCAATACCGATCACCTGGAATGCGGTTTGATTTACGGCTTCGGGTATAACAGGATTCACCTTGCCGGGCATGATGGAAGAACCGGGCTGCATGGCAGGCAGGTTGATTTCATTGAGTCCCGTTCGGGGACCACTGGATAGCAGTCGTAGGTCGTTACAGATTTTGGAAAGCTTCACAGCCAGACGCTTAAGCACCCCCGAGAACAACACAAAGGCCCCCATGTCGGAAGTGGCTTCCACCAAGTTGTGGGCTAATTGCAATGGACGCCCGGAGATGGATGCCAGCTCAGCAATGGCAAGATCCGGATATTCAGGATGTGCATTCAAGCCGGTGCCGATGGCTGTTCCCCCCAGATTGACTTCGTGAAGCAGGCTGGCGGCGTATTCGATACGGTCAATATCTTCCCGCAGAGTGACGGCGAAAGCGCCGAACTCCTGGCCAAGGGTCATGGGCACTGCATCCTGCATCTGGGTGCGGCCCATTTTGATGACGTCGTTAAACTCCGTGGCTTTTGATTCCAGAGAACGAATCAGGTTATGCAAAGCCTGACGCAAAGGTTCGGAGGCAAAGATGATCGACAGACAGGCTGCTGTGGGGTAGGCGTCATTGGTGGATTGGGACATGTTGACATCGTTGTTTGGGTGCAGGTGTTGATAGTCACCTTTTTCGTGTCCTAAATGCTCCAGCGCACGGTTGGCTATCACTTCGTTGGCATTCATATTGGTGGAGGTACCAGCGCCGCCCTGAATCAAATCAACAATAAAATTTTCATGCAATTGGCCATCGATAAGGTCCTGGCAGGCTTGCTCTATTACGGCCAGTTTGGCGTCTGGAAGATGCCCCGTTTTCTGGTTGGCACGTGCTGCCGCCATTTTAACCATAGCAAGGCTCATGATCAGCTCAGGAAAGTGGCTGATCGGAACGCCGGTGATATTAAAGTTACGTTTTGCACGCAGCGTTTGGATACCGTAGTAGGCCTCGGCAGGGACCTCTTCGTCTCCTAGTAAGTCATGTTCCAGACGGGTTTCAGACATATCAGTCTCCAGTTGATTTGATGGTCGCTATGGGAACATGAACGCCGGAAAGGCAGCAATTGGGTAGATTACCTATATTGCTGTATCCAGTGTTGAAGCTCGCTCCGCAATAGTATTACCGCCTGTTTTCTGCCTGTCAGGTTTTGTGAAACTGCCAGTTCTGACAGGTCTGCTGGGAGTTGTTTGGCGATACGTTCTTTAAGCCAGTGTAAACCCTGATGACCGGATAAGTGAGGGATTCGGGGGAGTAAATCTTCAATTGTCTCAAAAGGACGACAACCGTCAGCGAACAAGCCAAGCATTTGCCACTCAATATCACTCAGTGGCTTGCGGGAGCTAAATCCGGACCGCTTGGCAGGAGGAATCGTCGTTGCTGCATTGCCCGTCAACTGTTCAAGATAACCATGTGGGTATTTATGCAGGCTTAGATCATAGCGGCACCTATTGCTGAAACGACGCTGCGCTGTTTTGACCAGTTGCCTGCCAGGGTCCTGGGTTCCTGCCAGAACCAATGCGGCATAGGTGCCGCTGACGTGGTCCTGCCGGGTTCCTACCCGCACCAGTTTATAGCCGTTTTTCTGCCAGAAAGAGACGACTTCCGGTTCACCGGCGAAACTGGCCCCCAACACCTGGACCTGCTGCTTCAGCGCATTTCTAACCTTTCCTAATAGCCAGGAACCTATGCCTTGGTGTTGTTGCAAGGGATGGACGGCTATTCGAATCACCCTGGCCATCGCCAATTGCAGTGCTTCCTGCTGGCAAAGTTGCTGAGCCAGCGATTGTTGCAGCAAATGACCGCGGGGTCGCCGCTGACCCTGCCAGATGGCACTGATCATACTGTTGTCAGTAAAAGGCGTTTCCAAGGAGACCATGACAACGCCGACCAGCCGGGATAAATGCCAGCCGGTATAGAGCACAATGCCGGGACTATCCAGCAAGGTTCTCAGATCATCAGGAGTCGTGCGGTAGTGGGCGATCGTCAGCAATTCCATCAATTGTGTCAGAACTTCAGGTGACGCTATTAGATCTTCAGGAAGAGTCCGACTTAGGCTTAACTTCCTTAAATTTAATAATTCAGAGTCTGCCTTGGCGGTCGTAACTGAGCCCTTGGTTAACCTAAAAGTGTTTTCAATAAAGGCTTCCAGCGGATCGGCGCGCTGCCAGCGGATCGGCTGGTGCAGGGCAATCTCCTTCCACTTGGGGAAGTGTTGCTTAAGGGCTGGGAACAGTTTGAGAGTAAAGCCCTGGCCGGTACCCTCGTAGCCGTGAGTGGTGGTGGCAAACAGAATTACCGGAAAAATGCCTGCCAGTGCTTTCAGCAAGCTGGTGGGGATGGCTGCCGCTTCATCAATCACCAGCAACTGAGGCAGTTGGGGTTTTTCAGTTTGTTGTCCGCGTTGCAGTAGTTCATCGGGGGGGAAATAGTGGGTTTGCGATTCGGGAGATAGAAATTTGTCAAAGCTCACCAAAGCTGCTTTGGAAGGTGCGGTAACCCATATCTCTCCTGAATACCTCATCTGCCATTGGCTGACAGCCATTCCCAATCCAGCAGATTTTCCCCGCCCACGACCTGCTGTTACGACTAGCGCCTGGCTCTGCCGGGGTTTAATGTCCAGCACCCTGGCGATGAGTTTTTGCTGATCAGGCGTCGGCCTGGTGACCAAGCCGTTTTTGTGTTTAGGCAGGCCAGCGGAATGGATTATCGGAGGCGCCTTTGGTGTTGAACGGGGTCTCGGCTCAGTGATTAATGACAGTTGCCTGCCTACCAGGCCAAACCGGCCCCATTGACGGCTGTGTTTTAATGCTGTGGAAAAATATTGCAAGAAGTGGCCCGCCACATCTGCCCTAGTCAGAGGGTATGCCAACAGGCGCTCGTAGTCCGGGTCGGCAAAGTCACCCCAGTGATCCAGTTGCGGACCCAGCAGCATAAAGCTGCCGCCCGCGCGGAGTGTGCCGGAAAGTGCGGCTACAGCGTCAGGGTGAAAGCCTGTATACATGTCATAAACAATGGCATCGAATTCCTGCCCCAGCATACGGGTAAACTTATTGGCAGTAATCTGATCAACGAAGCCCGGATTGGTCTCAGACAACTTTCCAGGACTAACCGGCAACAGAGCCTCAACCAAATCTGAGACCAGCAATAGCCGTGGAAACAGTTGCTGATGCTGGAGCCAGGCTACGAATGCCCGGCGTTGGTCATCCGCAGCTGATTCCATTTCTATTAAGATTGGCAGGCGATGGCCGCGCTGGGTGGCCTGTTGCTTATGTGTCCAGAACCAACGGGCGGTGGTGGGGTTGGAGGTAAGCCTCCGAGAATCAGGAAGCTGCCGGTAACACTCTGCTAAGGGTCTGTGTGCCATCAATAAAATATATTCAACTTATGTGTTCGCGCGTAAAGGACGTCGGTCCCCCTGCATATATTTGGCGACAAACACGCAGTGCCCGAATTCTTCGAATGACCAGACCATGGTGTCGTTAAGTGCGCGGGTAACATCTTCAAACTCGCCGAATATCTGAGTACTCATCCGATTGGCTTGAACATCCAAGCCCGGATAGGTGGATAGTTTGGCGATCACTTCCCTAACAGGGGCCTTAAAATCATCGGCAAAGGGGTAAAAACTCAGCTCAACAGAAATCAGCATCTGTGCCTCCCGTGAAATGAATCATCCGTCAACAGACCCTGGCAGCAGCGCAGGTCTTTGTCATAGTAGAGCAATAATGCTTTAGACAGATATTAGTCTACTTTCGTTGTGCTTTGGTATGAAACTTCTGTCGGGCGTCGGAATCTTCTCTTCATCTCTTTGAGATGATCGCACCTGACCCGTTTCGCCCTTATAATATTGGCCGAAGCTAAAATAAGCCTGAACAGGAGAATCGGTGAGTGTTTGATATCACACGAGTTGCGGAATGCAGCCAGGAAATTATAACCGCTGGCCACTTCCTGTATGCCAAAGGCTGGTCGCCGGCTACCAGCAGTAATTATTCTTCCCGAATAGACTGGGAACATATTGCCATCACGGTTTCTGGTAAACATAAGGGGCAATTGACACCGGCGGATATCATGATTGTTGACCTTAAAGGGAAGCCGGTTGCCAGCAACTTGCGCTCATCTGCCGAAACGCTTCTGCATACGGTTATCTATGAGGAAAAACCCGAGGTGGGCGCCGTACTGCATACGCATTCTGTCACCGCAACGGTGGTGTCACGCCTGTATAAGGACAGGAGTGTTTTGGAGCTGGAAGATTACGAATTGCAGAAGGCTTTTACCGGTGTGGATACCCACGAGGGAAAATTGAATATTCCCATTTTCGAAAATACCCAGGACATCGCTGCTTTGTCTGAGGAGACTCGGACTCTGTTCCTGAGTCAGCCTGACTGCCCGGCCTATCTTATACGGGGGCATGGATTATACACTTGGGGCCAGGATATGAAGGATTGTCTTCGCCATATTGAAGCGATGGAATTCCTGTTAAATTGCGAGCTGGAAATGCTGAGGATCAAACAATGACCACATTAAGAATTTTCAAGGATAATGAATTTAGTCAGGCACTTCTGTTTACTGATGACGGCGTTGAAATAAAGCGCCAACTGGCAGAAGTCGGAATCCGTTTTGAACGCTGGGATACTCAAACCCTTCCGTCTACCGCCAGTCAGGACGAAATTCTGAACGCCTACGCCGATGAAGTTGCCCGTTTAAAAAGTGAAAGCGGATTTACCACTGCGGACGTGGTCAGCCTGACCAGCGACCATCCGCAAAAGGACGAGTTCCGTAAAAAGTTTCTGGATGAGCATCGTCATTCAGAAGATGAAGTGCGCTTCTTTGTTCGCGGTCAGGGTGTTTTCTACCTGCACCTGAATGACAAGGTTTATGCTGTGCAGTGTTGCCAGAATGACCTGATCAGCGTTCCAAACGGCACCAAACACTGGTTTGACATGGGGCCTGAACCTGAATTTACCTGTATCCGGCTATTTACCAATCCTGAAGGTTGGGTTGCTCAATTCACCGGCGAGGACATTGCTTCCCAGTGTCCGCGTTTTGAAACCCTGCTCAATGGCAGTGGCAACTAAGGGTTGGTAATGATAAAAGCAATTCTGACGGATATTGAAGGCACTACTACCAGTATCCGCTTTGTTCATGATGTGTTGTTTCCCTATGCTGCTGAACATATGCAGGCTTATGTCATGGCTAACCAGCAGGTGTCTGAAGTAGCGGAACAACTCCGGGCAACGGCAGATGAAGCTGGGCTCGACCCTGCTGATACGGCAACAATATGTGATCAGTTACTGGCCTGGATTAGGGAAGACAAGAAGGCTACGCCATTGAAAGTCCTGCAGGGCATGATCTGGAAAAATGGTTATGCCCAGGGAGATTTCACCGGGCATGTCTATCAGGATGCCTTTGACTGTCTGCAAGCCTGGCGCAGTAATGGCCTGAGGCTGTATGTGTATTCTTCCGGGTCCGTTGCCGCACAGAAACTGATATTTGGATATTCTGATTTTGGTGATATGACTCCCTTATTCTCCGGCTACTTCGATACCCGAATTGGCGCAAAAAGGGAGGTCGAATCCTACCAGGCGATTATTGCGGAATTGCAACTTGCTGCAGATGATATTTTATTTCTGTCAGACGTGCCGGCTGAATTGGATGCAGCGGCAGAAGCGGGGATGAAGGTTTGTCAGCTGGTACGGGACGATTCTATAGAAAGGCAGGATCACCACCCAGTGGCAAGCAATTTTCATGAGGTGCTGATAGACCTGTGACTTCTTTCGTGAAGATCTAGTAGACCTATAACTATCCGCAACATCTGATTGGAGGAGAGAGCCAAAGGATAAAATGAGCAAAAATCCCTGCTGTGATCATGAGGGCGGATCCGGTTATTCTCCTGGCGTTTGGTTATTGCAGCGGATATTTTCAATCGTTCTCATTTTTCCAGGCTTATTTCTTGTGTCTGCGCTGTCAGGGTGCAGTCAAAGTGATGACCTGAGTGGCCGGTTGCTGGACTATCGTGAACGTCTGGAAAGGGTGCTCGAAGTTGAATTTCCAGAACTTCAGGAGCCGACCCGACAGGTCCGCTATCCCACTCGTAAGCAACTGCAAAGATCCACGGTCGAATTCACCATTAACTGGCTCGATTTCTTTGCCATTATGGACTGTGATCTGAACCGCCTGGTCGGTCAGCGCAATAGTTCCTTGGGAAAAATGATGACTGCCAGTCAGCGTTGGGCCTATGAGCAGGAATTTCTGGTAGTTGCGCGCCAGTGTTTGAATCTAATGCAGGCTGATTCGGAGCCACCGGACGTGACCGCTGAGTTGGCCGGTATCCTGGTTCAAAAACAAAAAGATATTACCAATGTTGCCTGGAACGCATTATGGGCTGGTCCAGAGTTTCAGCAATTTATGAGCTTTCGCGAGGGAATGTTTGCCCCCGGATTTACGGCTGCCCATTGGGCAGAATTAAGCGCTGTCCTCGGCACTCTGATGTCCTGGTCTCGCGCCCCAGAAGCGATACAGCCGTCCGCAGCACATGAAGCTCTGAATCATAGTCTGGTGACCTACCCATTTTATGGCCGGTTAGCTGTTTCGGTAATTGAAGCTGACCGTTTGTTAAGGAATATCAATGCAGGCATGCGCCGGCGTCTCGATGCCAGGGCTATCTGTTTCAATCAAAAACAGAATTCCAAAGCGCGGATCTTGCGTAATGTGTTGGTCAATGTTTTCGTGGTGAATATTCAGCCGCTGTTGGCAGAGCTGAATAAAGCCCAGCAACAATGGCGGCCTCTGCTGGACGGAAGCTACCGGGCTTTAAATGGACATGAGTCTGAAGAGCTGGATGACTTTTACGCACTGTACATTGGGCAGGGGAAGCGAAGTCTCTGGAGCCGTCATAAAGGTGCCCTGGAAGAACATGCATCCCTGTGGACTGAATTGCTGGCACAATGTGGCATGCGACCGGGAAGCTAGAAGGAGACGCTCCAGGCACCAGTGTGGCACCGGGAGCTTGTTCTGTTAATGACTTGCTTTTATCTTGCCCGTTTCAAACTGTTCTGGGTGAAATCGTTGTCTCCCAGTCCGGTTTTGAAATCTATTTTCTCCACCCGGAAAATAGTACTTTTTCCAGTTTGATGATTCACCATCAGACTCTCGTGACCGCGCCAGAACTTGTTCAGGTATTGCCGGTAGTCTGACACTTTAAGCGTTTTCAGCAGGCTGTCCTTGCGGTCATAGAACTCTACTTTGAAGGAGCGATATTCCTGCTGGTCGATCCAGGCAACCTGTTTGGTGTAGCCGGAATCCTTGTTCACCGGGTAACTTTCGACGACAAAGCACTTGATGCTTTGGTTAGGTTCAGGGCAAGGCTCATCCCGTAAATACTTGTAGGTGTATTTTTCCACTTCCTGAGAAGTCAGATCTTCAAAGGCAAACTCACTGCCCATGAAGGGGCCGGATTTGTTGCTGGAAGCGATACGCTTGACTCTTTTCAAAGCCGGCAGAAATAACCACTGGTCATCGTCCTCTACCTTGTGTGAATAGGTCAGAAGCGCGGTTCCGCGCACGTCTCTGGGGTCATCGAAAATGGTCAGACTCTTATCGCCTTCCATGCGCACTTCCAGAGCCATCATGCGCATATCGCGAACAGTCTCATCACCGTTTTTGTTAATCAGGATCATCTTGACAGTCGCTTGGCTATCCTTCCAGCCGCGATCGCGCTTGTCAGCCTCCTTAGCAATTTGCAGTCCACGGTCTTCAGGCGAGAGTGCTGCCTGACTTTGTGCACCCGTACCCATTGAGAGTAAACCTACCAACAAAGCAGCAGTGGATAGCCTGGCGGTGGCAGTGATTCCGTGTCGTATCGTTGGGCTTGTTTTGTTCATTGTATCCATCGTCCCTTTAAAACTATTTCTTGTTAAAGCTATAAATTGCGATTATCAAATACTAATCAAGGCTGAGCTGTGAAGATGGTGTGACTCTGAGAACTTCATCGATGGTGGTTTGTCCATTCGCCACTTTTTGCGCGCCGCTTAATCTCAGAGTCCGCATGCCTTCTTTGATGGCCAGTTTACGTAGGCGGTCCAGGTCGCAATCGTCTGTGATGGCCTCTTTCACCTGTTCTGTTAACAACATGATTTCATAAACACCTGCGCGACCCCGATAGCCGGTGTTGCGGCATTCCAGGCAGCCGATGGGCGAACAGACTTCTTCCGGCATCGGCGCTTTCCAGGGGTGGATCAGGCTGTGCCAGTCTTCCTCTGTCAACATGGTTGTGCCCTTACAGTTAGGGCATAGCATACGAACCAGCCGCTGGGCCATAACACCCAATACGGTAGCTTTCACCAAATAGCTTGGTACCCCTAACTCGATCATCCGGGTTACGGCGCTGGGGGCATCATTGGTATGCAGGGTGGATAACACCAGGTGGCCGGTCAGGGCGGCCTGAATGGCCATTTCAGCGGTTTCAAGGTCGCGAATCTCGCCCACCATGATGATGTCGGGATCCTGACGTAACAGGGCTCGTACACCGGAAGCAAAGTGAACGCCAATGCTGCTCTGCACCTGCATTTGATTGAAGGCAGGCTCTACCATTTCGATCGGGTCCTCAATGGTACAGACATTGACCTCAGGTGTAGCCAGTGTTTTCAGGGTTGAATACAGGGTCGTGGTTTTACCGGAGCCGGTTGGTCCGGTGACTAGAATGATGCCGTTGGGTTGCTGCATCATTTTTTTCCAACGCTTGCTGTCATCCTGCCCGAAGCCAAGATCAGCAAAGGATTTAAGCAGTACTTCGGGGTCAAACACCCGCATAACGAGCTTTTCACCAAATGCCGTGGGCAAGGTGGAAAGTCGCAGTTCTATTTCGAGGCCGTCAGGGTTTTTGGTTTTAATGCGGCCATCCTGAGGTTTGCGTTTTTCGGCGACATTAATCCGGCTGAGAATTTTTAAGCGGCTGACAACTGCCGTTGAGACCTGCCCCGGCAGCTCATAAACATTATGCAACACGCCGTCTATACGAAAGCGGACCTGGCCGATTTCGCGCCGGGGCTCGATATGAATATCACTGGCACGCTGGTCAAAAGCATATTGGAGCAACCAGTCCACGATATTGATAATGTGCTGGTCGTTGGCATCAGGATTGGCAACATTGCCCAATTCTAAGAGTTGCTCAAAGTTACCAATGCCGGAAGGTGCGCTGGTTTGACCACCAATTGCTTTGTCGACGGATGAGGCCAGACGATAGAACTCAACAGTAAAGCGGCTGATATCGGCGGGGTTAGCCACCACGCGACGAATTTCTTTACGGGCAACATGGCGGAGATTTTCTTCCCACCCTGTTACAAAGGGTTCCGCACTGGCAATCACAACATAATCGCGGTGAATTTCGACGGCTAATATGCGGTGACGTTGGGCGTAGGCGAAGCTCATCACGCCAGCTACAGCCCGGGTGTCAATTTTTAACGGATCGATATGGAAATAGGGTTGGCCTGCTTCTTCCGCCAGCCATTCAGTAAGGTGATCCAGGTCAAAGGGCTTGTTGCGCTTGCCGTCCATCAGCCCGGCATTAACGATCTGCTCCAGCGGATGCAGAGCTTTTTCGGACTTACTGAGCGGCACTGCCAGGAATTTGTCCGCATCATCGCGGGAGAGGCGGCCGATACGCACCAGACGATTAAGCACATCATGGGAGGTGAGCCAGTCACGTGACACTTCCTTGGAGGCTGTATTCATGCTCAGATTCTTACCGCTTTTTTGAGAATTGAAAATTTAGTGTTGATTTGCTTGAAGCCGTTCAGATAGATAACCTGCTTCTACCCTCGAAGACAGTATAGCCGACGCAGAGAGCTGCTGCGCAGCATCAATGACATGGCTGGCCTGCTTTACGCATCTTCGCGTTTTTCCTGATAAATGCCATGATCAAAATAAACAGAAGCGCCGATGTTGTCGCCAGGCCGATATTCAGTACCGAGGTCGTCTGGGTCATGACATCAACTACTGCGTCAGTGAAATAAAGGCAGAGAATAAAACACAACCAGATTAAGCCGCGAATGTTGACGCCGAGGATGGCAGGCAGGAAGACCAGCAACGGTACCATGCGCACAATGGCAATCATCCATCCTGAGGCAGCCGTGCCTTCAATGCTTTGCCATGTGCTCAAAGCGACCAAAACCAGCAGTACGGCATAACAAGTTTTAAAACCCAATTTATAGGGATTAGTGGTTTGCAAAGGATAGTTTCCTCTATTGTTTATACTGTAATTGATTTCGATTTTTTCGAGTATAGTTTGAGCAGGCTTCACTTGATGTAACCGTGGGGCACTCAGGCTAATCTTCCTGTTGCGGCTTATTAGCCAACTGCAGTGCCAGTCTGCCCACCCGTTCCCCCAGACTCCGGCACATGGCCAGTTCAGTATCATCCGCCTGACGATCTCCCAGTGCACCGGACCAATGGCTCGCCCCATAAGGGGAACCTCCGCCCTTGGTTTCATGCAATTTACCGTCGGTATAGGGTAAGCCGGCCAGAATCATACCGTGATGCATAAGGGGTAACATCATGCTTAGCAGGGTGGTTTCCTGTCCGCCATGCAGACTGCTGGTGGAGGTGAATACAGCGGCAGGTTTGTCTGCAAGCTTTCCTGCCTGCCACATGGCGCCAGTCTGATCGAGAAAGTACTTTAGCGGTGCTGCCATGTTCCCAAACCGGGTTGGCGACCCTAAAATCAACCCGCTACAGTGTTCCAGATCTTCCAGTGTGCAATAAATATCACCTTCAGCCGGTACTGTTGGCTTTGTTGCTTCACAGTCAGTGGATACGGGCGGTACGGTACGCACCCTGACCTCGACACCGGCCACTTTGCCTGCGCCGCGGGCAACATGGTGAGCCAGATGGCGGGTGGCGCCATTGCGGCTGTAATAAAGCACTAGAACGTAAGGGAGCATAATGACCTCTTTTGCGGTTAAAGCAGATCCTTAACGTTTTCCGGCGGACGCCCGAGAACAGCTTTATTGCCTTTAATGACTATGGGGCGTTCAATCAGTTTTGGATGGGCAACCATGGCCTGAATAATGGCCTGCTCGTCAAGATCCGGGTTTGCCAGATTCAGCGCTTTATATTCTTCCTCCCCTTTACGTAGTAATTCTCTGGCGGAAATGCCCAGTTTCTTGAGAACATGGCTGATCTCTTCGGCACTGGGGCTATCTTCCAGGTACTTAACGATGTGGACTTCGCTATTGGCGTTTTCAAGTAACGCAAGTGTTTGCCGTGATTTGGAGCAACGGGGGTTGTGCCAGATAGTAATTTGAGTCATAAGCGGTCCTGACTTTGATTAATTGATTCAAAAATTGGTAATTGATTCAAAAATTGATAGTTGATTCAAATTTAGCTAGTTAACCCAAATTTAAGTGGCTGATTCAAATTTGAGCTGGTTCATCACAAGATTGAGGTCATCCAAACTAAAAAATCAGGCCGGGATTTCTTAAAAATATGGAATATCCCGTTGGATGTAATGGGTAGGGAAGTTTAAAGTAGAATGCCCGTGATCGCCACGTCAGATCCAATTACCGGGATAAGTTCGAAATTCATTCCGAAATCAGGGAAAATGCCTGCACAAATGAAATGCAATTTTTGCCATAAATTGAACGCTACCGGCTCACCGAAAATATATTTCGTGTCGCGAATCATCATTGGATTAGCGCTGGGAATAATTCTCAGCGGATGCCGGCAGGCCTCCGAAGATGCAAATTCAAATGCCGGAGGGACTGAGGCGACGCAGACAAGCGGTACAGTTGTCACGCACAATCGTGAAATTTCAATTCAGGACCTTAAAAACCAATGGCTAATCGTCAACTTTTGGGCTGAATGGTGCGGGCCCTGCCGGGCAGAAATTCCGGAACTGAACAAACTCAATGAACGCTCCGATGTCCAGGTACTGGGAGTGGATTTTGATCAACATCCATCCGATACCCTGCCGTCTCTGGTCGAGAAGATGAATATCAAGTTTCCGGTGATGCTAAATAAAGAGATAGGTGGCCTACAGCTGGAATGGCCCAATGTCTTACCGGTGACCTATGTGATCCATCAGCAGGAGTTACTTGCCACCTTGGAAGGCCCGCAGACATTGGAATCGTTGACGGAGCTGTTGTCGGCTCTGGTAACGGCTGGCGAGGATGGTAGCGTTAGCGAAGGCTATGATAGCGAAAACTAGCCGGACATGTCCGGATAACCGGTACAGCAGAATAACTTATTCAAATATTGAAAATTGAGAGGCACAAAGCCCGATGGGCGATTTTGTTCATTTAAGAATTCATAGTGAATTTTCCCTGGTGGATGGTCTGGTCAGGATCAAACCACTCGTTGGAAAACTGGTCGAATACCAAATGCCGGCGGTGGCGATTACCGACCAATCCAACATGTGCAGTCTGGTAAAATATTTCAAGGCTGCCTCCGGAGCCGGCATCAAGCCTATTGTGGGCGCTGATATCTGGGTAGAAAACCCGGAGGACGCAGAGGCACCCTTTCGTCTTACTTTATATGCCCGTAATGACAAGGGGTATCTGAATCTGACGGAGCTGGTCTCCAAAGGTTTTACCGAAGGTCAGCATCACGGAAAGGCGGTACTGAAAGAGGAGTGGATAAAGGCGCAATCGGAAGGCATTTTGGCACTTTCCGGAGCGAAACTGGGTGATATCGGTCAGGCTATTCTGGCAGGCAAACCTGATGTTGCAGAGCAACGCCTGGCTCACTGGATGGAAGTGTTTCCGGATGCCTTTTATCTTGAATTGCAACGTGCCAGCCGGGCAGGGGACGAAGAATGTGTGCATGGTTCCGTTGCATTGGCTGCCGCGCTGGGCTGTCCTGTGGTGGCCACCAATGACGTGCACTTTCTCGCAGCCGAAGATTTTGACGCTCATGAGGCCCGTGTCTGTATTCATGATAGCCGGACCTTGGATGACCCACGCCGTGAACGCCGCTTCAGTGAAGAGCAATACCTCAAGACTGCTGAAGAAATGCAGGAATTGTTTAGTGACATTCCAGAAGCTATCGAAAATACGGTGGAAATTGCCAAACGCTGTAATGTTAACCTGCGCTTAGGGAAATACTTCCTACCCAATTATCCCATCCCGGAAGGGATGACTATTGATGAATTCTTTATCAAAATTTCCGAAGAGGGGCTGGAAGAACGTCTTCTGACCTTGCTTGATAAAGTGGACCCTGAATACGACCAAAAACGCAAAATCTATTTTGACCGTCTGAAGTTTGAGCTCGATATCATTACCCAGATGGGTTTTCCAGGTTACTTCCTGATCGTTATGGACTTCATAAAGTGGGCCAAAAACAACGGCGTGCCGGTAGGGCCTGGGCGAGGCTCGGGTGCAGGCTCACTTGTGGCTTATGCTCAGAAGATTACTGATCTTGATCCCATCGCCTATGATTTGCTATTCGAGCGCTTCCTGAACCCGGAGCGGGTCTCGATGCCTGACTTTGATGTCGACTTTTGCATGGATGGCCGTGACCGGGTGATCAGCTACGTGGCGGATGCATATGGACGTAATGCAGTCAGTCAGATTATTACTTTCGGTACCATGGCGGCCAAGGCCGTGGTGCGCGATGTGGCACGGGTACAAGGCAAACCTTACTCTCTCGGTGATCGACTTTCCAAGCTGATACCTTTCGAAGTGGGCATGACACTGGCTAAAGCTTATGAAGCAGAGGAGCCCCTGCGAGAGTATCTTGCCAGTGACGAAGAAGCCGCTGATGTCTGGGAAATGGCGTTAAAGCTGGAGGGTGTGACCAGAAACGTTGGTAAGCACGCCGGTGGTGTGGTCATTGCTCCGACAAAATTAACAGACTTTGCACCTCTTTATTGTGATGAAGAGGGGGGAAGCCTGGTTACCCAGTTTGATAAGGACGATGTTGAGCAGGCCGGTCTGGTCAAGTTCGACTTTCTAGGGCTGCGGACACTAACAATCGTCGACTGGGCCGTGCGGATAATTAATCCCAGGCTGGAAGCCGAAGGTAAACAGCCGCTGGATATCAACTTTATTCCCCTGGACGACAATGAAACCTTCCGCCTGCTGAAAAACGGTGAAACCACGGCAGTGTTCCAGCTTGAATCCCGCGGGATGAAAGAGCTGATTAAACGCCTACAACCGGACTGCTTTGAAGATATAATCGCTCTGGTGGCTCTATTTCGTCCGGGGCCGCTACAGTCGGGAATGGTCGATGACTTTATCAACCGTAAGCACGGTCGTGCGGAATTGTCATTCCCGCATCCGGATTACCAACTGCAATCATTGAAGCCGGTTCTGCAACCGACCTACGGGATTATCCTATATCAGGAACAGGTCATGCAGATTGCCCAGGTTATGGCCGGATACTCTCTCGGCGGCGCTGACTTGTTGCGTCGGGCGATGGGTAAAAAGAAACCTGAGGAGATGGCCAAGCAGAAGGCCACTTTCGTTGACGGTAGTGTCGAGCAGGGCATTGATAAGGATCTGGCGGAAAAAATATTCGACCTGGTGGAAAAATTCGCCGGTTACGGTTTTAACAAATCGCACTCGGCCGCTTATGCTCTGGTTTCCTATCAGACGGCCTGGCTCAAGCAGCATTTTCCTGCGCCCTTTATGGCGGCGGTGCTTACTGCCGATATGCAGAATACTGACAAGGTGGTGACGCTGATCGAAGAGTGTCGGCGCATGAATCTGGAGCTGGTGCTGCCCGATGTGAATAACAGCCAGTACACCTTTACGGTGGATGATGACAACCGCATCGTCTATGGTTTAGGTGCGGTCAAAGGATTGGGCGAGGGGCCAGTGCAGAGCATCCTGGATGCCAGAACAGAAGGTGATGCCTTCCGGGATCTGTTTGATTTCTGTCAGCGTGTTGATCTGCGTAAGGTTAACAAGCGGGCGCTGGAAGCGCTGATACGTTCCGGCGCTATGGACAAATTGGGGCCAAACCGTGCCCGGATTATGGCCTCTGTTAATGAAGCCGTGCAGCGTGCGGAGCAACATGCCCGTAACGAAAATGCCGGTATGATGGATCTCTTTGGTGAAGTGGTACCGGAAGAGGATACTGATGCCTACAGTGCCACCAGTCATATAAAAGAGTGGCCGGAAAAAGAACGGCTGAAGCTGGAGAAAGATACACTCGGGCTTTATCTGACTGGACATCCATTTGATGAATATGAGGCCGAAGTCCGTCGCTTTGTCCGTACTCCCATATCGGAACTACGGCCCGGCAAAGGATTGCAGACTGTGGCAGGCTTGGTTGTCGCTGTGCGCACAATGAAGAGTAAACGGGGGGGGTATATAGGATTTGTTACCCTGGACGATCGAAGCGGTCGAATTGAAGTAACCCTGTTTTCAAATGCCTATGAAGAGGCAAAAGAGCTGCTGCATACAGACAGAATCCTCGTGGTAGAGGGCAATGTAGAGGATGATGATTATTCCGGCGGGCTGTCTGTCAGGGCAAAAACTGTGACGGATATCAGTCAGGCGCGCCTCAAGTTCGCCAAAGAGCTTATACTATTTCTTAACAAAAACGATTTTAATAACGGTTTCGTTGAGGAATTGGGTGGCGCATTGGGCGAACCATTTGAAGCCGGGTGCCCGGTGGTCATCCATTACGAGACAGAAACAGCCAGGACCAAGCTGCGTTTGAGCGAGACCTGGAAGGTGAATCCCAGTGATGATTTAATCCAGGGACTGCGCACAATTCTGGGAAGTGAACGAGTTCAACTGCGATATAACAGCTAATGACTTTGCGATCAGTGCCACGCCACTAAATAAAAGGGCGGAACACTCTAGCAAAGGTTGATAGGCAGCGTAGGGAACCCTCTTTTGTTTCCGGGAGTGCTCAACTGGGCCACAGATTATATTAACGGATATGTGAACACTTATGAGTAATTCAGCCAAGCCAATGAATCCCTATTACTTGGATTTCGAGCAGCCGATTGCAGAACTTGAAGAGAAAATTGAGGAGTTGCGGCTGGTCGGAAACGACAATGAAGTCAACATCTCTGATGAAATTAATCGACTGAAGGCAAAAAGTGTCAGTCTGACTGAAACTATCTTTTCGGACCTATCATCCTGGGACATATCCCGGGTATCACGTCATCCCAAACGCCCTTACACCCTTGACTATGTTGATTTGATTTTCGACGATTTCGACGAACTCCATGGTGATCGAAAATACGCAGACGACAAAGCGATTGTCGGCGGGCTGGCGCGTTTGGACGGACAGTCCGTGATGGTGATCGGTCACCAGAAAGGTAGGGAAATCAAAGAAAAAGTGCGCCGTAATTTCGGTATGCCGCGCCCTGAAGGATATCGCAAGGCTCTCCGGATGATGGAGATGGCCGAGCGTTTCGGTATTCCCATTTTAACCTTTATTGATACACCGGGAGCCTATCCGGGCATAGGGGCTGAAGAGCGCGGTCAAAGTGAGGCCATTGCATTCAACCTGGCAGTTATGTCCAGATTAAAAACCCCGATAATTTCCACGGTCATCGGTGAGGGCGGCTCTGGTGGTGCTTTGGCTATCGGCGTTTGTGACCGGTTGATGATGCTGCAGTATTCAACTTATTCTGTTATTTCCCCTGAAGGTTGTGCGTCTATCTTATGGAAGAGTGCAGACTATGCTGCGGAAGCGGCCAGGGCAATGGGAATAACCGCCGGTAAGCTCAAGGAGCTTGGTCTGACTGACCGGGTTCTGGAAGAACCTTTGGGTGGTGCGCATCGCAATCCTGAAGCAACGGCTGCAACAATAAAATCCGCGTTACTGTCGGTATTGGACGGGCTTTGCAAGCTCAGTACTGAGGATTTACTGAAGCAGCGTTATGAGCGCCTGACTTCCTACGAACGCTTCTTATAGCGTGACATAGGGATGTGCCGTCAAAATTGTTAAAGACCCCATGGCAAAAAGGATAATTGCGTCTGGCCAGATCTGTCTCTGATATCGAAGCAGCACTTGTCGAATCTCTCCAATCCCTGCCTAAGAGCAGGGATTGGGTTGTTGCCTACAGCGGCGGCCTGGATTCTTCGGTGTTGCTTTATGCCTGCCGCCGTTTTTGCCAAGACCAGTCTCCCGTTATTCCCCTGTCTGCTATCCATGTGCATCATGGACTAAGCAAATACGCCGATCAGTGGTTGCTACACTGTGAGTCCGTTTGTGCGTCCCTGCAAATACCTTTACATACATCCAAAGTTGTTGTCTGCCAGGAAGGTGAAGGTCTTGAGGCAGCCGCCCGCAAGGCACGATATCAGGTTTTTGCCAATTGTCTGGCACCGGAAAAGATTTTACTGCAAGGCCACCATCTCAACGATCAGGTGGAAACCGTCATCTATCGTCTTATCCAGGGACATGGGACCCAGGGCCTGGCAGGTATACCCAATCATCGTCCGCTGGCCGATAGTGAACTCTTCCGACCTTTATTAGGGTTATCACGCAATGATTTGGAAGTCCTGGCGTCTAGTTGGGGGCTGCAGTGGGTTGAAGACGACAGCAATCAGGATCTGGATATCGCCCGTAACTATCTGCGGCAGGCCGTAATACCCCCAATTCTTAACCGGTGGCCATCGGCTCTTGCTCGTATTGCGACGGCGGCGAAAAGAAATGCAGAGGCTGCTGAATTGGCGCAGGAAGTGGCTGTCGAAGATCTCACCAAATGCCAGGGGGTTGATGGTCCCGAGAGTATCGATCTGGAGTGTCTTGCAGAGTTGAGTCAGGTGCGTCAGGTTAACTTGTTGCGCTGTTGGTTGCAGCGCCACGGTATGTCTTTTGCCGATCCGGAAATGAAAGTGGCAGACCTCAGTAGTGGTGGAAATATCAGCGAAAACAGGCTGACTGGAGTTGTAGAATATCTGCGACACGAATCAACCAAAGGTACCCGCTATCATTTATCTGGTCAGTGTTATATTGCCAAGTATCGGAAACAGCTGAAAATTATCAAAATAGACGAACCCGATACTGACTGGTCTGCTCCCTGGAATTTAACCGAGTCATTAGAAACACCGCAGGGCATTTTACGGATTGATTCTCAGAAGAACGGCCAATTGCGGATGCCAGGGAACGACGAAAAGGTGACTGTCAGGTTTCGACGTGGTGGGGAAAGGTTTTATCCACCAGGGCGCGGTGGCAGCTGTGCGCTTAAAAAGTGGTTTCAGGAACAAGCCATTCCAGAGTGGGAACGCGGGCGTATACCTCTGATATTTTATGGTGATAATCTAGTGGCTGTTGCAGACTTGGTGGTTGATGAGCACTATCAAGATTCTAGGGGTGGCCTGAAATTGAAATGGACGCTGAACTGACGGGGAATTACCCTAAATGGCGCATAATTGAATAATGCACCGGCCTGTTTGCAGGCATATTTTAAATAATTTACAAAGCTTCACAATAAAGTGCTGTATGTGCAGAGACCCTTTTCTGGCGGCAGCTTAGAATGATCTATTGGTCTGATTTCTGTGCCCTGCACCTTAAATATCAGCCACGTTTTGAGAGCGCGTATGTCAAGACTCTCAGCAGGAGAGCAGGTATGAATGGTTATAAAGTATTGGGAATATCTTTTGTCGCCCTGTTGTTGGCCGCCTGTGGCGGTGGCGGTGGCGGGTCATCTTCAGGTGGTTCCGGTGGTGGCGTGGTAATCGTTGATACGCCGCTTGGTGATACGTCTATCGATCTTACCCAGGATGATTTGGATGAGATCGATGATAGTTCAGGGACTGTCGGCACCTTGTTGGATTGCTCAGATAATGCCGATGGCGGCCTGAAAGGCTGCTGGAAGAATACGGAGTGTACCCCCACAACTGGCCCGGATAGCGAAACCTACTATTTAAGTAGCCGAGCAGAGTTCAAGGTTGACGGTAGCCAGGAAGTGGCCGATTTTGCCGGTTACTTTTACGATAATGACACTTGTACAGCCCAAGCGCTTATAGTTAAAAGACCTGAGGGTGTGATAGTTACCTATTCGGAAGGAGGCGTGTCGACAGACTCAAATGGGCAAAATGTGACGGCGCTTACCCTCTCTATAAAAACCAATGGCGTACGTAACTTCCAGAATGAAGGTGTTTATTTGATTACCATGAGCGATGAGCTTTGCCTTTCAGATAACATCGCCATGACTGAAGACGGCTTGGCCATTGCAAACCGGGACGAAACAAATGTGGATCTAGCTACCCCCAATTGCTACGAACGTACCGGTAATTTGTAGGCCGTAGCTTAGCGTTTGGTTTTGAGGATAAATATCTCTGCAGTATAAAGCCCCCCAATCCTGCCACTTTTCTCCACGGTAGGATTGGGTCAAGTCCCACACTGTAATCACTGAAATCCTTAATTGAGCTGGTTCACAGTTTCTGATATTCTGGCGTCCCATCTTGAGATGAATTTCTCCCTCCATTTCGACTAACATCAATACGCCAGAACGGGTTCTGCATGACGCGCTATATCTTCGTCACAGGTGGGGTTGTTTCTTCCTTAGGGAAGGGCATCGCATCCGCCTCCTTGGCCGCAATTCTTGAAGCACGCGGACTTAAAGTCACTATCCTCAAACTCGACCCCTATATCAATGTTGATCCTGGCACCATGAGCCCGTTTCAGCATGGTGAGGTTTTCGTGACTGAAGATGGCGCCGAAACTGATCTGGATCTCGGGCACTACGAGCGCTTTATCCGGACCACCATGACCAAACGCAATAATTTCACCACTGGACGCGTCTATGAGACCGTTCTGCGGAAGGAACGTCGGGGTGATTATCTGGGTGGCACGGTGCAGGTTATTCCTCATATTACCGATGAAATTAAACGGCGAATTGTAGAAGGTGCCGGTGAAGCGGATGTGGCGTTGGTTGAAATTGGCGGCACAGTGGGAGACATTGAATCCCTGCCTTTCCTGGAAGCTACCCGACAGTTAAAAGTTGAAGTCGGCTCCCGTAGAGCGCTGTTCATGCATTTGACGCTGGTGCCTTATATTGCCACGGCGGGCGAAGTGAAAACCAAGCCTACTCAGCATTCCGTCAAAGAGATGCGCTCTATCGGCCTGCAGCCGGACGTTCTGGTTTGTCGTTCCGAACACAGTATTGATCAATCCTCCCGTCGCAAAATCGCGTTGTTCACCAACGTGGAAGAAAAAGCGGTTATTGCTTTGGAGGACGCCGACAGTATTTATAAAATTCCCCATATGCTCCACGCTCAAGGCCTTGACGATATTATTGTCGAACGCTTTGGTCTTGAATGCAGTCCTGCGGACCTGAGTGAATGGCAAGCGGTTGTAGATGCTGAGTCCAATATGAAAGACGGCGTTACCATCGCCATGGTCGGCAAGTACATGGAGCTTCTTGACGCATACAAATCGTTAAATGAAGCCTTGAAGCATGCCGGCATTCGTAATGGGCACAAGGTTAATATCAAATACATCGATTCCGAACAGGTTAACCAGAAAGGCACTGAGCTGCTGGAAGGCGTGGACGCTATTCTGGTACCGGGTGGATTTGGTGAGCGCGGTGTTGAAGGTAAAATCAAAACAGTTCAATACGCCAGGGTTAACAAAATCCCATATCTGGGAATTTGTCTGGGCATGCAGGTCGCTGTAATTGAATACGCCCGTCATATGGCGGAAATGGAAGGCGCTCATAGTACTGAATTCAATACCGATACAGCATTCCCTGTTGTCGGTTTGATTACTGAGTGGCAGGACGCCAGTGGTGCTACCGAGCAGCGCAGTGAGAATTCTGACCTTGGCGGAACCATGCGTCTTGGTGCGCAGCAATGCCAGTTGGTGGAAAATACGCTTATTTCTGCCGCCTATGGCAAGAAAGTTATTTTGGAGCGTCATCGCCACCGCTATGAAGTGAACAATAATTTACTGCCGAAGCTGCAGGAAGCAGGACTGAAAATTTCCGGCTGGTCCGCAGACGGTACCCTTGTGGAAGTAGTGGAAGTGCCTGATCATCCTTGGTTTGTCGCCTGTCAGTTCCACCCGGAATTCAAATCGACACCCAGAGACGGTCACCCTCTGTTTGATGGTTTCGTCAAGGCTGCCCTGGTTCACGCGGGTCTGTAAAAAACCTGTAGCGCAATGCTGCTTAAGCCATTGGGTAGCGCTTTCAGCCGTTGGGTAGACAGGAGCATAACGCCACTGGAAAGCCATTTGCGAATGAGGCCACTGCTGAAGAAGAGGCTACTGCTGTAGAACTAGTGTCTCAACCGGCAATTCTTGAAATGACTAAGGTAGGATTACCTATCGGGCTGCTTTTGGTAGACTGGCAGCCCTTCTTATTCTGTCCGCAAGCCGTAAACACGGTACTTGGCTGATGTGTTCAATTAGTTGATGAGCAGATCAGGCGTAACGGGAAGTAATTAGCTATGACAAATAAAACAGTAACTGTTGGCGAAATACAGATTGCCAGTAATCGTCCCATGGTCCTGTTCGGTGGCATGAATGTTCTGGAATCCCGGGATATGGCCATGCAGGTTGCCGAAGCCTATGTGAACGCCACCAGTAAACTGGGCATTCCTTACGTCTTTAAAGCCTCCTTTGATAAGGCCAACCGTTCATCGGTTCATTCCTACCGTGGGCCCGGGTTGGACGAAGGCTTGCGGATATTTGAAGACATCAAGCAGGCGTTTAATGTGCCTGTCATCACTGACGTTCATGAACCCCATCAGGCTGCCCCGGTTGCGGAAGTGGCGGATATTATTCAGTTGCCGGCCTTCCTGTCCCGCCAGACGGATCTGGTGGTAGCCATGGCTGCCACAGGGAAAGTCATCAACATCAAGAAAGCTCAATTCCTGGCGCCGCAGGAAATGAAACATATTCTGACCAAGTGTGAAGAGGCGGGTAATGACAAGCTAATCCTGTGTGAGCGGGGCTCATCCTTCGGCTACAACAACCTGGTTGTAGACATGCTTGGCTTCGGCATCATGAAGGCTATGCAGTATCCAGTCTTCTTTGACGTGACACATTCCCTGCAGATGCCTGGTGGACTTGCAAATGCTGCCGGTGGCCGTAGGGAGCAGGTTACTCAGCTCGCCCGTTCGGGAATTGCCGTTGGCCTTGCGGGACTATTTCTTGAAGCCCATCCGGATCCTAATACTGCCAAATGTGACGGTCCTTGTGCACTCAGACTGTCACAGCTGGAGCCCTTTCTGGCGCAATTGAAAGCACTGGATGATTTGGTCAAGGGATTTGATGAACTTGATACCGCTTGATAGTGCTGCTGGAGATCTGAGTCAAAATAGCGAAATAGAGTTGAAGTGCCGTACGTCTACTCGCGCAAAGAATAATATTGAGGGTTGATTTGCCAAAGCCCATAACCTGAAACCTGTCGAATCAATGTGATTCGGGGAAGTTATTGGCAGACGCAGAATAATAATTGAAAGGCCAGTTTGGCCATCCTGTTACGGTTTTTTTGAATTTAGGAGATGCAACATGGCGGAAATCGTCGATATCAAAGGGCGCGAGGTGCTGGATTCTCGCGGTAATCCTACTGTCGAAGCAGATGTAATTCTAAAGTCTGGTGTGATCGGCACTGCGTGCGCACCTTCAGGTGCATCAACAGGTTCCCGGGAAGCGCTGGAGCTTCGTGATAAGGATCCTTCACGATACCTGGGCAAAGGTGTTCTCAAAGCGGTATCAGCCGTCAATGGTGACATACGCACTGCGCTATTAGGCAAAGATGCCACCCAGCAACGCGAAATCGATCAGATCATGCTGGACCTGGATGCGACTGAAAACAAATCCAACCTTGGTGCCAATGCCATTCTGGCTGTGTCTCTGGCAGCTGCCAAAGCAGCCGCAGCGGAGAAGCGCGTTCCTCTATATGCCCATATTGCCGACATTAACGGCACCTCCGGCCAGTATTCCATGCCGGTTCCTATGATGAATATCCTTAACGGTGGTGAACACGCTGACAATAACGTGGATATCCAGGAATTCATGGTGCAGCCTGTGGGTGCCAGAAGCTTCCGTGAAGCTTTGCAGGTGGGCGCTGAGATTTTCCACGCACTGAAAAAAGTGTTACAGGCTAAAGGTTTGAGCACTGCTGTGGGTGATGAAGGTGGTTTCGCACCTAATCTGCCGTCCAATGCCGATGCTTTGGCGGTTATTGAAGAAGCGGTTAGTGCTGCGGGATACAAGCTGGGTGAAGATGTGACCCTGGCTCTGGACTGTGCCTCTTCTGAATTCTATAAAGACGGTCAGTATAACCTTTCAGGCGAAGGCAAAGTCTTCAGCTCTTCAGAATTTGCTGACTATCTGGCGGATCTGACTCAGCGTTACCCCATTGTCTCCATTGAAGATGGTATGGATGAAAGCGATTGGGATGGATGGGCTGTGCTCACCGAGAAGCTGGGAGAAAAAGTTCAACTGGTAGGCGATGACCTGTTCGTTACCAATACCAAGATCCTGAAACGTGGTATCGACGAGAAAATCGCGAACTCTATCCTGATCAAATTCAACCAGATCGGTAGTCTTTCCGAGACGCTGGACGCCATCAAAATGGCGAAGGATGCCGGTTATACTGCCGTTATCTCCCACCGCTCCGGTGAAACCGAAGATACCACCATCGCTGATTTGGCCGTTGCCACCAGCGCTGGCCAGATCAAGACAGGTTCACTGTGTCGCTCTGACCGTGTTGCCAAGTACAACCAATTACTGCGTATCGAAGAGCAATTGGGCGACAGGGCCGTTTACCGTGGTCTTAAGGAAATTAAAGGCCAGTAAGATGGTACGACTATTAAGTTGCTAAAAAAAAGGGCCTTAAGGCCCTTTTTTCGTTTTTTCAGTCTAATTCTGCCGTCGCCATGTGTCGGAGAAAATAAAAAATTAATATTTTTTAGTCTGTTATGAAGGAAACTTACTGGAAATTATTAACAGTTATCGACTATATATGTAAGAAGCACTAAACTTATCGGTCCTGGTTGCACATAAATTGATTCATGCATCTTAGGTTTAATCATACGTTTTAGGTTTGTTCGTACATCTTAAGTTTATTCATACATTGGGTAGTTGAAGTTTTCTGATATGGGTGTCAAGGCTATTTGGCTGGTGATGGTGACGATGATCATTGCCTTACAGTTCCGTTTGTGGGTGGGAGAAGGGTCCTACGCGCAGGCTTATGCTATATATCAGGAAATTCAGGAACAACAGGCTGAGAATGAAAAACTGTATGAGCGCAATCGACGCCTGGACGCTGAAGTGATGGAGCTAAAGCTTGCCCAAAGTGCAATAGAAGAAAGGGCGCGTAATCAGTTAGGTATGGTCTACCCGAATGAACAATTCTTTTTGTTGATCGAGCCCGAAGACATTAACTGACAAGGAACTTAACTGGCATAGGTCAGCGTCGCTGCAAGTTTTATTTATTTTAGCCTGGAGCCCTGAGCCCCAAAGATGCATCATCTGCAGGGAAATATTGCTGCCGGGAAACTTGCGGTTACCATAGAGTTCTTGATTCCTTCCCCATGTTTTCTGGATACTTCCATATCTGCAGTCTCTGTCCCCCGCTGGGTTGTGGCAGACTCCACCTTATGACCGAAGAAAGCCACCGCCAACATGTCTGTTAATACTTCTCATTCTAGTTCTCTCTGGGTTGTTGTCCCCGCCGCTGGCGTTGGGCGGCGCATGGGTAGTGCCGGCCCTAAGCAATATTTGCCATTGGGTGGTAAAACTATTCTCCAGCACACGCTGGATCGATTGCTGTCTTTTCCATTGATCGAGCATATCTGGCTGCCGGTTGGGGTGGAGGACCCCTATTGGCCTGAGTATCAGGCTGATTACCATAGCCGGGTTACGGCGGTTGCCGGCGGGCAGGAAAGGGCGGACAGTGTGTTGAATGCCTTGAACGAAATTAACGCCCATGCGGATGATCATGACTGGGTATTGGTGCACGATGCAGCCCGCCCCTGTATCCGTATGAGTGATCTGGTCAAATTAGTCGAAGAACTGGCTAACGATGAGGTTGGAGGCTTGCTTGCAGTGCCGGTGGCGGACACCCTGAAACGTTCCGATGCAGGTAATAGGGTGACATCCACGGTCGACCGCAACCTGCTCTGGCGTGCCTTTACTCCGCAAATGTTTCGTTTTGGCCTCTTATATCGCGGACTTCAGGACGCGCTCGCCCAGGATTTCAAGGTGACCGATGAAGCCTCAGCCATCGAGTTTCTGGGCTATAAGCCGCGCCTGGTTGAAGGTCATGGCGACAATATCAAAATCACTCATCCACAGGATTTGCCTCTGGCGAATCTGTATCTTGAACGAATTCTCCAGGAGGAAGCATGATCCCTTTTCGGATTGGCCAGGGCTACGATGTACATGCCTTTGCCGGTGAGGGTGACCATATCATCATTGGAGGGCAACGAATTCCCCATGATCGTGGTCTGTTAGCTCACTCAGATGGTGACGTGCTCTTGCATGCCATCTGTGATGCCTTATTGGGAGCTTTGGCACTGGGGGATATTGGTCATCATTTCCCGGATACCTCTGCGGATTATCTGGGAGCTGACAGTAAACAGCTTCTTAATGCGGTGATTCGCCTGATCCATGAGAGCGGCTATAGAGTCGGCAATATCGACAGCACAATTGTTGCCCAGGCTCCCAAAATGGCACCGCATATTCAGACAATGCGTGAAGCCATCGCTGAAGTCTGTGAACTTGATACCGCCGCCGTGAGTGTAAAGGCGACCACGACTGAAAAACTTGGATTTACCGGCCGCAAAGAAGGCATTGCCTGTTATGCGGTGGTGATACTTTATGCTAATGAAACCGGAGTGGTGGTATGACAGATTTTTCAATTCAGCCGCTTTGGCAAATTCAGGCTTCAGGTTACTGGAAACAGAGTGCTGAAGACTTTGAGGTCGATGAACTATGGACACCGGCTGCGGAAGGTCAGGGTGAGCATATCCTGCTGTGGCTGGAAAAAAATGGCCAGAATACCGAATGGGTTGCACGGCAGATTGCCCGTTTTGCTGGCGTGCGGGATTTTGATGTTGGTTTGCACGGCTTGAAAGACCGCCATGCCGTCACTCGGCAATGGATGAGCGTCTATCTGGGCAAGAAACCTGAGCCCAATTGGGCGAAAATGGATATTGAAGGTACCAAGATACTCAAAGTGTCCCGCACGCCAAAGAAATTGCGGCGCGGGGAGCATGGCGGCAACAGGTTTAAGCTGTGGGTAAGACAAGTCAAGGGTGATCAGGCAGCTTTGGATGATTATCTGCAGCAACTGGCTCAGGGAGGGTTTCCCAACTACTTCGGTATGCAGCGTTTTGGTCACGATGGCCATAATCTGGAACAGGCCGATGCGTGGTTTCGTGGTGAGGCTAAGCCAGGCCGTAAAGCGCAGCGTGGTATGTATCTATCTGCAGCCCGCTCCTATTTGTTCAATCGCATTTTGGCTCAGCGCGTCATCCAGGCAAACTGGCATACCCTGATTGATGGCGATACAGCCATGGCGGCAGCTTCCGTTGGTGTCGGCGATGAGGGTGCTCCTGTGACTGTAACTGATGGTGGGAACCTTGAGGATCACCATGCAGGTATGCTGCCGTCTGGCCCGCTATTTGGAGGCCCTGAATATCTAAGGGGTGCTGCGGGTGCTATTGAACAGGCGGCAGTTGTCGACTACGACCATTGGTTGTCCGGATTGCACAAAGAGGGAATGCGCACGGCGAGGCGCCCTTTTGTCGCAAACGCCGGTAATTTGGAGTGGAATTGGCAGGGTGATGACTTGCAGCTGAGCTTTGACCTGGGCACAGGAAGCTTCGCCTCTGTATTTCTTGAGCAATGTTTTGAATTACACTGACCTTAAGTAAACGCAACGCTGTTCTTAAACTTTGAACTGAGTTTGATTGACTAGTCGAATAGCCAGCATCATGGCTGGCCGGTATTTGAGCAAATTTAGATGACCGGCTTTATAGTCAGGTAGTCCATCCCATAAATTGATAGCCAATGGATTAACAACGTGAAGTTATTACTTTCCAATGACGATGGCGTACATGCGCCGGGCCTGAAGGCTCTGGCAAATGAATTACAACATATTGCAGACATTAAAGTGATTGCACCTGATCGCGACCATAGTGGTGCCAGCAATTCTTTAACGCTGACCAGACCGCTGTTCCTGCAGCCCACCTCGGAAGGATTTTATGCGGTAGACGGCACACCCACAGACTGCGTTCATCTGGGTTTAAGCCCTATGTTTGATTTTGTGGCAGAACGGGTTGTGTCCGGGATTAATTCTCACGCGAATCTTGGGGATGATGTGCTTTATTCAGGCACTGTTGCTGCCGCCATGGAGGGGCGATTCCTGGAGCGTCCGGCGATTGCAGTCTCACTGGTGAATCAGGGGCAGAATAATTTTGCCTCGGCAGCCAGGGTTGTGCGTCGACTTCTGGAAAACCAGCTGGTGAGATCACTTGCGCCCCGAACGGTCTTAAACATTAATGTGCCGGATGTACCCCATGAAGAAATCAAGGGCATTAAAATTACCCGTTTGGGGCACCGGGCCCGAGGTGATGAACCTGTCGAGTATATTGATCCCCGAGGACGTAAACGTTATTGGATAGCCGCTGCCGGCGAAGGCGACGATGCTGGCGAAGGCACGGATTTCCATGCTGTAGCGCAGGGCTATGTTTCCATCACGCCCATTCATGTGGACATGACAAGGTATGATGCGATGGACCAATTGCAACGCTGGGTAGAGGCACTTTAATGAACGTCAATTTGCAGGGAATCGGAATGACCTCCCGGCGTACCCGTATGAGATTGATTGACCGTCTCCGGCAGGAGGGTATTTGTGATGAGCGGGTACTTTCTGCCATGGCTGAGCTTCCACGACATATTTTCGTCGATGAGGCACTGGCCCATCGGGCCTATGAAAATACGGCTTTGCCAATAGGGCATAGTCAGACCATTTCTCAGCCTTATATTGTTGCCAAAATGACGGAAATGCTTGCCAATGGCCCGCTGGAGCGGGTGCTGGAAGTGGGCACCGGGTCGGGCTATCAAGCAGCCGTACTGGCCCGGCTGGCGGATCAGGTATATACAGTAGAGCGTATTGAGCCTCTGCTGGAGAAGGCCCGCAAGAGATTCGGAGTCCTCAAGCTTAATAATATCCAAACCAAGGTGGCAGACGGACATTGGGGCTGGCCGGAGAGGGGACCTTTTGACGCTATAATGGTGACGGCAGCACCGGAAAAACTTCCCGAGGAATTGCTCGGTCAACTCAATAATGGGGGGCGCCTGGTGATCCCTGTGGGGCAGGCCGGACGCCAAAATCTGTGTGTGGTTACGCGGGTCAATGATCAATTTGAAGAACAGGTGATCGAGCCGGTCAGATTTGTTCCTTTGCTCGGGGGTGTTATTCGCTGATGTGGGTATATTTTTTCAAGGGAATGGCAATGGGGGCTGCTGATATTGTCCCTGGTGTCTCCGGTGGGACTATCGCTTTTATTTCGGGAATCTATGAAAGGCTGATCAAGGCGTTGTCACAAATATCCCCCTCATTATGGACGCTGTTTCGGCAACAGGGACTGGGAGCGGTCTGGTTGCGCGTTGACGGAGCCTTTCTGGCTTCTCTGTTCGCGGGAATTTTGACGAGTGTATTTTCATTATCCCGATTGATCAGTTATTTATTAACGGCACATGCTAACCTGGTGTGGGCTTTCTTTTTCGGTCTTATTCTTGGCTCGGTATGGTTTATTGGGAAAGCGATCAAGCAGAGGTCGCTGAAAATGTCCGTGCTTGTTCTGATGGGGGCCATCAGTGCCTTTATGTTGACGTCTTTTTCTCCCACCAGCATTGAGCCGACTCACCTTAACTTATTTTTAAGTGGTGCCATCGCTATCTGTGCAATGATACTTCCGGGAGTGTCGGGAAGCTTTTTACTGTTATTGTTAGGTATATACGGTCCGGTTATCGCTGCCGTAAAAGGGTTTGACGTTGCGGCACTGTCGGTATTTGCCTGCGGTTGCCTGATAGGACTGATCAGTTTTACCCATTTTCTCAACTGGCTGCTTGCCCGTTTTCATGATGCCACGCTGGCTGTATTAACAGGATTTATGTTGGGAGCGCTTAATAAAGTGTGGCCTTGGAAATATACCCTTGAATATAGAATCGATTCACATGGCGCCACCTTGCCTCTGGTTCAGATGAATGTTTCGCCTGGCCGATATGAGTCTATTACGGGTGAGCCTTCGCAGCTGATTGGCGTCATCTTATTGGCATCCTTGGGGATGGCATTGGTGCTGTTACTGGAGAAAGTGAGACTTGGTTATCAGAAGTAAAAACGCCCCAAGTGTTACCGAAATACCGCATCAGTGTTACCTGGGGTAGCATTAAGTGTGCGGAAGTAGTCTGAAGCCGTTTCTATAACCAATCAGAATAACTTTGTTTTTTAACCACTTAGGCGATATATCTCGAAACCATTGTAAAAAATTAGAATAAAGTAAGGTTATTTAATTCCTATTTGTTTTAAAAAAGCATGATTGTGAGAGATCAGAAAGTTAAAAATATCGTGTTCTGTAACAGACTGTATACGAAAACTGGCGCTATTCATGCTTGTTTATTTCTGTGTCTCCCATTCGTCATATTTTTGACTTCCTGCACCTCTACCGCCATTTACCAAGACCCTGATTTCAACCCTCCTGTCTACTGGGGTTACCACACGGTAGAAGGGGGCGACACCTTATATTCCATAGCCTGGAGGTATGGTCGAGATTTTAAAGAGCTGGCCGAAATCAATCGAATCCCAGCGCCTTATACCATTAAAGCCGGTCAGCGAATTTCCCTTGCAGTGCCCGACGGCTATGTTGCGGGAAATACCTATAAGTCTCCAAAACTCACCTCAAATGCGAATCATAATCAACAACCTGCGAATAAGTCCCCGGAAAAGAAAGTCGTTTACAAAAATAAACAAAGGCCACCTTCGACAAGTAACCGTGCATTACCTAAACAGGTGTCAGGTTGGGGGTGGCCCCATTATGGCCCGATAATTGATACATATTCTGTTACCGGCGATATTAACAAAGGGGTTGATATTGCAGGGAAAATCGGTGATCCGGTTGTGGCCGCCGCCAGCGGGGAAGTGGTGTATGCTGGGAGTGGGCTACTTGGGTACGGAAAGCTGGTGATAGTAAATCACAGCGAAACTTATCTAAGTGCTTACGCTCACAACAACAAAATACTCGTGAAGGAAGGCGACCACGTCAGACTGGGGCAGCAAATCGCCGAGTTAGGTGAGAGTGGAACGAAACGGCCTATGTTGCATTTCGAGATCCGGAAAAACGGCAAGCCGGTTAATCCACTTATCTACTTACCCAAAAAAAATAAATAAGCCTATTACCCCAAGGCACGAAGAAAAAAACCGCTTAACGCGGGATATCAAATCATCAGACTCCTCTGGAGTATACGAGAGCAGGGCTTTATCATGGCAGCAGAACGCGAAGCATACGCAGAAGACATCACGTTTGAGAACGACGCAGAGACCGCCGAAGTGGAAGAGTTGAATGAAATGGATGGTGACAGCGATGATGTAGTCGTTTCTATCGAGCACACTCGCAGTGGTCGCTTTAGCCTGGGCGAAGGGCAATCCTACCGAAACCTGGACGCTACCCAAATTTACCTGAATGAAATCGGCTTTTCCCCACTACTGACTCCTGAAGAGGAAGTCTATTTTGCCCGCTTGGCGCGCAAGGGTGACGAGAAGGGTCGTAAGCGCATGATTGAAAGTAACCTGCGCCTGGTTGTAAAAATTGCCCGCCGTTATGTTAACCGCGGTCTCTCCCTGCTGGATTTGATCGAGGAAGGAAATCTGGGTCTTATCAGGGCTGTTGAAAAGTTTGATCCTGAACGCGGATTCCGTTTCTCAACCTATGCAACCTGGTGGATACGGCAGACTATTGAACGGGCCATCATGAACCAGACCCGTACAATCAGATTACCGATTCATGTCGTCAAAGAACTCAATGTATACCTGCGCGCAGCACGTGAGCTAACGCAGAAACTTGACCATGAACCCAGTGCCGAAGAGATTGCCGAGCTGCTTGAGAAGCCGGTGAAAGACGTCAAACGAATGCTCGGCCTAAACGAAAGAATCACCTCCGTAGACTCCCCTATTAATGGCAATTCCGAAAAATCTCTGTTAGAAACCGTCGCTGACGAAGCCAGTAACGATCCTGCGGAAATGTTGCAGGACTCTGACCTGAAAGGTTGTCTGGATCGCTGGTTGGATCAGTTGTCTGATAAGCAGCAGGAAGTCATTGCCCGCCGATTCGGATTACGTGGATATCCAATGAGTACCTTAGAAGAGGTTGGGCAGGAAATTGGTTTGACCCGTGAACGGGTACGTCAAATTCAGGTCGAAGCGCTGAAAAGAATGCGCGAGCTGTTGGAAAAAGAAGGGCTGACCGGCGAGACATTATTTAAATAGACAAAAACACTTTTTCGCTAAAGTGCAAAAATAAAAACCATCCTTCATCGAAGGGTGGTTTTTTTATGAGTGGCTTTCGGCCAGCCGTAACTCCACAGGATTCACGATGCGACTGCAAACCAGCTCACAATACGCAATGTTCACCTCACAATGAGCTACCTTTGTTTTATTCCTACTGCCTATAATGGATCGGCCTACTGCCTTTAATGCTGAAACTTCTTCATCATTCTGGCGGATTTTGAATAAGCAGATGCTGGATCGATATTTCCAGAGTGGCGATCTCTAATGATCTTAATCACCTGCAGTTGATCCTAAATAGCGTCTTATAATCACAATAAATCCAAAATACAACCAAGCAATTAGGGATGAAATATGAAACAACTACTCACGGTCTTTGTGCTTTCACTCGCACTTTCTCCACTAGCCAACGCGGCAACTGTTGCTGATGTGGATATTCCAGACACCCTCGACTCTTCCGGTTCGGAATTGATGCTGAACGGTGCCGGTGTTCGTTCCAAATGGTTCATTGACGTATACGTCGGTGGCTTGTACCTGGCTGAAGCCAGCCAGAATGCTGCCGAAATTGTTAATGCTGATCAGCCCATGGCCATCAAGCTGCACATGGTTTCCGGTTTGGTGACCAGTGAAAAAATGCAGACCACTACCAAAGAAGGCTTCGTAAACGCTACTGGTGGCAACACTGCTCCTATCCAGGCGCAAATTGACCAGTTCATGTCTGCGTTCGATGAAGAGATCATGGAGAATGACGTATTTGATCTGGTTTATGTTCCAGGTAAAGGCGTTGACGTATACAAGAACGAAGAGCTACTGGATACCGTATCTGGTGGAGTGGATTTCAAACAGGCGCTTTTTGGTATTTGGCTGTCTGACAAGCCGGCTCAGGAAAGCCTGAAAAAAGCGATGCTGGGCGAGAGTTAATTCTCGATCCAGGTAGGCTGAAACCCCTTAAGGGTTTCAAATAAAAAGCCCCTTTACTGGGGCTTTTTTTATACCTGAACATTATGAAGCTTATAGTTAACGAATATTTCGATAGTCCACATTTCTCTTGAGAAAAGTGGACTAGCTGGATAATGGACGAAAGGAGGCGAGGGAAAGTACGTTCTGATGACGAATAATATGCTCGCTCATCAATCGGCCCAGTCTGGCATGTAGTGGACGGGGGAAATCATGTCCCATGCCTTCAATCAGTTCAAATCTGGCAGCGGCGATATTTTGTGCGACCTGGCGGCCCAGTTCAGGTCGGATGAGCTGGTCTTCATCGCCATGAATGACCAATGTCGGACAGTGAATTACCTGCTGTAACAGTTGTAATGATCCTGTGGCCATCAAGGCAGCGGTTTGCCTTCGAATACCAGTTGAGTCGTCCAGGCTTCTCTCAAGTACTCTCTTTACTCGGGCAATAATCTCTGATTCGGGGGTCGGGTAACTTCGGCTGCCAATGGCGCGAATGAGCCGGAGCTTGTGTTGCAGCAAACTGCCGGGTGAGTCGAGATTAGGTTTACGAATAAGGCTAAGCGCCAGTTTGGGATTAAATACAGGGAAGGTGGTAACGCCACTGGAAGTCATGAACACAGTCAGGCTCAGAGTGCGCTCGGGAAATTTTGCTGCAAATACCTGGGCAATCATGCCTCCCATAGATGCGCCTGCGATATGGGCCTGTTTTATACTGAGATGGCTGAGTAGCTCGGAAGTGTCCGTGGCCATATCAACCAGATCATAGGGTGCATTAGGACGCAGTCCAACTTTCTTGCGCAGCAGGCTAATGGTGAGATTAGGTAGGCAGGACGATACTCTGGAGGAAAGTCCGATGTCACGATTATCGAACCGAACGACATAGAGTCTCTGTGACGCCAAGGCTTCGCATAGTGCGTCTGGCCACACCAGCATTTGGGCACCAAGACCCATAATTAAAATAACCGCTGGATTATCGGCTTTGCCGAATGTTTCGTAGGCGATTCTGACGTTACTTAGCTGAGCATAGTAAACTTGCGGGGCATCTCGGGATGGCTGCAAATTTCGCTTATGCAGAAAAATGGGCTGTTTCTGATCGGCCATGACGGCAAACATCCATGGTGAAATACAAACATCATTAAATTGTAATGAATGAGGTGTATGTACGCATCGGCCGTGGATGAATTTAATGAAAACTTCACGGAGACTAAATACAAATGAAATATTTGTCAGGCCTGTGAGAGGGCTGTTAATCGGCTTTTTTTTGCAGAGTTTTACGGTAAATTCTAATTAGTTCACTCAGTTCCCGATTCAGCGGTTCGATAACGCTCTGATGTTTGGGGTGAAGGTAATGGAATAGATAAAAGGTAAAAAGCGGCTGAGTGAACGGTCACAACGAAATCAGCACCCACGGACGTCAGACTGACTGCAGATAAAATCAGTCCTGTTATCCAATGGTTGAGTGATGACCGTTTCATTTTCAAGTTCGGCTCCAAAGTTCCGAGGCGTATTATTACTTGAATGCAGAATTAAGTGCCTGGTGTCAAATTACCCGCGTTTGGAAAGCATTGATTGCGGACAGGGGTAGGTTGAATTCAGTGCCAAATGGCCACAAATTAGGTAGTCGGCGATATTACCAGAAGTTGGCTGTTGCTTCGTCTTGCTAACCAGTAATTAATCCAAATTGGTGATCCGGTTCTCTGCTTGACTCTTCGTAATACACTAGGGTTTGTTGAGGAATTGATCAGAGCCTGCTTGAATTCATGGGGGTGGTTTTGGATTGAGAGTGCTGTCTAGTCGATAACCTTTTGTTTGAATTCGCACAGGTCTTCTATCACACATGCGCTACATTTGGGTTTGCGAGCAGTGCAAATATAGCGCCCATGTAAAATCAACCAATGATGAGCGTCCATGAGAAAATCATTGGGGACGTGGCGGAGAAGTTTTTTTTCCACTTCCAGGACATTTTTACCAGGGGCAATACCTGTGCGATTGGAAACCCTGAATATATGGGTGTCGACTGCCATGGTTGGTTGTCGAAAGGCTGTGTTAAGTACCACATTGGCTGTTTTACGTCCCACTCCGGGTAGTGCCTCAAGCGCCTCACGGTTATCCGGCACCTGGGAATCGTGCTGATCGATTAAAGTCTTACAGGTTTTGATTACGTTCTCAGCTTTGGCGTTAAACAGGCCGATTGTCTTGATATATTCCTTCAGGCCATCCACACCGAGTGCATAGATGGCTTCAGGAGTGTTAGCCACGGGATACAGTTTACGCGTTGCCTTGTTTACGCCGACATCCGTTGCCTGGGCCGAAAGAATGACCGCAATCAAAAGTTCAAAAGGCGTGCTGTACTCCAACTCAGTGGTAGGGTTGGGGTTTTCATTGCGTAGCCGGGTAAAAATCTCCCTGCGTTTATCCTTATTCATACATTGTCTTAGTTTGTTAATAGCCGCTTGAACTTAACTGATAGAACCGGTTACCCGCACCCGCTTGCTGCCAACTGACACCTTTTCTTTCTTGGTCGCCGCAGCCTGCTTCATCCGGTTATCGATAATGTTCTTCAACGCAATGATGAACCCCATGCCCACAAACGCACCTGGAGGTAATACGGCAAATAGGAAGTTGGCGTAGTCATCGAATGCGGTGATTTTCCAGCTTTTGGCAGTTTCACCAAAGAGTAATTCCATGCCGGAAAACAAAGTGCCTTGCCCGATAAGTTCCCGAATGCCGCCAAGCAGCATGAGTACCAGCGTAAAACCCAGCCCCATCATAAAACCATCCAGTGCTGAGGGGAGAATGGGGTTCTTACTAGCGAAGGCATCCGCTCGGCCCAAAATGGCACAGTTGGTGACAATCAACGGAATAAAAATGCCGAGAATTTCATAGAGTTCATAAGTGTAAGCCTGCATCAGTAGCTCAGCGCAGGTAACAAACGAGGCAATTATCATCACAAACGCCGGTAGACGCACGGAATCGGGTACGAAATTGCGGATCATGGAAACCGCTATATTCGAACCCGTCAGCACCAACATAGTGGCAAGTCCCAGGCCCATGGCGTTGACTACAGTACCGGTTACAGCGAGCAGGGGGCAGAGGCCAAGCAACTGGACTAATGCCGGATTGTTTTTCCAGAGACCGTCCTGGGTAATTTCGAGATAGGTTTTCGCCATCACTGTATACCTGTAAGTTGTTCCGTCTGACCGGGTTCGGAAGCAGGATCGTTAGTTGAAACCTTTGCAGAAGGCAGTAGTCTTGCTCGATTTTCTTCAAAATAAATCAGGGCGTTTTTTACGCTCTTAACAATAGCCCGGGGGGTTATGGTGGCACCGGTCATTTGATCGAAGCTTCCGCCATCTTTCTTCACTTTCCATCGACTTTCTTCTGGTTGACTCAGTGAATGGCCATTAAAACCCTCTATCCAGCTGGATTTGCGTATTTCTACCTTATCGCCCAGGCCTGGAGTTTCTTTGTGGGCTGTGACCCTGACGCCCTGAATGCTGCCATCCGGGCGAATGCCTACAATGCCCTGGATAGCCCCGGTGTAACCATCTGGTGCTACCACTGGCAGTATCACAGCGACAGGCTTGCCGTCCTTGGTAGCCAGAAAGGCTTCGGACTCTTCATCGGTGCCGAGTAACGGGCTGGGATCTATATGGATGGTGGATTCCAGCATGTCATTGTCATGGGCACTTCTCGGGACAATTTCCAATAATGCCTTGGTGCGGGCCTGTTTCTCAGCTTTGGCAATTCGCTCAGCTGTAGTGATTTGGGTAAATGCGATCAGACCGGCAGTGATAATCGCAAAGATACCCAACCCGATACTGCCGCGGAATATGGCGGCGCCTATGCTTGTCATGAACGTCGCCCTCCTAATCGGCTTTCTTGATACCGCGGTGAGACTTGCGATGTCCGTAAGCCCGCGGTTTGGTGTAGTAATCCAGGAATGGGGCGGCAAAGTTCATCAGCAGTACAGCAAAGGCCACGGCATCGGGGTAGCTGCCCCAGGTACGGATCACATAAACGAGTATGCCTATGCCTGCTCCGTAATACAGCTTGCCGAGTTTGCTGGTGGCTGCGGATACGGGATCCGTCGCGATAAAGAATGCCCCTAGCATGGTCGCCCCAGCGAGCAAATGAATGCCGACCGGAGTATAGAGGTCAGCATCCCAGCCAAGAACCAGCGAGCAGATTGCCAGACATGCCAACATGCTGACCGGAATATGCCAACTGATAATTCTGCGCCATAAAAGCAATAAACCTCCTGCCAGAAAGCCCAGGTTGACCCACTCCCAACCAAGCGCATAGTGGGAGCCGAACACTGGTAGAGCTGCCACATCTTCCTGGGTCAGCACGTCAATCTGATGTTTGTAGGTATCCAGGGGCGTGGCCATAGTGACGGCGTCAATGTCCAGGCCGCTGCCGCTAAAAATATAATTCAGGGTGCTGACAAAATCTGGCGACGCGGATAATGGTGAGGGGGCAGCCCAGTGGGTGGTCATTTCCACTGGGAATGAGACCAGCAGCAGCGCATAGCCCACCATGGCAGGGTTAAAAGGGTTGCTGCCCAGGCCGCCATAAAGCTGTTTGGAAATGATAATGGCAAACAATACACCCACCATTGTTACCCACCAGGGCGAATAAGGTGGCAAAGCCAAGGCAAGTAAGACTGCGGTGACCAAGGCACTATAATCGCGCAGATAAAACAGCACGGGGCGCCTGCGTAGTTTCAGAACCAACGCTTCGCTGGCCAAAGCAAGAATGCTGGCCCAGAAGATATTGATCAGCGTGCCCCAGCCAAAAAACCAGGTTAGGGCACAAAGGCCGGGTATTGTCGCCAACAAGACCCATTGCATGACTCTGGCTGTGCGATTCTGGCCGGTAAGATGGGGTGAGGTTACTTGAATAAATGCCATTTAGAGATTTCCCCCGGCAGCTGTAAATGCCTTTTCCGCAGCAGTCACCCGTTCCCGGTTTTTTTCCACGGCACGGGTCAGCTTCGCTACTTTGTTGTCGTCCACGGGGGATTCAGCTTGAGCCTCCTCAAGCATGCCTTGCATCATGGCCAGTTTATCCTGGGCTTTGTCAATGTTGGCTTTTAGTGTATCCAGATCGGTATCTGGCTCTGCTTGCGCCGGACTCTCTGCTACCTGTTTTTTTACCAGGGCTTCCGCGTCACGATAAGCCTGTTCAGCTGCAGCCAGACGTTCCTGATTTTTCTCCACGGCGCGCGTCAGTTTATCGATTTTTGCCTGGTCCGGTTCAGCTTCTGCTTTGGCTTCGTCCAGCATGCCTTGCATCAAGGCCAGTTTGTCCTGGGCTTTGCCAATTTGTCCCTGGAGTGTATCTAGATCTGGAAGTTCAGGTGTTTGGTTTGGTTGAGGGCTATCTGTGGTGCCTAGTGATGTTTTCAAATCTGCCAGTTTTTCCAGGGCTTTTGTCAGACTGGGTTGTAACTGCAGTGCTCTTTCAGGGTCTCTGATTTCGCAGTCACTAATTGCTTTGGTCAGGGTTGCGACCTTTTCTTCCTGACGCTTAAGTGCACGCTCAAGTTGTTCCTGGCTCTGGTCCTGCGATCCAGTCGGTTTTGCATCAGAACCTGGCGTAGCTGCCACAGTTTTGCTTGCTTCTTCCAAGGCAGTAATGGCCGCATCGAGTCTGACCTGATTTTTTGCGACGGCATTACGCAGTTTTTCCGTCATGTTCGACTGTTGGTTCTCGGCGTCTTGCAGGCTCTCCCTTACTTTGGCCAGTTTTTCTTCAGCCTTCTCGACATTCTGCTCCAGGGTTTTAATGTCAGGGAGCGCCGGTTGATTTCCTGTCGCGGCTGTGGAGGTGGTACCGGATGAAGCGGAGCTGGAGCCGGATTCTGCGAGTTGGCGTTTGGCCTGAGCGCGCTGCACAGCGGCTTCGACGGCTGCCTTCTTTGGATCAACAGGAGCAGTTACGGCGCTGGCTCTAGCCGCCTGCGCTGCAGCTGCGGCTTCTGCCCTGGCTTTCCGTTTAGCTTCTTTTTCTTCTTGTTCCCGTTGCAGTCGGGTCTGACGGAATTCAAACCGTTCTCTGGCCTTGTCAGACTTCAGTTGTTCCTGGTGCGCATTACGCACTTCACTTTTGGCAAAGCGATAATACTGGACCAGTGGAATACTGCTGGGGCAGACGTAGGAACAAGCGCCGCATTCGATGCAGTCAAACAGGTTGTACATCTCGGCTTTTTCAAATTCCTGAGCCTTGGAAAACCAGAATAATTGTTGCGGTAGTAGCTCTGCCGGGCATGCTTCAGCGCACATGCCGCAGCGTATGCAAGCCTGTTCGGGTGCCGGTGTGGGAAACTCCTGTTCAGTGGCCGCAAGAATACAGTTGGTTGTCTTAACCAGTGGAAGGTCAATATTGGGTAGTGCGAATCCCATCATCGGCCCACCCATTAACACCCGTGATGCCCGGCCGCTTTCAAACCCTGCCTGCTCCAGCAGATGTCGCATGGGCGTGCCTATCAATACTTCAAAGTTACCGGGTTGAGTCACCGCCGCACCTGTCACGGTCGTTACGCGGGAAATCAATGGTTCGCCATAACGAATAGCCCGAAATACTGCTGCTGCCGTACCCACGTTTTGGCACATAACGCCGATATCCGCCGGAATTTTTCGGTGCGGCACTTCCAGGCCAGTCAGTATTTTAACCAGCTGCTTTTCGCCACCGGATGGATATTTGGTAGGGATGACGACAATCTCAACCCGAGTGTCAACGGCGGCCTTGCGTAAAGCAGCAATCGCTTCCGGCTTGTTGTCCTCGATGCCGATCAGGCATTCTTCAGGCTCTAGAATATAGGCCATGATCTCCAGGCCGCCGATTATTTCTGCGGCTCGCTCCCGCATCAGCCGGTCATCGGCGGTGATATAGGGTTCACATTCGGCGGCATTGAGAATTAAGGCGTTAACTTTGTCATTACGGGGCGGATGCAGCTTGATTGCCGTAGGGAAACCGGCACCACCCAAGCCTGCAATACCGGCATGGCGTACCCGTTCAAGAATATCTTTTGGATCCAGCTCGCGGTAATTGCTGCAAGGTGTCAATGGGGCCCATTCATCGAGATGATCCGGTTCAAGTAGGATGCATTTGTCGGTAAGCCCCGACGGATGGGGAACCTGAAAGTCACCGATTTCAATAATAGTGCCGGAAGTGGGGGCATGGATAGATACGCTCACAGGGCCTACAGCCTCGGCAATCATTTCACCTTTTTTTACCGTTTGACCGGGGATCACTATGGGATCTGCCGGCTGGCCGATATGTTGACTCAATGGCAGAATAAGGCGCGCAGGTATACTACTGGGGCGAATGTCCTGCTGAGTAGACTGGTGCTTGTTTTCAGGCGGATGAATACCGCCGTGGAAATCCCAAATTTGTCTCATGCTGCCTCTTGATCTTTAGTCGCCGGGCCTTTGGCAGCCGGATCTTGGCCGGTCTGGGGCTGATCTGTCGCAATAATTTGTGATTGTTTACCGATGTCTTGGCTCGGCCTATTCCAGGACCAGGTCCTGATAGTCCGGCCCAGAGGCACCATGTCAATACAGTCCACAGGGCAGGGTTCAACACAAAGATCGCAGCCGGTACATTCATCGACTATGACCGTGTGCATCTGCTTGGCGGCGCCCAAAATAGCATCTACCGGGCAAGCCTGGATGCACTTGGTGCAGCCTATGCATTCATCTTCGCGGATATAGGCAACGCGTTTGCCCTGGGTCTCCCCGTGTTCTTCATCCAAAGGGATCGGTTCAACATCAAGCAGGTCAGCCAGTGAGGCAATAGTGGTTTCGCCGCCGGGAGGGCATTTGTTTATGTCATCGCCATTGGCAATCGCTTCAGCATAGGGTCGGCAGCCGGGATACCCACATTGTCCGCATTGGGTCTGGGGCAGAATCGCATCGATCTGTTCGACCAATGGATTGCCTTCCACTTTAAAGTGCACTGAGGCAAAGCCCAGAATGGCACCAAAGGTAATAGCCAGGGCCAGCAGTGCCAGAATAGCAATAACGACAATACTCATACGCAGGCCCTAAATATTTACCAGGCCGGTAAAGCCCAGAAACGCCAGGGACATTAAGCCGGCAGTAATCATCCCTATGGCGTTGCCCTTAAAGGGGGTCGGTACATCTGCCACGGCGATACGTTCACGCATGGCAGAGAATAGAATCAACACCAGGGAAAATCCCACCGCTGCTCCGAAGCCATAGAGAATGGATTCCATAAAGCCATTTTGTTTTTTGATATTCAATAGCGCCACACCCAGTACTGCACAGTTGGTGGTAATCAGTGGAAGGAAGATGCCCAGTACCCGATAGAGCAGAGGGCTGGTTTTATGTACCACCATCTCCGTGAATTGCACGACCACTGCAATGACCAATATAAAGGTAATGGTTTTCAGGTACTCAACACCCAGGGGGGCCAGCAGGTATTCGTAAGCCATGTAGCTGCAGACCGAAGACAATGTCAGTACAAAAGTTGTCGCCAGTGACATCCCCAAGGCTGTCTCCAGCTTGTTGGAGACTCCCATGAATGGGCAAAGCCCCAGAAATTGCACGAGCACAAAGTTATTCACCAGTATGGTGCTGACGAGGATCAACAAATACTCTGTCATGGGTAGTTTTGCTCTTTCGTTACTGAATTACCGAAATGCTGGAGATTAGCGTGCACCTTTATTGAATCTAATGTATCTAAAGAAACAAGGAGCACGCTATTCTGCGGGCGCACATTATAGCGTAATTGTCCGGCTTTTGGTTGACCTACATCACCCTCATGCCTGGCTGGGCACCGCTATCGGGCTGCAAAAGCCAGATATCCTTTCCACCTGGTCCGGCTGCTAATACCATGCCTTCCGACATGCCAAACTTCATTTTACGTGGTTTCAGATTGGCCACCATGACAGTTAATCGGCCAATCAGGTCATTTGGTGCATAAGCGGACTTAATGCCTGCGAACACTTGCTTTTGCTGCTCACCCAGGTCCAGGGTCAGTTTTAGCAGCTTGTCGGCACCATCCACATGCTCGGCGTTAACGATTTTGGCGATGCGCAAATCCACCTTGGCAAAGTCGCTGAATTCGATTTCTGCAGGTGCCTCTAATTCTTTTGTCTTCTTGCTGGCCGCCTTAGGCTTGGCAGCAGGCTTTTCCTTAGATGATTCCACCATGGCTGTAATGTCTTTTGGATCAACTCTGCTCATCATGGGTTTGAAACCATTAATTTCATGATTCAGTAGTGGCTTGGGAGTATTGGTCCAGTCCAAATCAGTGTTGAGATACTCAGCAGTTTTCTGCGCCAGTGCAGGCAGGACTGGGGTCAGATAGGTCATCAGGAAATAAAACATGTTGATGCCGGTGGAGCAGACATCCAGGACTTCCTGTTCTTTGCCTTCTTCTTTGACTAAGCGCCAGGGGGCTTTTTCGTCGATATAGGCGTTGGCGATATCCGCCAGGGCCATAATGTCGCGTATGGCGCGACCGAACTCTCGGTTTTCGTAGGCTTCTGCAATGCTATCGGATTGGGCTGTGAATTGGGCCAGTAGCTCAGGTTCAGTAACCTGGGCCGAGAGCGTGCCGCCTGTCTCACCGAAGAACTTGGCGCAGCGGCTGGCAATGTTGACCAATTTGCCCACCAGGTCTGAATTTACCCGTGCGGTGAAATCCTGCAGATTAAGGTCCAGGTCATCCACATTGGCATTGAGCTTGGCTGCATAGTAATAACGCAGGTATTCAGGGTTCAGATGGTCGAGGTAAGTCTTCGCCATGATGAATGTGCCACGGGATTTGGACATTTTCTTGCCGTCTACCGTCACATAACCGTGTGCCCAAACCGCCGAAGGTGTTCTGAATTCGGAGACGCTCAACATGGCAGGCCAGAACAGGGCGTGAAAGTTGATAATATCCTTACCGATGAAGTGGTAGAGCTCGGTTGTTGAGCCTACTTTCCAATATTCATCGAAGTCGAGGTCTTCGCGGCGGTCACAGAGATTCTTGAAACTCGCCATATAGCCGATAGGGGCATCCAACCAGACATAGAAGTACTTGCCGGGCTCATCCGGAATTTCAAATCCAAAATAAGGGGCATCGCGGGAGATATCCCACTCCTGCAACCCGGCATCCAGCCATTCGGCCAGCTTGTTGGCAACTTGTGGTTGCAGCGTTCCGCTGCGCGTCCATTCCTTGAGAAAATCCTGGAAGTCCGGCAGCTTGAAGAAGAAATGAGTGGAATCCTTGCTGATCGGCGTCGCGCCGGAAATGGCTGAACGTGGATTAATCAGCTCCGCAGGGGAATAGGTGGCCCCACAGGCTTCACAGTTGTCGCCGTATTGATCTTCGGTTTTACATTTGGGGCAGGTACCCTTGATGAACCGGTCCGCTAGAAACAGTTCCTTTTCCGGGTCATAGGCTTGGGTAATTTCGCGGGTAGCGATGTGCCCCTTGTCGCGGCATGCCTTGTAGATGAATTCGGACAAGACGCGATTTTCTTCCGAGTGAGTGGAATAGTAGTTGTCAAACTCAATCAGAAAGTCGGCAAAGTCACGGCGATGATCTTCATTCACCTGCTCGATCAGTTGTTCTGAGGTCAGCGACATCTGCTCTGCTTTAAGCATGATGGCCGTACCGTGGGCATCATCGGCGCAGACGTAGGTGCATTGATGTCCCCGTGCTTTCTGGAACCGAACCCAGATATCAGTCTGAATGTATTCCAGCAAGTGCCCGAGGTGGATGGGCCCATTGGCGTAGGGAAGTGCGCTGGTAACGAGAATCTTTCTTGGCTGACCGGACATATGACCTTTCCGTAGTGGGGTGGACTCAACTCAACTGTTGCAATGGAATGTGGCAGGCAAGTCTCCACCCATAGACCTGTCTGCAATCCAGGATGCACTCAGTCGCACACCCTGCTTAATAAATGGTGCGCTATGATAGCGTCCTGACGGCAATTTTTCACCCGTACCAACACTAAATGCTTTCCTGGCGATGCAAGTACCATACTAAAACGGTATAGTATTGCCGCTGACGTACTGCAATGGCGATGTTTGATGTGTGGTCTGCCGTTTGCAAGCATGTAGCTCCACCGTCAACGATATACACTGGATCTGATCTATTTTAATGACTGGGTATCCTCATGGCGCTGAGCCGGGGGCCTTTCAATGCGGAGATATAAATGGCTGCCATTAACAGAGCTGAAGTCGAAAGCGCGATCAAGGAGTATCTGGACCCTTACCTAAAAGCAGATTTGTTTACTGTCGGCGCCGTAAAATCGCTGGAAATAGAGGGTGCCGATGTCAGTTTGAAGGTTGAGCTGGGTTATCCGGCCGCAGGTATTGCCGGCGGATTGAAGCAGATTGTCTCTACTGCGATTGAAGATTGTGAAGGCGTGGAAAACGCCAAAATTGAAGTGACCTGGAAGATTGATCCTCACCAGGCCCAGAAAAATCTGCCCGCGGTAGGCAAGATAAAAAACATTATTGCAGTAGCCTCCGGTAAGGGCGGGGTGGGTAAATCCACCACGGCCGTCAATCTGGCGCTGGCGTTACATAAAGAGGGGGCCAAGGTGGGTATCCTTGATGCCGATATATATGGCCCCAGCCAGGGTATGATGTTGGGAGTGCCCGAAGGTTCTCGCCCGGAAGTAAAGGACAATCAGTATTTTATTCCCCTCAAAGCTCATGGCATTCAGGTAATGTCCATGGCTTTTCTGGTGACGGATAAGACACCCATGGTCTGGCGTGGTCCTATGGTCAGTGGTGCATTACAGCAGCTGCTGACGCAAAGTTTATGGGATGACCTGGACTACCTGATTGTGGATATGCCGCCCGGCACAGGTGATATTCAACTGACGCTGGCGCAGAAAGTTCCGGTCACCGGTGCGGTCATTGTCACTACGCCACAGGACATTGCTTTACTTGATTGCAAGAAGGGCATTGAGATGTTCCGTAAAGTGGAAATTCCTGTGCTGGGTGTAGTTGAAAACATGAGCATTCACATCTGCAGCAACTGCGGACACCACGAACCTCTCTTCGGCGAAGGTGGCGGACATCGAGTCTCTGAAGAATATGGCACTGAGCTGTTGGGCCAGTTACCGCTGCATATGACCATTCGTGAACAAACGGATTCCGGCACGCCTTCTCTGGCGGCAGAGCCTGATTCAGAAGTCAGCCTGATCTACCGTGATATCGCCCGCAAACTGGGTGCCGGGTTGTCTCAGCGCGCAAAAAATCAGGCGCAGATGTTCCCGGAAATTATTGTTAAGGCGGATTAACAGATTCACGTGCCCTGATACTTGGTCAAACTACATACTTCCAGTATCATGGCGCGCTTATTCAGGTAACGGTGTAACGCGAGTAACAAGATGACGATTAAAGCAGATAAGTGGATTCGTAAAATGTCTCAGGAACACGGCATGATTGAGCCGTTTCAGGATGGGCAGGTAAGAGAATCAGACAAAGGCAAGCTGATCTCCTACGGCAATTCCAGCTACGGATATGACGTCCGCTGCAGCAACGAATTCAAAATCTTCACTAATGTACATTCCGCGACCGTAGATCCTAAGGCTTTCGATTCCAAAAGCTTCGTCGATTTTGTCGGCGATGTCTGCATCATTCCCCCTAATTCATTTGCACTGGCACGCACAGTGGAGTACTTCCGTATTCCTCGTAACGTGCTGACGATTTGTTTAGGTAAATCCACCTACGCGCGTTGCGGCATTATCGTTAACGTCACGCCGCTGGAACCTGAATGGGAAGGACATGTGACCCTGGAATTCTCCAACACCACTAATTTGCCTGCCAAAATATACGCCAATGAAGGTGTTGCCCAGATGCTGTTCTTTGAATCTGACGAGGTTTGTGAAGTCAGCTACAAAGACCGCGGCGGTAAGTATCTGGGCCAAACCGGCGTAACTCTGCCTAAAGCATGATCTTCTCGACAGTAAATTGGGGCCCCAAATTAGTATGGCTACATGGCTGAACGGGAAGGTGTCATCAAATTCCAGCTGGACCATCAGTGGGGCAGGCTTCCTTCTGACGTGGTTATCACTGAGCTGGAAGAGACCCGAGCGATGCTCCTGTCACTGGGCTTGGTTGGGCAGGACCCAGCGCGCTATCAGGGATTGGGTTTCGGTAATTTAAGCTTGCGATACTTTTCGCGCAATGCGGATAGCAACGAATTTTTAATCACCGGAAGCCAGACGGGGCATCTATCATCATTGACCTTGCATGATTATGCTTTGGTGTTGAAGGCGGATCTGGCATCTAACCAACTTAGTTCCCTAGGCGAAACCCGACCTTCTTCGGAATCTACTACCCATGCTTTGCTGTACCAGCTCAGTGGATCCATCAGAGCCGTCATCCATGTGCATTCTCCGGATATCTGGCAGAAGGCAGAAAAGCTGAGGTTACTGACCACACCGGAAAATGCGCCCTACGCGAGCCCGGAACTGATTAAAGCTGTGACGGTCCTGTGGCAGCAACAGAATCTGCAAGCAGCAGGATTATTTGTCATGCTTGGGCATCAGGACGGTGTCATTGCTTTTGGACCGGATATTGCCACGGCTTTAGGCCGGATCGAGGCAGCTCTGGCTGCCGCAACAGACTAAAATATTTATCAATATGATGGGTGAAGACATACCAAACGGTCTGTCACCCAATCACTTATCTCACAGCCTTTTATAAAGGAAGCAGCCTTGGCATCAATTAAGCAATTCAAACAACTTGAGCAATTACGTGGCTGGCGTCAGTTGGTCTTCGTGGCAGCACTTGCCGAACGCGCTCAGCCGAATCTCACCTTTTTTGCCGATCTGCTTGAAGTCACCTTACCGTTACTGCCCACCCGTCTACTGGATGCCATCTGGCACAGCATTGAATCCCGCGAAGCCTTGAAAGTCCTGCCGCAGATAGAAGCTCTGGAATCACTGGATGAGTTGTTGGCCGAACATGAGGAATACGGAGCGCAACCCGCGAGAGATGCCATTCAGCAACTTCTAAATGTATTGGAGCTCCTGACCCGACCAGAAAAAAGCCTGGCTCGCTCTACAGCTGAAGCCAGCTTCCAGACCGTCACGACATTTGTGGAATTCAGTGAAGGCGAAGGGCTGGAGGACCATGATCTTGTCATGCTGCTGGACCGTCACCCACTGGTGAAAGCGGAATTGAGCTTTCACCGGAAACTGTCTGAGATCCTGAAGGCCGCACCAATTCCGACCGCTACGCTGCTAAAGGAAGTTCGCAGCCTGGCCGCGCAGGGTGGGGTAAGTAATATTGGGATCAGTCTGGAGGAGGAATGAGCGCTAACTTGAAGATTGTGCAAAGGTGAATAGGGGCTTAACCTAAAAATTGGAATTTAGGATGCTTTGCACGAACCTGAGTCCGTTGCGAGAATCAAGGTATCCTTTCCGAAGAATAAATTAGTGATCCTGCATTTATAGAACCAGGCGCGAACACGAGGTAACTTCATGAACCTTTCTGAATTTGGCACCAAATTCACCCAGGAAGCCGGCATCAATTCATTGATGGAAGATCTTGGCCATGCCTTAGCGGATGGCAATATGATCATGATGGGCGGTGGTAACCCAGGGTTGGTGCCGGAGGTGCAGGAATTGTTTCAGAAAGAACTGCGCCGGATAACGGATCAACCTGAGGAGTTTCGCAAGCTCACCGGTATTTATGATCCGCCTCAGGGTAAAAAACAGTTCATCCAGACCCTGGCCAGGCTTCTGCAGGATCAATATGGCTGGCCGATAGGTCTGGAAAACATAGCCCTGACCAATGGCAGCCAATCCGCTTTTTTCATTCTGTTCAATATGTTTGCCGGGCGTTACCCGGATGGCCGTCTGAAGAAAGTCCAGCTGCCGATGACGCCGGAATATATTGGTTATGCCGACGCGGGGCTTACCCAGGATTTCTTTGTCTCCAACCGCCCATCGATCGAAATGCTGGATGAGCATCGGTTTAAATACCATGTGGATTTCGACAATCTGCATATTGATGATGATATCGGTGTGCTCTGTGTTTCGCGTCCAACCAACCCAACTGGAAATGTGCTGACCGATGACGAAATGGCGCGCCTGATCCAGTTGGCAAAAGCGCATGATATTCCTCTGATTGTGGATGGCGCCTACGGGCTGCCGTTTCCGGATCTGGTGTTTACCGATGTGAAGCCTGTTTGGGACGACCATCTGGTGCTCTGCTTGAGCCTTTCAAAACTGGGGCTGCCTGCGGTCAGGACGGGGATCGTTATCGCCAAGCCGGAAATTATCAAAGCTGTGGCCGGTGTGAATGCGATTATGAATCTGGCACCGGGGAGCTTCGGTGCCATGCTGGCAAATTCCATGGTGGCCAGCGGGGACATTCTCAGGCTGAGTTCAAATGTCATTAAACCCTTCTATCGGCGCAAAGCTCAGCAGGCCTTTAAACTGCTAAGCACAGAACTGAGTGGCTTGCCCTATGCGTTGCACGAGCCTGAAGGGGCAATGTTTCTCTGGCTTTGGTTGCGCGATCTGCCTATCAGCAGCAAGGAATTATATGAGCGGCTGAAACTGCGAGGGGTTCTGGTGGTGTCGGGGCATTACTTCTTTCCCGGACTGAATGACGACTGGGTGCATAAGCAGCAATGCCTGCGTATTACCTACTCCCAGGAAGATGAACAGGTGGCCAAGGGTCTCCGGTTGCTGGCTGATGAAGTACGCAAGGTCTACGCTGGAAACTGATCTATTTCATCTGCTCAGAAATCTGATCCAATTCAAATGGGGTTATTTCAAGCGAGGTTCAAATACCCTTCCCGAGACTTCCGCCGTTTGCAGGACGATCTCGTATTTTTCCCCGTCAGGTTCTACCTGCGTCATTTTTAGCAACAGGTAATCCTGATTCTGGGCGAACCATAGGCGGGTTTTGCGTTCGCTGTCCGGTTCACGAACCTTCTCAACGACTACGCAGGGAATTGCACTTGGTTCTCCAGGCAATTCCTCAGTACCTACCACAGCAAATACATAAGGTCTCAGATGGCCTTTATCTGCCACCAAATAGCTCATTTCCTTTTTGCCGCCGGCCAGATCGAGCCTGAGTTGTAGCTGATAGCCGAGGCGGTCCAGAGTCAATGCAGGAATGTCCAGGGTGGTTGAATGGTTGTCGATATCGTAGCGGACCTGTTGGTGCCCCCAGTCAAAATCGGCCATGGATTCCTTGCCCTTGATCCAGCCACTACGCTGATACTGGTATTTCAGCGGTAGCAGTTGTCCGCCGTTCCATTGAAAGTGCAGGGTCTCGGAAATATCTACGATAAACGAGCTGACATCGAAACGATATTGCCACTCACCATCTGCTAACGGTTCCAGAATGCGGACCGCACTACCGCGTATAGGAATGCCTTTCTTGTAGGTAGCTCGATACTCGGCGCGGCTGGGTGCCAGTGGCAGAGAAATCTTGCCTGACTCTTGGTTAGCGCTTGTGCTGGTGGTTAATTCAGGGGTGGCAGGAGCCATATCTGCGTGGGCCGTGAAAGTAAACACGCAACTAAGCAGGCAGGTGAGACCGAGAACGGAAATTTCTGAGATTCTTAAAGTGGGCCGGTTGGTCAAGCCGCTAGTCTGCCCGGTGTTGAAGAATCGCATAAAACCTCTGGATGTCTGAGGATGATAGAACAACCATAGGCGCAGTGTGAGAGATGATCAAGTTTGGTGGAGAGGTGCTGGATGATCTAAGTGTCGGCGGGTCCAGGTTAGCCGGTAATCTGCTTTTTCTGATAACCGGCTAACCTAAAAGGGAAGGTCAGGCTTCTGTGTTGGCGATACTGATGCCGGATTGCGGAAGCACTCTGCCATCCAATACTGCCTGATTACCCTGCATGGACAGGCGTCTTTCGGCAAACCAGCGCACAGCTTCCGGGTAGATCAAGTGTTCCTGTAACTGGACGCGCTGGGCCAGCACTTCAGCAGTGTCGCCCGGCAGAATGGGAACTTCGGCCTGCAGGATATTAGGACCGCCATCCAGCTCCTCAGTGACGAAGTGGACGGTCACGCCGTGTTTTCTGTCGCTGGCATCCAGTGCTCGCTGATGAGTATTCAGCCCCTGATATTTGGGCAGCAGGGAAGGGTGCACATTCAGCATGCGGCCCTGGTAGTGACGCACAAAGTCGGCCGTCAAAATTCGCATAAAGCCTGCCAGGACTAGCAGGTCAGGCTTATAGCCATCGATCAGGTCTTGTAAAACCTGATCAAAAGTCTCACGGTCCGGGAATGCTTTATGGTCGAGGGTGGTCGCTTCAATACCGGCCTTTAATGCCCGCTCCAGTCCGAAAGCGTCCGGCCGGTTGCTGATAACAGCGACGATATTCCCCGAAAGCCTGTTCTGGGCTTGGGCATCTATGATGGCTTGCAGGTTGCTGCCGTTACCGGATATCAAAACTACGATTCGGCATTCTGGCTTTGCTGGCTCGGTCACTACTTTCTATCCACCACTATTTTCTATTCACCACTACTTTAGGTTGTACATTGCTATTGGGGTAGTCCCAGCAATTCAACGATCGGGATCTCTTCATTGTGCTCGGCAATGTGGCCCAGTTCGAACACAATTTCACCCGCAGCCTGCAACAGTTCTATGGCGCGGTCTTTACTTTCAGCAGGGACTACAATCGCCATACCTATGCCGCAGTTAAAAGTGCGGAACATTTCTGTCCAGTCGACATTGCCTTGTTCCTGTAACCACTGGAATAAAGGCGGCAGTGTGTAGGCATCTGCATCGATAACTGCCTTCGCGTGGTTTGGCAGGACACGGGGAATATTTTCCAGCAGGCCACCACCAGTAATATGAGAAAGGGCATGAACAGGAGTTTGTCGAATCAGTTCCAGTAGTGATTTCACATAAATGCGGGTGGGCTTGAGTAAAGCATCACCCAGAGTACTATCGCCAAACGCCACAGATAAATCAGCCTGACTGACTTCGATAATTTTACGTACCAATGAGTAACCGTTGGAATGTACGCCTGATGAAGCCAGGCCAAGAATTACATCGCCGGGTTTGACCAGTTGGCCGTCGATAATCTTGGACTTCTCTACAATTCCAACACAGAAGCCGGCCAGGTCGTAGTCTTCACCTTCATACATGCCGGGCATTTCAGCAGTTTCGCCGCCGATCAGTGAGCAGCCTGCCTGCAGGCAACCTTCGCCGATGCCTGATACGACTGTCGCCGCGATATCCACCGAGAGCTTGCCGGTGGCGTAATAGTCGAGGAAGAACAGTGGTTCGGCACCCTGCACAATCAGGTCGTTGACGCACATGGCAACCAGGTCGATTCCGATGGAGTCATGCATGCCCAGCTGCATGGCGAGGCGCAATTTAGTACCGACGCCGTCAGTGCCGGATACCAGCACAGGTTCCTGATAGCCCTTGGGAATCTCAAACAGTGCTCCAAATCCGCCAAGTCCGGCCAGAACTTCAGGACGACGAGTGGCTTGCGCGGCTCCCTTGATACGCTCTACCAGTGCATTTCCGGCGTCTATATCAACGCCTGCATCACGATAGCTTAAGGAAGGTTTGTCGGTAGGTGCGGTCATGGGGCGGTGTGCTCTCTGTCTGAGTGGGAAAGAAGGTCGCGTATTTTAGCAATTGAGGCCTGCGAGTTCTATTGCCACTGAAAACTAATTCTAATCCGCCGGTTGGCGATAAACGTACAGTAACTCTGGAAGGGGGCCCGAAGGTAATAAAAAGTCAGTCGATAAATACCTGGGCAGGGAGAACTCATAATGGAATTATTGGTGCGTTTAGATAGCAGAAAGTAACTGTCGTTTAATAGTGGCTGATCGGGAAATAGTGTATTCTTGCCCGCACTTGTGGCCGGTGACGACCATCGATCCCGCCTGAAAAGATTAACTCTAATCAAAGATTTGGAATTGGAAGTGACCCTCTTTCCCCAGACAGACATTTCTCAGATAAATCGGCGCCTTCTGTTGCGATTAATATTCACGCTCGCCCTGTTCAGTTGCCTGATGACGGCCAGTATTGCCTATGCTGTGAGCGTAGAGGGGCTCTATGAGGTTTCTGTGCCGGTGCCTGATCAGGGGCCGGACAGCAGACGCCAGGCGTTGGATGCCGGCCTGGAACAGGTGGTTGACCGGATGACCGGGACGCCGAACTGGCGAGATCTGTATCCTGCCTCAGAACTGCAGACCAATACCCAGCGTTTGCTGGAGCAATACAGTTATGATCGTAATCCTGCGGCGGATGCAGCTAACACTACTGCTGGCCAGGGGGCTGTTTCCCCTTGGTTGCTGAAAGCCAAGTTTTCCGGTGGTGCCCTGTCGCAGATGCTGGCTGAGAAGGGGTTACCGGTGTGGTCCCAAAACAGGCCTCAGACCCTGTTCTGGATTGCCCAGGATCAACGGGGCCGCCGCGACGTGGTCGCGGAAGGTCAAGGACAGCCTCTGGTCAGCAGCCTGCAGGCTGCGGGTAAATACTGGGGCTTGCCAATGCTGTTGCCTTTAATGGATCTGGAGGACTCCTCAGCACTGAATGTGTCGGACTTGTGGGGTTTTTTTGCCGGCCCGGTTGAGGCCGCTTCTGCCCGCTATCGGAGCGGTGCTATTACCCTGGCCAGGCTGTACCGGGACAATGCAGGTCGCTGGACAGGATCATGGCAGGTCCGGATCAATGGTCAGCAACTGCAACAGGGTGAAATTGAGGCAAACTCCGAGGCTGAGTGGGCGCATCAACTGATGGCGAATGTTGCCTCCACGTTGGCGTCCAAGTATGCCATTACCCTGGACGAAAACTCAGCTAATGCGGTCAAACTGGAAGTCAACAATGTGAGAACATTCAAGGACTATGTAGATGTGACGCGTGTTCTGCAGAAACTGGCGCCTGTGAAGAGCGTCGAGCCCTTCTATGTCAGTCGGGATGTGGTGCGTTTTGAGCTGGCTCTGAGTACCTACCCTGAGCAATTGGAAGAGCATATGGCATTGCAAGAGCGCTTGCGTCCAACAGTTGCCGGAGCTCCACCACCGGAATTGGGGTATTGGCTGTACTATCATTGGGAGTCCAAGTAAGTGCAGGCATTGGGAGCCCTAGTTGGTGCAGGCATTGGGAGTCTAAGTAGGTGCTGTTCAATTGAAGGCCGTTCGTCACTTTGTCACTAAAGTGCAATGCATCTGGTTTAGGGCTAGACTCTCCCTGATCGTCGATGTCTAAAGGAGATCAATACATTTGAGTATCCCATGGCAGCATTTACCTAACGCGATTACCGTTATGCGTATTCTGCTGGTGGCACCTATTGCTTTTTGTCTGGCCAGGGAGTGGTACCGGGATGCTCTCTGGCTCTTTCTGGTGGCTGGGCTGTCTGATGGTTTGGATGGCTTTCTGGCTCGAACTTTTAAGTGGTCCAGTCGCTTTGGCGCGATTACAGACCCGCTGGCAGACAAAGTGCTTCTAGTGTGTGTTTTTATCGTGTTAACCATTAATGGGTTGCTGCCAATCTGGCTGACCCTGATTGTATTTGGCAGAGATTTGATGATCGTGGCAGGGGCATTAGCCTATCATATGTTGATTGGCAGTTATTCAATGCGCCCGAGTAGATGGGGAAAATTGAGTACGTTCACCCAGATCACCTATGCCCTGATGATTATTTTGCACCAGGCAGGTATTGCCATGCCTCTGTGGTCTTTAGAAGTGGGGCTATGGATTGTTGCCTGTGCCAGCCTGATCAGTGGCGGGCATTATATGCTTACCTGGGGACGAAAATTTATTACTGAACGCACCCGAGCAAAAGCCTGAATCCGGTGAGCAGCCAGAATCCTATATGAACAAGAACATAAAGCCTCCAGCTGTCAGCCAACTGGCGTTAAATCTTACCTCCCGGCCTGCAGCGGCCTTTGACAATTTTGTTGAACCGGAAGGCAGCAAAATTGTTGTCACTCTCACCAGTTTTCTGGATGAGCATCAGGAAACAATCCTGTTTATTGCCGGCGATACCTCTACCGGGAAAAGCCATTTATTACTTGCAGCCAGTCAGTTGTTTGAAGGTGGCGAGGCTTTTTATCTGCCGTTTTCAGAATTGATCCATATGGGGCCGGGTGTTTTGGAGGGTCTCGAACAATGTCGGTTGTTGTGTCTGGATGACTTGGACTTGATAGCCGGTGATCCCGCCTGGGAAGAGGCATTGTTTCATCTGTTCAATCGTTGTCAGCAGCATCAGTGTCAGTGGATTGTCAGTGCGGTAAACACTCCCGGACATATGGAGCTTAAGCTACCTGACCTGAAGTCCAGGATGAGCTGGGGGCTTTTGATAAGGCTGCCTGCCCTGGATGAGGCGCTGCGTCTCCAGGTACTGGAGCAGCAGGCAAGGCACTTCGGGTTTTCTCTGAGTGATGAAGTGAAACAATTCATCATTCGTCGTGCCCCAAGAGATCTGGGTACCCTGACGAAACTCCTGTATCAGATAGACCGTGCTTCCTTAGCTGAAAAACGAGCGATTACTGTCCCCTTTGTTAAGTCCATTACCGGCTGGTAAATCCATCGGGATAGGGTTATTTATGGAAAGTCCAACTTCCTGTTGTTGCAGGATGGTATTGGTGTGGAATTATCCCAGGAGATGGGGTAAAACTGCGGTGGTCGTAACACAATAGCTGTAGCCGTAACACAATAACTGTAGCCGTAACACTCAATAACCGTCCAGCAGCCTGATCATTTAGTTATCAGGTACATAAAACGAAAAATGAAAAGTATGGGGGATTCTATGCGCAGGGTTATTTTTAACCAGAAAGGCGGTGTGGGGAAGTCCAGTATTACCTGTAACCTTGCGGCCATAAGTGCTGAGCAGGGCTCAAAAACTCTGGTGGTAGATCTTGATCCACAGGGTAATTCCAGTCTTTATCTGCTGGGCAAGAATCCAGCAGAACTGAAAGATACGGTGGCGGATTTCTTTGAACAGTCCGTTGCCTTCAATATTTTCAATAAGAAGGTGGATGATTTTATCCATGCCACCCGTTTTCCCAATCTCTTTATCATGCCTGCCCACCCCGAGTTGGACTATCTTGAACGAAAGCTGGAAGCCAAGCATAAAATCTACAAGCTAAGGGATGCGCTGGGTAAGCTGGGCGAAACTTTCGACCGCATATTCATTGATACCGCACCGGCTTTGAATTTCTATACACGTTCGGCACTAATTGCTGCGGAGCGTTGCCTGATTCCCTTTGACTGCGACGATTTTTCCCGTCAGGCCCTCTATACCATTCTGGGTGAAATTCAGGATTTGCAGGAGGACCACAATCAAAATCTTAAAATTGAAGGGATACTGGCCAATCAGTTCCAGCCCAGGGCCACTCTGCCCCGCAAGATAATAGAAGATATGCTGGAGGAGGGGCTGCCTGTATTGCCGGTGCAATTAAACTCCTCCGTAAAAATGAAAGAATCACATCAGTCCCATGAGCCTTTGATCTATATGGCGCCAAAACATCCGCTGACCCAGCAATATGTTACGCTCTATCAGGTGTTGCAAGGTGAGCCGGTAGCTGCGGAAGCTTAAGTCGGTTACGTTGGACAGGAAATTTAATGCATTAGCTTTAGTTGCCATACAGAGACATAAGTTGCCATACAGAAGAGGTTAAAGGTTGTCTGAACTACAGGTTTACTCAGAACTGGCGGATATACTACTGGAGCTGGAGGCAGAATTGAGACGCCTGAATCTCTGGAGTGATCAGCCGCCAGTCCCATCCGCTCTTGCCAGCACGGAACCCTTCTGTATCGACACTCTGGATTTTCATCAGTGGCTCCAGCATGTACTGCTGGTGCGCATGAAGATGATAATTGAATCCCAGGCAACCTTACCCCAGGCCAGCGGTATCTTGGCCATGGCAGAAGAATGTTATCGGGACGAGCTGCACAAAATGTCTGATTTAATGGATTTGCTGCGGCAGTTTGACGTTGTGGTCAGCCGCCATAGCGCCTCTTGAGCAGGGAAGGGACGCTGTGACCTCTTGTAACCCACTCTAACGCAGGGCTTCTTCCAAATGGTGAGTTGTCGGCCTGCTGGTTAATCATCTTTTTCCAATATCCCGGCGATGCAGGATTGGAGCTTCGGTATAACTTCTGTCTCAAACCAGGGGCGTTGCTTCAACCACCGGGTATTGCGTGGTGAGGGGTGAGGTAGAGGGATGAAGCGGGGAAACCACTGTTGCCAGTTTGCCACATTATCCGTCAGTGACGCTTTGGCATCCGGCAAGTAGGCCTGTTGTGCGTACTGGCCGATCAATAGCGTGGTCTCCACCGTAGGCATCAATGCCAGCACTTTCTGGTGCCAGTGTAGCCGACATTCTTTACGAGGTGGCAGGTCACCACTCTTTCCTTTGCCGGGGTAACAATACCCCATGGGCATGATGGCAACCCGATTGAGGTCGTAAAAGGTTTCATCGTCCATGGCCAGCCAGCAGCGCAGCCGTTGTCCGCTGGGGTCGTTCCAGGGAATGCCTGTCTTATGGACCCTGGTGCCCGGCGCCTGGCCGATTATCAGCAGGCGGGCTGTCATGGATAACCTCACCACCGGGTTAGGATCCAGGTGGTCCTCGCAAATCCGGCACTGGCGGATATCCTCAATTAAAGTCGCCAGGTGGTGTCCTTCGTTGATGTGCGGAATTGGTGGCTGAGTTTCCGCGCTTTCGGTTGTCAGCACAGTTTCTATCAAGTCTCCCATAGTGCTCTCAAAGCGTTGTCCGCTGATTGTCGGTCATTAGATTGAAGGTTTTTTCGATTCGGTATTCTGACCCATCCGGTGTTGTCCTGCTGCTAAACAGGCATACGGAAACAACCGGCAAAGAAAAGTCCGTGCCTATATTCACTGCAGGGGGTAGATGCAGATTGTTTTGTAGTCTCGCCAGGGTGATATGTGGGCGATAGCGCCTTTTCTCCATCGCCAGGCCCACTGATTTACAAAGGTCAACCGTGGCTGAATGTAACTCTTGCAGGGCCGGTGGGCTATCCAACTCCAGGACCCAGCATTTGGGTTTTCGGTGTGATGGTAGTAGGGTTGTGGCGAGCCCGGCGAGTTCAAAAGAGGCGGTGCTTTTAACCAGGGGGGGAATTTTAGCGCTGAGTGCATCGATCTGTGACTCTGTCGCGTTGCCTAGAAAGGCAAGAGTCAGATGCAATTGGTTCCTGGTCTGCCAGCGAAGACAATGGTTCGTTTCCTGGGTGAGAGTGCCGCTGATGTCGGCAATGAGGTTTAGCAGGGAATCCAGGCCGGCCGCATCGGGCTTGATACCAAGAAAGCAGCGCATGATCAGGGGTTGCCGGCATTAATGCCTGGCGCAGAGTTTGGGTTGCCCTGCTGATTCCGGCGATGGTTGAGTTCCGCAATCAGGGTAAGTTTCTCTGCCACGCTCATTTTGTGCCAGTTGAGAATTTCATCAAGGGTGCGTTTGCAGCCGCAACAAACATCATACTGATCCAGACAGCAATTGCGTACACAGGGATTCAGGTCGGGAGCTGCTTTGTGTCGATGGAGGTTCATTGGCTAGCTATTCAGAGGCAGGCGGATTTGGTTACCTTCCGCTGCAATCCGGCCATGCCTGAGACCATCGAAGAAGACCGGCAGCATAGTGGAGGACATGGGATGAGAGTACAGGTGTCCCTGTACGTAGCGCACACTGTTTTGGCGGAAGAAATCTTCCTGTTCCGGGCGTTCGATACCCTCGATAATCACCCGGATGTTCATCTTGTGGGCAATGGCTACCAGGGTTTCTGAGATCGCTATATCAATATCCTCACCCGGTACGTTGCGAACCAGGGCACGATCAATTTTTAATGCATCAATCGGGAGGCGTGCCAGCGTCGAAACAGAAGACAGCCCGGAACCAAAACTGTCGATGGTAATTTTAAGTCCCAGGACTTTTAGCTGTTGCAACCGCTCATCTGCCTCCTGCTGGTTGTGGAGAAGTACAGACTCAGCAATTTCAAGGCAAATATAGCTCGGATCAATATGGGTTTCGCTCAAAGCTATATTCAGTGTGGCGATTAATTCGGGGTGATAGAACTGGCGTGGTGAAATATTGACCGCTACCTGCACCGGATGCTGGCTCATGGCCTGAATGGCCCGGCACTGCAGGCAGGCATTATAGATGACCCATTGCCCCAGGGCCGGTAGCAGTCCACACTGTTCGGCGACATCGATAAATTCGACGGGGGCCAGAACACCGCGGGTTGGGTGATTCCAGCGTAGCAATGCTTCCAACCCCATGACCCGGTTGGTTTCCAGATCAATCTGTGGCTGGTAGAAAATGTCGAACTGATGCTGCTCGATGGCTGCGCGAAGTTCCTGCTCAGTATTCAGTAGCAGTTCCAGTTCGTCGTTCATTTCCTTGCGGTAGACCTGAATATTGTTACGGCCGGCACTCTTGGCCCGATACATCGCCATGTCAGCATTTTTCAACAGTACGGAGTAATCCTTGCCATCTTTCGGGGCAATGGTGATACCAATGCTTGTGGTGATCACCAACTGTTGGCTGGGAAGGTCAATGGGGCGTGTAATGCTTTCCAGTAGGTTTTGGCCAACCCTCAGGCAGCCTTCTTCACCGTTGACTTTATTCAGCAGAATGGCAAATTCATCGCCACCAAGCCGGGCAATGGTGTCCACATCACGGATACATTCTTTCAGGCGGCGACAGATTTCCTTCAGTAGCTCGTCACCGGCATCATGCCCCAGGGTGTCGTTGATACGCTTGAAATGGTCAATATCCAGACTGATCAAGCCCATCTGGTCCTGGTTACGGGTAGCCAGCTTAAGGGCTTGGTTGCAACGGTCTTCAAACAAACGGCGGTTGGCGGCACCGGTCAGGACATCATAGTGTGCCAGAAAATGCAGCTGGTTCTGGGTCTGTCGTATCGGCGTAATGTTCTGGCCAATAATCACCACCTGCGGCGAGTCGTCTTCCTCGTCCATGACTCTGTTAATGTTCCAGAGCATGACGTGCTCACTAGCGTCCTGGGCCCTGACTTCAGTTTCAAAGTTCTCTACCGGGATGCCGGTTTCCAGTACTTTCTTGATTTTCCACTCGGTCTCGTCACGAAACTCCTTAGGAACAAAGGCGTCGATATAGTTGCGACCGTATATGTCTTCACGGTTATAACCAAACAAGCGGGCAGAGGCATCATTCCACTGCAGAATGCGAAACTCGCCATCCATAACCACGATGGGGCTGCCGGCGGTTTCAATCAGGGCACGATAGCGTCTTGACGTCAGGCGAAAGGATTTTTCAGCCTGTTTGCGGATGGTGACCTCGTTTTGGAGCTCATGGTTCATCAGCTCCAGGTCCCGGGTGCGTTGTATGACCATTTCTTCCAGCCTGCCTTCCATACGACTGCGGTCTGCAGTCAGGGCCCCGAGATAGAAACTGGAGAAGACAAATACTGCCACCTCCAGATGCAGCAGGTTCAGGGTATCCAGCTCAGGAAGAGGGTGATAGAGATTAAGGCCCACCACGCCGACAATGCCGGCCAGTGAAGCTGCCATGACGCTGTAATAGTGTTGGAACCGCAGATTTGACCAGATAATGAGGGGTAACAAGGCAAAAATCAGAAAACCGCCGTGGTCGATAATCAGCTTGCCTACGACCAAAAGTAACGAAATCCAGCCTATCACTTCGATAAAATGATTGATCAGGAATTCGGAGACTTTGAGCTCTTTCTGATACTGCAAATACAAAGGGACTACCAGCAGCGCTGGCAGGCTGACGGCAAAAAACAGCATGCTAACCAGAGAAAATGGTGAAGCGCTATTATGTAACAGCTGGGCAAGCCCCAGGCTGGTAATGCTCGCTGCGGCCGCACTACTGACCGTCAGGCTGATCAGTAGCCTCAGAAAGCCCGCTTCTGATCGGTGCTCAGGCCCTGGCGTTTCCAGCCAGCGGTAAAGCCTGGCAAAAAGATAGGCATGAGCAAACAGAAAGGTCCCAATGAGTAAAGTGGTGAGAACGTTGACCAACGGATCTTCGGAGGCAATGGTCAGGGTGGCGACCACACCGGCCGCCAAGGCTGAAGCAATGGCCAGTATCAAGGTGTGCCGGTGCGAGGTAATAAACAGCAGACACAGAAAGGCGCTGACGGGGAAAAACAATGGAGGCAGGCCTGGGGGGGTAGTAAGCAGCTGGCTTGTGATGGCCAATAGAAGTCCGCAGCCAAGCAGAGTTAGGCTGCTAAGGTGTGACCATCCTCTGCCATGTGTGTCCTTGTGCTTGAGTACTGGTTCTGACATATCTAATTCGACAGAAAGGATCTCTCTCCATCGTCCCTGGCAAATCCGCCTGTATGATTAAGGCGGGTCTGGATACGATCCTGCCTTGCAAATACCAAGGAGTAGCCACACTGAATTAAATAGTCTGCAAACTGTCTACAGGCTTCCCTGGTAGTAAGTGCTGTCTCAATAAAGCGTAGACCAATTGTAGCAAAAGTCATGGCTGCAGGTCGCTCTGATAAGACGCCAAATCAGATTTTCTCCTGCATTCGCATGGATAAATCTATAGCCTGACAGTGCTTGGTGATAGCGCCCAGGGATATATAGTCAACACCTGTCTCGGCGATCGCTATCAGGGTGTCGTCGTCGATACCTCCTGAAGCTTCGAGCTTCACTTTTCCATCCGCCAGGGTGACCGCTTTGGACATGGTTGCCAGATCGAAGTTGTCCAGCATGACAATGTCCGCCCCGGCCAGGATGGCTTCTTCCAGTTGCGGTAACGACTCCACTTCAACTTCTATAAGCTTGCCGGGAGCTGCCTGTTGCGCCGTTTTAATTGCCATGGTGATGCTGCCGCAGGCCATAATGTGATTTTCCTTGATCAGGAAGGCATCCCAGAGACCCAGGCGATGATTCTGGCAGCCGCCGCAGCGGGCGGCATATTTTTGCGCAAACCGAAGTCCGGGCAAAGTCTTGCGTGTGTCGAGAATCTTTGCCCGGGTATGGGCCACCATGGCAGCGAAATGGTGAGCGGCAGTTGCGGTGCCGGATAAGGTCTGCAGGAAGTTTAATGCAGGCCGCTCACCAGTAAGAATAGCTCTGGCATTACCGCTGATTTCAAATAGAGTCTGGTTGGCCACTACTTTGTCACCATCCTGTGCCAGCCAATGTACTTCCAGCTTAGCATCAACCTGGCGGAATACTTCGTTCACCCATGCCTGGCCACAGAGAATTGCGGGTTCACGTGTAATTACCCGCGCCCTGGCCTGATCGTCTGCATTTATCAGTTGCGCGGTGATATCACCGCTGCCTACATCTTCAGCCAGCGCTTTTGCGGCATCCTGTTGCAGGCTTTGGCATACGAGTTCGTCAAGGGTCATCATTGGGGGATCTGATCTCTTTCGGTAATTGATGGGTATTTTAGACCTGGAATTGTTTATTCGCTGCGTAATATAAGCTTATCGCCCTGTTGGGAGAAGGATAGATGGCGCAGGGCGCTCATCCCCAGCAAAATTTCCTGGTCTGCATCCATTCCCGGGAGAATGGTGGCATTTACCTGAGTCAGGGTAAATGGTCCAAGCTCCAGTTGATCAATTCGTGTGCGGTAGGCGGTGGAGGTGCCATTGGCGGTTTGTACATGAGTTGTCCCCAAGTAAGGCAATTTCAACTCTTTTGCCAACTGTTCAGGTACTGCCACCTGCGTAGCGCCGGTATCCACCAGAAAGTCTGCCGGCTGCTGGTTGATTTTTCCGGTAAACAGATAGTGCCCATAGCGGTTGCGCTGTAGTACCAGTTGATCCTGGCCATTGCTTCCCTGAACAACTTCCAATGATTGGTTCGGGTTGCGTTGTTTGTCTTCCCAGAACCCGAAAATCTGGGTCAAAAGCAATAGGCCAATGACCCAGGCTGCGATCATCATCAACTTGCCGGTTTGTTGGGGAGTGCCTGACTTTTCCTGTTCCATGTTCTATCTCACTGCAGCGACGGCGTCATTGTAACTGATTGCTGGTTTACGACAAACGTCATGGTAGAAGCCGGGCGATTAGTAGTTTAAAGGGCAATTTGAGGAAGGCTTCATATATTAAAAAATGGCAACAATGCAAAAAAGAATGTGATGTCCATCGCTAAGCTACATTTTGCAACAAACGGCGAGAATATGACGGTATATACTCCATTCAATGACAAAATATTGTCGTTACCTGACAATCTTTGTCAGCTACACTTATCAGGTAAAGGATGCTCAAAGGCATACTGGAGATTCAAATGTCGCAGGGTTCGAAAATTGTTCAGCTTGATTCCCATCGAGGAAATCAGAACGCAGATAAAGGGGTGAAGCTACCGGCACCTCTCGTTAAGCTGCGTGACCGCTGTGGAGAACATCTGCGCAAATTGATGGTGCGCCTGTTCGATCAGATGGACGATACGTACTTCGATCTGGCGGATCAGGCTGCCAATAATACTGAGCAGTCCGGCTATTTTGACGCCATGCGTGAACTCAGGTTGAAGAAAAGCCGGGTCACTTCACTCCTGATTCAGGGATACACCTCGGATTTCCAGTTTAATGATGCCGCCGCTGGAGCCGATACGAAAGCGCCCCTGGATATGGAAAATTTGTCGCTGGTGAAGGATGAAACCCTGGAAGAGCAGGTGGCCATCGACAATATGATCAACCGCTTTCAGGGTGAAGCAGGTCGTGATCTTGAGCATCTGACTTTACGTATAGATGCTCTTCTGGCGAGTGTCAGCGTTGACGATAGCAACAATCCTCTAGGCGTTGCTGCCATCACCCGTAACTTTGCCAAGGCCTGTGAAGACCTTGATATGGATATTCGCAGCAAGCTGGTATTTTTCAAACTATTTGAAAAGCATGTCCTGGCCCATTTAAAGGCAATGCTGGAAGCGTCCAACAAGTATTTAATCGAGCAGGGCGTTATACCGGACATGGCAACCGTCCGTCCACAGCGTCGTCAACCTGCACCGGCTCCAACTCATGCTCCTGCTGGCAACATGGCCGGGCATAATGGAGCTTATGGTCATCCTGCCACTGCCGGCCAAACCTATGATGGTCAGAGCTATGGCGGTCAGAACTATGGCGGTCAGAGCTACAGTGGTCAAACATACAATACTCAGGGGGGGGCTTCTGATTCCTACCTGAGTGATAGCTACAATCCGGACGAGTTTGATAATGGGCTGATGATTGATCCTCTGGCGTTGATGAGTCAGAACAAGCCTCGTAATGCAGGCGTAGGGCCTGCTATGAACCTGCCTATGTTGCAACAGGCGACGCTGGTCAGCCTGTTGTCAGCAGCCCAGCATAACAACATGAATGTGCCCACCACGTCAGCCGGATTGGTGAATTACGGCAACCTGCTTGAACACATGGTTCGCAATGATTCGGGCAAACCGCGGGCTCGGGTTGGTGATATGCACCAGGACGTAATGAACCTGGTGAACATGTTGTTTGAATACATCCTCAGTGATGGCCAGTTACAGGCCACCGTCAAAGCGTTGATTGCCCGTCTGCAGATTCCGATAGTGAAAGTTGCGTTGCTGGATAACACCTTCTTTAACCGCGGTGGGCATCCGGCCCGCAGGCTGCTGAATGAATTGGCAACCGCAGCGATCGGTTGGACTGAAAAGCCGAAAGGCGAGAACGATCCTTTCGTTAACAAACTGGAAGAAGTCGTACTGCGTCTACTCAATGAGTTTGACAGCGACATCGGCATTTTCGACGAAATTCTGCAGGATTTTCAGCTCTTTCAGGAGAGCGAGAAGAAACGTCGGCAACTGGTCGAGCAAAGAACCCGTGACTCTGAAGTAGGTAAGGCCAAATCTGAGGCTGCTAAGAAGGAAGTGCAGCGGGAGCTTAATGCTCGCCTGGAAGGGCAAGTGGTTTCTGATCTGGTTCTGGAAGTTTTGCGTGAAGGCTGGAGCAGCTACCTTGTGCTGCTCCACTTGAAATACGGCACTGACCATGCCGAATGGCATAAGGCGTTACAAACCGCGAGCACACTGGTGAAAGCCACCAGCCTTGAAGGTGACGTGGAAGCATTGGACCTGGATGCAGTTGCTGAACTGATTGTCGAACTTAAAGAAGGTCTGGCCCAAACCGCCTTCAAACCTTTCGACCTGGATAAATGCCTGCAAACTCTGGAAGGCCAGATTGTCGAGGTCGCCCAGAAACGGCTTGAGACTCAGGTAGAGTTTGAAGATGAATTCGATTACGACGCTGGCGAAGAAGATTTTGAATCTGCCATTCTCGGAGGACTTCAGGAGGAGGTCGAAACTGAACTGGACGATATCGCCAATGACGTCAATGCATTGGAAGAGATTCAGGCAATCGCTTCTGTTACAGCAGACATTGCCGTAGAAGTGCCTGAAGTACTCGAATCAGCAGATGCGGTTCCTGTCGGCGATACGCCAGAGCAGTCCAGCCCGGCAGCCGTTGCTGCGGCACCGGTTACTCCTGCCAAGATTGTGCTGGTGGCAGATGAAGAGGAAGAACCGGCCGTTGCTGAAGCCGCAGATGAGAAAACCATGCAAATGGTGGATCGCATCAATATCGGTACCTGGGTGGAAGTCAACGAAGGTGAAGACAAGAAGTATCGTTGCAAGCTTGCGGCCATTATTCAAACCACCGGTAAGTATATTTTCGTTAACCGCATGGGTGTGAAGGTGATGGAGAAAAGTCGTCTAGGGTTGGCAATGGCACTTAAGACCCACTCGATGAATCTGCTGGATGACGGGCTGCTGTTTGATCGTGCGTTAGAATCTGTCATCGGCAATCTGCGGGAAAATAAATCCCACCAGGGCTAAGCTTCAAAAGGGAGCTGGCTTGTAGATAAAGATCAAGCTACTACAGATAAAGGAGGGGATTAACCCTCCTTTTCAGTTTTGTACTTTTTCATACTATTCTCTTTCCTTCATACTAGCCTCAGTCATTTGTACTTAATCATTTTTGCTAGCCGCAATAAATTACTTTCGGACTGAGGCTCGTAATGCCAGTGAATTTGCCGGATAACCGGTCGATACTAACGATAGATCTTGATGGTTGGATAGAGGATGCGCGCCGGGTTCCATCTCCCAATTTCAATCAGCGGCCACATCAATGTGATGTCGATATGCTGGTGGTACATAACATCAGTTTGCCGCCCGGGAAATTTGGCGGGAGATTTATTGAGCAATTCTTTACTAACCAGTTAGACCCTGCCGCCCACCCATATTTCCGGGAAATCGAAGGCATGGAGGTGTCGGCCCATTGTCTGATCAAACGGACGGGTGAAATTGTCCAGTTTGTTTCATTTCACGATAGGGCCTGGCATGCCGGTAAATCCTGCTGGGAAAAGCGGAATAACTGCAATGACTTTTCCATAGGTATAGAACTGGAAGGCACTGATGACAGCCCTTTTGAGCCGATTCAGTATCAGCAGCTGGCTGCATTGGTCAGGTCATTACAGGCCTTATACCCTAAACTGACGAAATCACGGATTCTTGGTCACTCGGATATAGCGCCGGGACGCAAGACAGATCCAGGGCCTGCTTTTGAATGGTCTACACTAAGGGCATTAATTACAAGAGCTGAACAGCCATGAAATTCCTGGTGCTTTTGCTGACGTTTATTCTGCAGCGCAAACTTAATCTCACCATCAGTCGGCAGCATGATCAATGGGCTCGGCGTTTTCTCGCTTTTTTTGAGGCCCAACTGCCGGTGATTCGTCATCACACGGTACTTTACCTACTTATCGCCATCATCCTACCGGCGCTGGCACTGCTGCTCCTGTTAACTATGATTGAGGGTGTTTTCTATGGAGTGGGCACACTCTTTGTACACATTGTTATGCTCTTTCTCTGCCTTGGTTGCGGTTATCTGAAACAAGCGGTGGAGCTCTATCTCAGCCAGTGGGAAGCAGGAAGCTATCAGTCAGCTTTCAGAACCCTGGAAAGCGCGGAAATATATATTGAGGGTGCCGAATCAATGACACCCGCAGAAATCCATTATCAGGCTTGTTCCCAGTTTATGTACCAGACCTTTCAGCGCTATTTTATGGTGATTTTCTGGTACATGGTGGCAGGTCCAGTAGGTGCACTGGTTGCCCGGCTGGCCCATGTTGCCGGTAGTGAGCCCCGAGTCTATGTGCCGCCTCATATGGGGCTGATCTATCGGCTGCTGGAGTGGCTGCCGGCCAGGTTATTGGGCCTGACTTTCGCTCTGGTGGGTAATTTTGGTCCGACTATCAAGAGTGCGCTTAATGACCTTATTGACCCCGCTATCCAGGCATTACCGCTATTGCAGCACGCTGCGGCCGGTGCGGTGGAGAGCTTTCCTTCAAGACCTATTCGTGGGGAAGCAGAGCCAGTGCGGGACGGCCACCAGATGATCAACCTGCGCGACTTGTTGAATCGCTCGATGATAGTCTGGTTTTCTCTGATAGCCATTCTGACTATTGTCGGCTGGATGTCCTGAAAAGTTTAAAACACTTCCCCTATCGCAGGGCGGGAATCTGGCCACCAGTTATCCGCACATGACTCCGGATCTGCAGGAACTAGGCTGCCGAAAGTTCGCGAATAAACTCTGTCATATTGGGGGCGAGCCTTGCATGAGGACGCCTGCCGGGCACCTCTAGACAGATTTCTCCGGAGCTATTGTCAATCACCACGACATTTTCTCCATCAGCCACTGCCACGAAGAAGGTTAGCGGCTGACGTTTCTTCTGTTTCATAAAGGCGTGGCCGAGAAGATTTTCCCGCAGAATATCCAGATCTGCTTCATTCCATACCTGTAGCAAGTGAATCGGGCCCGTAGGGCTGATGCAGTCAATGCCGTTGCTCCAGTAGCTGCCGTAGAAGGCTTTCAGATCCTTGTGGATGGTGGTTTCCAGGCCTTGCTCAAGTCCTTTAAAAATGGACATGTCGCCATTTGCCCTGGGTTGCCAGTGAATCAGGCCTGTTGATTCATCGATTGATATCACCGGCGGAGCAGATGTCCAACCGGGCAAGTCGCTGTCCAAATCAGTTGTGGGGAACTGACCGCTTTGAGCCTTAGTGCGGGCTATATAGTTGTCAAACAAGTCTGCCAGCGCATTTTGCACATCGAAAGTCACGCGTTACCTCAAATCTATACTGGTTGAAAACGCAAGGTATCTGATATCAGGGTGAATATACATTAGCTTACAAAATTTAGCGGAAAACTGATTCAAAATTGATCTAATCTGCCGGGCGCCTTGGTTTGATGGTCTACACTTGGTAGCAAGATAGTGCTGACTGCCAGTCAGTTGGTGGCTTTTTTGGTGAATAGTCTTCCGAAATTATGTTGTATTCGGAGCAAGGCTGGTCCCGCTAGACACTCGTTATGGGCTATTGCAGATGTGCTATCTTCAAAAAGTTAGAAAAGAAAATAAATAATATGGAGCGACATTTTATGGCATCGGAGGCTGATCACACGACGTCGAGGTAATAATGAAGCAGATTTTGTGGCCTGCTATCAAACTGATGAATCAGTTGAAATTGGTCTATAAATTTCTCCTGATCAGTATTCTGTTTTTACTCCCCATTATTTTTATGGGCTACACCCTGGTCACCCAACTTTATGCCGATATCCAACGTATCGAAAATGAGGTGCAAGGGGTTGATGTAAGCAAAGATGCCGCACAACTGTTGAGTTTGGCGCAACAATACCGGGATTACAGAACCACTGCAAAGTTGCGTCAGAACCAGGGTCTGGAAGATAAGTCCCAGGATGTAAAAAGGCGTGTTTCTGCACTTCTTGCCAGTTTACAGGAGCGGCAGCTGGAATTTGATGCGACTAATGATTTACGGGGACAATTGACCTCTCTTGATCGCGCCTGGAAAACTCTGATCAGTGAGGACAATAACGAGATGTCACTGGCACCGCAGCTTTCTTACTACAGTTCTTTTGTGACCAAATCTCAGACATTCCTCAATGGTGTTCTACAAATTTCAGGTGTATCCCAGGACTCGTCCCGTGACATACAGTTCATGCTGGAGCTATCCAACAAGTATCTGGTCAACGCCACCTCCAAAATGTCAGAGGCCCGTGCTACCGGGATTTTTTCGCTGGTCGAGGGACGAGTTGGTTTCGATGTCAGCGATTACCTGAACAAACTCTTTGATGAGCTCAATGTTATCAATAACGGTTTTGCCAACCAGTTAGACGTTACCTTAAGTGCCAGCGCGGAAGTGCTCCAGGCATTGGGCGGGGCTGCGGAGAAGGCTAAAGGGCTGATTGTGGCCACAAGGGATCAACTGGATAACGAAATTATTACCCCCGCGGTGCTGGACCAGCAGTGGTCCAGCTATGATGGTTCAGTGACTTCAAAAATTGAAGGCATGTTCAGTTTTAACAGTCGAATATACGACTTGATCAACACTTTCCTGGGGCATCGACTGCAGGAGCGCGAGACCACTCTATTCGGGATTTTTGCTGTTCAATCAGTCCTGCTGCTGATTATCGTCTACATCTTTATGGGCTTTTTCATCTCTGTGAAATCCACCATTGAAAACTTTGCTACGGGCGCTAGAGATGTCGCTGGCGGCGATCTGACTGTGAACCTGGAGTTATCCAACAATGACGAAATGGGCCAACTGACCCAGGAATTTAACCAGATGACGCGCAAAGTCCACTCCCTGATGACCCAGTTGGTGGAAACTGCCGGAGAAGTGGATAATCAGGCCAAACAGGTAAATGACGTAGCGGTTGCCAGCAGTGATGCCTCTGAGCGACAGATGGCTGAAACCACGCAGATATCCGAAGCCATGCACCAGATGGTGGATACGGTGGCGGAAGTGGCCAGCAGTTCCCAGGCAGCGGCGGCCGCTGCACACCAGGCTGATGAGGAAGCGTCAAAAGGCAAAAAGGTGGTGGATGATACGCTCCACACCATCAATCGATTGGCGGATGAAATTACTTCTTCGGTGGAATCCATTAACCGGGTTGCACAGGATTCCCAGGATATATCCCAGGTCCTGGTTGAAATTCGCGCCATCGCTGAGCAGACCAACCTGCTGGCTTTGAATGCAGCGATTGAAGCTGCACGGGCAGGTGAGCAGGGGCGTGGTTTTGCCGTGGTGGCGGATGAAGTTCGTACACTTTCGCAGCGCACGCAAAAATCCACCGAGGAAATCGAGAACATGATTTCCCAGCTGCAAAATGGCGTAAAGCAGGCGGTTGGTTCCATGCAGAGCAGTAAGGACGTCACCCAGTCTACGGTTGAACAGTCCAAGCATGTGGCCGAAGCTCTAGATCATATAGTGGCTTCCATTGCCACTATCGTGGATATGAGTCATCAAATTGCTCAGGCTGCGGAAGAGCAGACTGCGGTGGCGAAAAATATTGACGAAAACGTCAAGCATATTTCCACCCTGGGGCAGGAGAGTATGGGGAACGCCAATCATACGCTGGAGAGCAGTCGGGCGCTGTCCAATCTGATGGGTACCCTGCATGAATTGTTGGCGTCATTCAAAATCTGATTCGATGCGTTAATGGTAAAAGCCCGCTTAATCCAAAGCGGGTTTTTTATGCTGCTTTCAATTAGTTGCGCTTAAGTAAGTGCCATTCGGATCTGGCCTCAAGCTCTATATGTCGTATGCAGGCCCACTTAAATAACGGGACCAAGTGGGCAGGATATATGCGCATGCTCGTTTTTCCAGTGAACCACAGGAGTCGATTTCAGTGATTTTCCAATGGAATCATGGAGCTGGAGGATGTATCTTCAGAAACTGAAATTGGGAAAACGCGCATGCGTGTTATACGAATGTTTGGCACAAAATATAATGAGACGAAAACTGATATATTTATTGGCACTTATATGCGGGGCATTGGCTACATATGAAGCATATGCTGTAGTAATCGCATACAAAAAGCTTCCTCATCAATTCGCACCCTATGCTTCAGTAACAGCAAGGGATCTTGGTTTAAGTGAAAAGCGCCAGGACATATTAATAAAAATTCAAGATCCTGCATTTTTTGAACACACCGGTATTGAGTGGCCCAGCCCGCTAACAACCACTACAATCACCCAAAGTTTGGTAAAGAAACTCTTTTTTGAAAAATTCACAAAAGGTTTCAAGAAGATAGAGCAAACATTAATTGCTCGATTTGTTGTAAATCCAAACATATCAAAAGAAACCCAGCTTGTAGCCTTTATGTCCACGGCATATTTTGGTGAAAAAGACGGCAAGCAACTGTTTGGCTTTGACCAAGGGGCGCAGTCTTGGTTTAGCAAGTCGCTATCGGAATTAAACGACGATGAATACTTATCATTAATTGCTATGCTTCCGGGGCCAAACATGCTCAAGCCAAATACAGTGGAGTCGAGACAACGGATAGACCGCATCAAGTTGGTATTAAACGGCGAATGCGTCTACGAGCATGTGTCTCAAATATTTTTAGACCAATGTTCTGATAGGTGATTGTGCAGTGCCTAACAATCCGCTACACAAGGACAAAGTTACTCGCTATCGCTCGCAATTCTGCCTCTGAGCAGTAATGTTAGAAAAATGAGGAGACCAGAGTTATGGATGAAATATTAATATATTCCGATAGCCTTACTTGGGGGATAATTCCAAATACAAGGCAACGACTACCATATAATAAGAGATGGCCCGGCGTATTTGATGGGGCTTTGAAAGAGCATGGCTTAAATGTCAGAGTAATTGAAAATTGCCTTAATGGCCGTAGAACAGTTTGGTCTGATCCATATAAATCTGGTCGCGATGGCTCTGAGAATTTAGCACAAACAATTGAAATGCACTCGCCACTTAAAATTGTCATTGTCCTGCTTGGTTCAAATGACTTTCAGTGCACTCATAACAACAATGCATGGCTGTCTGCCCAAGGTATGGCTAAATTAATAAATACCATACGTACTGCGCCAATAGAACCTGGATTGCCAATCCCACAAATTATGGTTGTAGCTCCTCCAAAAATAGTAAAACCCAAAGGTGCTATTGCTAATAAATTCCTCAATGCAGAACAACGAAGTATTGGTCTAGCTCAGGAGCTAGAAATGGTGGCTAAAGAACATTCTGTGTTCTATTTCGATGCCAACACCGTTATTACCGCGAGCGAAATAGACGGCATCCATTTAGACGAAGCTCAGCATCAAGTTTTAGGTAAGGCTTTAGCGGATGAAGTCAAACAAAAAATCTTCTAACAAATACAGTCAGCAGGACAAACCTACGCTGTAGGCGTTATGAGTAATTACGAATGAATATCGTAGAAATACCAAGAGAAAGAATTTCCGAAATAGAACCTTTATGGCGTGAGCTAAACGCACTTCACCATGAAAAGTCGGAGAATTTTAAAAATCATTTTTCCTCTTTCACGTTTTCGGAGCGTTCTAAGAAGCTCCTAGAAATGGAAAATTTGGTAGTGTTTGCAGCTAAAACAAATTCAGAATTAGTAGGTTACTGCATAGCTTCGTCTACTGATGGGGCAGGAGAAATTGACTCGCTCTATATAAAACCCCTGTTTCAGGGGGCTTTACTTGGCCTACAACTTACAGAAGCAGCTCTGTCCTGGTTGCGTGGGCTAGGTTGTAGTCAAATTCGTGTTGCTGTGGCTGTGGGCAATGAAGAGGCAATCCCATTCTATGAAAAATTTGGTTTTAAAAAGAGATTTCATGTGCTTCAAATCAAAAACTCATAACAAATTATGGCGGCTATTAGCGAATAGACACTCACTATGACAAAAAGTCAGGAACCGTTTCATGTTCTTCAGCGCACCTTAGAGCTTCCTTGCGGTGCAGTTCTAAAGAATCGACTTGCTAAGTCACCAATGTCAGATTCGCTTGGTGATGGCCAAGGGGATCCCACCGAGGCGCAGATTCGACTTTATGAAAGATGGGCTGAAGGAGGGGTTGCTTTATCCTTCATTGGCGAAGTTCAAGGTGACCCTCGCTTTCCAGAAAAACCAGGTAACCTGGTACTTGGAGTGGACTCTAATCAGAGCCTATTTCAGTCGTTATCCAGTCGGGCTGTGATCGATGGTGCGCATTTGTGGGCACAGATTGGTCATGCTGGTGCCCTTTCTCATCCACCGATCAGTCAACCAAAGGGACCTTCTGCGTTAAACGTTGAAGGACTTCAATGTGCGGGTATGCTTAAGGAGGAGGTTCAAGATTTACCCGACTTGTATGCAAAAACTGCTTTACACGCCAAGACTTTGGGCTTTAGCGGTGTTCATATTCACGCGGGGCACGGCTTTCTGCTAAGTCAGTTTCTTTCTCCTTTGTTTAATCATCGACATGATAGTTACGGCGGCTCTGTAGAAGGTCGATCACGTATAGTGTTAGAAGTGATAGACAAAGTGAGAAGTGCTGTCGGACCGACTTTCCCGATTGGTATCAGGATCAACTCCACAGATCAACTCGAAGGAGGACTAATAGAGGATGATGCGTTGGAGGTGGTTCGCCTTCTCAGCGAAACTGCAATCGACCTGATTGATATTAGCGGCGGAACATATTTCCCTGGAGCAAAGCCAAGCTCAGACGGCACAAGTCGGGGAGCTTACTTTCTTGATTTCGCCCGACGTGCAAAAGAAGTTACGAAGATACCTTTGATGTTAACTGGCGGTTTCAAAAGACGTGAACAGGCAATCGACGCAGTATCCAGTGGCGCAGTCGATATGGTGGGAGTGGCACGCGCTATGGCCCTTGAGCCCCGGCTCGCGAATACCTGGTTAAGCCAGGAAGGGGGCGATCCTGAATTTCCACAATTCGAATCCGTAGTACCAGGAGGAATCACAGCCTGGTACACCATGCGATTAACAGCTTTGGGCGCAGATCGGGAGAATGCATTTAAGTTGGATATACCTACTGCGGTGCATCTGTACGAAGAGCGTGATGAAGCACGCTGTTTCAGTTGGAAGAAAAAATTCCTACCAAGTCAATGATATGCTCCAGGATGATTCGCCCACGTCGCTAATAAATAAGGATAGGCCGCGCGAAGCCGCGGCTTTATCCAGTTGTTGAACGAGCCCGAAGTCTGCACCGTGGCTTATTTATGGGAATATTGTTGCCGGTATTGGCGAAGGCGTTGAGGTTGGTAACCCCGTACTTTTTTCAAGTCGAACGTTAGCCTTGAACGCAAGAAATCCTTCCGCGCTTTGGATTCGCCAGACGGTTGATGGAACCTGTTTAATCCCTCCCTGTTTGAGTGACTTTTATCCTGTACCGTTTTCCTTCAGATGCTGGTCGTCAGCCCCAAACTCCGGGGATTGGGTAATATACTGATTAGCCGCATCGCCTGACCGCAACAGGGGCAGAAAGGCTGAATCCGGACCTTCGGTTTGGCTTCCTCCGGAGCAGGCACCCGACATTGCAGTCGAATTTGATGCCGGGTCCGGTTCGCGAACTACTCGGACTGGATGACAAATTCTTCGGGAAAGAATTTGAACAGCTTCAGCTGGCCCCGGAGGGATGAGGCTCAGGACGAGCCGAATAGCCACCGGGTGGATAGCCCTAAGGGCAAGGAAATCTATAGCCATCGAATGTCGGTGGTAGAACAGGTGTTTGGCAACATCACCACCAACAAAAAGTTGAACCGGTTTAGCTTACGAGGCAAGCGCAAAGTACAAGGCCAATGGCAGCTCTACTGTATGGTTCATAACATTGAGAAGTTGATGAATTATGGGATGTTAGCCGCCTAGTTGGAAGGCCAGGGAAGCCTACTCAGAGCCCCCATAACAGTGGCCGTCAGGTCTACCCGAACGAGTGATTGCACTGGGCGGAAAGCTGGGGCAAAGTTGGGAAAATTAAATTGATTAGGGAAGTCGGTGGGATGAGCTGTTTTATGCAGGTTTTTCTAGAGGCTCGTTAAATTCTTGGGAGTGACATTAATGCTTAATTTGTATGTTGGAATTACGGTGTTGGTTTACATGGCTATCCCAAGCTCTGGACCATATTCGCCCGCGACTTTAGGGGGGACTCTTTTTCGGCTTAACTTGAATCATTTCAAATGGGAAGGTTTAGTGATTTTTAGCAATTTGATTGTGCTGGCAATTGCGTTTGGGATGACTCATTTCTTCCTCAAGAGCTTAAACATTGAGAATAAATTGGAGAATAGAAGTTCTGCCTCAATGGCTATGTTGTTATCTGCCATTGCGACGATTTTTCCGATATTACTTGTAGTCATCGATCCTAAATCTCAATTTATAAGTCTTGCCTATTTTGTGTCCAGTATCGCTAAAGTGACGGTATTTTTTCTGGTAATCAAAGCTGCTTTGCAGTTCAAACCATTACTGAGTGCGAGTTAGCATTAAATTTAACCAAAACGTCAATGGGATTGGTTTTCCGCTGCGCTCCAAACTAGCCGCAAATGCGGGCGTTATGCTGCAGAAGGCTGATTCAACCAATAATTGCAACACAAGCAATGTCCGCTTTGGAGCGAGGTTGTAACTGTTAGTTTAGCTCAAGCAGCTTTAGTTGAGGGGGGAGCGTAGCCCCCCCTTTGTATCAGCTGATGCATGCTGATGGTTCTTTGTCCTCACTGCTACAGACTGCCGTTAACGGTGCTGAGGCTTCTACATTCGGCACTGATCATTTCGTCATTATGGTGAAGGCTCAGAATTCCGTTTTGCGCCAGAGTATTTCCTCATTCCCTTCGCGTCTGGCTAGCGTACGTGCCGCCACAAACAAAAAATCCGATAACCTGTTCAGGTAAATTTGCAGGGATGCATTCAGTGTTTCTGCCTTGCCTAAACTGACGACTGTACGTTCGGCGCGGCGGCTAAGGCTGCGTGACATATGGCAAAGTGCCGCAGCTTTGGTGCCGCCGGGTAAAATGAAGTTTTTCAGTGGAGGCAAAGGCTCGTTCAGTTCCACTATCCAGTTCTCCAGCCGCTCGATGTGTTGGTTGGAAATCAGGGTATAGCCGGGCATGGCAATTTCTCCACCGAGATCAAACAGATCATTCTGGATGGCCTGGAAAATGCAGGTTAATGGATCATCAGCCCTAAGTTCACAGATCAGAATGCCGAGGCTGCTGTTGGTCTCGTCGATATCCCCCATGGCTTCGATCCGAATGGAGTCTTTGGCAACTCGTTGACCATCCCCCAACCCCGTGGTGCCGGAATCGCCGGTTTTGGTAACAATTTTAGATAACCTGTTTCCCATACGATATCTCTCAAATCTGATGCGTTGTTCTAACGTTAGTTGGATTTCTATTTCATATGGAAGTCGTCATCAGCCTGCTCGGCTTTCAGGATGGAGTGCCAGCACCTGTTGGGTTAACTCATTATTGACCCTGTAATCAAGCTGATGCCTGCGGGCAAAATCACAGATAAACCCGTTAATGGCCAGAATTTCGGTGGCTTTGTGGTGGCGGATATCCTGTAGCATAGAGGAGATGTTTTCACCAGTTGCGATAGCGACGTCGATTATCCGTTGTTTGATATGTTCACGGTTTTCAGGATAACCCGCCACTTCCAGAACGGTTTCCAGCTCGGCTGCTAATGGATCTATGGTGGACTGGAATAGTGGCTTATCCAGAATTTGTCCATTCTTGCAGTTCAACAGGGCAGTATAGGCATTAATGCCACAGTTGATAGTCAACTTTTTCCACAAGTGTTCCCAGATATCCTCACTAATCCCTGTATTAAATCCGGCATGCTGTAGTGCAGCGGCGAATACCTTGCACTCAGAAATCTGATCGTCTCGGCCTTTAATCAACGAGCCTATCCAGGTTTTGCCCTTGCCGGCATGCACAATGTCTATGCTGGAAGCATGGTCATGGCTGGAAGTTCGGTTCGCACCTTCAGTGGTTGTAGCGCCAAAAAAATTCAGCTCGGGAAACTGTGTAAGTAGTGCTGACTGGCTGCCTAGACCATTCTGAAACAGGAATATTTTACTTGAAGCAGTGAGTCGATGGCGGACAGATTGCAGTGCGCTGACGGCATCATAGCTTTTGGTGGTCAGCAGCAGATAATCGATGGTAGTGCTATCAGGGATGGAATCGCAGGGCAGTCGATATAGGTGAGTGCCTTTATCGTCCTGTAATTGCAGCTTTAGGTTTTGACGGCGGCTATCTGTATTACTGTCAGATGTGTGAGCAATATCAACAGGTGCGAGAGCATTTTCATCAGAGGTGCGCACGAGTAGTCTGACATCAGCAAAGTGCGATAGGCGGGCGGCAAACAGCCCGCCTATCGCACCAGCTCCGAGCAAATGGATGCGCAGAGTCATGATGCAGCTGTGTTACAGAGCCTGGATGCGCACAACCTGCTCCTGCAGTTTGCCAAGGCCGTCGACAGCTTCCTGTAGTTTTGCCTTTTCCTTTTCGACAACATCAGCCGGCGCTTTGGCAACAAATTTCTCGTTATTGAGTTTGCCTTCCAGGCGTTGCTGCTCTTTAGTCAGCTTGTCGATTTCCTTATGCAGGCGACCCAGTTCTGCCTCTTTGTCGATAAGCCCGGCCATGGGTACCAGAACTTCCAGCCCACCAGAAAGCTGCGTGGCGGAAGCGGGTGCTTCTTCGCCTTCTGCCAGGAAGCGAACGGATTCAAGGCGTGCGAGCTTGAGCAGAACCGTTTCCTGCTTGGCCAGCTGTACGCGGTCGGAATCAGAGCCATGGGCCAGTAAAAGTGCCAGGGGTTTGCCTGGCGCAATATCCATTTCCCCACGAATATTACGTACCGCAAGCATCACACCTTGAAGCCACTCGATCGCTTCTACAGCCTCCTCATCCTGCTTCTCCTGTTCGGCTTCAGGGTAGGGTTGCAGCATGATGGTATCACCGGTTTTGCCTGCCAGATCCTTGATCTTCTGCCAGATCTCTTCAGTGATGAAAGGCATCATCGGGTGAGCCAGGCGCAGGGCAGCTTCAAGGACACGCACCAGGGTGCGTCTTGTGCCGCGTTTCAGGGCGGCGGAAGCGTTGTCGTCCCATAGAACAGGCTTGGAAAGTTCCAGATACCAGTCACAGTATGTGTTTCGAATGAACTCGTGAATGGACTGCGTTACCAGGTCAAAACGAAACTGCTCCATATGGCGGGCAATCTCTGCTTCGGTATGCTGTAGCCGTGAAATGATCCAGCGGTCTGCCAGACTCAATTCCACATCAGCATTATCAAGACCTACATCCTGGCCTTCGGTATTCATCAGTACATAGCGGGCGGCATTCCAGATTTTGTTACAGAAGTTGCGATAACCTTCCACCCTGCCCATATCGAATTTGATATCGCGGCCAGTAGAGGCTAATGAGCACATTGTAAAACGCAAGGCATCTGTCCCGTAGCTGGCGATACCTTCAGGGAACTCCATACGAGTTTTGGATTCTATTTCTGGAGCATCTTGCGGCCTCATCAGGCCGGTGGTGCGCTTTTCCACAAGCGGTTCTAGTTCAATGCCGTCAACGATATCCAATGGGTCGAGCACGTTACCCTTGGACTTGGACATCTTCTGGCCTTCGCTGTCACGCACCAGGCCGTGTACATAAACGTACTTGAAGGGCACTTGTGGCGTACCATCTTCGTTCTTGATGAAGTGGGTGGTCATCATGATCATCCGGGCGACCCAGAAGAAAATGATGTCAAAACCGGTCACCAGAACATCCGTAGGATGGAAGGTTTTCAATTCAGGAGTGTTTTCGGGCCAGCCTAAAGTGGAGAAAGTCCACAGGGCAGAACTGAACCAGGTGTCGAGAACATCTTCATCCTGGCGCAGGACGATGTCACCCAGGTTGTTCCTGGCGCGGACTTCATCTTCGTCCCGGCCCACATAAATGTTGCCCTGATCATCATACCAGGCTGGAATACGGTGACCCCACCAGAGCTGGCGGCTGATGCACCAGTCCTGCAGATCACGCATCCAGGCAAAGTACATGTTTTCATATTGTTTGGGGACGAACTGAATGCGTCCTTCTTCCACGGCCTGAATACCTGGCTTGGCCAGTTCCGCCGCATTCACATACCACTGATCGGTCAACCAGGGTTCGATTACCACACCTGAGCGGTCACCACGAGGAACCTTCAAGCTGTGAGGGGTTACTTTCTCCAGCAGTTCCAGCTGTTCAAAATCAGCGACCACCAGCTTACGTGCCTCAAATCGGTCGCGCCCGGCGAATTTGGCCGGCAGGCTGTTATCCAGATCAGCGTTTTCGGTGCCATCAATATTGAAGACCTGGGCAACTGGTAATATCGCTGCATCACGGTCAAAGATATTGACCAGGGCGAGCTGATGACGCTTGCCGACATCGTAGTCATTAAAGTCATGAGCAGGCGTGATTTTTACACATCCGGTACCAAATTCACGGTCAACATAATCGTCGGCAATGATGGGGATGCGACGATTAACCAAGGGCAGGTCAATAAACTTGCCGACCAGCGCCTGATATCGTTCATCTTCAGGGTGTACCGCAACGGCCGTATCGCCCAACATGGTTTCGGGGCGGGTGGTGGCAACAACCAGGTGATCCAGGCCTTCAGCGGTTTTTTCGCCATCTGCCAGCGGATAACGGAAATGCCAGAGCTGGCCATTTTCGTCAACGTTTTCTACTTCGAGATCGGAAATGGCGGTGTGCAGTTTCGGGTCCCAGTTCACCAGGCGTTTGCCCCGGTAAATCAGGCCGTCTTCATGCAACCTGACGAATGCTTCCTTAACGGCATTGGACAGACCTTCGTCCATAGTGAAGCGCTCGCGGGACCAGTCCACTGACGAACCCAGGCGGCGGATCTGACGGGTAATGGTGCCGCCGGACTCTTCTTTCCATTCCCAGACTTTTTCCAGAAACTTCTCACGGCCGAGGTCATGACGGGAAATACCCTGCTGGGCCAGTTGTCTTTCAACTACCATCTGGGTCGCGATACCGGCATGGTCAGTGCCCGGTTGCCACAGGGTATTGAAGCCTTTCATGCGGTGGTAGCGGGTCAATGCATCCATGATGGCATTGTTAAACCCGTGGCCCATGTGCAGGCTGCCGGTAACGTTAGGCGGCGGGATCATAATGCAGAAGGTTTCCTTCTGCGCATTGCTGTCCATGTTGGGCTTGAAGAAGCCCTGCTGTTCCCAGTAGTTGTACCACTGACTTTCGATCTGGCCGGGTTGGTAAGTTTTTTCCATCATGGTGAAATTAAAATCTGGCTGAACGTACAAACGGAACCGATATCACCTGTCCCTGATTCAGGTGGCAACACCGAAGACTAAAAAGAGAAGCATTATACACACCGCAGGAGGCCCTTAATAGGATTGCGGTGTGCATGGAAGAGAGCTTTATTTAAGTCCGTGTCGGCGGGTGAATGAACAGGTGATCTGTTTAGGTATCTTCCCGTTCATTGGTGCTGGTGACACGATTGCCCAATTGTCGGATAACTTCTGCTCTGACCCGTTGCTCGATCTGCGGCATGTATTCGGCCAGAACCTTTTGGGTGGCCAGGTGTACGATACGATCCAGGTCCTGGGTATCTTTCAGTGCAGCACTGGCAGGCTTTTGATTTTGCTGGTTTTCAAAAAAAGCTTTGAATTGCTTCTGGAATTCGGCTCGCTCGTGGGCCAGTTTGGCCAAATTCTCATGGGGCAAAAAGGGGTTCTTGCTGGTTGTCTCTGGAGTCGTTTCAATCATGGTGTCGGTTCCTTCCGTTGCCGGATGAGTTCTATTGTTTTCCTCCGCTGTTTTAACATTCGTTGGGGTAACGATGTCATCCAGGAGAGGAATCAGGTCTTGACCGGATTCAGCTGTTGAAGTGCTCATAATGGTCCCTGCTTGGTTGTATATAGCGTTTTTCTTATTGGTATATCGTCAAATCTAGACAAAGTTTCCAGTCCTATCTGACCCACTGATTCTACGGGAGAATCAGGTGGTGTCCAGATTATGGGTTTGCAGTTCAAAGCTAGCTTCTTTGTACCCTTTGAACTTTATCCTGGCAATATGCTTTTCGGATGATGTGTTTAATACCAGTTCTATCACCCGAAATTCGGAGGCGGTTAGCTGTGAAGGAAGCTGCAGGGCAGGCTCCGTCTGCAAATTAATCAATACGTCCGGTTGGAATTCAACCGGTAGTGTCAGCCCCAGAATAATCGGTGTTAGTCCATTGGGCTGATCTTTCGTTGAGTGGGGAAGGAAACTTTCAGGGCGATAAGAGTACAGTAAATCATCAAGCCGTGATTGTTGCTCTTCGTCCCGGCAAAGGAAATAGATTTGGTTGGCCAGACTGTTGGCTTTCTCGGTCAGGCGGCAGGCAAAGTGGTAAAGACCTGCTGGATCTGCCGTCGCCAGCAGGTAGAAATCGGCTTTTTTACGAACTTCGGTCATGGCCGGCCTTTCAGGCAACTGGAGGCAATTCACTTGTTGGGCAAGTGCGGTTTATAGGGGCTGATCCGCCTGGCACCAGATCGATATCTGAGGCCAGGCAGTGCAGTCAGAATCAGGCTTTGGATAGCAGGTATTCTGTTAACAGTGGTACCGGACGCCCAGTGGCCCCTTTGGCTTTACCGGATGTCCAGGCTACACCGGCGATATCCAGATGAGCCCAGCGATATTTCTTGGTGAAACGGGAAAGGAAGCAGGCCGCGGTAATGGTGCCGGCGGAACGGTCTCCAATGTTCTGCATGTCAGCAAAATTGCTGTCCAGCGTTGGCTGATATTCTTCCCAAAGAGGTAACTGCCAGGCGCGGTCACCGGTAGCTTGTCCCGCTGCGAGCAAGTCCTGGGCTAAGGCGTCATCATTGGCCAACAAACCGGCAGTTTCATACCCAAGCGCGATAATGCAGGCGCCGGTCAATGTGGCGATATCCACGACTGTGGCCGGTTTGAATTTTTCACAGTAGGTCAGGGCATCGCAAAGTACCAGGCGTCCTTCGGCATCCGTATTGAGAATTTCGATGGTCTGGCCGGACATGCTGGTCACGATATCGCCTGGTTTGGTAGCTTTGCCGCCCGGCATATTCTCGGCCGCAGCAATAACACCGACCACATTTACCGGTACTTTCATTTCCGCCAGGGCCACCAGGGTGCCGAAGACACTGGCAGCACCGCACATGTCGTACTTCATTTCGTCCATGGCAGCTCCAGGTTTCAGGCTGATACCACCAGTGTCAAAGGTGATGCCTTTACCGACCAGCACATGCGGCTTGTCTTTGCTGTTACCACCTTTGTATTCCATAGTAATCAGGCGAGGTGGTAGGGCGCTGCCGACAGCCACGGAAAGAAACGAGCCCATGCCCAGTTCCTTCATCTTCTTTTCATCAATGACGGTGGTCTTAATGGCCGGGTAAGTCTTGCCTAGTTCCTTGGCCTGTTTGGCCAGATAATCAGGGGTGCAGACATTGCCGGGTAAATTGCCCAGATCCTTGGTCAGCGACATACCTTTAGCCAGGGCCTGTGCTTTGGCAAGGTTTTTGGCGTCGGATTTATCTGCGGCAATTTTTAATTCCTTCAGTTTGCCGGGCTTGGCCTTTTCACTTTTCATCTGATCGAACTTATAACGGGCAGTCTCCAGCGCCAGAACGGTCTGCTCAGCTATCCATGCCGGCGAGATATTGTCATCGGCATATTCACCCAAGGCAGAAACTGCAGTCGCCGCCGAGCTTTTGTTGAGCGCGTTCATGGCTGCCTGGATGGCTTTCTTTGCTTTAACGCCAGTCAGTTCTTTTTGCTTGCCCAGACCAACAAACAATAAACGCTTGGCTGTCTGATCCGGGGTGTGAACCCAGGAAGTTTCATTGGCCTTGGTACTGATGTCGCCAGCTGAGAACAGGCCTTTAAGCAAGCCATTTAATGTAGCGTCCAGGGCAGCAAGATTCTTGGGCAATGTTTTCCCCTCAGGCACACCCAGAATCAGACAGTCGGTTTTTTGTTGGTAGGCATCTTGCGCTAACACAGAATATTTCATAAAGGTGTGGGCTCCTTAGCGGGTATCCAAAATAGAAAAAGGCGATAGTCGGTTCTGGTTTTTCGGAAGCTTTGGCATACTCGTAGCCGGCTTCCAGAAAGCCTAGCATATTAGCCGGATCAGTCCTTGCCTAAGTGCCTCAAAAAGAGGTGTTTGGAATAAAGGGTGAAAGGATACAATGATTTCTATCGAGTCTCCAAACCTGCAGTATGATTCTTCTACTTATATATGTCTGTTGCTACAGTTGAAAGTACAGAGCACTATTGCTGAAAGTACAAAGTACGGTGGTCGAAAGCGCAAAGTACGATGGTCGAAAGCGCAAAGTACGGCGGTCGAAAGCGCAAAGTACGATAGTCGAAAGTGCAAAGTACGATAATCGAAAGTGCAAAGCACCATGGCTGGAGCGACCGTTAAGAGAGAAGCCAGGGGAGGCACCGGTCAAGATTGCTGAAGGGACACTAGGAATTTAAGGTCAGTGTCTGGTATCTTGCGACCAGATTGACAATACCACGAGAGTCATTTTGTACATTATTCTCCGATATCTTTCCAAACAGCTGGTTGTCAGCATGCTGGCCGTGGCCGGTATTCTGTTGCTGATTTTTATGAGTGGCCGGTTTATCAAATACCTGGCAGAAGCCGCCGCAGGCCAGTTGTCCGCTGACGTTCTCTTTGCCATCATGGGCTACAGAATGCCCGAGTTTCTGCAATTGATACTCCCTCTCGGTCTCTTCATCGGTATTCTGCTGGCCTATGGTCGCATGTACCTGGAAAGTGAAATGACCGTTCTCTTTGCTTGCGGCATGAGCAAATGGCAGTTGGTTAAACTGACTATGGTGTCAGCGGTTTTTGTCTCGCTCATGGTCGGCTTCATGAGCCTCTATCTCAGTCCCTGGGGTTGGCAGAAAGTGGAAGAGATCCTTGTCGACCAGTCAAAAATGACCGAATTTGAAATGCTGGTGCCCGGTCGCTTCCAAAGCCTGAAGTCGGGCGAACGTGTGACCTACACTGAAGGGCTCAGTGATGACAAACGGGAAATGCGTAATGTCTTTATTGCTGAAAAAGGCGATGACGGAGCTATTGTCGTGCTGGCGGCGCAACGGGGAACCCAACTGGTAGACGAGCGTACCGGTAGCCGGTTTATTGTGCTGCACGATGGAGCCCGCTACGACGGTAAGGCCGGCCGCAGAGATTATAGGGTGATTGACTACGATTCCTATGGCGTGAAAATCGCCGAACCTACAGCAGATGCCAAGCGCGGTAAGGCTGACGGTATTTCCACCTCTGATCTCTGGCACTCAAAAACCCCCAAAGACCGGGCTTTGCTGCAGTGGCGTATTTCCATACCCATGTTAGTTCCAATTGTGGCTTTGCTGGCTATTCCGCTCAGCCGGGTGAATCCCAGGCAGGGGCGGTTCTTCCATTTATTGCCTGCCATGCTGATCTATATTCTTTATCTTGGCCTGCTGATCGTGTCCCGTAAAAATCTGGAAAAGGAGCGCCTCCCTGAATGGATTGGGATGTGGTGGGTGCACCTCGTATTTCTGGCAACAGCCATTGGGTTGTTGGTGGGGCCTGACTGGTTGCAAAAATGGAGAGTCAAACGTGCGCAGGCTTGATCGCTATATTGTTGCTACCGTGTCATCTTCCATGTTGTTGGTACTGCTGGTCGTCCTTTCGCTTGATCTGGTGTTTGCCCTGATTGCTGAGATGGATGAATTGCAGAACGATTACCAGATGCTGCAGGCATTGAAATATGTCGGGGTTACCATTCCTCGAAGAATCTATGATTACCTGCCTTTGGCTGCGTTTATCGGTTGCCTCGTGGGGCTTGGGGTGCTGGCCAACACCAGTGAGCTGACCGTGATGCGTGCCGCCGGTATTTCCGTGGGCAGGATTGTGTGGTCGACCATGAAGCCGGCCCTGGCAGTGGTTTTTCTCAGTTTGTTTATTGGCGAGTTTGTTGCGCCCCATACAGAACGGATAGCCCAGACCCAGCGCACGTTGGAACAGGGAGGGGAAGACAGTATCGCCTCCGAAAATGGGATATGGCACCGGGAAGGCGATGTCTACATGCATTTTAATGCTGTTGAGCCCAAAGGCGTGTTACACGGCGTTTCCCTGTTTGAGTTTGACGATTCCCGCAAGCTAACAAAATCGACCTACGCCAAGCGTGCGCTTTTTCAGGGTGACCACTGGGTGTTGCAGAATATCCGCGAAACCCTGATCAACCAGGACAAGACCGTCCGCAAAACAGCACAATCCCGCCGCTGGGAAACTGAGCTTTCCCCGGCCGTACTCGGTGTGCTGGTGATCAAGCCCGAGTACCTGTCTATCCAGGGCCTCTATACCTACGTCAAGTATCTGATTGCCCAGGGACTCAATGCCAGCAATTACCTTATGGCTTTCTGGAAAAAAGTGTTGCAGCCGCTCGCCACGGCCGTGCTGGTTTTGGTGGCCATCTCCTTTATATTTGGTCCCTTGCGGTCCGTCACCATGGGCTTCAGGGTGTTTTGCGGCATTATCGTCGGGCTGGTGTTCAAATACATGCAGGATCTTCTTGGCCCTGCGAGCTTGGTGTTCGGATATAACCCAATTTTTGCCACTTTGGTACCGATCATCTTCAGCGGCTTGCTTGGATTGGTGTTGTTGCGCAGAGTCCGCTGACTCTTATGAAGTAAGCCAACTGGGTATAAAGAATGAGCTCTCAGGACTTTTCTTTAGGTAAGATCCGGTAGTCGAATGACGTGGTGTTAATTCCGCTCTATGATGCTCTCTTTTACGATCAACGTTATTATCTATTTTTTCAATCAAATCTAAGTTATGTAAAAGGGACGTTATGCCTGTCACTGTCTGGATATTGATGCTGGCCCAAGCATTGTCGATGTCGGTTGCTCCTCTGCTGGTATTCAGCGGTGGTTTGGTGGGGAGTGACCTTGCCCCCGAACCCGGATGGGCCACAATGCCCCTGGCGTTGATGGTGGCAGGCACGGCACTGGGTGTAATGCCGTTAACCCGGTTAATGCAGGCCCTGGGGCGCAAACGGGTGTTTATGGCGGGCGCGGTATTAGCAAGCACCTCAGCTTTACTGGCCGCTTATAGCCTCTCTGTTGGAAGCTTCGCTTTGTTCTGTATAGCAGGGTTATTGCTGGGAGGAAGCCTTGCCGTAGCCCAGCAATACCGCTTTGCGGCGATGGAAACGGTTACCGTCGACAAAGCAGGTAAGGCCGCCTCCCAGGTTTTGTTGGGTGGACTGATTGCCGCTTATCTCGGGCCTGAGCTGGTGGTATTTGGGCAGGGTATTGGTGGTCAGCTTGGTCTTAGCAATGTGCATCCGGATCACCTGCCGTTTATTGGTGCCTTTATTCTGCTGTTCGTCATTTGTCTGCTGGCTTTGCTCGTAATATGGCTGGGTTATCGCAACCCCGTTGCGCTGGACGTCGCCACCACCAGGACTGGACGCCCATTGGCAGAGATTTTCAGGCATCCCTTAATCTGGCTGGCGATTATCGCTTCGGCGATGGGCTACGCCATGATGAGTTTTATGATGACAGCCACGCCGCTGAACATGCACAAAATTGTTGGCCACAGCCTCCTGGATACCAAGTGGGTCATCCAGTCCCATATTATTGCGATGTTCCTGCCCTCGTTCTTTTCAGGTTGGCTGATCAGTCGCCTGGGACATCGACGCCTGATTGCCCTGGGCGTACTGGTATATGTCATCTGCCTGGGGGTTGCTATGTCCGGCCAGCATCTGATGCATTACTGGTGGGCGCTGGTATTGCTGGGCATAGGCTGGAATTTCCTCTTTGTCGGCGGTACGGCTTTGTTGCCTTTCTGTTATCGTCCGGAAGAACGCTTCCGGGTACAGTCGGTCAATGAATTTGCGGTATTTGGGATTCAGGCAATAGCGGCATTGAGTTCTGGTTGGGTCGTCGATCGTTTTGGCTGGCACCCGCTGTTGGGAATATCCATGCTAATGGTGCTTTTGGTGGTGATGGTGCTGTGGCTGAATCGTCGGACCCCGGTGGTTGCCGCAGCACTTGCTGAATAGGGGATAACCGTGGCATTGATAAGCGCAACCCTGGCTCATCCACTTATGGGTCGTGGAGTGCAAGCCCTTTGGTGGGGGATTTTCCTGCTGGTATTAGTCTGGTCCGGATTTGCGCCCAAAGACATGTCGACCTGGGTGCTGGAAGTACTGCCGGCATTGATAGGTGCCGGGCTGATCATCTGCACCCAGGCGCGCTTTCCGCTATCTCCACTGTTGTTCTGGCTGATACTTATCCATAGCCTCATCCTCATGGTGGGAGGACACTACACCTACGCCGAAGTGCCATTGTTTGACTGGATTCGTGATCTCACTGAAGGCACCCGCAACAACTACGATAAAGTCGGCCACTTCGCTCAGGGCTTTATTCCTGCCATTTTGGCGAGGGAAATTTTGCTGCGGTTGAAAGTGGTCCAGGGCAACAAATGGCGGTTCTATCTGGTGCTGTGCATTGTGTTGTCGTTCAGTGCATTCTATGAACTGATAGAGTGGTGGGTGGCATTGTTAAGTGGTGATGCGGCCGATGCCTTTCTAGGCACACAGGGCTATGTCTGGGATACTCAGTCCGACATGTTCTACGCACTGGCAGGAGCTATAGTGTCTCTGTCTCTGCTGAGCCGTTGGCATGACAGGCAATTGTCCCGGCTGCAGGCCTCAATGACTAGTCGCGACTGAAGAATGCCGGGCATCACCGAAAGCCGACGCGAGTTATTATTGCCGAGGTAGATTCGCCAGCAGAAAATCCCGGGTGTTACCGCCCATTACCTTGGCAATAGTGACGTCTGTCATACCCATGTTTAGCAACGCTTGGGTTAACTGGTCCATCTCGGTACCGTCAATCGGGGTTGCCACTGCTCCATCGAAATCTGACCCCAGAGCAACATGATCGGCCCCAATCAGATTCACCGTGTATTGGATGCTGCGGGCAATAGCGTCAACCGTCCCCCCGCAAACAGCCGTTGACCAAAACCCGATTCCAATGAGTCCGCCTTTGGAGGCAATGGCTTCTAGTTGCCTGTCGGAAAGATTGCGATTGTTATTACAGATACCTTTTACTCCGGTATGGGAAACTATCACCGGGCGGCTGGCCATGGCCAGTACCTCATCAATGGTTTTATTTGACGCATGGGCGAGATCGATGATCATGGATTTCGCCTCCATAGCGTGCACCCATTGGCGCCCCAGTTCAGTGAGGCCTCCCTTGTTCACGCCATGGGCAGAGCCTGCAATCTCCGTATCGAAAAAATGTGTAGGGGCGACCATGCGGAAGCCGGCATCATAAAGGCGATCCAGGTTTTCCAGCTTTCCTTCCAGTGCCTGCGCGCCTTCCAGTGTGAGCCATCCGGCGAGAATCGCGGAATCAATTACGCGTGTTTCCGCATATTGGCGCAGGTCTTTCTGGTTCTTGATCAGGAAAAAATCCGTTTGGTTGTCGGCCAGTTTCTGTAGACTTTCGGCCATACGTTCCGCTCGTTTTAACAAGCTGCCCAGTACCTCCGGCGGCCAGGCCTGGGCCATGCCGAGCCAGAAAATCATGTCACTTTTGTCGTCATTACGCTGGATGTTCAAACCAATAGGTGTCTTGGTGACAACTGAAAAACCCTGCAATGCCATACCCCCCTTAATCAGCCGGGGGATATCGGTATGGCCGCGGTTATAGCCCTTGGACAAATCCCTTCCCCACAGCAAGGCATCAGAGTGCAAATCGCTGATAAAGAGGGATTGATGTAACTGCTCGGCAGGCTCGTTAACGGGCAACGGTGGTACCGGCGATTTGCGGTTAATAATATGGTCCACCAGCGGCGGTACAATGCCGAAAAATAAGGCCAGCAAAATTATTACGGCGATCAATGCGCCGGAAGCGAATTTTTTAACCAACATGAACTCCTGAATAGTAATCAGCCAAGGGTCAGCCAGAGACACGAAAGGCTGATAATAGAGTGGGCTCCGGCAAACAATAGCGAAAACCCTATACATATCCTAGATTGGATTGGAATTTTTAATGGAGGATTTCTGGACAATATTGATTTCACTGTATACAGTAACAGTACTGTATAAATAAACATATTTTCTAGTCGGACATTCTAGAGGGAAATCGATATGCAAGTTTCAGCCAATGGTGACATTATCTGTATCCAAATGCCTGTCAGTCAGCACATGATGGCCTTTTACTACAAATGTGTGAGTGGCGAATGGGTGCGTTACAAGCGTGAAAAGCTGGCCTCTGTACATTAATTCCAGCGCTGTCTCATTGATAATTCCGGCACTGTCTCATTGATACTTCCGGAGCAGGCGTATTGATTTTGCACCCGTCAAAGCGATTTTCGTCTGTGGAACAGGGATGTTCCGCCCTTAACTCCCATCCTGTTTGATTTTTTGCTTAATCCTAACCTTCACTGACCCTAACCAAGAAAATCGGTTTCCCTTTCAATTGTATCAGCATCGGCTTTCCGAGCTTTATTTGATGCAGTCTTTATAGGTTGAACAACTGTTTGCTCTTTGGCTGAAAATCCCGTTGCACACGTTGGTTGCTTGCTCTTAAATGTCACGCAGTGGATTATCTGGTAAATCTAAGGCCGACCTATGTCTTTAGCGGTTATTCATCAAGCGGAATGCGATCGTAACCACTAAACTGATAATAAGACTTTCACCTGTTTTCTCTGGAATGCGAATTGCCTGAAACAATTGGAATACTGCTGTTACCCCAGTTTTCAACTCTGGCTTATGCCAGTCTGGTTGAGCCTCTGCGTGTATGTAATCAACTGCTAGGCGAGAACAGGTTTCATTGGCTGCGCCTTGGTATTGAGCCTGTCGTGCAGAGCAGTGATGGTATGGCGGTGTCCGTTGAACAGAATCTGGCCATTCCCCATCAGCTGGATGCACTTATCATCTGTGGAAATTCCTCCTCTGTGGCAGCACCGTCAACGGTAACCGCCTGGATTAAAGGCCAGGTTTCCACCTTTAAGTGGACTGCCGGCATTGGCAGCGGCGTCTGGCCCTTTGTTGAAGCAGGATTGCTACGAAGTCGTAAGGCGTCGTTGCCGGTCATTCCCCCCAACCTGATTGAGCAAAGCAAAACGGTAAAGCAAAGTGCTGATTTGTTTTCTGTGGACCAGGGCATCTGGACTTGTCGCGGCGGCAGCGCTGCCCAGGATATGGTGCTATTTATGCTCAGCAGACTGGAGTCCGTCGCCTTGTCGGAAATGGTGGCGCAAACACTGATGCGTTACCGGGTAGGGGAGCCGACCACCGGTGTGCGCAGGCATGCAGACAACTCTTTGCGGCAAGATGCACCGGTGTTATACGAAGCCGTACAGTTGATGGAAGCCAATATCGAAGAGCCGCTTACCACTGACGATATTGCCAGCCATTTGGATATTTCACGTCGGCAGTTGGAACGCCTGTTCAAAAAACACCTTGAAGCGGTGCCTTCAAAATACTATGCGCAAATCCGTTTGGAAATGGCGCGTCAGCTTTTGCTCTCCAGCAATATATCCGTCACCGAAATAGCACTGCGCTGCGGATTTTCGTCGGGTGCCCATTTTTCTACTGCATACCGCTCCCTCTACGGCATTACTCCCTCTGAAGAAAGGTCCTCGGTCTGAACCCTGGTCCTCACCGTTCAAACCTCTTCTTTGGAATAGCCTGCATCCGCATAAATACGGACCTTCAATTACAGACAAACGACGCATTTCTGTAAACCGGTGTCGCGTTCCTAAAATCCATGTCCCCTGTCCACAGCTATTCTTTGGCAATGATTTGGCCTGTACTGCATTAAGGTCACGGCAGGCTGACTATCAAATAAGACAAAATCCCATCCCTGATGAAAATGATTGGAGAAAAGGCATGTCCGAAGGTTCGACTGTTACACGTGCAATGTTTGATGACGTCATGGTTCCCAATTACGCTCCGGGCCCTGTGATTCCAGTGCGTGGTCAAGGTTCCAGAGTATGGGACCAGGAAGGACGTGAATATATCGATCTTGCCGGTGGTATCGCCGTTACCGGTCTGGGGCATGCCCATCCTGAACTGGTTTCTGCCCTGACCGAACAGGCAGGCAAGCTTTGGCATTTGAGCAATGTTCTGGCCAACGAGCCTGCGATTCGTTTGGCGCAGAAGCTGGTTAAGCACACCTTCGCTGACAAGGTGTTTTTCTCCAACTCCGGCGGTGAAGCCAATGAAGCGGCTTTTAAGCTGGCCCGTCGCTACAGCTGGGGCAATGTCGGCGCCCATAAGCACGATATTGTTGCCTGCTCGAACAGCTTCCATGGCCGCACCCTGTTTACCGTCAGTGTAGGTGGCCAGCAAAAATACCGGGAAGGTTTTGAGCCGGTTCCAGGTGGCATTAAGCATGTTCCCTTCAATGACATTGAAGCATTGGAACAGGCGATCAATGCCAATACCTGTGCCTTTGTGGTGGAACCAATCCAGGGTGAGGGTGGCGTAACGCCAGCCAATGCGGAATTCCTCAAGCGTGCCCGTGAACTTTGTGACCAGCATCAGGCGTTGCTGATTTTTGATGAAGTGCAATCCGGCATGGGCCGTACCGGCAAGCTATATGCGTACATGCACTTTGGCGTCACACCGGACATTCTCACCACTGCCAAGGCTTTGGGTAACGGTTACCCGATAGGTGCCATGCTGACCATTGATCGCGTGGCCAAGAGCCTGGTGGTTGGCACTCATGGCAGCACCTATGGCGGTAATCCTATGGGTTGCGCTGTCGCGGCCAAAGTTCTGGATATTATCTCCCAGCCGGAAGTTCTGGCCGGTGTTCAGGAACGTCATGATCTGATGATTAGCGGTTTGCGTGCCATCAATAAAAAATACAATGTATTTGCTGATGTGCGTGGTATGGGACTGCTGATCGGATCCCAGCTCAGTGAACGTTTTCAGGGACAGGCCAAAGACTTGATGACCGCTGCCCTGGAAGAGGGAGTATTAGCCCTGGTTGCCGGCCCCAGTGTGGTACGAATGGCGCCATCGCTGATTATTCCCAAGGAAGATATTCAGGAAGGTCTGGCGCGGTTCGAGCGAGCGGTCGCTAAAGTGGTTGCAGCAGCCTGATATTGAGGAGAGCGTTATGATTATCGTTCGCCCAAGCAAATTTGCCGACCTGCCGGGAATTGAAAAGCTGGTCAACGAAAGTGCCGCGCGTCTTTCGACCTTGCCCTCAGATCGGGACAAGCTGGGCGAAAAAGTGGATTGCTCCATCCGTTCGTTTGCCGGAGACGATGAGATCTCCGGCAAGGAACGCTACCTGTTTGTCATGGAAGATGTTGAGAGTAACGAGATTATCGGCACCAGCGGTATCGATGCCTGTGCAGGCAATGGCGCCCCTTTTTATAACTACCGCCTGGACGAACTGATTCATTTTTCTCAGCAACTGGAAGTCTATAACGAGGTCGATATCCTCTACATGACTCATGAGCTGACGGGGACAACGACGCTTTGTTCGCTGTCGATCTCCCCCCGTTATCGCAAATCTCCCTATTTCGATTTGTTATCCCGCTGCCGTTTCATCTTCATGCAACTGCACCATACCCGCTTTGTGCCGCGCATTATTGCGGAAATTCAGGGGGTGCAGGATGAAGCCGGTGCATCGCCATTCTGGGAAAGTCTCGGGCGCCATTTTTTCGATATGGATTTTGCCACGGCTGATTATTACTCCAGCATCAAGAGCAAGACCTTTATCGCCGAAATGATGCCGTCACACCCTATCTATGTGCCATTGCTCAGCCAGGTTGCACAGGACGCCATTACCCAGCCTCATGCCGGTGCTGCCGATAACTGCCAGTTCCTGTACCGGGAAGGATTCAAAGTCGGACGTTATGTTGACATTTTTGACGGAGGCCCCACTTTGGAGGCGTGCCGTAGCGACCTCAATACCGTCAAAGCAATGAAGCGCAAACAGATCAAATTATCTGACAGCCAGGTGGGACTGCAATACTTGATGTGCAATGCCCATTTCGGTGAATTCCGCGCCACTCTCGCCAATATGACGGATGGTATGGGGGATGTGCTGCGGCTCAAGCATGATATTGCGGACGCTTTGCAAATTACCGAAGGCGAAGAAGTGGTGTTCGCGCCGCTTTAAGTCGGTAGCGTCTCCTGGACCGCTCAGGGCTGCCGGTGGGAGTAAATAGAGATTTGATGGCAGGTGCCTGGAAATGGACGGTACATGCTCAGAACAATACTGAAAGGTAAAAGTTGATGATGCTGATTCGTCCCATCGTAAGTGAAGATCTGGCAGCCTTATATTGCATGGCTCAAAGTGCCGGTATCGGTGTGACCACGCTCCCGGCGAATGAAGAGTTATTGGCTGGCCGGATAGAGCATTCCGAACGTTCTTTTGCCCGCAGCGTGGACCCGCAGGATGCTTATTACCTGCTTGCTCTGGAAGACACCGAGTTAAATCGGGTTGTCGGCGTCAGCGGTATCATGGCCCGCGTCGGCCTGGATGAGGTCTGGTATAACTACCGGGTGTCCACTACGGTAAATGCCTCCAAGGAACTGGGGATTCACAAGCAGACCCCGACCCTGTACCTGACCAATGATATGACCGACTGTTCGGAAATCTGCACGCTGTTCCTGCATGAAGACTATCGCAGTGGCCATAACGGACAGTTGCTGTCGAAATGCCGTTTCCTGTTTATGGCGGATTTTACCGAATATTTCAGCAGCAAGGTATTTGCTGAAATGCGTGGCTATGCCGACGAAGAAGGAAACTCACCGTTCTGGGAAGGACTGGGTCGCAAGTTCTTTACCATGGAATTTTCCCGGGCGGACTACCTCACTGGTCTGGGTAACAAGGCATTTATAGCTGAACTGATGCCGAAATATCCGATCTATCTGCCGTTTTTGCCGGAACAGGCCCGGGAATTTATAGGCCATGTTCATCCCCATACACGTCCGGCACTGGCCATGCTGGAAAGTGAAGGTTTTAACTTCAATGGCCTGGTGGATATTTTCGATGCGGGTCCTTTGGTGGAAGCCTTCGTGCACAACGTCCGCACCGTCCGCGACAGCGTTAAGCGGCATGTTATGCCGAGTCAGTATTCCGTTGATGAGATTGAAACACCAATGATGGTCTCCAACCGTTCCTTTGAAAATTTCCGCGTGGCATTGATTGATGAGAGTCAGTTAAAGCAGGACATGGTTTCGTTATCCCATGACTTGTTACAAGGGCTGCAGCTGGAAGCCGGTGATATGGTGCGCGCAGTGCCTTTGCGTGCCAAGCGGGCCGAGTAATCCCAGCTGTGCGGTAAGAGCATTTTACGAAAGCGGTAGCAAACACAGGTGAATTGACGGCGAAAGCGCCGTCATCTCAGATGAAAGCCAAGGCAAATACCATGACAGAACATTATTCCTATTTTATCGACGGACGTTGGGGGCATAGTGAAGGCCCTGCATTTAATTCCTTGAATCCAGTCACCCAGGACATACTCTGGTCTGCTAATGCCACCACCGAAGCGGATGTCGGCCACGCAGTGGAGGCCGCACGCCGGGCCTTCCGCGAGTGGGGGCGGAACTCGCTGGAAGCGCGTTTGGCTGTCGTGCAGCGCTTTGCTGAGTTGCTGCGTGAAAAGCAGGAATCGCTGGCAGACCTGATTGGCCGTGAAACCAGCAAGCCACTGTGGGAAGCCCGTACTGAAATCGCTTCCATGATTGCGAAGGTTGATATCTCCGTGCAGGCTCATGCGGAACGTACCGGCACTAAAGAGCAGGACGTTGCCGCGGGCCATGCGGTGCTACGTCACCGGCCTCACGGAGTGCTGGCAGTATTCGGTCCCTATAACTTTCCCGGTCACCTGCCCAACGGCCATATAGTCCCGGCGCTGATCGCCGGTAATACCATCGTCTTTAAACCCAGCGAGCTGACTCCGGCATTTGCCCAGGCAACCGTAAAAGTCTGGGAAGAGGCCGGACTGCCGGACGGTGTTCTGAATCTGGTTCAGGGAGCCCGTGACACCGGTGTTGCGCTGGCAGGCAACCCCATGATCGATGGTCTGCTGTTCACCGGTAGTTCCAATACCGGCCATACGCTGCACTCACAACTGGCAGGCCAGCCTGAAAAGGTCATGGCGCTGGAAATGGGCGGTAACAATCCGCTGCTGGTGATGCCTCCCTATGATTTGAGGGGGGCGTTGCACCACACTTTATTCTCCGCGTTTGTTTCCGCTGGGCAGCGCTGTACCTGTGCCCGTCGCTTGATCGTGCCGGTGGGCAAGGAGGGGGATGCCTTTATTGAGGCTTTGGTTAAAGCCGCTGCAGAGCTTGAGGTGGGTGCCTATGATGCTGACCCGCAACCTTTCATGGGTGGCGTGGTTTCCCTGCAGGCCAAGCAACAGTTGCTGGACGCTCAGACGCATCTGCAGGAACTGGGCGGCAAGGTTTTACTGCCGCTGCGGTCTATCAGCGAGCATAGTTCCTTACTTAAGCCCGGCATTATTGATGTGACCATGGTGGATAATCTGCCGGATCAGGAGTTTTTCGGTCCGCTGTTGCAGATTCAGCGCTGCCGGGATTTTGAACACGGCATACGTCTGGCTAATCAGACCAGGTACGGACTCGCGGCAGGCATTATTACCGAAAAGCGCGACCTGTATGAGCAATTCCTGCAAGAGAGCCGGGCGGGCATCGTCAACTGGAACAAACCATTAACCGGCGCCAGCAGTGCCGCACCTTTCGGGGGTGTGGGTGCGAGTGGCAACCATCGTCCCAGTGCCTATTATGCCGCAGATTATTGTGCCTATCCGGTGGCGTCTCTTGAAGCCGATCAGGCTCAGGCTCCGGCGACATTATCTCCGGGTATGACCTTATAACTGGGTCACGATTTTCAGGTCTTCGCATGAATGGTCTGGCTGGGGTTATCGCTTGTGCGGAGAGACTTGAATGAGGCTCCGTGCGCTGCTGAGCAACACCTGTAAGAAAGTGATGGTTAGAAATGCTGACAAAGCGCAGTGAGCAGTTGATTGCTTGCAAACAGATTAACAAATGCAGTTGAAGAGGCCGCAACAGGCGGCGACGGAGAGGAACAAATAAATGACAGCCTACGAAGTTAATTTTGATGGATTGGTTGGACCAACCCATAACTACAGTGGACTCTCCTACGGCAATGTGGCCTCGGAAACCAATATCAAGGATGTCTCCAACCCCAAAGAAGCGGCCAAACAGGGCTTGCGCAAAATGAAGGCGCTGTACGATATGGGTTTAAAACAAGGCGTTCTGGTGCCGCAGGAACGCCCCTCAATCAATACGTTGCGCAGGCTTGGTTTTTCAGGCACTGACAGGGAAGTGTTGCTGCAGGCAGCGCATCAGGCCCCTGCATTTCTGGGCGCTGTTGCTTCTGCTTCCTGCATGTGGACGGCCAATGCCGCAACGGTATCGCCTAGTGCCGACACCCGCGATGGTCGCGTGCATTTTACGGCAGCCAACCTGACCGCCAAGTTTCACCGTTCCATTGAACATCCAACCACCTCCAGAATTCTGCAGGCCATGTTCAATAACGAACAACACTTTGCCCATCATGCCGCGTTGCCTCCCTCCATGCAGTTTGGTGATGAGGGGGCGGCGAACCATACAAGGTTCTGCCGCGACTACGGTGATGCCGGTGTGGAGTTTTTTGTTTACGGCCGCGTGGCATTTGACGAATCCGCGCCACGTCCGTCCAAATATCCGGCGCGGCAGACACTGGAGGCCTGTCAGGCCGTTGCCCGTCTGCATGGCCTTGAGGAAAAGTCAGTAGTCTATGCCCAGCAAAATCCTGAAGTGATTGATCAGGGCGTCTTCCACAATGATGTGATCGCAGTGGGTAACCGCAACGTGTTGTTCTATCATGAAGATGCCTTTCTCAATAGCTCTCAGGTCATGACGGAGCTTGAAGACAAATTGCAAGGTGCCTTGTTGAAAGAAGTAAAAGTGCCACGTAATGCCGTCAGCGTGCAGGATGCCGTGACCAGTTACCTGTTCAACAGCCAGCTGTTGAGCGTGGAGGAAGACCACATGGTGCTGGTGGTGCCCCAGGAGTGCGAAGAAAACCCACGGGTGAAAGCCTACCTGGACAGCTTGGTTAACGGCCACGGACCGATCAGGGAGGTGAGGATTTTCGATCTTAAGCAGAGTATGAAGAACGGTGGCGGACCAGCCTGCCTGCGCTTGCGTGTTGCACTCACAGAGGAAGAGCTGGCGGCGGTTCACCCCCAGGTCATGATGTCTGACAGCTTGTTCGATCAGTTGAATACCTGGGTGGATAAGCACTATCGTGATCGCATTTCCCAGCAGGACTTGTCGGATCCTTCGCTGCTTGACGAGTGTCGAACCGCATTGGATGAACTGACCCAGATGCTGCAACTGGGATCACTGTACCCTTTCCAGCTCTGAAGTTATTTGCCTGATAGAGGATTGTTCGCTGCTAAATATCACTGATAGCATAATCCGGGTGTGCGCCACAAAGAACTGGCTTCCGGGGCTCCTGTAATTGCAAATGTGGAACTCACCAGTATTTAGAGATAAGCTGTCCCCGTTTACTATGGGCGTGAAGTCCTGAACCGGGGAGATTTGGCGTCTTCCCCAAAAGTCATTTCTAGGGGGTACATTTGGAATCTGCTGAACGCTTGCGGTTTGAAGTTGCAGGCCATACCGATATTGGTGCGGTCCGCAAAGCCAATGAAGACAGCATTGATTGGTATCTTTCTCCAAGTCAGGAGCTCGCCTTAGCCGTGGTGGCCGACGGCATGGGCGGACATGCAGGCGGTGCCAAAGCCAGCCAAATGGCGGTTGAAATATTTGTGGCCACCCTGGCGATACCTCTGGCCAGCAAGAAACCCATAGATCATGAACGGCTTGAAACAGCACTCTATACTGCCGCCGATCAGTCTCATAGCGCCATCTGCGGCGCCCGTGAAGAACATCCCGAATACAGCAAAATGGGCACCACACTGGTGGCATTGTGGGCGCAGGATACTCACGCGTCTCTGATTCACGTCGGTGATTCGCGCTGCTACCGTATCCGGAAAACTCAGCAACATCTCAGCATGGAACAACTGACCCGAGATGACTCCGTGGTGCAATCCATGGTGGAAGACGGCACCATCAGCGCCGAAGATGCTGAAATATCCCCCTACCGCAATATGCTGACGCAAGCGATCGGCAGTGACGGCGGTATTATTATCCATCAGTCCGATGTGGAAATTGCCGCGGGAGATCTCTTTCTGCTGTGTTCCGACGGGCTCTACAATGAACTCTCCACCGAAGCGGTTCTGACCCTCCTGCATCAGGAAAACCTGTTTTCCCAACCCACTTCAGAAGACACCGCCCCCAACCTTACCCGTTGCGCTTATAAACTGGCTGAGGCCGCAAAAGCTGCTGGGGGGCATGATAATATTTCGGTGATCTTGGTTAGGGTGGTAGCGGCTGAGTAATTCTGTCTCACCAACACTGTAAACTTTCTAAGCTGTATGTTCTGGATATAGGCTTTTCCGGTATTCTTTTAGATCAGTTCTTATGAAGTAATATCTAGCTCCAACATACATCTGTTGTGCTCTTATCTGCCCCTAAGTTCTTGATTGTCTGTAGCCTAAACGAAAGTTCTACCCCCTAAGCTATAAGCCTAAATATTCGTTAATTTTTTACTTGAATAGATATTTTCTCACCTTTAGACTCTTCCCCAAATCTACATGGAAGCGTTACCTACGGACTGGGTCCTGCCTAAGTTTTCTCTTCTCGTAGTTAAACAGAATATTTTTACTAGTTAGCTCAGCCCTATCGTGCTGTGCCTAATCAAGTCAAGTCGCCACAAATGGGAATAAATATGAAGTTGAGCCTGCAAATGCTGCTTGCATTAATGCTGACCGTACTTTTTGTTTCTTCAGCTAATGCCATCGAAGATGCGGAAATTTTGGATCAGGTACGTTTTGATGTGCAGCAGCTACCTGGAGAATCCATCGATGTGTTTACCGGAAAGGTTTCCTGGAGAAACGTGGATGCCACGATTCCCGGGCCTGCTGGAATGGACATTGTTTTAGCCCGATCATTTAACAAGCAAGCGGCGGGTCGATGGATTTTTGAAATGCCGAGAATTGACGTGGCAACAGAAATGACCTGTGCCGAGGCAACAGAAATAAAATGTCGAGGAAAATGGAAAAGAGAATTGCTTGGCGGCGGAACTCTTTCATTGCCCGGACAGGACTCAGTTGTACTGACCAAGTATGGCAGTAGTTCCTATATGTATGGGTCACTGGTCAGTGTTACCGGAGAACGTTGGTCGGTTACTGTGAAGGGGCTGGGGTACAACCTCGATAAGGATGAAGATTTAATTTTTACAGTCTACGCACCAAATGGGAAAAAGATTGTTTTTACCGGCTATCACAAGCTTGAAGAAAACTACTTAATTGGAAAACTGGACAGCCATTATCACTCAACTGTAGTTATGTCAGATCCCTCAGGTAATACCATTACTTATTACAGCAATGAAGAAGGGGTCTCTAGGATTGAGACAAGTGACGGTCGCAAAGTAGACTTTGAATTAGCGGCGTTCAAAGAAGGTTTTAGAAATTACTACTACCCGCTGACAATGAAGGTGTACGACAGTGACACTAGTGTAAGAACTTGGAGCTATGAATATGAGCCCGTCTTTCACAATTACTCTTATTGTTTGAGTGCTGGTGATAAAGATTCAAGGCAGGAATGCGAGAATACGGCGAGTGATAACTTCTATTACACATTGACCCAAATGACAGACCCTGAAAACCAGGTCTGGAGCTACGAGTTCAAATCTCAGGACATGGATCCTCCTCTGTTGAAAAGAGTCGTATTTCCGACTGGTGGTGAAGTAGCTTATAACTATGATAACGGTGATATAAAGAAGACAGTTAAGGAAGCCTCTAAGCCAGATGCTATTTGGACTTACCAGACTAAAGAAGGGTCTTTTGATAGATCCTGGACGTCGTTTAACAATTTGTTCACACGGGGAGCGGAATACACCACCGTCGTTGGGCCTTATTCAAGAACACGTTACTACTTTCATAACCTCTTCTATAACGATTCCAGTCACACCGACAATGGGCTATATGGAAAGCTTAAAAAGATGGTAGTGACTTCGGTTGCAGATTCAAGCTTTAGTAATCCGTTACGTACTATTGAATATGAATACTATAAGGGTGGCAAGCGAGGATACGTGTCCCGAACAGGACAAACTGCTGGTGTAGAAAGGTACGCCTTTAGAAACTTCTTGCAAAAAACAGTCATTGATGGTCGCTTCACTACTGAATTCTCAGACCTGGACAGCGCTGATTTTTGGCAAACCAAAACAGAAACAACTGGTGGCGCCGCAAGAATAACCCGATATGAATATAGGCATACGAAAGGTTCTGAATCTGCTAGGCAATTTATAGGCTTGCCATTAGAAGTAACTATGGAGGGTGCTAATGGTGAAAGTTGGGTGACCACCAATAGTTTCAATGCTAACGGCCAACAAATTGCGCATACCGTTAATGGCATCACTGAAAATTTTTCTTACTATAGTTCCGGCATCCATAACGCCGGTAATCTTTATCAGCGTAAATACTCAAACCATCTTGGAATTCAGACCGAAACATTCTCCAGCTACTACCGAGGCACTGCCCGGCAAATTGACTACCCCTTAGGTATCCAAACCAAGAGAACTGTAAACCCGTCAGGCACCATTGCCACTGAAACTGACGGGGAAGGGTATACCACTTCTTATAGCTACGATGGTCTAAATCGCGTCAAGCGGGTCAAATCTCCGGGTAAGTCGGCTACGAATATCGCTTATTCACCCAACAAGATAACCATCACTCGTGACAACAGCGGATATCACAAAGAAATAACGCTTGATGGCTTGGGGCGGGCAACTCTGACCAAAGAGTATGGAAGCGGCATTGCTCCTACCTATATTCGAAGTGAATACGATGCTGGGGGGCGTAAAACTTTTGTATCCTATGCATCTGACAGCCCGACTGAAACTCAGGGTGTTCGCACCACCTATGACGCTCTCAATCGCCCCCTGACCTCTACCACAACAGCTGATAATGGTGAGACACATTATTGCTATGGCACTGATTGTGCCGATTATTTATCAGGCTACAACTTTAATGATGCCTATGTGGTCACCAACCCGCGAGGCTTTAAATCAGCCTTTTTAAAGCGCGGATATGGGTCGCCCGAGAACACCTGGAACCAGTTTATTATCCGCGATATTACTAGCTCTAATCGCCAGGTGACTACAGTCAATCGCAATAAGATTGGTGATATTACCAGTGTGGTTCAGGATGGAGTAACGCGTACCTATGGATATTATCCTGGCACTCGTCGGCTACACACGATAAATGAGCCGGAGCGTGGTCAAGTGGTATTGACTTATGACGCTTCAGGCAATGTGCGTACTCGTAAAGTGGGATCCAATGCTGCGACCACTTATGTTTACGATGCGCTGAATCGTACCACCACGATTAACTATCCAAGTGGTCATGACGTCAACTACACCTATTTTAAAACCGGCTTGGTTAAAACGCTGACAAAAGGTATGACATCCCGAACTTATGCTTACACTCCTTTTGGGGAGCTGGATAAAGAAACGCTCATCGTCAATATAAATAAGCCTCGCTCGTTCTTGTTGGACTATGGCTATAACAGCGCCGGTCAATTACAGCGTATAGATTACCCAAGAGGATTTTATGTTTCATATGGTCTCAATGACCTTGGACAAGTAACGCAAGTAAGCTCAGCGGAAGGTAATTTGGTGAGTGCTGTTGAATACTATCCTAATGGCACTCCTGAGTCACTACGGCTCGGTAATGGTGTTTTGGTTGATCAGCAGCTCAATGGCCGTCAGTTTGTAGAGCACATAAGTGCTGTAAATGGTGCCACGACCGTGGCTGATCTCAGCTATACCTTTGACAAGGTTGGAAACGTGAAATCTATCTCTGATCACTTTACGAGTAGTCGATCAGTGAATGGGCTTGGATAT
>JBNKWQ010000047.1:0-22878 GCA_050299855.1 Hahella sp.
ATAATGGACTGCGTATTCAAAGGTGCCGGGCTGGAGTTGGTCTTGGTAATTGATGACCACCATGGAATGCTGGTCATAGTTGTAGGGCTTGAATTTAGGCATGGCAACAGGTCCTTGTTGGATGTTGCCATCATAGCAAAAAGTGGGGTGCGGGGAGGTTTTTCTACAGCCTCAACGCCCAAAGCACCGGCAGCAAAACAAGAGCGAAGCGGCGGTTTTGTTGTCGGTGGCTTTGCTTGTTAGCATTGCGATTACTTTGTACCTATATCACAAATCCCATCAGTACAAGAATCATCAGTGTTTGACTGTTTTGCGCTTTCAACTGCAGTACGAAGAATGACACCTGCATTTACTGCTGCAACCAAATTTACTAATCTTTCGACAGTTTCATACTCAATACCAAACTTTACCGCCTCAGATATCCTTCTACTTGTGCAGTCTTGACAGCCTCTAGTTAAGGTAACCGCTAATCCAACTAGGTGCTTTTCTCTTCTAGTTAAATCATTAGCCGAAGTCTCATTTTCTAAATCACTTAATGCTTCTTTAATGCTGAATTTTGTTATATCCATAGTTTTCTCTCTAATAGTTTATTTTATTTACAGATGCTAACGTTAAGCTTAACCAGGAGCCGCGTTTTTTGCGGCGATCTTGTTTAAGCGTTTGTTATACGTTTCTCTTGAATTTACTTTTCTCGAGTTATTTCCTGGTTCACTTTTTATGGACAGCCAAATTTTCAGCACTTCGGACGAAACTTGCCCTGAATGGTCATAATATATGTTAACAATTCCTTTCACTTGTGCACCATTTACACACTCATTTCCTTTTGGCTCATTTACATTGACTGTTATTTCAAATCTGTCAACAGATCTAGGTTTAATCATGTGTGACAATTTAATCTTTAATCTATTATTAGTCTCTTCTATTGAGTTAGACTTCACCACTCCTGTTTTTTCATTAAAATAACCTTCTATTTCATAGCGGTGGGAGGGTATTAATGGCCCACAATTAGCTGGTATAAATTCAGAAACAACAAACTCAAATTCTTTTATTAATACTTCATTTGCACTGGAATTTTTCACTTTTATGTCGAATGCATTTTTTCTGAACAATACATCAACCAGTTGCAGCGATGGTATAGAGACTCTGTTTGAGGATATATGAAATACTCCAGAAATTATTGCCGCCAATATCGTGAACACTCCTGCGATAATAGCTAGCCATAAAGACTCCTTACTAAGTATTTTCATTGTAAAATTCTTAACTCACATTTAAGCATGTTACGTGTATAACGTCACCTGCAGCGATTTGCTATGCGCCGGAGGTCGGACCATTTCCCTTCACCGCCTTCGCGCAGAACCGCATGCCGCTTAGAAAGACATTTTGGGCGGATCTCTCGGACACGATTTGTGATTTCAGAGAGTCAACCTCGGGTGCACTCACAACGCCGCTTGACTCCAAGCGGGGCTTAAGCAACTCAAGAAGATCATCGAGCATGTACTGGTCTCCCTGGCCTTCGATAATTGCTTCCGCCCAGATCCGCTCATATTGAAGCCCAGCGGTCAGAAAGATAGCGGGAAGGTGAAAGCCAATAGACCGGTCAACACCTTCCTGCTGCAGCATCCTGTCAAGCAATGAAGTGGCTTGAACATGGGCTGGCATATCTGCAACATGACCCGGGCAGATGGATGAGTCAACCTCTTCGAAGATGACTAACCCACTGTCTTGCAGCCATGGCAAGAGACGCGACAGTACTTGTGCAGGATTCGATAAGTACATCAGAACACGGCGCCCAACGATGGCATCAAACGTTCCATGCTCCATAACGTCCATGAACTGAATGTCGCCATTCAAGTCTCCGCAAGTGAAACGAACATTTCGTTTCCCGTCGAGCCTAGATGTCGCTGCGGCCAGCATGTCACGGTTTTGATCTACCGCAACCACCTGACCATCAGGACCAACCATGTCGCTAAGGAGCTCTGAAACCTCACCGGGGCCGCAACCTAACTCGAGGATGGACATGCCTTCCGCAACGCCGGCATTCCGAAATAGCTTTTCTGTCGTTGAGTTGCTTCTAATCATCCAACATCTACCAATTCTTGAGGCGCATAACGAGCCTGTAGAAAAACCCTAATAAAACAGCTCTTCCCACCGACTTCCCTAATATATTTAATTTTCCCAACTTTGCCCCAGCTTTCCGCCCAGTGCAATCACTCGTTCCGGTAAACCTGACGGCCACTGAATCTCTCGGCTGGAGGTAATGACTTTGGAGTAGGCGAACAAAATGATCTTCAAAAGAATCGCCGGATCATAAGTCGGCCGCCCACCTTCGTCGTTTTTATAATTGGGATAAAAGACCGATAGATCGAGCCTGTTGTCGATCAGATAGTGGACGGCGTATTCGAAGGTTCCCGGCTGGAGTTGATCTTGGTAATTGATGACCACCATGGAGTGTTGGTCATAGTAGTAGGGCTTGAATTTAGGCATGGCGACAGGTCCCTGTTGGGTGTTGCCATCATAGCAAAAACTGGGGAATTTGGAGGTTTTTCTACAGCCTCAACACCTGGCACAGGGTGCAGCGTAGGTGGGTCCCTTGCTGCCAATTTTTAGGCATTTTGTTCTTACTCATTTGGAGATAACAGAAAGTAAGGTTGTGATTTTTCTTGAATAACTTTCCAGCTAGATGCGCCATCAAGCAACCTAATTGGTATATCTTTAACGATACTTGGATCGTCAATATTCCTAATATTAATTGCGCCCATATCGGAGGCATCGGCTCGCTTTGCAGTTCTCTCATAATGAGTTACACAGCCACACCTTGAGCATCGAAAAAATTCGAACCGTCTATCAAGCCAAGAATAAGATTTAAGAGAGTTCCGATCTGAAAGCACATGAAATGACCGCCTCTGAAAATAGGCCCATATTGCTCCATACCTCCTGCATATAGAGCAATTACATTGAGTTAGCTTTTTCGGCTTTCTCTGTATCTCTATTTTGACTAACCCACAGTGACAAGATGCTGTATACATTGCCATATGCCTAATATTTGTATAACGCGCATGCGCGTTTTCCCAATTTCAGTTTCTGAAGATACATCCTCCAGTTCCATGACTCCATTGGAAAATCACTGAAATCGGTCCTTATGGTTAACTGGAAAAACGAGCATGCGCATATATCCTGCCCACTTGGTCCCGTTATTTAAATGGACCTGCGTACAACATATTGAATATTTTGACTTTTCTAATGGAACAAGATGACAAACCGTGCCAGTAGTGCCGACAAAACGAGCACGTCTCTTGACAACTCACCGATACACTGTGCATATAACCAGTTTTGATTTTACTCGGCTAAGGTGAGTTACCTTTCTTTGCTGTTGGTTTGGTATCTCGGAGAGGCAATTGCCATCTGGCAGATAAATTTATCTCCATCCCTAACTTAAGCAGATTGTCGATGCTTCCAAAGTTAATCTGGAGAGTTCGCGTTCGATGGCATCGCGTCCTTCTCTAATGAGCATTACTAGTTCAACAGGGGAGATAGATTGGGGCGGCTTTAGTGGGGTTAATTCTCGAACGTCAGAGCGAGAACACTGAAAAATCAACTGAAAGTTGGTCCGATGATGAGTGGCAGTTCTGCTTGTCAGACATGCATTCCATGTCATAAAAATTCCCTCTTATTTATAACTTCGACTACTTTCTTTTGAAGTTATATCATTTTGGCTTTTTTCCCTTCTAGAATAAAGCTATAACAGTATCGCAGGAAATTTTTATGGGGCCGTTCCATAACCCAAGAATGTGCCAGTTAAATGGGTGAGCTAAGCAAGCTAAAAGGCCTCGGGCCAAAATCTGAAAAAGGGAGACTTTTAACCGAGCTTGAGGGCTTTAGTGAACTGGAAGAAATTCTGCGAGCTGAAGGAATTGAAATTAACGATTAGAATATTGAATGAAGTCTTACAATGAACCACTATGATTCAGCCCTCATGGAACGTGTTTTAACCGGCCCGGCGGTTCCTGAAATTGTTGAGATGGAAGCAAGATTGCGGGAAGCCCAGCTTAATGCTGATGTGGCGGCCCTCGATAATTTAATTTCAGAGGACTTGCTGTTTTCCGGTCCTAACGGCCAGCTCATTAGCAAGGCGCAGGATCTTGAATCGCATCGTTCCGGTGTCGTCCGGTTTCGGGTGCATCGGCCGGAAGAACTCCACATTCGTCGCTTGGGGGACGGTGCCGCCGTGACCTCGTTGCGGGTGTATCTGGAGCTTGAGTTTGGGGGGGACCTTGTTAGCGGCCCCTTCCGTTATACCCGAGTTTGGGCCTGTGAAGATGAGGGGCTATGGAAAGTTGTAGGCGGGCATGTCAGTTTAGTCACCCCTCAAGAATGATTAGTTGAAATCCAATCAAATGAAATTACCTTTAAACAAAGCCTGCGTTTATCTGTTATCAAGCCTGTTCATATTGCTCCAGGCAGACCTCAGCATGGCAGACTGGTATGAACGCAGTTGGAACGGTATGGGAACCCGGATTCATGTGGAATTCTGGGGAGAAGATGACAGTGAAGCCGAACAGCTGATAGATGCGGTCAATCAGGAAATGATTCGCATCGAAGAGCTGATGAGCACCTATATGGAGGGCAGTGAAGTCTCTAGGGTGAATCATAAAGCTGCACAGTCTCCGGTAAAGATATCAGCTGAACTCTTCGGATTGCTGCGCAAGGCGGAGCGGGTTTCTCAGATAAGCGAAGGGGCTTTTGATATCACCTATGCTTCAGTTGGACGATACTACGACTACCGAAAAAAAATCGCGCCGGATGAGACGCAGATTAATGAAGTAATCAACGCCATTGATTACCGGCATGTGGTACTGAATGACACCGACAGAACGGTGTTTTTCACCCAGGATTATGTGTATATCGACTTGGGCGGAATTGCCAAGGGGTATGCTGTGGATCATGCCATCGCGATACTGATTGACGCTGGTGTAACATCCGGACTCGTCAGTGCGGGCGGGGACACCCGGTTGATAGGAACCAAACGTGGGCGGCCATGGATTGTTGGTGTAAAGGATCCCAGAGCAGAAGATCGCAATGCGGTGATGCTACCTTTGGAAAATACCGCGATATCAACGTCGGGCGACTATGAGCGTTTCTTTATTCAGGACGGTGTTCGATATCATCACATCATCTCACCCAAGACAGGCAAGTCTGCCGGTGAAGTTCAGAGTGTCACTATTATTGGACCGGATGCCACCACTACCGATGCACTTTCAACTACGGTATTCGTGTTGGGAGTAGAGAGGGGCCTGGCTCTAATCAACCGCCTTAACGGTATTGACTGCATTATAGTCGATCAGCAACGGAAGATGCATTACTCGCAGGATCTTCAACCGCCGGAGTGAGGCAAGGCTGTCATTTCACTCTAAATCGATATAATCTGTATGTAATTTGAACAGCCACAGGTGTGACCTATGTCCCGCCAGTTGTTTAGCAATCCTCGTCAACTCAGGTTATTTCTGTGGGGAATTGTTGTGCTGTCTGCAATTCTGCTCTTTTTCTGGCCTTCCGCCACCCAATCGAAAGAATCTTCTGAAAACGCTGCCAAGCACGACATATGGAGCATGCAAGTTCAGGGAGCCATTGGGCCTGCAACTGCCGACTGGATTATACGATCCCTTGAAAAAGCAGCGGAGCGCGGTGCAGAGCTGCTGATTATTCATCTCGATACTCCCGGCGGCCTGGATAAATCGATGCGGGATATCAACCAGGCAGTGCTGTCCTCGACACTGCCGATTGCCATCTATGTCTACCCCAAAGGTGCACGGGCCGCCAGCGCCGGGACCTATATGCTCTACGCGGCCCATATTGCTGCTATGGCCCCGGCCACCAATTTGGGGGCGGCTACTCCGGTGCAAATCGGGGCGCCCCAGATGCCGGGGTCTCAGCCCCAACAGCCCAATCAGCCGGTAGATCAGCAGAATGATCGGAAAGCGAAGCAAACAGACGCTGAAGATCCGGCATCCGGCATGGATTCCGATGCCAGCGGAAATGGAAAGGATTCACCAGCGCCAGATCCTGCTACGACTATGGAGCGTAAACAGATTAACGACGCGGTGGCCTACATTCGCAGCCTTGCCAGCCTCCACAAGCGCAATGCTGACTGGGCAGAGAAGGCAGTGCGTCAGTCTGTAAGTCTGGAGGCTGAAGAGGCCCTGAAGCAGGGCATTGTCGACTATATTGCTGACGACACTGATGACCTGATACAGCAATTAGACAGCCAAACCCTGGAACTGAACGGACTGCCCCATAAGCTGCTGTTAGTCCCATATAAAATGACTACACTGTTACCGGACTGGCGCCATCAGTTACTGACTGTCATTACCGACCCCAGCGTGGCATATATCCTGATGTTGATTGGTATCTATGGACTGATATTCGAATTTTATAATCCAGGTCTGGGTGGGCCAGGGGTGATCGGGGCGATTTGCCTGTTGATTGCCCTTTATGCCTTGCAGTTGTTACCCATCAGCTATGCCGGCCTGGCGCTGATATTTCTCGGTATCGGCCTTATGGTGGCCGAAGCATTTTCTCCCACAGTGGGCATCCTGGGGATTGGTGGATTGGTTTCGTTTATCGTCGGTTCAGTCATGTTGATGGATACCGACCTGCCTGGCTATCAGATAGCTTTTCCTATGATCGCGGGGATGGGCGTGGTATCGGCTGCGGTCCTGGCCATGGTGCTATATATGGCCCTGCGCTCCCGTAAGCAGATTGTGGTGTCGGGTAAAGAAGCCATTGTCGGTAGTGATGCAGAAGCATTGGAAGATTTTGTCGAACAGGGACGGGTACGGGCGTGTGGCGAAATTTGGAGTGCCCGCAGTAATAGCCCGGTTCACAAAGGTGATGTGGTCTCCGTCAGAGCGGTAAACGGGTTGACCCTGGAAGTGGAGGACAAGATATGAACTATTTTATCCTGAGTCTGATCCTGCTGGCAGTCGCCATCGTGATCAGTATGTTCCGTATCATGCGTGAGTATGAACGGGCTGTTGTATTTCTGCTCGGGCGATTCTACCGGGTCAAAGGTCCTGGGCTCATCATTATAATTCCGGCCGTTCAACAAATGGTCCGCGTGGACCTGCGGACGGTGGTGATGGATGTACCCACCCAGGATGTGATTTCCCGGGATAACGTGTCAGTGAAAGTTAACGCCGTTGTCTACTACCGTGTCGTTGACGCCCAGCAGGCCATCATAAACGTGGAAAATTACCGGGATGCCACCAGCCAGCTGGCCCAAACTACTCTAAGATCGGTACTGGGGCAGCATGAGTTGGACGAAATGTTGTCGGCCCGTGACGAACTCAATGTTGATATTCAGCAAATTCTGGACAAACAAACTGATCATTGGGGAATAAAAGTTTCCACAGTTGAAATCAAGCATGTGGACCTGGATGAACAAATGGTTCGCGCTATCGCCAAGCAGGCGGAAGCAGAGAGAATCAGGCGGGCCAAAGTCATTCATGCCACTGGTGAGCTTGAAGCCTCTGAGAAACTGATGGAAGCCGCTAAAATTCTGGCGCAGCAGCCCCAGGCCATACAACTGCGGTATCTTCAGACATTGACAGAAATTGCCAGCGATAAAACCAATACAGTGGTGTTTCCAGTGCCTGTTGACCTGATTAAGCAGTTTGCCGGGGATAAATCTTCTACGTCTGAATAAAGATCGGACTGGGGGGGCGCGAAATCACATCCTGATAAAATTGATCTTGAATTGTACGAACTCAGAGATTGAAAAATAGCTTGAAAAAACAGATAGCTTGAAAAAACAGATGGCTTGAAGAAAACTTAGAGAAGGTCTAATTTTGCAAATTTCCAGCACAAAAGGGCGAAGTAATGGAAGGGATATCTAAGGACCGCTTTATGGTTCGCAGTGTAGGTGCCATAGGGCACGACACGGAAGTGGTCAAAAACCAGTTGATCAAGCATCTCAAAATTTCAGAAGCGCAGGCAACAAGGATTATTGCCCGGCAAACCACTCTGAAAAAGAATCTTTCTGAAGATCAGGCCCAGCGTTTTATAAAGTCACTGGCAAAGTTGGGATTGCAGGCAGAACTGGTGGTCCAGTCTGATGCTGCAGCACCAGTTGCAAATACGCGGTCCCAGGTCGCGACTGGGGCTCAGGCAGGTTTTGTTTCGACTACTGATGTCCAGTCTGTCACTGGCAATGAGCCTGTAACGCAGGAAAAGCCTGCTGCAGACAGTCATCCGAAACTTGATAAGAGTGCCCATATCCGGCAATTGCGGGAGGAGGGGCAGCAATTAATGGATCTGTTTAACGAAACCTTTCAGTTTCCGATAGACAGGCTGCCGGTGACGTTGGGATACAGGGCCGGCCTGGTCTGTGTCATGTTGATCAGTCTCATCGCTCCGCTGATTTATTTCTCACTGATTGTGGGCGCTGCCTATGCCACATGGTCCTACGCCAGCCTGTTGCCCTCATTTTTCGAGCATAGGTCGCCCAATATCTTTAGTGGTCTGGCACTGATGATTCCCATTCTGATGGGCTTTATATTCACGCTATTTCTGGCAAAGCCATTATTTGCCACCTATTCCCAACAATCCGATCTGCTTCTGGATCGAACCAAATACAAACGTTTCTACCGACTGATAGAGCTTTTGGCTGATCGGATGAATGTTCCTGCACCAGCCAACATTTACGTAAATAACGAAGTGAATGCCAGTGTTGCGCCAGAAAAAGGATTGGCCAGCCTTTTAAAAGGGAACTTGATTATTACCGTTGGACTACCACTACTGGCAGGAATGGACAGCCGTCAATTTCTGGGTGTCATCGCTCATGAGTTTGGCCACTTTACCCAGCGGAATGCGATGTTTGCCAGTCATATTGTGAATCACGTTAATGCCTGGATGTGGCAGTGTGCCTTTGGCGAAGACAACTGGGACAGACGCTTGAACAAGTGGTCGGAACATTCTCCTTTGTTTGTCATAGATATTGGTATCTTTGTCTGCCGTTATCTGATCAAAGCGACACGCTAGTTAATGAAATACCTCTTCCTTTTCAATCTGCGGACCACTCGCTGGATGTCCAGAGAAATGGAATACGATGCAGATCGCTATGAAAGTCTGGTGGCTGGAAGTGGAAAATCCCGGGAAATTTCTGAAAACATGCGTTATCTAATGGTCGGTAAGCACCAGAGTGAACAGCTCTGGCGGTCTACCTGGAATGACAATCGGCTGCCGGACAATCTGCCACAAATGGTGGCCCTATTGAGCGATCGGTTGACTGAAGAGCAAAAGCGTAAAATCGCCGAAGACATGACGCAGCGGCAAACCGAGGTATGGGATACCCATCCTGCGGATAATGATCGTATTGCACGTGCTGAGGCATCGCAATATCCAGGAATTTGGTTGCATGACTTTCCAGCGGCCAGGTTGATGCCGGCGTTTGATGCTTTGTGTAAAACAGTTTCCCTGCGTGACTATAATCTCCAGGGGCTTAAAGGCATAGAAACGGCAATCACTCATACTGCGGATATTCTGGATCTGGATGAAAAGCAAAGGGCAGTTGAAGTGGCTGTAGAAGACTACCTGCAAGGTACTTACAGCCAGAGAGTAGTAAAACTGCAAGATCGCGCCTATAAATCCGTGAGCCTGGCGGAAGCCCGGACTCATTATCAGCAAAGCTTGGAACGAATAAAGGCATTGCTGGAGATGTATAGTAAAGCAACAGAAGAGTGCCAAACGGCGAGGCAGGCGATGGCCTACCTTGAGGCGGGTTTTGCGGTTAATCCGGAAGGGTTTGGGCTTAAGGCCGGAACCCTGGATGCTGCTCAGGCGAAATTTCGTCAACAAAGCCAGGAACAGAAGAATCTGGCTGAGCGTTTGCAGGCGACTATGGACAAGGCCCTGAACAACCGGATTGCCGCAGCGATTGACCATATGTCTTCTGAAGCGATGTCTCAGGCCGTTGGCTTACGCAACACACTTATTGAATTGCAAAAAATCAATGACACCTGGCAAGAGTTGCCGGGTCTTACTCATGCACTCCTGAGTCTCTTGCGTGAACAGGATCAGGAAGAGGTTCCACCCGAAGTGGATACTGCCGTTAGTCGTTATACCCAGTACGGAAGGGAGCTGTTGATGCAGTTTGGGAACGTCGCAGGGTCTATAGAGGTGAGGCTGGGTACTCAGGAGCACCAGACCTTACTATCACTGGCGACTAGATGGGACGTCGACTTGCATGATATCGGAGCACTGGGCCCCATTTCCATTTATCAGCTGCTGGATGGCTGTTACCGGGTGATTTGTTTTGTCACTTACAGGGCTCTTGGTGAGCTGGCGGCGCTGTGTCAGGCAGTGGAAGTGGCGCAAAATATAACAGGTTATTCTGTTTCAATGGGTTCTGAAAGCCAGGGCCGATCCCATCAATCTTCAGAAAAGGCATGCAATCTGACAATGGCAGGGGATTCAAATTGATTAAGAAATAGACATCTCTGCTCTCTAATATTAATCTCTAATCTATTCTGTTTCGGAACAAAATCATTACTGATAATAGCCGCAGGCACCTGCGGCTTCTTGCTCTTAACCAGGGTAACGGGACTCGGTAACCGGGATTTACCACTAATCCTTCAGAGTGCCTGTAGGCCCATTGTGCTTCATAGATAAGGCGTTAGTGTAATTTACCTTCCAATAATGAGGAAAGACCGGAGCCAGGCTTGATAGAGTAACGCTAATGTTGTTCGGAGTTTGTGAAGTCATTCGATCTTAGGCAGCAGATCTGTGCATCATAAACCTCTCCCAGTGGATTAGGGTATTGAATTACAAGGATTGCGGTATCGATCTTTGTCCTAAGGGTCAGGAGAGGATGATGGATTATTTCAGTAACTACGATAAGCACGTGCACCTCATCTACGAAACTGTGCTGGACCCGGGAAAATGGCGGGATGTTATCGGCTCTATTGCTACTGAAATAAATGCCCAGTCCGGAGTTGTCGGCTTCGATAACCTTAAAGAAAAGACATCCATTGCGTTGGTGGACCACGGCTTCGATCAAAAAGCCCTGGGAAGCTATCTCGACTATTATCACGAAAAAGACGTCTGGAATCAGAGGCTGATGGCGTTGCCGAAGAATCAGTTTCATAGTAGCGACGGACAGGTGGCTTCGCGTACCTATCTGGAATCTGAAATTTATCGGGACTGGGCTAGATTTGTTGGTGTTCGCTATGCCACTGGGGCCTATATCACGAGCAAGGGAGATATAGGTCTGAGGGTGGCTTTTCAGCGAAACTCCTCTCAGGGCGATTTTGGCACCCGGGAACTGGCCTACCTGAACTCCCTTTGTCAGCACATGCAGCGGGCCGCTGAACTTGGGCATCATTTAAGTTATGACGCCGTATTAAACAGTTCCGCCATTGGTATTCTTGAACACTCCGGTGTCGGTGTGCTGCTGTTGAATCAGCGGGCCGAGGTGGTGCTGTTCAATAGTGTGGCGGAATCCTGGTTATCGAAGGACATATTTGAGTTTCAGGGTAAGCGTCTGACAATCAAAAGCGGGGCAGAAAGCCTGCGTATGGCCACTTGTTTGCAGGCGGTCATTGAAGGCAGTGAGAAAGGGCGGCTGGTGCATGTGCCCACCCAGTATGTGGAATCGTCAGGTGGCGAGCGTATTGCCCTGGATTTTGCTCCGTTCAAGCCCACCAATGCCATATTGTCCGGGTTGGCCCATAAAACGGTATTAGTGCTGTTCAGGGAAGCCACTCCGGACCTGGAACGGCAGATCACCAGCTTTAGTGTGGAAAATCAGCTGACCCAGTCCGAGTCCAGTATTCTCCGCCTGATGGTCAACGGACTTTGTCCCGAGCAGATTGCTGAGCGTCGAAGCCGCAGCCTTACTACTGTTCGAACTCAGATCAGAACCATACTGGCGAAGACCAACTGCCATAAGTGCAGCGAACTCATAGCGCAGTTTACCTAATTTTGGGTATGTCGAATCAATTCAGGATAGTTAATCTCATTCCAACACTAACTGCTAAAAGCAGAGGTATGGAATGTATATCCTGGAAAACCGTCAGGAGAGCAAGCGTCTCGAGAAGCAACTGCTCCAACCCGCCTACGACATAGAGCATGAGCTTCGGAACTGCGCCATTCCAGTACTCGGTTCCTTTCTGGATGCCGGCTGCGGAACAGGCATTCTCACCCGTCATCTGTTAAAGCACCATTCCAACCTTAAAGCTTACTGCTGTGACCTCTCTGAAGAACGATTGATTGAAGCTGGGCGTGCTGTTCCCGGTGCCATCTGTTTTAAGTCAGATCTGGAATCAATTGCATTGCCTGATGATTCTGTCGATGCGGTGTTCTGTCGTTATGTCTACGAATACCTCAGATCCCCTGACGAGGTCAGCCGGGAATTTTATCGGGTGCTCAAAGCGGGTGGGTTGGTCAATATCATCGATTTCGACGGCATTGTTTTCAACTTTCACACCTCGGATCCAAAGCTGACGGCACTGATGTCCCTGTTACAGCAGGGGCTCAAAGAGGACTATTTTGTCGGTCGCAAGCTGCCTCACTATCTTAGTCGGGCCGGGTTCAGCAATATTTCCTATCAAGTGGATGTACACCAGTTTTCCGGTCGCGAGTTGCTGCAGGAACAGGACAACATGCAACAACGCTTCGAATTCGCGCATGACACTGTCAAGCGTATCCTGGGGTCTACAGACCTCGCCAATGAGTTCAGGGAGCGATATCTAGAGCAAATGGAGAATCCTTGCAACGTGCTTTTCTATAACAAATTTGTCGTAAGGGGAATGAAATGCTAAGGGGATATAAGTTTGTCGTTATCGAGTCGCCATATGATCATTATGAAGATTGCCCATCCGTCAGAAGTTTCATGGGACGTTTGTTTCAGCTCAAGCTGGCCGGTTATAAAAGCCACTATTCATATGGCATCATGCCTGTCTCCAATGTGGACTTTTTCGCCAACCATATCGCGTTCTGCAGAGTGACGCTGGATGGGTTGATTCCGCTGGGGGCCTTTAAGTCTATCAGTGTAAGCCGCTGCACGTCGGTGGGTATCGAATTCCCGCTGTATGAACATGTATTGGGAGACAAGACTTCAGCGCGCCAAAAGCAGGCAGCCAAAGCGTGGGTTAATGGTAAAACCCAGGAGCAGCAGGAAGTAGCCTACAATGCCTCCTGGACCATGTGTCCCTCTCTCATGCATGACGACGAGCAGCGCAAAATCGTACGGGATGCCTCTGTCGCCATGCTGCACCTGTATTACAAGTCTTATCCGATCGATTGGGTCATTGCTGCTGCCAGCAAAAAATACAAGGTGCATCAACTTAAGGAAAATCTGGGCTTTAATTATCTGGTGGATGAAAACGGGGTCGTGCCGGATTTTGAAATCAGTGCCTTTGATGACGAACCATTCTACATGATGACGTTGGACACAAACGTTGCCCAACCTCCAGCAATTGACCGTTATAGTGAATATGCCGCTCTCTGGGAACAGCGCATGGCCATTGAAAGCGTGCACCTGAATGAGGACTCATTCACCCGCCTGGCATCGGCCGAGGTAAAGGAGACCGAATCAGTCTAACAGTTGCTGATAGCTCGGTATGACTCATCTGATTCGCCAGGGATGGCTCATTGCCGGCATAGTGAGACAGGCAATTTTCAGGTAGGTGGCGCAGGTGGCAGGCTTAGTTTTTGCTCAATTTCAGATAAATTCCCAGACCCACCAGCAGCCAATAGCATCCAGACCGCATTTTGCAGTTGTCCGCTCTCACCAAGCAGTGACTTGAACATCAGCAAAAGCGATTCAATGGATACCGCGATCAGGATTGCCGCCATGAATCGGGTGATGGTACGCCGGGTGGAACCGTCGTGATGAATGTCCTTATGTAGCAGTACCTCTTCTTCAATGATGTTCCACAAAAGGATATTGACGGCTCAGTTGCCGTGCGACATCAATCTGGCCGTTATGGTCATTCAGTAACGTTGCGGAAGTTATGCTGGTGGTGATGGATTCAATCAACTGCACGATAGTTTCACGATGAACCCGGTATTGACTGCACAAATGCAGATAGTTCTGATGAGAAGACATGGTGTTGCCAACGTTGATGATTGTCTATCCAAGATTAGACAAGACGAGCACCCATGAGTATTCGACCATTACCTATCAGCGACTATACTTACCAGAGCTTAGCTCAACACCGCCTACATATAAGTCAAATCTAAATGGCCTGGGAGCCGTCGGTAAATTGATTTGTATCATCCGCAGTAGCTGCAAATGATAACAAAACGGAGTTAGGCTAGACGCTTGTGAGCGTAGTAAATCAGCCACTTTTAACTAAGCTTAAAGACCCTGCTTAAAAAAAATTCAGGAAATCAAGGATGCGTAAATTACTGACGGTTTTGGTAATTGGGTTGCTCGCCGCAGCTCTGTTTTACTGGAAGGGACATGCGGACCCGGTCAAAGTGGAATTACACACCATCGATCAGGGGCCGGTTGAGCGTACCGTTGCCAATACTCGTGCCGGGACTGTCCGGGCCTGTCAACGGTCACGGCTATCGATGCCTACCGGCGGCACAGTCGAAGCGCTGCTGGTCAGTGCCGGTGACCGGGTGGAAAAAGGGCAGGTATTACTGAAATTGCGGGATCAGGAGTATCAGGCGGCATTGGCCCAGGCCCAGGCCAATCTCCAGGTGGCGATACAAAACCGTGCCGAAGTTTGTTTTGGAGCAGACCGTGATATGCGCGAACAAAAGCGGCAGGAACGGTTGGCAGAGAAGAAACTCACCTCTGAAGAGTCTCTGGATGGAGCCAGAACCCGTGCAGCTATGTCTTCCCTGTCCTGTAAAGCGTCAGAAGCCCGGATTCAGGAGGCTCAGGCTTTGGTCAGCTTGAGTGACGTTAACCTCGCCAGGACCCGGCTGGAGGCCCCTTTTGCCGGCGTTATTGCGGAAATTAACGGGGAAGTGGGGGAATACATAACCCCTTCACCTCCCGGCGTGGCGACACCACCGGCTGTTGATCTGATTGACGATAAATGCCTCTATGTCAGGGCACCCATTGATGAAGTGGACACGGCAAAAATTCAGGTGGGCATGCCGGCCCGTGTCACTCTGGATGCCTTCCGTGATTTATCGCTCGAGGCGCGTGTTTCCCGCATTGCTCCCTATGTTCAGGATTTTGAAAAGCAGGCCCGCACCGTCGATGTTGAAGCCCAGATTGCTGAAATACCTGATGACCTGAATTTGCTGGTAGGTTACAGCGCCGATATTGAAGTTATTCTTGAAAAACATGATCAAACCACAAGACTGCCGACTGAAATGATCATGGAGGGTAATGCTGTGCTGCGTTTTAACGATGCAGACGGCGTCCTGGAAAAGGTCATATTTGAGGCTGGGTTGAGTAATTGGGTATATACCGAAGTACTGTCCGGTCTATCGCCCGGGGATCGTATCCTTGCTGCTCTGGACACAGAAGGGGCTAAAGAAGGTGTAAAGGTGATGATCCAGACCGATAAGGCCAGATCCACAGAGTAGTTCACAAAGGTTCAGGCGGAAGCATATGTCAGATACGACAACATTGATTGAGCTCAAGTCGGTAGACCGGCACTTCCAGCTGGGAGACCAGGTGGTTAAGGCGCTGGACCATGTTGACCTGAAGGTGGACCGAGGAGAATACATTTCTGTGATGGGCCCCTCCGGGTCCGGAAAATCAACATTGCTGAATATTCTCGGATTACTGGATCAGCCCAGTGCCGGGGAGTATGTGCTCGATGGTGTTTCCACATCCAGACTGAAAGACTCCGAACGGGCAGCCTACCGTCAACAGGAAATAGGGTTTGTCTTTCAGTCATACCATCTTATTCCCAGATTAACCGCTCGTGGCAACATGGAATTGCCCCTAATGTTAGCTGGGATTCCCACTCGAGAACGTGCTGCCCGCATTACTCCGGTACTGGAAAGGTTGGGTATCTCTGATCGTGCAGAGCATTTGCCGAATCAATTGTCCGGCGGGCAAAGGCAGAGGGTGGCGATAGGCCGGGCCATGATGATGAAACCAAAGTTACTTCTGGCAGATGAACCCACAGGTAACCTTGATACCCTGTCCGGTACAGACGTTGTCGGTCTTCTTGAGGATCTGAATTCCGAGGGTATCACGCTGATTGTGGTGACCCACGACCTGGAATTAGGAAAAAGGGCTCATAGACAGTTGCGGATGGTCGATGGGCGTATTGCCCAGGATAGCCTTCGAGTGAGTATTAATGAGAGCCACCATGAAGGCTAATCCTGCCGTCAGGGCTATTGTCTGTACTATTGCCCGTATTCCCAGGAGAGATGAGGTGGGCTGCATGACCTTTGTTGACATGGCCCAGTTCAATTGGCGGGTGGTTAGAAAGCATCGATTTCGTACCGCCATGGTCATGCTGGCGCTGGTGATCGGTGTAAGTACAGTGAATCTACTGATTGGGCTTGGTGAAGGGGCCAGATTGTTCATTCTGGGAGAGTTCAGTTTTCTCGGCAAAAATACCCTGATTATGATGCCGGGGAAAAAGGAAACCACAGGCGGCATGCCGCCAATTACTGGAGAAGCTCCCCGGGATATTACTTTGACCGACGGTTTGGCCATTGAGCGCATTCCTGAAGTCAAACGTATGGCTCCACTCATTGTCGGCTTTGCGGAACTCAGCTACGAAGGGCGTTTGCGCGAGAGTCTGGTGGTTGGCACCAACAGGGATTTTCAGTCTATACGCCAATTGGATATGCTACAGGGGCAGTTCCTTCCGGGCACCGGCAATGAAGAAGCTAACGCTGTGGCGGTACTTGGTCTAAAACTTAAACGGGAACTGTTTGGCCCTGAACCGGCTCTGGGAAAATGGCTCCGGGCCGGTGACCGGCGTTTCCGGGTGGTGGGGCTATTGCGGAGTAAAGGCGTGGCTCTGGGTGTGGATTTTGATGAAGTGATGATTATCCCTGTGGCTAGTGCTCAGGCTCTGTTTAATCAGGAAGGAATGTTCCGGATATTTGCGGAAGTCCGTTCTTATGATCAGGTAGACAAGGTGAAAGCCCGGGTTATCGACGTGATGAAAACACGCCATGACGGTGAAGAGGATGTCACCGTCATTACCCAGGATGCTCTGCTTTCATCCTTCGACGATATCCTTAAAACACTGACGCTGGCGGTAGGTGGGGTGGCGGCGATCAGTTTGGTGGTGGCGGGCGTATTGATCATGAACGTGATGCTGATCAGCGTCAGCCAGCGTACCGATGAAATAGGCCTGCTAAAGGCATTGGGGGCAAACTCCGGCACCATACAAAGGCTGTTTCTCTCTGAAGCGGTTTTGCTGGCCATTATGGGGGGAGTTGCCGGGTTAGTCCTCAGTGAGTCGTTGTTGGCTTTGGGGCGGGAGTTTTATCCCAACGTTCCTTTGGGTTCTCCACTTTGGGCCAAGCTGGCGGCATTTTTTACAGCGGTAGTGACGGCCTTGGTCTTTGCGTTTATCCCGTCCAGGCGAGCCTCTTCCCTGGAACCCGTAGCCGCTTTGAACGAAGGGCGGGGTGTTTGAAGCAGTGAGAATATCGGTTGTGTAGGCTAGATATAGGCGGAGCGGTTCAAATATAGACAGAGCTGTTCAGATATGGACAGAGCTATTCAAATATGAACATAGTGGTCTGAATATGAAAAGGCTGGCTGGATGAATATGACAGATGCCTTGCGTTGGGTGATGGCAACGCTTAATTTTGGACGTACTCGCTCTCTGTTGACGGCAGTGGGGATTGCGATTGGTATCGCGGCAGTTTCTCTGTTGACCTCGATAGGCGAGGGTGTTCGGACTTATGTCATGGATGAATTTTCCCAATTTGGCACCCGCATAATTGCTATTACGCCTGGTAAGAACATCACCGGCGGCATGGGGGGGCTTCTAAGCTCCGTGCGCCCATTGTCCATGGAAGATCATGCAGCGCTGGCAAGATTGCCGCAGGTGGATTTTGCGGTACCCGTGGTGCAGGGAACAGGGGAGATAGAATTCCATGAAAAAGGCCGCAACGTAGATGTTTTTGGGGTCGGGCCGGATATGCCATCAGCCTGGAACTTCGCGGTGGCCCAAGGCCGTTTTCTGCCCGCAACTGTAGGATTGTCACGCAGCAGCCCTTATGTGGTCCTGGGTTATCGGGTTAAGGAAGAGCTCTTCAGTGGCGTCAATCCTCTGGGCAAACTGGTGCGTGTGGGCGGCATGCGATTCCGGATCATCGGGGTGATTGAACCCAAGGGCGACATGCTCGGTTATGATCTGGACGATGCTATCTACATTCCCGCTGATCTTGCTCTGGAAATGTTCAACCGGGAAGGGCTGATGGAGATTGACGTGGTATTCTCGGCAGCCACAGATTCGGTCACCATGTCGGCGCTGATCAAAAATCAGCTCATTGGCCGTCATGGCCGGGAAGACTTCACGCTGATCACCCAGGACCAGATGCTCTCCAGCCTGAACAGCGTTCTTTCAGTTTTGACGCTGTCAGTTGCCTTGCTGGGCTCCATATCTTTGCTGGTAGGGGCTGTGGGGATTCTCACTACCCTGACGACCAGTGTGCGTGAACGCCAAAGTGAAATTGGCCTGCTGTCGGCATTGGGGGCAACCAAAAGACAGGTGATGAGCCTGTTTTTGGGAGAGGCCGTCGCACTCTCCACATTTGGCGGGCTTTGTGGATTGATGCTGATGACCGTTATCGTGCTGATTGTGGGGATCGCGGCGCCCTCATTTCCACTTCAAATTCATCCTCCCTTTATACTGGCCGCGCTCGGGTTGTCTATGTTGATCGGGCTGTTGGCGGGCGTAGTGCCGGCTTATCAGGCTTCTTTACTCGATCCTATTGTGGCTTTGCGTTCGGAATAGGATTCAATCGATGTCTTACTGGGAGACCATCAACAAATTCTAACAACTTAGATCTTCAATTATACGTCCACTAGGTTAGACTGGCGGCTGTCATATTCAAACACCCCAAATTAATCCCCATTTTTATCTATTACGGAGATGTCCAAGCATGTTCCAAGCCGTCGAAGCCTACGCTGGCGACCCTATTCTGTCGCTGATGGAGCAGTTCCAGAAAGACCCTCGAGCAGACAAGGTTAACCTGAGTATCGGGCTATATTTCGACAATGAAGGCAAGATTCCACCCTTGACGGCAGTGAATAAAGCCCGCGATCTGCTCGCAGGCAACCACGATGCCTCCCTGTATCTGCCGATGGAAGGCTTGTTGGCTTACCGCACGGCTTTACAAAAACTATTGTTTGGCGCTGATCATCCTGCCTTGAAGAGCGAACGGATAGCGACCATTCAGACAGTGGGTGGCTCAGGTGCATTGAAAGTCGGAGCTGATTTTCTAAAGCAGTATTTTCCCGATTCACAGGTATGGGTTAGCAGTCCAACCTGGGAAAACCATGTGGCCATATTCTCTGGTGCCGGCTTTACTGTTAACAGATATCCCTATTTTGATGCTAAGACCGGCGGTGTGAATTTTGATGCCATGCTCAATGGGCTGAAAGCATTACCGGCGAAAAGCATTGTTCTATTGCACCCTTGCTGCCACAACCCAACCGGTGCGGACCTCACCCATGCTCAGTGGGACCAGGTGGTCGCAGTGGCGAAGGAGCGGGAGCTGATCCCATTCCTTGATATTGCTTATCAGGGCTTTGGCGCAGGTATGGAAGATGATGCCTATGCGATTCGGGCCATAGCAAAGGAACAATTACCTTGTCTGGTCAGTAATTCCTTCTCCAAGATTTTCTCGCTTTATGGCGAGCGTGTCGGCGGTTTGTCAGTGGTCTGTGAAGACCAGGAAGCTGCACAACGGGTATTGGGGCAACTGAAGGCGACCGTTCGTCGTAACTACTCCAGCCCACCGAGCTTTGGCGCGCGCCTGGTCTCTCAGGTGTTGAATGACGAAGCGCTGCTGAACAATTGGCTGGACGAAGTGGAAGAGATGCGTACGCGCATTATAAATCAACGTCAATTGCTGACGGATGAGCTGGCCAAAAAAATGCCCGGCCATGATTTCAGTTATCTGGTCAAACAGAGAGGTATGTTCAGCTACACAGGCCTTTCCGCCGCCCAGGTGGATCGTCTGCGCAATGAGTTCGGTATCTATCTGATCTCCAGCGGCAGAGCCTGTATGGCGGGTCTCACCCCAACGAATGTGCCCCGGGTGGCTGAGGCCTTTGCCCAGGTCTTCTAGCGTTGCTTTGGCATTTCTGATGCCGTGTTGAAAACAAGAACCCTGTCTGATGCTTTGGCGTCATTCAGGGTTTGGTTCTTTTGCGGTCCAATTATTTCTTTTTCCAGGAAGCTACAAAGCCCAAAGGCGGATTGCAGGGGTGGTGTTCCAGGTCGGCGCAGTAGTTCCCCAGATTTTCTGCGACTTCGTTCATGCTTCGCAGTTCCAGGCCGGAGTCAATGGCGGCCATCAGAATGTCACTGAGAGTATGATGGAACCAATAGTTTTCTTTGGCCTGGTATTTGGTGTTGGTAAAATAGTCCAGACCTGAGTTGTCTACATAAGGGGTTTTATCAAAGTACGATGCCCCGAGGTGCGAAGGTTTTCCTTCGCTATACATATTAAGAATCGGGTGTATTTCGTCTACCAGCAAAATCCCTTCCGGTTTTAATAAAGAGGCACAGGCTTGCATAAACAGATTTAGATCCGGCATCCAGTTCAAGACTCCCACGGTGATCATAGCGATATCAAAGCGTTCGCCTAAATGTTCAGGTAGGGCGTAGATATTGTGTTCTTCAAATTCTATTGCCTCTAATTCTGCCACTGCAGACAGAGTTCGGGCCTGTTGAATAAACGCTTTTGAACCATCCAGCCCCAGACAATAACCTGCCCCTTTCTTCTTTACTGAAATCAAATGACCTACCCAGGCTTCATACCTTATCTAATCCCAACTATCTCGATCCTGCCTGGTGTGACGCCTGGACAGCGTCAGCGTTGCTGTTTCACGACAATGAATGGGAAGGACCTATACTGCAGAATCTGCTGAGTAGTGACTGTTTCTATATTGGAGCGTTGGGCAGTCAGCGTTCCCATAAATTACGTCGGGACTGGCTCGCTGCGCATGGTGTTAGCCAAGAGGAGATCAGCCATATAAAAGGACCTATCGGTCTGGATATCGGCAGTAGGGCTCCTCCGGAAATAGCGATTTCTATTTTGGCGGAGATTATTTCCTGGCAGGGGGAAGCTTCCTCTTGGGTGCGTTAACATTTCACTCAGATAGCTATGCATACCCATAGGGCTTAGCCACCCGCTTCATCATTCCTCTTCAATTTGTCATGTCTCGCGACAACAGCCCGGTATTGAGCCGGATTCTCTTTGACAATAAGCAGGAGTCTATATAAAACCCTGAAAGAATTACCTTGTGTTATCAGCGGTCCCCATAAACGAAAGTTTAGAGCGATAGGTCATTAGGCCGATTGTTCGAGGTGTGACTATTCGTTACCGTGCGGGCCTTTGTAGGATGAAAACAGCCAGAGATGCTGCCGAAATCCCCCTGCCTCATGCCATCACTCAAGGAGTCGAGAAACCATGGCCATTTACCTGAACTACAACCAATTGGACGTTAAAGGCAACGTCACCGCTGAAGGCTATAAGGACTGGATTCGACTGGACAGCTTTGAGTTCAGTACCAGCCGCAGTGTCACCATGGAAGCCGGGCACATGTCCAACCGCGAAGCCACCCGGCCAAACCTGACGGAAGTGTCTATCAGCAAACTGATGGATTCCTCCTCTTCAGGTTTGTTTAAAGAATCCCTAACCGGTGATGCCGGGGTGAAAGTGGTCATTGATATCGTCAAAACCCATGCCGACAAGATCGAAAAGTATGTCAGCTACGAGCTGGAAGACGTAATGATCAGTAACTACAAAATCAGCGCCGGAGCCGACCAGGCCCCTTCCGAAACACTCTCCCTGAGCTACTCCAAACTCACCATGAGCTACACCGCCGCCGACCGCGCCAACAAAGGCGGGTCGCCTGAGCGTGTGGGCTACGACCTGGAAGCTGGTAAGAAGCTCTGATCCGTCACATCGAGACAGGTAAAAGCGCTCGTTGAGCGCTTAGGTCTTGTTCATATATGGAATAGATAACCGTCGTTTCTGACAAGGAGTCTGTCTTGGACAACAATACATCCCTGATTCAACTCATCGAAAAACCACTCCGTGATCCTTTTGTCATTCCCTTAAATTACGTTGTCAGGCCTGGAGATACTCTCAGCAAGATCATTACTACGCAATATGACATCAATGACCGAAATCCACGCTATAAGCTTGCGGAAGCTTCCGTCCTGCATTTCAACCGACACGTCAAGGATCCAAATAAAATCTATCCGGGCCAGATATTGAAAATCATGCCAATTGATGAAAGTGCCGTCAGCTTATCCTGCCCGGTGCCGGAGGACTTTTATCAACAACGTTATAACTCCCCGGCAACCCGCCAGATGCTGGAGCCGGCGGATAGTGGTTACCTCAGACGGGTCCAACGTCATTTGCCGGTGACACCGGAGGAACAGGAGGCATTCCGGACGTTGGCGTGGCTGCAACAAAACTATGACCTGCTGAGTGTCTCTTCAGGGTCTGGATTTAACGCCTTTGGCGGTATTGTCAGCCAAGCAAATAATGCTTTCATTATCGAGGTAAAAAATCTTTATCAGCAGTTCAAAAGTGGTCTCATCACTGAAAATCAGTACCATTATCGTCGCAGGCTGGCCCTGCAGGCATTCGCCCGGAGAATTGGTCCTTTCGAAAAGCTGGTATTCAATGGGCAAACCGCCAGAGAAGCCATTCGCATCAATCGCTCCAAGGCGTTTCCTGCAACCA
>JBNKWQ010000048.1:0-266319 GCA_050299855.1 Hahella sp.
TGTTGAACGCCTCAGAGCGGTGGACGCATCCGGTGCAAAACTGGAACCTCACACTGTCCCAGCTATCGATTCACTTTGAGGGGCGGCTAGACGCTCACATCGATCTGTAACTTGGCTGACACAGAGTTTTGAACACCCTCCGCGATAGTGGCGAACATGACACACTTGTTATATTTATTACTCACTAAAAGTAACCGTTGCTTCGCCATAAAGGAAAAACAATAAGCCTCCACCAACTGCCATGAGCAACAATGGGGTTCTCATTTTTTCTTCATAGACGGCAAAGATAATCTGGGAAACTGGAGGGAATATGAAATTAAGTGCTGCGCACAAAATTGATACCTGAATCCCTCTGGCTACTGACCAAATCCATGATGCGATAACAACTAAATATAAAACAGTTTCCATAAATCTCCATATTCAATCTTTAAATATAACGCCGCCAACACGGGTCGAAAAGGAGCAGCGAAGCTGCGCAATGTAGGTCCAGCCAGCTTTGCTGGCGAGCGTGCTTGGCTTTGTTAGAGCTGATCATAAGCATGTTGGATTGACGCCATCTTCAATGAATTTTGCATTTATGGGGGATTTTCCATCCCCGTAATATCCATATTCCAGCAGTGCTTCGGCAACCCTTTCTTGAACTTGTCTTCGGTAGCCTTCAAGCTCCAATGGATATTTCTGAAAGGATATTTCACCCTTTGCATAACTGGTACAGCTAAGCTTTACAACAAACCCTCGATAGAAGAAGTAGAAGTGGCTATACATTGACTCCTCTCTCCCTCGGGCTGGAAACTTAATTATATATTCCTCAGCTTCTTCATCGACGCACCAAAACCATGAAAAGGAATGAATATCTCTATAGCCGAACGCCCGCAACTCCCTTTCATCTGAAAGGTCATCGAGAACCTTAACTAGATCCCTTTATTTTGTATATTTTTTCTTAAAGCCCATCTATGAACTCGATTGCCTCTAACAGCTTCTTCAGCTGACGCTGATTTTGATCTGTCACAACTTTCACCTTACCGCTGATGTCCTGTGAATTATAGTCAATCCCCGTGAATCATGGCTTCAGTGATCCATGCACCTATGGGCTTCCAGCATGGCCTTAGCTGCTAAACATACCCCAAAGGATAAACACCCTGTGTTTGCCAGGCGTTTACCATTTCCTCGGTATATTTGTCGTAGCCCTTCGGCGATAAATGAATTTCATCCGCCCAGAACTCTTCTTGTAACAAGGTTTGTTTAGATATTGGGGCTTCGAACATGGAATCTTGAGGGTGCCTACCCTGAGAGATAGCCTGTTGAATGGTCAGTGACAGTTTGGTTTGCAGGGCGGTTTTAACCTCTGCCTTGAGTTGTTTGCTGGCAGGTTCGTAACCCAAACCCTCATCCCCTTCCATGGCGTTCTTGATCCAGGGGCCGGCAAGCCGGAAATTCAGCAGCCTGTAGCCGACAGATTTTACCGTTGGCGGTAAATAGCCGTGGGTAAGAATGGGAGCTTGCGGTTGGTATTGGTCCCGAAGTTTTTGCAGGTTCGCAATAAAGGTGCGGATAGCCTGGTCTGGTTTCTTGCGCCCATTCTCATTTAAACAGGCTTCTGCATCTGTTTGGCCGGTATAGGGAACGAGCAATTCTTTCGCTTTCTCGAAATAGTCATTCCCTCCCACACTTAAGAGTATGGCGGCCAATTTAATTCTGCCGGAGTTGAAGGCTCGAAGTAGTCTCAGGTTTCGGCGCAGGTTTTCGGTAGTAGCGCCGATGATGGCAGCGTCAAACCAATTGACCGGTTGCGTTTGCCGGATTGCCAGCGCTTCCATGACATTGGTGGGGTTATTGAACCAATCGGCATTGCGGCCTGGATAATCAAACCAGGAATCACCAAGAACCAGTACGTATGGAAGTCGGCGACGCAAGATCTGTCGATTGGAGGCGATATACTCATGCGGGATACGGTCAACAAAATGGCCGCCAAGCTGCTGGGTCATGTTCATTCCCCGTGAGGATTATTGTCACTTGCCGACAGCCAAACAGCACTTACTTACATTGTTTTTATAGCATATATAACTAGCCCTCATGTTTATGCAATTTATTTTAGAATGCAAACCATTCATAGGTGGCCGTTTAATAGGATGAATAGATCCACAGACTGATTCAAACCACCCCGGGTAGTTTCTTATTGTTCTCATTGACCGACTTATCGCGTGCACTGAATGCCATTGATTGTCTAAGCAGAATGCGACCGGAAGTACGGGCAAACTCTATTGAAATGCTGGAGTTAGAGCGGAATATCAGTCTTCCCGCCACATTTATAGAAACTTTGCAGAAATCAGGGACAGTAATCTGACAAAAGGATTGGACCTATATCTTTGGGAGGGATGGACAGACAACTTGAACGTCGGTTGAATATCCAAAACCCAACGCTGAGCAAGCCTTTTCAGCATTGGGTCTTCAGAGCCCTACAGCATCTCCGCAAGAATTCCGTCATAGGTTCCATTCTCCTTAATGGTGGCCAGGCCTCTATTGAACGACTCAATAATTTCTTTGCCTTTAGGGTGATTGCGGCTGATGATGACGTGTAAATCATTAACCGATAGAGCATTCTTTGTATAGGTGATTGCATCCGCCAGGCTAGGAGCCTGTTCTCTCACGATTAATCGCGCGACGATTTCATCTTCAATTGCCAGGTCGATTTTATTCCGGGTGAGACGCAACAGATTAATGTAGAGGCGGCGAGATTCACGACGGGTGAAGTTGTCCGCTGTCATGAAACTCTCCAGATAGCCGTATTCCTTGATAACTCCAATAGTCTTTCCTGATAAGGATTCCAGTCCGTTATATTCAAATGGGTCATCAACCCGTTTGATAAACACAATGCGATTGGACAGATAAGGTTCAGAGTAAAAAAATTCCTTAGTGCGTTCCTCTGAATACCAGGCACCTGGGATAATGTCATATTTAAGTTCGGAAAGTCCCTTCAGTGCGCGGCTCCAGGGCAGCCATTTCATTTTAAATTCGTATCCTTGGGTTTTAAAAGCTTGACGTACTATTTCGGTGGCCAGACCTTCTTTTTCCGCATCCCTTGCAATAAATGGCGGCCAGTTATTCTCTACACCAACTAACAGTTGTTCAGCGTTTGCCACTGAGACAACCAAGCTTAAAAAAACCAGTAGAATACTCTTCATCATGTCCAGAACCTCTGCTATCAGGGCAACGAATAACTTATAAGCTTAGAACGCTTTGGGCGATCTGTCGCATTTTAAAAGACTAAAAGTCGATAATGGATAAAAATTATTCAATTGTGGGCAAGAATAGGCAAGAGGAAAATTGTTCCGATTAGCATGGTCGCCAGCCATCAAAAATCAGTCTCTTTTGTTTAAGTTTGTTTCCTGATTTTGGTATGCACGCCAAGTTCATCTATCCACCCGGTATACAGAGATCTTGGCACAGGTTCGAAGTAGATATTTCTAGGCAGGATAAAGTCTCCTGAAGGTGCCTCCAGCTCAGCGGTATCCATTTCTTCCAGCTTCAGTTCTGACCGTTTCAGTTGACTGTGCTTGAAAGAGTCCGCCAGAAACCAGAATGGCTTCTGTTGTTCTTTAGCAGACAGGGCCAGCAAATGAGTGCCGCACTTGTTCACCATAAAACCATCTGCTAGGCAGGTGTCGCAGCCGACGATAACAAGATCAGCCTCCGGCATAAAAAGCGCAGCCTGGGTATCAGGGATAAGAGTTACCCCAATCTTTAACCCGTTTAGCTTTTCGGCTAAGGCCTTACCTTCCAGACCCGGATAGCTGGTGGTAAGAATGACCCGGAACTTCATGTTTTCCCCCACCATAGCTTTAAACAGGGTTTCAACTGATGAGCTATAGCTGTGGGTAAAGATGCATATCTTGTCTTTTGTTGCCCTCGCTTTTAATGGAATAGGCTTCGATGGAGCCAGTGGCAGCTCCTTCAGCATTTCGAGACAGTGTTCTGCAATAGCCTGGTTTGCCGTAAGTAAAGCTGTCCTGACTTTAGATAACTCCTCCAACACAGCTTGCTTTACATCGACAGATGGAGACAGGGTTTGCAATTGCTGATGCCAGCGTTCTGCACAATTATAGATCGGTGCCATGCTAGGCCTGCACTTAGCGAGGGCCTGTGCCAGTTCGTCCAGTTCCGTTAGAAAAAGCGAATCCAGATTGCTTACCCAGACCTCAATCCTGGACAGCATTTCTCTGGCCAGCACATTGGCCCCGTGATCACGGTCGTTTTTAACAAAGTCGAAAATAGCCTGTGCATGGGGGTCCATAATACTTTCTCATGGGAATTTTCAGGGAGTGGCACTGTGCAATTTTAGAGGACAATGAACAGAAGCACCTAATAGTTGGCGGCTTCTGTTCGTAAACTGCATCATTTCTGTTCACAAACTGCCTCATATCTGCATACAAACTGATCGCAGTTTGTAACGGAGAGTCACTGAGGGGTAACAATGCGTGCCTGTGTTTCTCCCTGTATAAAAGGGATAGCAGCATTAACAGGCGCAGTAGTGTTATGAATTAAGATACCTTTCTGCAATATCCTGAAGGCTCAGTTTAGTTTGGTCCAACAGTTGCCGGGCCAGCTCTACCCGAGCCTGCTGCAGATAGTCCTGCAGGCTGCTGCCGGTGGCCTCTCTGAATAGACGACGCAGGTGACGCTCACTCAGACAGACTCTATCCGCGAGTTCTCTTAGCGACCATTCCCTGCCCGGCTCCGCCATAATGAGGTCCTGAACAGCATGAATTCGAGACTGCATATGGTTACGGTGTTCCAGCCAGAAGCTCAGTTGATTGTCGCTGCCGGACCGGCGCTGGTATATCACCAGGCCTCGAGCGACCGAAACCGCTTTGTCCTGCCCCCAATGATCGGCAACCAGCTGCAGGCAAAGATCAAGCCCTGTACTGATTCCCGCACTGGACCAAACCCGCCCGTCGCGTACAAAGATACAGTCTTCCTTCACCAGGGCATTTGGTTCGAACTCACGCAAGGCGCCGATTAGCTCGTGGTGGGTTGTACATTGCTTTCCGGCCAACAACCCGGCTTGTGCGGCAAGTAAGGTTCCAGAACAAATACCTGCCATTAATCCGAACTGACCCTCAAGTCCAGCTAACCAGTTAACACATTGCCGGTAGTCCGTTTCTTGGATATAGCGGCACAAATTACTGGTGCCGATCAGCATCAGTCAGCTCCCCGGCGGTAACGTTTCTGGAAGAGGCTCAAGGTTTGCGAGGTGTAAACCCTGATGGGCAAGGATATCTGGTGAAGTTGAGATATAGCGCAGCTCCACCAGGCCAGCCAGTGCCTGGTGGGAAAATATCTGAGCCGGTGCTGCCAAATCCAGTAGATGAACCCTCGGCAGGACGACCTTAATAGGCTTAAGTACGGTACTGATCGTCTTGCTCCGATATCACTAGCTGTGCTCATTCGCAATAAATTGTTCGGTGAAACAGATCCTGGCAAAACGCCCTTCGAGCACCAGCGCTGTATGGTTGCGAATCTGGTCCACCGATACCATTTCACCTGTCAGGGCATGCCGCATCGGAAATGTCAGGGTCGCGTCCAGTACGAAATCTACCTCATAGCCGCACAGTGATAAGAACCAAAACCTATAAAAACAGGCGCGACATATTTTAGTGTTCTAAAACAGCAAGGCTCCTGGATGACAAAAGTGCTATGTTTACCTTATAGCATTGTTAAGCGTGGCCTGATGCAATGTCCAAGCAGTCTAGGAACGTATTTTTTATCCTGTCAGGCTTTTTTATCCTGTCAGGTGCTGTATGCCTCTGGTTTTATTCAGGGTTTAAAGACAACGGGTCTGAAGACAGCTGGTTGAAACAGGGCTTTAGTCCTGGCTCTGGGGAACCCCAGACGCAAGCGCTACATATAGAACAGTTAGATCGCCTTCTTCATTTACTCCCTCCTTCCGCAGGTTTCCCCAGCCTAAGAAACACTGCCGTCAATTCAAACCCAATGGTTGAAACTGAAGTGCAGACAGGTTTCAAGATGGCCAGAACAGCCGCCACTTTTCAATCAGAGCAATACAATCCAAGCGAACCTGCCTGGATACATACAGTAAAGGGCAATCTCCAACAGTGCGAGGGTTTGCCCTCAGGCTTTAACGATAGCTCAGGCCCTACATTGCGTGTCTACTCTGACTATATCCCCCCCGGCAACAGTGTTCATTGCTCAAAAAAGATGCAATTAAGCGGGCAAGATCCGGATTTGTATCTCGTCTATATGGTATACGGCGATTTGAGGGGTTGTGATCCGCACTGCTATGCCAGTCAACTCTGTGCTATTAATGACGGCCAGACCAGCTACCTCTATTCCTCACAATGGTATGGTTATGAAGAACCTATAAATATGATTCTTGAGTGCCCTGATCTGACAGGAGAACTGACGGGCAATACCAATCTTTTTTGTGATCCCCGCCCCTCCGGCTACCAGCATGCTGCCACCTTAAGCCGTGATTTCATATCGCTCTATTCCAGTGACGAAACCAACGTGTTTCGCTATTGCTTCATGTGAGGTTCCAGCATGATCATTGACGGAATCCACTCTGCGCCTGCGCTTAATTTGATAATCCTGTTATTCATAGTAAAACTCCTTTTACCGAATGAGGTTGGTTGTTTCTTTATAGATGAGAGACAAAAGCTCTCAAGTCCTAATGTAGATGAAGGGGGTCAGGCAAATATGTAAATTTTTACACTTAAGGGCAGTGAACAAATACCATTTCAGGATTTGTCTGAATCTTGGTTTGTTTTTGGATATATCTTGCTGCTTTAATCAGCTCGCGGAGCAGTCAGAATTTTGGCGTAATTCCAAACGAAGATAGAGAATGCAATTCCCCACAATGACGCACTAATCTGCCAGCCGATAACAGGCATACCCAACACAGGTAATGCGAATCGAACCACAGCAGCCAGGATAATAAGAGCAAATGCCGGCCCCATGGATGTTGGCGCTTTAAGAGGCCTGCCGGTGTGCCCTAACGATACCCTTGCCATCATCGCGAGAATCATACCCCCGACTGAGCCCACTGCGACCAGATGCAAAGCATCAGAAAATTTGATACTGGGAAAGTAATAGCTGATGCCCATAATGATGAGCCCTGCTCCCAATAGCAGATAAGTAAGATGCAATGACCACAACAAAGAAAGTCCGCGGGTAGCTAGCGGGCTCCATAGGGCAAGCCTGACTAGATGCAGTACCCCTGCAATAATAAACAGCGGTGCCGGTGTCAGTGCCAACGGCAGTTCTACAAAATAGGCCATAAAGAATGCAGTTACGCTGGCCAGAACAAAAAATGTCAACAACCGATTTAGCCAGATGGAATCACGAGGAGTGGCTTCGGCGGCACCCCGCTGGGTGAAGAAAGGAATAACGCGGCCACCGACCAAGCTAATTAAAACTCCAAACATCAAGAGCGCAGTTCGGCCAAGGTGCAGAGCCAGGTCCGTGTGACCACTCAGGTCTGCCAACAGCAGTGCCAGATTCAGGCAGCCCATCACAGTCAGCAATGGTACAAACTGGTAATTACGTTTATTACGAGCCCGTACTAATATCCTTGTAAGGAAGGCAATAACCATGAGCCACCAGCAACCCTGAACGATCACCGCGAACAGGTAAAGTTGATGGATACCGCTTAATAGCAACAATCGACTGGCAACCCAAAGCAGGCAAAGACCTGCTAATGGCGGCCCATGCAGGCTGCGGAGGCCTGTCCAGCTTTGTACTGCCGTCAGGATAAAAGCAGTGGCAACAGTCGCAGTAAATCCAAAAAGCATTTCATGTAAATGCCATACAAGTGGATTTATGCCTGTTAGCAAAAAAGGCATGACGCCACTCAGCCAGGCGATCCAGATTGCCAAAGCAATAATAGAAAATAGCGAAGCCAACAAGAAACCGGGACGAAAAGCCAGTTCCCAGAAGGCATCACCCGGCAACCAACTTCGGCGCACTTTTCCGGTATGATCCGAATCGACACTCATGGATTAGCCTCTCCCAAAGCTATACGCCCCGTAAAGCGCATGATGTAAACGAGCTACAAAAGCCCGGCAAAGACGATGACACTAAGACGGCTGATGATCTGCACTGTCAAAGAGAAGAATTCCGAATAAACATAGCTGAGCAATACTGACATGATAATCATTGAAATACGGATCAGCATCAGAAAATTGTCCAGTTGCAGAATCAAGTTATAAGCACTGCTTTCAAGGGCCGCCTGGATATTTGAATTGCAACCAGTGCTATTAAGAAATGAGGCTTGAAATAGCAAACCTCAGCCGAACCTTGCGGGTTAAGTCTCGTGAGATATAACTGACACAAGAATAGGCTTATGGCGGGTTTATCTCCTCGTTATCCTTGGGAATAATGTCCCGTTCACGGATGAACTAACAACAGCAAGGATGTTCTATGTCAGCACCAAGAGCTACTTCACCTGGCCGCCAGGCAGTTGCATTAGCATTTCTCACCCTTCCCTGGTTTCCATCAACAGTTATTGCGGTTGAAACACCGAACTTAATGCTTGCCCAAAGCTTTCAGGAGACAGGCCGGCTTTCCGACTTCTGGGTCAGTGAAAAACTGGACGGTATCCGAGCCTATTGGGACGGCGCGGCTTTAATTACCCGTAACGGAAATCAAATTCATGCTCCTCAGTGGTTTACCCAGGCCTTACCGAATATACCTTTGGACGGTGAACTTTGGCTGGGCAGAGGCAAATTCGAGCGTTTGCTGAGCACCGTCAGCAAAGACCATCCAATAGACAGCGAATGGCAGCAGGTAAAATATATGGTGTTTGACCTGCCGGCACATTTAGGCACATTCGATGACCGCCAACTTGAGTTGCAGGAGCGATTGACTGCCTTAAAGAACAAAAACATTAAGGCTGTTAAGCAATACAAGGTGTCAACCCGTAAGGCACTTGATGATGAACTCACCCTGATAACCGCCAAAGGTGGGGAAGGGCTAATGCTGCATCGCGGCAGTTCGCTCTATCAGGCCTATCGCAGCAATGATCTGCAGAAGCTTAAATTGGTACAGGATGCGGAGGCCAAAGTTATTGACTATTTTCCCGGCAAGGGTAAATACAGCGAAATGATGGGCGCATTGCTGGTTGAGACTCAAAGCGGCATTCAATTCAGGATCGGTAGCGGCTTCTCAGATTCAGAGCGCAGACACCCGCCGGCCATTGGCAGCATCATTACTTATCAATATCGAGGTAAAACCCGCAAAGGCATACCCCGCTTTGCCACCTATATGAGGATGAAAGAGGTCATCTGACACCTCCCTTTACGACCATTTGCTATGGCTACTTTGCTATTCTTACACGGGTAATTCTCTATACTCTGACTTAGCTGAGGGCTAATAAGCGATGCTTTTATTCGAAGCCTGATGACTGCGAAGCGAACTTCTTGAAACCTTTTTTACCGGTTAATAGCGGCGCTAACAGTCAAGTCGCAAATGTTGAATGGTGTTCACAAGCACGTCAGCAGATTCATTTGTAATTACTATTGAAATGATAGCTAGTTTACGGCTGATATCTCCTTTAGTCTTAGGTAGGCCCTGGCAAACGTTTATATTCTCTGTTTGCCAGGCTTTCCTGAAAGTGCTGTCGTTGACAATTACAACAATGAGGAACCTCTATGCAAATCGGTGTCCCCAAGGAACATAAACCCCACGAGAAGCGTGTCGCTGCGACACCTGAATCCGTGAAGGAATTGGTCAAACTGGGATTTACAGTAGCCGTTGAAAGTCATGCCGGTGGCATGGCGAGTTTTAACGACCAGGCATACCTGGATGCCGGAGCAACTATCAAAGAACTGGACGAAGTCTGGCAGTCAGATCTTATTCTTAAAGTAGATGCACCGGCAGAACACGAGCTGGAAAAGATGAAGTCGGGAAGTACCCTGATCAGTTTTATCTGGCCGGCTCAAAATGAAGATCTACTCAAGGCCATGGCTGAAAAGAAAATCACGGCACTGGCTATGGACTCCGTCCCCAGGATTTCTCGGGCCCAGTCTATGGACGCCCTCTCCTCCATGGCAAGTATTGTCGGCTACCGTGCGGTGGTGGAGGCATCCCATCATTTCGGTCGTTTTTTCTCCGGCCAGATTACTGCTGCAGGTAAAGTCGCCCCGGCCAAAATTCTGGTCATTGGCGCCGGTGTCGCAGGCTTGGCCGCCATTGGCACAGCAGGCAGCCTTGGGGCCATCGTTCGGGCTTTCGATACCCGGCCCGAGGTAAAAGAACAGATCAACAGTATGGGTGCTGAGTTCCTGGAAGTGGACCTTGAAGAGGATACCGGTGCCGGCGATGGTTATGCCAAGCAGATGAGCCAGGCTTTTATTGATGCAGAAATGGCACTGTTTCTGGAGCAGGCCAAGGAAGTGGATATCATTATCTCCACGGCTTCAATCCCAGGTAAGCCAGCGCCAAAACTGATAACCGAGGAAATGGTCAAGGCCATGAAACCCGGCAGCGTGATTGTAGATCTCGCAGCCCCCAACGGCGGAAATTGTGTGCTCACCGAGCCGGGCGAAAGCGTAGTCGTTCATGGTGTAACTATCGCAGGATTTGTAGACCTACCATCACGTTTGCCGGCCCAGGCCAGCCTTCTGTATGCCAACAACATGGTCAACTTGCTAAAGTTACTGTGCAAGAACAAAGACGGCACTCTCAATATCGACTTTGAAGATACCATTACCCGTGGTGTGACAGTGGTCAGAGACGGTGAAGTCACCTGGCCACCTCCCCCTGTACAGGTAAGCGCCACACCGGCCAGACCAAAGGTAGTTACGCCAATAGAGGCCAAACCAGCCAAACAACCCATGTCAGCGCCTGTTAAGTTCGGCCTTATGGGGGTGGCGGGTATTTTGTTCCTCTGGCTGTCCAGCGTGGCACCTATTGAGTTCCTCAAACACTTTACCGTATTTGTCCTGGCCTGCGTTGTAGGCTATCACGTGGTCTGGAGTGTCACCCACTCTCTGCATACCCCATTAATGAGCGTCACCAATGCTATCAGCGGCATTATTGTGGTCGGTGCATTACTGCAAATCAGCCATGGCGGTGTATTGGTAACAGTCCTTGCTGGGCTGGCAACCCTTATTGCCACGATTAACATCGTCGGTGGCTTTGTCGTGACTCAGCGCATGCTGAAGATGTTCAGGAAGTAGGAGAATAACAATGAATACAGGTGTGATTACAGCTTCCTACCTTTTGGCAGCGGTTCTATTTATCCTCAGCCTGGCCGGACTCAGCAAACAGGAAACCGCCAAACACGGCAACCTGTTCGGCATGATCGGCATGGCTATCGCGCTGATCGCGACTCTCTGGCGCCCCGAAGTCACCTCAGTCTGGCTGATAATCGTTGCGATGGCCATTGGCACTGCCATTGGTGTCAAGGTTGCACTGAAGGTCGAAATGACTGAAATGCCGGAGCTGGTGGCAATACTCCACAGCTTTGTCGGTCTTGCAGCGGTGCTAGTAGGCTACAACAGCTATATTGATCATGGGCCGCTCACTGGTGTCGTTCTGAACATCCATTTGACGGAAATATTCCTTGGTGTGTTTATCGGTGCCGTCACATTTACCGGCTCTATCGTTGCCTTCGGCAAGTTGCGTGGCAAGATCAGCTCCAAGGCATTAAACCTTCCCCATCGACATAAACTCAACTTAGCAGCCGGTGTCGTTTCCTTCCTGCTGATGTTGTATTTCGTCAATCAAGGTGGCAGCACCTTCAGTCTTGTGCTTATGACTGTGATTGCACTGGCCTTTGGCTGGCACCTGGTCTCGTCCATTGGCGGTGCCGACATGCCGGTCGTCATATCCATGCTCAACTCATATTCTGGATGGGCTGCAGCCGCTGCCGGGTTTATGCTGGCCAACGATCTCCTGATCGTTACCGGGGCGCTGGTAGGCTCCTCCGGCGCTATTCTGTCATACATCATGTGCCGGGCCATGAACAGGTCCTTCATCAGCGTTATCGCAGGTGGTTTTGGAAACGACCCTATTGATGAAGGTGATGGTGAGGAATACGGCGACCCCGTGGAGATAAACGCTGAGGCCGTCGCCGAATTACTTATGGGTTCCAAGTCTGTGGTGATTACCCCGGGATACGGTATGGCAGTTGCTCAGGCTCAGCATCCGATCTATGAAATAACCCAAAAACTACGAGCGGAAGGCATTAACGTTCGCTTTGGTATTCATCCGGTTGCCGGGCGTTTGCCGGGACATATGAACGTGCTTTTAGCGGAAGCCAAAGTTCCCTATGACATTGTGCTCGGTATGGAAGAAATTAACGACGATTTACCTGACACCGACGTCGTTCTTGTCATTGGTGCCAACGATACTGTTAACCCGGCCGCTACCGAGAATCCCGGCAGTCCGTTAGCAGGCATGCCTGTACTTGAAGTCTGGAAAGCCAGGAATGTGGTGGTGTTTAAACGCAGTATGAATACAGGTTATGCCGGTGTGCAGAATCCTTTGTTCTTCAAGGAAAACACCAGCATGCTGTTTGGTGATGCCAAAGCCAGCGTGGATGCCATCCTGAAAGCACTTTAATGTGCTTTCAGATCCACCTGAGGTTTTAGTTCCCGTACTTTAAACAGTTGGCCTTCCAGCGATATCGATTTGCCTGACTTTGGAACAACTCCTGATGTCAGATCAAAAAAAGGGGGATAAAAATCCCCCTTAATAAAACACCGATTAAGCAATAAACTGCTCAGGTGACATCGACATCAGGTTATCGGAACCTGACTCAATGGCTGCTACCAAGGACCTTGTTCTGCTTAGCAGACGGTCAAAATAGAACTTGGCGGTATGCAGCTTAGCCTGATAAAAGTCCACTTCTTCAGTACCGGCATCCAGCTTGTGCTGAGCTACAACAGCCATACGCAGCCAGAAATAGCCAACGGTTAGATAGCCGGAGTACATCAGGAAATCTACCGAAGCCGCGCCTAGTTCATTGGGCTGATCGGCAGCTCGTTTAGCGATATCAGCCGACAATTGCAGCCATTCATCCAGATGAGACTCAATGGCATTGGACCAGGAACAGAACTGGGTGGATTCACGAATACTCACGCAGAACTGCCTCACTTCCTTAACAAACCCTTCCAGCAATGTACCTTTGGAACCCACTACTTTACGGGCCAGAAGATCAAGTGCCTGGATCCCGGTTGTACCTTCATACATGGTACAAATGCGAGTATCGCGAGCCAGTTGCTCCATGCCCCACTCTTTGATAAAACCATGGCCGCCATAAACCTGCATGCCGTAGCTGGTTGCCTCCTGAGCTGTTTCAGTCAAGAACGCTTTAACAATAGGCGTAAGTAGCGCCAGGGTCGCTTCGGCCTGACTGCGTGTTTCTTCATCTTCACTGTATAAAACACGGTCAACCAGCTGCATACAGTAGATGGCCATGGCACGGTTACCTTCACGGAAGGCCTTCTGGGTTAGCAGCATTCGGCGCACATCAGGGTGCACAATAATAGGATCTGCAGGGCCGGAAGGATTTTTCGGGCCGGTAACGGAACGGAATTGTAAACGGTCAGTAGCGTAAGCGTATGCACCCTGGAACGCTGCTTCGGTGGCAGCCAGTCCCTCCAACCCTGTTCCAATTCGCGCCATGTTCATAAAGGTGAACATGCAGTTTAAGCCGCGATTTGGAGGACCGATCAAATAGCCTTTGGCGCCATCAAAGTTAATCACACAAGTAGCGCTGCCCTTGATACCCATTTTGTGTTCGATGGATCCACAGGTGACCGCGTTACGATCCTGGATTTCACCATTAGCCCCGACATTGAATTTCGGTACGATAAATAGCGAAATACCTTTGGTGCCCTGAGGGGCGTCCGGCAACCTAGCCAGCACAATATGCACAATGTTGTCGGACATATCGTGCTCGCCAGCGGAAATAAAAATCTTGGTTCCGGTGAGTTTGTAAGTGCCGTCACTATCGGGTTCGGCTTTGCACTTGAGCATACCCAGGTCAGACCCACAGTGTGCTTCGGTCAGACACATAGTGCCCGTCCACTTCCCTTCCACCAGCTTGGTAAGGAACTTTTCTTTCTGTTCATCAGTGCCATGGGCTTTCAGGGTTTCCATACATCCCTGGCTCAGCCCAGGGTACATGGCCCAGGAATGATTGGCCCCGGATACCCATTCTGCCGTCGCAGCAGCGAGAGAATAGGGTAAGCCCTGCCCGCCGTATGCTTCCGGATGTGCCAGTGAAGGCCAACCACCCTCAACATACTGCTGATAGGCATCCCTAAAACCTGTCGGCGTGGTCACATTGCCATCCTGCCATTGGCAACCTTCGTTGTCGCCTACAGAGTTCAGCGGTGCCAGAACATTTTCAGCGAATTTAGCACACTCTGAGAAAATAGCCTGCACCGTATCCGGTGTGGCGTCGTTAAACCCAAGCCCGGCATAATGCTGTTCAAATCCAAGCAGCTCATCCATAACAAATTGGGTGTCACGTTTTGGAGCTTTGTAATTTTGCATAGTTAAATAAACCTCAATCGCTCTGATGCGGCTTCCATAGGTTAAGATTCAGTGCACTCCCTGAAAGCTTTATTATGACTCTTGATTTTTTGCGATCAGAACACTTCGAACAAACCAGCGGCTCCCATACCACCGCCAATACACATGGTGCAAACAACATATTTTGCTCGACGGCGCTTACCTTCAATCAATGCGTGGCCGACCATACGGGCACCGCTCATTCCGTAAGGATGGCCGATGGAGATCGCGCCGCCATTTACGTTCAGCAAGTCATTGGGGATTCCCAACTTGTCACGGCAATACAGAACCTGCACCGCAAAAGCTTCATTTAATTCCCACAGGCCAATATCTTCCATTTTCAGGCCGTGCTGCTTCAGCAGTTTAGGAATAGCGAAGACAGGCCCAATACCCATTTCATCAGGCTCACAACCGGATACTGCAATGCCACGATAAGCGCCCAGAGGCGTCAGGTTCAGTTGCTCGGCCCGCTTTGAATCCATCAGTACGCTGGCGGATGCACCATCAGATAACTGGCTGGCATTACCTGCAGTGATACACCCACCCTCAATTACTGGCTTAAGACTTTGTAGACCTTCCAGAGTGGTTTCAGGGCGATTGCCTTCATCCTTGGACAAGGTAACTTCATTAAAAGACTGCTCTTTGGTCTCCTTATCGACCAACACCTGGGTAGCTGTCACGGGAACAATTTCGTCATTGAACTTATCGGACCATTGCGCATCCGCGGTGCGCATCTGGCTTTCATAGGCATAGGCATCCTGAAGTTCACGGCTGATACCGTAGCGCTTGGCCACAATTTCGGCGGTTTGCAACATAGGTATATAAATATCTTTGTGTTTGGCCACCAGCGCCTTGTCTACTACACGATAGCTGTTCATATGGTTGTTCTGGACCAGGCTGATAGAGTCCAGACCACCCGCCACCATGACAGGCACACCGTCGTGAATAATATGCTTGGCGGCAGTGGCAATAGCATACATACCGGAGCTGCACTGGCGGTCCACCGTCATGCCCGCAGTGGTGACCGGCAAGCCACCGGCCAGCGCTACCAGCCGCCCGATATTCATTCCACCGCTGCCCTGGGTCAGGGCACATCCCATAATAACGTCATCAACTGTTCCAGGATCTATACCGGCACGCTTTACAGCAGCATTGACGGCATGCCCGCCCAGTGAGGGTGCTTCCAGGTTATTGAAGGCACCGCGGTAGGCTCTGCCAATCGGGGTACGTGCTGTGGAAACAATAACGGCTTCTTTCATATTTAATGCTCTCTTCTAAATTCGCGCTAACAGTGTGGTCCGTTTCCGGTAATAATCTACTTGGTCAGGCTGCTGAAGTTTTGGTTTTTCTCAGCAAGGCTTTTCAGTAATGGCGATGGTTCAAACCATTGCTTGCCGTATTCACCCAATTTATCCCGATATTGGCAAAGGGCGTCATAGATGTTTTTAATGCCTGCTTCATCGGCAAACTGCATCGGCCCGCCACGATATACCGGGAAGCCGTAGCCATAGACATAGATCACATCGATGTCGCCGGACTTGGCTGCAATACCCTCTTCCAGAATTATGGCGCCTTCATTGATCAGCGGATAAATACAACGCTCTATAATTTCCTGATCAGAAATTTGTCTTTGTTCAATTCCCAGACGTTGTGCTTCCGCTTTGGCAATTTCGATCACTTCAGGGTCTGAAATGGGTTTCCGTTGCCCCGGTTCATATAGATACGCACCGCGACCGGATTTGAGGCCAACACGACCTTTTTCGACCAACCGGTCTGCTACCACGCAGTAGCTGGGATCGTGCTGGATAAACTCCCTGCGGGATTCACGAACAAAATAACCGATGTCCAGACCGGCCATATCACCCATAGTGAAAGGACCCATGGGCATACCGAAATCATAGACAACCTTATCCACCTGCTCCGGCGTGGCTCCCTCCAGTAGAAGGCGGTTTGCCTCTCTGGCGTAGGTTTCAATCATTCGGTTGCCGACAAATCCAAAACAAACTCCCACCAGCACGGCCACCTTCTTAATGGACTTGGCCAGCTGCATGCAGGTTTTGATGACGTCTGGTGCGGTAGTGTCAGTCTTTACTACTTCCAACAACTTCATGACGTTGGCAGGACTGAAAAAGTGCAGTCCAATGACGTCTTGCGGGCGGCCCGTGCAGGCTGCGATCTGATTAATATCCAGTGTTGAAGTGTTCGAAGCCAGGATAGCACCGGGTTTACACACCTGATCAAGCTGCGCGAATACCGCCTCTTTAACTGACATCTTTTCAAAGACCGCTTCAATGACCAAATCTACATCGGCCAGGTCCTGGTAGCTGGTAGTCCCTTTCAACAGTGACATTCGCGTTTCAACGTCCTGTTGAGTCAGCTTTCCTTTGTCTGCTGAGTTCTGATAATTTTTTCGAATAACGCCCAGGCCGCGATCCAAAGCGTCCTGCTGAAGTTCCAACATCACTACCGGAATACCTGCGTTGGCGAAGTTCATGGCGATGCCACCACCCATGGTACCCGCGCCGATAATACCGATTTTTTTAATTGTTCGAACAGGCGTTTCCTTATCGTAATCCTTCACGCTTCCAGCCGCCCTTTCCGCGAAGAAGAGGTGTTGTTGTGCCCTGGCTTCCTTTGAACTCATACACTCAAGGAACAGCTCTTCTTCCTTTGCCAGTCCTTCTGCGAAAGGTAACTGAGTGGCGGCCTCTACTGCCTGGATGCAACGCTCCGGCGCAAAAAAAACGCGAGCTGTTGCAGCGATACCCTGACGATATTTGGCAAATAACTCTGGGGTAAAAGTTGTTTTGTCTATCTCGACCTGGGAGGTAGGCCTTACTATTTGCTGCCTACCGTCTTCCGGGGTCTTATCGACTGAAGTAACGATAGTAGCCACAAAGTTAGTGGCGGCTTCCATGAGCTGTTCGGGATCGTCCACGATGACATCAAATACAGAGGGTAATTTTGCCGCCACCACAGGTTTTCCGGTGACGATCATATCCAATGCAGTGGCAACGCCGGCAAGCCGCGGCAATCTTTGAGTTCCTCCGGCCCCAGGCAAAATACCCAGGTTAACTTCCGGCAGTCCGACTTTGTTACTCGCAAAGGTAAGCCGATAATGACAGGCCAATGCGAGCTCAAGACCGCCACCAAAGGCGGGACCGTTAAGTACAGCAATGACTGGCTTGGGTGCATTTTCTATCAGATCCAGCACCTGAGGTAGGGGTGGTTCAAGATCGCCGCTGCTAAACTCGGTAATATCGGCGCCACCGGAAAACAATGCGTTTCTGGATGAAATGATGATGGCCTTGATAGCTTCTGAACTCAATGCATGATCCAGATGTTCAATCAGTCCAACCCTAACCTGTTTTGAAAGTGCGTTAACCGGCGGCTGATTGATGAGAATCAGGGCAATATCACCCAGGGTCTCAGTGGTTACTTTATTATTATCCTGGCTCATTCTTACCTCACTCGTGTGCTGAACCGAAATTACAGAGCTACTAGCTAGCAGATACTAAAACCTAGAGTAGATACTAATACGTAATAATAGATACTAGGATAAGCCAATTAATCATCCAAATTTATTGACTTTATAATACTCAATAAGAATTAGTGATATTCCCGCCCTATCCATACGATCAAAATCAATGATCCGAAGTACCAGACTGACGCTTAAAACCAGAGCTTTATGCGCTACTGGACTCTGGATCACTCATCTCCCTCACCATGCGCTGATGGTCCTGCTGATAAGTTCTGCTGGCAACAAGGATGAATATACCGGTCAGAAATAAAGTCACAGGCACCCGGTATAGAGCGCCATGTAATCCTACGGCCTTTAACTGTTCCGTCATTTCCAGTGAACCTGCTGCCAGCATGGCTGATCTGGCAAAACTATCTGATAGCCAGCCCACGATTACGGGACCAATGGCTCCACCTAATAGATATTGACCGGCAAAATAGATTGCCATCGCGGTAGCCCGCAAACGGGGTTCTACAACATCCTGCTACGCGGGATAGATAGTAGTGAAATAGTTGTAATACAGTAGCCAGCCAAGCCCGAAGAAAACAGCGAAAGCCACGAGCGCTGTAGTAAAGCCACCAGAAAGGAATTGCAGCGTTTAACCGCTGCAATCTATAGTCAGGCATCAGTACTATGACCAAAAAGATATCTAATGCTTAGCTTTGTCCACCAACAGCATCAGAAATTCAGCCACCATGGCTGGTTTGGCACGCCCCCGTATCTCAGCATTGCAACCAAACTTGAACAGTATGCCGGCTTGTTTACTTTCTTTGTGGATCAGAGACATTCTGAAGCGAATTTCATCGCCGGCCCTTACCGGTTCTAAAAAACGGATCTTATCGGCACCATAGTTCAATAAGGTGTTGGCTTTAGTATCCAGTGTGATCATGTCATAAAACGCCGCCGGCATTAGCGTCGTGGTCAGAAATCCGTGAGCTATTGTGGTGCCGAAGGTACTTTCACTTGCACACCTGTCGACATCAACATGAATCCATTGATGGTCACCAGTGACCTCTGCAAAAGCAGTAATCCTACCCTGCTCCACTTTCTGCCAGGGGCTGACGCCAATTTCCTCACCACGCTGCAGCGTTAATAAGTCTCTATTCATTTTCACATCCTTCATTGTCAAATTTTTTTTAGAAAAAGACTTATCGAGATTATCAGCCCAAGCACTATTACCAAAACGAATATTGCTTATTAATTTCCATAAGCCAAACTTATCGGTTAGTCTATTCTCTGCTCAAATCAATAAGAACATCGGTGTTTTAAAGATGAACCTGAACCGTATAGATCTGAACCTGTTTTCTGTTTTTGACGCGATTTATACTGCTGGAAGCCTGACTAAAGCAGCGGATGTGCTTTGTATCACCCAGCCCGCAGTCAGCAACTCTCTATCAAGATTAAGAGAAATGCTGAACGATCCATTATTTGTCCGTACCGGACACAGCATGACACCAACTCCGGTTGCCCAGAATATTATCGGTCCGGCCAGAGAAGCATTGGGGTTACTAAGGAAGAGTGTTCAGGAAAGTCAGATTTTTGATCCGTTAAGGGCCGAAAAAACCTTTCATTTCTCCACCCGGGATCTATTTGAAGCCGGTATTCTGCCACGCCTGTTAGCACATCTTGAAGCGGTAGCGCCCAAGCTTTCCCTGTCCAATTATGAGGTCGACTTCTCCGAAATTGTGTCATCCATGGCTAGCGGGAATCTTGATTTCTATGCGGACTCCAGCTCCTTTTCAGACCCTCATTTGTGTAAGAAAAAAATTGCTCAGGATCGCTTCATTGTTATTGCCCGTAAGAATCATCCGGAGCTTAAGCAAGGCATGACTCTGGAAACCTTCACCCGGCTTTCCCACATTAGCGTATCACAACGGCGTACCGGCCCCAGCCATATTGATGCGGCTATAAATAAGCTTGGATTAAAGCGTCAAATTGCTATGCGTGGCCGTAATTACCTGACGCCACCCAGTGTCGTAGTCAGGACCAATCTGATTGCCTGCCTCCCCTATCATTTAGCGAAACATTATGATGTTGCCATTTATGAAATGCCGATCAAGCTGCCACCCCTGGAATATTTTTTATACTGGCATGTAAGTGCCGATCAGGACCATGGGCATATTTGGATGAGGGAGCAAATATACAAGGTGTTAAAAATTTTTGAAGATTAGTTTTTAAGAGAGTTAACACTTCACGGCAGAAAATGTTCACTTTTTAAAAACTGAACTATGCTTCAGTAACGTAAAGTGAGTTCTTGTCACTGATATAATTAAGCTGACAGCACGCAGGGGAGGCGGGTATCAATGTTGTTCAGTCGATCCTGTAAATTTCATCTGCATTTTGTCGCCACATTAATTGCGATTGCAGCTAGCTCAGCAGCAGAAACAGATAAAACGATCAACTACCTGGTTGTAGAAGATCTATCAATGCCATTCCAGATCGCCCAAGATGGTCAGCACCTGGGAGGAATTATCAGTGACGTGGCAACTGAAGTATTCCGCAATTCCGATTATCACCTCGAGCCTCGCACTTTCCCGATAAAACGCCTTCACCGCTTCGTCCGCGAAGGTGATTCAGGTGTCTGGCTGGGTTATGACGCCAAAGTATGGCATTCACTGTCAGATATGGGTGATTATATAGAGCCGTCTCTGTTCCCCGTGAAATATAGCCTGACTACCTGTTACATAGAACTTACCAAGGTGGATAATCCTAATTCGATCCGCGGAGCTCAATTCGCCATTCTCGATAATTTTCTGTATCCCGAGCTGGACCGGCTAAGCCAGAACAAGCTACTTACTTTGATTCCTGTGGAAAGCTACACTCGCGGATTTATCCTTACAACGGCAAAACGGGTTACGGGCTTTGTGGAAATGGACATTCGTCTGAAATACAACTTTAACCGTCTGCTGCAACCTAGCGGCTGCACGAAATTTGTAGATTTCAGCGCCATTATCAAGGCCTTTGATATTTACCTTATTCTGAGTAAAAATGCGCCCGAGGAAATCCGCCAATTTATCACCCGTCAGGTCACTAAACTGAAATCCGATGGCACTATCAACGCTATTCTAAAGCGTTATGCTACTCAGGTTTTTTTAGCACACCCCCTATAGCCACCCTGCACTTTCCTGGTTATCTGTTGCTATTTTTAACTGATGAATGAACTGGCCAACTGATGGATCAGGCGATCCCGTTCAATATGGCTGAAACCTGCTGAGTCCTGATTCAGGGCAGACCATTCCGGATGCCTCCGAATCAACCTCATCCACTGACGCCATTCTTGAGGGACCTGGTCAGAAGAGCTGGTCACCACGGAAATCCCTTCCTGAGCAGCATGCCCCCGGTGCATCAATGCCTTCAGCAGCTTACTTTGTCGAAACCATAGGACTCTTAAAGTGTTATCGTCAATACAGATAAAGTGCTGACCTGACAGGCGGGTGTTGATTTCATTTTTATATTTACGTCCGGCAGTCCAGGCCAATCCGGCCGCTGCCCCGAGCATTGCTGCAGCCCCCAGAGTAAGCCCGCCGGTCATCGCGTCTATACCGACACCAACGGCCGCGCCTTTTGCTGCATTACTGCCCGCATCCAGGCCAAATTCCTTAAGGTTGGCAGTATCGAAAAGATCCAGCTCCCAGCGGCCGTCCTGAATGGGGAGCTGATCGTTTTTGATATCCTCGCCATCGAACCGGAATATTCGCAAGAGAGTGTTTATGCAATCCCGTTCCGCCTGACGCAGATTATGATGGAATGCTGTTCTGGCTCCCTGGCTGAAGCGAACGAAAGCTTTCTCTGTGTAGGTCGCCTGTGGAGAATTTATAGTGTCAGCGACTGGGCTGCCGGAGGCAGCGTCAATACCGGTATCCGTTACAACGCTTTCGCCGTTTTCTCTAGGTACGGATTCACTTCCTTCGGTAGGTACCGATTGACGATAGGCTGCAGCATCAATAATTAAATTAGCAATGGATTTCGCGGCGGCATAGACCTGAGAATCCCACTCTTGCTGACGCCAATTAATCAGATGTTGAATCTGATCGTACCGGGAAGCCAATAGCGCCTGCATCTTCTGGTACAGTCGTTTTTCGTCTTCAAAATTAAATATGACGGTATCAAACTCGACCGTAGCATGAAGTCCAAGATCTGCAAGATTTTGGTGCCACAACGAAAGGTTGCTGTCATCATCAGCCACAAAATTCAGCACCGGAATCACCGGCCTGGCAGCCATGGAGATGGTCTTCAGCTCATCACGATATTTGCCCAGAACAGGCTCACGGCAATCGATCAGATATAAGATCAGGTCGTCTCCTAATAACTGGCGTACGACTTTGGCTTCCTGGTCGAACTCGGAAGCGTCATCCAGGTTGTCGATAAACTGTTGTAGCCTTTCCCGTCCCTGCCCAGTAGTCATGGACTCTATGAATTCCAACAACCCGATGGAATCCTCAAGGCCGGGCGTGTCGAATAATTCAACGACGACCTCTTTACCCGCCAGCAAAGCCCCGCCTTCTACATGCCGGGTTGTGCCTGGCCTTATGGCCACATCGCCAAAGTGGCAATCCCTCAGCAACGTCCGCATCAAGGAGGTTTTACCGGTGTTAGTATGACCGACCACAGCAACTGAAATGGGCTGATCAGACATAAGGTCCGGCTCCTGCACCTTCTCCGACAGCAGGACCGTTCGAATCTACCTGGGCTACATACTCCAATCGCACAATATGATCGGCAGGAATTCCGATACCTACTGCTAACTGATACCAGTCGCTCTGACGGGTTATCTGGCTATGAGACTTAAAACTGCCTTCACTGAGGCCAAGAAAGAATTGATCACCACAAGCGATTTTTAGTTTTTCAAGAAATCTAGCCTGTCCTCGATCGGGAGATCGTCTTGTCGGAACGACGGCCACCACGGTAGCTCCGGGAGCCAGCCTGCGCACTTCGGTCAGCACTCTCTGTTGCCCTGCACCATCATCCACCCGACCGAGATCTCTTTGGGCCACCACTCCGGCTGGGGGCCATGGTTGATCGGCATTCAGCTCTATTCCCACGTATATCGCATCCACAGGCAGTTGAATATCACTGTGAATACTTGCATTCGGCTTTTTCTCAGACCGCCCTTTGAGATCAGGGTCGACTATACCGAACTGGCGGGTAGCCGGCATGAGCTTATTGCGAAGGCCTACATAGTATGGTTGAGTGAGGTCAGGCTTCACCCGGCCACAGGCACGACGATAGAGCTGATGGCTGAAGAAAAGCAGCACAAATCTCGGTACCAGGCCATAAAGAATAATGCATCCAATCAACAGTCCCGCCCATGCCTGCCGCAATAGGTTGGCGTCTGCTGCATTCAGACCCTCTATGCCATGGCGACTGAGTATAATCTGGCTGTTATCGGGAACCAGAAAACCAGCTTTGGCAGGAAGCCAACCCAAAACTTCTGTGAGAGTAACAAAGGACGGTGCTGATAATAGGGTGGTTTCCCAGACAAAGTCATATTGCCTGGTAGAAAGCATTAACAAAATCATAAAAAAACCACCCAGCAGATAGCCAAGCCACAGGCTATGGGAAAGTATGCTGCCCGACCAACGCCCTTTATCGCCACGCCACAAGATTTGATATACGGCCAAAATGATGGTCGATGAAGATATTTCAGAGGTTTTACCCGTACATCCAGCAAATGCTTGGGAGTCTACTCCCAGTCCCGTCTCCTGGTTGCTAGTCTGGTCACTCTTCTGGTCACTCTTCTGGTGACTCTTTGGGTCACTTTCCTGAAAAAGCTCGCTTTGCTTCAGGGCTGCTAATACCCGTTTCGAAAGCTGGCGACCAGCCCACTGCTGAATCCATATTCCCAATCCATTTAATGCCCGCTTGTTTCTGTAAGAACTAAATACTGCTGCTACCCAAAGCATAAGTGCAAGAAAGTTAAACCCTAATAAGACGACAATCAGCCAGTAAAAATTAACGGTGCCATTATAAACCTGATGAAAAGCCTGGTTGGAGGCCAGAGCGCCGAGGATAAAGAATAAAGCCACAATCAAGCCTGTTATCCAGGCAGACTGCCTGATGACCGCATTAATCCGAGAACCTAACCGATAATCCCGCACCAATGAGGCGGACCTTTTTAGGATTTTAGTATCCAAGGGAAGATCAGATTCAGCCAGCTGGCGCTCAATAGTTTCGCTGCCGGCCAATGGGCCATGATTCTCAATGGCTTTAACCACTTCCGCTTTAAGATATTGTTCGAATTTTTGACTCATGCCTTGGTTTACATCACTTTTCCATTCTTTAGACTCTCTGAAACCACTTCCGGAGTCCAGTTTCGTTATAAACCCGCCGAATCGCAGTCTCTTTTCGAGAATATCACGTAAATGCCTGATAACTGACTTATTAGTTGGTAAAATTCTGGCCTTTGCCAATGATCTGCTTTCAGCAAATTGAGACCAAACGAAATGTTAGAAAATTAAGCCGTAAGCGCTTACTGTTGCTCTGCCACACGACAATTTTTGAGATAGTCAAAGGTAACTAATGAAATTTAAAGGTAGTACAAAATTCACCCACGATCAGGGCGATAAGATAGGCGTTTTGGTGATCAACCTGGGCACCCCGGATGCGCCAACACCTGCTGCACTAAGAAAGTACCTTGGCGAATTCCTTTCTGATCCGAGAGTTGTTGAAATACCTCGTTTGATCTGGTGGCTGATATTAAACTTAGTCATTCTCAGAATTCGTCCTCGAAAATCCGCTGAAGCCTACAAAAGCGTGTGGACGGACGAAGGATCCCCACTAATGGTTCATACTCGAAACCAGAGCCTCTCCCTACAGAAAAATCTTCAGGACAAGGGCCTGCAAAATGTCATTGTCGACTATGCTATGCGCTATGGAAATCCTGGTCTTGTCGACAAAGTTGAGTCCCTTCTAAGCAGCGGGGTCAGAAAATTACTGGTGCTACCACTTTACCCACAATATTCAGCAACGACTACCGCTTCAACTTTCGACGCCATTAGCCGCGATTTTGCCGGCAGAAGGTGGATTCCGGACATCAGGTTTATCAGCCATTACCACGACCACCCTGCCTATATCGATGCCATGGCCAGACACATTCAGGATTACTGGAATCAACACGGCAAATCCCAGAAACTGGTACTTTCCTATCATGGAATTCCCAAGCGCAACTTACATGAGGGTGATCCTTATTTCTGCGAATGCCATAAAACCAGCAGACTCTTGATCGATAAACTGGGTGTGGACCAGGATTTTGTCCTCACCACTTTTCAGTCACGGTTTGGTAAACAGGAATGGCTCCAACCCTATACTGATGCCACTCTGAAATCCCTCCCGTCAAAGGGAATAAGGTCGCTCCAGGTCTTTTGCCCCGGCTTCCCAGCAGATTGCCTGGAAACCCTGGAAGAAATTGCCGTGGAAAATCGAAGATATTTTATCGAAGCCGGAGGGGAGCATTATGACTACATTTCGGCGCTTAATGACCTTCCGGTCCACATCGAAGCATTGTCGAGGCTGATAACTGACAATCTGCAAGGCTGGGTACTGGATGGGAACGCCAAAGCACGGTCAACACTTGCCCACCAACTCGGTGCAAAGCAATAGATCCTGATAGGCAGATAAAGCAAATCAGCATCAAATTTAAAAGGACAGATTACGAGGGTCTGTAGCTAACAGGGATATCCAACTGATCATTCAACAGTGGTAAGAAATGGTCGAAATGGCCAAACACCTGATCCGCCTCTACTTCGTACGCAGAATGCGGCCCATTGCGAAACAACCAGGACTGCATACCTGCATTGCGGGCGGCTTGTATATCAAACACAAAGTCGCCCACATAAATGCAATTTCCCGGCGGTAGCTTCCAACGGTCTGCGATCATTAACAAACCCGCCGGGTCAGGCTTTGGCGGGCAATCCTCTCGCGTTATTACATCCTCTACCTGAATTTGCAGCCTGCTCAGTGTCAGCTCAACCGCTTCGCGCATATTACGGGTGAGTATGCCAGTGGGCACGCCAAGTTGCTGTAATTGCGCAACGACTTTTTCCGCCCCCGGATACCAGCTGGCTTGGCGAGCCCCTTCCATTTCGTGGCGGTGAACCACATCCAGACAGTTGCGGCGCCGAATTGGATCTTCAAAAGTTTGAATAAATTCGAGGATAGGAACACCAGCGGGGAATCCGAGCTCGTCACGCATGCGATTAAAGTCAAGACGGGAATCAACCAGAGTCCCATCAAGATCAAAGATGATGCCTTTGGTTTTTATTTTGGTTCGCTGATGTTGCATCGAATTGGATCAAGCTTAGTTTGGTTCGGGCACATAAAATCCGGCCTGAAGTGTTCACTGAGACATGGATACCTGACACTTAGGAATTTGGAGCCAACTCAAATGATGTTTAATTATTGGGTCCTACTGACCAAGATCGGCGACTGTGGGCGTCTCATTTAGCCCTATAATCCTGATCTTAGATGGTACTTTTGATCCAACCGTTGATATCAGAGCGACGTCGCCCTGAAAGCTGCCTGCGGTCACTATTATTGATTTCAAATCGGATATCGACTCTGCGGTCTGAATTTTGCCGGCGGTGCATATGCCGGCGCTCGGGGCCATTGTAGGCTACTTCACGGGTTTCAAATGTTGTTGCCATACCATCACCATCAAACTACAAGCATTAAAAGCCAAGAGTGAATCTTGAGCTGAAGATCGTTGCGTTTTCCTGATTCTTTTTCTGGCAGCCTATCCGTTGGACGTACCGACATCACTCGATTAGACGATATTTTAGGTTACCGCCTTAAATTCAAAAATGCGAGCGAAGAAATTGCCTATGACATTACAAATAAGATGACTCACTGTACCGTTTATTGAGTACACTTGGTCGGTACCACGCCTGAACAGCAAGTACCGCTCCTGAACAGCAAGTACCGCGCTTAGATATAACGCGGCACCAATGAAAAAAACACTGTTAATGAAGAATCACTGTTAGGATTGAGGCACTCTGACCTTATTCTCTAACTCCTTCCACAACTCTGCCAGGTGATCCTGCAACAGCTTATATTCGGGAGATTCCACCTGAGATTTTTCCAAAAGGATCTGAATTGTGCCGGACTGTTCGTAGATCTGATCAACAAGGATGGAAGTATCTGAACGCATTGAAAACCTCTCTCAGTGGATGGGCCTTAGGGCCATAGGTTAAACATTAATCCCGATAACTAGTGCTAGATATATTCGCTTGATTAATGCTACTAAAATGGATGATTAAGTGCCCTAATGGATGATTAAGTGCCCTAGCAAATATGAACACGTTACTAAGATAGCCTGTGCAGATGAAAGTTTCGTGACTTTTAGCTGAACCTTCACACAGATCAAATATGTGCCTATTGGCGTAAATTACCCACACACTTAAAACATCATAGGACCCGCACTACCTCTGAATAGGCCAGACAGCCTACTGCACTGGCCTCACACGACGGCCCTAAGCAGGTGGGTCCTCTGACTTGATTTGAACAATTTGCTCACTTGCCAAGACCCCCAATACGGTTTCAGCCAGGAAGCGGGCTCTCAGGCGATTGAGTTCCCGTACAAGCGATTCCTGTAAATTTTCAGGGATACCACTGACATCCTGCGCCGCAGTATGGATATAGACATTCGCCAAGCTGCGGAGCGCAGGAAGATGAGATTTCAGCCGACTATCAGTTAGTGAAAGATTGAGCCCGTGCTTTTCGTTTATCTCATGAAAGAAGTAACGCAAGACATCATCCGGCGTCAGTTCATCTTTCCTGAAATTGATTACAACACCCATAGAGATTAATCCACTTTCTAACAGAAACCTTTGAGCAAAGTTGAGACTACAGCTCTAATAAAGATATATTATTCAATAATTTATAGACACTACCTATAAATATCATTAAGTATAGCCGCCAATCGGATACCTGCCTGCTGCAGGCGTCTTTCCGCTATCAGAAAGTACTGGTTAAAGAAACTCTTGCTTACAATGCCGTTGCCCGGCAGTTCTGCATATATCTGCCGGGTTAACATCAGTGACTCATTCGCCCAGGTTATTGTGCCACTCTGGCGCCAAAGTTCACGTTCCTCGTCGGCAATCTGCTTGTCCAGCTGTTCGCCGGCAATACGCCAGTTCTTCGACAAGCCAATTTCAGGAATAATAGTGTCCCAAACATAGTGCAGAGAATACTCCTTTCCGGAATAACTCAAGAGCCTTTGGTTTCCTCCACGGTCATCTTCATAGGAGACATGTAAAGGCTGATGAATATCCCCGACAAAGTGTCCCAGAAACATCAGCGCCTTACTGCGGTTATTGCTATACCTTTCAACCTCAATGCCCTTCAGTACCTGGGTATAAGCTTCAATAGCGGATAGTACACATCCCTTTTCTCGACATTCTTCTGTCACGCTGACAGATGTGGCGGAACGATCAACATTTATATAGTGGTGTGGACGGGTCTCTTCATACCTGGATTGGCTTTTAATCTGGTCTGCCCAGGCACAGGCCTCAGCAAAGGTTTTCTGCTTCGCATCTGCCAACAACCTTCGTACTTCCTGCTTCGCACTGGTTTCAAGATTTCGCCAGGCAATGTCACAAACGACATTGTGGGAGCGCTGGCCCCAGGCACCACTCTGAGCAGCGACAAGAAGAAGAGATACCGCTAGTAGAATCCTTTTCATTTTTACCCTGTTGTTTTGCTGAATTCCAATCTACCGGTCACCGCGCCCATCAGTATAATTATCCAATGAATCAGTGCCCCGGTTAGCCAAAGTTGGCCGATGGTAACAGAAAAACTCCTACCGCATAAATACACGGCTCGGTGGTGCCATTCGGAATAAATAATTGAACAGGCAGGACGAATATAGTTGAACAGACAGAGCCAAGGTCTGATCAGAATGCTTAAAAAGCCTTCGAACCCTGCTTTATTTGACTAATAAAGCACCTTATAAGCATTGACCGAATATGACTAGGCTTTGTGGCAAGTGTTGCTGCGGATACTAGCTTCTTCATTATCGACCTCCAAAAGGTACGGTTTTTAGTCAAAAAGAGGAATTTAATGGCTCTGCCATTGATGGGTCCTCCCGGGCTGATAATAACGACCCTTTTTAGGGCCCCCTCACGCATGCCCATATTTGCACAATAAAATGGTGTTTTTTTGCCTGCCACAAGGTCGCATTCGTAGATGTTTCTTGAATTTGTATCAAGAGGCTTGTGGAATAGTGATCTTCAAAGGCATTATCTAATCTGAATAACAATAATGCAGACATCAAATTAACAGACGCCGGATGAATCAGAAACAATTAAAACAATGGCTTAAATGATGTATTTAAAGTATTTAATAGGAATAATCGCAGGCCTGTCGGCAGCGCTTTGCCCGATATCTGCGACAGCCTCCCCAACCGCACAGACAAATGCACAAAATGATGGCGTTCCTCGCATTATTAACTCCACGCCCACCACGACCAACCAATTGGTAAACCTGGATTCCGATAACACCGTAGTGGAAGGTACCAGTCAACCTGATGGCTTGGTCAACGACTGGCTCGACGTGGTACGACAATCACCCTATCAGATCACCAAAGGCTTTTATAAGAACATTTCTATCATTCGCCGCTGGGTGCTGCTTGAGGAAGGATTCTGCGAAAACAAGGATCGCCATATCCTATTTAATCGCCGTGGGCATTTTTTGGGTTACCTGGATAATCTTACCGCCCCCGAGCAAAACCAACAGGCGTTAAACCAGCTGCGCAAGAAATTGTTTGAAGAAGGAAGGGTGAGCCTCTGGGCAGAAGGTACGCTCGACCGCACCGGTTATCCGTTTGCCCTTGCCTGCAACCAACCACATGCCAATATCTATGCCTCGCTTGATCGTATGTTGGGGAAAAATCAGGAAGACCTCGTGTGGGGAACCTGGGATGGCATGACCATTGGCAGCAAAGATGCCCCCCTGCCTTTAGCGAAAGTTGTATTGGGCGTTTATGATCAACGCAGCCTGCAAACAGGGACCACTTGGTCGAATATTGTTGTTCACCATTTATTAGGCCAAATTCTGATAGAAAGTGGCGCCCGAAAGCTTAGCTTTTCTTCCGCTAGTGCAATCGGTCTTCTTCAGCTCAGGCCTGAAGTGTTGAATGACTGCCAGACACCACCAAGTTTTTACCTTCATCGCATGGCCCAGATTGATTGCGCCCTGAAGCTCTATCGCCAAAACCACCGTAATCTGCTGCCGGCCTTTGCAAATCGTTTCGATCAATTACCAGAAGCCAAAAAAGAGACCCTGTACGCCATGCTTCTGGTGCAGGCTTATCACGGTGGTATAGGCCGTATTCTGACTCTGTTAGGTGATGGGATCCCCGGCAAAGCTGCGCGTTATTATGCGGATCATCACAACAACTTTGCGGCAGAGGACATTGCACTGGGTATGATTTTCCATAATATGGGAAGGCAGCAGCTTGGCATGGCATCGCTTTACTACCTCATCGATGTCGAAGTGGCTACTGAAGCCTTATGCAAAACTGATCCAACCTTAACAGCAGATGTATGTTGACCTGTAACTCGTCAGCAGTCGCAATCAAACAACAAGGATCGGGTGTGAGACACATAAAACCAAGGGTAAGACAACATCGAACCTACACAGGTGTCAGTACTCTTCTGTGTTTTTTTACTGTCGGCACTCCCGTGATTGCTGTTGCGGCACAAGACCTCATTGCCTACAACCAGGACGCCTTCGGTTACTCCGACATGTTAGAGGGGCAAATCATTCCGGTGGTTCTAACCCCTGCCCGACTTAAACAACCCCGTTCTGAAGTACCAGCAACTGTCACCCTGATTACTGACACCATGCTACGGGAGTACGGCATCCGCAATCTCCATGATGTATTTCGTCTGGTCCCTGGAATGACTGTAGGCTCTGTCAGCTCAAACGTACCGACTGTCAGCTATCATGGCACCAATGCGGATGAACAAAGGCGGCTTCAGGTCCTGATCGATGGTCGCTCTGCTTACAATCCGAATCTTGCCAACGTGGACTGGCAGAACATACCGGTTGCCATTGAAGATATAGCCCGCATAGAAGTGACACGAGGACCCAATGCTGCCGCCTATGGCGCCAATTCATTTCTTGCCATAGTTAATATCATCACCAAACACCCCTATGATACACATGGCACCAACCTCTCGTATTGGGACGGCAGTAATGGCTATAACCGCTATTATGGGGCCTTTGGCAATGGTACCGATAATTTCGATTATCGAATTTCAGTCAACGGTAAGAAGGATGACGGTTTTGACTACAGAAGGGACGGTTCCCCCTTTTTTGATAGCCATGATCTTGATGGCTTCAATTTTTTCAGCTCTCTTACACTATCGGATAGCGACCAGATTAATCTGCAATTCGGCTCACTTTCGGGAGACCACGAGTATCATCCCAATCAGGGGGACGGCCAGGTGACCATCCCCACCCGCGATGAGCGTGATCGATACGTATCGGCCAAATGGCAACATGAAGCAGGCCCGAATCATTATTTTCAAATTCAGGCCTATCGGCAAACGAGAGATCGCAAACAAGACTGGATCAATTGCAACAACCCTATCCTTTTCAGCGAAAACCTCACCAAACTGGCTAAAAGTAACCAACGTTATAACAGCTACCTGATAGGCGCACTGGTTTCAGGCAATACCGTCTTCTTCAATGAGTTGTTCGATGCGATTTCAAGTGGCGAAGGAACGGGTCTCGGCACGTTGGAGGATGACCTTCTGGCTGCCGCCGCCGTGCAGGAAGCAATCGCATTGGGAAGTGATACTGAAATCTGTGGCAGGATAAACCTGGATATTGAAGAAACCCGTACCGATATAGAGTTTCAGGATACACTGACGATCAATGATCAAACTCGTCTGGTTTCAGGCCTTAGCTTCAGGCAGGACGAATATACTTCTGAGACATATTTCGGCGGTGGTGACACCAACATTCTCAAACGCCTGTTCTTTAATATTGAATACCAACCGACCGACAAGTTGGGCTTTAATTTCGGCGCCATGGCAGAAGACGACAATGCCAACGGCAGCTATGTCTCGCCAAGGGCAGCAGTCTACTATCATGTCAGTCCCAATCAGACCCTAAGAGCCATTATTTCTCACGCGATTAGAACCCCCGATACCTATGAGCAGTATGTAAACTGGAGTTTTACCGCCACCGAACTCGACCCTCCGCTAAATGGTCAAACATCAGCCACCACATTTACTACTGTCTCACCCGGAGGGTTGGATAATGAAAAAATCGTTTCGCGGGAAATTGGTTATTATGTCAATTTCCCGGCCTATGGCCTGGAAGCGGACGTGAAATTATTTAAGGATCAGATGTGGGATCTGATCAGTGCCCCTTTGCAATACTTTTCATTTGAACCTGAAAACAACATGCGCATTGATCAGAACGGAATTGAGCTTGAAACGAGCTATACTCCGGTGCCAAGTGATACGTTACGGCTAACCTATGCCTATTTGGATCAGGATGCTCAATATACCGGCACAGCCAATTTTCTATCAGAATTCACCTCTTTTACCGTTTCCCGTTTATATGATATCGAGTCCCGGTTATCAGCCCAAAATTCAGGAAGTTTTGCCTGGGTACATCGTTTTTCAGCAGGTTTTAGTACATCCCTGATTTACTATGTGGCTGATCAGCTGGCAGAGTATGATTATCAGCGATATGATGCTGTCCTCTCATATCAGCGAACAATTTACCAGGTTGATTTAGATCTAACCGCGAAACTGGAACATTACCCCAACAGCGATCCATTGATGTTTCAAGATAACGTTCTGGATGAGCAAAATCATTTATTTGTGGGCATAGGGCTCAGGTTCTAAAGGCTAAGGGTTCAAGGATGAGAACAATAAAACTATTGCAAGCGGCTTATTGGCCGCTTCTCTGGACTTATTTAATACTTTACCTGTTACTCGGGGGTCAACCAGCCTACTCCGCCACATCGGTAATTGTTGTCGGCCCTTCCGATAATCAAGCCAGTCAAACCTTTGTAAATAGCTTACAGACATTGGCTCCGTCAGAGTGGGAAATCCACTTCAGTCCGGAAGAGTATCCATCCTCAGCTGCAGCCAACCAGGATACGGTGCTGATATGCTTGGGCGAGCCAGCCCTGATCAAGAGCTGCCGGCAATTACCAAACAGACTTACTGTGGCTCTCTTTGTCACACGGGAACAATGGCAGCAACACGCAGGTACCAATCCGGATTTAAAACTCACCGGCATTTATCTTGATGCGCCACTGGAACGTCAGGTGCGGCTTGCTGAACTTGTACTACCCAGGGCAACAACGGCAGGTATACTGAGCAGTAAACCATTAGGTTTTACCTACACTAAAATTGCCAATCACAACATTAAGGTCTTTGCGCTGTCCAATTATGACAGCCTGTCCAAGATGTTAAACGAGGCACTGGCACATAGTGACTATTTATTAGGTATCCCTGATTGGCAGATATATAACGGCCAGGAAATTCGCCAGATATTACTGACCGCCTATCGGCGTAACCAGGTTCTGATTGGTCCGTCTCTGGCATTTGTCAATGCAGGCGGCCTGGCTACAACCTATTCCACAACAGCCGACTATGCCCGTCAGTCTGTGGAGATGATTCAACGTTCATTAGATCAAAACAATATTCCTTCACCTGAATTTGCCCACTATTTCGCTGTTGCTGTGAACCTACAGGTGGCAAAATCACTAAACCTGATAGTTCTGGAAGCAAAAGACCTGCAATCCAGACTACAGATGCTCGAGGTTCGCCCATGAGTAGACGCCCCCGCCAATGGAGCATTTACAAAAAGTCTTTGTTTCTGGGATTGCTGCCCAGCGGCCTGATGTTTGTGTGCCTGCTGTTTTTCTTTACCTCTGCACGGCTGTCTGAAACACGGTCGGACCTCATACAGCGCGGCCAGCTGATTGCAGATCAACTGGCCATCAGCTCCGAATATAGCGTGATATCCGGCAATAGCCGCGCGCTCCGCGAGTTGATTACCAAGGTCGCTGACTCCGAAATAGTGCACCATATTAATGTCCTCGATGTGCTCGGCGATTCGCTCGCCAATGCCAGAGGAAGAGGCTATCAGTCCGACATATCCGGCCTGATCGTACTTTCCGCCGATATTATACAGGCCAAAATCGATCTGCCTGGGGACCCCTTCTCCAGCTTTATAGATGACAGTCGGGCAGGAAGCCGGCCAATCACTGTTGGACGTATTGAAGTCACCATCAGCGAAGAAAGTATTATCGCCGGTCAGAATCGAATTCTATTCAGTTCCGGGTCGGTGGCATTCCTGTTATTTCTGCTGACCATATTGGTAGTACGCAATATGGCACGGAGTATCGCGGAGCCGATCGAGTTACTGACCTCTCATGTTGAGCAAATTAAGGAGGGTGACTATGAAACCCGAGTACCCAAAATAACCGGGTTTGAACTGTCGCGCCTGAGACACAGCGTTAACCAGTTGGCAATCGAGCTTGAAAATGCTCGCAGGGAGCAGCAACAACACATTGTGCAAACAGAAAGAGCCAGACTAGAGGCGGAATCTGCCAGCCGGGCCAAAAGCGAATTCCTGGCAATTATGAGCCATGAGCTACGCACTCCGATCAATGGAGTGCTCGGAATGCTGCAATTATTAAAAGAAACCCAACTAAACCCTGAACAAAAAGAGTTCGCTAATATTGCGGAACGCTCCACTGAACAGCTGACAGCCGTCATTGACGACATCCTCGACTATTCGAAAATGGAGCGAGGACGCCTTTCCATAGATCTGATTGAATTCAACCTCAAAAATTTACTTCAGGACACGGTGAATTCCCTGCGTCCTCAACTGGAAGAAAAAGGCCTCCACTATGAAGAAGTCTTTGAAGGTCCACTTCAGGATGCTGTGGTTGTGTCGGACCCTGGTAGAATTCGTCAGGTTATAGCCAACATTTTTAACAATGCCATCAAATTCACCGAACAGGGCTATATTCGGCTAAAAGCTTCCTGGAAGGAACAGGGAGCGAACAAATTGATTTTTACATGCAGCATTGAAGACAGCGGTATAGGTATTACCCGGGAGCAGCAGCAATATCTCTTCAACTCTTTTTCTCAAGCGGATCAGAGCTCTTCCAGGCGTTATGGCGGAACGGGGCTGGGTCTGGCTATCGCCAAGCGGATAATCGAACTTATGGAAGGCAAAATAGAAGTGGAAAGTGAGCTCGCCAAAGGCAGCCTTTTCACCTTCAGCCTGGAATTGCACTACCGTCACCATCTTGGTGAAACGGGACCGGCCAAAACCATCACCAACAGGCGTTTTAGAGGCAAAGCACTGATCGTAGAGGATAACCTGGTAAACCAAAAAGTCACTGCGGCCATGCTGGAAAAATTCGGCTTACAGACGGAGCTGGCCCAGAATGGCGAAGAAGCAGTTAATAGATATGTTAAGGATCAGTACGATTTGATTTTTATGGACTGCCAGATGCCTGTGATGGACGGCTTTCAGGCGACCCGCGCGATTCGTGAACTTGAATCGAACAATCAGCGTCGCAGCACACCAATCATCGCCATTACAGCCAATGCAATGGATGGAGTGTCACAACAATGCAAAGAAGCCGGGATGGACGACTACCTGGCGAAGCCGATCAAGAAAGATCAGTTGGAAAACTGTATCAGTAACTGGCTGGCCACCTACAAACAGTCAGATTAATTGCAGGGAGTCGAAGAAGATCCTAAGTGCCGGTTTAAACCGGCTCTCTCATGGTGACAAACTCTTCCGCGCAGGAAGGATGTATACCAATAGTAGTATCAAAAATTTTCTTGGTAGCACCCGCGCGAATTGCAATGGCGATCCCCTGAATTATTTCTGCAGCTTCCGGGCCCACCATGTGGGCCGCCACGACTTTATCGGTGGCACCATCCACCAGCAGTTTCATCAGAGTTCTTTCTGCATTACCGCTAAGGGTGTTTCTTAATGCACGAAATGCGGATTTGAATACTTTCAATTCTGGATAAATCTGCCGCGCCTCTTCCTCGGTGGGGCCTACGGTAGCCACACTTGGCTGGGAAAAAACCGCTGTAGGAATACGTTCATAATCAACACTGGCAGGTTCGCCGCCAAACAACTTATTCGCAACGTACATACCCTCAGCCAGAGCGACCGGGGTTAATTGCGCACGATCAATCACATCTCCAACCGCAAAAATGCCCGGTACATTAGTCTGATAATCAGTATCTACGACAACTTCACTATTCTTACCGGTCTGTACTCCGACAGCTTCAAGGCCAAGATCTGCAGTCAACGGAACGCGTCCGGTTGCATAGAGAATTAGGCCTGTCGGGAGAGTCTCGCCGTTACTTAAATGGCATGCATACTCTTTATCCGACACCTTTTCGATTGATTCAATATTGTTATTCAAATGAACCTTAATACCTTTTTGGTCCAGCTCATCCGCCAAGTGCTTACGCACATCCGCATCAAAACGTTTCAACAAGGCAGGTCCGCGATACAGTATATCTGTTTTAACACCGAGTCCGGCGAGAATACCGGCAAACTCCACAGCGATATAACCACCGCCGACGACAACGGCATGGGTAGGCAAAGACTCCAGATAAAACATATGGTCAGAAATTAGAGCGAATTCACTGCCGGGAAACTCAGGAACAAAAGCCTTACTGCCAGTGGCAATCAGGATATTTTTTGTTTCCAGGATTTCGCCATTAACTTCAACTTTATTGGCTGACTTGATGCGCCCCCGGCCATCGTAGATAGTAACACCGGCATTTTTCAGCAGATTTTCGTAGATACTATTGAGACGCGCTATTTCTGTATTTTTGTTTTCAACCAAAGTGTTCCAATCAAACTGGCTAGCTTTTACGGACCAGCCAAAACCTACAGCATCATGGAAGTCTTCACCAATATGTGAAGCATAGACAAACAGCTTTTTCGGGACGCAACCTACATTAACGCAGGTACCACCGTAGAATCGCTCTTCGATGATTGCCACTTTGGCGCCTTTCTGCGCGGACATTCTTGCGCAACGCACCCCACCGGAGCCTGCACCAATGACAATAAGATCATACATATCAAACAACCAATAATTTGTTCTACCAGTAGAAACCACGCACCAAAGCTTTTTTACCATTGGTGTCGGCATCAGTCTTTTCTAAAATTTGCCGACCAAAACCCTTGATATTGGCCCTATGTCATTGGGCTTCCGTGGCAATCGACTATACGCAAGGTTTAAAAAGCACGGCTTCTGTAATATTTCCGAGACGGATTTCACCAACCTTTTCAAATCCCAAGGTCTTATAAAAGCGAATATAGCGCGCATTGCCGGTGTCCAGACCGATCCCTGATGACTTGGGACTTTGCAAGCAAATTCCCTCAACCACCTTCATCATAGAGCGGCCATAGCCCTTCCCCTGGAATTTAGGGTGTACTCCAATAAAAGGTAAATGGTGATGGGTGTCCTGCGGCAAACAGGCCTGCACCTGTTCGTGATAGTCCATGTAACGCTTAGTCGAAGTCAGCCCCGCGGTGAGCATCATCCGTATACGCCAGTTAAACTGTTCTGCAAGATTCATTCGGGCTTCCGGACTGCCAATGAAGGCGACCGCCGCCAACACGTCTTGGTCCACTAATCCAATCGCTTCCTGCTCCTGGGCAAAGTGTAGCTCAAGACTTTCCCTTAGAGTCGCCCTGACCCTTTGGTCATAACCTGGCCTGGCGGCATCAAACAAAAACTGAAAAGTCGGTTCGTGTCGATAGGCATGAAACAGGATCGACTTTGCTTCTGATAACGCGCTGCGGTCAAGCTTAACCAATTGGGCTTCTTGAACGGTGTCCTCGATCATTTGGTGTCTCCTGAAAGCTGTTTTTTGTTATTTTTATAGTCTTATTTGGTACTCAGACCTTTGTTGGTATTGGTTCCTTCATTACCCTTGTGCTTTTTGGATTCTTCCAACCTTACAATCTAACGATTATGAACGATATTAAAAGCTTTAAATCGTTAAGGAAAGCCTGGCGGTAACTTCTCCGGGTTGATCTGACTTGTCTATATTTACCTGCTCTGCATTAATATCGTATTTAGCATTCAGATCACTGACCCACAACATCAACTGGTTAAAAGACACTTTATCCAGCCAGATATTAACCTTGGAATCTCCCCTGGGTTCAAAGCGCTGTAATTCAATACCGAATTTCTGAGCGCTTGTACTGATGGTTGACAAAAGTGACTGTCCGGATACCTGCGCTTTAGGCCTGGCGGCAGAATTCCTCGATAACGCCCTGGCCCGGCCTTCATTTTCCATCATCCAGACCAGATCATTGTAACTTTGTTGAGCGCTGAGTTTGGCTGCCTTCAATGAATCCTGAACAGGTACCCAAGCCATCATATATAGCAGAAATGCCAGAACAGCCACACTTAACCATTTCAAGGAAAGCTGATCCCTTGCCGGTAAGCCATAAAACCAAGCAGAAACTTTTACCAGTGCAGGAATACTACGAGTCAATTGCTTCATCTCAGGAGCCTCCCTTCACAGTTAATTTTCCTCTGACATGTCCCTGCTCCCGGATAGCTGAACCTATCCCGACGTCATAACCTTCCTGTACCAGCGCCTGCTTATAGCGGTCTAGATCGTCCAGAGAGGGAGCCCTTACCTCAATAGCCAATTCGCCTCGCTGATCGCTAAACTGCAAGTTATTAAACGCCATTTCAGCTTTATTCGGTAATCGGGACATCTGATAACCCGCTTCCGCCAGCAATGGCAAAAAGCCTGCATCGGACCCAGCGCCAGCCGCATTAGCCAGCTTTCCTTCAAGCTGCCGCTTAGGATTGGCAATAGTTCTTTCAACAGGAAACATTTTCTGATACAGCGCAACAGATTGGCTGCGGTAATCATCAGCCTGCTGCTGATATAGCAGGGTTTGCGTAATATCAATACCCAACTGAATGACAAACCAGAGGCCTGCTACGGCTGCCACCGGCCACCAACGGCGTAATCCTGAATCCGTATTGCCCGTATTGGGTGTAAACTCACCCTGGCAAAGGTTATCGATTTTTACACTCTGGAAATAAGAGGCGCATAATAATTCGAAAGTGGATGCCTGATAGGCTTCGATGGTGGGCTTGATGTGATCGATATGTTCCAGCTGAGCCAGTGCCACCTGAAAGCTTTCTCGTTGATCTTCATGAATCAGCACCTTCAGGTTTTTTTCTTCGTCCGTAGCGTTAGCCTGCAATTCCAAGTAAGGGATCAGATTTAGATGACTAATCCGCAGAACGCTGGTGTTGCCCTCATATATCAATACGTCCTCACTATCATAGACAGCGCTGATGTCGGCTGCTTTCTGACCGATCAATTGCGCGTCCACGAAAATGCCATAAAGAGGAAAACCCAGGCCACTGGCCAGATCGTACCATACCTGCATGCGATCTTTGCTGATTAACAGCACCGGGTATTCCTCTTTGGAAATCCGCTCGCCGATCACCAAATGCATGGACTCAATGTCTTCTGCAACATTTTCCTCGATAGCATACGGCAGGGCCTGACGCACATAACGACTCTGTTTCGCTGGAATACGGGCAATGCAGTGACTGAAATCATTTGCCGGCACGATAAAATGAATCCAGATATCCTGTAGGTCATGCTGTGCAACAAGTTCCTTAAGTTCAGCCTGATCCGCCTCTCCCGAGCCGATGCGCTCCCCGCCAAATGAATAAAGTGCCCACTCCAGCCGTTCTGTGTGCTGCTGAGTAGGTGGTATAGGGCGAACAAATAGCTTGATGGTCATAGAGGTCTGCTAATCTTGTGGTTGTGCTTTATCGTTATGTCCGAATTGGATCAATCATACTAAATTGGTACATAAGTCATTGGGATTGATACAAAACCCTGTTCATTATTCAGATATCTGGCCTTGCAGGCTATTCAGGTATATAAACCTGTTTGGTAATTTCGCTTTTCTTGCCAAAGTCTCGTCTCAACACACTGCTGTTACCTTGAGAGTCGCGATATATCAGGGACACCAGGTGAGTTACTCGATCATTAAATACTGATTTAATTCGAACTTCAAAATATTCAGTATTCAGTTTAAGACTACTGCTGGGAACCCTTTTCCCTGCAACCGCGTCCAGTCCGAGAAAGTCATCCATGGTTTTAAACCCTTTATCACTTTCACGTTCCTCAACGATAGTTTCAGCCTCATCCAGAGAAAGCCCTTCAACATAGGCAGCCAGAACCTTAGACGGTGCCGTATTGATATTTAGCAGATTGGATTCATTGGGTAAGACTGCGACCAGATTTTTTAACTCGTCATAGCTTTCTTGTGTCATACCGTCGATCAGCCATAATTCAGAAATATCATTAAACAAGGAATTTGCCGTGCGATATGGCGGCTCCTTTAGCAAGTATGTTTCATCTTCAGCCCCTTTTAGCTGATAGATCTGATCGTCCAAATCTATCCAGTCCACGAATTTTTCAGCACTTAATTCAGGATTTATTTCGTCCAGCAGACCAAGTAGCTTTTCAAGGCGCTTAACGCTGTCCTTATTAACGGTACTGCTGCCATTGTCATTCACCACCAGACTGTTGAGATTAAACTTTCCTGAAAGATCGTCTATCTGTCCCTGGATACCCACATTAGTATCAATGGGAATCTGGATGGCGTACTGCCCCCAGGGCTCATCTTCCGGGTCGTATTCATGGTCGATCAGAGCCTTATCGGCCTGATCATTATCCCAATCCTGCTTAAGAATTACCCTGGCATAAGTTTCTGCCGCAATACTGTACTGCTTACCTTGATCTTGCCCAAGAATGTTGGAAGTACGTCGAATATCAATGTAGTGCTGGTCGTACATCCCCGCCACCAGCACCGTGACCATGGCAACGACAAAAATCACCAAAAGCGCAGCCATGCCCTTTTGTCTCTTCATTCCTGAGGTTTCGGCAGATCTTAATCGACTCCACGAAGCCTGCTTATCATCAACCAGCTTCTCAGGCAGAGGTTTTAACATTAGCCCTCTCCAGACTTTTCGGAGCCTTCGCCGTTTGAACTGGCGTTATTACTTCTATCACCACTGCTGCCATTACCGGAATCTTCGCCTTCATCTCCCCCACCTGAACCATTACCTCCAGCAAGGGAGGCCGCCGGAATTTGGGAGCCTGCCACCTCAAAAAGCCTGCGGATATCTCCGAAAGTTTCATGAGTAAATGTTATTTCGACTGCTTTGGGTAATGAGTGGTAGGGGTCATCGTTAGAATTAACCAATTCTGACTGTGGAGGCCATTGCTCGCTCCATTCATTATCGTTATTCAGAAAACGCAGCTTGAAATCTGTGACGCCGGTTAGCAGGCGCTGCCTGACCGGCCGGCTGTCCTGGGCACGATCAAGAACTTCCCAATATACCCGGTAAAGGTCGTCCTCCTCCATTTCATAACTTACCCTCTGCAACTGGCTACGAGGTACAATTTCGGAACTCTCGTCCATCATGGCCAATAGAGCTTTTGGATCCCGCCAGCCTGTACGAGTAAATTCAACCAAGGTCAGGGCATTAAGGTTGGTAAATGCATAAAAATAATCACCGTATTCGCCACGAACACTTCGGATGACCGCTTGGCTAAAATCAAATTCAATAATTCTTTGACTCTTTTGCAGTTCTTCTAAAATTGCCGCCCTATGTTCAGTGGACTCCTTGGTTCGGACACCCTGATTCAACAAATAGAATGCCCCCGTACCCAACAATGCTGTAATCACTATTGCAATTAATACTTCCAGCAGGGTAAAACCTCCGGTCCTGCGCAGCCTAGTGTTCAAACCAATCACTGTAACGCCCCGATAAAGCTGGTGACGTTAACGACAGGTTTAAGGTTAACCTTGTCCGGCATATACAGTTCAACACTGATTTCAACCCGCTTCATTACCGGGTTTGGAGTGTTGGAAACCTTTTCATTCACACGCCATTGTCTACCCGCAAAATCAACGTCGTTTTTGGTCTCGCCCGCATCGGGAAACTCGCCAACAATATGCATTTCATTGACCCGATTTTCTGCGATCCATTGGCCAAAAGTCTTTTCTTCAAGGCGAACCTGCTGGCTCATAATCTGAGACATACCGCTCATTAAGGCGGTGGCACTAATGGCAAAGATTAATAAAGCGACCAATACCTCGAGTAAGGTAAAACCAGTCTGCTTAAGCATCATCAGATGGCTCCACCAACTTGATGGCATTCAGGCCGTCTGACTCAAGACTGAATTTAATATCAGGGGATTGTTTGGCTTTCAGGACGACAGTAAAAGGTGTGTTTTCACCGCTGGATAGGAATAATAGCTGCGGCAGAAATGCCGGTTTGGCCGATGATTTGGTTTGTTTCAGTTTAAATTCCGTGTTCTGCCCCTTGAATTCGACGTCCAGCCATTCTGGAAAAGCCCTTTTCCTGAAGTAATCCTGAGGCATTTCAGCCCAAACCATATCTTCTTCGTTCAGCGCTCTAAATTCATAGCCATCGGAGTCAATACGAACACCAATTTCCACGTTCTGGAAGACAGACTCCTCCTGAGTCAGCTGTAAAATGGCCAGCAGTTTACGAGTTTCGTTCTCTAACTGTCGGCGCTCCTTATTGCCGCTGACGACCAGAGCTGCCATTCCGGCAACGACGCCAATAATCACCATCACCACAAGGATCTCAATAAGAGTGAAACCTTTGTGGCGAAGATGGGGTCGGCTAGTTTTCATAGGTTACAGCGTGTATTGGACAAAAATTATGACTATTCAACATTCCAGCCGCCGATATCGGCGTCATAGCCTTCACCACCCTCTTGGCCGTCAGCGCCCAGAGAATAAACATCGTATGGACCATTGGTACCTGGGCTGATGTATATATAGTCTCTGTCCCATGGGTCTTTGGGTAAACGTTTGATATAGCCGTCCGGATTCCAGTTTTTAGCCTCTGGAAAGCCGGAAGGTTTGCTGACCAGAGCCTGCAGACCCTGTTCTGTACTTGGATAGCTGTAGTTATCCAGCTTATAGAGGTCCAGCGCGTTGGACAGGGTCCTTAAATCTTGCTCTGTCACCGTGACCTTAGCCTGATCCGTGCGGCCGAGAATTTGTGGTGCTATGGCCGCTACCAGCATGCCGAGTATGACCAGAACGACCATGATTTCGATGAGCGTAAAGCCACGTTCTGCCGGTAAAGCATTTGTAAGCATTTTTGGTTTTCGCACCTGGATGTCCCCATTCCCTTGAGTATCTATGTTATTCATTATTGACCCACCAATTATAAGCTTGTCTTTGTGTTATTGACGTTTATGAGGATTCAGCCAACCAAATTACTCATACTGAGTATGGGTAACATAATGGCCATTACGATTATTAGCACTACCGCTCCCATCAGCAGCAGCATGAAGGGTTCGAACAGACCTATCAGCGTGGCAACTTTCCCCTGCAGGTCACTTTCCTGGCTGCTTGCCGTGCGCTCCAACATATCACCCAGTTCGCCGCTGGCTTCACCACTGGCGATCATGTGGATCATCATTGGCGGAAAATAACCGGTCTGCTCCAATGATTTGTATAGGCTGCCACCCTCTTTTACTTTTTGCGCGGCCTCTGCCACCCGGGCTTTCAGATACTGATTTCCAAGCACCTCCCCTGCAATTCGCATAGCATCCACCAGAGGCACACCGCTGTTATTCAGTATGCTGAGTGTGCTGGCAAAACGGGCCGTGTTTATTCCCCGGGACATTTTTGCAATAAAGGGAAAGTGCAGCAGTTGATGATGCACTTGCAGCCTGAAATTATCCTTCGTCATAGCGTAGTTAAAGCTGAATGCAGCAATAATAATAACGGCCAGGGCAATCAGACCATAATCGGCCACCCAGGCACTCATCGCCAGAATCACCTGAGTCAGGAAAGGCAGCTCCTGACCATTGTTGACGAATACTTTGATAATGTCGGGGACCACATACCCCAATAAAAACCCAACGATGGCGATTGCCACAACAGACAGGATGATGGGGTAAATGGCAGCCAGTTGAATTTTTTGACGGCTTTGCTGACGCTGCTCGGTATAGTCAGCCAAACGCGACAATACGACATCCAGATGGCCGGCGTGCTCGCCAGCAGCCACTGTTGACCGATAAAGCTCAGGAAAGGCGCTGGGGAACTCGCCGAAACTATCGGCCAGGGTGAAGCCTTCCAGCACTTTGGCCCGCACCGCCAGCATCATACTGCGAATTTTGGCCTTCTCACTTTGGGAGGCAACCGCTCCCAAGGCTTCCTCTATAGGGATTCCAGATTGAATCAGAGTAGACAGTTGCCGGGTAACGAGTGCGAGATCTCCTGCACTAAGACTACCCTTGCGGGTAATACGGCCTGCTGTCTTGGACTGCTTTTCCGACGCCGGATCCACTTCCAGCGGAGTCCAACCTTTCTCACGCAATTGCTGACGCACTTGTCTGGCGCTATCTGCTTCAAGCACGCCTTTTACGGCTTTGCCCTTGGTATCTAAGGCTTTGTAGTCAAACGCTGCCATGGGTGTAGTTACTTCCTAGCTGCTAATCTTTGTGTGTCACCCGTACAACTTCTTCTACAGAAGTCAGACCATCCAGGATCTTCTTTATGCCGTCGGCGTTAATACTTGGCCCACGTTTTCGTGCATCCGCTTCCAGTTCCATTTCGCCAGCCTGCTTATGTATCAGGTGACGGAATGCATCATCTACGTCAATAACTTCGTAGATACCCAGACGTCCACGGTAGCCCGTCTGGTTACATTCTTTACAACCGTCCGCGTGGTAAATAGTCGGCGGGTTGGAAGGATCGACATCCAGGTATTCACAGACTTCCTGATCAGGCGTGTAGGGCTCCTTACAATGAGGACAGAGCACCCGAACCAGGCGTTGAGCGATTACACCAATGAGGCTCGACGAGATCAAAAAGGGCTCAACCCCCATATCAATGAGTCGGGTTACAGCGCCAACTGCACTGTTGGTGTGCAGTGTCGATAGTACCAGGTGTCCGGTCAAACTCGCCTGGACTGCAATTTCTGCAGTCTCCAGGTCCCGGATCTCCCCTATCATTACCACATCTGGGTCCTGACGCAATATCGCCCGGAGGCCACGTGCAAAAGTCATGTCCACTTTTGTGTTTACCTGGGTCTGGCCAATACCGGGTAAGTTATATTCAATAGGATCTTCTACGGTAAGAATGTTACGACTGCGATCATTAATATCTGATAGACCGGCATAAAGGCTGGTGGTTTTACCAGACCCCGTAGGGCCGGTAACAAGAATGATACCGTGGGGTTTATGGATCAGCTTTTTAATTAGCTTGAAATCCCGCGACGCCATGCCAAGTTTTTCCAACTGCAACCGACCGGCCTGTTTATCCAGCAAACGTAATACAATACGCTCGCCGTTAGCCGATGGCATGGTGGAGACACGGATATCGACTTCTTTACCCCCTACCCGCAACGAAATTCGGCCGTCCTGGGGAACCCGCTTTTCAGCGATATCAAGCCTGGCCATGACCTTGATCCGCGAAACCAGTAAAGGAGCCAACGCCCGCTTGGGTTTAACGACTTCACGCAGAACGCCGTCCACCCTAAAACGTACCACAAGGTCACGCTCAAATGTTTCGATATGGATATCCGAAGCGTTTGATTTGACGGCTTCGGTAAGAATGGCGTTAATCAGACGTATGATAGGAGCATCATCTTCCTGCTCCATCAGATCTTCGGTTTCGGGAACGGAATCTGCCAGAGATGCCAAATCCATGTCGTCGCCCAGACCTTCAACCATCTGCATGGCTTCGGCTGAGTCGTTTTGATAGGCCTTGGCTATTTCTTCATCGAACTGTGCAGCGTCAATCTGCCTGAACTCACAGCGGCCACCGACGAATCGGTTCACCTCAGCAAAAATCTGCGGCTTCAGGCTGCTTTTGTAATAGACGATCTGATGGTTTTCTTCATTGAGCTGACTAACAAAGACACCATGGCGCTTGGCAAAAGAAAAAGGAATCCGGTAGGAGGAAGCATGTCCGCCTGAAGCCGGCGCACTTTCCTCCGCCAGCACTGGAATGTCTTCGTCGGCTGCGATGGCTTGATTTGTTGTCATATTCTTCTATTTCATCAGTCCCTGGAGTCCAAACCCTTCTCTATGGTCTGAAAACCCTGTTAATCAGGCTATGCAATCTACTTTAACTTATTGTGCGAATCCAGCATGCAAGCCTCAATCACTACGACCTTAACTTACTGTAATAATTAAAAACCCTGAGGGTAACACAATCTTTTGAGATTTATACTTAAGCCACTTTATTTGACAGCTATAATATCCACTGCCAATTTTCTATATTCTTGTTTATTCTCTCAAACCTTCACTGTATTTTTAATCGGGTTCAGGCAATATGACCGCGCATTTCGTGGTAACAAAATGGATTACCTGACATTTCTGGAATTAATGTGAATCAGGCCTCATTACAACAATCAGCACCGCGCTACATCACTTTGCTACTGGCAGTGCTCGCACTTGCCATAATAGCTTTTCGGGGGTATGACTTCTGGCAAGACTTCCAGGAGATGAACAAGGCCGTGTCTGTCAAAGCCGTAGCAGCGACTGATCAATCAACTGAAAGGCCAATATCGTCCGTTGTCAGCCTGAACCTTTTTGGCAAAAAAGAAGACAAAGCCGACCCCATTGCCGAAGTTACCGAAGACCTTCCTGAGACCAACCTGAAACTTGTTCTAAGAGGTGTTGGCGCGACAGAAATAGACAAAACCGGCGGCGCTTTGGTAGAAGGGCCGGACCGGCAAACGGAATTTTTCCGTATTGGCGAAGATATGCCGGGTAATGCCGTGCTACATTCAGTATTTGCCAATCGTGTAGTCATTGACCGCAAGGGCAAACTTGAAAATCTCTTTTTCCCGGAATCCCGCAGTGATAACAGTAGCGGCTTTCAAACCTTTGACGAACCCGACAGAGGAATTGAAGAATCCTACGAAGAGCCTACTTACCCCGAGCCGGAATATGTTGAACCCGAATATCCGGAACCCCAGTATGTGGAACCTGAGTATGACAGCCCGGATGCCTCCTCAGAACCTGGCGATGATGAGCAAAACCAGGCATTAAATGGCCTGGATGAGCAAAGAAGAGAAGAAATACGCAACCGTCTGCAACAACTCAGAGAACAGATAAAAAATCAGAACGAAGGTTAGGCTAAAAGAAATATAATTTATTGATATTTCAGCTTAATGCCTATCCCCTGCAAGTTTAATTACATTGCTTAACAAATCTACGTCAGTACATTCGATCGAAGCATCCTATACTTAACGGCATCTAACGGAAAAGACTCCTCTTGACCAATGCGCAGACCGTTTTGGGAGCCCGATCGCGAATGCAGTCGCTGAAGAATTTGCGAGCAAAAACTATTATCACTCTCTTTGCGTGCTGGGCTGTCCTCGCCTCCGCAGCATTTGAAGTCAGCTTGCAAGTACTCACCCATGTTGAAAAGGAATTCGGCACTCCGGCCCGGGATCGGCTAGAACGCTGGCAAAAACTGCTCAACGCCCCGAAAAACCTGCCTGAAGACAAAAAACTCATTCTGGTAAATTCCTTTTTTAACCAAACTAATTTTATATCTGACATAGAACACTGGGGGCAGGAAGACTATTGGGCCACACCGATGGAGTTCCTGATCACTAACGGAGGAGACTGCGAGGACTATTCCATCGCAAAGTACTTCGCCCTGCGTGAACTGGGAGTTTCGGATGAAAAGCTTCGCATTACCTACGTAAAGGCCCTCAAACTTAATCAGGCTCATATGGTGCTTGCCTACTACTCAGAGCCAGGAGCCGAGCCTTTAATTCTTGATAACCTGATCAAAGACATTAAATCCGGGTCCGAGCGTCTTGATCTCTACCCTATCTATAGTTTTAACGGAGACGGGCTATGGCTGTCCAAGCAGAGAGGTCTCGGCAAGAAAGTAGGCCAGGCCACCAAATTAACTCAATGGAATGAAGTAAACGAACGACTTCTAAAGCAGTTGCATGCAAGTCTCTAACCCGTAAATCCTTACTTTTCATATCTCTCTTCAAACTGTCATTTCCCCTCCCATTCATCAATCAGAACTAGCCCATCTGATTTTTCTATCAATTTTGACATACATTGCTCTTGACGTTTACGTCAACGTCAATGCTATCATCTGACTCATTACGGACACGACTCCAAGCCGCAATTAACCGATATGAGCTGCATACTATGTCCAAGACTTATGGCATCAGTGATCTTGCCAAAGAATTCGATATCACTACCCGCACGATCAGATTCTATGAAGCTGAAGGCTTGCTATCCCCTACTCGACAGGGCCAGACACGGATATACACCGAACGGGATCGAGTCCACTTAAAACTTATTTTGCGGGGAAAACGCCTGGGATTCAGTCTGGCTGAGTCTCGGCAGATTGTGTCCCTTTACGATCCGGAATCAGGGAATAAAGAACAATATTCACTTTTGCTTAAGAAAATTCAGGAACGGCGGGAAGCTTTGGAACGCCAACGGCAGGACATTGAAAAAATGCACCAGGCTTTGAATGAAGCCGAAGCCAGATGCCTTGAGGTCCTTAAATCAGAAGAGCTAAATGCCTGAGCATGATCATAGAAATGTCTGCCCATAAGACATTTCCGAATTGGCTCTATATGACTGTTTCATCAGCTTTAATGTTTTAACCAATCAACACCAAGATTTAACAGGTGATATATGAGCGCGAGATACCACACCCTCAATTTCGGTTTTAACGAAACCTTGAACATGCTCAAGGACCAGGTCCAGGCCTTTGCCACCAAGGAAATTGCCCCGATTGCAGCACAGGTCGATAAAGATAACGCCTTTCCAAGTCACTTATGGAAACGCTTTGGCGACCTGGGTTTACTGGGTATCACCGTGTCTGAGGAATATGGTGGCTCCGGGCTTGGCTACATGGCTCACGTACTTGCCATGGAGGAAATCAGCCGCGCTTCAGCCTCTGTAGCCCTAAGCTACGGCGCACATTCAAACCTGTGCGTTAACCAGATACATCGGAACGGTACGGCAGAACAGAAAGCCAAATATCTCCCAAAATTGGTTTCAGGGGAGCATGTGGGCGCACTGGCCATGAGTGAACCTAATGCCGGAAGTGATGTTGTCAGCATGAAACTCAGGGCTGAAAACAACGGAGAGCACTACGTTCTCAACGGTGCCAAGATGTGGATAACCAACGGTCCGGACGCTGACACTTACGTTATCTATGCAAAAACCGACGTTGAAAAAGGGCCCCACGGCATCACCGCTTTTATCGTAGAACGTGATTTCCCGGGCTTTAGCCGCTCCCCCAAACTCGACAAGTTGGGTATGCGAGGCTCAAATACCTGCGAGCTGGTCTTCGATAACTGCGAAGTACCTACTGAAAACATACTGGGAGGCGAAAATCAGGGCGTAAAAGTACTGATGAGCGGACTGGACTACGAACGGGTCGTTTTATCCGGTGGCCCGGTCGGCATCATGCAGGCCTGCATGGATGAGGTTGTGCCTTATATTCATGAACGTGAACAATTTGGCCAGCCCATTGGGCAGTTCCAGCTGATTCAGGGCAAAGTAGCCGACATGTATTCCACCCTTAACGCCTGCCGGGCCTATCTCTATGCCGTCGCCCAGGCTTGTGATCGTGGTGAAACTACGCGTAAAGATGCCGCCGGCGCTATCCTTTATTGTGCAGAAAAGGCCACTCAAATGGCGCTGGATGCTATACAGATACTCGGGGGTAACGGCTACATCAACGAATACGCTACGGGACGCCTGTTAAGAGACGCCAAACTCTATGAAATCGGCGCTGGCACTTCTGAAATACGCAGAATGCTGATAGGTCGTGAATTGTTCAACGAGTCACGCTAACAGAGGCGCATATGGCAATCATTGATTCAGATCTCGATATTCATAGTGAAGAATTTCAAAAACGTTATCAGCACATGTCCACCCTGGTCGATGAGCTGAAGACCGTAGTTCAGGCTGTCGAACAGGGTGGCGGTGAAAAGGCCCGGGCAAGACATTTATCAAAGGGCAAGCTGTTGCCCAGAGAGCGAATTGCCCGACTGCTTGATCCTGGCTCAGCTTTCCTGGAAATCGGCCAACTGGCGGCTCACGAAGTCTATGATGAAGCTGTGCCCGCCGCTGGCGCAATAGCCGGTATCGGCAGAGTAGAAGGCATTGAATGCATGATTGTAGCCAACGATTCAACGGTTAAAGGTGGCACCTACTACCCTCTCACTGTAAAGAAACACATTCGTGCGCAAACCATTGCAGAGGAAAACCGTTTACCGTGCATTTACCTTGTGGATTCCGGTGGAGCAAACCTTTCTCAGCAAGATGAAGTATTTCCCGGTAAAGAAGATTTTGGCCACATATTTTATCGCCAGGCTCGCATGTCAGCCCAGGGCATACCCCAGATTGCCGTGGTCCTGGGATTATGCACCGCAGGTGGAGCTTATGTGCCGGCCATGGCCGATGAAAGCATCATGGTCAAAGGCCAGAGTACAATCTTCCTTGCAGGGCCCCCGTTGGTCAAAGCCGCCACAGGAGAAGTTGTCAGTGCCGAAGCTTTAGGCGGCGCAGATGTTCATTGCCGGTTATCCGGCGTGGCAGACCACTACGCCGAGGACGAAGTCCATGCACTCATGTTGGCCCGTCAGGCAATTCGCCGTATTAATCACCAGAAACCTGGAAGGCTGGATACGGTGCCGTCAATTGCACCGCGATACTCAACAGAAGAGCTGAGAGGGTCTGTCCCAACAGATCTTAAAACACCCTACGATGTTCACGAAGTCATTGCCAGAATCGTTGATGATTCAGATTTTGATGAGTTTAAAGCGCTATTCGGTTCAACGCTGATATGCGGCTTTGCCAGGATCCATGGCTACCCGGTAGGCATACTTGCCAATAACGGGATTCTGTTCAGCGAGTCCGCCCAGAAAGGCGCTCATTTTATTGAGCTTTGCGCACAACGGAAAATCCCTTTGGTATTTCTGCAAAATATTACTGGATTTATGGTAGGCAAACAGTACGAAGAAGGTGGCATCGCCAAGCATGGAGCCAAGATGGTGATGGCAGTGGCCTGTGCAGAAGTCCCCAAATTCACAGTGGTGATTGGTGGCAGTTTTGGCGCCGGCAACTATGGCATGTGTGGAAGAGCCTACAACCCGAGATTTATGTGGATGTGGCCTAACGCCCGCATTGCTGTCATGGGGGGTGAACAGGCCGCAGGTGTATTGGCACAGGTAAAAGAAGACGCTCTTAACCGTCAGGGCCAGACCTGGACTGAACAGGAAAAAGCCTACTTTAAAGCTCCTACACTGAAGCAGTTTGAGACCCAATCGCACCCCTTTTATGCCAGCGCAAGACTATGGGATGACGGCATTATCGACCCGGCAGACACCCGCAAGGTACTAGGCCTGGCCATATCCGCATCTCTGAATGCGCCTATTGAAGAGTCTCGCTTCGGCGTTTTCCGCATGTAGCGGACGTAACTCAAACAGGATATTGAAATGTCTCAAACCAAGCAGCCTTCAAACATTACGCCTGACGAAGCCAGCCAGTTGGTTCAGTTTCAATCTAATGCCGGCGTGGCTTTTATAACATTGAACCGGCCGGATAAATCCAACGCCTTTAACGCTGATGTGATCACACAGCTGATCGACTACATCGCTGAGGCAGAATCTGATGATAATGTCAGGGTGATTGTCCTTCAGGGTAACGGCAGGCATTTTTCTGCCGGGGCGGACCTGCAATGGATGAAGGCCATGGGCGCAGCCGATCTTGATGTAAATCTGCAGGATTCAAAACGTCTGGCAGCTCTCATGTATAGCCTCTATAGCTGCCAGAAGCCGACCATAGCGCGAGTGCAAGGCAGTGCCTTTGGCGGCGCACTTGGCCTGATCTGTTGCTGTGATATTGCCGTTGGAGATCCCCAGTCCAGGTTCTGTTTAAGTGAAGTCAGGTTAGGGTTAGTTCCAGCTGTTATCAGTCCCTTTGTCAATCGGGTCATTGGCGCGCGTGCGATGCGGCGTTACACACTGACGGCAGAGTTAATTGATGCGGATAAAGCTCAAGAACTTGGAATACTAAGCATGGTTGTGCCACTGGACACTTTGGATACCGAAGTAAGCAGACTCTGTGAGCAACTAAAAGGTAATGCCCCCAAAGCTCTCTGCAAAGCGAAAGAGCTTCTTGATGTGGTGCAGAACAACCCGATTAACGATAACACTTTGCAATATGTCAGCACTGTGATTGCCAAACTACGGCTTAGCAATGAAGGACAAGAAGGCTTATCCGCTTTTCTGGAAAAGCGTGCCCCCCAGTGGCAGGTAGTCAATAAGGAGGGATAATCTTGAAACGTCTACTGATTGCCAACCGAGGAGAAATAGCCCGCAGGGTGATTCACACTGCCCGCCGCATGGGCATTGTAAGCATTGCTGTCTACTCTGAAGTTGATCAGCTTGCATTGTTTGTTTCCGAAGCTGATGAAGCATACCCACTGCAGGGCATGACGCCCAAAGAAACCTACCTCGACTACCACAAGATTCTCCAGCTTTGCCTTAAGCATCGGATTGATGCAGTGCATCCGGGTTATGGCTTTCTTTCTGAAAATGAAGCCTTTGCTTCTCTATGCGAAAAGAACGGCATTATTTTTGTGGGCCCGCCAGCCTCTGTCATTAAAGCCATGGGAGACAAAGCTTCCGCCAAAGCGCTGATGGATGAAGCAGGTGTACCTCTGGTCCCCGGCTACCATGGAGACCGTCAGGAGCACGATTTTCTCTCAACCGAAGCTTCCAGGATTGGTTACCCGGTACTGATAAAAGCCGTTGCGGGAGGCGGAGGCAAAGGAATGCGAGCTGTTTACCGTCCTGAAGAATTCAATTTGGCACTGGACGCATCAAAGCGCGAAGCACAAAACGCTTTCGGCAACGACGTAATGTTAATCGAAAAGTTGATTGAGCAACCTCGTCACATTGAAGTTCAGTTATTCTTCGATCGGCAAGGACATGGCGTTTATCTGTTTGATCGGGATTGTTCGATTCAGCGCCGTCACCAAAAAGTTATTGAAGAAGCCCCGGCACCAGGCCTGACTGATGAGACACGCCTCCGGATGGGTGAAGCTGCTTTAAGCTGCGGCCAAAAAATTAATTACGAAGGTGCCGGTACGGTCGAGTTCCTGGTAGATAAGCATGAAAATTTCTACTTCATGGAGATGAATACTCGACTGCAGGTTGAACATCCGGTGACTGAGCTGATCACCGGTGTGGATCTGGTGGAGTGGCAATTACGAATCGCCCGAGGCGAACCGCTGCCGCTAGCTCAGGATCAACTATTGGTGACTGGGCATGCGGTTGAAGCAAGGTTATATGCAGAAGATCCTCATCATGACTTTCTGCCCAGCATAGGACATTTAAAACTGGTCTGTTTCCCTGTCTCAGGCACCGTGAATTTCAGTGGAGCCAGGAACTCAAATAGAGAGGCATTTTTGCGCATCGATAGCGGTGTTCAGAGTGGTGACGAAATATCGGTACACTATGATCCGATGATTGCCAAGACAATATCCTGGGCTCCTACCCGCCACCAAGCAATCCAGCATCTTGCTGAAAGCTTGAAGCATTGCTTCATCGCAGGAGTCGAGACTAACACTGAGTACCTTATCTCGCTGTTAGAACATCCCAGATTTGGCACAGGTGAGTTCTCGACTAACTTCATCAGTGACCAGGCGGAGAATCTGCAACTGGAAGCCTGCCTAAACAACAGTGACAGAGCAGCTGTTGCAGCCATTATCTGGCAACAAAAATCATTGCAAGTACAGCAGTCAGCCTACGATCCCCATCCTGATAGTCCATGGAACCAGGCGGATCTTTGGAGCCTGAATCTGCACAGGAGCTGCTTGCTCGAGTACTGGTGGCAGAACAAGACGCAGGAAGCAGACCTACGACAGCCAGAATGGTTGGTTCCTCTATATTCAGGCCGGTTCTCACTTCTCAGCAATGAGCAGCCCTGCGAAGTGCAATTTACTTTTTGTGCAGGCCGTCACTTACGCCTGACAGTGAATGGTGTGCATTCACAACATCAGTTCGTGGTATCCGAGTCAATGCTGACCGTATTTAATCAGGGCAGGAAATTGACTTTTGAGCTACCCGGCGACAGCACCCTGGTGAAACATCACGGTGAACATTCAGAGACAGCTCTGACAGCACCCATGGGTGGAACCATTGTTAAAATCAATTGCGAGGAAGGCCAAAAGGTTAAAAGAGGGGAAACGCTGTTGGTGATGGAAGCCATGAAAATGGAACACACCCTTAAAGCTGCCGATGAGGGCACAATCACTAAGTTACTTTGCCGGGAAAAAGATACCGTTTCTACCAAGCAACTTCTGATTGAGTTTGAGCCCTATACCTCCCCGTCCGGTCAAAACCAAGGTCAAGATGTCGGAGAGCTCTCATGAAGCCAGCAGATATCAGAATAGTAGAAGTCGGACCAAGAGACGGTCTACAAAACGAATCCCAACCCCTTACTGTAGAGCAAAAGATCCATTTGGTTAACCAGCTATCGCAAGCAGGACTATCCCATATCGAAGTGGGTAGTTTCGTGTCGCCTAAGTGGGTTCCCCAGATGGCAAACTCTGATCGGGTTTTTGCTGGAATCAAGCGCTTTCCAGAAGTCAGATACGCTGCTCTGACGCCAAACGAAAAGGGGCTGGAAGCAGCCATTGCTGCCCAAGCCGGAGAAGTGGCTATTTTTACTGCAGCCTCTGAGAGCTTTACTCAAAGAAATATTAATTGCTCTATTGATGAGAGCATTTCCCGGTTTATTCCGGTAGTGGAAAAAGCACATGAACATGGTTTGTTGGTTCGAGGGTATGTCAGCTGCGTCCTAGGATGTCCGTATGAAGGCAAAATATCGCCCCAGCAAGTGCTTAAAGTTACCCAGCGCCTTTTTGAACTGGGCTGCTATGAAGTATCGCTCGGAGACACTATCGGTACCGGCACTTCCTATCAGACTAGGCATCTTCTCAGAACGTTGTTAATTGAAACTGATGCCGCTATGCTGGCTGTGCATTTCCATGATACGTACGGCCAGGCTTTAGCCAATATAACAACGGCTATAGATGAAGGAATTACTACTATCGACGCTTCAGTTTCAGGCCTTGGAGGTTGCCCTTACGCCAATGGAGCCTCAGGAAATGTCGCCACCGAAGACGTGGTCTACATGCTTGAAGGCAACGGGTTATCGACAGGCATCAGCCTGTCAGAGCTGGTATCCATAGGACAGGGAATTTCGACTATCCTTAGTCGCCCCAATGGCTCAAAAGTCGGTCGGGCAATGCTAGGTTCGTAATCATCAACAAAAACTATCTATAACAAGATGACCAAAATCCCTCATAGATTGCGAGCACCTTTTGGTCAGCAGCCAGGTGTATTGAGAGGCTTGAATGTCAAAGGCGACAACACCACAACCACTTTGGACCCCCAGCGCTGAACGAGCCCAGAATAGCAGACTCCAAAGCTTTATTGACTTTGCTAAAGAAAACCACCCGGAGATCTCCGCAAATTATGAAGAATTGCATCGCTGGTCTATCGAACATAAGGAAACATTCTGGAAACTGATCTGGGAATATTTCCAGGTCAAAGGCGTCATGGGCGACTCAATTCTAGAGCAACCTAGGGCGATGCCAGGAGCTCATTGGTTCCCACAAGCCAGTATGAATTTTGCCGAGAACTTACTGGCACGGCCGAATAACTCTACGGCCATTATCAGTTATAAAGAGGATGGAACCCGCTACGAGCTTTCCTGGCCTGAACTAAAACAGAGAGTGAGTCAGCTGGCCTATCAACTGAAAACCCTGGGCATTACAAAAGGTGATCGGGTCGCAGCTTTTGTTCCAAACAGTGCCGAGAGTGTTATTGGAATGCTGGCCACTACCAGTCTTGGTGCTGTCTGGTCTTCGTGCTCCCCTGACTTTGGCTTCCAGGGAGTAATGGATAGATTCGGCCAGATTGAGCCCAAAATCCTGTTGGCCTGCAATGGTTATCAATATAACGGTAAAACCATAGATACCCGACAAAAGGTAGGCGATATAGCCGCGTCACTGAGTTCTTTACAGGCACTAATATGGATTACTTATGTGGACACCGCCACTTTAGCTGCCAACAAACTATCTGACCATGCTCTTCTTTGTCTAGACCTGTATAGCGACATTTATACATTAGATTCCTACCCCACTTTGAGCTATACACCATGCAAGTTTAATGACCCCCTTTACATCATGTTCTCGTCAGGGACTACCGGTGTACCAAAGTGCATAGTTCATGGCATCGGGGGAACACTGCTTCAGCACTTAAAAGAACTAGGACTTCACACTGATCTACGGGAAGGTGATCGTATATTCTATTTCACCACCTGTGGCTGGATGATGTGGAACTGGGTAGTTTCAAGTCTGGCGCTTGGAGCCACTCTTGTAACTTATGACGGCTCTCCCTTCTACCCCGCCGCTATCCGTCTTTTTGATATCGCAGAGAATGAGAAACTAAATATTTTCGGCGCCGGGGCCAAATTCTATAGTGCCTGCGAAAAAGCACATCTTGCCCCAATAGAATCTCATGACCTGTCTCAGTTAAGAGCGCTGCTTTCTACCGGATCACCCTTACCTCACGAAACTTTCGATTACCTCTATGGCAAGGTCAAAGGAGATATCTGTCTAAGCAGCATCTCCGGAGGCACGGATATACTTTCCTGCTTTGCTTTGGGCAACCCAACTTTGCCGGTATATCGCGGTGAGTTGCAGTGCCTGGGCCTCGGAATGGATGTGCATTTTGTAAATGACCTGGGCGAGCCGGTCATTGGCGAGCGTGGAGAACTGGCCTGCCTTAGCCCCTTCCCCTCAATGCCGATCGGTTTTTGGAACGACGCCGACAACAAGAAATATCTAAGCGCCTATTTTGAAAGCTACCCGGGCATCTGGGCCCATGGTGATTTTGGAGAAATTGTTGAGCATCAATCTACAGAGGTTACCCCAAAGCAAAAAGGCGTGATAATTCACGGTCGTTCTGATGCCGTTCTCAATCCTGGAGGCGTTCGCATAGGCACCGCTGAGATTTACCGGCAAGTCGAAAAACTGGACTGGGTGCTGGAATCAATAGCAGTGGGGCAACAATTTGCCGGTGACGAACGTATTGTTCTGTTCGTAAAGCTGAGACCGGGTGTTGCTTTGGGTGAACAAAGCATCAGTGAAATAAAGTCAGTTATTCGCAGCAATACCACCCCAAGGCATGTCCCTGCTAAAGTCATCTCAGTGGCAGATATACCACGGACCATTAGCGGCAAAATTGTCGAGCTGGCAGTTAAGAATGTAATTCATGGAAAGGAAGTTAAAAACAAAGAAGCCCTCGCGAACCCTGAGGCGCTTGAGTATTTTGTCGGCTTAAAAGAACTGGAACACTAGTTTCCACTCGACATAAAGAAAGAATAAAAAGGAGGGCAATAGCCCTCCTTTTTCAATCGCTTAAGCCTATACCTTAAAGCGCTTTCTCCAGTTCTGGAACTGCATCAAACAGATCCGCTACCAAGCCGTAATCGGCTACCTGGAAGATAGGAGCTTCTTCGTCTTTGTTGATGGCAACAATGACCTTACTATCAGACATACCGGCCAAGTGCTGGATAGCACCGGAAATACCTACCGCTACATACAACTGAGGGGCAACAATCTTACCAGTTTGTCCAACCTGCATGTCGTTAGGCACGAAGCCCGCATCAACAGCAGCGCGTGATGCACCAACGGCAGCGCCCAATTTGTCAGCAACTTTGTATAACATTTCGAAGTTGTCGCCATTTTGCATACCGCGACCACCAGAAATAACAATGCTGGCACTGGTCAATTCCGGGCGGTCAGATTTCGCTAATTCTTCCTTAACAAAAGTAGACACGCCTGCATCATGAGCGGCTGCAGCCGCTTCTACTGCAGCAGAGCCACCTTCGGCAGCAACTGGGTCAAAACCGGTAGGACGCACAGTCACAACTTTGGTTGTATCAGAAGACTTAACAGTTGCAATCGCGTTACCAGCGTAGATAGGACGAACGAATGTGTCAGCTGACTCAACTTTGATGATGTCAGAAACCTGCGCGACATCCAGCAGAGCCGCAACTCGTGGCATAAAGTCTTTACCAGTAGTTCCAGCTGAAGTCAGGATATGACTATAGTTCTTCCCTAATTCTGCAACCAGGAGACCCAGATTCTCAGCCAGTTGATGGCTATATGCAGCATTATCTGCTACCAGAACCTTGGCCACGCCAGCCACTTTAGCAGCCGCTTCTGCCACTGCACCACAACCGGATCCAGCTACCAGGATTTCAATATCACCACCGATTTCGGCGGCGGCAGCAACAACGTTAAGCGTCGCAGGCTTCAGTACGCTGTTATCATGATCTGCAATTACCAAAACGCTCATAATTAAATTACCTTCGCTTCGTTCTTCAGCTTGTCTACCAGTTCAGCAACACTGCCGACCTTAATTCCAGCCTGACGCTGGGCAGGAGCTTCAACCTTCACAGTACTCAAACGTGGAGCAACATCAACACCAAGATCAGCGGGAGTTGTCACATCCAGAGGTTTCTTTTTGGCTTTCATGATATTTGGAAGAGAAGCATAACGTGGTTCGTTCAAACGAAGATCTGTAGTCACTACAGCGGGCAGATTCAAGCCAACGGTTACCAAACCACCATCGATTTCACGAGTAACGTTAACCTTGTCACCCTCTACAACAACTTCAGAAGCAAAAGTGCCCTGACCGTATCCGCAGAGCGCAGCAAGCATCTGACCAGTCTGGTTGTTGTCGGTATCAATGGATTGCTTACCTAGGATAACCAGTTGCGGCTGTTCTTTTTCCACAACGGCTTTCAGCAGCTTGGCTGCCGCCAGAGACTGGATTTCATCGTCAGTTTCAATGTGGATACCGCGATCAGCGCCCAGGGCCAGAGCAGTTCTAATCTGTTCCTGTGCAGTCTTGGGGCCAATGGAAACAACAACAACTTCAGTAGCAACACCCTTCTCTTTCAGGCGTACCGCTTCTTCAACAGCGATCTCGCAGAATGGGTTCATTGCCATTTTGATGTTAGTGAGGTCAACGCCAGAATTGTCTGACTTTACGCGTACCTTAACGTTGTAATCGATTACTCGTTTTACGGCGACCAGAACCTTCATAGATTCCTCGTTTGTGTTGTAATGTGTTCAAAAGAAACCCTCCGCAGCACATAGAGTGAAAAATATTGATACATCAATAAGTTACCAACAATGCGCGCCAGCAGGCGTTTTAAATGCAGCCTAATACTGAACGGTTCTCTAAAGCAGGTCAATATTAACCACCCAAGAGCCCTGTACCGGAGGATCTTTGAAATCCCCTTGAGCCACAATAGGCCTATTAAAGGCGATTTCAGCCAAAAATTCAAACAAACGTTTGTTTGATCCTCTAAATAGGTTATGCTTTGTAAGTATTGTCCTCTATACTTCTGACTTTTTATTACCAGCAGCACAGCATAGTCAGAAAGAAATTTAAGGAAGTATATCAAGGATATAGAACGATAAGACGTCTGTATCTTATCGTTTGGACAAGCCTAATTGAAGGCTTATCCACAGCCGTGCTGCCAATAACTTTTTAGAATACCTATAGGCTTGTTAGAAGCTGTGAAGCTAAAAGGAGATCAATGGTGGAACGCGAATCGATGGAATTTGACGTTTTAATCGTAGGCGCTGGCCCTGCCGGGTTGTCGGCTGCTTGCCGATTACGTCAATTGGCTGAGAAAAGCGGTAACGAAATCAGTGTATGCGTCGTTGAAAAGGGATCCGAAGTCGGAGCCCACATCCTGTCCGGCGCTGTCCTGGAACCCACCGCCCTGAATGAGCTGTTCCCAGATTGGAAAAATATGGGGGCTCCTTTGAACACACCGGTGACCAGTGATGAATTCTATTTTTTGACTGGGCAGGAAAAATCTTTCAAGTTGCCTAGTGCTTTTATTCCCAAGCCTACCCATAACGATGGTAACTATATCGTCAGTCTTGGCAACGTTTGCCGCTGGTTGGCCGAGCAAGCTGAAGCTTTGGGTGTTGAAGTATACCCAGGCTTTGCGGCCTCTGAAGTTCTTTTCCACGAAGACGGCCGCGTAAAAGGTATTTTGACAGGCGACATGGGCGTTGGTGCAGACGGCGAACCCAAAGACACATATATGCCCGGCATGGAACTGCATGCCAAATACACCCTGTTTGCTGAAGGCTGCCGCGGTCATCTAGGCAAACAACTGATGTCCCGCTTCAACTTAAGTCAAGGAAAAGATCCCCAGCACTATGGGATTGGCATCAAGGAGCTGTGGGACGTTGATCCTGCTAAACATCGCCAAGGTACCGTCATGCATGGTCTGGGTTGGCCCTTGAGTGAATCCGGCTCTTCCGGCGGATGGTTCCTGTATCACATTGAAGACAACCAAGTGGTTTTAGGGTTGATTACTGACCTGAGCTATACCAATCCTCACCTCAGCCCATTCGAGGAAATGCAGCGCTGCAAATTGAACCCTGTACTTAAAGATATATTGGATGGCGGCAAGCGCGTCAGCTACGGGGCACGAGCTCTGGTTAAGGGAGGACTGAAGGCGCTACCGAAGATGACCTTTCCAGGCGGTATGCTGATCGGTTGTGATGCCGGCACCATGAACCCCCTGAAAATCAAGGGCTCCCATACCGCTATGAAAAGCGGCTTGCTTGCCGCTGAAGCCATTGCTCAGAAATTAGCAGAAGGTGCTAATGGTGAAGAAGCCACTAATTTCAATGCATTGTTTGAAAACAGTTGGCTATATAAAGAACTGCATAGTGTTCGCAACTTTGTGGGCGTAATGCATAAACTCGGCACTTATATTGGAGCCGCTTACACCTTTATTGATCATAATATTTTCGGCGGTAAATTGCCGTTCAATTTCAGCGATACGACACCAGACCACGCAACACTTAAACCAGCAGCGGAATGTCAAAAAATCAGTTATCCGAAACCTGACAATAAAGTGACTTTCGACCGTTTATCTTCGGTATTTTTATCTAACACCAACCACGAAGAAGACCAGAAATGTCATCTGGTGTTAACGGACCCGTCGATTCCTGTCGCTCAAAATCTACCAAAGTATGATGAGCCAGCGCAGCGTTATTGCCCGGCGGGAGTCTACGAAGTAGTCGAAAATGAAGATGGCAACAAGCGATTCCAGATTAACGCTCAAAACTGTGTTCACTGCAAAACTTGCGACATCAAGGACCCTGCTCAGAATATAAACTGGGTGACACCTGAAGGCGGCGGCGGTCCTAATTACCCGAACATGTAATCATGCTCGGGCAGACGAACAAACCACCAGGCAGCTCATAGGCTGCTTGGTGGTATTTATATATTTTATTCAACACTGCATCTGAAAGCCGCCTACGTCAGGTTCAGTAAAAACCCAGAATAAAATCTTCGCCCTGACTATGAAGCGTTAGCTGGGTTTTATCCCCTAACTCGCTGTGTTCAGCCATACCTACCAATTCATAGAATACATTCCGCCCCACTCGGGCTTCGAGTCGACGATCCAATTGCAAATAAGGAATTGTTTCACCCGTTTCTTCATCATGTAATACCCTGAGACCATGCTTCGAGTTCAGCACTACACGCTCACCGGTATTAGTTGTAAATACAATGACACTCTGGCCATTACCATCCAAATACTGACTCATCTCAGTCACCAGGAACGGAGCATCCGCGACCTCTAATCTTGCCTTTTCAACAGGCGTTACCAGATAGTGATGACCATCATCATCCCTTACCAGGATACTTGAGAACAATTTGATTATGGCCGCTCTTTCAATCGGCTTCCCGTTATGAATCCATTCCCCTTTGCGGTTGATCGACATGTCGATCTCTACCTCAACCTCCGGATGCCACTTTTCCACAGGCGGATTTGACTCAGCACCTATTTCTTCCAACAACTTGGCAAATTCTTCCGGACTTCTTTTAAGCGGTGTCGATTCGGTCACAATTTTATAGACCTCGCTGCCATTCTTGCCTAAGTACAACGGCCTCAGGGTGATGAATAGCCTGATCCAGCTTTGCCAGCATTACCGCCTTATCTCGCCCTAATACACCTTTCAGCACCAGATAATTGGACGCATGATCGCTTCGAAATATCGTTTTTTTGAGATCGGTATGTTGGAGAAATAGACGCTCTTCCTTGAACAACTCTCTCTGTCCTGGCATGTCGAAATCTTTAAAATACTGTTTTAACCTTTCCTGCCCCAGCGGAAACGAGACGACCAGAGTGGACAGAAAATCCGGTTGGGCCTGGTTAACCATATTGGCACTATTCAAGGCATGTTGCTCCCAATAACGTCGCCCGCCCAATCCATTCAATATCATGACTGAACTTCTAAGTCCGGCAGATTTTATTTTTACCAGAGCCTCAACGGTAGTAGCCCGAGATTCACCTTTCTGCACCAAATGAAGCACAAAATCATCACCAGATTCCGCCCCTAGGTATAGTAGATCAAGCCCCAACAGCTTAAGTTCCACTAACTCCTCCACTGTTTTATTCTTTATATTTCGAGGAAGACAGTAAGAAGACACTCGCTGCAGGTCTGGAAAGTAGTGGTTAAGCCACTCCAATATCTGCTTCAGCCGCCTGAACGACAGCACCATAGCATCCCCATCAGCCAAAAAGACTCGCTTGACCGTATATCCCTGAGCAGCAATCGATTTAATCTCTTCAAGGACTCTGTCTGCTTGTTTAGCCTTAAACTTTTTTTGCGGTGCAGTATACATGTCGCAAAAGGTACAACGATTCCAGGAACAGCCATTAGTAACCTGCAAAATCAGGGAACCGGCTTCACTGGGAGGTCTAAAAACAGGTTCGATATAGTGGAGGGGAATGCTTGGCATCGATTTATAAACTTCCAGACTTTAAATTGAGTTGTCGCGGCGCTCATTATAACCTTTAGCACGCCATACCTTTAACCTGCTAAGTTGACTACTCAACAATAATCTGATTGCAAAGGATAATCCGTGACAGAAGCCGAGCTACAAACAATGATTCGCCAGGAGTTCCCGCTAACAGAGCCACTGATTCACCTTAACCACGCAGCTGTTGGACCTTGGCCATTACGAACAAAAGAAGCAATAGTCGCGTTTGCAGAAGAAAATATGCGCGAAGGATCGACGCATTACATGCAATGGCTCAAGACTGAAAGCCTCTTGAGACATCAATTGGCAAACCTCATTAACGCTAATTCCAGCGACGAAATAGCCCTCAGCAAAAACACCTCAGAAGCGCTATCTATGGTTGCCTATGGAGTTCAGTGGCAAGCTGGAGACGAAATCATCATCACGGATCAGGAGTTCCCTTCCAACCGTATTGTGTGGGAAACCCTGCAGGGTCGATTTGGTGTAAAAGTTATCACTGCGCGTCTTTTGAGTGAGTCCACACCTGAAGATGCAATACTAGATTGTATTACCCCAAATACCCGGCTGGTATCAGTCAGCTCCATACAGTATGGAACCGGATTAAAGTTGAACCTGAATGCCCTGGGGCAAAAACTTCACACTGATAAAGTACTTTTTTGTGTGGATGCTATTCAATCAGTGGGAGCCTGCCCTATAGATGTCGAAAGGGACCACATAGACTTTTTGATGGCCGACGGTCATAAGTGGATGCTGGGCCCCGAAGGACTCGCCTTATTTTATGTAAGGCAAGAAAGACAAAGTGATTTACAGCTAAACCAGTTTGGCTGGCATATGGTCAAAGACCGCGGTAATTATGACCGAAATGAATGGGAGCCTGCCGACAACGCCGTGAGATTTGAATGTGGCAGCCCAAACATGCTGGCTACACATGCGTTGAGCGCCAGCGTTGGATTGCTGCAACAGGTCGGTATTGAAAGGGTTGAGACTTTAATTAAGCAGAAAGTTCATACACTGGCTGAAATGCTGACTGATATCCCCTCCATCAATATTCTCACGAATCTGAGCCCAGAGAGATTCAACGGGATACTTACCTTTAAAGCGAAAGGAAAAGACAGCAATCAGTTGTATGAAGAATTAAAGCAAAAATCCATACTTTGCGCTTGCCGTGGTGGCGGTGTCAGATTTTCTCCACATTTTTATACCCCAGACGCAGCATTTGCCTCAGCAGTAGATGTGGTACGATCCTGCTTAACGCTAAAATAAGTTTGCTATTTGAACAGGCTAGTAGAGCCTCGTCTCAAACTGCCCGCAACCAAGCCCCCATATGTCGGCTATATAGGCACGTACCTCGCTGGTATGAAAACCTTGCGAGCTGAATTTATTACCCTGAACAATCAGGGAACTCAAGGCAGCAACCAGGGGCATGTGACTTACCAATATAAACGGGGCATCGGCGAATGGCTCAAGTTCTTTAAAACAGATTTCAGGCTCATCATCTGGTGTGGCGAAGTCAAAGCACTTCATAGCTGTAACAGCAGGTATAGTGGCTCGAAGCTCTTGCGCTGTCTGCCTTGCTCGAGTGAAAGGGCTGTGTAATAAAGTCACAGACTCTATCTCAAGCTTGGAGATATAGTCTCCAAGTTGCTGGGCAATCTGCTTACTGTAGGCCGCTCCATATGCAGTCAGCTGTCTTTCCGCGTCGGAAGCAGCATGCGCCTCCGCCTCACCGTGACGCATGATAAAAAAATGCCCCATTTCTTACTCCATATTATTGACGATCATCCATGTCTTACTTGATACGGGCAAATAAAATCCTATCAAAGCCATAAGAGATACACCGAACTGCGAAACCATTAATCATTCCTTGGAAGAATAAATTCAACGTCGCTATTTTGGTCACGCAGCATTAGTTGAGTAATAACTTTATCAAGTGGAATATCATCATAAATAATCTTGTATAGCCCCTTCACCAACGGCATGTCCACCCCCATCTCCTCAGATTTAAGATAGATGATTCTTGTGGTATTCACACCTTCAGCCACTTCCCCCAAATTATTTACCGTTTCTTCAAGAGACTCTCCATTTCCCAGTGCAAAGCCAACACGAAAGTTTCTGCTTAACGATGATGTACACGTAACGATTAGATCCCCTACACCTGCCATGCCGAGGAAAGTCATAGGGTTAGCCCCCATTTCGACAGCAAAGCGACTCATTTCCGCGAGACTTCGGGTAATCAGCATGGCTTTAGTGTTTTCACCCAAGGATCTTGCTGCCGCCATGCCCGATATGATGGCATAAATATTTTTTAGCGCTCCCCCCAACTCTACCCCGTACATATCAGTGTTGGCATACACTCGGAAGGCAGCATTACTAAGTGCTTCCTGAACCCTTGTTCTCAACTCATCGCTGGTACTGGCAATGACTGTCGCCGTCAGACAGCCCAGTGCTACCTCCTTGGCAAGGTTTGGACCACTAAGAACACCGACACTATTAGCTGGCAATTCGCTTGTCAAAATATCACTCATCAGTGAAAAGCCAGCTTCTTCAATACCTTTTGTAGTGCTTATCCAGTATTGTGATTTATTAGAATAGATCTTGGCTTCTTGAACCACCTGTCGAAAAGACTTGCTGGGAACGGATACAAACACCAAATCTGCCTGTATAACAGCAGCCTCCAGATTTGTTGTTGCTCTTAATGCCTCACTTAATACAGCATCCGGCAGGTACTTCCTATTTACATGTACCGCATTAATTTCGTCAGCGCGCTGCTGATCCCGCATCCATAATGTGGTTTCAAATCCATTTGTGGCAGCAATATTGGCAATAGCTGTACCAAAACTCCCCCCACCTAATACACATATTTTCATCCAAACCAGTCTCTTAAGTTATGAAGCATCCATAAAGAAGGCAGGTGCGTAACGGAGCATATTCCGCCAACACGCTGATTTTAAAACTTTTACCCTGCTGATGTGACAATACGATAATAACTTGGAGTGAATAACACCACTGCTGTGGTATTTCCATACTAGGGGGAAGCCTGTGTCTGCTCTTCTTCAAGGGCCTTAACAAGGTCTTTAAATGCTGCTCTATTATTGGAATTAAGGTCCATTAACACTCTATGCGCTGCCAAGACCTTTTCCCTGACTTCTTGCTCCGAAGCTACCAGGATAGGAATTTCATCAAGATGCTTAATTTCAGTTGCGGCTTTCTCAACAATAATAAACAGTTCATCGAAGCCCATAGAGTGGATGAGACGGGTGATATCGGGATTAGTAGAAATAATAGTTGGCAGCAGTTTGTTGTTTTTTCGCGCAAATATGCCGATTTTTGCCAGCAACCCAAGTGTGGTGCTATCCACCACTGATGTCTCAGTAAGGTCGATAACCACTGTCAGGAAGTTAGAATCACCCTTCATCATGTCGATGAGTCGATCTAGCGTTGAGCAAAGATACAATCGGATTTCGCCGATGAACTTTAGTACGTAAATACCCTGCTTCTCGGCCTGGAGTATTTTATACCCGGACATCAATTACACCGTTGATTCCAGTATGGATACTATAGCGATATCGTCAGGCAGCTCAGTAACCCAGCCTAATCCAAACGCCTCTTCTAAACTTTCTATAGTGTGACTCGCGGACTGTACGGTTTCAAGAAGGTAGGCTTCTTTTTCTGCTAACGATTTGGCATTTATCATTTCCAACAACCCGTCGGAACACACAACTAAAGAAAATCCAGGAGCTAAAGGCTCTTCATAGAGTGGATACTTGGGCTCTTCGAACAATCCGACAGGGGGCCCTTTACCTTCCAAATACCTAGAATGCCCATTCACGGAAATCACCGGCATCGGAAAGTGAGCCCCTATAGAGTAGGTCAATATCCGGGATTCCGTGTCAATAATACCGGCGAACATTGTGAGGTGCTTACCTAGGTCAGTTTCCATGAGTTCGGAATTAACCCTGGATAGGAATCGATCGGGGTAAAGTACATCATCACTGGAATGGCGACGGAGGTTACGCTGCAGGCGATTAGTCAGGTTTTTCAGCAATACCGTCACAAAAGCTGAAGACGCCCCATGGCCGGAAACGTCAGCAAAATAGAAGACCACCTGGGTCTTGCTGACTGGGAAGTAGTCAAAAAAATCACCGCTAAGATAAAGTGAGGGTTTGATGCAATGATCGAAGCGGATATTCCCAAACTCAAGCTTACGCTCGGGAAGCATTTTCATTTGAATCTGGCGGCCGGCTTTATGATCTGCCTGTAGCTCTTCCAATCCTGCGCGCAGACTCTTATTCGCCTGCTCAAGCTCGGACCGGTATTGCTGATTCTCCCGAGCCAGCCTTACTTGACCTAATAAACGTCCGACCGTCGAATCAAGGTCAGCCGTATTGATCATGGTCTTATCCACAAAACCCGCAGCACCCATTCGCAGGGCGGTAATGATACTCTCGGAGACAACATCATCACTGATTACCACAAATGGCGGACGATGAGGCAGTGTCTGTAACGCCTCATGAATAACAGACAATTCTTCTATAGGGAAAGACCCGATGACGAGATCAGGTTGGAGGCGATCTAAATTGGGCAAAAATTCTTGGAGCGAGGAATAAATTTCGACATAGTACCCCTGAGAGTCTAGATGCTCTTTTATGTGACCTGCCGATTTCTTATCAGCATCAATTATGACGAGCGTTTCCTCAAGGTCGGCCATAGTATTCGCCGAAATTTCCTGCTTGTTTTTGTTTCGCTAGGATAAGTTCTAAAAGTTGCACTGCTGAAACTACTCACTACATTCGTCAGACCATAGAATGGTTTTAGCGGACAATCGTTCGACCTGCAACGTACAAATGCAACATAATGACAAAAATTAGAATTATCATACTAACTGCCTAAGCGACAGTTTATACGCATTTTTACTACTCAAGTGCAATTACACATATGGATAATACTCTCTACGACTTATTAGGTGTTCGGGATCGCTTGATTATGGATCCTGTTCATGGCGGCATCTCATTGTTCAAACATGAGGTGGCCATTTTGGATCACCCTTTATTTCAGCGCCTCAGGTATATCTGCCAAAACGACATCCTATCCTATGTATTTCCAGGCGCCACACACTCGCGCTTTCTACATAGCATAGGCACCATGCATGTCGGTCATCGCATGTATCGTGGCTTGATAGAGTCCTGTCTGCGCCGTTACCGACGTGAAGAAGGCACCTTAAATCCGGAACAATTGTCCAGCATCAACTATTTCAATAAGTTGGTTCGCCTAGCCTGTTTGCTACACGACTGCGGACACAGTAGTTTTTCCCACCAGTTTTCACAAGTGGAAACAATTTCTGACCTTCTAAATAGGCCCGGGCGATTTGCAGAGTTGTGGGCAGGTGTTGATCCCTCCGGCATCTATAACGACCTGCCGGCAGAACTCGAACATGAACATTTTTCAGTACGCTGTGCCTTTGAAATTTTAACTGACGATATAACCTGCCAGGCAGAAATTAATGCCCATGATGTTTTGGCGTTAATGGAAACTACAGACGTCAATCTAAGTTTGCTATTCCAAGAACACAGCACTCAGCTATGGCCCTTAATCACTGGCCATCTCGAAATACCAAGCAATGCCGCCCAACACCTTCGCAATGTACTGAAATTGATTGTGTCCGGTGAAATTGATGCTGATAGAGCTGATTACATGCTTCGGGATGGATTTCACTCTTCCGTCACCATTGGCGGCTTCAACCTGGACCACCTGTTGAAAAACCTGCATATCGGCTGGGACTCTGAAGCAGATTGGATGGGACTGGCTATTACCCCCAAAGGACTTGGCGCTCTGGAAGACTTTGTTTACTCCCGCCATCAAATGTATCGCAAGGTTTATGGGCACAAAACCTCTATTGGATTTGACTGGATATTGCGCCAGGCGATAGAAGAAGTCATGTTACAACCTCCGGTATATCAGTATATCGATCAGTGCCTTAGCGACATTCGCGCATTTCGATACCTCACTGACAACTACTTCTGGGAACAATTCCGGATGAAAGCGCAAATTGATGATCAAAGCTATTCAGCCATGATGATGGATCGTCGCAGGCTCACTCATCTCCACAGTATGGAGAACGTGAAGCGAGATGAACTGGCTCCGAAAATAAAAAAGGTCGCTGATTTCAATAATGTTGAACCGGAACAAATAGTTTGCTGCGAACTACGGGCCAGGTTTTCCAAGATTCGGGAAGACTACGACAAAATCAAAGTGTTGAACAAAAAGCCACAAAGTGGACGCGAACAATCTCCTGAGATTTACTACTCACTAATCAATGAGGAGAGTAGTTTTTTCCGGAAGTTTTCAGACAGCAGTATCGTGCATTTCTATCTGGCCCCATCAATCCCAACAGGCTATCCACGTTTGGATGGATGAATTATTGTCAGAACAATGCGAGTTTTAACCCTATTCCCACTCAATTTCCTCATTAGGGGACATTCATTGGTTGAGTCAGCCAACTGTTTGTGGTTTTCTTGGCCCAGAATGAAGCAGCGCACTGCAATACATGCAATCAAACCACTCTACCCAGCATAATAGGGGTTCTATGAAAGTCGTATCATTCAACGTCAACGGAATTCGGGCTCGCCTTCACCAGTTGGAACAACTTATTTCCGACTACCAGCCGGATATTATTGGACTCCAGGAAACCAAAGTCGAAGATGCCCTATTCCCCGAGGACGCAGTCCAGCAGTTGGGATATCATGTGCACTATCACGGCCAGAAAGGTCACTATGGTGTAGCACTACTCAGTAAACTACCTGCAAATGGTATTACTAAGGGTTTCGCAACAGACACCAAGAAATCCCAAAAGCGCTGGATTACCGGTGAGTTTTCGGTCAACGGAAGAACTCTGACGATTTGCAATGGCTACTTCCCCCAAGGGGAAAACCGCAGTCATCCCGAAAAATTCCCCAATAAAGCACAATTCTACGCTGACACCTTGGGCTTTCTAAAAAAACATTCACCGTCTAATTCCCTAATTGTGATGGGTGATTTAAACATTTCCCACCAGGATATCGACATCGGGATAGGTGAGGAGAATAGGAAACGTTGGCTACGTTCAGGTAAGTGCAGTTTTTTACCAGAAGAGCGTGAATGGCTGGAACAGGTCATGGCCTGGGGCCTGGAAGACACCTATCGTAAACACTTTCCCGACGACGCCAGTCATTTCAGTTGGTTCGACTACAGAAGTAAGGGTTTTGACGATAATCCCAAACGAGGTCTCAGAATTGACTTAATTCTTGCTACACAGCCGCTAAATGCTGTTTGTACGGCTGCGGGAATTGGTTACGATATCAGAGGGATGGAAAAACCTTCGGATCACGCGCCTATCTGGGCCGATTTTGACATTTGATGGCTAAAGGCTATCCAAGATAGTTTTTCCATTTATCCAGTTAACAGTTCAGCTTCAAACCCAGTGGAAATATCAGGCAATGAAAACAAAGGAACGGATTATTCACGTCAGTTTGGAACTGTTTAACCGGTATGGAGAACCTAACGTCACAACCCTACAAATAGCTGATGAACTGGATATTAGCCCAGGCAATCTGTACTACCACTACAAAAACAAAACCGAAATACTGGTGGAACTATACAGCAGATATGAAAGCCAGATGATGGAACTGCTTGACGTTCCTGATGTTGAAATCAGCTTGGAAGACCACTGGCTTTTCCTGCATTTGATATTCGAATGTATTTCCAAGTTTCAGTTTCTCTACAAAGATCTGGTTAATATTCTTCAGCGCTATGACAAGATCAGGTCAAAATTTAAAAAGATATTACAAAAGAAAACTGAGGCGTCAGCGATGATCTGCCTGAGCCTGCGCCAGCAAGGTATATTGGATGCTTCTGATGATGAACTTAATTCCTTATGCCAGAACATTGTTTTGACTACGACTTACTGGCCCAGCTTTGACATCATCAGGCATGGCACGGGAGAACAAAAAATTAATCTGGCGAGGGGGATTCATCAGGTAATGTCACTAGTTGCCCCCTTCCTCAGAGAGGAAGAGCGCAATGACCTGCTGGCAATGAGCATGGAATACCTGGCCTAGGGTTTTCCAACTGCTGTTGCCGGTTAGTCCTTTTTCAATCGAGTCCGTTTTTTGGGTTTTGTTTGGGGCTCCAGAGCCTTCTTCAGCTCTTCAACTTCTTTCTTCAGTTCCTGGAACTCACTGTAGGTTGGTACGCCCAGTCTGTGCAAGGCTCTGGAAACACGCTGGTCGAATACGGTTTCCAACTTGTCCCAGGTAGTGTTGGCTTTGTCTTTAACCTCTTCGACCCGACCTTCTACAGCCCGAAATTGCTTTTCAAATACGCCACGGGTTTTCTTTTCCAGCTCTTCACCTTCCTGAACGAGCTTGTCGAACACCTTCCCAGCATCTTCTTCTGCTTTGTTATAAGCACCTAGCCCAGCCAGCCATATCTGCCGGGCTGACTGTTTTATTTTCTGAGATACCTGCTTAGAGGATTGGTTGTCGTCAGTCATTGATTTCTCTCAATTGGAGCTGGTTTTTTTGACAGGATAGCAGCAGCTTTAAGATATCTAAAAGAAGTTGCAATCGAGGTTAAGATTAAACTTGGTTGCCAAGTATTTTGGCGACCTAACGCGCAAAGCTCAACACAAATTGGTCGAACCTCTTTTTATAGACCACAATTAACTAACATCAATAGAATTCTGACTCAGAACTCAGGGACAATCTGGCTTGTTATAAATGATAGGTAAAACCAAAGCCAAATTTGTAAGTAACATGACTAAGTGGCTGACCTATGAAAAGTCACCAGGAGAAGTGCCGCTTAGCAATTTTGATCGTCTTCGTCATGAAATTCGCCCCTGCGATGTCATTCTGGTAGAAGGGCGTTCGCGTACCAGCGAAGTAATTAAGCTGGTGACGCAAAGCCGCTGGTCACATGCAGTTCTTTATATAGGCAGAATCCACGAAATTGAGAGCCCCTTTACCAGAAAACGTGTTCAGGAGTTTTATGATGGACAGCCCAACACACAGCTTATTATAGAAAGTGAACTTGGATACGGAACAGTGGTAAGACCCTTATCTGTGTATGACAGAGACCACGTAAGAATTTGCAGACCTCGAGAAATTACCTACCAGGACTCTCAAAGCGTTTTAAACAATGCTGTTAGGCAATTAGGCTCAAATTATAATGTTCGTCAGATTTTGGATCTGCTTAGATTTCTTTTGCCCTGGTCTATACTTCCAAGGCGATGGAGGTCTTCTCTTTTCAGAACACATGCAGGAAAACAAACAGAGACTGTGTGTTCAACCATGATTGCCGAGGCTTTCGGCTCAATACAATACCCGATACTACCGTTGGTCAAAAAAACCACAGAATCCGGAATCCAACTTTTTAGACGCAATCCCAGGTTATGCACACCCAGTGACTTTGACTACTCCCCCTACTTCGACATTATCAAATATCCCTTTGTGGATTTTTCTCATAGCAACACCAGATACCGTCTGCTGCCTTGGAGGGGAAGCGCTAAATTATCCGCCGAAGAAGACGGCTACTATCTGGATGACAGCCCTTTGTCATCAGATCAACAAGAGTAGAATTCACCGGCGTCATCCCCAGCTCTGTAGCTCCGGGGAAGAAAAACCACTTATTCATCCTGGCACTTAGTGCATTCTTATTAGAATAAAATATGATTAAAAAACGACCATTTTTATTTGTAAATAGCTGTAAAGAGTCAATACTTAAAAATGACTGGTGAGGGCAACCCTACCAGCCATGTAGGAAGTCTTTCATGGATACTACTCACACCTCTAACCCGGTACCTCCCCTAGGTTCCGGGTTTTTTTATTTAGCTCATAAATATTAAGTACTTGCCTTTTGTCTCTTTTCTATCACAGGATTTCGTCAGTATAATCGAGGACTTATGGCCGTTTTCGCCACTAACCGGCCAAGGATCTATCCAGAAGCGGTAAGGACAGGACAACAGATAATGAAGGTACGCACCCTCCTCAAGAAGGCCATAGTCCCTCAATCATTGGATGAACAACTAAGCTCTATTGAAAAACCTGTAGGCTCCCTGGGTTACGATCCTTGGGGTTTCAATGTTGATGCCAACAAAATTGCTGTTTCCCTGTTTCGCCCTATCTTTGAAAAATATTTTCGGGTCGAAGTACACGGTATAGAGAATGTTCCTGCCGATGGACCTGTATTATTAGTTGCGAATCACAGCGGCCAGCTGCCAATAGACGGCACCTTGATTGCCTACGCTCTGGCCACCCGGAAAACGGCACCGCGCATTCCCCGGGCTATGATAGAACGCTTCTTTCCCACCGTTCCCTATCTCGGAAACCTGCTAAATCAGATGGGGGGTGTTCTGGGTGACCCGGTAAACTGCGCCAAAATGTTAGCCCGTAGTGAGGCCATTATTGTTTTTCCAGAAGGTATTAGGGGCTCAGGAAAACTGTATCGTGACCGCTACCAACTTAAACGCTTCGGCAATGGCTTTATGCATTTATCAATGGCTCACGATGCACCGATTATTCCGGTCGGGGTGGTGGGATGTGAAGAAACAATACCGGCAATCGCCAACGTCGCCCCCTTGGCTCGGATGCTTGGCATTCCTTATGTTCCTGTAGCCCTGCCCTTCATTTTCCCTGCCAAGGTCATCTTAAATTTTGGAAAGCCAATGACCTTTAGCAATAAAGATTGCACTGAAGATGAGGTCACAAAACGAGTTGATAGTGTGAAATCTGCCATCAGTAAATTAATTGATAAGGGATTGCAGGAAAGGGAAAGGTTATTCTGATGCCAACAGCAGCGAAAACACGGGAAAACAAACCTACTCTGATGATAACTGGGGCCGCAGGCGCCCTGGCACAACAGGTTATCAAGCGGCTACGCAATAAATACAGAATAATAGCGGTAGATTTCCGCGAGCAAGTCTATCTTAGCGATGAAATATCCAGCTTTCGTATAGATCTAAACAAGCGTGGGTTTGAAGACCTTTTCCGGCGTCATGATATTAAGGCAGTGATTCACCTTGGTAGAATGATGTCGAGTGAGGAAAACCGCATGAGGCGCTACAACTCGAACGTCATAGGGACTCACAGGCTTCTGGATCTCTGCCATAAGTACGGAATTAACAAGGTTGTCATTCTCTCTACCTATCATGTATATGGGGCAAATGCCTACAACCCGGCGTTATTGGATGAGAACGCTCCTCTAAAGGCAGCAGAACTGACTATGGACCTGGTCGATTCCGTGGAATTGGAGAATCTGGCCAATATTTATCTTTGGCGATATCCGGAGTTGAATATCACTGTTTTACGTCCCTGTAATATTGTTGGCCCCGGAGTAAAAAATACAATTTCCAATCTACTTTCAAATCAGTATTCGCCTGTACTGGCCGGCTTTTCGCCGATGATGCAGTTTATTCATATAGATGATATGGCAGATGCAATCACCATGGCAGTTAAGACCTTCCCGGGCGGAATCTATAATGTAGCGAATGATGACTGGGTAGCTTACCAGGATGCATTGTCCGCATCCTCATGCCGTAAAATCCCCTTGCCTTCAATCCCTCCAGCTATCCCCAGACTTTTGAGTAGCGCCTTAAGGCTTAAGACGTTTCCAACCTATTTAATAAATTACTTTAAGTACCCGGTGATCATCGACGGTTCACTCTTCAATAAAACCTATAATTTCAACCCGCAATATTCTCTAAATGAAATATTCAGATACTACCGCTCAATGAAGTCATAAAGAGCAGGAAAAGCCCCAAAATAGATAATTGATCAAATCATATTCAAACCCATTTACACTCCTAGTCTCTGTACTAGACTTAGCAATGAGCCTACCAACAGCAAAAGGTGGATAGGATGGATTCTTTCGATGTACTGGATCGGCTTCTGAAAAGCCTTTACCTTGCAAAAGAGCAAAAAGAAGCAGACAGACGGCATCCCACACTGCGTCGCCTGACACATCCTTATAAAGCCAAGAAGAAAACCGTTAAAAATATCTGGCTTGTTTCAGGCACGTTTATGCTGCTAAACCCCTCAATTCCCTTGATAATTGGGACAACTCTATTTACAGCTTTTATCTCCTTCAGCATACTTGATGAAACTTTGTAATCTTTAGTCTGGCATACTGTCCGGCTAAACAACATGATGCAAGCCTCTGCTTTATGAACATTACCTTCGGTGGCATCAGTCATGCGACTGGCGCACTTGTCTATCTGTTAATCATGGGGCTGCTAGCCCAGGGTTATCTGCGCCGGTTAACTGATAGGGCCTTACTGGGTGCCTGCCTGCTGACTTCTCTATGGCTAACCAGCATCGCCAGTCAGCAGGCCTTTGACACTCCCCCGTTTATTGTTCGCTATACCCTCGAAGTCCTGCGTAACGGGGCATGGATATCGGTACTGCTGGTTTTACTAGGGGTTAAATTCCACCGTAAGGACAGTTCAGGCCCCACTCAGTACTGGCTGGGTCTAATCATCAGCGGAATTCTATTCGGTATGCTGATAGCTGGCATCGCCAGAGGCATTGGCGGCCCGGCAGTATTGACAGGTCAAGCCCTGTTAATTGGCCAGATTACCGTTTCACTCGGCGGACTCGTACTTCTTGAACAGGTGTGGCGCAATGTTACCGGCTATAAACGTCAAAACACACGATATCTCTGTTTAGGCATAGGCACTCTATTTATCTATGACTTTTTCCTGTATTCGGACGCACTGCTGTTCAACCAGATATCACAGTCTTTCTGGGATGCACGTGGAGCCATAAATACCGTTTGCGCGCCTTTGGTCGCGTTGACCATGGTGAATACCCGCAAACAGCCCATAGAAGTACAAATATCCCGACAATTTGTATTTCATACCAGTGCTTTGGTATTTGCCGGTCTATATCTGCTGATCATGGCCGCTGGCGGCTACTATATAAATGCTGCCGGCGGGGACTGGTCAGAAGCGCTCCTGATCATATTTTTCTTTAGCGCCACCATCGTTCTTATTTTACTTGGCGGGTCAGCAAAATTAAGGGCACGACTGATGGTTTTTATCAGTCAGCACTTTTTCAACTACAAGTATGACTACCGGGAAGAGTGGCTCAACGCTACCGGCTTAGTGACATCGCTTGAGGCAAACGATGATCTGGAAAATCGCGTCATTCAGTTACTTGCTAAACCGGTGGAGAGTCAGGCCGGGGCGCTTTGGTTAAAGAATGAGGACAATAACTTTTCTGCCTCAACCTTCTGGAATATCCCTGAAATAAAATTCGACAAGATTGACAGTAATTCTGAACTGCTTGAGTTCATGCGCCAAAGTGACTGGATTATCAACCTTAAAGAATATCAGATAGACCCCACCCGCTATCATCTTATGGAAATACCTGATTGTCTCTGGTCAGTCCACAAGCCATGGCTTCTGGTACCCTTATTCATTGGCAATGCCCTCATAGGATTTGTTCTAATCTCTGAACCGTCCGCCAAGATAGAGTTAAACTGGGAAAACTATGACCTTCTTAAGATAGTGGCTCGCCAATGTGCAAGTTATATTGCTTTACTGCATACACAGACAAGATTATCCGAATCCAAACAGTTTGAAGCGGTCAACCGGACTTCAGCATTTATGGTGCACGATCTAAAAACCATCATTGCACAGCTATCATTACTGGTTAACAACGCCGGCAAGCATAAGAAAAATCCCGTATTTGTTGATGATATGATTCATACAACCGAACATGCTCTAAAGAAGATGAATCATTTACTACAGCAAATCCGTAACCCGGTATCCCGGGATGACATCTCACAGGTTGACATTGTTGAGCAGCTCAAGGACATTATCGTTCAAGAATCAAAACGAGATCCCATACCGAAGTTCACTGGCGATGAAGGTCAACTCGTAATATCGGCCGACAAAGAAAAACTTAGGAGCGTCTTTGTGCATCTTATCCAGAATGCTCAGGATGCTACCGACAAAGCTGGTGAAGTCACAATATCACTCAAAAAGAGCACCGGCTGGGCAGTTGTTTTTATTCACGACACCGGCAGCGGAATGACTGATGAATTTATTAAAGAAGAACTATTCAGACCATTTTCCAGCACGAAGGGTCTCACCGGGATGGGTATTGGCGTCTATCAAAGCCGTGAATATATTCGAAAGCTTGGCGGGTCAATCGATGTCACCAGTGAGCTTGGCGTAGGCACATGCTTCACAATTAAAATCCCACTGGTTAGTAGCTCCTCGGCCTACTCCAACTACACTGGAGTTGCCTACGGCTAAAAGCGTGAAATTGATAATTAGGGATATAGGTGGTTGTTTAGTGGCACCAGTCTCCCTTGCACCAAAAAAACCATTTAACAATTCTAAAACAAGGCAACAGTTATTGTGATTAAACGTTTACTCATCGTTGAAGACGATCCTGGATTACAAAGCCAGATGCGCTGGTGTTTTGAAGACACGGAAGTTTTTATTGCAGATGATAAGGAATCTGCCCTCTCGCAATTACGGCGTGTCGAACCCCAGGTAGTAACCCTAGATCTCGGACTGCCACCTGATCCAGGTGGGTCAACTGAAGGATTTGCCATTCTGCAGGAAATTTTAACGCTTTCTCCGATGACTAAAATCATTGTCGTTACCGGACGGGAAGAACGGGAGAATGCAGTTAAAGCGATAGGATTGGGCGCTTGCGACTTCTACCAAAAGCCGTTGGACGCCGACATACTTTCGTTTGTTGTTAATCGCGCATTCCGGCTTTATGAGCTGGAAATGGAAAACCGGGAACTTTCAGAAACCAAGTCTACCTCGCGCCTGAAAGGCGTCATTGCTGCCAGCCCTCCCATGCTTGAAGTCTGCCGCACGATTGAAAAAATTGCACCAGCGGACGTTACCACTCTTATTCTGGGTGAGACGGGCACCGGTAAGGAAGTGTTAGCAAGGGCTGTTCATGATCTTAGCCCTCGCCGGGACCACAATTTTGCCGCAATAAACTGTGCCGCCATTCCGGAAAACCTTTTAGAGAGCGAGCTGTTTGGTTATGAAAAAGGCGCATTTACCGGCGCCACTCAGATGAAGAAAGGCAAAATTGAATCGGCCAACGGCGGCACCCTATTTCTTGATGAGATTGGTGATATGCCCATGCCGCTTCAAGCCAAAATGTTGCGTTTTTTACAGGAGCGAGTGGTAGAACGTGTCGGGGGAATGAAAGAAATTCCGGTAGACGTCCGTGTGGTTTGTGCCACCCACCAGGACGTCCGCAACCTGATATCCCTGGGCAATTTCCGAGAGGATCTTTACTATCGAATTAGCGAAATCACTATCGATGTTCCCCCACTACGTAACCGCCAAGGAGATGCTCTGGTTATAGGACAAGCACTGCTCAAGTCTTTTTCCAAACAGCATGACAAGGGAACACTTTGCTTTACTGAGGATGCCATAAATGCTATCCAGAATTACGCATGGCCTGGCAATGTCAGGGAAATGATCAATAAAATCAAACGTGCCACCATTATGTGTGAAGGTAAAAGAGTCACAGCAGAGGATTTGGAACTACAACATGTTGAAGGTGGAAGCAAAGAGGTCTTCAACCTAAGACAGGTCCGCGAAGATGCAGAAAAAGCCGCTATAAAACAAGCACTGGAATCGAGTGAGTTTAACATGTCTAAAGCCGCACGCTTGCTTGGCGTCACTCGCCCAACCCTATATAGCCTGACCGACAAATATAACCTCACCAGTACCCAGTAAAAGGCTCGTTTCCCGCATTCTCAATACGGAAACAGTGATCAAAGCCCTCAAATCCAGAGGGTTTTTTTATGGCAAAATTAGAATTTCAGGAGCTATTAGCACGGCAGTTAACCTAGTAGCACACACCAGATTGTCAGCTATAGTTACATAGTGACCTACCTATAAATATGCCTATGAATATTGAAGACCTGCTCGAGCGATCGGATAATTTACTTACACTTCCGGAAGTTGCGATGCGGCTGCATAGTCTGCTGAACGACGATACAGCCTCAATAGCAGATATTGCAGAAGTTGTTTCTCTCGATCCAGTATTGACTTCAAAGCTATTAAAGCTGGCCAATAGTGCTTTTTACAGTTTTGCTTCCAAGATAGATACGATTCCCCGTGCGATAAATATCATCGGATCGGATGCTATATATAGTTTGGCTCTGGCCAACAGCACCCTCGAAACCTTCAATAAAATTCCGGTTGATGTCATTGATTTGGAATCATTTTGGCGGCAAAGCGTGGATTGTGCTTTGATCGCTAAGCATCTAGGACTTTCTGTGGTTGGTCAAAGTACGGAACGACTGTTCGTTACCGGCCTGCTCCATAATGTTGGTGAGCTGATTTGCGTATTAGAGTTACCCGAAATTGCTCACCAAATTGCAAATACAGACACTTCATCGCAGCGTGTTGAAAAGCAGAAAGCGCTGTTGGGATTTACTTACGCCGAATTGACGATGGAGTTCATGAAACTTTGGCGTTTCCCGGCGGAAATCTATGATGTCGTAGGTAATATAAAACATCCTGAACAAAGCCAGTTTGTGAAGGAGGCAACATTATTGGCTTTAGCGGAAAAAATAGCCAGCACGCTTAGTGAATTGCCACCTGCAGATCCGGCGGAGTTAGTCACTGAAGCGGAATTGTCTTTTCTCAGGGTTACACTGGTTGACATAAACAATGCACTGGACTACGCCAACCTGGAGGCCATTAATGTGCTCTCTATTCTAAGCCCCAAAAGTATGTCGATCTATTAAGAGCCTGTATTTAAAGTTTCCCCACAGATCAATGACACTACCGTGTTAATTCCGCGAGCATCTCCTCAAGATAAACCACTGGTATGGCATATGTTATGCCACTGGGTTTTTCCAGAACTGCCTCCTTGCTTTCTTTAATGAAAACCTTATTGATGATGCCCAAAACTACCCCTGTATCAGGATCAAACATTGGACTACCACTATTCCCTGGGTAAGCAGTGGCATCCAGTTGATATACATTAAACGGCTCACGAAGACGACGTAGGAGTTTGGCATTCAAGCTCCTAGCAGTACTTGCTGGAATCACGATTGGAGTAATAGCACTGATTATCCCTCGATGTGTAACTGGATATAATCCAAGGATGGAACCTATAGGATAACCCGTAAACGCAACAGAGGACCCTTCCCTTGCTTCACTATTAAGTAATGTCATTGCCGGAAGCGGCGATCCGGGGACTTTTAGCAGCGCCAAGTCATATAGTTCGTCTTTGGCGATCATTTCTACCTTTCGTAGTTCGGGGTCTTTACCTGTGCCTATAAAAATCACCGGAACATCTTTGGTATCACTGATAATAGGTTCAATCACGTGGTAGTTGGTGACGACCATAGAGCCATCAGAAACTGCAAACCCCGTTCCCGTTACTCGAGCTCTGGGATTGGCCAATTCGTTATATCGACCGACGCCAACAATAGCCGGCTTAATCTTCTCGATAGTATCTGGAAGCGAAGTCGCTTCGGCACCTAAAGTTAGAATCGCCCCTAATAACGCCAACAAAAGTGCCTGAATTTTGATCAACATAAGCGCAGTAATTTCCTAATTTCACGAAACTATTTACAAAAATATGGTTATGTTTGCTTTATGGTAAGCATACCTGTCATAGGAAAGGACATCTAATTCGTCTTTAGTTTGCAAATAAACTTTAAAAATAGTGATTTAACGGGCACAGTTCAGTATTCCTGTCTGTTGTACAAGATTTTCAAAGTTTATAATCTCTAACTATGAATCGAACGCATAAAACGACAACTAATATTTTCTAACTTGGTAGCATTCTAACCCCGTGTTCATCGCTACATATCCTGGGGGCAATGTTAATAATCACCAGTGCTGGATGCCTTGATGACTACTTTTATCCACAGTTTTCTATTTGATAGCGCAGACTTAAAACCAGATAACCCTGCCATTAGCGATAATAAGCAAACTCTGAACTACCGGGAGTTAGCTAAAAAGACGAGCGCTACCGGAAAAGCGATGGTTGATCTGGACCTAAATGTAGGGGACAGGGTTGGTATCTTTTTACCTAAGTTACCTGAAACCGTCATGAGTTTTTTTGGCGTAGCTGCTGCTGGAGGAGTTTTTGTTCCGATAAACCCTCTGCTCAAAGCCCAGCAAGCCACCTATATTTTGAATGATTGTAACGTCCGTATATTAATCACTCACACTCCCCGTCTAAAATTGTTGCAGGAAAACCTTGCTCACTGTCCAGATCTCCACACGATAATATGTGTCGATCAGCCGCCTCTATCCGCCATAGGACATGTTCGGGTACTTCATTGGCAAGAAGTAGTTAAAGATCAGATAGATACGTTTAGGCGCGAACCAGCCACAGACTCAGCGATGGCTGCGATAATGTACACATCTGGAAGTACAGGCAATCCTAAGGGAGTGGTTCTGTCACATCGGAATATGGTTGTCGGAGCAGAGAGTGTATCCGAGTATCTCGAAAATACCGAGCAAGACAGAATACTAGCCGTGCTTCCCTTCAGCTTTGATTATGGCCTAAGCCAGCTGACAACGGCCTTTCGTGTTGGTGCCAGCTGTCACCTACTGGATTACCTTCTTCCGAACGACATTCGCAAAGCTATTGAAACACATCAAATTACAGGCTTGGCAGCAGTCCCACCGCTATGGTCACAACTGACCAAATTGGAATGGCAATCATCAGAAGGAACAAGTCTCAGGTATTTCACCAACAGTGGTGGCGCTATGCCTGAAGCCACATTACGCAAACTGGAATCCATTTTCAGCAATGCCTGTCCTTATTTGATGTACGGCCTCACAGAGGCCTTCAGAAGCACCTATCTACCACCGGAGCAGGCAAAGTCCCGGCCAACGTCCATGGGGAAGGCCATTCCCAACGCAGAAATCAAGGTCGTCCGCCCGAACGGCGAAGAGTGTGCTCCAAATGAGCCTGGTGAACTTGTTCATTGTGGACCACTAGTCAGCATGGGATATTGGAATGCGCCTGATAAGACCGCGGAAAGATTTAAATATACTCCAGGCCTGCCCACAGAAATTACGACCCCCCAACTATCAGTGTGGTCGGGAGATACAGTTTACCGAGACCAGGAAGGTTTTCTCTATTTTATCGGTCGTATGGATGACATGATCAAAACCTCCGGCTATAGAGTTAGCCCGACTGAAGTCGAAGAAGCTGTCTACGATTCAGGTTTTGTTACAGAGGCAGCCGCAATAGGCCTAAGTCACAGTGATTTTGGCCAGGCCATTGCTGTAATTACAACGATCAAAGATGAAAATGCCGAAGAAATAGCAACACTGATTTTAAAGCACTGTCAAAAGCAATTGCCCAATTTCATGATTCCCAAGAAAGTTATTATCAGGGATAGTATGCCTCACAATGCCAACGGTAAAATTGATCGCAAGCAGCTGAGCCAGGACTATAAAGACTTGTTTACCGACTAGGCTTTATTGCCAATAAGACCATGGATCTAGTCCAAGCTTAAAAAGCCCCCGACATGAAGTTCATAAGTGGTAGGAAATGCAGAAGAAAATCATAACTCATACGGAAATGAAGTATTTCAAAGTCTCCGGTAATCATTTGCTGGCAGGTGGAAAGACGATCGAACAAATCGCAGCGATTGCAGGGCAAACGCCTTTTTATATCTATGACCGAAGTATTATTCAACGGAAGATAGAAGAATTCAAAAGCCAAATCCCTCGCCAAATTGCCCTACACTACGCAATAAAAGCCAATCCGATGCCATCCTTGGTAAGCTTTATTGCCAATCATGTTGACGGCTTAGACGTGGCTTCACAAAAGGAAATGTTGATAGCCCTCGGCACAAACATACCATCAGAGAAAATCAGTTTTGCCGGACCAGGCAAACTTCAGAGTGAAGTTGCATCAGCTATCGCTGCAGGTATCACTCTGAATATTGAATCAGAAACTGAGCTAAAGCGAGCATTGGCAATTGGGCAAACTTTAGCAATTAAGCCTCGACTTGCCGTTCGGGTAAATCCGGATTTCGAACTAAAAGCCTCAGGAATGAAAATGGGAGGCGGTCCAAAGCAATTTGGCATTGACGCTGAAAGAGTTCCTGAAGCCATTCAACAAATTACCGAGTCTGATGCTGAGTTTGTAGGACTACATATTTTTTCCGGCTCCCAGAACCTCAAATATGAAGCGCTCATTGAGGCGCATAACAAGACTTTTGCGCTTGCTTCAAGAATTCGTCGTGAAGCATCTGTTGAGCTAAACAAGTTGAATATCGGCGGAGGCTTTGGTATTCCGTATTTCCCTGGCGAAACTCCCCTGGACCTGGAGCCTATTGGTCAAAATCTCGAGGCGCTCCTTCAGGAATATTCTGAAGACATTAAAAATACACGAGTAGTGATGGAGTTGGGGCGTTTCCTGGTTGGGGAATCAGGGCTCTATGTCTGCCGGATAAACGACAAGAAAGTTTCAAGAGGTCTTACTTACCTTATTGCTGATGGTGGACTACATCACCATCTGTCCAACTCGGGCAATTTTGGACAGGTAATACGCAAAAACTATCCAGTTGCAATTGCCAACAAGATGGACAGTAATGATAGGGAAAATGTTAGTATCGTGGGCCCGTTATGTACTCCGCTCGATACATTAGCTGATAAAATGGACCTGCCAAGAGCGGAAATCGGGGATTTTGTAAGCATATATCAGTCAGGTGCCTACGGCGCTACTGCCAGCCCCCGGGGTTTTCTTAGCCAACCGGATCTAGTAGAGATACTGCTATAGATAATGTCCAAGTTCTGTATTGCCACCAGGGATTTAAAGGTTAAGGTATAGATCGGCCTGAAAGCTTTTTATGGTAGATAAGTCGGCTTTATCAGGCTTGAAATTTTGGATGACTAGCGATTAATTTACGTAGCCAACTAAAAACTATAAGACCATTAGCATTGACAATAACGATTACAACGAAAAATTGAGAAGAGTCTTTTCAAGGGAGTACTTTATGAAAGAGCCCAAGCTGCAGCGATCCACAAGGCCACGCGCAAAATCAAGAGGCATCGCTAGCTCACGCACCATGGCCGTCTGTTGGATATTCACTTTCTTACTGGGTTGTGGGGCGGAAAAGACTGATGTGGAGTACTTGGAGTCTGCCAAGTCCCTGGCTGCATCTGGCGATATCAAATCATATGCCATTGAACTAAAAAATGCTTTGCAGCAAAACCCAAAAAATGCGGAAGCGCGCTTTCTGCTTGGCCAGTATTACGTTAACAATCAATTAGGCGCCCCTGCTGAAAAAGAGTTGGAAAAAGCCATAGAATATGGCATGCAGAAGTCTGAAGTCTTAAGTGAAATGGTGCAGGCTCTCTATTACCAATACGCTTTCAGCCGCCTTATTGAATACTCAGACTCCCTCCCAGCTATAAGTGCAGATACAAAAGCAGAAGTTCTATTTTATCGTGGCGCCTCTTGGATCAACCTCGGCAATATAGACAAATCCCAGCAGGAATTTGAGGCCGCGGTCAATGCCGCCCCCGATTCTACTTATGGAAAAATCTCTCAGGGTTATCTCTATCTTATTTTTGACAAACCTAACAATACCAACGAAATAGCCACTTCTTTGACAACCAACAACCCCGAGAACGCCGAGGCTCTCCTATTGCTTGCTCGTAGCCAACTTGCACTAAAACAATTGGCTGATTCGGCATCTTCAATGGAAAAGGCGCTAAGCCTGCAGCCTAATAGATTACAGCTTTATGTCGACACGGCCAGAGTTCAAATATCTGCGCAAAAGTTTGAGGTAGCAGAAAAGAATGTCGACCATGTATTAAAAATTGCGCCAAAACACCTACCGTCAAATATTTTAAAAGCCACGCTCCGTCTTAGAGATAAAGACTTTACTGCAGCAAGGGAACATGCAGATCAAGCCGTAACGTTAAGTGAAGTGAACAAACAGGCAAAACTACTATCTGGAATGGCAAACTTCTACCTTGAAAACTGGGAATCTGCCAGAGATCGACTTTTAGCAATCAAAGACTTTGTTCGACCAGGTCATATTGCTCACCGAATGCTCGCTTACTCCGAATTCAAACTTGGTTATGTGCAGTCAGCACAGGAAATACTCTCTACCATGGGCGATTTAAGTGATGCTGATAAAAAGCTGTTGAAAAGCTTTGGTGCTGAATTTGCCCGTGAAGGCAAGATAGATGAGGCCACCTCACTTTACGAAACTGCCGCCGGGCTAGGGTCAAGCGACCCTGAAGCACTCACTAAAATGGGTATTCTTAAGCTTAGTCAGGACGATTCGTCTGGACTAAATGACCTGGAGAAAGCTTTAGAAAAAGATGCCGAGTTTACTTGGGCGCGAGCTGCAATGGCCCGCTACTATCTGAAAGCGGGTGATACTACCAAAGCAATAAAGACCGTAGAGGAACTGGTATCGCTGGCTCCAGATGACGTTGAATCATATCTATTGGCTGCCGAGATTTATGGCGGCGCTGAACGCTATTCTGATGCAAAAAGGGTTTTAGATAACGCTGATAAGCGGTTCCCAAAAAATACAGGAATAATGATCACCTACTCTAAACTGGCATACTCACAAGGTGACTTAAAAAGCTCCGCAAACTACCTCGCTGACACACTTAAAATTGCGCCTTCTAACGACTATGCATTGATGGCTTACTACAGGCTAACCAAACGCCTCGGGGATACCAAGCCAGCTAATTTAGCCATAGATGAGGCCATAGCAAAGAATTCAGGAAACGACAATTTGGTTCTAATTAAAGCACTTACCCAAATTGATCAAAACCTGCCAGATCAAGGCCTTGCCACACTATCAATGATTAAACCCGAATCATCCTTATACAGCCGGGCTCAGAGCATTTCAGGCAATATTGAAGCTAAGAAAGGCAATGGTCAAAATGCCTTAATCCATTTTCAAAACTGGATTAAGGCTGCACCTAAGGAGCCTAGAGCCTACTTCGCAACGGCTAAAATACAAGCATCTAACAACAATATGCGGGAAGCCTTATCTACTATAGATCAGGGATTAACTGCCATTCCCACCAATAAGGCTCTACATCTGGAAAAAGTTCGTTTACTCCTCGAGGGAGAACAGATTAATCAAGCCAAATCTGTTATAGCAAAGTACAATACACTCTATGGACAGGATGCTGCATTGGACCTCATTCAAGGGACCTATTATGCAAAGCAGGGCAACTATTCAAAAGCCGAACAACTTTTCTCCTCCAGTCATCAACTAAACCCTTCCAGTCGAACTGCAATAGGCTTGGCTGAAATATATATTCGTACAAACAGGGTAGATCAAGCAGTATCAAAGCTTAACGAATGGTTGAAAGAACACCCTGCCGATCAAGCAGTAAGGCTATATAAAGCTAACCTGGCATTAAGTACGAAAGGTCGCTCTGACAAGCAAGAGGCACTTAAACAGTATTCAGCTATTGTGGATAAGAGCCCAAATAATTTTGTAGCCCAAAATAATCTGGCATGGATCTTAGGGGAACTAGGACAAATTAGCGAAGCAGTAGAGCATGCGGCTACGGCTTATAAATTAAAGCCCAGCTTGCCTGCCATCCAGGACACTTACGGCTACTTATTGTTACTCTCAGGCAACGTGAGTGAAGCAAAGGAAATACTTCAGCTGGCACATCGCACATCTGATGGCGACCCCTCAATTACCTACCATTACGCTATGGCTTTAAGCCAGGTCGATAAAAAAGATGAGGCAAAACAGATACTCTCTTCTGTGATAGAGATGGATTTCCCCGAAAAAGATGCCGCACAAAAATTACATTCAACCCTTTAACACCCGTTAATTCTATTAAATACAGGCACCTTAAGGTGCCTTTTATGTGTGACAAGTTTTTTTACAGCAATTTCAAGCTCCACTTTCAAGATGTCAAATTCCTTTACATTGCACAAAAGCAGGCATTCAATATAAAATTCATCCAATTGATTTTAAAGAGTTTTTAAAACATGGCATCTAGATTGCTTTATTACCGGTGTCTTGTAATTTCGCAAGTAATGGAGATGGAAATGAATAAAAAGGTTTTAGCAGCAGTTGTAGCCGGGTTTATATCTACTGGTGCATCTGCAACCGTATTAACATTTGATGATACAGCAGCTGGCGGTTCCAACGGCTTGATCGACTTTGACAGCATCGACTTCAACTTTGACGAAGCTGATGTAACCCAAACCGACGATGGCGATGGCACAATTGGTGGCGCAGATAACTTTGTAGAATTTGGCGACACTTTCGCTGTTAACTTCCTTCTGGACAATATCGACGTAGCTTCTGACGTGGATACTGCCTATGAGTTGTGGTTTGACTACAGCTTCTCAGGTGTTGCGACAGGTGTCGCTAACCCGCTCCCAACTGCTGGCGACATCTTCCTTAGTGTACTATTTGGTAGCGGTAGTGCTGGCCTATATCTTGACGGCGTTGTTAACAACACTTTCGACGGCGGCACCCAAGTTCTTGATTATAGCCTGACTTCCGGCTCCTGCAGCCTGTTTGCCGACGTTGATGGCGGCACGGGCGAATTGAGTCTGGCTGCAGATGGCGCTTGCACCATCGGCATGGATATCGACGTATTGGTACCAGGCCTGTTCTTCTTCGGTGGAACCGATCTGTTTGACTATGACGGGCCTTTCACCACCAGCATGGCAGTAACCGTACAAGATCTTGACGGTCTTTACTTTTCTTATGCAGCACAAGAAGCCGTTTCACCTGATGGTGCAGACGTACAAAACTTCATTATTTCTCACGACGGCAACCAGGACTTTACAGTTCCTGAGCCAGGCAGCTTAGCACTTTTCGCTGCAGGCCTTCTGGGAGTAGCAGGTGTAGCACGCCGCAAAAAGGCTTAATTCTTAGGAATTTAGCTTAATAAGAACCCGCCAATTGGCGGGTTTTTTATTTCTTAGAGTCTCAAATATTCAATTAGACTTCGTCATTAACTTAGACAAGGGAATTCTCAACGATCTAGACGCTGGCCTTTGAGACCGCCCCAACCTTCCCATAAAGACAGATTTTTTTACAGTATCCTCCCCCACTAACTCCTTAAGCATTAAATCTATCTTAACTGCATTATCAATAGTTTCCTGGCTTTCCGTGAACTTAACTCCACGCCTAATATATTCAGAGAAAATCACGGGAGTTTGTTCTGGCTGGAAACCCAGATTCAAGAGATCCGACGTCAACCAGAAGCGCTGAACTGCTCTGCCTGCACGAATGTAATCCTGAATACTTCGAGGCTCCGCTTCAGCAACAATTATAAAGTGTGCACAAGACTTAAGGGCAGGAATGTAATCAAGCACAATCCTAGGCATAATTGTCCCCCCGAGATACTTCGCCATAAAGTTAAAGCGAGACCAACTTTGCAGAGACCATTTCATTAACTTTAAGGTTAATGGGTCCAATCCTAGAGACTTGTCTGGAATCTTATCCTCACTGGTTGCTTTCCCCCAATCCAAAATCTTGCTATGCACTTCAAATCCCTCTTTCATTGAGAGACGAGTATAGGCATTGCCATACATTAATTTTGCTGCCTTGGATCTCTCCTGCTTAGACTCCAACCAAACGACTTTAAAACCTTCTGGCAATGAATCTTCTAAACACTTTTTTTCACTCAAATTGAGTAAGTCAGTTCCCATAGGCCTTCTTTGAACGGTTCTCGTCCATATGTTGGCATACAACGGGTCGCCGACTCTTTCTACCGGAGATAATTTGACCCTAAAGATAGGCTTGATATCCGAAAAGTCACTGCACTCACTCACATTCAACTCATAACCTAACTCTCTGCCAGCAATGAACATGTTCTCAAACATGCAGCCAATCGCTAACTGACTGGCGCGTCCCTCCAGGTCGTATACCACCCAGTCTCGCGTGTCATGTCCTTCAATCCTAAACTCATTATTCGATAACACTTCAAACCTCCACGGCTGAGTGTTATCGCCACTAGGGGCCCAACGACCTGCCTCTATAATTCGCTCTATATCTGTTTTTGGACTCTGGACCACAATCTTAACGTCATTTAGGACTGTATTTTGGGCGACTTTTAATGCAATTAATTGCAACGGATTTTTGTTACCGCCAGGCCTCCAGGTGATTTTCATTTTATTCTTATAGCCGTCGTAGTGAATACCTTTAGGCACAACGATAAGGTCCCCTCTATTCAGCAAAATTTTAAGCGCATAGCTACCTGCAACACTGGCACACATCTTCACTCCCATCGGTGTCGAAGGCCCTTTCTTCGCCTCAAAGTCTGCTTTCGTTCTGTCTACCAAATAACTTGCGTGAAGAAATGCAGGTGCCAGGCCAACCAGAAACTTTAATAGTTGATCTGTTTCACTATCCTGCTCGTTAAACTGAAAATATTCGCGAAAGCCCATACCGCCGGGTTTAAAGCATAAGCATGCCGCCCCCATCCCAAGTGGTGCAGCAGTTACTACCGGTACTGAAAGATCCTCACATTTCTCAAAAAGCAGTTTACGTGCATCCAGCGCGAAAAAATCAAGACTGTCCACGTATAAATCAACATCTTGTAAAAACTGATCGACATTTTCCTCCGTGGTACCTTTAGAAAAAACTTTAACATCAGCATTGGGATTAATATCCAAAACCATCGCTTTCATTACCTCTACCTTCTCCTTATCCAGGGTAGATATGAAAGCTCCGGCCTGACGATTAAAGTTATGGATCTCAAAGACATCAAAGTCCGAAATATTAAAATTCTGTACACCTAACCGTGCCAACGTAAGCAAGTGCTCTCCCCCAACCCCACCTGCACCGGCAATTGCCACTCTTTTTGATTTCAGTAATTTCTGTTCCTCATCTCGAATCCATCCAATGTTTCGAGAAAATGCCTTGTCATAATCAAACATAGACACGTAAACCCTTTTCAGTTGAGAAGAAATTTGGAAGATGATACTTAAACTAAAAATAAAATAGATAAAGCTGCCATAATGACAACCTAAAGGCTGCAGATCAGAGGGACTCCAACGGAGATATCACTAGTGCCTAACCGGCTTTTGCCACCAGATCAACCTTTGAAAAAGCTTTAAGCTGATCAACCACGCTGCTTTCGATAGAATCATATAGCGCTCGCATGGCAGGATGCATTCCTGCTAAAAGTCTTTCTTCGTTAACGTGATAGGGAGCTCTTTTTCCATGATAGTCAACGACATCGCCGATTTGTTTAAACCCTATTCCTACCCGTCTTAGGTGCAGAGCCAAGCGTGGCTCCATCATAACGAAAATATGCTCTAGTTGGCGCTCATTAACAAAATGAGCTGCAGCACTTAGATAAAGTCCAATGGCTATATATGGGAAGGCCTTCTTTTCTTCCGGATCCATGCTGATACGGTCCGTTTCATATATAAATGGCCTACCTTTCTCACCCACTCTCCTTCGAAAAGCTGATGGTACAGCTAGACGGGAAACTTCACAGATTGACCCTTTACGGGCATTGCAGGGATTTAGCTCAGGATCAGAAATGGCATGACTACAGAATTCCTCTATTGGGCAAAGCGCCGCCCCTAAAATAAGAGAGGGATCAACCAATCTTACAGTGCCCGCAAAAGAATCTGTCTTTTTATGCTTAATGAGATATAGATGGGAGTATGAGTCACAACCGTCGGTTTCCATCCTATCAGGGAAGTTTGTCGGATCTTCAAAGCCAAGTTCTGCACAATATACCTCATATCGAATTCTGTAGGCTTCTTGCTTTAACTCCTCGTTATGGGCAAAAACAACCTCGAAATAGGTATGAAACAGGTCAGCAATATTTTGTTCCAGCATAGACCCTACCCTTTATTTTGTCCTTAATCCTAAAAGTATAGCCAATCAACTCACAATTGCTTTGAGGTATTCGAAAAATTTAATAGATCATCGCAAAATCCCATATTGAAAAGCTACACCTAGTGCATTCCTGCATTCATCCGTAATTAGTTTACCGGCTGCACTTTCTCTTCGGACTTTCTTAGGGACTTTTTCAACAGGTGCGGGATAAGCAATTTTAACGGCATACGCAACCAATGGCCGCGCAAATACATGATAATATGAGCAAAATTATACTTCCGCCCTATTGAAAGAGCGGGAGATACCGTAAAAATTACAGTAAAAAGACTTAGCATGATTCCATTAAAAGGTTTAGGCAATGCATAGTCCTTTCTACAATCCTCTAAAACTTTTACAGGAATTAAAGTATGGAAAATTATCTGACAACTAACCAGGGCATAATACCATAAACGCCCCACCCCCAAATCAGCTGCCCTTTTTGATACTTCGACCCAATCACTTTCACCTAGACAATGCTGCCTGATTAACAGATCGATATCCGACAAATCTCGTAGCCCCTTGTCAAACTCCCCCTCCATAAAGAGATGTACGACCGCATGCAAAAGTCGATCTTCCATTTTTAGAACTTGGGTTTGCAGTGCGTCTCGACTTTTAATGAGCTTGGATGAATCTATCCTAATTCGACATGTTAACGGCAGGAGATTGTGATGAACATCAAGGGTAGTACCTCGACCGCGATGATAAAGCGGAGGAATTTCATGCATCCATCGCCGATAATACTCCTGGTCATATGGATCCATTTGACTGGACTTCCAGCCATGAAGCTTCAAGATATACTCAGCAGCTTCAATTTCCTGTTTGGGAACAAAGATATCAACATCAGAATAAACCCTGCCAAAGCTGACACGATCACCCGCCAATTCGTATGCAGCACCTTTTAGAAATACCGGAGTAATCCCTCCTTGCTTGAGAGCAAAGTTAATTTTTTCGATTTCGATATTTACATCTCTAGCATGGGCGACACTCATTCTATAGGCTGATTCAAAGTGCCATTGAATCGTAGCTGGAACCGATTCGATGACCCCACTTTCCTTAAAAAAATAGCACAATCGAGCCAATAGATTCGTATGGTACCCTTGCGATAATAATTCGCTCCAATCATTGTCAGAAAAATGTATTACGACCTTTGGATCTGCCAACACTGCAATAATCGCCGAAAGAGATTTCATGGCTTTATCAAGCCTTCCATTACATTTAAAGCCTCCGTCAAATCTCCGTTATAGATAAATTCATAGGCTTTTGCACTGTCCATATGACGCCCAAGAGCTTTAAACCCATCTTCTGCAAGGATTGGGTAGTTAAAAGAGTGATTTGCCAACTCCAGAAAAGCGCGCCCACTATCAACAGGTTCGAGTATGCAACCATCGGCCTTTGAGAGATATTTTGGAAAGACAACAGCTCCTGGCTGGGCTAACTCGTTAAGATGATCTGATGCTGACTGAGGGGCTCTTAGTAGACAAACTGAACCTTTCACCGTATCGCTGACTACAGGAGAATATGCACCCCCAGGATATAGTGCTTTTATAACCTCAATTGACTTGTTCTTTAGGCTCAGCGGTCTCGGATTGGGAATGAGCCTTCCATCTACCAGGTTAATTAAAGTCAACTCGTCAGATAAGAGCCTAAAACCACCTGAAGTAACCATAGCAGCACAAAGAGTGCTCTTTCCAGAACCTGGCTGCCCAGGTAGAACGATTGCTTTGCCATATTTTTCAACCACAGCAGCATGAATAATCAGGGCAGCATGGTAATGATTGCTGACACACCAATTCATCCCCCACTCGAGTAATGGCAAATATTGCGAAGCTGGAAGGGGAGTAAATGGAGAGTGTCCGTTAAATACAAATGAAACATTAGGACGCAGGAATCGACGAAGCCCCCCAGAAAGTCGAAGCTCTATATCAAAATCGATCAGCCGACCATCAGCAACCTGAGCATTTCCATAAAGTCGAAGAAGATCAAGTGCCAGACTTTTGATCCGGGATTTTATGCGTGTAGCAAAACGACCAACCTGAAAAATAAGACCTTCATTACCTAGACGTCGCTGAACTTCTGCTTGATCTATTTCAGAGAGTCTCATGAAGCTATCTTAATCAGTTCCGCCCTTTCCATTATGCTGACGATATTTTTTACACTCCCATCTTCGGAGTTAGATTGAAAATCATCATCCAGAGACTGCAAGCTAACACTGTCAGGATAGGCCTTATCAAATACGTTTAGCAGTTTTTTTGCAAGTATCGGTAGTAACAAAGTTTTTTTACTAACGGAAACATACACAACCAGTGATTTACAGGCCGTGTATGTCTCGTATTTGGGAGATACTAAAGAATAGTATGTGTTCGACTCGCTCACAACAGTTAGGCTTGCCCTAGGGGCAATTAGGCAGGCCCATTAGCTAAGTTCATGAAATAGTCCACATACTCGTAGTAAGCCAGAGCATCAGACTTAGCCACGATAAACCCACCACGCTCGTACTGGAATGTGACACCCGCAGGTTGGCTGGTGTGAAAACTTAATTCGTATAGCAAGAACAAAGCTACAGCATCATCAGGCGATATATAGCTCACCATCCAAGGCTCAGGACTACTACCACCCCCGCCATTGGCCAAAAAGCTGGCGTTCAGGTATACAGCTGGAGCATGCATAATAATGTCTTTTAACTGGTAGTTACCATAAACACTACCTTCTAGACACTGCTGAAAAGTTTGTCCGAACTGGCTCACGTAATCAAATGCGCCGGCCTCTGGAACACCATTAACCAGCTTTCTAATCAGACCAACCTGCAGATTGCCGGTCTTAAACTTTGAATTAAATGGGTCAGTTCTCCAAACGCCAGCTTCTGTCCAAGCAGTATTTCTAATTGCGCCGTGATTTATTTTCCAGTTTCCAGGACTCCATCCGTCGCAAAGATTTTCATCATAGCTACTTAGGGAAGTTCCTACGCGTGCAGACATAAAACCGGAAATTGAGCAGCTAGCTGCAAGTGCCGGCCGATTAGCCAACATCAATAAGCCAGGGGTTAATAACCCAGCTTTCCTTATAAGATCCCTACGATTTGAATTTTGAGCCTTAAGTGGTTGGGATACTTCAGACTCGTCAAAAGAATTCTTACTGTCCATATTCTTCATCTTTTCGCCAAACTCGTGATTGTCAGCTTTCTTTACAAGCAGCAATAAAAAACCCTGTATTCACATATGATAAGCAATTAACAGGCCACATATGCTCAATACACTCTAAATTGTCACAGGGCCAAGTGGGACATGCTAGCTTGCAAAGATGACAAAAACCAGACGGCTATCGCTCATAATCTACTATTTAACGTTTATTCACCTAGCCTGTTTGCCGAACAGTTGATCGGGTCTTTAAAGGGGCTGCTGTGCCCCATAAAGCCCCCCCTTGAGCGTCGGTAAACAAGAGTCGAGGTAATCGAGACACAGAACCACCAAAACCACTATACTACGGCCGAATTATATCCGTTATAAAGCTTATAAAATCATCTTCCTGGAACTAAGGATAGGAACCCCCGCAATATGCAACAAGTTAATGGCTACCTGGGAAAACATCAGTCCTCCACCCCTTTTAACACTGAGCTCGCATTAGCAAATAGTTTCAAGTTTGGGCTTAACCTATCTGGAAACTGCCTGATTGCGGAAAATGAAAAGGGATTAATTGTCTCAACTGATGCCTCAATCCAATTTGATCAAAGTTCCGGTAAACAAGCTTTAGATAGAATTCTGGAAGATTTCTGTAGTAACCCGACTCGTCTTGCCTCCGTATGCAGACAGATAAAGGGACATTTCAGTCTGGTTGTGCTGGATAAGTTACAGCAAACACTTACCTTAGCAGTAGACCGGCTTGGAACTCAGCCAATCTATTTCTGCCAAGCTGGAGAAGAACTCTATTTTTCCAGCTCCCTAAAAGATCTGAAGAATAGATCACCTTTAGATTTTGAAATCAGCCCCCAGTCTATTTATCAATACATTTATTTCCACTGCATCCCTGCACCAAATACAATTTACAGTCAGGCTCAAAAGCTTAAGTCAGCTGAAATGCTTTCGTTTTCAACCAGCCTGAAGCTGGTTACCTACTATATCCCCAGCTTCCATTTCTCCGATCAAAACTCTTCAGCCTTACAGCAAAAGTTGATTAAATCCTTGGATGCAGCTGTTCACAAATGCGTCAAACTAACAAGCTCAGAAAAAACAGGGGCATTTTTGAGCGGCGGTTTGGACAGCTCAACAGTTGCGGGATTTCTAGCCAAGTATTCAGCCACAGGTAAGGCAAAGACATTCACCATCGGTTTTAATGCTGAGGGCTATGACGAATCGGAGTTTGCTAAGGTTACGGCAGACCATTTTAATACCGACCACCATGTCTATTACGTTACGCCAGATAACGTCAAAGAAGCGCTATCTGAAATTTCCTCCTATTATGACGAACCATTTGGTAATAGCTCCGCTTTACCCGCTTATTACTGCGCAAAATTTGCAAAAGACAATGGCGTAGAAACACTATTAGCGGGTGATGGAGGTGACGAGCTATTTGCCGGAAACGAACGCTATGCAAAACAAAAAGTATTCGAGCTCTACTATAAAATCCCCTCTCCCGTCAGAAAGTTTTTTCTGGAACTGCCTTTGGGCCTAATTCCTGAAGAGTCTTCCATCCCTTTACTTAGCAAGGCTGCAAGTTATGTAAGGCAAGCTAAAATACGCCTACCCGAGCGTCTTCAAACCTATAATTTTTTACATAGGTTTGACCCAAATGACGTATTTACAGCAGGCTTTATAGACCAGGTTAACAGGGATCTTCCGATTCAGTTAATGCGTGAGCGATATTCAGAGCCGGTAGAGGCTGACACTTTATCTCGTATGCTCTACCTCGACTGGAAGTTCACCCTGGCGGACAACGATCTCGTCAAGGTAAGCAACATGTGCCACTTGGCAGGTGTCGACGTCAGATATCCTATGTTGGATGATGATTTGCTGGAGCTTGCCACTATTATTCCAAGCGACTTAAAACTCCCGGGCCATGATTTGCGTAAATTCTATAAAGATGCCTGTCGAGGCTTCCTGGCTGATGCAACACTTAATAAAAGTAAGAAAGGTTTTGGCCTACCTTTTGGTGTATGGATTAGAGAGCATAACCATCTAAAGGACATGGCCTATACAAACGTCAGAGCGTTAAAAGATACAGGATTCTTTAAAGAAGAGTTCCTGGAGCATGCTATCCACATGCATAGCTCTGATCACCCAGGGTATTATGGAGAGTTGATCTGGATACTAATGATGCTAAATCTTTGGCTTAAATCGCATTAAACCACAAAAATTTTTTTACATCACAACTAAAGAGTAATCAATCTCAGGCTGTTTGATAGCTCGTATTATAAAGGTTCCGGTACAGTCTGAGCTTGTACTTCCAAGGAGTTTTATCCCAAGGAGTAAATCTTGGAAGCTGATATATATCAGAGCCAGGTTCGGAAACCCCCCAAGATGTGCTTACTGCACATTGAAACCCTGCGTCCTTAACCATGAGAGCATGCCGATTGTCGTAATCTTGCTTAGGTTTACCATTTGGGTATGCAAAGCTGGTTATTTCTTCCTGAAGCAGGTTTTCCAAGAAAGCCTTACCCCCGGAAATCTCTTCCTGCGCAGTTGCGTCAGAAATTCTACTTAGAATTGGGTGCGATTTTGTATGCCCACCGATCTCCATCCCTGCTGCCCGCATCTGTTTAACTTGCTGCGAACTCATCATAAGGTCGTCCGGTATTGCACCTTGCGCCACATCAGCGATACTGATACTGGCTGCCATTCGTTGGTCCGCTTCAAGATGTTTAGTCTTACCTAACAGCTGCTTCACAACTTCCAGTTTTTGCTCTCTGCCACCCAATTCGACAACCCCAAGGTCCAGGTGCTTTAAATCAATTTTGTTATAGGAACTATTTAAAACGCTATAGGAAATCCTGTCATTCCACATTATCCCGCCGTCGAGATAATCCGTAGCGATAAAAAAGGTGGCCTTCAATCCATTTTCCTGGAGTATTGGTATCGCTCGACTATAGTTATCTTCGTATCCATCATCAAAAGTAACTACTGCAGCTCTCGGCGGGAGGCTGTTTTTTGTTAATGCTTCTGCCGCTTCTCTTAGAGTCAATACATTAAAATGCTTCCGTAATGCCCGCATCTGTAAACTGAACTGACTGATTGAAGGATCTCCAAAACCGATGTCTCCATCTGGTAATACACGATGATAGATTAAGATAGACAATTTATTTCTTGCAAATATACCTACCAATGCATTCTCTATAAACGTCATCTGATTAATTCCCTATCCTGTATACCTTTACCTTCAGCACTCTGGTTTTTAGGTCTACTTCTCCACATTAAATATTCTTTACCAGTAAGCTCTTCTAGTTGACTAATAGAATTATTGAACATCCCTTCCATCATTTCATATTCAATACCAGATATTTTAGGTACCTGCTGAGTTATGCGAGACGCCCCCCACTCCAAAAACTTTCTCGGCACTATAGGCTTAATGAGTTTTACCAAGGTGTTAATTCCACCAATTCGATTAAGAAGGGTGTTTAGCCGACCAAATAATCCACCATATACAAAAGATTTGTTTTGCCCGCCGTCTTTTACAAGTTCAATATCATCCCTTAGCCCCAAAAAAGTAAAACATGCCCTAGCAGTTTCGTATGGATTTTTTATGAACTCTTCGAAGGTAAGAAATAAAAACTGACTTTTTGAAAAACGCTCCAAATACAATTCAATCTGACCGAAATAATGACTGGTTCTTAGATAATATGTGTCTTCCTTAATTGCTTCTTTGAAAGAGCGAGTCTCAGAACCAGCACGAACTTGGTGCCAGTATGCAGAAAAGGTACGATTTACTGGGTCCCGCATGATATAGATGAAGCGTGCATTAGGCACTACACTATAAATATGCTCAACGACTCCATTAAAGTTACTCTCAACACCTTCATCCTGTGGAAAATATTTTGGCAAACAAGCACTTGTATAGCTGGTTGATGCGTCAAGGCATATTGCATTGGTATCGCTAAATTCGTCTTTAAAAGCGTCCAATCCTTTAGACCAAAACCTGGAGTAGATATCTGGTTCTTTTGATCTTGCAACACAAATATCGGGATGTTGATCTAGCAGGCTTGCAAGCTGAGTGGTTCCAGATTTCTGAGACCCAATAATAAAAACTCCTGGCGGAAAACCTTTAGGCACTTAACTATCTCCAAATCACCTCAATAAATGACGTCACTGCGGCAGACGCAACCTTTTCTTCAATAAACAGTCATTTAATAACCATACAATCGAATCTACATAATCTTATTGTGCATAACATACTACGGATTATCTAACGGCAGGCTTGGCAAAAAGGGTACGGGATCAATCCCTGCCTTTTCTCGGCTTTCGAGCATCAGATTAAAACCTGGCAGTTCATCAACAGACTTTCCTATAATAGCGTTATTTCTTGCATTAACTTCATAAGATGGATCCTTAAGATGAAGAATTCTGTTAATATGACGATCCAAAATGATCATATTACCCTCTAACGTAACCCGATTGATTTTGTGCAAAAACTTCCTTCCCTCCAGACCAAAACCAATGACATCAGTATTAGAAGAGGATGTACCTTGCTGTAATACAGAGTTCCGAACTATCAATTCACCACCGTTTGGAATGTCAATTAATCGACTGTCAATGCCATCTAAAGATGCTACTACCGAGTTTTCTATGACCGTGAGGGAACCCCGGCTCTTTATCTCATGGCCCTCACCTTGACTTGATACAAAGACGCTATTTTTAATAAAAAGCTTTCCTTTGCCTGTAAAATAAATCCCATGCGCCCTACCCCCGTATCCCAAGCGCTCAAATTTACTCTTGTTAATCTCAATTAGCTCAGCATTCCTTGAAGCAAGAATTCCTTGCTGGCTATCATGGAAGTAAACGTTATCAAGATATAGCGATGGAGCCTCCAACCGTATGCAGGCTCCGTTCCCGTCTCGTACGCTAATGCTGTGACATTCCAAGTTGTATATCCGAGTCCCGTCCCCTTTAATTACCAGGGCAGCTTTTCCTTTTGCAGCACTTCCAGCCATAACCGCGCCAGGAACAGCCATAATGGTGACATTTTGGGCTCTAAGTACAGCTGAGTATGGGTACTCGCCTTTCTCAATGTAGATCGTGTCTAACGATGCAACTTTTTTGAATGCCTCATTGAAACTGTCTTTATCGTAAACCCTCCACTCCTTGGCGTGCGCGGAAAAGGAAACGAATAAGAATATCAACAACATACGAACGTGAAGTGAAGTCATGGCAATTCCGTATCGGTTTAATCCCTATGTAACCCTACTCAAGGGAACACTAAATAGCTAGGTTATTGCAAGAATTGTACAAGGATAAAATTTGGAATAGGTTAAATCATCAATGCTTCAGACAATTGACTGAAAACCTTTCAACTTGGGCTCTCCATGCAGCGGTTGAAAAAGTGTGGTTCGCTTCAGGGATTTCAAGTTTTGAGGTCAGTTTTTGCTGTAGAAGACCCTTCCATTCGTTATCCTGAGCAATTAACATTTTAAACTCGTCAGCAGTCAGATCATTGCCACTTAGGACCAAATTAAATTTGCCGTTAAAATTTACGAGACCATTTTTCATGGCAGCAACATAATTGCCCTCGTCATATTTCTTAACTTGATTATCAGAATCTTCCTTCAGATGACTATTCTTTTCATCACCTCCTAAAGCTTTCCTGATATTCCTGTAAAAATCTGCTAGTGAAGCAGCAATATTTAGGTCAAAGCCAATTACCTTTTTCCAGAAGGCCTTGCTCATAATACGTCTTAGATAGTATCTCTTTAGAATCACCTGAGCTTCTGATTTAACTTGGCGAACCCAGGGATTTAATGCAATGAGATGACTTATACGTTTGTCATTTGTTGAATCGAGATAAAGTAAAGCCAATGATACAGCATCACATAACCCCCAGACTGCCACTGTCTCTGACTTTTGGTCATTGATAAAATAGTCAATTGCGACTTGAAGGTCCTGAACTGCTTCAAGAAAACTTTGGGCTTCCCCTGGGCTATCCCCCATACCCCCATAATCGAACCTAAGTACGGGTATACCCTCGGAACATAAAGCTCTGGCCAATAACACAAACTGTCGATGACTACCAACCCGAGTCTGAGGCCCACCGACAACAAGCACTACTGGCGGACATAGCGGGTCCGACCGGACATCGGGCTCGTGGCTAATAGCGACTAACTTGCGATGGCCGCTATTAATGATTACAGGCTTTTCAAACACGCTTAGCCTCACTACCCTCAATTTTATTTGTCTCAGCATCAAACAACTGCTTTGGAGAATACTTAACGGAGCCGGATGGGTCTTCTGAATCGCCCTTGTATAGTCGTCTGATTTCTTCTATTGCATCAGGCGCTGTAGATATTTCTTGTGTAGACCAGAATGTATCGCCTACGCATAGATAATAACGTATGTCCCAGTCCGCTTCGGCTAGTTGCCCAAGATACTTTTCACTAATTGGCATCAAAGACGATTTAGGCTGAGGGTTGATTTCAAACCATGTTAGATTTCGTTCTCTGCCATTCACTCCGGTCATATCTGGAACCATCTCACTTAATTCCTTATAAAGACCTTTCGACACTGTGTAACCTGCCACCTCGGTCACACCGTCACTCTGCAGCTCATCCACTATATCCTGCATTGTTAGCCTGGCCCCGGTTTTCTTCATCATATCTGCAGCAAGTCGTGTCCTGAAAAATTGACCTATAAACTGCTTTCCATTCAATATTGGATTCCAGAAAAAAACCTCATGAGCAGTAGACACTAATTCCTTTGACCCCAGAAACACGAGAGCCCCGGTTCGAACAGCAAGTATATCGATATCGCAGCCATAAGTTTCCTGAAGGTATTGCAAATAGATAAGAGTATCTTCTTGCCATAGAGCGATTAAGGCATCTCCGGAACTACCCTCACTATCCCCTGAACCATAAAAGTCCAGTAGAGCAACCCCAACGCCTATACCTGTCAATGCCTCAGATAATAAAGAAAACATATGACGAGACTTATTCATTTCCTCTCCGAATGGAGGCAAAATCAAAAGCATTTTAGTCAGAGACAAAGATTCTTCCGGTATACGCTCTATACAGAAAATTCTTCCTTTCGCTGACTCAAGGAAATGGGGAATTATTTTCATGGGAGTTTCGATATTTAAAAGACTTAAAGCTTGGATTCAACAAAAGCGGTTAAAGATCCGATGGACTCAAAAGTTTCAGCACTAATTTCATCATCTTCAACAAAAATACCTAAGTTTTCTTCGATTGAAGTAATGATACTTACCACCGCCATTGAATCGAACTCCGGAATTGCACCAAGCAATGATGTTTCTGCATCCCAGTCTTTGGTGTCATCTATTTGAAGGGTATCTGCTACAATTTGTTTCACTTGAGCCAGCAAGCTCATACATCTCTCCTAGTGAATTATCTATTGATTTTGTTAAGAATTAATTGCTAATCGGTACAGCTTAACACTTGAATTCCAGTCATACCGTTAAATTTTCCCTACCTCTAGCAACCATTTAGAGGCATTTGTTGTATAGTACCAATCAACCAATCTACCTGCTGATCACTCATACCCTGATGACACGGTAGCTGTATTAGACTGTTTTTTAACTGCCGTGTAAATTTACAATCGGAAACAGCCACTTCCTCCCATCTCCAAACGGGCACGCGAGCATATTTAAGCCAAGGGAACTGCCTCTCTGGCCGGCTCAAGACCACTGGCACTACATAGGGAATATCAGGCTTAAATTCACTAAAAAGCATAGCCATATCTGGTCGCGAAGAAACTACTTCTTTTATACGCTCGAATATCGTACGTCTACTAGATACAAGTTTTTCTTTATTAGTGCACCGAATTACCGCATTTAAAATTCCTGTATTTGCTAAGAGGGCTTCCGAGGATTTACACCAATGCAACACCTCCTTATTGCATGGCGCAGTTGGCTGTACTAGATCAATATCTTTGTCAATTCCTTCTAACTTTTCTCTTATAGCGGTCGCAGGAATAATTTCCAAATCCTGCGGTCTTTGATTGAATAAAAGTGACTTAAAATCTCTTAATTCCTGCTTAAGATTTAAACGAAACCCAATCAAATCAGAAATGTTCCCGTTTTGAACTATTCGACCTCCGTGCCCGCCAGGAAAAAATTTAGCACTACTAGCTACAGCAAAATCACCCTGAATGCCAGGCAACCTACTAGAACCAGTCGCCCCGAATGCATGCGCGCAATCCTCAATAACAAAGATATCGTTAGACTTTGCCCAATTAATTATTTCAGTAAAATCAATCACTCTCCCAAAGTAATGCACCAGGACAATCGCTATTACACTAGATACAGGAGTTTTCTTTAATACCTCAAAATCAGGCATCAACTGATCCGTCATTTTATAGAAAATGGGTCTGGCACCAACCATTACTGCGGGCTCTACCATCGAGGGGCAGTGATAAGAGGGCATTAGCACAGAGCCCCTGCCGTTGATTCCTTTCGCTATTTTCAACGCATAAAGAATCGCATATCGACCTTTTAAGGTTGTAATTGCATCATTTTCGAGAAAGCGAGATTTGAATTTATCACAAGAATATTGATCACAACCAACTGACCTAGCCCCCGTAGTAACCGGCAACATCGTAAAACTAGGTTTTGGATAAGTACGTGCCAATTTGGGTAGAGCATAAAAATCTAATGTAGGAATTTCATCATTCATGGCAAGAAATAGTTACCATTGAGTGGAACTAAAAATCACAAGAGCTTGTTAAACGCCTTAGCTTCATGCACTGTCCTTTGTTTAATCAACTGCACTGTATTTTGGAGTACGGAACCAACGTCTTATTCGATAAGTTAGCGAAAGGACGCGGCCAATTAGCCGCCCTTTATTTATGCAGAAAAATCCATTTACTTCAAATGAACGGTCCATCCAATCTTTTTTGTATGCATCATCACCGTTCAAAAAATCAACTGTATCAATTTGATAATTTTCTACAGAGTGCTCCAACATTTTCCATGTAAGATAACTACCTACAGAGTATTTATGATAGTCAGGGTCATATGCGAGCTTAAAAATATAGGCGACATGCCCATCAACAAACCATAATTGTGAAGATACAGGTTTAGACTCCATATATAGAAGACCCAACATACACTTATGGCTACGAGCCAAGTCCTGAACAACTTTTTCAATAAAAATCGGATACGGCTCTGCTATTTTCCAACTCTTGTTATAAACTACCCAATAGTCATTAATACACTGCTTAATTTCTTCGGGATTGGAAAGAATAACAGCCCTCCCACCTTTAGATTCAATTTTCTTGCCCGACCTAAGCAATGTATTCTTTAATCTTGAAGGAAGTTTATCAAAGTACTCAGAAATCGAGTAAATATTGCAAGCCCAATTAACGCTATGATCATAGTTATCGACTAACCAACCATGCTTTTTGATCCAATTTAGAAATGCCCGTAGATTGACATCTTTTTCATGAACTGGTACGAAATGACAAACTTGAAACTGATCCAATTCGGCCCTAATAGAATTATATACTCTTTCCAATAAACATTTATTTTCTAAGGCATTATTCGACAAATAAAGGTCGAATCGAAAAAAATAATAGTTTGTTAAAGAAAATGCTGCACTTAGCCCCCAATAATAAGTCTTCATAAGGGGTAACAACGCTAACGGGTTACCATCGTTAAAAACCACTAAATATGCAGGTCTAGAGCTTCCCCTTTTTAATACATGACGCTCGTATCCTTCAAAATATGCTAGAGATGAGAAAGGATATAGATCACAAGTTTGAGCACAGAATTTTACTAAGACATCAGGAAATTCTGTGACCGAAGTGTACCAATAAACATTCATTTTAGAACACTTCGCTCAGTAAAACACACGAAAATTTTCAGCCTACTCTTCATGATCATCTGCTAAAGATGAAACTTTATCACTCTTTATTATAATTCTTTTAAACCTCTTTAAAAGATTATAACTTCGTTGAATAAACATATTACGGTATAAACTTATATGATATATAGTCCGTGAGTCTGTTGCCCAACTGACTTGCTCTTTCGTAGCATTAGTGTAAAACTCTATTCTCTCGACACGCTTTAATGAAAACTCCCTTTCTAGCAATTTATGCAATAGTATACGCCCAACAGCATAATTCTTTTTACTTTCGTCAAAAGTTGTTTTTAAAACAATTAGAATATCGCTAGAGGCTACGCATATTCTTGAGGCAACAAGATTATCTCCAAAATATAGCTCATAGACTATAGCTTTCCCAACTTTAGCGTAATTCATTAAAAAATCAGTGTAAAACCCACCCTGTTTATTCTCAGGATGCAATGCTGTCCCTTCCCTGGCCTTCCATCCCGAGCTTTCAAGCAACCCATAACGGTCAATTGCTGCCTTCAAGTTAACTTCGTCTTCAATTACCCGCAAAGTCATGGGCTCTGGAAGCTCTTCTATCCGACTATAATACCTCTTAATATTCTTTTTTAAATTCTTAGATCGGCCATTCCAATACTCATCAAACTCTCCATCAAGGACAATTGACGTTGTTACAGCATGTTCCTTCGTATCAAAATACTTCCACAATACTTTCTCCAAAGGCAAATATTTAGAGTCAATGCATAGCAGATCTATTTTTAAGCAAACTGGTAAAAATGAAAACAGATCTTTTATCAATGAAACGTCTAATTTGGTAAATGTAGATAATGAAATCTGAGCTTGAGAAGGTAAAAAACTGGAGTACACAAAAAAAGATTTACGAGTTAACAAAAAATAAGCATTGCTAGCTACACCCTTCGAATAGAAAACAAAGTTTGTAGAATCGCCAAACTTAACTATCAATTCCCGCCAAAATGATAATGAAAAAAATGGATTACTTTCAAACCCCTCACAATCCAATTTATCCTCTATAGTTTTTAGAATATCCAACTGATTCATAGTATAAATTACAACATTTCTGAATAATACATAGTTGATTAAGGCATTTTAATCAATGCGGTCATTAACTCATCAAGCTCTGCTGTTCTATTTTTTCTTGAATAAGAACTTACCACTTCTTCTGACACAGGAATGAAATCATAAGTTCCAGACATGAAATCCAATATAAGCGCCTTGATTTCAGCAACATTATCTAATTCAGCCACATCTCCTACATTAACACCTTTAATTAATTTTCCTGTTTCACCATTTTTTGCAGTTAATGCGATAACTGGTCTCTTAGCTCTAATATATTCATAGGCTTTAGCAGGAATCTGATCATTACAAGAGTCAGCTTGTAGAAGTAGCAAACCATCCGATTCCAACATTTCTGTCAGTGCTTCACTGTATGGAATCGCAGGCTCAAATTTAACAATATCATCTATATCAAGCTCCTTAACTATTGGCTCAAAGATATGATCATGCCCGGAAGCCCTAAGTGTTACCTGAAGACTTTCGCTAGAGAGCTTCTTTTCCTTTTTTAGCGTTGATATTGCAACAAGTAATGGGCGTGGGTCCCTTTCATTAGGATAGATGATACCACTATGTATAATTTTTTTTGGCATTGATCGTCCGTTCTTCCGTTCGCCTTTAGGTTTAAGCCCGCTAAAGACCTCCTCGTCATATCCGTTCTGAATAACTACTAGCTTATCAGGAGCAATATTGGGATATCGATTTAAATAATAATTTCTAGCCCCTTCTGTAACAAAAATCACTTTACTAGCATATTGAAAAATTTTCTTCTCTAGATTTACAAAACTCTTATGTACCTTCGGGTCTTTAGGATAATCATCCTGCGCCATAGGATCTCGAAAATCTGCGAGCCATGGAATACCTGTTAGGCGATGCAAGCAATATCCAATAACGTGCGCAGAAGCCACCGGATAAGTTGAAATAATTACATCTGGACGATTTCGAAAAATATTAATCAATCCTGAAATAATGCCTCCAAATATCCAACTTTGCCATTTATCAGGTAAAGACATAAACCTGAAATATTTTCCTTTAATGGCAAGGTGCTTTTGAGTATCTCGTGCAAATGCTTTAATAACTTTTACATGAGGCGGAATCATCTTATAGTTTGAAGAATCCCAGCGCTCATATGCTTTATTACTAGCTGTAAGTATCGTAGTATCCCAACCAAATTCCTTAAGGTATTTTGAAAAAGCAAGAGTCCGTTGATAACCACTACTAACAGAGATTGGAGGATAGTGATATGATACAAATAAAAGTTTCTTTTTAGATGGCTCCACAAATATCTTTCCTATATATACGCAATTAGAGAAATATTTCAATTAGTCGTGGCGCAAGAAATTTCTCTACAGAACCCAATAATAAACCAAAAAATCAAACGTAGAAAGCCACTGCATAAAAATCAAATTGTATCCCTTATACCCCAATCCACTATAAACCATATAAAATGTGTAACTAACTCTCAGGGACACCTTTTAACTTATTAGTATACCTTATTACTTTATAGCTATTTTTAATTCTATCAGGAATCAAATTAATAAATGAGCCTGGCTGTTGGAAATAATCCAAGTTATCTTCATCCAACCACTTCACCCCCATCTCTCTAAGGCAATAATTCCATATACTATGATTCTTATGATAAACCCCTCCAAAGAAAATTACTGTCTTACCAAGAATCGCAGACAATATGGCTGAATGAGTTCTATTTGATACCACCGTCTTCGCATGCGAATGAATCCTTACCCAGTGTTCAAATGATTTTGCATAATACGCTGGATCTAATTGCACTGCAGATCTACGATAAGGTGACAAAGAAGAAGCTTCGGGATCCCTTCGTATTACATCTAAATCATATCTTTCTTTTAAAGGTCCATAGAGACTTTCTATATATTCTTTATTTAAATGTAATGCTGTATCAACATCATGAAACAAACAGGCTTCTGTATCACTACACTTGTTATTAAGTAGCTCAAAAGTAGAAAACTCCCTTGAATAAAAAATGGTTTCTTCATTCTCAGACTTTTGAAGTATTTCTAGCAGAAGATCAGCTACATCACTATTCAAATCAACCGTACAAGGCCCCTGAACCACCACAAAATTTTTTAATCCTACGGCTTTATCCAGAATTTTAAAAGGCACCCTCTGATTATAAAAATTATAACCTCCATGACCATGAATATAAATTGCATCAATATCAAAAGATGACATAGACATAAATTCATTGTAACTACAAATCTGATATTCACACCCTAGCTGATCGGCTAACCTATAAGCTCCCTTATATATAAGATAGTCACCGAAATTCCCGCCAGGCTCGATAAAAAGCCATTTCTTTTCTGGATAACCCAGCAACAATTCTCTCAGCGATTTATTAGCTTCCATATTGCCTCTAGTACCTTTTTAAAAGGAGTGTTATTCTTTTAACAGCAAAGAACATTTTAAAGAGTAGCATATGTCCAATCATCATGATGTAACTGTAATTATAGCCACTACCGGCGAGTCAGCACGCAAAGACTCTCTAGAAAACTCTATACAGTCTATAAACCAACAAGCCAATGTTCTTACAAAGCCATTAGTATTTTTGAATGGAAAAAAATATGATCAAAAAGTATACAGCTCATTAGTAAATAACCCATGGATAGAGTTCCACTACTCGGAAAAACCGAGCCTGCCAAATGCAATCCATGAAGCTAGAAAATTAGTCAGGACGCCATATTTCTGCTTTCTAGATGATGATGACACCCTTATTAAAGACACCTTGCTCGATAGACTAACCCCTTTAATATCAGACTCAAACATTGACGCAGTAATTTCAAACGGTTTACATAAGACTAAGAATAATACCAACACAAGCTTTATAAAATACCTACCGAAAAACTCAGAAGAGCCGTTGGAAAAGTTAATGACCTCCAATTGGCTTGCCTCATGCGGGGGCCTATATAGAAGCAGCTCTATAAATGAAGACTACTTTGATCCACATCAAAAATACTACGAATGGACATATGTCGCATTTAAGCTCGCATCTTCCAAGAACCTTTTTTTTCTAGACAAACCGACCTTTATTATCAATGAGTCTGAAGAATCTCTATCTCACTCAGAAAACTATATTAAAGAGTTACCGATATTTCTTACTCGTCTCCGAAATGAGACAGCAAACCCTCCACATATCAAGTCGACACTTTCTAAAAGAATAGCAAAAGCCCATAATCTAGTAGCAAACTTCTACCTGGAAAGAGCAGATTTTAAAAATGCATTAAAGCATCACGTTGCGTGTACATTTAGTTCTGTATATGGATTACGGTACCAAGCCTGGTTATACCATTATTTCAAAAAATACCTAATTAAATAACCTTCCTGTCATCTATTTTTTGTTTTAATGATTTAAATATATTAGCTTCTGGCGAGTTCCATCTATCTGCAGCGCTATACCAAACAGCCCAATGAACAGCCAAATAAAGCAAAGACATTCCCCCGCCATATAGAACAAATGTTAAAAATAGACCATCTAAATGCATAAAATCTCTCATTTGCAATCCCACAAAATAAGTAACTGAAGAAGCAAATAAGGGCCTGTAAAAAGACGCAAGATAATCAAATAATTTAAGACTTATTAATTTTCTAAGCATGAAAAAAGTGAGCGGAAACATTACAACCGAAGTGATTGCATATGCATAAGCCGCACCTATTAATCCGTACAGATCAATCAACCAATATATAAGACCTAACAGCAAACAAACTCTAATAAATAATAATAGCGTTCCTAGTTTTGGCTTACCCATTGCCAAATAAATATATCCAGCATTGGAATTGATACACATCAAAATCTGCGATAGAGATAATACCTCCATTACAGGAACACCAGAAATCCACTGATCACCTAATACTAATGGAACAAAATAAGGCGCGAGCAAGGCTATTAATACGCTAATGGGTATGGCAATCAGGGCAATGCTACTTAGAATTTTAAGATATAAATTTCTTAACTCTTGGACATCTTGCGCAACCTTAGCGTAGCCGGGATATGATGCCTTATTAATTGAAGCTGCCAATTCACCGCTCGGCAAATTAGAAAATTCAGTGGTAACTTTATAAATTCCAACCATCGCTGGCGATAGCATTTTGGCAATAATTAACCCGCTAAATTGATTATAGAAATATTGAAGAATATTATTTGTCATCAGCCAACCGCTAAAACTATATAGCTCTTTCCACTTCCTAAAAGAGATTCTAGGTCTATAGCTTGACCATCGAAAAGACAGAACAACTTCCCAAAGTGCAGCCGACAACATTCCAACTACCAAAGCCCAATAACTCTTAACACAAAGTGCAACCGCAATTGTAACAACAATTGTCAATACCTTTATCCAAAGACGAAATTTAAATTCTTTTTTAAAATTAAAATCCTTTATAAAGTTTACGACCCCAATATTTGTTATCCCATTTAAAAAGAACATCATAGAAACACATATGGAGATAGTAGTGAGTCGTTGATCATCATAGTAATCTGCGATGAAGGGAGACAAAATCAGGAAAACAAGTGCAGCCAGAAAACCAAAAATAAATTTAAATGTCCAGGCTGTATCATAATCGCTTCTTTCAACATCTTGCTTTTGAATTAAGACTACATCAAAACCAAAACGTTTTATCAAATCAATAAATGAATAAATTGCCATAACAACTGCGACTATACCAAAGTCAGATGGCGTAAGAATTCGGGCTAGAATAATAGTATTGATAAATCCGAGCCCCTTAACAGAAAGTCGGAGAAACACCATCCATATAGCGCCAGAGAAAACTTTGCTCGTAGTTTTAGACAAGATATATCTTCCTAAATATCACTTAAGAAACTAAACTTACAACTCTCAACAAACTCCTCAAAAACCTCTCTGGCACGATTATAGTCGAAATCAAACACTTCTCCGATTTCTCTATTAACCTTAACTATTTTACCACTTTTAATATTCACCCCAGGATCTCCTTTCCCTGGCTCACCAGTTGTATCAAATGTCCTATACTCAGAACTAAGTGGTGAGTTCAAATGCAAAAAACCGGACAACTCCTTTAAAGTATTAGCTGCATCCTTCTCCAATTTATCAGAGTCTATACAAAATGTGACCCCCCTATTTTTATTAATAAATGTTTTAAGATACTCCAATCGCTTAAAATAATAATCTTGTAAATGCATATAATTTTTATTACCCCACAGTTCTATATGCATCTTTGCCATACTATTAAAGGTACCAATTGGTTCACGCACAACTACAACAAATTTATCGGATTTAGAAAACAACCTCTCATTAATACTTAATCTATTGTGAAGCAATTTATCACATAAATATTTAGCCTCTAGATAATTTTCTTCTTTCCGAAGCTGAGCCTTAAGTTTAAATAAATCAATATTTCTTACATAGCTAATATGTTGTTCTTCATGACCACATATTTCGGTATTACTCGCCAGTATATGACTAAGCAATGTAGTCCTAGCACGCATATGGCTTACGATAAATATATAGTTCCTCGGACGAAGCAGCTCTTTGGTATCTATAAATAAAGAGATATATTTAGAAAGATTATCTATCATTTATATTTAACTCTTCCAGAATTTTAGCAACTGACCTTGCATACATGCTGCTATTAAATCTCATGGAACCAATAAAGTGATAAAATGTAGCAGAAAAATCAATAAATTTTGGCGTTTGATATTTTTCAATAGGCAAAATAAGTGCTCCAGGTATATTCGCAACTAATAGATTACAAGTAAATTGCTCACTTCCCCACTCTTTCCATCGCCCCTCTGTAGCTTTCTCAAACCATTTGGAAATATCTGCAATCAGCTTAAAATCTAATGTTCCCTTTGGAAAGCCATTAAACCCCGCACAACCCCGCACATAATACTGAATACTAGGAAGGTCGCTTTTAATAGAATTCAATAGAAACTCACTCAATAACTGTATGTGAGGTCTATTATTATGAATATGACTTTTAGCAAAATTTGAAGCCTGATCAAGAGTTGAAAGCTTCTGACCTTGAAATGTCCCCAAAGTAAACGAAACATCTCTTTTAACTGATTCTATTACTTCTTCAGGAATATTATGAGTAGTTGTGTCGGAATCTAGTTGGATAACATAATAATTTTTATTATAGTATGAAAGTGCATTAAGTCGCTCCCAACATCCTCCTGACGGAGTAAAGTCTCGTTTAAAATCAGAAACAGGAACAATTTCAATACATGAAACATGCTCCCTTAACACCACTATATCAGACTCATCTATAGTGGGATCAGCTACTAAAATAATTTTCTCAGGGCAAACAAACCTGACAAAGCTTTTTAGAGCCACAAGATACAAGTCAACATCCTTTTTTTGAACCATAGATACTATTGCTAACCCTTTAATAGGTCTAGAAATACTTAACTCCGGGGTATTTCTAACCCGACTTACTACGGGATAGAACTTCTTCCTGAAATAGGATCGAATAAATTTGTTTTTTAATCGACTCAAAAGCACCTTATTATTCCTATGTGTTTTTAATTTTCAAATTCTTCGAGTTTATCCCTAAGTCCCGGTAGGGGATAGCCTAATTTATATGCTTTTTCCGCATAAACTTTGGCATTTTCAATATCATTAATTTCCAAAGAGAATAACCCCATAAAATAGTATATTTCTGAGTTACCATTACGGTCCACCGAGAGATACTCTTTAAGAGTTTCAATTGCCTTAGTTATGTCTCCCAATTTTCTATAAATAAGCGACTTAGCCATATAGGCCGGAGCATACTTAGGAAATAGATTAATCGCATCATTATAAAAGTATTCAGCCTCTTCATATTTTTCCTGTAAAAAGACAATATTTCCCAAAGTGACCGCCATCTCAGCATACCATGGATCCGATTTAGGCATACGAACATAGGTGTATCGAGCCGCTTTATAAGCCAAATCTAAATCTTTTGCCCTCTCTTCTGGGACAACTTCCATCTTAGCCCGTCTCAGATGGATTAGAGATTCACAATAATGCCAAGCTCCTCCCTGCTTTTCTGCTTGCTTACGAAATCTCCCCCTGTCATTTGCAGGTATTTTAAAAACATAGTCTGTTTTCGAGCCTGCATGAGTGCTTGCATATATAGCCTGACACTGATATGTCCAAGAATTAAATTCATCAGGCCTGGGAACAAATGTAAAAGCTAGAGCATTTCCACTAAATGTACATATACAAATAAAAATAAATAAAATATATAATATACCTTTCATATTTGATGCTCGATTTTAGCTAGGTGCATGGATAGAGTTAGATGATTTAAATGATTCATCCAAAAGTGTTTTTTCTAATACCAATATAATTAACATTAAGTAATAAGGCATATCCCAATAAGCTAAACCTAAAAAAGCTCCTCCTGTATAATATCCAACAAGAGAAACTTTTATCATGTCAACTAATCTAACTGCCCACTGATTATCGGGATTTTTACCGTAGCGTTTAGTTAATTTCGAACCTGCGCGCCAATTTGACCCATGTATAATTACGAACAATAGAAAGCCAATCCAACCAAGTTCACCAATAACTTCAAAGTAAATACTATGAAAATCATGGACATCTTCAGGAGTCGGTGCGTAAAGTGCAAAAGTATACTCACTAACAACCCTGAAACCGCCCCCTGTTGGACGATCATTTGCAACGTTAAAGCCCATCGCCCATGCATTTAATCGGCCTGTGGCAGATGCATCATCATCATATGTCTGTATGGTGTTTATTCGGTCGTACCAACCTTGCGGAATAAATGGGGCTGCGACTATAATTAACGTTATAGTAACTATTGCCAAGGTTAGTTTTTTATCACTTTTCCACCATAAGAACAGAGACATAGCCGTAAGTCCAAGAAATGCTCCACGTGAATAGGTAAAAATTACAGCACAAAAACATAAAAACATTGAGACGACTAATGCCCGTTTTATCCACTTATTTCTATGGTATGTAAATAGGAAATAAAGCAGTGGGATATCCATTAGCATCGCTAGACCAACTTCATTATTACCACCAATAAAGGTCTTTTCTGGCCCCCATATTCTATAGCTCCCACCTGTGGCCAACGCAAAAAGCCCACCTTTAACCCCCCAAAATCCAAGCGATAAAGCAATAGCCCAGACCAGTGATATTATTTTTCCTTTATCGGTAATCACTAAAATAGTTAAAATTAATACTATTTGAATTTTGGTAAAGCGGACAAGTTCTACCATGGCGGATTTTGGGTAAAAAGCAAAAATAGTACATATTGCCCCCCAGGCCCAAAATATATAGATAGTAACAAAAGTACTATTAAGGGTATATCGGGTTTGTTTTACATTTAATAGCACACTAGTTAGGCACACTAAAAAAGCTATTGCAGCAAACGGAATACTCCTAGCCAAACCCCAAGTCATGGTTTGTGGATTCATAAAACCAACCCATGCCATCAAAAGAGCACCTATATACGGCCGCTTAAGCGCAAAGGGGATTGCAGCGAGAAAAAACAGGATGAGGGCTAAGTCTCTCATCTAAGTTCGGTTCCAGATTTCAGCGATTCAAATAGTGAACAAATTTTACTCGCATTTGCGTCCCAAGTCAGTGGACGCTTTTTCACTTCGTTAAAGGCATTTTGACCAATTTCATTTCTAAGCTCGGCTGATTCGCAAAGATTCTTTATAGCCATTTTGAAGGCATTCTTGTCATTTGCTGAGAATAATAGTGCGCTTTTTTCATTGGTCACCAGTTCCTTTATATTAGCCTGGGAAGGCGCCACAATTGCCTTCCCTTTTGCCATATATTCCAGCAGTTTAAGTGGTGAGGCATAGGGAACAACCGAAGGTTGTAGCGCTATATCAATCGCTTCCACCCAGGCAGGCATCTCATCACGTCCAATAATACCGGTAAAATGGATACGATCTCTTAACCCTAAAGCTTCTGCTTGTTTGACTAAATTCGGTATGGCGGGACCATCGCCTACGATTAGTAGTGCGACCTGACTATTTTCCAGCTCCGACAGAATGTCTACTACCAGATCCAATCCATGCCATTCACGACAGAAACCAACAAAACCAATAACAATACACCCATTAAACGAAGTAGGCAGCGTCGCCGGCTTTGTTTCTACAAGAAACTTCTCGGTATTTATTCCATTTGGTATAACCACTACCTTATCTGGATTTAAGCGTTTACCTTCATTTGCAATAAACTCACTCAATGTGTCGGATAGAACCTGTGTGACAGGAAGTACCTTATCCGCTTCCGTGAGTACATAACTTTGAGTCCAACGTGCCAGCTTTCTTAATGCCAGGCCATCAAACTTGAGTCGCTCTTCATATAAAGGTGAGTTAACTTCAAGAATTAGAGGGATATTGAGAAGTTTGGAGACCCAGATTCCAGAAGGCAGAAACAGGTTAAACCTTTCGTAGATTCCGTCTGGTTTGAAAAGCAGCGCCTGAAACAGAAGTTTAAAAAATGCGACGAAGGCGTAAGAAAATTCGATTATCTCATATAACGCTTGCGGCAATTTCGCTTTTAAATTCGCCACATAGCCACCTTCCCCACCGAACTCCTGATCATCATTTACTGACGGAGATACAACACGAACAATATGACCCTGTTTTCTCAAACTGTTGATAATCTCTTCAATATGAACAAACTGCCCATCCTTAGAGGCAATCCTGTGGTGGTAAAGAATTTTCAAGCCTTGTCTCCATATGCCATTTTAAACAGCCTTTGCATGCCTTGTATTGTCTCATCCCAACTAAACTTTTCCGCATAGCTTCGAGTTGCAGGGCGACTCGGCAACTCATCAAGCAAGCTTTGGATTGCTTCCGCTAAATCGGCAACGTTACGATTTACTAAGACGCCGGCCTCTCTTTCCTTCACTATTTCGGGCGTCCCCCAGATGTTCGTGGCGACCACAGGCGTACCGCACGCCATGGATTCCAGTAAAACATTTGCCCATCCCTCCCTACTCGAGGCTAACACTAAGGCATCTGCAGCATTGTAGTAACGGGCGAGTTCTACTTGCCTAAGCCCACCTAAAAAGACAACTCTTTCACTAACATTAAATTTTTCAGCCAACTGCTGAAGTTTAGCAAGGTCAGGCCCTTCTCCAGCAATAAGTAGAGTCACATCTGGCACTCGAGAAATTGCCTCGATGATCAGATAGTGCCCTTTACGTTCAATTAGATGACCAACGCTAATAATAGTCTTTCCTTTAATTCCTAGTTCTGCCCTAAGCTTTTCTCTGGAAGGCAATACTCGGAATAACTCAAGGTCGACGCCATTTCTTAATGTGCTTACACGATGTTCCGATTCACCCAGATTGATAAGCGTCTGCCTTAATGCCTCACAGACTGTAATGGAGTGCAAACTATTCTTGGCCGCTCTCAGTATCAACTTGCGAGGTATTGAGTACTCGGGGATAAGGTTTAAATCTGTGCCTCTGGCAGTAACAAAGTATGGCAGTTTGAGCATTCTGGCAGTCCAACTGATCGAGACACCGTCCGGATAAAAATAGTGCCCGTCAATGAAGTCAGGTTTAAATTGTGACCTGACTTTTTTCAAACAAAGCCAAATACTCAAAGCCAGAAAGAAGGGGGTAATCAACATTCCAATCTTAGGCAATACTATATATCTAGGGTGATATATCTCTATATCGTTCCACTTTTCGTACTTTGGAACCCTGGCAAATCGCCCATATTCTCCCCAGCGACCACCTTTTAATGGGAACCAAGGTACTGGTGCGATCACCTTTACCTTGGAATCAGGGTAGGCTTCCAAATATTTCCGCAATCTAGTTTCGACGAAAATGCCGTTTTTCGGATCTTCGGAGCTTGGATACAGCGTGGAAATTGTAATGAACTGCATTATTCCGTTGCCTGGGTATATAGCTTCTTCTCAAGAAATGCCTCAAACATCAGCAATGACCATAAGGCTGCGCTATGCTCGCCTATTCCTGAAATATGTTCATTTACCAGCGTTTTTACAAAGTCCATATTGAAGATTCCAGTTTCAGCCAACCTCCCCTCAAGGAGTTTTTGGCGTAACAATTCTTTTAACGGACCTCTGAACCACTTGGAGATTGGCACACCAAATCCCATTTTATCTCGATACAAAATATCCCATGGCAGCCTGGACTCCAGACTTTTCTTGAAGATGTATTTTCCTTCCTGGGCTTTTAACTTCAACGACGATTTGATTTTATTAGCCCACTCTAAAAACTTATGGTCAATAATAGGCACCCTGACTTCCAGACTATGCGCCATACTTGCCCGATCCACCTTTGTTAAAATGTCGCCAGGCAAATAGGTTTTCATGTCTATGTATTGAATGAGCGATAAAGCATCATCACCATCGAACTTTTTTTGATGTTCAGCGAAGACTTCGCTTGCATGATATCCAGATAACTTTTTCTTAAAGTCATCTGAAAAAAGCTGTTGGCGAATATGGTCAGGAATGACACAGATGCTATGCATATATGCATCGATTGAGTTTCGGGCCAGCGCTTGAAATGTGGACTTTGCTCTGAAAATCTTGGGGGCCCAGTCCAATTTAGGGTACCAATGTCCGAGGAAGCCAAATAAAGGTCCCCTGATGCTTTGAGGAATCTTCTGCCTGAGTTTTTCCTCCATCATATGCCAACGATGGCGTCTATATCCGGCAAACAATTCATCGCCACCATCACCGGAGAGGCAAACAGTGACACGCTGTTTCGCCAGCTCACAAACCCTATAGGTGGGAATTGCTGAGCTATCAGCAAATGGTTCGTCATAGAAGTCAATTAGCCGATCTACAAGACTAAAATCGTCGGCCGCAACTGTTTTCTGCTGGTGGTCGGTCTTAAACTTCGTTGCGACCATTTCTGCAAATTCTGTTTCGTTATAGCTCTTAACATCAAACCCAATGCTACAGGTTTTTACCGGATCATCAGATAGCTCAGACATAAGCGCGACAACAGAACTGGAATCCACGCCACCACTTAAAAAAGCCCCTAATGGCACTTCGGCAACCAGACGAATATCGACGGCTTCCTTTAACCTCTTGGTGAGTTCCTCACCAATGGTTTGCTCCGACATACCGTCCGGTAGGCTTTCCTTGAAAGATGCATCCCAATATTGCACCAATTCGGTAGTTCCCTGATGGCAATCTAATTTTAAATAGTATCCAGGCGGCAGCTTATGTACCTGGTCAAAAATGGTTTTGGGATCAGGGATATACCCCAAGCAGAAGTAATCTTCGATAGCTTTAAAATTGAGTTTCTTTTCAAGCTCTGGATGCTCCATCAAAGATTTAAGTTCGGACCCAAACAATACGGAGCCGTCCTGAAGTGTCGAATAGTAAACTGGCTTGATCCCCAGACGATCCCGGGCAATAAAAACTTCGCTGGTTTTCTTATCATAGATGGCGTAAGCGAACATCCCCCTAAGACGCTGAACAGATTCAACTCCCCATGCACGCCAAGCTTGAAGAATTACTTCAGTATCAGAATGGGTTGCAAAGGTTAGCCCCAGAGCTTCCAGTTCCTCGCGGACTTCCTGAAAGTTATAGACTTCGCCGTTAAAGGCTATGATTGCATCGTCAGTTGTATTGGTGAGGGGTTGCTGTCCGGTGGTCACGTCAATAATTGAAAGTCGGCGATGCCCAAGACCAATATTGGCTTCAACATAGAGCCCACCCTCGTCAGGACCTCGGTGGTGCTGAGTTTCATTCATCCTGTGCAGGATGTCTTTATTGACGTCCAGCCCTTTCAGGTTAACGATGCCGGTAATTCCACACATAACTTATCTCTTGAATCCTTTAAAGTATCCCTTGTTCAGCGACCAGCGCAATAAAGGCCATCGTAGCGATTAACCATAACCTCCAAACTAAACTCAGTTTGGGCTCGCAACTGGGCCTTTTGCCCTAACTGATCTCTCAAATTCTTATCATTCACTATCGACAGCATGCCTTTAGCGAGAGCTTCTGGGCTATTCACATCAACGATAACCCCTGTTTCCCCCTCAGCAATCAGGTCCGCATTGCCTCCTACTCGGGTAGCAACGACTGGTAATCCCGCAGCCATAGCTTCTAAAATAGTGTTGGAAATACCTTCGGCATGGGACGGCAATACAAAGAGATCAAAGCCTGCCAATACAGCAGGGATATCACTTTGGTTCCCTAGAAACTTTACCTTATCGCCGATATCCAATTGTTCAGCCAGGGCACTCAGCCTGCTTAATTCATCGCCTTCCCCCGCAATTTGCAGTTCAAGGTTATCTATTTGCGGTGAGACATTCTGTAAAAGATTTTTAAAAGCTCTTAATAAGACGGAATGCCCCTTTATTGGCGCTAGTCTGCCGACACAACCAATAACCAGCTTGTCTTCATTAATTTCCTGATTCGATTTTTGTTTAACGTTTGAAAACCGACTCAAGTCCACGCCATTACAAATTCTCGTGACCTTATCCCTTTTTATCCCAACTCGCTCTAGTAAATAGCGCTCCTGCTCTTTAGATAAAGCGACGAACAGGTGAATAAAATTACCTACAAGGCGTCTCAGCCTCTGATATTTTTTTACAGAACCATCTGGGTCATTAATATCCCAACCGTGCTCTCCGTGTATTCTGCGCCTGATTCCAGAAAGATAGCCCGGCAGATTCATTTCAAGTGTTGCCAGATTTCGGGTATGCATAATGTCCGGCTTAAGCTTTCTCAATAACCGAAACATACGAACAAACACTCCGAAATCCTTCCCAGCCTTTTTATCCAGGCTATAAATAGGCACCTCTACATTAAGGCGGGCGGCAAACTCCGGGTCATATCCCTGCATGGTAACGATTACATGCTGGTACTTTTCCTGAGGCAGGTGATTTATCAAATTTACCAGGCCATTTTCAAGCCCGCCTGTGGCAAAGCGATGAATAACGTGGCAAACCTTAATTTTTTTTGCTGGGGGGGAGGCTAAAGTCACGAAGACCTCGCCAATAAATAGCTATAGACGTCGGCAAGATCTTTATCTGTGTGGTACTTGAGTTGGCCTTCATCGCCAACTGAGTCAATAGAAAAGAGCACACGGACGGGCTGCGGTCTATTAAGCAGCCTGTTACTTGTCTCAATGAACTTAAGTTTTGCGAAGCTATTTACAGGCTTATTATTGACTAGTAAGAAATATGAAACTGAATAATAGCTAATGCCATGGCGCACTTTCCCCTGCCAAACCTTAACGGCCTTACCATCCAGATCCACCATTCTTTCACGCTGGCTTAGCAGTACGGATTCTCTATTCCCTGGGCGCACCAGCGCGTTGCGTGTGCTAACAAGTTCGTTACCCTGCTCTGAGGTGCCATAGGTCATAAGCAAAAGATGTAAATTACTTCCACTTGTGGATTCAAGAGTGGCCACTTCTGCTTGGTCTCCTGGTAGAAAATCAGGAGCCCAACTTAATCTTTCCTCACTGCTAATTGAATTTTCAGTATTGGACTTCAATTCGTAAAGTTCAAAGACTGGTGTCGGTAGGTCAGCATAAAAATTAATGGTTTTAACCCAGGCAACAGGTACTGCGACAACTATGACTAACGCTGCCAATGTCTTTAGAGTAGAACCGAGTTTTAGTGCTTTTACAGGGACAGTTTCAGAAGCACTTGTTGCTACCTCCGGTTCAGGATCCTGCCACCTACGGCCTGCCCAAAATAAACCAAAAACGACAATACCAAAGAAAAGCCAACCATAGATCAGATGGTCAACACCTGTAGCCAAAGTCATACCGCTGTAATGACCTAGCAAAACAATTATCACAGCCCGCAATCCGTTAGCGATAATCGGCACTATGGCCGAAACCAGTAGAAAGATAAGCTGCTTCGAATGCTTACTATAATTGAGCAGCGCGTACACGTAGCCCAAGGTTACTGAAGCCATCAGATAACGCACACCACTACAGGCCTCTACCACAGACCAATTACCTGTAGACATCGTAAAATGATTACCTTCCCGATATATCGGGAAACTTAGGGCTCTGAGCGTACCGACCGTAAAATCTGCCGTCACATCAACAAGATAAGGGACAACCTCATCTCCAAAGGGAGTAAGGAAAACCAGAAAAACCACATAAGGCCAGGATTGTCTAACCAGATTCATGCCCAAAAGGGCCAACGTGGCGGCGAGGAAAACTCCCACAAATCCAGCGTGTATAAAGATATTGATCTCTGCCACAACCCCCGTTAGCCACAGCAGCAAAGGAGGCACCACCAGCAAAACCATACGTATATCGGGTTGGGCCGTCGATGTTAAATGATCCCTGCGACTGTAAAGAAGATAAAACATGATTGGGAGTATGAAAAAACAATGGCTGTAGGTTTCAGAACTACGCCATACAGCAATAATATCCACCACCGAAGTCCAGAATAAAGGCACCAATATGGTTAACGCGACTATTACAGCAATGACGACTTGCTGGTATCCTGGCAACTTCTGCCATGGGAGGTGAACTGGACTATCCATTACATACTCATCCAAATTTGGCACATAATCACCTTCCGCGCCCATCAACCAAAATTTCATCCAACAGTCTCAGGTGACTTTGCCAGGAAAAATTCTGGACAACAAAATTCCTGTAATCGGCTACATCTTCCTCACCAGTATCTGAACCAAGTGCCTTGATGCACTTATCAGTAAAGATTTTCGGTGAATCTGCAACGACATTCGGTAGTTGATCAGCGCTAGCGATACCCTCCATTGCCTCAGGTGAAGCAACAACAGTCCCGGCCATTGCAAGTGCCTCCAGCACCTTATTCTGAATACCCCTGGCAATACGTAAAGGTGCAACAATGCACTTTGCATAACGGACATATGGCCTAATATCTTTAACAGCACCGGTAACCGTTACACCGTCTATGCGAGCAAGGGACTTAACTTTTTCTGAGGGGCGTATTCCAACAATATAAAACTCAGCTTTAGGATTTTGCCTCCTGATATCTGCGAAGCAATTATCCACAAACCAACAAACGGCATCCACATTCGCCCAATAGTCCATTGCCCCCGTAAACACCATGACTGACTCACTATGGTAGGGATTATCCATAGGGATTTCCGGATCAAAAAACTCCGTATCAACACCGTTGGAGAGAGATCTAACCTTGTTTGCCAATCCTGGCAGCACTTTATTAAACAAGGCAGCTTCTTGAGGACTCACAAACAAGCTCAGATCAAATTCACGACAAACCTGCTTTTCGAAAATTCGTAACTGCCGGGCTTCGTATGCATAGAGCCATGACATTGGGGCTTTTTTCTGCTCGGCGTACTGCTCCCACTTTTCAGAATCCACATCGACAAAATCCATTATCCTCGTAATATGCGCGTATTTTTTGCCTACCAGAAACTGCGCCATTGGTGACGAAAAAAGAACGACTTTCTTGATATGATCCTTAAAGATCTTCTTGTCTATCCATTGCTGAGCTTGCCTGGACCGATAAAATTGGTTTGAAAGTGGCGTTTTGACCACCACCCCCAACAAACTCAGAATCTTTCTGAACAGAGGTCTGATTGAAATTACTTCATAATCGACACAGTAATCAGCCAATTTTCCGATGTATTTTTCATCTTCCGGATCATCTATAAATGTTAATAAATGGACGTTATACCGACTAGCTAAGTGCTTGAGTATATTGAAGGATCTTATTTTATCACCCTTATTGGGTGGATAAGGTATCCGGTGGCACACATAAAGTACGTCTTCCTTGTGCATATCGGAACTACCCCAAAAACTTCGATACCAACGGGCCGAGCAACTGGCTTAGCCAAAGAGGAAGCTTTTGCCAGGTTTCCACCATTAACCGGTACTTTGGGTTGAGCGGATTCAGATCTGGCAACGTATCTGACTTAACGAGAAAGTACTGATAGTGCAGCGGTGTCTCTTCAAATCCCCAATGGCGTTTGTAGTTATAAGGGCCCGTCTCTTTCTTGCTTCTGCCAAAGTCATATTTCTTGAATCCTTTTCTTCCGGCACGACACATCTGCTCGAAATACATATAGTCCATGGCTTTTGACTGGCGGCTCTCAGGGAGCCCGCCCCCATAATATGGGAGCACTGTATCCTTATGGTAAAAACTCATTAAGGCACAATGAAGCTCCCCATCTTTTTTTACAGACACGAGCTCACAATCATCGCCAAACTCCTGCCGAAGTTCATTGAAATACCGCTTTGAAAACACGGGGGTACCCAGATTTCTTACGCTAGTGGAATAAGCATGAAAAAATTCATCGATTTTATCCGGAAATTCAACGGTAAGTCCGTTTTTCAAACACTTTCTGACGACGGCTCGCTGTTTATATTTAACGGCGGCAAGATTTTCCTCGTCAGTGGGATGCAATTCACGGATAAACGTTGCATGGATTGACTTTACCGGCCAGTCTTCACGAGTTGGCTTAATGTTTCGGATTTCCAAATGATCAACATTTAATTTCTTTGCCAAGTCCGCAGCATAATCTTCCAGCGCCCTTACAACCTCAGCCGATTCACCAAGTGCACCGCCGTATACACAAAACGGCACAGAAACCAACGAGTGGCCAAACAACCAGCTTTTTACTTCAAACAACGGCAGTACGCCACAGATGGCACCGTCTTGTTCAGCAACTAAATAATGAGGCTGGTGGCCAAAAGCTTTTTTAATTACGCGATACCAACCTGCACGATGGCAAAAAGTACTCTGATCATGATTCGCTATGTATTTATCCCAACTGACTAGGTCATGCTCCCCGATGACTCTTATCGCAACCACTACTTCAATGCTCCTTGTACTTCAAAAACTTTATCCATTCGGCCCCATTTAAAGTCGGTCATCAAATTGACAAGGCGATTTTGCTGCCGCTTGAGATTAAGGTAGTGCCGAAATGCAGATTTCGCTGAGATACCCTTTTGCCTTGGCTGCTCTGGATCTATTTCCCATGGATGCATATAAAAAATAGCAGAAGAGTTTTCATCCCTAACGAACTTGTTAACTAGAAAACGACTTATAAAATAAGGATATAGACGAAAATATCCGCCACCTGAGATCGGCATGGTTTTACTTCCTAACTTCAAAGTAGTCAGAGGGATTTCGATGAGCCCATTATCCAGTTTGTATTTAAATCTAGGCCAATCAGGTACACCATAGAGATCATGTTTAACGGGATATGTACTGGAACTATACACAAAGCCCAAATCAACAAGCTCATCAAATACCCACCGATTGGAATCATTAACAGAAAAACTGGGAGCTCGGTAACCGATCACTTTTTCTCCGGAGATATCCTCCAGCAACTTCTTGGACCTGTCGACATCTTGCCGGAACTCAGAGCGGGACTGTTCAGTGGCTCTACCATGCTGATAACCATGACTCGCCAGCTCGTGACCACGGTTAACAATGTCCTTAATTAGACCCGGAGTCCTCTCAGCAACCCATCCGAGAGTAAAAAAAGTTGCTTTGGTGTCATGCAGGTCAAATAGATCAAGTAAACGACGTGTATTTTGTTCTACCCTAAGCGGCAGGCTATCCCAACTGGATTTTTTGATTACATCTTCAAATGCAGAAACATGGAAGTAGTCTTCCACATCGATAGTCATTGCATGCGCAAAGGTTTTATCCATGGAATACATTCGCTCCATTTTTCAACCATTGAGCAATAACATCAACAATACGGTCTGCGGCGTGACCATCCCATAAATCAGGACGTCTACCTGCTTTACCTTGTCCAGACAAGATTTCGTCAAATGTCGTTTGCATCAGATCAGCATCCGTTCCAACAATGACGTTGGTACCCTCTTCTACAGTAACCCATCGTTCAGTGTTTTCCCGCAACGTAATGCAGGGTACGCCCAACGCCGTCGTTTCTTCCTGTATTCCACCTGAATCAGTCAAAACAGCGGTAGCATTCGACATGAATGCCAGAGAATCCAGATATCCCATCGGCGAAGTTGTAAATATGTTAGGCACCTGTAATAAGTGCTCTAAACCGAATTTGGCTATATTGTTCTTTGTTCTTGGGTGAATCGCAAAAATTACAGGTACCTTATCTGAAACTTTCCGGATACCTGATAACAGACGCTCCAGAATCTCAGCATTATCGACATTGGACGGTCGATGCATGGTTACAAATACAAACTTTCCGTTGGCGTCATCAATTTTAGATTTTGCATTTTCAATGCCTGTATTGCTCAAAGCTTCATCAATGCCAGGTGCAATCTCTTTGAATTTCAATAATGTATCAATCATCACGTTGCCAACAAAATGAATTAGGTCCGGAGCAACACCTTCGGCAACAAGATTGGCATCACCCAGTTTCTCTGTTGTAAACAGCAACTGAGATATTCTGTCTGTCAGCAAACGGTTAATTTCTTCAGGCATCTTGAGATCATTGCTTCTCAAGCCTGCTTCGACATGGATAACCGGGATATGAAGCTTAACCGCAACCAACGCACAGGCAATGGTGGAATTAACATCACCAACAACCAAAACGGCATCCGGCAGCTGTTCCATCACAACTTTTTCAAACTTAATCATGATATTAGCTGTCTGTTCCGCATGACTACCGCCCCTGACCTCTAGGTCGATATCCGGGACAGGTATTCCAAGTTGATCAAACAACAGAGTCTTCATAGCATGATCGTAATGCTGTCCGGTATGTAACAACACCACATCAATTTCAGGTGCTCTTGCCTTAAATGACTCTATAATTGGAGATATTTTCATGAAATTGGGACGAGCGCCCACAATACACATGACTTTAAATTGCTGATCGGCCATAACGTGATAGGTTCCTTTATGACTCTATAATTGTAACAGTAGTAGGATAACGTCCTGATTTTTTGTACAATCCCGTGCCTTTTGCCCGCACACAGTAGCATAAAAACGACTCGCTTCAGATAAGCAAACCGTACCTGTCTACTTGATAAATTTCTGAATCACGGGGTGTAAAGAAATGTCTGGCGCCACTAAAACCATTATGGTGCTAGAAAACTAAGATTTTATTAAGACGTATTCAGGCATTTTGCAAAAAATGACACAAAGAATGCAAAATCAACACTCTAAGCGTCGTAACTAATCGCTTTGCATCTTATACTTAGCGCAAATATGGAACAAGGGATGCCCTAATGAAAAATGCTTTAATCGACAACGCAATTAAGAGCCTTCTCCTTATCAGCTTGACGGCATTTACACTTAGTGCGTGCACTACAGCACCGCCGTTGCCCTATGCGAGAATTAAGGCATCAAGCACTACTGATCCTGATCAATACAAATACCTGATCGGACCAGGCGATACACTAAGCGTGTTTGTGTGGGGCAATCCTGAAATTAGCGGTTCTTTCGACGTCCGACCCGATGGCATGATCACTACTTCCCTTGTTGAAGACATTCCAGTATCAGGACGCACACCGACTCAGGCAGCCAGAGAGTTTGAAAAGGTCCTTTCCACCTATATTCGCGACCCTATTGTGACCATCAGCCTAAGTGAATTTAATGGTCCGTTCAGCGAACAAGTCAGAATCATAGGTGAAGCATCTACTCCCAAGGCTATTCCTTACACTGAAGACATGACACTGCTTGACGTCATGATAAAGGTTAATGGTCTAACTGATTTCGCTGACGGCAACAGAGCCACTTTGGCGCGTATAGAAGACGGCCAATATAAAGAGTATGGACTTAGAATCGATGACCTACTCCAGGACGGTAAAATTAGTGCCAATGTAGATGTACTACCAGGCGACATTATTATAATTCCAGAAGCATGGTATTAATCTAATTTATAGTTATTCGAGAATTTGCTCGATTAAAACGGAAGTACAGAGGGTAGTTTGGTATGCAGGAGTTGATTGAACAGTTAGTCAACTACATGAAGGGAGTCTGGCTAAAAAAGTTCTATATCATTATCGCAATTTGGGTAATCTGCCCTATTGGATGGTATTTCGTATGGAAAATGCCAGATCAGTTTGAATCGAAGGCTCAAGTCTATGTCGATACACAATCACTCCTGCGCCCACTGTTACGGGGCCTTACAGTACAGGCTGATTCGGATTCACAGATTCGACTGATAGTTCGAACCCTGATGACACGTCCAAACCTGGAAAAAATAGCGCGCATGGCAGATCTCGATATTCAATCCACCAACCCGGCTGAATACGAAAAAAATCTAGGTGTGTTAAAAGATAACTTACGTATAGGCTCATCTCCGAGGGAGAACATTTTTCACCTGTCTTATACTTCCAAAGCACCGGACAAAGCCAAAGATGTCGTACAGGCCGCGCTGGACGTATTTATAGAGAATACACTCGGCGAGACACGGGGCGAAGCCGATACTGCGGAGCAGTTTCTGGACCGTCAAATTAAAGAATATGAAACCAGGCTCCTAGAAGACGAGCGAAAGCTTACTGAGTTTAAACAAGCAAACTCAGCTTTATTGGGAACCAATGTAGGTGACTTTTATGGTGTACTGCAGGGACACAAAGCTCGCCTGGATGAAGCGCGTCTACAACTAAGGGAAGTTGAATCCCGTCTTGCATCAACCAAAGCACAGCTTAAAGGTGAAGAGCCGAGTTTTGGTCTCGTTCAACAACGCCAGCAGGCTTTTATTGCGACTGAATATGATGGGCGTATTGAGCAACTCAGAAGTCAAATTGACGAGTTATCCCTCAAATATACTGATCGCCATCCCAATATTATCGAATTGAACCGTCGTCTAGAGGAACTTGAAACATTGCGCGACGAAGAAATCAAAAGCAGGCAAGAAGATGGTGACGCTTACGATACAGGAAGTGATATATTGGATGCTAACCCTGTATATCAACAACTTAAGTTAACTGTTTCTCAACTGGAAAACGAAAAAGCCTCCCTGCAGGTTCGCGTAAGTGAATATGAGCATAAAGCGAACGAGATTGAGGAAAAGATTCATCTTATCCCTGAAATTGAATCTCAGGTAATTTCGCTGAACCGTGGATACGAGATCACTAAAGGAAAATATAACGAGCTACTTACCCGCCGCGAACAGGCTCGCTTGTCCCAAAATGCCGACCTGACTGCTGATGACATTCAATTTAAAGTTGTCGAGCCACCTCGAATTCCGCTTGAGGCGGCGGGCCCCAATCGCCTATTGTTTATGACAGTCGTGGTTATATTCAGTTTTGCCGTCGGTTTAGGCTGCTCTCTATTGATCAGTATTATTCAGCCAGTTGCCATGTCCGGCTCTCAATTGACAACCTTAACTGGCTATCCTGTGTTCGGGTCTGTGTCTCTCTCCGATGGTGCTGGTACGATATCCAAGGAAAGATCTCAGACTTTAATCTTTTTTGGCGCGATAGCAGCACTCATAGCAATCTACGCAGTACTTATTATTTTTCAGTTGCAGTTTGGCAATTAAGGAATACTCGGAGTAAACAATGAGCACTATTGACAAAGCTATGGCCAAACTCAAAGGGCAAAGTTCTGAAGATTTGCAGGACTCAGCAAAAATTGAGGATGATAGTGACAAAAGCGTTTTGTCACCGGAAGATCCTAAGCAGGTCCTACTCCAGGAAGAGGTCACAGTAGCTGAAGAACCGAAATCACCAAGTGAAGCGAGCCCCGAACCTGCAATATCTGAAATTGAAAATTACCCAGAGCTTAGCCAGGAAACTGAGCAGGAAACTGAGCAGGAAACTGAAGAATTTAGCGCTGTAGATCTGGAAGGCAATACTGAAAAGACATCAAAATATTCAGAAATTGACATAGACTCTTTGACCGCTAGAGGGTTTATTACCCCTCAATCCGAAAACCGCTACGTCAAAGAGCAGTTTCGTGCAATAAAACGAAAGTTGCTTAATAATGCTTTCGGAGCTATATCCAAGACGTTAAGCAATCCGAATCTTATTATTATCTCTAGCTGCAATCCTCATGAAGGTAAAACCTTCAGTGCGATAAATTTAGCTTTGAACATTGCCTTGGAACAAGACAAAACTGTTCTTTTGGTGGATGCGGACGTTGTGCGTCCAAGTCTGACTAAAGAACTGCACCTGCCTGAAATGGACGGATTGACAGAGTACCTTCTCGGAAAAAAATCTGACGTATCAGAAATTATCCACAGTACTAATATAGACAACTTCAAGTTTATACCAGCGGGCAGACCCCACGAGCTCTCAACAGAACTGCTGGCCTCCGAGCGAATGACAAATCTTACCGAGGAGTTAGCATCACGCTATCACGATCGGGTTGTAATTTTCGACGCCCCTCCTCTCCTCGGTGTAAACGAAACACATGTTATGGCTAATTTGGTTGGCCAGGCAGTGGTAGTTGTAGAGGAAAGTAAAACCAAGCTTTCAGATGTTCAGGTTGCAGTTAGCCAGTTAGAAAAGAAACTTGCCATTGGATTTTTAATGAATAAATCAAAAAGTGGCGCTAAAGATCAGTATGGCTATGGTTACGGATATTACAGAAACAACTAGTATCCCAACCTAAAGCCAACAACACTAAATCTAATGACTAAGGAAAGGAAATTGCTCTTGGACAGAATGGTGTGCGCATTTTTCGCGTCTAGCGCCCTACTAGCCCAAGTAGTGTGGGCTACACCCAAAATTGATCCGTCATTATCTCTATCAGAACAGTATTCAGATAACGTCGGTCTAACAACGACTGATGAGGAAGATAGTTTTATCCATGAGATAACTCCAGGGATATCTATTGACGACTCTGGAGCAAAGACTTCCTATTTTGCTGACTACAGGTATCGTTCTCTAACTTACAGCAACTCAAACTTCGACGACCGGAGTGAAAATAGTTTGCGTGCATCAGCTAATCGATACGAACTAAATCATAAGCTCAATATCTTTCTCAATGCCAACATTGTGAATGTAGAGACTGATATCGGGGCTCCTAGGTTTGGCGATGGCGTCAGCGGTACCGAGAGAACTGAAACAATCACCACATCAGGCGGGGCCATCTACAACAGCGGCACGCTCCAGTATTACGAGCTTCAAACAGGTATTAATTACCGACACACCGAAACCGATAATGATGCAGTAAACGTTGATAGTTACTCGGCAAATTACAACTTAAAAGACGGCACTCGCTTTAACAACACATTTTGGAGTTTTGGCGGTGATTACTCCATAGACGATAATAAGAATGAAAAATACACCTCTGACGGCCTGGTCGGAGCCAATATTACAAGTTCAATAGGATTATTTGTTCAGGCTAATCGAGAGGACAATGATCTTTCAAATAACACCGCATTCGTGACAGAAACATGGGGTGCAGGTGTCCGGATAAATCGCGCTAAATCTACCTTGTCACTCGCTTATAATACATTTGAAGAAGGCGGGCAAAATGATGACATTCATTTTATTAGTGCATCTGCCAGCTGGGACCCGACTAAGTTCACTAGTATCTCAGCTAATTACGGTGAGCGTTTTTTCGGTGAAACGTACGGCCTGGAGGCCAAACATCAAACCCGTAAATTACGACAGTCTCTTAGGTATTCAGATTCTGTTTCCAACTTTTCAGACTCTTTAACGAGTGCAATTTCTGGTTTCCTGGTATGCCCTGATACAACCGCAATCGATATTAATGACTGCTTTATTCCGCAAGCAGGTGAAAGCATACCTCTTGGATATGTTGTAGTCGGAGCACAAATACCAATAAATTCCATATCTGAAGCTGAAGTACTTAATCGGACGCTCTCTTACAGCGCCGTTTATAGTCAAGGAAAGTCGAGTTTTTCGGCCACAGTACTATGGAACCGGTCAAAAATATTGGATGAGAATTTCAGCACCACTAATTACAGCACACAACGCGGAATCACCCTAGGTTGGAACTGGAGAGTTTCAGCCAGATCAACATTTATATTCAACAGCTCTGCCCGTAAGGTAGATGATCGGGAAACTGCGGGGGTGACAAGCGAATCGAAAGATTTTACCCAAAGAGTTACGCTACAAAGATCTTTTAGCCCTCATTTGACAGGCTCCTTGAGTTACACGTATTCAGATCGCCGAGCACAAGACTCGTCAGGCGATATTAGAGAGAATCGAATTGCAGCTTCAGTCGTTGCAAATTTTTAATTGAGGAATATTGGCCAGCCCCTCAAAGGCTGAAGTCAGGTTAATGGTATGTACGAAGAACATTTTGGATTTTCAGCTAAACCTTTTCAGCTAACTCCGGACCCAAAGTTTTTTTATGCAAGCTCATGTCATAAGAAAGCGCTCTATTATTTACTATACGGTTTACAACAGGGCGAAGGGTTTATCGTCATTACCGGGCCCATAGGTACAGGCAAATCAATGCTGGCCGGAAACATTCTTAACACACTGGATGAGCAGATAGTTGCGACACAAGTCAGCACTTCAAACCTTAATCCGTATGAGCTATTAGAGCACATCGCTAACGCCTTCGGCGTAGATGCCAACGGTGACAATAAAGCTCAACTAATAAAAGAAATTGAGACCTACCTGTATAGCCTGAGCGAACAAGGCAGGCGAGCACTTCTGATTATCGACGAAGCCCAGAACCTGTCCCATGAATCGTTAGAAGAGCTTCGATTACTTTCAAACTATCAGGTTGGCACCAAACCACTATTACAAACATTCTTGCTAGGCCAGGAAGAATTAAGGGCAAAACTTCAGCACCCTAGCCTCGTTCAATTTCAACAAAGGATTATTGCATCATTTCATCTCAGATCCCTTGACGAAAACGAAACGAAGCAATATGTCCTCCACCGTCTGACTCAAGTGGGGTGGACAGATAAACCGGCCTTTACTGAGCAGGCCTTGAATAAAATGAGTCAGTTCACCCGCGGCATTCCTAGAAGGATTAACATCTTCATGGATCGCACACTACTCATGGCCTTTTTGGAAGAAAAAGATCTTGTTGATACCAAAGTCATTGAAGCCATCGCCAATGAACTTAAAGAAGAGTTTCAGCAGGAAGGTAAGAATGGAAATAAATCAGTTAGCGTCTCAACTACAGGTGGGGCCGTTAGTGAAGCCTACGTCCAGGAACTGGTGCAAGATCTTAATGACATATTGGAACTGGTTCTTGAGCAGAAGATCGCGTACACAAAGTTAATTGACACCTTGATTAGCAAACGCCGTACGCTAAGAGAAAAACTTAAGACTTGACCTTCACTCGGAATCAAAAAAAGGGCCATCCATACATGGCCCTTTTTTTGATTCTGATGGTCTAGTGCGCACCCTTCTTAAATAGTACAACTTCCACAGTCTGAAGAAGAATCAGGAAATCCAACATCAGGCTATTATTCTTTATGTAGTACAAATCATAACGAAGCTTTTCCTTACTGTCTTCTTCGCTGTCAGCATAGTCAAAACATAACTGAGCCCAGCCCGTTATACCCGGTTTAACTCGATGGCGCTCGTTATAGTAAGGGATATTATTGGCTAATTTCTCCACAAAAACCGGACGTTCCGGACGAGGGCCAACAAATGCCATTTCACCATTTAAGACATTAAAAAGTTGGGGTAATTCGTCTATCCTGTACTTGCGAATAACGGCACCAACTTTAGTTACACGATCATCATTTTTAGTTGCCCAGATAGCCTGCCCACCTTTCTCAGCATCAGTTCGCATACTACGGAACTTGATGACCTCAAATGGTTCGCCATTAATACCAACACGCACCTGTTTGTAAAATACCGGAGCCTTCATCCCCTCTTCAAATTTAATCATTAATATAGTCACTAGTATGACCGGCCAGGTCACAAGCAATAAAATCAAGGATGCAAATATATCGAATGAACGCTTTAATATGCTCCCCATCGATGAGGTCTTAAAGCCATCAGAAAAAATAAACCAGCCAGGAGATATAACCCCCAATGGGACTTTCCTGGTCTCACGCTCTGTAAATTGAGACTCTTGCACAACTTCGATCCCTTCCAACTTACAGGACATTAACTCCTCAAGAGGAAGTTTTTTCCTTCGATCATCAACAGCAATAACGATTTCATCTATGCCTGTATTTAATACAAAGTCCATTATCCCAAGTGGAGTCCGAACTATTTTTTGCCCCTCAACAACTTCTTCATCCCCTTCGAATGGGTAGAAACCAACAAGCTCAAACCCTTTCCAGTCATCTGGCTTTCGAAAGTCTTCGAGCATTGTTTTAGCCCGTTTGCCTGTACCGAGAACAAGCACTTTTCTCTTAAATATGGTTTCATCGACAAAAGCATAAAATAATGAGCGGACAAGAATGGTGAAGAAAATTGCATAAAGTGTTGCCAGCATCAGCACACTTCTCCAAATAACACCAAATATGTCACTGGAGATGTAATAGAAAATTGGGAAAACCAAGGAGCCAATAATGAAGGCAACTAATGTTCTCAACACCATGCCTGTACGGCCTTCGGATAATCTAGCTTGATAGACTCCCATAGCATTCATACTAATAAGAATTACACTGCCATAAGCTAATGCGGAAAAGAAGAGATCCGAACCTTGATAGGAATAGGTAATATCGCCAAGCAATAATCGTGTCGGCACAGCAACAAACATAGCCAGCATGCTTGCACACAGTTCCAAAAATCCCAAGATCAAATAGGGAAAATGAATGTAATGTTTTAGTATCCGTATATGAGCCACGTCTTAAGATCCTTGAAAAAAGGTGAACACTCAAAATAGTAGGTTCTGTACCCGAATTTGTAGTTTAATCAACCACATCGTTATTTCATTCGAGGGGCCAGCGATTTTAACAATTGTTGACAGCATCAGGTAGGTAAACCGCCCATATATATTTTACAAGTTGGAGAAAATGCACCAACAAGGCAAAAGTAGGCTGAATTTAGCCACACGAAACGAGTAAGACTCCAACCGCGTAACGATTGCGTCAACTTTGGCCAAATACTCGCAAGCAACAGCTTGGATTGTGTTTCATCTTTAACTCAAGGCCCATCGAATCTCTTCATAAAATATTTGTCTGAAATGAATTCAAATATTGTTAAATAAGCGGGTATTAGCCTACTTACTATTCTACTTTCCATCAGAGCTTTCTATAATTGGTCATTTGTTTCGCTTCAAGGAATTAGCATGCGACAACTAGAGCACAGCAAAATTTGTTTAATCGGCTTGGGTTATGTGGGACTTCCACTGGCAGTCGAATTTGGTAAGAAGTACTCAACCGTAGGTTTCGATATTAATCAGGGCCGTATCGAAGAATTGAGAAATGGCCATGATAATACGCTTGAAGTTGAAGCTGAGCTATTACAGGAAGCTAAGCATCTTAGCTTTTCATCTGACCTTGAAGACATTCGTGAATGCAATATCTTTATCGTTACGGTGCCAACGCCTATCGATGAATTTAAGACGCCGGATCTCAAGCCTTTAGTTTCAGCTAGCAAAACTGTAGGTGCAGTCCTCAAACAAGGCGATATTGTCATTTATGAATCCACGGTCTATCCAGGTGCTACTGAAGAGGCCTGCATTCCAGTTGTTGAGGAGATCAGTGGTCTAACATTTAACCATGACTTTTTTGCCGGATATAGCCCTGAAAGAATCAATCCCGGTGACAAAGAACATAGAGTAACCAGTATCCTCAAAGTAACTTCAGGCTCAACGCCTGAAATCGCAGAGATTGTAGATCAGCTCTATAAATCCGTGATTACTGCTGGCACGCACAAAGCTAGCTCTATCAAAGTGGCAGAAGCCGCAAAGGTTATCGAAAACACCCAACGGGATGTCAATATTGCTCTGATTAATGAGCTTTCCCTGATCTTCAGCAAGCTGGGAATTGACACGCTGGAAGTTCTCGAAGCTGCTGGAACAAAGTGGAATTTCCTGCCTTTTCGTCCAGGACTGGTTGGCGGACACTGTATAGGTGTCGACCCCTACTACCTGACCCACAAAGCCCAAGCGGTAGGGCATCACCCGGAAATCATTCTCTCCGGACGACGTATCAATGATGGTATGGGGGAGTATGTTGCCGATAGCGTGGTCAAAATGATGACGAAAAAGCGCATTCAGGTTTCAGATTCAAACATCTTGATTATGGGGCTTACATTTAAAGAAGATTGTCCGGATATCCGTAATACCCGTGTTGTAGACTTAATAGCCACATTTAAATCCTACGGTGCCAATGTAGACGTGTATGACCCTTGGGCAAGTCCTGCTGAAACGGAACATGAGTATGGAGTTACCCTGACTCCTGAACCAAAGCCAGCACACTACGATGCGATTGTTCTGGCAGTTGGCCACAAGCAATTTAAAGCATTAGGAGCATCAGGCATCCGGAAGTTAGGCAGGGATAACCATATTTTATTTGACGTAAAATATGTACTGGACAAAGCAGACGTGGACGGTCGTCTCTGATCCACCAAGCAGTCTCACTCAAATAAAAAGGGAGCATCAGCTCCCTTTTTATTTATTATGTGATCGATTTAAATAACCTTCGCGTTGTCTTGGTTAGCAGAGTCATTATGGCCGTTTCCTTAAATCACATCTCCAGGAATATGCACCCATCCATCCATCAATATTCTGGCACTGCGACTCATGACGGCCTTGGTTGCAATCCAGTTTCCCTGGTGCAGACTTGCCTCAGCGCCTACACGCAGCGTGCCTGAGGGGTGGCCAAAACATACCGAGCCGAGCTCCCCTCCTCCTGCAGCAAGATTAACTAGAGTTCCAGGAATTGCAGCGGCGGTCCCTATTGCAACAGCGGCTGTTCCCATCATGGCATGATGCAGCTTACCCATAGATAGCGCCCGAACCAGCAAATCAAGCTGCTCTGCCTTAACTGGCCTACCGCTGGAGGAAACATAGTCGGAAGGTTTTGCAACAAAGGCAACCTTTGGGGTGTGCTGTCTGGCTACCGCCTCTTCGATATGCTCTATCAATCCCATTCGAACAGCCCCATGAGCGCGGATAGCCTCAAACATTGCCAACGCCTTTTCATCTCCGTTTACAGCATCCTGCAACTCTGTCCCTGAGTATCCAATATCCTCGGCATTCACGAATATTGTTGGAATACCCGCATTGATCATCGTTGCCTTAAGAGTTCCAACACCTGGGACATCTAAATCATCCACAAGATTTCCCGTTGGAAACATGGCACCTTCACCATCCGCGGGATCCATAAATTCTAGCTGGACTTCAGCGGCAGGAAATGTCACACCATCAAGCTCAAAATCACCGGTTTCCTGCACCATCCCATTTGTAATAGGAACATGAGCGACAATTGTTTTGCCGATATTCACTTGCCAAATACGAATGGCTGCAGTGCCGTTACCAGGTATTCGATCAGGATCAACGAGGTTGCTTTTTATCGCAAATGCACCAACAGCCGCGGAGAGATTTCCGCAATTACCACTCCAATCAACGAAGGGTTTATCAATAGCGACTTGCCCGAACAAGTAGTCCACGTCATGGTCAGGATGGCTACTCTTGGACAATATTACTGTCTTGCTGGTACTTGAGGTTGCGCCTCCCATGCCATCAATCTGCTTTCCATAGGGGTCCGGGCTGCCGATAACGCGCAATAACAAAGCATCTCTTGCAGGGCCAGGAACCTGTGCAGCCTGAGGCAGGTCAGAGAGGCTGAAAAACACTCCCTTGCTGGTACCGCCTCGCATGTAAGTTGCCGGAATTCTTTTTTGAGATTCGTGACGCATTGAATTGCACTCCAAATACGACGGGGAGCTAAACAAACTACCAGCTCATAAGTTCCCAGTCGTTAACCTGATTAGCTCACGGCTTCTGCTTCTAGGAAGTCTTTAGCAAAGCGCTGCAGGACACCACCAGCTTCATATATAGAAACTTCTTCTGCTGTATCGAGACGACAGGTCACCGGCACTTCCACACTCTCACCAGATACCCGGTTAATTACCAGTGTCAGCTTGGCACGAGGAGTAAAATCACCCAACACCTCAAAGGTCTCAGTTCCATCTATGTTTAAGGTCTTGCGATTGGTTCCCGCCTTGAATTCTAATGGCAGGACTCCCATACCAATCAAGTTGGTCCGGTGAATACGCTCAAATCCTTCAGCGACTATCGCTTCAACACCTGCCAGGCGCACACCTTTCGCAGCCCAATCCCGGGAAGAGCCTTGGCCATAGTCGGCTCCGGCTATAATGATCAGTGGCTGCTTTCTTTCCATATAGGTCTCGATGGCCTCCCACATGCGAGTGACCTTACCTTCAGGCTCAATTCGGGCAAATGAACCCTGTTTAACCTGCCCTCCTTCCCGAACCATTTCGTTTATCAGCTTCGGATTGGCAAATGTGGCTCGCTGGGCAGTCAGATGATCTCCACGGTGAGTAGCATAGGAATTAAAATCTTCTTCAGGCAATCCCATTTTAGATAAGTACTCACCAGCAGCACTGCTGGCCAGAATAGCATTGGAAGGGGACAGGTGGTCAGTAGTAATATTATCTCCAAGTACCGCCAACGGACGCATTCCTTTCAATGTTCGCTGCCCCGCCAGTGCGCCTTCCCAATACGGAGGCCGGCGAATATAAGTACTCTTTGGTCGCCACTCGTAAAGCGGATTACCGACTTCTCTATCAGATTCCGATAGGTTAAACATAGGTATATAAACTTCGCGGAACTGCTGAGGTTTCACACTTGCCTTTACAATTGCATCAATCTCTTCATCGCTGGGCCAGATATCCTTCAAGGTTACCGGCTTACCCTGTTTATCCAACCCCAATACGTCTTTCTCAATATCAAAACGAATAGTGCCGGCAATTGCATAAGCAACAACTAATGGAGGCGACGCGAGGAATGCCTGCTTGGCATAGGGATGAATACGGCCATCAAAATTGCGGTTTCCTGACAGCACGGCTGTCGCATAGAGATCGCGATCAATCACCTCTTTCTGGATATCCGGATCTAACGCACCACTCATGCCGTTGCAGGTTGTGCAGGCAAAGGCCACAACCCCGAATCCAAGTTTTTCCAGCTCAGCTAGAAGATTAGCTTCTTCAAGATACATCTTAACAGTCTTTGACCCAGGCGCCAGGGAGGACTTCACCCAAGGCTTGCGGGTAAGACCAAGCTTATTGGCATTACGAGCCAATAGCCCGGCAGCAATAATATTGCGAGGGTTACTGGTATTGGTGCAACTGGTAATAGCGGCAATAATGACCGCCCCGTCCGGCATCAATCCCACTTCATTTTCAACTTTCCCTGAAATGCCACGGGCAGCAAGTTCTGAAGTTGGGACAAGTGCATGCGGATTTGATGGGCCGGCGATGTTTCTTCCAACGGAAGAGAGGTTAAATTTCAACACACGCTCATATTCTGCATTTATTAATGAATCTGCCCACAACCCAGCCTCCTTGGCATATTGTTCAACTAGAGCAACTTGTTGATCATCGCGTCCGGTGAGTTTAAGGTACTCAATCGTTTGCTCATCAATGTAAAACATTGCGGCAGTGGCACCATATTCCGGCGTCATATTGGATATAGTGGCGCGATCCCCAAGGGATAGATGAGAAGCACCCTCACCGTAGAATTCTATGTAGGAAGACACCACTTTTTCGGTGCGAAGGAATTTTGTTAATTCCAACACCAGGTCAGTACCCGTAATACCAGGTTGCAGTTTACCTGTCAGTTCCACACCAACAATATCAGGCAAACGCATATAAGAGGCCCGGCCTAACATCACACTTTCAGCCTCCAATCCTCCGACACCGACAGAAATCACGCCCAGCGCATCTACCATGGGAGTATGACTATCAGTGCCAACCAAAGTGTCAGGAAAGGCGACGCCATCGACCACCTGAACTACTGGAGACATCCTCTCCAGATTAATCTGATGCATGATGCCATTACCCGGCGGAATCACATCCACATTCTTAAAGGCCGTCTTAGTCCAGTTGATGAAATGAAATCGGTCTTCATTCCGGCGATCTTCAATGGCTCTATTCTTTTCAAATGCGTCCTGCTCAAAGCCGGCATGTTCAACAGCAAGTGAGTGGTCGACAATCAGCTGTGTAGGAACCACTGGATTGACTTTGGCAGGGTCACCACCCTGCTCTGCAATCGCATCACGCAGACCGGCCAGATCAACCAATGCAGTCTGGCCAAGGATGTCATGACAGACCACACGGGCAGGGAACCACGGAAAATCCAACTCACGTTTGCGTTCGATAATCTGCTTCAGTGAATCACTGAGTGTACTGGGATCACAACGACGAACCAGGTTTTCAGCCAGTACACGCGAGGTGTAAGGCAGCTTTTCGTAGGCACCGGGTTGAATATCCTCAACCGCCGCGCGGGTGTCGAAATAATCGAGCTCTGTGCCGCGAAGGGCTTTACGGTATTTTGTGTTCATTGATAGAGACCCAATATATCTAATGGTCGATAACCTTTGCCTAAACCAGGAGTAGGAGTAGATAAGCCATCTCTACTACTTTTTCTCATCAGCGTTTTTCAATCGGGAGCCATTCCTGATGTTCAGGCCCTGTATAGTCTGCACTTGGGCGAATAATTCTATTGTTCGCTCTTTGCTCTTTCACATGGGCAGTCCAACCGGAAACTCTGGACATCACAAATATCGGAGTAAACAACTCTGTAGGTATTCCCATGAAGTGGTAAGCAGAAGCATGGAAAAAATCTGCATTGCAGAAAAGTTTTTTCTCACGCCACATCACCTCTTCACACCGCACAGAGATAGGATACAACTGGTTATCATCCACTTCCTGCGCAAGCTTTTCGGACCATTTTTTGATAATGGCATTGCGGGGATCGGAATCACGATATACTGCATGACCGAATCCCATGATTTTCTCCTTGCGCTCCAACATTCCCAAGAGACCTTGCTCTGCTTCATCCGGCGTCTTAAATTTTTGGATTAATTCCATCGCAGCCTCGTTGGCCCCCCCATGCAATGGGCCACGTAAAGTACCTATCGCGCCGGTTACGCAACTATGTATATCCGATAATGTGGAGGCACAGACACGGGCGGTGAAAGTTGAAGCGTTGAACTCATGCTCTGCATAGAGAATAAGTGATACGTTCATTACCCGTTCGTGCAGCTTACTTGGCTTCTTACCGTGCAGCATTTCCAAAAAATGCCCACCGATGGAATCACTGCCACAGGCTGTTTCAATACGAACACCTTCGTGGACAAAGCGATACCAATAGTTAATGATCGAGGGGAACAGCGCTAGCATGCGATCAATCTTGTCGTCTTGCTGGGAAAAATCAGTTTCGGTTTCCAGATTGCCCAGCATAGAGCAACCGGTACGCATAACATCCATAGGATTCGCATCCTTCGGTATCTGTTCCAATACTGTTTTTAACGCATCTGGAAGCTCCCGCATTGCGCCCAACTTGGCTTTGTAGGCGTCCAACTCCTGCTGATTCGGCAATTTGCCACGCTGCAATAGATAAGCAACTTCCTCAAACTCCGCGTTATCTGCAAGCTCTGTGATATCGTAGCCGCGGTAGGTGAGTCCAGCACCGGTCTTGCCAACTGTACATAGGGCAGTTTCGCCAGCAACTTGACCACGAAGGCCGGCTCCTGCAAGTTTCTTCGCTTCAGCCATTATTTTCCCCTCTATTCATATGTCCTGTATTAGTTGTCATGTTGCAATAATTTAGTTCTTTTTCTGCTGAAACAGCTGGTCAAGCTTTTGCTCAAAGTCGTGGTAGTTCAGATAGTCATACAGCTCCATTCTAGTCTGCATCAGGTCCACCACATCCTTTTGATCCCCTTTTTCCAGAATATTCTGGTATACGCTCCACGCAGCTTTATTCATCGCTCTAAAGGCACTCAAGGGATAAAGCACCATTCCAGCACCTGCCTCAGCAAGCTCTTCTTTATTATAAAGCGGTGTGGCACCGAACTCGGTAATGTTGGCCAATATAGGAACGTCCAGCACTGCAGAGAAAGCTTTATAGTGCTCAAGCTCCGTAATTGCTTCTGCAAAAATACCGTCAGCTCCCGCCTCTACACAGGCCTGAGCACGATCAATTGCAGCCTCTAACCCCTCCTTCTGAAATGAATCAGTTCGGGCCATAATAAAGAAGTCTTTATCCTGACGAGCATCTACGCACGCTTTAATGCGGTCGACCATTTCCTCTTTGGATACAATTGCTTTATTAGGACGATGACCACAGCGTTTTTGTGCAACCTGGTCTTCAATATGAACCGCCGCGGCACCCCCACGCTCCATTTCTTTAATAGTACGAGCTATATTAAAAGCCCCCCCCCACCCTGTATCGATATCGACCAGAATAGGAAGATCACAGGCTGCGGTGATCCGACGTACATCTTCGACAACATCGTTTAAAGACGTCATCCCAAGATCTGGAAGTCCATAAGAGGCGTTTGCAACGCCACCTCCTGAAAGGTAAATAGCCTTATGCCCTACACGCTGGGCCATCATCGCTGAATAAGCGTTTATCGTCCCTACTATTTGCAGAGGCTTGTTTTCGTTCAGTGCATTTCTGAATTTTAGTCCTGCAGACATTGTCTTCCCCTTTACTGAGAATGTTAGGATTTTATTCATAACGAAATCAGACCTTCCCGGTAACTCTTTTCGATATTTTGACGCGCTGCAGAGATGTGGCGGCGCATGAGGAGTTCGGCAAGTTCACCGTCACGGTCTTCCAGGGCTTCAATAATCTTCCAGTGTTCCCTGAAAGCTTTTTCAGGGCGACCACTGAATGTGCTTAAGCGATAACGGTACAGTCTGAGAAGGTGATAGAGTTCACCAGTGAGTACTTGGCTTAGTTTTTGATTCTTACTACCGGAAATGATGCGAAAGTGGAAGTCGAAGTCCCCTTCCTTTTGATAGTAGGCAATGCCCTGCTCCTGCTTAATTTCTTCTGCATGAGTTTCAAGTAGACGCTTTAAATCATCAATTTCATCTTGATGCATCCGCCTCGCTGCCTGCCTCGCGGCCATTCCTTCAAGAGCTTCACGAACTTCGTACAGGTCAATCAACTCCTCTACAGAAAGAGATACCACCTTGGCACCTGAATGGGCCTTTCTTACAATCAGCCCCCTGCCTTCCAGACGGTGCAACGCCTCTCTTAAAGGGCCCCGACCATAACCGAATCGATTCATCAACTCAGCTTCGCTGATTTTTTGGCCGGCGGGGATCTCGCCTTTAACGATGGAAGTTTGCAATGCTTCGAATGCTGCATCGGCTTGTGTTCTGGAATCAGGCATATTTATTGTTAACAATTCATCTGTCCCCAGCTAAATTCATTGCTTACTAAACGTATCAGGAGGACACTTTATCGCACTTTGTTAACAATATTAAATATAAATTAGAAATAAAGACCAATTTGTTAGACGGAAATGACCTTTAAGCGAGGAATTGATGACAATTATTAAAGAAATAAGATCAAGAGAAAGGAAGGGACAATATCATTGTTTACAATATGACAGGTTCTATTTCCAAGGAAACACCGAATTTATTCATAACGGACTGCTGGATGTTTTCTGCCAGGCGACAAACAGCCTCTCCGGGGCGATGCCCTGGATTTACCAAAACCAATGCTTGCTTATGATAAACTCCCACGCCATCCGCACTATATCCCTTCCAGCCACATTCCTGAATCAACCATCCTGCGGCTAACTTCCAGCAATTAATTCCGTTGGGGAAAGCAACGAGCTTTGGAAACTTCTCCAGTAACTGATGGTAGGTTTCACCACTTACCGTTGGATTCTTAAAAAAGCTGCCACTATTAGGAATTTCCTCAGGATCTGGCAGCTTTTGTTGACGCAGGCTTTCAACCAGCCTGCCAACTTCATTTGGGTTTGAGGGCCGGCCTGTTTTTTCCCAAACCAGCCTCAGTTCCTGGTAGCTTAAATTCAAGGCAGCCGCTTTGGATAGTCCAAACAGAACATTAACAATAACCCAGTCTTTGGCAGACTGTTTAAACACACTATTACGGTATTCGAATTGGCACTCGCCAGCAGTGAAAACCCGAGTCTCAGCAGTTTTTTTGTGAATGGCGACCACCTCACGGATAGCAGACTTCACCTCGACCCCGTAAGCGCCAATGTTCTGGATAGGAGCAGCACCGACAGTCCCAGGAATGAGACTCAGATTTTCCAACCCATAGAACTGATGCTCCAGAGTCCAGCGAACAAATTCGTGCCAGTTTTCGCCTGCCTGCACTCTGAGCAAAACATCACTTGCAGATTCTGATTCGACGACAACTCCCTTAAGCAGGAGCCGAATGACCAAATACTCTACCTGCCCAGAAAAAACCGTATTGCTGCCCCCACCAAGAATAAATACCGGGACATCTGAGGCAGCGGCTTCAACTAAAAGATTTCTTAGCCCCTCTTCTGACACTGCTTCAGCATATTGACTGGCATTGGAAGAACAGCCCATCGTGTGCAAGCCGCGCAAGGGCTGATCTATTAGAATCGTCATTTCTATAATCTTTTTAGGGATGTTTTTGAATGTAACTGATTAAACCCTGGCTGGCATCCTCAATAAGATCCAAGACCAGCTCAAACCCACGCTGTCCACCATAGTATGGATCCGGCACCTCCAGGTGATCAGACTGGGACCCGAAAGTGAGAAATAGCTTTACCCGGTCTTTGAACGCTTCCGGACAAATTTTTAATAGCTCGGATAAATTATCCTTATCCATCGCCAGCACAAGGTCATAGTCTAGAAAGTCTTCCGACTTTACTTGCCTGGCCCGCAAATGATCCAAACGATACCCTCGTTGGCGCGCCGCTTCTTGCGCTCGCGAGTCAGGCACCTTACCAACATGCCAAGGTCCTGTACCCGCCGAGTCGACCATAACACTCTTATCCAGCCTGTATTTTGACAACAACGATTCAAACACACCCTGAGCCGTAGGTGAGCGACAAATATTACCCATGCACACAAACAAAACTTTCACTCTACCTCCCGGCCAAAACGGCCCTTACTCTTTCCAGATCTTCAGGAGTATCAACGCCGGCTGGTGGTGCTTGCCTGACAACATCCACGTGGATATCAACACCGTGCCATAATGCTCGAAGCTGCTCCAATGCCTCAACGGTTTCCAACGGGCACACACCCCAATCAACATACGAGCGTAAAAAGCCTACTCGATAGGCATAGATGCCGATATGACGGAAGAAATCTGCACCTGGTGGCAATCCCTCCTTACTGTCTGCGAAGAAATCCCTTGCCCAGGGGATGGGTGCCCTTGAAAAATACAAGGCCATACCAGCTTCATTCTTAACTACTTTAACCACATTGGGGTTAAGCAATGCCGCCCTGTCATGGATTCTTTCGCAAAGGGTGGCGATTCCGGCATCAGAATGATGCGAAAGATTTCCTGCAACCAGATTTATAAGTTCAGCGGGAAGCAGAGGCTCATCCCCCTGAACGTTGACAATAATATGGTCATCATCTAATTCGAGTAATCGGGCACATTCTGCCAGCCTATCCGTACCCGACGGATGCTGCGTCGACGTTAACAGACACTGCCCGTCAAAATCACTCACCGCGGACTTGATGCGATCATCGTCCGTGGCAACAAATATTTCTGTAGCAGCACTTTCGCCCGCTCTTTCATATACGTGCTGAACCATCGGTTTGCCGCCGATATCAAGAAGCGGCTTGCCGGGCAATCGGGTAGACGCATACCGGGAAGGAATAATGACGGTAAAAGGTAACATCAGCCTAAGCGCTCATCAGTCGTTAATGTTCTCGCTTCCTTCTCCAACATAACCGGGATGCCATCCCTGATCGGGAAGGCCACACCATCATTTTTACAGATAAGCTCTTCCTTTTCCCGGTCGTACTTAAGATCACCCTTACATATTGGGCAGGCCAGAATAGCCAGCAGCTTCTTGTCCATATTTATATCCTATATCTTGTAAACCGGTGATCGACACCAGCCTTGCTTCAACTTCACTCAGGAAGGCGAAGCTATTGAAATAAGTCTCTGCTCAATAACGGAATAAAACACCTCAGACAGCACACTTTCCACTTCCAAATACCACACACCGTCTTTACAGTAACCTTGCTCAATTCCGCTAAATTTAACCGCATCCTTTTCCGTCATAATGACCGGGAATCCATTATCAAACCGAATATCATCCGGTACAAAATGGTGGTGATCCGGAAATGCGTGACGAACGATTGTCACCCCTAGCTGCTCAAGGGTCAGAAAAAATCTTTCCGGATTACCTATTCCCGCCACAGCATTTACAGTTTTTCCAGACATTGCAGTTAAAGGAAGTGATTCAGAACGATCCAAGGAATAATAATTTGTGGGCTTCAGCAACATTTTAAAGCCGCCATCAATGTCTGACGCACCGTTAGTGACGATAAAGTCTACCGTCTGTAACCGGCTGGCTGGTTCGCGCAGCGGTCCTGACGGTAGGCAATGCCCATTTCCCAGCTTTCGTTGACCATCAATTACTACAAGCTCGATATCTCGTTTAAGACGGTAATGCTGCAAACCATCATCGCTGATAATCAAATTGCAATGAAGATCTTCGATTAAATATCGCAGACCTCGAGCCCTATCAGGATCGACTACCACCGGGCACATAGTGTGCCTCTTTATCAGAAGCGGCTCATCACCTGTAGTAGCAGCCAGATCACTATCTTTAACTGGATGCGGATAATACTCAGCCCGCCCGCCATAGCCACGGCTGACAACTCCCGGTCGCAATCCCTTTTCCTTAAAAAACTTCACTAGCGCCAGAGTTAGGGGAGTCTTTCCGGTTCCACCTACAGTGAGGTTACCGACAACTATAACCGGCACTTCGGGTCTATAGTCTGGAGACTTATCAAGCCGGAATTTTAAAGCTCTTATAGAAAGGATTACCCGGTATAACAGAGTTAAGGGCAATAACAGGACCCACCAGTAACTCGTCCCGTACCAAACCCTTTCGAACCAGGCATTCATGCGTCATTTTCACTAAACTGCAACTGATGAAGGGCAGCATAGGCACCGTTTAGTGCGATTAATTCCTGATGAGTTCCTGTTTCAAGAATTTTCCCCTGGTCCATCACCACAATCATGTCAGCGTTTTCAATAGTGGATAAGCGGTGTGCAATAACCAGAGTTGTTCTGCCTTTCATCACATTTTCGAGAGCTGCCTGGATGTGACGCTCTGCATGAGTATCCAACGCCGAGGTGGCTTCGTCCAAAATAAGAACCGGTGCATCTTTTAGTAGAGCCCTGGCTATCGCGAGCCGTTGCCTCTGACCGCCAGAAAGCAATACGCCATTTTCACCAAGAACAGTATCAAAACCCTTTTCAAGCCCCTCAATGAACTCAATCGCATGGGCAGCCTCGGCAGCTTCTCTGATTTTTTCCATAGGCGCCCCCCTCAAACTGCCATAGGCAATGTTATTGGCCACAGTATCGTTAAAAAGCGTCACCTGCTGAGTAACCAATGATATCTGTTGTCTTAGGCTGCTCATCTTCAATTCCTTTAGAGGAACACCATCCAACATTATTTCGCCTTGACTATAGTCATAGAACCTTGGAATCAGGCTGGCTAGAGTTGACTTACCACTTCCTGATCGGCCTACCAGCGCTACTGTTTGGCCTGCATTGATCTTCAGAGAAATATCTTCCAAAACATATTTCTCAGTGTCAGGGTAGCGAAACCGGAGATTCTGAACGCTAAGCTCACCCCGAGCACGGACCAAATCTTTAACACCCCGGTCTTCTTCAATTTCCTCATCAATCTGGCCAAAGATAGTTTGTGACGCGGCAATACCCTTTTGAATGACGGAATTGACTTCCGACAATTGCCGGATGGGCTTGGCTATGGTGGTAGCCGCGGTAATAAATGCAATAAATTCAGCCGTTGCCATATCCCGCAAAACCTCCGGCGATAATGCCAGCCATACCAATGCCGCAATTGAAAGTGAAATCAGAATTTGAATAACAGGTGTCGATATAGCCTGGACAAAGGACATCTTCAGGTTCTGAGAAATATTATGATGGCTGGCCGAAGTAAAGCGATCAAGTTCCTGATTCTCTCCCCCAAAGGTACGCATTACTCGGTAACCTGTAAAAGTTTCAGAGGCAACGTGGGTGACTTCCCCCATAGATGCCTGGATATTACGACTAAGGTTGCGGAAAGTTCGGGTGACGATTGCTACCAGCCCTCCGATGACCGGTCCAACTGCCAAAAACACCAGCGTTAGCCTCCAGTTTGAATAGACCATGTAGCTCATCAGAAAAATAACAGTGAACCCTTCTCGCAAGGCTACTGTAATGGCATTGGTTGCCGCACCAGTTACCTGCTCGACATTGTAGGTAATTCGTGAAACCAGATGCCCTGTAGAGTTGGCATCATAGAAGCTGCAAGGCAGCTTAATCATTCTGTCAAAAATCTGGATACGCAGCTGATGGACAATTTCACGGGCCACTTTGGCCATATAATAAGCGCTGAAAAACGAACCAAAGCCTCTTACTGCGAAGACACAGATAATAAGCAGTGGAACGAAAATTCGATTTTGTGGAGAAGGATCTTCAATAGCCTCGACAACATACTTCATTGCAGGGGCCATAGCGCCGCTGGCTAATGCGTATATAACATTACCTAGAATGGCGACAACAAAGGTGAACCAAGTGGCTTTTAAATAACTTAACAGGCGGGTATAGACTTGCCACCCGCCATATTCTTTTGATGTTTTACTCACGTCGATGGGCGACTCTTATTACCTAAAAATGGGTAAATGATACTAATTAGTATCGTCTGAGCGTTCAGTGGTAATACTTAATTTCTGATAGCCCAACTGACCAGCTACATCCATAGCTCTTACCACAAACTCATGAGGAGTTTTGGCGTCAGCTGTCACAATAAAAGGTAGCTTGTTATTACCGTTGGACAACTTTTCAACAGCACGTTTCAACGTCACAATCTGGCTATTGATCAACACACGGTCATTAACGGTGTATTGGCCATCACGATTAATGACCACTTCAATCATATCTACCTGGGCTTCTGTCGGCGTACCTGAAGACTTGGGAAGATCAACTTCAAGGTGTGCCTCTTTAGTAAAAGTAGTCGACACCATGAAAAAGATTAACAGTAGGAATACGACATCTATCAGGGGCGTAATATTGACCGAAAGCTCCTCTCTGTTCTGACGACGGAACTTCACTTTCCTCTTACCCCTTCAATATCAACGTCTCTATCTCCATGAACAACTTCTACGAGTTTCAGAGCCTGCTGTTCCATTTCAACAACCAACTCATCCACTTTACGCTGGAAAAAACGATGACACACCAATGCCGGAATAGCGACCGTCAGCCCCACTGCAGTAGTAATCAAAGCCTTTGATATCCCACCGGCAAGCGCTTGCGTATTACCAGTTCCCGCCACCTGAATCTCTGCAAACACATCAATCATTCCGATGACGGTTCCAAGCAACCCCAGCAAAGGAGCCACTGCTGCGACTGTACCCAGCGCGGTAAGAAAGCGCTCAAGTTCATGTACGACATGACTGGCTTCTTCTTCAATACTTTCCTTCATGATCTCACGACCATGCTTGGCATTCAGAAGCCCTGCAGCAAGAACTCTACCTAAGGGAGATTCCTCCTGGAGTTCTCTAAGCCTTTTGCCGTTCAACTCTTTCTTCTTGAGTCGGGCCATCAAATCATGAACGATTGCCTGAGGAGCGATTTTCTGAGGTCTTAAGGTCCAGAATCTCTCAATGATGATAGCCAATGCCAAAATGGAACATAGCAGTATGGGGATCATGATGAGACCGCCCGCTTTCAACAATTCGTACACTCAGATACCTCCTAGGAAAAATCGCCATACTGTAGCATAGCCCATATAAATCAGTCACTTTAGAAACTGTATGAAAATGATGAGATTATGGTTTGGTAATAAAGAACGTCAAAGTTTTGTATTGAAGGTCAGTGCATCCAAATAAGGCCTGGCTGTAACCACCCGCCAGGTAGCATGATTTTCAGTTTTCTCTGCCGGAATAGCTTCAATTCTCACCGCTCCGTGTATTGCTGTATCGAAAAGAGGTATCGATCGGTGTTTTAGCCATTGGCGAACCACCTTGTGCGGATGGCCAAAGGAATTGGCATAGCCTGTTGAAACCAGTGTAACCGAGGGTGATACCGCCGTTAGGAATTCGGGCACAAAGGAATTCTTACTCCCATGATGGGGTAACACTAGAACATCGGCATTGAGCATTTCCTGCTTTTCATCCAGCAACTCCCGTATTGCCGCAGCTTCTATATCACCTGTCAGTAGAATTTTCAGCCCCTGAAAGGCCACCATTACTACGCAGGAACGATTATTGGCATTTGTCTGTTGCTCCGAATGTAACTGGCTAACGGGCCAGAGCACCTCTATTTGAAGTTGCGCCAGCTTTTCATTTTGTGGCAGGCACAGCTGGCTACCGGGCACCCTATCTGGCTCTCCGGCCAGAATACGTCCAACCTCCATATTATTTTGAATATCCGACCAGCCGCCGCTGTGGTCCGAATCTCCATGACTGACAATAACTTCATCGAGTCTACTAATTTGCTGGCTTCTCAGTCGCGGCAATATCACTTCCTCACCAGCACTCCAGCCTTCATACATCGGCCCGGCATCAAATAGCAATGAATGTTGCCCCTGATGAATCAATAGTGACTCCCCCTGTCCGACATCAAACATTTCGATGAAAAAATCCCCCTTCGGCTTACTTTTTTCCGGCAGGAATGCAGCAATAACCAGCAAGGGCAAAAGCCAGGGTACCAGGGGAAACCGCAAGTGAAGCAGAGAGGCGAATCCCGGAACCAGCATTAACAGCCCGAGAGAAAACCGGTGCGCGGAAAAATCAAGCATCGGGGAATATGTTAGAAAGGATCCCATCTCCCAGAAAACCTCTAACATAAAATTCATACTAGAAAATAAGTAGGCGCCAAAGGACAGGGATATAAGGTTTGCAAGGACTGCGACAAGACCCAATGGCAAAACCAGCAGGCATATAAAGGGCACAGCTATCAGGTTCGCTATAATGGCAACCGTGGGTAATTGTCCAAAAAAAATCGTCAGCAGTCCTGCAAGCCCGACAAAAAAGCTCACCTGGCTTTTCCATAAACCTTCAATCCTGGATAGGCTCACTCTCCTCCTATTACCAAAAGCTGTCATCAACAAGGCTACGCCTGCAAATGACAACCAAAAACCCGCACTAAAAATCGCCATGGGGTCTAACAAGCTACAGATAATGAGAACACCAATATAAATAGTGGAAGGCTGCCATCTCAGTCTGACCATGAGAAACGCCACCACCGCGAGTGTGCCTAAAGTTGCCCGAACAGCAGGAATTCCGAAGTCGATCATGCCGATAAAAAAGCCTATACCCAGCGAGGATACTATTACCGACAATACCATTCGATTTCGGCGCTTTAGTCCCTTGCCCAGGATACTTGTGATACCAAATAGGAAACCAGCCACCATGCTTATGTGTAGCCCTGATATCACCATCAAATGAGTTAGGCCTGACTTTTTCAGAATATCCCATTCAGGACTTGAAAATCCTTGCCGGCTTCCAAAAATAAGGGCATCCATACTGGCCGCATGAGCCATCCCCCGATAAGTCTGCTGTGCTTTATTTCTGATCTGCTTTAGAAGTTGAGGCACCAGGGAGGGATCTCTGCTCAGTTCTCGCTCAGAAACAACCTTTCTTATGGTTCCTCGCGCCTGCCAGGGTCGACTCCAGGACTTTTGCCAGACCCAGTTTTCATTAAAGTTTTGCAATGGTCGCTGTGATTTAATGCGGATTTCCAACTGATAAAGTTGGTTTGGTTTGAGCTGATTTGAACAATAGTAGCAGCTCAAAAGGACCCTCCTAACATCCTCAAATCGAACACTAGATGACTGAATCAGGGGCTCTATAGAACTCACACAAAAGAGTAGTTTCTGCACATTGGCAGAATCTTTAGCTTCGTGCCAACCCTCGCACATCTGCCCCTCTACGAGAACAATGGCGCCATTTTCGGCCGGGTTGAAGGGATGGGCAATACGAAAGAGAACTATCCAGGCCAGAACAACTCCTGCCAGGAAGCTCAGAATGAGATAGCGTGATTTTGATGACAATCCATATAGAAGAACGCCGACCACGGGGGCAAGCACCACCCATGTCGGGAGGCTTACGAACATCTCCAACTGGTGCCACCAATGCCCTGACAGCATAAATAATAACCAGCCCGAGAAGAACGCAATCATCCATGATCGCATTTCTGTTTCCTTATTCTAAACTACAATCTAATATATTCGGGCACTGAGCACAGACGCGTATTCTGAGCCCTTTTTGTAACACTAGCCTTCATATAAAGCGGTGTTACAAAATGCCATACAAATTCAGGAACGCATTCATTCTGACGGAACTTAATTATCAGCTTGAATGGACCGTCAGGGGTAGCATTTTATCGTTGTAGTTATCAATGCCTAAACAATTTATAAAAAAATGGATCCCAAACCCTGAAAAACTGAAAAATACCAAATCATTGGGTTTTCTGGGAGCCGTCTTGCATGAACCCAATATTTGGCATATCAACCGGCATGCCATTTCGAAGGCATTTCTGGTGGGCATCTTTTGCAGCTTTATACCGATACCGTTTCAGATGGTTCTGGCCGCCGTCGTCGCTGTTTGGGTAAATTGCAATTTGCCCGTGTCTGTCGCTCTGGTCTGGATTAGCAACCCAGTGACAATGCCACCTATCTTCTATTTCAACTATCTTGTTGGTGCCTATATTCTCGGCACGCCCACTATACATTTTAATTTCGAATTAAGCATTTCATGGATCACAGAAAAGATTTACGAAATCGGGTTGCCATTATATTTTGGCTCACTGGTATGTGCTCTGTTCTTTTCTGTTTTAGCGTATGCCGTAGTGGAATACCTGTGGCGTAGAAAAATTAAAAATGACTGGATCAAACGCCAGGAAAGAAGAGCTGCGCGTCGCCCACTCTCTAACTAACATCCAACACAACTTAAGCACCCACGAGGCCAGCATGCTACTCATTCTTCACCCTGACTCAGACAAATCGTCTCCGGAGTATCTGGAAACCATTCGACATATTGAAGGCCTTCCTGAGGTGACTTACAAAGTCCACGACATCCAGGGCAAACAACAAAAGCTGACCGAAATCTATTTGCTGGGAGACACCAAAAAGCTTATTTCCGAGGAAATTTCTGCACTTCCTGCCGTCGAACGAGTTATTCGCATTGCAGAAGAATATAGAATACTTGGCCGTCATCAGGATGAGAATCGTACAACCGGGTTCGAGTACAACGGTGTCAGTTTTGATCAGAACAGTTTTCATGTATTTGCCGGGTTATGCGCTGTTGACAACCCCAAACATGTTGAAGAAATGATGCGTGAACTTAAGGCATCCGGGCAGGAATGCACCCGGATGGGCGCATACAAGCCAAGGACAAGTCCCTATACGTTTCAGGGACACGGGAAAAACTGTCTGCCATATGTTTTCGAACTGGCGGGAAAATACGATATCAAAGTGATTGCAATGGAGATCACCCACGAGAGTCATATTGAGGAGATAAATCAAGCACTGGAGCAAACCGGTAATCCCACAGGCGTCATGCTGCAGATAGGGACACGCAACACCCAGAACTTTGAGTTGTTAAAAGCAATTGGGCGCCAAAAACGATTCCCTTCTCTACTCAAGCGAGGATTTGGCATTACCCTGAATGAATCCCTTAACGCGGCGGAATACCTTGCCAGCGAAGGTAACGCCAACGTCGTTTTCTGCCTGCGGGGAATGAAGACAGAGGCAGGAAATCCACATCGAAATCTCGTGGATTTTGCCCATGTTCCAGTGGTAAAAAGACTAACCAGAATGCCTGTTTGTGTTGATCCATCGCACTCTGTAGGCAACCATGACCATGATCCGGCAGGAATACTGGATGTTGTTCATGCAGCGGCACAGGGTGTCATTGCCGGGGCCAACATGGTACTTATCGACTTCCACCCCCACCCGGCAAAAGCTTTGGTAGACGGACCTCAAGCCCTGACGATGGACGATCTTCCCAGATTTTTGGAAGATATGAACCTATGCAGGGAAACCTATGTCCGGCGCCAGAAAATTTATCAGCAATAGGCCGGAACCCTCTACGGATTAACCAAAATTTGTTTGGCCATTTATATTTTAACGCTAGGATTCCTGCCGTTAATTTAGACTGTCCGAAGTGTTAGCTGTTCAGGGTCAAATTACTAAGGAACCAGGGAATATGATTATTGTCGGTCACCGGGGGGCTAAGGCCGAAGCTCCGGAAAATACCGTTATTTCATTTGAAGCTGCCTATAAAGTCGGTATTAGACATTTTGAGCTTGATATTCAGCTCAGCAAAGATGGGGAACTGATCGTTATCCATGACAACAGCGTAGACCGCACAACTGGTGTAAAGGGAAAGGTTGCCGATTTAAATGCTGCTGAATTGACTGCGTTGGATGCCGGCCATCATATACCACCTTGGTATGCCCCAGCCCCAATCCCAACTCTCGGTGAGGTGCTGGATGCTATTCCAGAGTTTCAATCTATTCAGTTTGAAGTCAAAACCGACAGCCGTGGCCGCCTGAACACCCTTTGCAACCGCTTGGTGGAGCTAATCCAAAAGAGGCAGTTATTTGGCCGTATTGTGGTCACCAGTTCCAATACCTGGGTACTCCAGCAAGTTAAACGATTAAACCAGACCATTGACACTGGCTACGTTGCACAGAAGCGTTTCCCCAGCCCTGTTCAGACTGCTATCAAGCTTAACTGCAGCTTACTGGCGCTATACCATAAGCTGGCAGACGAAGAGCTGATTAGAGACTGCCAGAAAGCGGGTATTCTGGTGTCAACCTGGACGGTCAATACGATACCGGAAATTAATGCACTACAGGCTATCGGTGTACACAGCGTGATTACGGACTACCCTCAGCATGTATTGAAACACTACCTCAGTCAACCTGAACTAAACTTTCACGTACAATAAAAAACCCCGAATATCCGGGGTTTCTGGTTTTATTGATCATGAAGGATTTTTCGAAAGAAAATCCTTCATCGGAAATATAATCAGAAGATTCGATTTAACCCATTTAACGCAGCCACCCGATAGGCTTCCGCCATAGTAGGGTAGTTAAATGTGGTATTTACGAAATATTCCAGCGTATTGAGGTCTCCCGGCTGACTCATAATGGCCTGCCCGATATGCACAATCTCTGAAGACTGGTCACCGAAACAATGGATCCCCAACAGCTCTTTGGTTTCCCGATGGAATAGGATTTTCAGCATACCGACAGTATCACCGGTGATTTGAGCTCGGGCGAGATCTTTGAAGAATGCCTGCCCAACCTCATAAGGGACCTGAGCTTCTGTAAGCTCAGCCTCTGTCTGCCCTACTGAGCTGATTTCAGGGATCGTGTAGATCCCTGTCGGAACATCGTTGACGAAGCGAATATATTCATCCTTAAGAATCTCCGCCGAGGCCGAACGCCCCTGATCATAGGCAGCGCTGGCTAAACTCGGCCAGCCAATCACGTCCCCTACTGCGAATATGTGAGGAACTGCCGTCTTGTAATGCTCATCCACTGTCAGCTGTCCACGGGCATTGGGCTCAAGACCGACATTTTCCAGACCAAGATTATCTGTATTTCCTGTCCGGCCATTGCACCATAAAAATGCATCTGCGCGAATGCGCTTACCGGATTCAAGAGTCAGCACGACTGACTGGTCCCCGCCCTCAACAGAGGCATATTTTTCGTTATGCCGAACCAGGACACCGTTGTCTCTTAAGTGATAGCTCAGTGCATCCGAAATTTCACCATCCAAAAACGACAGCAACCTTTCACCGGGGTTAATCAGATCCACCTTAACACCCAAACCGACAAAGATAGAGGCATACTCACAGCCGATAACGCCCGCTCCATAGATAATCATCGTCCGCGGGGTATGACTCAGCCGGAGCACACTGTCACTGTTATAAATTCGATGGTGGTTGAAGTTAATATCATCGGGTAAATAAGGTCTGGATCCGGTGGCAATGACCACTTCCTTAGCACAGAGCACTTCCTTACCGTTGGCGCTACCCTCAACCTCAATACGATTTGAGTCGACAAAAGAAGCGCGCCCACGGTATAGGTCCACCCTGTTTCGGGCATAAAACTGAGTTCGGATTTTAACTTGCTTGGAAATCACCCTCTCCGCATTCTGCAGAACCCTGGGAAATGAAAACCATCGCGGTTCTCCAATATCACGGAACATGGTATTGGTATTAAATTCAATAATCTGCTTAACGGCATGCCTTAGGGCCTTAGAAGGAATCGTGCCCATGTGCGTGCAATTACCACCCACCTGCAACTTGTCCTCGATAACTGCCACACGCTTTCCGTGTTTGGCAGCGTTCATCGCAGCCCCTTCTCCAGCAGGGCCGGCACCGATGACTACAACGTCGTATTGGTGATCTGCCATCTTTGGTTAGACTCCCCTAGCGTAGTAAATTTCTTACTAAATTCTAATTATGTGGTGGATATGCGGAACCCCAATCAATAACGGAGTTCCGTTGAAAAGGTGATGTTAGCTAGTCAGCTTTCATAGCATCGTAACTCAAATCACTTGTCGCTGATTTGAGTTTGGATTTTTCAATTTCTGTATCGCATTTTGATTTATCGCCTTTGCATATATCACAGGCAACATCCATACCCAGAGAACTCATTCCACCGCAAGATCCAGAGATAGGCTTACGACCAAGAATCACACCGATGGCCATCGCGGCAACAACGAGCAACATAACGCCCAGCACTACAAAAAATATCTGCATAATAATTACCCTTCGGAGCTTTGGGTTAATTGTAAAAAGTCGGGTGTGGCAATTTCGGTAAATCCAGATTCATTCTTAACCAGAAATAAAACCGCCAACCCTTCCTCTACAGCCACCTTGTACCCATCGTCATCACCAAGCACCATCATTGCTGTTGCCCAAGCATCCGCATAACCAACACTGGAATCCAGAACGGTTACCGATGCCAACCGGTGGTTAATAGGCCTGCCTGTTCTTGGATCAATAGTATGGGAATAACGGATACCACCTTCTTCGTAGAAGTTCCGGTAATCTCCGGATGTTGCCATCCCCATATCCTGTAATTCTAACACGTCCTGAATCTGACGCTCTCCGACAATAGGCGATTCCACTGCTATACGCCATTTACTCCCATCGGGCTTTAAGCCATGAGTCCGTACTTCGCCCCCCACTTCAACCATATAGGCCTTAATGCCCTGCGCACTCAGGTAATTGGCTACCTTATCTACGGCATATCCTTTTGCGACGGCGGACAGATCGACATAAAGATGACTGCGTTTCCTTACAGCCCGGGTATCCTCGTCAAACTCAAGATTTGAAAAACCTATATTGGCGAGAGCCTCATCAATTTCAGTAGGGTCAGGAACGGACGTAGGCTTGAATTGAGGCCCAAAACCCCAGAGGTTTACCAATGCTCCCACAGTAATATCAAAAGCACCTTTGGATTTCCGATTAACCTCTGTCGAGATGGTAAGAACCTCCCAGGTAGGTTCAGACACCTTAAACCAGCTGTCTGTTGTTTCCGCGTTAAAGCGACTTAATTCTGACTCAGGCTTATAGGTCGACATTAGGCTGTCGACAGCCTGTAGTTGCTTGAGGATACCGTTGGAAATCAATTCCTGATCTTGTTGGAGTCCCTCATTACTCCACTTTACGTGGTAAGTGGTGCCCATAATCCGGCCTTCAGAACTTAAAAGTGAAGGCTCAAAAAACGAACAACCCGCGATAATTGCAATGCTTGTTAAAAGCGCGACAATTGCTGCGGGTTTAGTATAAAGGCAGCGCAAAAGCGCTGCCTTACCTGGGTTAAAACTAGCCACCAAAGTCATCAAGCAATATGTTTTCGTCTTCAACACCAAGATCTTTCAACATTTTAATTACAGCTGCATTCATCATTGGAGGCCCACACATATAGAACTCACAATCTTCTGGAGCCGGATGGTCCTTGAGGTAGTTGTCATACAGCACGTTATGGATGAATCCGGTATAGCCTTCCCAGTTATCTTCAGGCATAGGATCAGAGAGAGCCACGTGCCACTGGAAATTATCATTGCTTGCAGCCAGCCCGTCGAAATCATCAACATAGAACATCTCACGCCGACTACGGGCCCCATACCAGAAAGTCATTTTCCGATCGGTATTGATTCTCTTCAACTGATCGAAAATATGCGCCCGCATAGGTGCCATTCCAGCACCACCACCGACGAACACCATTTCGGCATTAGTCTCTTTCGCGAAAAACTCACCGAATGGTCCGTAAACAGTTACTTTGTCGCCAGGCTTCAACGAAAAGACCCAAGAGGACATTTGTCCTGGCGGAAAATTGGTTCCTGGGGGTGGAGTCGCAATTCGAATGTTAAACTTCAGCACTCCATGCTCTTCAGGATAGTTAGCCATGGAATAAGCACGAATTACCGGCTCTTTCACAACAGACCTGAATCGCCAGAGATTATGCTTATCCCAGTCTTCACGGAATTTCTCTTCAATCTCGAACTGATCAAAGCTTACATCATAAGCCGGTGTTTCCAGCTGCACATATCCACCGGCGCGGAAATCAACCACTTCCCCATCTGGCAGTTTTAGTACAAGCTCTTTGATGAAAGTGGCAACGTTATGGTTGGAAACCACCTCACATTCCCATTTTTTGACACCAAAGACTTCTTCTGGAACTTCAATTTTCATGTCCTGCTTCACAGCAACCTGACATGACAGTCTCCAACCTTCACGCTCTTCGCGACGGGTAAAGTGAGCTTTTTCAGTAGCCAACATGCTGCCGCCACCGTCGAACACTTTACACTTACACTGCGCGCAACTACCGCCACCGCCACAAGCAGATGACAAAAATACACCTTCAGAGGCCAGCGTTTGCAGAAGTTTACTTCCCGCTGGGGCTTTTATTGTGTGGTTTGGATCGCCATTAATTTCGATGGCTACGTCCCCCGAACTCACCAGCTTCGCCCGTGCAGCCAGGATCACCGCAACAAGCGATAACACGATGACGGTGAACATCACCACACCGAGAATGATTTCTGTATTCATTAAATCTCTACCTTCTTCGAGTATGGCTTGTTGTTATAGCGAAATGCCTGAGAAGGACATAAAGCCCAAAGACATCAGCCCTACTGTGATAAAGGTGATACCTAAGCCACGAAGGCCTTCGGGAACATCACTGTATTTGAGCTTTTCACGAATACCTGCCAAAGCGATTATCGCTAACGCCCAACCAAGACCAGCACCGAAGCCGTATACAAGACTCTCACCGAATGTATAGTCCCGCTCTACCATGAACAAAGAAGCACCCATGATGGCGCAATTCACCGTTATCAAGGGCAGAAAAACCCCGAGAGCGTTATAAAGTGCCGGAAAGAACTTGTCTAACACCATCTCAAGTATCTGTACGATAGCTGCAATTACACCAATGTAAGTCAACAATCCCAGGAAACTGAGATCAACATTGGGATAACCAGCCCAACCTAACGCACCTTCTCTAAGCAAAGCGTTATAAATCAGGTTATTTACCGGAACAGTAACTGCGAGAACCACGACAACCGCAATACCCAAACCTATGGCTGCTTCCATTTTTTTTGAAAGAGCCAAAAAGGTACACATACCAAGGAAAAAGGCTAATGCCATGTTTTCAACGAAAACTGCCTTAACTAACAGACTGATATAATGCTCAATCATGATTAAAAGGCCTCCTTAACTTTATGTGCAGACAGTTTGAATTCTGCAGCTTCAACCTGCTCTTTCTTCCAGCTTCTCAGTCCCCAAATGATCAGGCCTATAAGGAAAAAAGCGCTGGGTGGAAGAAGCAGAAGCCCATTGGGCTGGTACCAGCCGCCATTGGCTACTGTAGGCAGGACGACGACACCGAAAAGCTTTCCAGCGCCAAACAGCTCACGAATAGTCGCGACAGTTATAAGCAGCGTTGCATAACCCGCACCGTTACCAATGCCGTCAAGAAAGCTCAATACCGGGCCATTTTGCATGGCAAAAGCTTCAGCACGCCCCATAACGATACAGTTAGTAATAATCAGTCCAACAAACACTGATAACTGCTTGCTTAATTCATATGCATAAGCACGCAGAACCTGATCAACGACGATTACTAGCGATGCAATGATGGTCATCTGCACTATAATCCGGATACTGCTGGGAATCTGATGGCGAATCAGGGCGATAGAAAAGCTTGAGAAAGCTGTTACAAGCATCACCGCCAGGCCCATTACAATTGACAACTGAAGGCTGGTGGTAACCGCCAACGCAGAGCAAATACCCAGGATCTGCAGAGCAATTGGGTTGTTAGATAGTATTGGTTCTAGCAGAACCTTCTTTGGAGTCACTTCAGACATTTCCAGCCTCCCCTGACCGTAGACGGTCCAGATAAGTTTTGAATCCTTCAGCGCCCAACCAGTAATGCAGCAAATTTTGAACACCGCGACTGGTCAAGCTGGCCCCTGACAATGCATCAACTGAATATTTAGCGTCTGGTGAAGCAGGATTAACACCGCCTTTTACGAGATGTACAGCTGCGTTTCCATTGTCGTCATAGACCTCCTTACCAGGCCATTGCGCTTTCCAGTTGGGGTTGTCGACTTCCCCGCCTAACCCCGGGGTTTCACCATGTTCGTAGAAGCCAAGCCCTACAACAGTATCCGCGTCAGCTTTAAGCGCCAGAAAGCCATAGAGTGTCGACCAGAGTCCGTAACCACGTACAGGCAAAATTACGCGGGAGATTGTATCGCCTTCTTTAACGACATAAATCTTGGCGAACTTTTCTCTGCGTTTAATGCTGGCCATATCCTCACTGGAATCAAGAGTTTTTGAATATTGAGGGTTCTGAGACACTTTTTTCTGGTCGAAGGCATCAATAGATGCATAGCCGGCAGCAGATGGTTCAACATACTCCCCCGTATCCAGATCAATGAGTCTCGGCGTAATCTGGGCAAACTTTTCTTCAATTTCCTGTTTACTCGGCGTACTGCTCAGCATTCCCGCAGCCCGAAGAATGTTTTCCTTCAGATTAAGCGTTTTGTTCTGTATCTGGACCGGCTTCAACAATACTACTGCGGCTGATACCAATACTGAACAAACGACACATAGCGCTAGAGAGACAATAATAATCTTCTGAATAGAATCATTAGACTTAGACACGAGCCAGCCTCCTCTTAACGTTTGCCTGGACCACTATGTGATCGATGAAAGGTGCAAAGAGGTTAGCAAACAGAATTGCCAACATGATGCCCTCTGGGAACGCAGGGTTTACTACTCGGATCAACACAGTCATAACACCGACCAGAGCACCAAAAGCCCACTTGCCGGCATCGGTCATAGAAGCAGATACCGGATCCGTTGCCATAAACATCATACCGAATGCGAAGCCACCCATCACGAAGTGATAGTGAGCGGGTACGGAGAACATTTGGTTAGTATTGGAACCAACAATGTTGAATAGTGTGGCAGTAGCGGTCATACCAATAAATACACCTGCAACAATACGCCAGGAGGCAATTCGCATAATCAGCAATACGGCCCCACCAAGCAACACTGCCAAAGCAGAAGTTTCACCAATACTGCCCTGCTGGAAGCCGAGGAACATATCCATCCAGGAAATGCTGTCATTCATGGCATCCATTCCTCCGCTAGCAGCAATGCCCAACGGAGTTGCGCCACTGAATCCATCTACAGCTGTCCATACAGCATCACCGCTAAGCTGTGCGGGATAGGCAAAATAGAGGAAAGCCCGACCTGTAAGGGCTGGATTAAGGAAGTTTTTCCCAGTACCGCCAAATACTTCTTTCCCGATCACCACGCCAAAGCTTATTCCGAGCGCAACCTGCCACAATGGAATGGAAGGTGGGCAAACCAGGGCGAACAGAATAGAGGTAACAAAGAAGCCTTCGTTAACCTCATGGCGACGGATTGTAGCAAATAGTACCTCCCAAAATCCGCCGACAACAAAAGTCACCAGATAGATTGGCAAAAAGTAGGCCGCGCCGTAGATCATGTTATCCCAGATGCTACCAGGATTGTTTCCGGCAAACAGGGATATGAGGCTGCCATGCCATCCTGCGTCCATCGCAAGTCCGCTCTGAGCCAAAAATGTATTAGCCTGTAAACCAATGTTGTACATGCCAAAAAACATAGCTGGAAATACGCAGAACCAGACCGTAATCATGATGCGTTTAAGATCAACACCATCGCGAACGTGAGTGTTGGAGGATGTCACTTTACCTGGAGTGTAAAAAATAGTGTCTACGGCTTCATAAAGCGCATACCACTTTTCGTATTTACCACCCTTTTCAAAGTTTGGTTCGATTTTGTCTAAAATTTCTCTTAAGCCCATGTCTTAACCCTCTTTCTCAATCAGAGTGAGGTTATTGCGAAGAATTGGGCCGTATTCGTACTTGCCTGGGCACACAAAGGTGCACAGGGCCAAGTCTTCTTCGTCCAATTCAAGACAACCTAACTTTTGAGCAACTTCGGTATCGCCTACGATTAGTGAGCGAAGCAGTTGCGTTGGCAGAATATCCAGTGGCATGACTCGTTCATACGACCCCATCGGTACCATGGCTCTTTCGCTACCATTGGTAGTGGTAGTGAAGTTGAACAATCTGCCGGGGCTTAATTTGGAGATATAAATATTTAACAGAGAGAACTTGCTGCTACCTGGCGATAACCATCCCAGAAATTCGCGATGATCACCTTCTTGCAGGCAAGACACCTGAGTCGCGTAACGTCCCAGGAAGGCCACGCTACCCTTTGCTGTACGACCACCAAGCACAGAACCTGAAATGACCCGTACGTCCTCATTAGCAACCTCACCGGAAGTCAGTTGAGCTAGATTGGCACCCAACCGGGTTTTTACCAAACGTGGCTTGTTAGCAGCCGGTCCGGCGAGAGCGACAATACGCTCCATCGACTTCTGGCCAGAGGTAAACAGTCGGCCAATGGCAATCACGTCCTGATAACCAATTGTCCATACCGACTTGGAAGCATTCACCGGGTCGAGGTAGTGGATATGAGTGCCGGGTAATCCGGCCGGATGGGGGCCGTCAAATTCTTCCTTGGTAGCCGCCGAAACCACATCCACTGATGTACCCGCTTTGGCACAGACAAAAACCTTGCCGCGGGTCAATTTTGAGATAACCGTCAGGCCATTATTGAAATCAGTTTTTGCCGTTTCAATAATAACCGAAGGGTCCGCCGCCAACGGATGAGTATCCATGGCATTAACAAAAATAGAGTGTGGCTCTGCATCGCTCGCCGGCACTTTACTGAACGGTCGAGTTCTGAAGGCTGCCCATTCACCTGACTCAGTCAAGTTCTGAACTACCTGATCGCGTGTCAGCTGTTGAAGGTCTGCGGCATTGTACTGCGCAAACTCAACGTGCTCATCACCTTCGATGTCGATAACAATTGATTGGAATACGCGACGCTCGCCACGGTTTATGTGGGTGACTGTTCCACTGGCAGGGGCAGTATATCGTACCCCTTCAGTTTTCTTGTCAGTGAATAGAAGCTGGCCGCACTTAACACGATCACCCACCTGGACCTCCATGGTGGGTTTCATGCCATTATAGTCAAAGCCGACAAGAGCAACCTGAGTAACAGGCTTTCCGTCTTCAATAACTTGTGCAGGCGCTCCGGCTATAGGTAGATCCAAGCCTTTCTTGATCTTGATCATTAGCCCGCCTAATCATCAGAGTAAATTTTCTGGCCGCCACAGTGCATAGCTTCTAGGACCGCAAAGACAGTCTTTTATTAGGAAAGAATGGAATCCCCTTGAAAATCAGGGGTGCACGGGACAGCCAACCAAAAAACGCAGTAATTATAGTGATCGAAGTGCCTTTTTTCTATACCGCTGGATGGGCCGTTACCGTTTTATTTCAGCACCCACCTACTACCAAAGTATAAGACCCCCCCCTTTTTCTTCTGGAAGTGAACGCAAAACCCGCCACCATATTGTAAAAATCGAAGATTATCCGCCGCCGACAGAACAGCAGGTGGGGATATCCGCTGCCGACAGGACCACAGATGAACATATCTACCAGAAAAACATAGAAAAAACTGGCATTTACCTGCCAACGTATAGTGACTCGCAACCAGCTAGAGCTTCAGTATAGAAAGAAATACTACTAAATAGTAAGGGTGGGTATTTATAGGTAGGGACAAAAACTACCTACACAAATTTATCAGCAGTAAAACCTTAGAAAAGCAGGAAATCTGAAAGTGAAAACTACAGAAGTGATATCGGCAGCCTGAAAAGTGCCAAAAAGACACAGCAGCAGGCGCCACTGTGCCTTACACACCCAAGCGGATTGACCCTGCAATCTTCATTACAAAGTCAAATCTGCTTATGGACAAAGCTTACATAGAACTTGGATACAACTTATGAGTGACACCGGCCATCTGATTTACAACCCGTATCACCTGAGCGCTATAGCCTGCTTCATTATCGTACCAGACATAGAGCACCACACGATTGCCGTTAACGATAGTCGCCTGGGCATCGACGATACCCGCATGACGAGAGCCTACAAAATCAGTGGATACCACTTCAGGCGAGTTAGTGAAGTCAATCTGCTTTTGCAACTCTGAGTTCAGCGAAACTTCACGCAGATAGCTATTGATCTCTTGCACGCTTGTAGCTTTATCAAGGTTCAGGTTCAAAATCGCCATAGATACATTAGGCGTGGGCACACGAATCGCGTTGCCGGTTAACTTGCCGGACAGCTCAGGCAGGGCTTTAGCCACAGCCTTGGCAGCTCCAGTTTCAGTAATAACCATATTCAACGGCGCACTCCGACCACGACGGCTACCCTTGTGGTAGTTATCGATAAGGTTCTGGTCGTTAGTATAGGAGTGCACAGTCTCAACATGCCCGTCGATAATGCCAAACTCGTCATTGACTGCTTTCAGTACTGGCGTAATTGCATTGGTAGTACAAGAAGCTGCTGACAGGATTCTATCCTCATCAGTAATCAGGTTGTTGTTAATACCGTATACAATATTCTTGATATTACCCTTTCCTGGAGCAGTCAGTATGACCCTGCTAACACCTTTACATTGCAAATGGCGGGACAAACCGTCCTCATCACGCCATACACCGGTGTTATCAATCACGATAGCTTTATCAATGCCATACTGGGTGTAGTCAACCTGCTCAGGTGCGTCCGAGTAAATCACCTGGATGAAATTACCGTTAGCAATAATGGCTGGGGCTTCTGCGTCTACCGTGATTGTTCCCTGGAAAGAACCGTGTACGGAATCACGACGCAACAGGCTCGCGCGTTTTTCCAGATCATTATCAGCCTTCCCCTTACGAACAACGATCGCACGCAGTCTCAGGTTAGCGCCACCACCGGCTTTTTCCACCAGAATACGCGCCAGCAAGCGACCTATACGGCCAAACCCGTACAGCACCACGTCTTTGGTTTCACTGGCCGGACCTTCTTCCTCTCCGTGCTTACCAATAAGGTCAGAGACTTCCTCACGTAAAAATGAATCCAGAGACTGGGCTCCGTTGAGGCTCTCGAATTTCATCGCCAACTTGCCAATGTCGATATGGGCGTGACCCAATTCCATTTCGCTCAGTTGCTTCAGAATAGGATAGGTTTCAGTTACTGACAGCTCATGGTCGGCAACCTGTCTAACGAATCGATGGGCCTTCAGGATTCCGATGACAGAACGGTTAATGATGGCTCTGCCGTAGATAGACGTAATCACGTTGTTGTGGCGGTAGAGTTGACCAATCAAAGGGATCATGGCTTCGGCAATTGCTTCACGCTCCTTCCAGTCACCGAAACAGGCTTCCAACTTCTCTTGACTCACAGTAATGCACCTCTTTTCTGCGCAAAAATTGGGCGCACATTATCCCTTTTCACCCCACTGCCCGCAATGCAATAACCGCTTTTTTGACTGAAAATAACGTCCCAATTCAAGTGGTTCGTTGCAATACAAACTTTAAGGTGGATTTACTCCAATAATCACCTGATATTCGGATATATGGAGTTTTTTTACTAACCAGACCATTACCTTCAAGCTTCACTATGTTGTGATTTACCCCCTGCAAGGTAGAATGCCCGCTGCAATTCGCCATTGGTTTAATCGAATCGGGTAAAAATGAACTACAACCTGCCAGACAGCCCTGCCAAAGTAACTTACTGGAAAAGCGTTAAAGGGCAAATGGATGCCCTGGTTATCAGTGAGCAATTAAAAAAGCAGGACAAACAGATCGTTGTCATTACTCCAGACATGCCTTCGGCGGAGACCTTGGAGAGTGCCGTTCGTTTTTTCCTTGCGGACACCTCAGTTTCGACCATGATCCTGGCAGACTGGGAAACCCTGCCCTACGATTCATTTTCTCCCCATCAGGATATTATCTCCGCCAGAATCAAATGTTTGTTCGATCTGCCTAAAACCAAAAGAGGCCTGTTAATTGTGCCTCTTAACACAGCCCTGGTAAGGCTTCCGCCAAAATCCTACATCCTTGGCAATAGTCTGATAATCAAGAAGGGGCAAAAATTAGACCCAATCAGCTATCGCCGCGATCTTGAGTTTGCCGGATACCGCTGTGTAGATACCGTTTTTGAACACGGGGAATTTGCTATCAGGGGATCAATTGTTGACATTTTTCCCATGGGCCACCACACCCCTTATCGAATAGATCTATTCGACGATGAAGTCGAGACTTTGCGGGAATTCGATGTCGAAACACAGCGCTCATCCGGTAAAATTGAAAATATAAACCTGCTACCGGCTCACGAATTCCCGCTGACACCTGAAGCCATCCAGAATTTCCGCCTGCGCTTTTACGAATTATTCCCTGAAACATCCCGCAGTTGCCCCATCCTTCAGGACGTTATGAAAGGCATAGCCTCACCAGGGCTTGAGTATTATCTATCGCTCTTTTTTGATTCAACAGCCAGCATTTTTGATTATCTGGCGGAAGACTGCAGCCTGGTGCTGTATGAGGGTCTTCATCAAAAAGCAGTGCATTTTTGGGATGAATTAAAGCTTCGTTACGATGATCTCAGACATGACATAGAACGACCAATTCTGGAACCGGGCTTGATCTACCAGCGCACCGAAGAATTCTTCGAGCGACTAAAGAACTTTCCCCGCGCAGAATTCAGCACTCCTGTAGTTTCCAGCAACATCCAGGAAGACGTGTCCCCCTGTCGCTTTCAATCCCTTCCCGATATATCTTTGCAGGCTAAACTGGCTGACCCATTTATCAATATCAAAAACCTGGCCAGGGATTTACCTGCAGTCATTATTTGTGCCGAAACCGCAGGGCGGCAGCAAGTACTATTGGATAATTTCAAACAGGCTAACATCAGCTTGCGGGAACTAGAAAGCTGGCAGGATTTTGGCAGCCAGAAACCGCAATGGGCAGTCACCATTGCTGAGCTATCACATGGCTTTATTGACCAAAAATTGAATGTAGCTGTCATCGCGGAAGCGGACCTCTATCAAGACCGGGTCCCCCAGCGACGTCGGCGTAAAAAAACCAACGAAAGCCCCGATAATGTCGTACAAAACCTGACAGAACTCAATGTCGGGTCGCCAGTGGTTCACATTGATCATGGCATAGGTCGCTATCGCGGCCTGGAAACCCTGGATGTTGACGGCCAGAAGCAGGAGTTCCTGCTGCTGGAATATGCCAATGAAGCCCGCCTTTATGTTCCTGTTGGTTCTCTGCAGCTGATTTCCCGCTATACCGGAATTAATGACGAACTCGTTCCTGTATCTAAGCTGGGCTCGGATCGCTGGTCGAACGCCAAGAAGAGCGCCGCCGAAAAGATCAAGGATACAGCGGCCGAACTCCTTGAAGTCTATGCTAAACGCGAAATACACCCAGGATTCGCCTGTCCGCATCCAGATGAAAGCTACCAGGCTTTTGCCGCAGCCTTTCCTTTCGAAGAAACACCAGACCAGTTGAACTCAATCAGCGCAGTTATCAATGATATGACCAGACCCCATCCGATGGACCGCTTGGTATGTGGTGATGTGGGCTTTGGTAAAACAGAAGTAGCCATGCGAGCAGCATTTCTGGCCGCGTCAAATGGCCGCCAGGTTGCCATACTGGTACCGACCACACTCCTGGCGCAACAACATTATCAGACCTTTCAGGATCGCTTTGCCGATACAGCCATTCAGATCGAACTTATCTCGAGATTTCGGACGGGGACTGACGTAGATAAAGTTAAACGCAAACTTAGTGAAGGTATTGTCGACATCATCGTGGGGACTCATAAGCTCCTGCAAAAGGATGTTGAGTTCAAAAACCTCGGACTCTTGATCATTGACGAGGAGCATCGCTTTGGCGTCCAGCAAAAGGAAAAAGTGAAGGCCCTAAGAGCCAACATTGATATTCTGGCGATGACGGCTACCCCTATTCCCCGCACGCTCAACCTCTCTCTGCAGGGCGTCAGGGACCTATCCATTATCAGCACCCCTCCCGAGAGAAGATTGTCTGTTAAAACCTTTGTCAGAGAACGGTCTGACAGCCTGGTAAAGGAAGCGGTTTTGAGGGAAATTTTACGTGGTGGGCAAGTGTTTTTCCTCCACAACGAAGTCAGCAGCATCGATAAAGAGGCCAGGGAACTGGGAGCACTGGTGCCAGATGCTCGTATTGCCGTCGCACATGGTCAGATGCGCGAACGCGAACTTGAAAAGGTGATGTCAGATTTTTATCACAAAAGATTTAATGTTTTGATCTGCAGCACCATTATTGAAACCGGCATCGACATTCCCTCGGCCAACACCATACTGATCAATCGCGCCGATAAGTTCGGAATTGCCCAGTTACACCAATTACGGGGACGCGTAGGCCGATCTCATCACCAGGCGTATGCTTACCTACTTACCCCACCTCCCCGCACACTGACCCAAGATGCGTTAAAACGTCTGGAGGCTATTAGCAACGCTCAGGACCTTGGCGCCGGATTCACACTGGCTACCCATGACCTTGAAATCAGAGGGGCTGGAGAACTCTTGGGCGAAGAGCAAAGCGGACACATTCAAAATATAGGCTACTCACTTTACACCCAGCTTCTGGATGCAGCAGTGACAGCCATGAAGAAGGGTGAAGAGCTTGATCTCAATCAGCCACTGCAAAGTGGTTGCGACATCAACTTCAGAATACCGGCACTGATACCGGACGATTACCTGCCGGACGTCCATGGCAGGCTGATTCTCTACAAACGTATAGCCAACGCTTCAAGTGACCGAGGCTTACAAGACCTTCAAGTGGAAATGATCGACCGTTTCGGACTGCTACCGCCGCCAACCAAAAATCTTTTTCGTCAACACGCCATCAAATTGGTCGCGGACAGCCTCGGCATTATTAAAATTGATTTAGGTGTACGAGGCGGAAGCATTGAGTTTGGCCACAAGACGATCGTCGAACCCATGCGCCTCATCTCACTGATACAGCGGGAACCAGCGCGCTACAAACTCGACGGCGGCAACAAGATCAGGATCAACCAAACTCTCGAAGCCGCCGAAGAACGTTTGCAATTCATAGAAAATTTACTGCAAACTCTCGGTCATTCCTGACCTCGGGCGCGAGCAGCAGGCAATGCCGGTTAATTACACAGGACTTTAGATATCAATACCATGGGAAGTAGTAACAAACACCAACATTCAGTATTACGCAGTCTTGCCTTGAAGACTCTTGCGGTCCCTGCATTTGCCTTATGCTACTCAGGTAATCTCTTTGCACAGGAAGCGGAAGTCAGCAAACACTTCCAGATTGACCTGCTCATCTACACTCTGCTGGACTCACAGACTGTGGAAGACTTTTCCCAACCCCCCACAGAAACAGACGCCACCAACCCTGTAACATTGGTTAGTTTTAGCCCATTTAGCGAACAACAAGTGCAACTACTGCCTTTAGATGGGTATACCCTGAAAGCCGAGGCTGACAGGCTAGCTCGTAGTCGCACCTATTCCCCATTATTGCAATTGAGCTGGACTACTGCCCTAAAAGAAAATGAAAGTCTGACCTACAAGCTTCCGGAGCAGATTGACGAAGAAAAGAATCAGACCCTGTCGGGCTCGCTGACAATAGCCTTACGCAGGTATCTACATACCTACCCCAATATCACCATTTCAGAATGGACCAGGCCGGAACCCAACATGCTGGACACACTCTTTGGTGAGCTGAGCCCTTTGCTAGCAAATCCGAATTCGATCTCAAACACCACAGGATCCACCTCTCCGGCAACAGATTTGAAGATTACTCAACCCCTCTCTCAATCAGAGACAGCCAATCAAGCAGCCGCACCCGTAACTCAAAGCAATCCGTTATCAGCCAAGGGATTGGAGCCATCAAGTTTCTATACGATAAAACAACCAAGAAGAATGCGCAGTGGAGAATTGCATTTATTCGATCACCCTAAATTCGGCATTTTGATGAAAATAACGCCGATTGCAGTTACACCGAGTGAAGATCTCATGCCAGTTGATAATTTAAGCCAGGAAACACTGCCAATGCCGGACTCTAACGATTCGACGTTAACGGAAGAGGGTGCCGGGGGCATGGAGCAGAACGAGACCATTCCGGGCGCGAATTAATATGTGAGCCCGACAAACCAAGCAACGGTTGAGAAGATTCAACTGTTGTTAACTATGAGCAATCAAGTTCCTCACCACCTGCTTCACAACCCCCATACCACTTGCAACTGCCTCATTGATCTCTTCCATCGTTATAACCCGATCACAAACCCCCGCTGCCGGATTAACCACTAAAGCAATACAGGCATAAGCGAGATCAATTTCGCGTGCCAGGGCTGCTTCAGGCATTCCTGTCATTCCAACAATATGACACCCATCCCGGCTCATTCTGCGTATTTCGGCAACGGTTTCCAGACGCGGCCCCTGAGTACAGCCATAAACGCCAGTGGAGGAAAAATCTTCAGTCAAGGCTGCCGTTTCTTTGATTAGCAACTGCCGCAATGATTCCGTATAGGGATAGGAAAAATCGATATGAGTGACGTGCTCAAGGTCATCTTCAAAATATGTGCTACTACGTCCATGACTGTAATCAATTAGCTGATCCGGGATGTTAATATGAGTCGGTCCCATTTGCGGATCAACACCTCCAACAGCATTTACAGCAACAACCGAAGACACTCCCAGCTCACGCAATGCCCAGAGATTCGCCCGGTAGTTAACCTGGTGAGGAGGAATACGATGAGGATTACCATGCCGGGCTATAAAATAGACCGTTTTCCCTTCCAGGGCAGCCTCAACAATAGGCGCTGAGGGCTCACCCCAAGGCGTGGCTAATGTATGATGCCCAACAACCCTCAACCCTTCCAATTCCGTTAATCCGGTACCGCCGATGACAGCAAACATGCACTTTTCCTTCTTCAATATCAGGCCTTCTCAACTTCGGCCTCGATGTCTTCTAATCTGCGGCTAGAGTGCTGGATATTTCGAGATCCTGCGCCAGTTTAATCTGGTCAGGCAAATGAACGGTCTGAGTTGGGAAGGCAACTTCAGCGCCTTCAGACTGGATAATATCCATAATTTTAATCAGCACATCCTGCTTCACTTTATGAAATTCAATCCAGTTCGTCGTCTTAGTGAAGGTGTAGATAAAGAAATCCAGCGATGAAGGGGCAAAGGCATTGAAATTGACAATCAAGGTCTGGCTCTGATCGATTTCGTTATGATTTTCCAGCATGACTTTTACTTTTTCCACAACACTTCTTACACACTCAAAATCATCATAGCGTATACCAATAGTCTCGTAGATTCGGCGATGAGACATACGCGAAGGGTTTTCAACGGAGATAGTGGTAAAAGTGGCATTTGGAACGTATAGAGGACGCTTATCAAAGGTACGAATACAGGTCTGACGCCATCCGATATGTTCTACCGTACCCTCAATTTGTTTGTCGGGGGAACGAATCCAATCACCGACCGAGAATGGCCTATCCAAGTAGACCATCAGTCCACCAAAGAAGTTTGCCAACAAATCTTTTGCCGCGAAACCAACTGCAATTCCACCAATACCACCAAATGCCAGAACACCTGAAATGCTGTAGCCAAAGGTCTGCAATACCACCAGGACTGACGTAATAAAGATGGATGCGCGTATCAGCTTGCTCAGTGCCATCACTGTAGTCTTATCCATCGGCTCTTTCATTCGGTCTGGAGAGACCAAAATAATTTCAGCCCCACGAATAAACCGAATGACAAACCAGGTTAACAGCAAGATCACACCGATGCGACGCAAAGTATCAGTTGCCTCAAATATGACAGCGCCAGTTTCCTTCTGGGCTATTTCCGCCGCCCAGGAAAGACCAATTAGCCAAATCATGAACCCGAGGGGCTTTTTACCTGCCTCGAGCAAGTTGTCATCCCACAGGTTTTTTGTTTTCTGTAGCTGCGCCCCGAAGCGGTTGAGCAATATAATCGCGACAAAGTTTATTACCAAGGTCACGAAAACAACGATAAAGACCTTCACTATCCAGTTCAGTCCACCATCCGAAACCCCAACCCACGCTAAAAAATCATTCCAGGACACGCCTCTACTCCGTTATAGTTTTCGACTAAATTTTCATTTTACGGCCAAATCCATTACGACTCAGCCACCTGCAAGCTCTCTGGCTCGCTCTGACAGAGCCCTCAATGTATTAATATCAATTGCCTTGGCACGCATGATAGCCCTGCGACGACACTGAACGTCGCTCATCAGAACAGCGGGATCCATTAATTCCAACGTATCTACCACCTGCCCCAATGCTTCGGGCGAGTTACAGCACATAACCAGATCACAGCCGGCCTTTACCGCCGCAGTTACTCTTTGCTTAACCGACGCCCCCTCTGCCGCACCGGTCATACTCAGGTCATCGCTGATTACACAACCCTCAAATCCCATTTCTTGTCGCAGCATCCGCTCGATCAGTTGAACCGACTGAACGGCAGGTTTGTCATCCCAGGCAGGATAGATCACATGGGCCGGCATCACTCCCTGAACACCAGCAGCCAGCAACATTTTGAACGGCAATAGATCCTCCATTAACTGAGTTGCCGATCGGCTGTCCCGCGCAACCTCAAGATGGGTATCCTCTTTCACCCAGCCATGGCCGGGAAAATGTTTGGCAACTCCCGCCATGCCAGCCTGCTGCATACCCGCAAAATAACTACAGGCACCAGAACCAGCCATGCCAGGCATGTTACCAAAAGCGCGATCTGCGATAACCTGATTGTGGCCATAATCGATATCCGCTACCGGAGCAAAACTGAAGTCAATGTCAAACTGGCGTAGTTCATAGGCCATCAGCAGGCCCATTTGAGAAGAAACCTCCTCCAGGGTTAAACCAAAACGCTTAGCTATACCGGCATAAGTCCCTGGTGCAGGTAGCCGGGTAAAACCCTCCCTGAAGCGCTGAACTCTACCCCCTTCCTGATCAACAGATAACAAAAGTTCCGGCCTTTGTGAACGAATCGATTTCACCAGATCCAACAACTGGCCGGGTGACTGGTAATTTCTGGAAAAAAAAATCACGCCGCCCACTAACGGATGCTTTAAAAGTGAAATCTCTCTGGCCGACAATGTCTCTGCTTCGAGATCCACAAGCAGCGGACCTAAAAGAGGGGTGTTAGACATACTTGGATGCCTTTATTAGCTCTCAATCACAACCGGCGTATAAGCCGGCACCAACTCAAAGAGTTGGATAATATCCTGATTTCTCATACGGATACAGCCGTGGCTTTTTGGAATCCCCATGGGTTCTGAATCCGGCGTACCATGGATGTAGATATATCGGCGCATAGTGTCGACTGCCCCCATGCGATTAAAACCGGGCTCAGTTCCACTTAGCCAGAGAATCCGAGTCAATATCCAGTCTCGCTCCGGATAGTTCCGCTGCAGCCTTTCCGAGTACAATTCTCCCGTTGGCCTTCGGCCCACCAACACTGATCCAGATGGCAGACCCGCACCAATTTTGGCGCGAATGATAAATTTTCCCAGCGGGGTTTTCTCACTACCCGATTTCTGACCTGCACCATTCAGTGCCGTAGACACGGCAAATTGCGCCTGAACTGCTCCATCTGAGTCGACCAGATTCAATATTTGCCGGGAAATATTAATGCATATTTTGAAATTCACACGCCTAACCCTATGCCGTAATAACAATGACAAATATCCTAGGATTTAACAAAGGGAGTTTAAAGGCAGAAACCATAAAGTATAAGGAAATAACGCGCCAAGAATACCTCTCATTTATTCAACAGTGCTATTTGTGAGCCGAGAGGTTGCGTAGCATCTTCTCGATGCATGCCACGCATGGGGATGGTTAGCTAAGCTGTATTAAATTCAGCCACCAGCCGTTGCTGTACCTGAGCTTTCAGGCTCCGACTTACCAGCATGGCTGGGAGCATTAATACCCGCCGCTAGGAAAGGTACCAGTTGGGCTACGATTTGTTCAACAGGAGCCCTGACACCCTTTTCGTTTTCAAGAATACTGCCCAGAGCATCCGAGGAGGACATAGTGAAGGCTACCGCACCTAACATGAACTGCATACGCCAAAAACGCTCAATGGGGCTAAGATGAGGCGTTGCTTCACGCAGTAAGCGCATAAATAGCTTGAATTCGGTTCGGTACTGCTCTTCCAAATACTTACGTAGATGGCCTTGAGACTGAGTATAAGCCAACCCCAGCAGTCTCATAAAAATAGACAGGCTCTTCTCATTACGACTGGGAACAGACACGATAGAAAGAGTAATGATTTGCAGCAACTCTTCCAGACTGACAGCCTGCTGGCCTTCATCAGCGTTCTTCAGGCGCTCGCGGAGAATTCTTGTAAAAGGATTAATAAACCGGGCAAAGACAGCCTGAATCAGTGCATTCTTAGAGCCGAAATGATAGTTAACAGCAGCCAAGTTGACCTTAGCCTTACTGGTAATTTGCCGAAGCGACGTTTCTGAGAACCCTCGCTCTGCAAAAAGCTGCTCAGCGGCATCTAATATACGGTCTACAGTTTCTGATTGTGCCATCTTAGTAATTAGGTAATACATTCCAAACAAGTGTTTGAAACATACGTTTGATGCCAGAAAATGTCAAGCTAATTGCTGTAGTACTTTGCACGCCCTCTATTTAATTCCAATGATGACACCTTCCGTGTGACAGCCCCTCAAAACCATTACCCCGTAAATAAATAGCCGATTTGCATGCCTAACAATCCTCAGCTTCCAATAAGCCAAATTATAAAACCGCAGGTATTTAATCTGCGGTTTCGTCTTTTCTCAGTAGCGAGCCCAGTGCATTTAGTCTCAGAATCTAATCCTTATTCGGCGCTGTTTGCACCAATTTTATGAATGGCCAAGTCGGCTCCTTCGTATTCTTCTTCCGGGCTTAATCGTATTCCTGCAACAGCACGAACAACACCATAGACAATAAAGCCACCCGCCATAGCTACACCAGCGCCGACAAGGGAACCGATTAACTGGGACATAAAGGTCACTCCCCCAAGGCCTCCAAGCGAAGTCAATCCGAATATACCTGCTGCGATACCGCCCCAGAGACCACAGATACCGTGCAAGGGCCACACACCCAGCACATCATCCAGCTTGGGCATCTTCCTTTGCAGAGTTTCAAACATAAAGACAAACAACGCCCCGGCAACGGCCCCGGTAATCAAAGCCCCTACCGGGTGCATTAGATCTGAGCCGGCACACACCGCCACCAAACCGGCCAGAGGTCCGTTATGGATAAATCCAGGGTCTTTGCGGCCGACAAGCATTGAGCTCACAATCCCTCCCACCATAGCCATCAGACTGTTAACAGCGACTAACCCACTGACAGCTTCAAGGGTCTGGGCCGACATCACATTAAAGCCAAACCAGCCCACCGTTAATATCCATGCACCTAAAGCAAGAAATGGAATATTAGAAGGAGCAAAAGCTACCAAACGACCATTTTTGTAACGACCATTACGGGTTCCAAGCAAATAGATTGCGGCAAAGGCAATCCAACCACCAACAGCATGAACCACAATTGATCCAGCAAAGTCATGAAAAGCTGCACCAAATGTTTCAGTCATGAAGTCCTGAAAGCCGAAGTTTCCGTTCCAAACCAATCCTTCAAAAAAGGGATAAACCAGAGCGACACATAAAGAGGCTGCAATCAACATTGGATAAAATCTGGCCCGCTCGGCAACGCCGCCGGAGATGATTGCAGGTATTGCCGCCGCGAAGGTAAGTAAGAAAAAGAATTTGACCAGGTCATAACCATTTTTCTCATTAAGCTCACCAGCCCCAACCATAAAGTCGATGCCATAAGCCACCTGATAGCCAATAAAAAAGTAGGCTAGAGTCGACACGCCGAAATCGGTCATGATTTTCACCAGCGCATTTACTTGGTTTTTATGCCTGACAGTGCCCACCTCAAGAAAGGCAAATCCTGCATGCATAGCCAAAACCATAATGGCCCCAAGCAAAATGAAAAGTGTATCCGCCCCCTGCACCAAGGACTGTACTGCATTATTAATATCGTCCACTATCAACTCCCGTTACGCTCTTTATTGGTGCGATAAAAATTTATCGCACCTTATTAGTGCTTTGAATTTTATTGTTAACCGACAACAAATATTTATTAGTGCTTTGTTTTTCATCAATTTATTACGACTTCCGTTCGTTAGTGTGAATAAACAGACATCAAGCCGGCCCAATTTATGCAAATGACAGACCACAATTGCACCATATTGATGCATTTCAAGCTATTAGGAATGCGCGGAAAGAGGAGTTTCTAAAATCGCATCAAATTTGCGCACCATATTTGTGCAACATGGAAAATAACTAGGATGGGAGAAGACAAAGAACGAAGGGAAGACAGACTATTCAATTCAGGTCATAAAATCAGAAAAATCTGTTTTCAGTTTGGAAGACACTTTCATATAGCCGTTTTTCACTTCTTTGAATGCCTGCTGCGCTTCAAGCATGTACATTAAATATAGCCTAATGGCAGCTACGGAGCGCATAGCCTTAATAATGGCTTTCTGCCGGCTGAGCACGACAATCCTGTGGAATCTTTTATCACCCAATGCTCGACGGTAGGGCAACATCATTTGGCATTGATAAGCCAGCCCATCGCTGCCTTCCAGCATTCTGATATGGCTCATCGCACGAAACTCCATTGATTTTTTACGCTGCACCAATTGTCGGTGACTGGGCACTTTTAAAAACAGTCCGCGAACCTGAGGAATCGCAAATGCGCCTAGCGCCAATGCCAGTCCAAGAGAACTTCCAGCTATCCAGGCTGGAAGCAGCCCTTGCCAGCCGATCAAAAAAAGCCCTGAAGTAAGCATTATCGCCATGAACCATAAATCACGTCGACGCTTTGAACCCAACACCTCAACAGCATCAGGGTAATGCTTTAACGCCAACAAATCGTAATTCAGCACCTCCAGCGGCTCACAAGCTCGAATTATCTGGATATATTGCTTTAGCTGCTCCCTTAGAGTCTCAAACTCCTCCCGTCTGGATTCTTCCGAACGCTTAGGAGGTTGTTGTGATTTTTCTGTGGGGTCAGGCTTACTTGCACCAGGGCGATTAGCAGGTCCACCGGGAGTTTTTTTGGTCGACGCCAAACCATTGGATTGTTGCCTGGCAGCAGGCAAACCAGACGAAGCCGAACTCTTCGATCGAGACTTTGCAGCTGGCTCCGGCGTTTTGGCCGGACGCACTTTATGCTCCTCAACTGCTAAACGAACAGGATCCAGATCTCCCCTTGCCAAAGCCCGAAGTTCAGCAGGGTCCAGATCAAAGTCACTCGAATTATGAATCTTCATCAGTCAATGTTGTGCCTTTTGCTTCCGACCGTCAAAATTTTGCCGATATTTAATATTATTCAGGTAATGCAATAGATAGGCCAGCCAAGATATTGTAGAGAAGGGACTATTCGAACCTCTAGTCTTCATGGTACTGGTTACTATTTCCCCTCATCTGCGGTGTTTAAGAAACACCATATCAGTATAATCACCCCTCTAAATTAGATCGCCTGCACGGCATCCATCAACGAAATATATTTTGTATGGCTTAGTCTATAGCTATCTTCAAGAGGTCGATTCATGTTTACCGGTATTGTTCAAGGTAAGGCAGTGTTGCTGGAATCCATCAAAAAGGAAGGACTTTTCACCTATACCCTGGCCTTTCCGGAAGATCAATCATCCACTCAGGTAGGTGCCAGCGTCGCTCTTAATGGCACATGCCTGACCGTGGTTGAAATTAACCGGGAAAAGCTGACATTCGACTTGATGGCTGAAACCCTCAGGCTAACCAACCTTGGAATGCTTGCTACTAACAGCCCTGTAAATTTTGAACATGCCGCCAGGATAGGCGACGAAATTGGCGGCCACTTGATGTCTGGGCATATTCACTGCACAGCGGAACTGGCTGGCATTTATCAGAAAGAAAACAACCTGGCCTTGGAATTTGAAGTTCCCGGCATATGGAACAAATACATCTTCGATAAGGGTTTTATTGGAGTTAACGGCGCCAGTTTGACAGTGGGCGCCGTTTCCGGCAATCGATTTACAGTCAACCTGATTCCTGAAACTTTACGGGTAACAACTTTTAGTGATCTTAGTTTAGGCGACAAGGTTAACATCGAGATAGACAGCCAAACCCAAACCACGGTCGATACCATTGAAAGAGTCTTACCCGCAATGTTAAACCCAAAAGCCTAAGCGAAGCAGAACAAAGCCGTTAACTACCGCTTAATTTCAGCTAAACTTCACTGGAAGGCTCAAATTGTAAACCCATATTAGAGTCAACCGATCAACCATCCCATGGACTTATCCATTTTTGAGCGAAATGGATCTTTTAATAGCAGGCAAAACCAGGCCTGAACAATGTGCTGAAAGAGTCTCACTCTGTGCACGAACCAAATGCATAGGACCACGCAGTTATGCTGATACTACCTGCTGAACACAAAATAAACTGGCAGCGTCCACCAATCATGACCCTTGGGCTTATCCTGCTGAACGTGTTCATATTCTTCCGGCTTGACTCACAAGACTCTGAACTTTACTACGATGCCTACAACTACTACGTGAGTCATGAAATCTATGTTGTAGAGGCCCCGGAATACTCCGACTACTTGCAACGACAGGTTAATCTAGGACTGGATAACCGATTTGATCTGGCAAGTGACGTCACCAAAGCTGTCAATGAAGGCAGAGGCAAAGATCTCGTTCCCTACATGCTTGAAGACCAGAAATTTGTACTATACCTGCAGGATGCAGGCAGGGAATTCCTTGAACCGGATGTTTACAATAATTGGCTGCCAAAACGACAACATATTAAACAGGAATATTTGGATCATATCAGCTATCTGCAAATGGGGCTGATCCCCTCCGAAATACAACTTAGTGACCTTTTAAGCTACCAATTCCTTCATGGCGGACTTATGCATTTGGTGGGCAATATGGTCATGCTATTCCTGCTTGGATTTGCCATCGAACGTATTCTAGGTAAAGCACTGTTCCTATTAGCCTATCTTTTTACTGGCGTGTGTGGCGGACTACTGTTTGCCGCAGTGGAGGGAAACAGCTCCATACCATTAGTAGGGGCCTCCGCCGCAATCTCCGGTCTGATGGGAATGTACGTGTCTTATTACCGGCTTAAAAAAATCCGGTTTTTCTACTTCCTATTTTTCTATTTTAATTATTTTAAAGCACCTGCCCTACTCGTACTTCCAGTCTGGGTAGGATTTGAGCTCTATGGCTATTTTCTGGGGGATCAGCCTCACATTGCCTACATGGCTCATGCTGGAGGCTTAATTGCTGGCGCCATATTCATGGTTCCATGGGCCCACTGGTATCAAACCGAGTTTGAAGAAGAAGATTCTCAGGACAGTCAGGACCTGGCATTCAGAACAGAGCTCTCCAAAGGAATGAAAGCCACTAGCCAAGTCGATTTCGACAAAGCCCGAGCCATTTTGGTGAAACTGCACGAAAACCATCCCCACAATGCTGACATCACTTTAAAACTGTTCCACCTTTACAAGGTTCATCCGAAGGATCCAGAGTGTCAAAGGTTCACGCAGTTAGCATTGGAAAACTCGCTCGCGTTCAATAATTATGACCAAGCTTTTCGTGTTTTGGATGAATACCAGAAATATGCCGCCAATCAGCCCTTGTCGGATAACAGCTATTATTTCCGTCTGCTCAATGGATGTTTGAGCTCTAACCGCATGAAGGAAGCTGAGTCCATGTTGGAGATTATTATCAAGACGGTGGCAAATAAACAATTAGTGGCGGAGGGTTTTAGAACAGCCATTCAGGTTTTTTACACCCGTGAATTACCACTTAAGGCCAAAAAGTTTGAGAAAATGCTGGAGTTATCTTTAGGCACGCCGGAATAGCCCAACCAAAATGATTTAAACAACCTGAGAACACTCACCTAACCAAATTTAACTTTGGGATCAGGTAGCCTGCCGGTTTTGCCTAGATGTTCCAGATATTCGGGAACTTGCGCGGCGATAGGGTCCGCAGAAAAGTTCTTAGCGAGAAACAACAGATACTGCTTTGCTTTGTCGCCATTATGGAGTCCGTTCGCCAGAGCTCTGGCTGACAATAGGAGCACCTCCGCCTGGTGAGGTGCGTCTTTGAATCTTTCACCGTATTTTTGCAGTACACGCAGCAATAACCGGTAATCATTTGCATGATAAAGTGACTGGGCAACATGGTAAGCGGCGTCCGGGTCGCGCACCTCAAAAGTTTTCCGCTTGCCATATAATCCCCGGAGCATTTGCCGTATTTCGCGAATTCTCCCCGTTTCTATCAATAGCTTTAATACAGGCAAGGACTTTTTATCCAGCAAGTCCCAGCGTTCAGTTAATAACAGCAGACGGAACAAACGATCCAAAGTGACTTTATCGTGAGGCTTACGGCTAAATAACCCCAGCAACGACTCAATAGCTAAATCATATTTTCCGTCCTTAAGAGCAATATCAATTTCTATTTGGGTTTGCTTGTCATTCCTGGATAGTTGCTCCGTAGACGGCATTTGCTCATTAACCTGGATAGCCCCTCCCAGTCGCGGTTGGTACTGGTAAAGGACATATCCCATCATATAAAAAATCACCATCAGGAAATAGCTCGAAGTGAAGCCGGTCAGAGTCGAGGCTAACGACGGATTCAGATGGACATCCACGAAATCTTTAACCGCCCCAAACCCCAGCATGAGCAATACTAGATACCCACACATCACCAGGTAAGGCCACCCAATGGCCAGCATCACCCCCATCAGACGTCCAGGATCAATAGCCTGACTAATTTCATGCTCTGTCGCCAGCAACATGACACTTGCAGGAAGTGCGATAATGATAAATAAAAGCACTATCGTATAGAGGATCGTTCCCAGCCAAATGTTAGCGGCATATAAGAGACCACCCAGGATAATAAAAATAAGCGTTTGCTGAAAAATCAGCACCATGCCACCACCGCTAAAAGCTTTACTAAGTGCCGGTGGTTTCAATTCTCCATGGGAAGTATTCTCAATCACCTGATACATGTACTTTGTCTGTGCACATAGCAGCACAATTCCAACGATAAGGGCTATTATTCCCTGATTCAGGAAAGCTGGGAGCAAGGTACAAATTGCCACTAAAACGATAGGGTCTTTAGCAATGGGGTAGGCAAAAAAATCGCTCAGGCACTGCCAGAAAGGGGTGACATGATTAGCTGAACCGCTGTGCCTTAAACTATGCTGACAAACGGGACATTGGGCATTGAAACTTTGCGGCTTGGCGGCAACACAATCGCCACATAGCGGCTTCTGGCAATTCGAGCAATACCACAAAGAAGGCTGTAATGGGTGATAGTGACAATAACTGTCCATATAGCTTTATTTCCGTACTACCTGCGTAACTGAACTACTTGGTTAACTTCAATAGTTAATTCTTTTCTTGTTGAGCAATAACCAGTTTTCAAGAAGCAATTGCGCATTGAGATTTCTTTGCTCTACGACACTTTTTTTGGCTTCCAGTAATGACTGATAAAGCTGCCATAGCTGTTCTTCGCTTAACTTTTCGACGATAGAAGCCAGTGTTGGATCTACAACATCTGCTCCAACCTTATTGGCTAAAAGGCTTCTGAGCCAGATACCCAGCCAATTCATTACCCATTCAAGATCTTTTTTTGCCCACTTTGCCGCCACGGAAAATGCGTCATCTTTACCTTCGTGAAAACGTACCCAATCCTCTCGGACCTCTGAATGCTCATTAGCGAGCTTACTTTCATACCAGGTTAACGCTGTAAAGGGTTGCCCGCCGGCCATTTCCAGCAGATCGGCGGCAGCATCTGGAGCCAGGTCTGCCTGGCCCGATAGCCATGCCTGACTTTCAGTTCTTTTGGGTGTTGGCAACTGGATAATCTGGCATCGACTCCGGATGGTAGGTAGCAGCAGGCTCGCCTGATGGGTTACCAGAATAATGACTGTGCCCGCTGGAGGCTCCTCAAGAGTTTTGAGTATAGCGTTCGCTGAATACAGATTCATGGATTCTGCTGGATTAACTATGGCTACCAAACGATGGCCAACCTGGGGCTTACCCTGAATAAACTCTGACAAACTCCTTACTTGATCAATCTTGATGGACTTGCTGCCCTCTTCCGGAACCACTGACATCAGATCAGGGTGGGTATCCGCCGCCAACAATTTACAGCTCTTACATTCTCCGCATGCTTGATTACTAGGCTTATCGCACACCAATAGAGCGGCCAACTGTTGCGCCAATTTGTGCTTTCCAATGCCACTTGCTCCAGTGAGTAAAAGCGCGCTGGGAAACTGGTTTTGCAGGCGCATTTGTCCCCAGGAGTGCCATTGATCACTAAACCAGGGCAAAGTTACTGATTGCGTGCTTATTTCCATAGATTAATTAGTACCTGGGTCTCTAGCGATCGAAAATCTATCTGCACAATATGCCTAAAAAAAGACTAACTAGAAAGTAAGCTTCCTTACCCTAGTTCTAAGCAAACGTAGCTGCCGATTTCTCTCCTCTTTGGGAAGGTTTTGCCTATACAACAGCTTTTGAAATGCCATCACAATGTACTCAAGCGACTGCACTTGTGTGGCATTGGACCTTCGCGCTACGTCTAAAACCTGATTGGGCGTCATACCGGCGTGAATAGTACTATTGTTAGCGGCAATTTTGCCAATAAACCGGAGGTACAGCTGTCGCACTGGGTCCTTGCGTTTTCGCTGCCATTCAGGCCAGACGCCATAAAGCGTTAGTGCTGCAAACAGCAGAACTGTAAATAGAGCCAACACGATTGCCAGGTTTTGAATATCGGCTTTGCCAAAGAGCCTGCCGAGTAACGACCTTTGAGTTTCCTGATTATAGTTAACAACGGTACTAATCCATTGGTAGTTAATATATTCCGCCTGCTCTCTTAACCAGAAAATCAAATTAATATGCTCAAAACGTGCTAACGACAGCGGCGAATTCTGCAGAAACGACCCTTCATCAGCCACTGCCTCCCTGATACCTGAAAGTACACGGTTAGGAGCAACTGCAGCAGTTGGATCAACCTTGATCCACCCCTGTTCAGGCAACCAGACCTCTAACCAAGCGTGCGCATCATATTGATGAATGACTAAAAATTCGCCCTGCTTATTCCACTCCCCGCCTTGATAACCCACCAACATTCTAGTGGGAATTCCCATTGCCCTGAAAGCTATCCCAATACTGCTGGCGTAGTGCTCGCAAAACCCTTTCCGGCTACCAAAAAGGAAAGCATCAGCACGATTAACAGCAGGAAGTAACGGTGGATTTAGCGAATAGAAATACTCATTGTCGTTCAGATAGTTTAGGACGTGCTGGATTTGATCATTAGTATCGGGGTAGTGCTCAACAATTTCCTCAGCCCATTGTCGAGTCTGTTGGTTTTCCTCAGGCGATAACGAAGTGTACCGGTACAGCTCTGTCCTACTTAGCTCTTTGATTTCCGGCGGCCTGCCCGCCATTCGGTACCAAGTGGCCGACTTTACATCTTTTGGGAAGTGGACCAGCCTATCCGGCGTTGAATAGGCCTCGCCAGAAACAATCTGGGTATCTTGTAAAGCAAATCCCCACTCCCTGTTATGAGGGTCCAGCAAAACTTCATAATCATAGTCAGCCTCTGGTGATTGCTGCCCACGCCTCAAAATTTGTTGATCTTGGTTACGCTGGAAAAATGTTCGGGACCACCGACCTCTTTCATAGTTATCTAAGATAAGCCCCCTCCAATACAATTTCTCTCTGGAGGGTAATTCATCATTAAAAGCCACTCGAAAGGCTCTTTCACCAGATTGGGCCAAATTCGCCACATCGCCGGGGGAAACACTATCATCCAGCCCGGTAAACGCAGACGTACTCTTCAACGGCATGGTCCATAGTGGGCCAATTCTTGGAAAGACCAAATACAACACAATCAGTAACGGCACTGCAAGTGCCATTAATCCGTATATTCGACCAACACTCCATAACATTGATCTAAATCGCAGAGGAGAACTGATAGCAGATAGCGCAACAAGCCCTATCCCGAGAAACACGAATACGTATATGGTACGAAATAAGGATTGACCGAAAAGAAGACCCAGCGTCAACAAAAATAGGGTCATAAAGCTGAAAATATAGGCGTCGCGTCGAGCATTCAGCTCAATCATTTTCAGGCTGTAAGCCAACAAAAAGAATCCTACGGAGTTCTCTACCGTAAATTGGCCATGACTGCTTATGGCGAAAATACCGGCCATCATGAACATGATTAAAACCTTAAGCCACTTACTTACTCCTGGAATCCAGGTTTTATAAACGGCCACACGATAAACAATGACAACAAGTGCAAAACCGGTCAGCCACCAAGGTACGATTTCCCAATGCAATAAAGCTGCCGGCAACATGGCGATAATTAGCCAACCCAACGCCTGGTGTTCAATGATTGAAGGAGGATTAAATCTACGTTTCAGCATCAACTACCTTTCAAACATAAATTCATTATCAAATATCTGGGGAGATAAACAGGTAATAGGCTCGCTACTAAAAGCCATAATTAATACATCAATGATAAAGAGCCAATGCAGTTAGGCATGACTTTAGATGATTTTCCGAGCAATCCGGACTTAGAATCTGATCCGGCATCCTCAAGCCAAATGGCTGTTTTTTTGCGTACAGTGCCAATAGCTGAAAGCACATCATACCTAATTTTTTCTCGGTATCTGCCACGGCATAGGCATTGAAATCTATCCATTCGGGATCAGCTACAGGGTAACGAAATTCTTTGGAGTAAAACTCACCACTTTGAGCATACTTTTTCCAAGCAACCCTGTTCAGAGATTCACCTGGTATATAATTTCTCAGACCATCAAAATCTTCCTGCCCTGGAATTGAAGATTTTGTAACGGATGCATTATCTCCATCTGCTTCCGCTATCACCGCCTGAGACTCAATGGGTTTTGGGTAAACGATAATGTTTGCCATAAGGTCCTGCCAGGTCCACGCACGAAAAATACCCAATGGATAAGTTGAAGTGATCAGTATACGTCCTGGTTCAAAACGCCCCCTCTTATAGCAGGCTTTCTCCAAGGTTAAACGTTGTGATTGCCCTTTATTAACATCAATCACCTCATAGCTGTCTGGGACCCATCCAACTTCTATTGCTAAATGATCCTTGCTATCACCAGATACGATAAATTCAAAGCCACCAAGATCACCGCAAAAACAAGGTTCAGCATGATGAAATTTAATCCGGAAAGCAGAGAAATTACGATATGCCGCAACTATCGTTAAGAGAAAGATTGAAAACAGAAAGAAAGCCACAGCCAAAATCATGGAATTTTGATAATTGATACCAGTGATAATCAGGAGGCCTATGAGCCCTAAATACAGAACTCCCCAACGAGTAGGCAGTATAAATATCTCCCGATGGCTCAATTGAGCTTCCTTTAGTGGAGGCATTCGTTTATCAATCCAGTGCTCAATACGGCTTTCAATTTTAGTCATTAAGTTCCTACCAACTGCTTAGATTCATAAATTTATCGCCCAAATTGATCAATTTGCCGACCCAATTACAAAAAACAAAAAATATACGCTTATAATGGTAGTACTTGGCTGCAGCTTTCAGGACAATAATCATTATAGTTGTTCTCATATTCTACGAAGTGCGTTTACCCGAGAATAAAGCTGTATCTGGAAGGTGACCGTTACGCTGAAACCTTGCGAGAAACACAAGAATGAATATCACCAGACTACTCATTGGGGCCAGCCTAACCGGCCTGAGTCTATCTTCATATGCAGAAGTACAGTCTCTTACCAGTGGTGAACTGACTGAAACTTATATCAAAGACTCAACCATTATCGTAACGCCTGCCGCTAAAGCTCCCGCAAAAAAAGCGGCCAGAACTTATACCATTGCACCTGGCGAGCCACTTAAAACCGAATCCGAAGAACAGGCGGAAATGGGTACAGTACTGGCGAATGAGTGGGAGGAATTTATACAAGCAACTGAATTTGCCCAACAACATTCAAGGGACCATGAATTGGCTCTGGCAAGTGTGGGCACTCCTGACCTGATCCCCCTTACCGAAAGAACGCTGCCCTACCCTAATCTTACTATTCCTGACGGTGCATTTACGTTTGAACAGATCCTGGGACAAACTCAGGATCAGCCTGTCTTTCTACCATTTGGTGATGAGCTGAATCTGCAATCTGATGGGCAGCAGTTGACCATTTCTGTCGGGAACCTTCCCGGTGTAGACCCCATATTGCTACAACAAAGACTTCAGGGAGGCTTAGTAGATCTCAAACCCAGAGATGCTGGGGGCTTTGATTTAATACTGACCATACCGCAGCAGTAGCCATATCAATGGAATTAAAAGTCTGGTTAGTCGACAGAGTTAAATAACCCACACAAATAAAAAAGGCGCTGTTTTAGAGAGCGCCTTTTTTATTTGTGTCAGAAAAATTTTCTGAATACTAATCAGAAATATTTTATGGGTGTAAAGCCACCTTCGACTGTAGTCCCTGGAACCTGGAAGGAAGTGGGATCTAGAGGAGTATTTAAAAACAATATCCCCTGTTTTGTGACGAACATTTGGTCCCGAATGTTTACCGTTGTATCGTCCATCGCGATATCGATTGGCGAATACTGTGTACCTCTTCCGACATTCGGCTGGAATGAAAACAATGTAGCGCCATGATCCAAAAGTCCGTCATCATCTGTATCAACCGCGCCCATTCTTATCGGCATAAACATAAACAGTTGATCAATGACGCTTCCTGTCTGAGGCATACCAAAAGTCTGCCCGGAAAAAGTAAGTTGCTCTGTTGCAATCGTTCCATCAGAAGAAGATGCTCCGGGCAATATGACTTCTTTGGCCCCTCCATCGGGTGGCGTATAGACAATTGCCTCATAGGTTATTTGTCCACTCATTTCTATAACAGGAGCTGCCTGACCATAAAAATCGCCCAATGCCTCATCTTCAAGAGGCTTGAGTTCAGCACTTGCCAATCCGGCTGTTATAAGCCCAACAAGCAATATGAGACTTTCCTGTTTTTTCATAGCCACTCTCGTCATTCCTGTTGAGGTCTCTAAGACAACAATATGGATGTAACTGTTTGTGAACTTTATCGAACAAAAGGTAAAGGGTCAGTGAGGCTCTTCACATTTCAGCTGTAACATCTGGGCCAATGGCGTTAATTTGACGTAATTTTAAATTTACAAATCAGCTGTTTACTGTGTTTTAGGAGGTTTTTTTAAACAAAAAGAAAAGGCACCCGTAGGTGCCTTTCCCAAAGTCGTCTTGGTTAGAGATATAGCTCTAACCAGTCACTAACTTAGTTACCGCGAACAACCAGTTCAAGACCATCGACGTTCATACCGATGATTTCGATACCACCGAAGCTGTTCAGCTGAGTACCAGCACCGCCAGCGTCAGCCAATGGGTTTACGAAAGTACCCATGTCTGCAACGCGGAAGTTGATGTCGGAACCGCCGAAAGTGATACCGATACCGCCAGCGCCTGGAATGTTACCCGCTGGGATCTGGCTCAGATCACCAACAGCGTCGATAGTCACGTCAACAGAACCAGCAATAGAGATCCCTGTGGCGATGAAACCACCAGTTACACGATCGCCAGCAGCGTCATTCAGGATGTTACCAGTCACGTCGTTAGTGGTAGAATCCCACTCTTCAGCGTCAACAGTCCATTTAAATGCACCGATAGTCACACCAGCGTTGCTCCAGTCAACTCCGTTGATGTAATCACCAGCGTGAGTCATGCTGCCGAAGCCAGCTTCGATTACCAAACCGCTTTGACCAGAAACGTCAGCCAGAACAGCGTCGTCAACAGCTTTCAATTCAGCTTGAGCAGCCAGAGGAGCAGCAGCGATAGCAGAAACCAATACTAATTTTTTCAGGCCTTTCATTTAAATTCTCCTAAAAGATATTTTTTTTATTAAATGAAACTCTTGATTGAGCTTCTAGTTACAAACGTTTTGTCGAACTGATTGTCGGACATTCCGCTTTGTAATCCTTGCGATTGTTACTTTAGTTATCCATTTGTAAGTTTTCCGTGACTGCCCTCACACTTTCTGCATCATTTTGATGCAGTTGAAAAATCCTTTTTCTCTTCACTTACTTAGGCACTAACTCTACAATCGCTGATTAGGTGGAAACCGGTAGCTTCACTGCCCTAACCATGACTGCAGTGTATTGGTGCTGAGGCACCCGGTCCGTGACTCTCATCACACCTTGTAACGCGTTGTTACAATTTGTTAACGACGCCTCAATTTGGGATTGAATTAATGCACGTATTCACCCTTGACCCGAGACCTTCGACGTAGCGTTTAGCTTTAATGCCTGCTGTAACTCCGCCCTATTCTTCATATTCAAGCATTTGCCAACACTTATCCCAGTTGGAAGACTTTGTATTGCTTCGTTTTCCAATAGACAGATTGAAATCAATAGAAGTCATTGGTTTTCAGCCGCTATGGCATAAAGAGTACGCTGAAGATATACATGCCAGCCCCGAAGATTATTTGGATGATGTAATTCAACAGGCTAAAACATCCAGAAAGGACATAACGCCAAATCATTCTCTTGCCTCTGTCTTTGATGGTGGGCTAATAGGCTATCTCGGATACGAGTTTGGAAAAATACAAGTAATAGGAAGGCACTCAGATCGAAAGGAGGAATGCGTAGGGGAAGAAACATCAACTTCATCAACAAGCGCGCAAGCTTTGCTACCTGCCGCCTATATTGCCTATTTTGACCAATACCTCGTTGTAGATCACTCTAGGAAGTTGATCTCTGGTGTAGTTGATTCCGTGACCGCTAAGCAGATCATTAACCTGCCAGCAAATAATTGTGCCTCATTGGAAAGAGATTTTAGCTTTAGATTTACACCTTTCCTCGGCAAATGGTCATTCGCAGACTATCAGAAGGCTTTCCATAAACTGCAGGACTACATATATAGTGGCGATACCTATCAAGTTAACCTGACCCACAGGTTCCAGGCTAACTATAAGGGTAATCTATGGTCGGCATTTCAGCAGGTTGATCGCCTTACCCTAGCCCCCCATGCAGCATTCATATCCACCTGCAGTGGGCAAATTCTCAGCTTTTCACCAGAAAATTTTCTCAGCATCAACCAAGGAAAAATTTCAACCAAGCCAATCAAAGGCACCAGGCCAAGGCATACCAATCCAGCGATAGATACGGCGACAGCTGACGAATTACAACAAAGCCAAAAAGACCGCGCGGAAAACGTCATGATTGTCGACCTGCTCAGAAATGATCTGGGCAAACTGGCAAAAACAGGCACAGTCACTGTTAATAAACTCTGCGCTTTAGAAAGTTTCAGTAATGTACACCATTTGGTAAGTACGGTTACTGCTGATTTGCAGGACGACGTCCACCCCTTAAAGGCATTGCTGCACTGTTCTCCGGGAGGCTCAATTACAGGTGCTCCGAAGAAGCGAGCCATTGAAATTATTAATGAACTGGAACCCCATCCAAGAGATATTTACTGCGGCAGTATTTTCTTCTGTGGCAATAATGGACGCCTGGAAAGCAATATCGCCATTAGAACTTTGGCTTGTCGGGATGGGGTAGCTAATCTATGGGGTGGTGGCGGAGTTGTTGCAGACTCAGAGTGCTTATCCGAATTTAATGAGTCATTGGTCAAAATTAGACATATTGCTCAAGCTTTGGGTGTCGACATTGACATCCCCCAGCCAAAAAATAACAGATGGAATCCCTGATAATTGCTCATCGAGCTCACCAGGGACTCACAGATTATCTATTCTGATATCTGTCGGCTCGCCTTCATAAATTCTTGCTTCAGATCCTCATAGCTGTGCACTGCAGGGAACTGTGGAAATTCACGAATCACGTTTTCAGGTGCATGAAAAAGAATACCCACATCGGCTTCCGCAAGCATGGTGGTATCGTTATAGGAATCACCCGCAGCAATGACAAAGTAGTTTAAGCTGTGAAACGCCTTGACCGATTGACGCTTGGGATCAGGCTGCCTAAGGACATAGTCAGTCACTTTTCCACTTCCATCAGTTTCCAGACGGTGACAAAACAGGGTCGGCATTCCCAGCTTTTGCATCAGCGGCATCGCAAACTCATAAAAAGTATCTGACAAAATAACCAGCTGAAATCGTTGACGTAACCAATCAACAAATTCCTCCGCACCCGGCAACGGATCCAGGGTGGCAATCACTGCTTGAATATCTGGCAGGCCATAACCATGTTGATCGAGGATATTTAAACGCTGACGCATTAATACGTCATAGTCCGGTATGTCCCGGGTTGTTGCCCGTAGCTCGGGTATTCCGGTTTTTTCGGCAAATGCAATCCAGATTTCAGGAATAAGGACCCCTTCCAAATCCAAACAAGCCAACTCCACGGAGTGCTCCCTATATTTTCAGATAGTTTATGGATTAGCCCAGACACTTATAACAGGTTTCCCCTGGGCCTTTGAGGTGATTAATGGTGCTTGAGGTAGATTATGATAAAGGAACTGCTGGTATATTCCTATGCACTTGGGATACGGCTGCAAGGAGCCTATTTATTTGACTGTCGCCTTGGGTTCTCTGCACCTGGGGTAATCTGCTGCGTTAATACATGAATAACCGATTGACATAAGAGAAGCTCATTTTTAATTATTTATTTATAAAAGAAGGGTATTTTAACCCAGCCATAATCTCTGTTAGCCTAGCGCCATTTTATAATTCAGGACATTAACCAATGACCGCCATCGATATCGAAGCTTTAAATTCAGAACTTCAAGCCGCCTCTCCAAAAGACATCATGCGAAAGGCGTATACCATGTTCGATAAGATCGCCGTTTCGTTTAGTGGCGCTGAAGATGTCGTCCTTATAGAACTTGCCACTAAAGTCAGTAAAAACGTCAGTGTTTTTACCCTTGATACTGGAAGGCTGCATCCAGAGACCTACCTGTTCATTGAGAAAGTCCGGGATCACTATGGTATTAACATCGAAATCATGTCTCCCAATACCGCAGCCCTGGAAAAACTCACCAAAGAAAAAGGTTTATTCAGCTTCTACAAAGATGGCCACAGTGAGTGTTGCGGCATACGCAAAGTAGAACCTCTACGCCGCAAGCTCCAAGGAGTAGATGCCTGGATTACCGGTCAACGTAAAGATCAAAGCCCCAGCACGCGCAATGAAGTCCCCGTAGTTCAGCAGGACATGACTTTTGGATCGGAAGACAGGCCGCTGCTGAAGTTCAATCCACTAGCAAACTGGTCTTCCCAAGAAGTTTGGAACTATATCCGAATGTTTGATGTGCCCTACAACGAACTACACAACCATGGTTTTATCAGCATTGGTTGCCAGCCTTGCACACGTGCGGTGCTGCCTAATCAGCACGAAAGAGAAGGACGCTGGTGGTGGGAAGAAGCAACCCAGAAGGAATGCGGACTGCATGCGGACAATCTGATACCAACAGTTGACTAAGTAAGTGGGGCTAATTAACCCGGCCTGACAGAGAAATGACCTGCCTACTTAATATGTAGGCAGGGTGATCCCCTCAAACAATTCATCCACTTCTGCCTTTGAATTCCGCTGTACCACATTATCCACTAACTCCCGGGTCAAATGGGGTGCAAAGCGATGGATGAATTCATACATGTAGCCTCTTAAGAAGGTACCGCGTCTAAAGCCGATTTTTGTGGTGCTGGGACGAAACAGCTTACTCGCATCAAGCGCCACCAAATCCGAGTCTGCCTGAGGATCGTAGGCCATTCGAGCAATGATGCCCACACCCAGCCCTAAGCGGACATAGGTCTTGATAACGTCCGCATCAGCCGCAGTAAACACCACCTTCGGCGTCAGACCCTTATCATTAAATGCTTCATCCAGTTTAGAACGCCCAGTAAAACCAAACACATAGGTCACCAGGGGATAAGCCGCCAACTCCTCAATTTCAATTTTACGTTTTTCCGCAAGAGGATGATTTTTGGGAACAACCACACAACGGTTCCATCGATAGCAGGGCATCATCACTAGATCTGAAAAATGCTCCAGGGCCTCTGTGGCAATGGCAAAATCGACTGTACCATCAGCGGCCATTTCTGCTATTTGCATCGGGGTGCCCTGGTGCATATGGAGGGAGACTTCCGGGTACTCTTCGATAAAGCTTCGAATAATCGAAGGCAAGGCATATCGCGCTTGGGTGTGGGTGGTGGCAACACTCAGATCGCCTTTTTTCTGATTGCTGAACTCCTGGGCAATCTGTTTTATCCCTTCCACCTTCTTAAGAATTTCACCCGCGACATTAATAATAGTTTCCCCGGCCGGGGTCACCCGCGTCAGGTGTTTACCGCTTCGGGAGAAGATTTCAACTCCAAGTTCATCTTCAAGCAAACGTATCTGCTTACTGATACCGGGCTGCGAAGTGTAGAGACTTTGAGCTGTCGCAGAGACATTCAACTCATGATGAGCAACTTCCCAGATATAACGAAGTTGTTGAAGTTTCATTCCAATCTCCTAATTTCACCCGGCTTTATAGTTCTTCACCAGGTGTTTTAAGTTCTTCACCCGGGAGTTATAGTAAAAAGAGATAAAAATATACCCAAATATTCTTTTTAGAAATAGAAAATTACCGTTAGATTGTCCAATCAGATTGTGGGCTTATTCCTAATTGTCAGTTTAGTTCAAGTTTTATGGAAATTCTTTTATATATTGCTGCTGGTGCAGGAGTTGGCTTCCTGGTCGGCCTTACAGGAGTCGGTGGAGGGTCTTTAATGACGCCTTTGCTGATATTGTTTGGGTTCCCGCCACATGTCGCCATCGGTACTGATCTACTCTATGCGGCCATTACCAAGGCAAGCGGTGTCATCACTCACGCACGACATCGTACGATCGAGTGGAAGGTGGTCGGCACTTTGGCTGCAGGCAGCATTCCCGCGTCCATAGGGACCACATTCATACTTTCACAGTATTTTACCGAACCGGAAAAATATCACCAGGTACTCACAACCAGCCTGGGATTTATGCTCATCGTGACATCTGCCGTTCTGCTATTTAAAGACAAGCTGATATCCAGCCGACACCAGGAACAGGCTGAAAACGCCACTAACTCTCGTCACAGATTGCGGCTTACCTTTCTAATGGGTTTTATCCTGGGCGTATTTGTCACTCTGTCTTCCGTGGGGGCTGGAGCCATAGGAACAGCGGTATTGATGATTCTCTTTCCAGCCCTGGCAGCCGCCAGAATTGTTGGTACCGATCTGGCTCATGCAGTTCCTCTGACACTAATCGCCGGCCTTGGTCACATGCAGCTTGGTAATGTGGACTATTATCTCCTAGGCAGCCTGTTAATTGGCTCTTTGCCGGCAATCCACCTGGGCACAAAACTGAGTAAGCACCTTCCTTCAAGCGTATTGAGGCCGGCATTAGCCAGCATGCTGCTGTTTATTGGGGTCAAGTACGCATTTTTCTGAGGACGAATTATTTGTGCTGTTGACATACAGATGGTTTATCTAAAAACTTGCTAGCGCATCCATCTGATACTGCACACAAATGATTGTTTTAGAGACAAAATTTTTTCCTCTCCAACTCGACAAGAACATTATCCCCAGAAGTCGCCTAATGTCCCTGATGGGAGGTGCCGGCCAATTTCGCTTTTTAGGGGTGGTCGCCCCTGCGGGTTTCGGCAAATCCACTCTGGTCAAACAGTGGCTGGATACCAACCAGACATCAGCCTGCTGGCTAACACTGGACCGTTCGGATAACCGGCCGGTAATTTTCTGGCGCTATTTACTTGAGTGTCTCAACCGGGCCGGTATCGATGTAAGCAGTATCAAAGAGATTGATCCCGACACTGATACCCAGGCATTGGTGTCTGGCCTGATCAATCAGTTGGGAAGAAATACAGACAACCATCTGACATTAGTACTGGACGATTTTCACCATATTCAGGACTCCGGCATTCTCGAGGGAATAACCTTCTTTATCGATTTCGCTCCTACTAATTTCACCTTGATGCTTACCTCCAGAACCGAACCTGCATTTCCCTTCGCTCGTTGGAAAGTTAAGCGTTTTGCCCGGGTACTGTACTCGGCCGACCTTATTTTCAATAGTGAAGAAACCGGAAAGCTGCTGGCAAATAGCCTTGGCCTGGATTTTGATGCTTCCCAGTTGGATCAGATCCTGAAAACTACGGGGGGATGGGCTGCTGCATTACAGCTTCTGGCTCACGGCACCCTGCCTACCACCAGTGAATCTATCGGTGAACAGGATCTGACTAAAGCGTTAAGCAGCAATCGTCGCGATATCGAAGATTACATTGCCCAAGAAGTGCTGGATGACCTACCTGACGATCTGAGAGATTTCATTCTAAAACTGGCACCTGCCAGTCGTTTTGACGCCGCTATCAGTAACGCTGTCAGGAATGCCTCGGATAGCCATGAACATATCGCCAAGCTTGAATCCCGCAACCTTTTTCTCATTGCACTGGATGACCAGGGTCATTGGTTTCGCTTTCATGAGCTGCTCCGCGACGGAGCCTTGCACTATCTACGTACCCAACAGCCGGACTTACTCCTGCAATACAGCCAGCGGGTCATTGACTACCATCTGCAGACGAAACACTTTATTGAAGCGATTGAACTGATTATAGACCTCGGCGCCTGGAACCTGCTTATTTCCACCCTGGAAGATATTGGTAACAGCCTAATAAGACAGGGTTATCACCTGAATATAATTGAAGCACTACAACAGGCTCCTGAGGAGCTGGTGGGGGAATCCGCCAAGCTCCAGGTCATCAGGCTCTGGTGCTTGTTTTACAACAATCAGTTCAATGAAATCCCACCACTTCTCAAGTCTGTCCGCCGGCGACTGACTGAAGCAGACCTGGCAACCTCTCTCAAGTTGGAGCTGGATTTGCTTGAAGCCTATATGGCAAGGTTTTCAAAAGACGTGGAGCGGGCAAGGTCTATCACTGAAGCCGTACTAAGTCAGTTGGAAGAGTCTTCGGCCCCGGTAAAATCTCTGGCCTATTTTGGTTTGGGAAATGACTATTTTGCACTGGGTTCCTATGACGAAGCCGAAAAAGCACTGAAGGAAGCCATTACCCAGGGGAAACTGGAACAGAGATTTTCTACGGTAAAATCCAGCCTCGGGTTGCTGTTATGGATCTATCAGATCCGGGGGGAATTCATTCGCGCACTGGATCTTTTCCGCCAGGTAGAAGTCTGGATTAAGAGCTATCACAGGGATGATCCTGACCCCAACACAGTCTCCTGCTGGCTTAACAGCGCATTGGTACTCATCTACATTGAGCAACAGCAATTACAACATGCGGCCGGCTATCTCTATCCAATGATTAACCTCATGGAAACCGCAGAGCCGCTGCAAAAGATGCTGTTTTACTATGTACAGGGCGAGTATCAGTACCGGATGCAGGAAACTGACCTTGCGTTAAGATCTTTCGATCAGGCTCAGTCTCTTCTGGATCAAAACTTTGAAGAACTGCTGCCTTTCGCCCCGCCGATTCAGGCAGCCAAGGCTGAAGTTATACTGTCATCAAATACATTGGACGACACTTCCCCACTGGTAGATTTCACTCTTCAGCAACAAAACCAAATGAGTCAATACTCACCCTTTTGGAACTTTAAGCTGCTGGAAGTGAAAGCTATCAAACTACTTCATGAAAGCTCAGAGTCAGCGCTGACGGCAGGTGATGAGTTGATCACCTTTGGAGAGAGTTATCGCGCACCCAAAAGCCTGGCGTTGGGTTATCTGGTCAAATCCAGTTGCTATAAGCAGATGGGAATGGAAGCTGAATCCAAAGAACAGTTGCTTGTCGCCCTGCGCTATGGCGAACAAAACGACTATATACGAATGTTCCAACAAGCATTTTCCGACCTGAATTTCGATATAGCCTCGCTGAAAAATGAAGGAATTGCCCAGGCATTCCTGGACAGCGTCTCCGGTTTAGCCAACGAACCACTAAACCCTCAGCCAGAACCGGCAATTGCTGTGATCCCTGCTGCAACCAGCCAGGAAGGACCCCGGATAACGGTCCAGGGGGCAACCACTGCCTCCTCAAGTACCCTAGGTGCCATATCCCTGACAGAGCCATTGAGTAAAAGGGAGCTGGAAGTGCTCCTGCTTATAGATCAGGGGCTGCCCAACAAGAAAATTGCTGACAAGCTTTCCCTTGCGCCAGCGACGGTGAAAGCCCACATTCGCAACATCTACAGTAAAATCAACGCTTCAAGCCGCACGGACGCACTCGCAAAAGCCCGGACACTGGGCGTAATTCGTTAAATTACGCCTTTTTTACGCCCTTTGGACGATGATATTAAGCCCCCTCCCTCACTAGACTGAGCACCATGTAAAGAATTCGATAGGCCTTTCGAGTTCTCTTAGGGGTGTAAACGGATAATGTCTTCCTTGAAGCCCTGCTTGCATTACGGCGGTTACATACAGTTCGGCTATGTAATCGTCGTTTTTTTGCCTTCTGCTTTCCCTTCTGTCCTGCATCACTTCGACAGCGCTGCTGTTAAGCTTCAATTATCAGCGCTAACCCGTTACTGGATTTCTTTAATCAGGTTCACATGGGCCTGCCTGTATGGCGGGAGGGCATTCAAAATTGTGCGTCCATAGGATTTCTGCCACAGTCGGCGGTCAAGTATGGCGATTTCACCCTCATCCTTTTCACTCCTAAGCAATCGTCCACAGGACTGTAACAGTTTGGTGATGGCATCAGGAAGCACCACCTGATTAAAAGGATTACCACCCCGGCTTTTTAACCATTCTGCATAGGTGACTTCTACCGGATCATCCGGAACCGCAAACGGAAGCTTGGCAATAATAACCCTCGTCAGATATTTCCCTGGCAAATCCAGCCCCTCGGCGAAACTTGCCAACCCAAAAATCAGACTACCGCCGTTACCGTCGATGCGCTCCCGATGAATTTCCAGCAACCTGCTCTTATTATTCGCACCTTGCACTAGGATAAAGTCCGGATCGAACTTTTCTTCCAGGCTTTTAGCGGCATGGAGCATATGTTTACGCGCACTGAACAACACTAAAGTGGCCTGGTGGCTATCCACCAGATTGAATATGCCGTCTGCCAGTTTGTCGAGATATTCATCCCGGTCGCTTGGGTCATCCCCAAGATCACACAGCTTTAGCAGGCAATTCTGTTGGAAGTCGAAGGGGCTGTGATGAATAGCAAACACAGACGTCTCCGGAACACCTATCTGCATGGCCAGCCGACCAAAATTTCCTGCCACGCTTAATGTGGCGGAAGTTACGATGGTGGCGAAAGCCCTTTCCCAGAGTTTGTATTTCAACAATCCCGCCGCATTGGTAGGGCTTACATGAACAATAATATCGCCCTCGCCCTCACCTCCACTGGTGGTCAACCAACGGGCGAGCGGTATACCACCTTCTTCCGGAACCTTTTTCATCTGTAACCAGACATCCACCAGGTTACCAATCTGTGCCTGATATACAGACATCAGCATCAAGGACTGCTCCATTGACTGCCTTGCCAGGCTGCCTTGTTTTTCCTTGTCCACCTGATCCCGAAGACGCTTCAATACTGCCTCCAGGTCATCAGCGATTGCGGCCGTTTTCTCTGCACAACTGACGGCTAACTGCGTCAGTTCATCGGGCAGAATCCCCATCGGGAAGCGGAAAATATTGCGAATATTATCTCCCTGCCAACTACCATCCGACTCACGCTGCCACTCGGTACGGCTCCATAGCAAGTTTGATATGGCCTCCAGTATCTGATGACACTCAATCGAGGTACTGGAAAGCGGAGGTATACGATCTCCGATCTGATCGTCATGCCCCCAGGTTAACTGCCCCTCTGCCAATGATTTGGACAGGGCTTTCAGCAATTTCTGACTGCTCTTCAACCCAGCGCTGAAAGCAAAATGGTTAAGCGCCTTATCGGCAAGATGATGACCTTCATCAAAGATGTAAATTGTCTGTTCAGGTGGAGGCAGCACATATCCCCCACCCAAACTGAGATCAGAAAATACCAGGTCATGGTTAGCAACGATAATCTGAGCTTGCTCTGCCTCTGCCTTGCTCTTGTAGTAAGGGCACTGCAAAAAGAAGCCGCAACGTTTTACCAGGCACTGGCGGTGATCAGTTGTCACTTGCTTCCAAAGCGATTCATCGACCGGCGCTGGCGTACTATCCCAGTCTCCATTCCAGCCCTGATCTACCATCCAGGTGAGAAACTGCTGATAAACCTCGGGGCCGTGATTTTCAGCAGTTGTCTGCAAGCCAAGATCCAGCAGAGGTAATACCGCCTGGTCCTGTTCCCCCAAAAGCTGGTCAACTTTGTGAAGGCAAAGATAGCGCCCCCTGCCTTTGGCCAAAGCAATTTTAAACTCCAGATCAGTATGCTCAAGTATCAGTGGCAGTTCGCGTTCAATAATCTGTTGCTGCAATGTGACTGTAGCCGTGGAGATCACTATGTTCTTCTTCAAAGCCGTGGCAAAGGGAATGCTGGCCAATAGATAAGCCAGTGTCTTACCTGTACCTGTGCCGGCCTCCACCACGCAGGATGCGGGTTCCGAGCGGCGCTTGAAGTCACCGTCCATTTCAATACCCGACAGATAGCGGGCAATTTCAGCAATCATATGCCTTTGCCCGCCGCGGGGTTTGATGTCGCGAGCATTCAGATACTGTCGGTAGGCGTTCTGTATGCTGTCTTTAACTTCAGGATTAACCATTGATTTACTTTTGAATTGTTCGATATCTAGCAGTATCTCCGGTCAGACTTGGTCCTCACCGCAGATCACTGGCAACTGAAGGGGAAAGGTTTATTCAGGCGCCCAGTTTCTGACCACGGACACTCTAAATGATTGCCCGTTTTTGCTCAGAACGACGCCATTTTCCGTTATTTCTTCAACCTTCAGTCCAGAGAAACTCTGTCCCTCACGAAGGTAATGATCATTAATCATGATGCGACGTCCCTGGGGATCTGAACTATAGATATGGCTATTAAATACCAAGGCCGGCACGGTCCTTTGAAAACTCTTATCCAGTTCGCTGATTGAAGGTACATCAGCATTTTCACTCCTCACCTGAAAATCGTCTGATTGCGTGAGATCATCAGCGGGTTGGGCCTCAAGATCCTCCACAGCCGTGCTTCCGGCATAGCCCTGCTCAGGGGTAACCAGGTATGGTTCCGTTGGCTGAATTTCTTCGCTCCCTATATTGCTATCAGCTTGGCTACCAGCTCTATCACGCATCAATATAGCAACCTTCATTTGTTGTTTTTTCTCTGCAATGGCGGCGCGGGCTAACTGCATCGGGTCACTAGTTTGGTTACCGAGGTCTTCTTCAGTCATTACGGGCTGGTCAGACCGAATGTTTGCACTCATTGAATCCGCCAGATTTTCGTCCGACACATTAGAGGCTGGATTTCCAGTTTGACTCTTCTGCACCTGCTCTGTCGGTGCAATCGAGTTGTTTTGGGAAGACGCCTCGGAATAGCTAGCACTTTTTACTGATCCGGCCTCTTTTAACTGATCCCGATCTATACGCAAAACAAAATAGCCAAGCACACCTAGGTTGACCATCAGCAACAGGACAATAATCAAAGGCCAAAAATTCTGCTTGCCATGCCTTTTGAACAACATGGTTTTCGTATTACTCAAGTGTCCCGGCAGCTTTTCCTGATGGCGGTCTGCTTCAGATTTCTGGAGTGCATCCAAGATGTACGACATGACTCGTTCCTTCAGGAATTCTTAGGGGCTTTCAGCAGGGGAACGTCCGGGTTGGTCCAGCTATTGAGCATTATCAAAGTGATTGTACCGGCAATACCGTCAGCCAGTATCCCCACACGCAGTTGAAACTCCTTGACCCGTTCTTTCAGGGGACGAGGTTGTTTGCCTTCCGCTGGCCCGTCGTTAAAGTCTGCCTCATCCAAGCCTTCAACTAATACCGACTGGTCACCACTGCCAACCTCAGCTAAAACCGAGTCCAGAAGATCCAGTTGCTGGGTCAGCCAGGCGTCTTTATCCTGAATAGCGCCTGGTTGGATGACTTGAGATTCATAAGGTGGCAGGCTCCATAACAGACTGTAATCACCTCGCCAATACTCATCCAGTTCGGCCAGCGGCAGTTGGTGGCGCTGGCCACCCAACTGAATTGTCGCCATACGATGTTCATCTACGCCAACTAGCGGCACGGAGAAACGTTTTCCCTTAGTAGTCATAAGTTTCAATACGACGGGTCGATTCAACAGAATCAGGCTTCGCCAATTGCCTTCCTGCTGCAGGCATTTCAACCCCTGCCGCTCAACCCAACGACAATAATCCCGTTCAGTTTTAAGGCCATCTTTGAGATCCACATGCCAGACAGCCAACAGCGTCTGAAATGCCTGCGATGTATCATCACCGGCTGCTGCATAGCTAGCGAGCAACTTTGCCATTCTATTCCGGTCTTCTGCAGACCATGAGGCTTTCAAGCTATCGCCGCTCCACACCAGAGAATCTGAAGTGTCCGCAGTGTCTTCAAGGGAAGCACTCTCACCCACCGCCTGATTAAACGACACTTGCATCGAATCCGCGGCTGTATATGGCGATCCCGCAGTCTCTACATTTACAGCAGCCTTCTCCACAGGTGACGAATCAAAAGCTCGCTCTCCTTCCATTTCCGTGCCAGTGCTGGATATCGAAGAGGGCTCTACCGGCAATTCAGTAGTAGCGCCAGGGACCGAAAATTCACGGTTCGGGACCAACCAATAGGCAATGCTGATCGTTATCAGAGCAGCAAGCGAGCCGGATAAAACCCCCTTGGCAGCCCAATGATGCCACCAGTGACTGGAAGGCCCGTGTATTTCATGACCAATTTCCTTAATCGCAGTTTTTACCATCGCTCCGGTGACGTCACTCGCATGCACGGAATAAGCTCCAAGCAATGCACGGTCGCATATCAGGTTCACCAGCCTCGGGATGCCCCGACTTCCTTTATACACCTGTTTTAAAGCCCTGCTGGTAAATAATGGCCGTGGGCAGCCGGCCCGGCTCAAACGGAAGCTGATATAAGCCCCCAGGTCATCATAAGAAAGCTCCCCGAGATGATAACGAGCTGTAATACGCTGGGATAGCTGCCGTAATTCCGGCCGGGAAAGCAGATCTTTCAGTTCCGGCTGCCCTAAAAGTATTATCTGCAGCAGTTTTTTCTTATCTGTCTCCAAGTTGGTCAACAGACGTAATTGCTCCAGCACTTCGCTGGAAAGATTCTGCGCTTCGTCGATGACTAATGCAGTATGTTTCCCTGTTGCGTGGGATTCCAGAAGGTATTTATTGATGTAATCAATCAGCGTTTTAGTTGAGGATTGCGCGGGGTAGGAAATACCAAATTCATCACAAATAGTTGCCAGCAATTCGCGGGCTGTCAGTTTGGGATAGAGAATAAACGCCAAAACAGTGTTTTCGGGCACGCTCTGAATGAAGCGACGGCATATCGTAGTCTTCCCAGTACCGACTTCCCCGGTTAGAAGAACAAATCCGCCTTCGCGCTCCAGCCCGTAGAGCAAATGTGCCAGTGCCTCCTTATGGCGCTCGCTCATATACAGATAGCGGGGGTCAGGTGCGATAGAGAACGGGCTGTCTTTTAACCCAAAAAATGACTCGTACATTGATACCTAATATAGCTACGCCGAGGAATTGCAGCGGCATAGTGTACCTTGGGGGATACCGTTATTAAATGAGAAAGGTTAAATCAGAAGAGATAAATGAGGAAGGTAAAAAGGTTAACGATCATTTAAAAAAAGCCGCATTTTAACGCGGCTTTCCCGTTTAGCTATACCGTTCCAAAGCGCTCAGACTGAGGAGATCGTTTCCTAAAGCAGAGTTGAGTTGGTTCAGTCTGCAGCCCCACTTGTCTATTTCAAGGAACTGACAACCTTGAGTTCAGCCTTACGGCCCTGCAATCGATCTCTAAGGCGTTCGGTCGCCTTTTCCAGGGTAAGGCTGATTTTGGAGTGACTTCTTATCATTGAAACCATAGGCCAGGTGGCTCGTTCACCCTCCAGGGTCAGACGTTTGACCATCTCGGTATCAGGATTGGACAGCATTCTGGAGAAATGCCAGTAACCATAGTTGGGGGAGATTGTGACATCACCATAATAGCGCTGCGCTAATATCGTATAGGCTTGACCACTCACCTGCCGGATCAACTCGGAGCCTGCGTGCATTCTTAGATAGTCGAATACAGCTTTACCGTGGAAACGCATTTCAGCTTTCACGGCACGCCAGGGCAATGACAACAATCCTGGAGCCTCTTCGCGGTTACCACGTAGAAACGGCACTATGTGGGGATTGGTCTGACTGACAATGGAGAAATTCACATCGTACAGATGCATAAGTCTTTCGATGGGAAGATCGCTGACGACAGAGCCGTCCACCCAAAACAGCTTGGACATATAAGGAACCGTATTGCCTAGCTCGTCCTTTTTCATCAAGCGGACAGGGGGGAATATTGCAGGAACGGCTGAAGAGGCCAATGCGCCACTCCAAACCAGTAGATAAGGTGAAGTATAACGGCTAAGCAAACGTGATTTCTGGTGATGCTGCACCGGTGATACGGAAATATTGATGCTTCGACCGGTACGCTGATAAGCCTCCTGAAAGGAGTATTCACCAATATTGGACCTCAGGCAGTTTTCCAACTGCTGAATATCCATAAAACCCTTCCCCCTCAAACCGTTCATAAGCCCCATCCAGCGCCAAGCCTTAAGGTTATGTTTGTTCGGGTCGAGCATATCCGGGATTTCAGCGTCAGTATGAGTCCCCAGCATAGCCGCAATGACAGAACCGACGCTGGAGCCGGAAATCACCCGCGGCAGCAATCCACGCTCCCAAAGTGCCTTGATCACACCCAGATGAAATAACCCCAGTGATGCACCGCCGCTAAGTAAGAGAGAAGAATTTCCAAAACTAAGTGAGGTATCTTTGAAAAACTCCAGCTTTTGCCGCAGGGGTAAATCAGGGATTTCAGTTTCGGCAAGATAATTGAGGGAATCGCATACCTGGCTGACATACTCTTCAATCAGGTGTTTGGTGCCGACATGACTTTTCCGGTACAACCCGGGATTGCCGAGGTTGCCCAAATCATGATGCAAGCCTTCCCGTAGGCTGCGAATCAAGTTGTGATGGTTATGGGATTCCTGGGCATTCTTAAGATCCATTAGCCGGTCGTAGATAAGTTCATAATTATAAAGGCTGGAACTGAAGGATTCCTTCCATTCGACATGGCCTTCCAGGTAATCCAACTCCAGAGCCGCGTCACGCCAGGAATGATAATTCTTGGCTTCGTCCATTGCTTTACGATACTTACCCAACTTCAGTTTGAAATAACGCCCCATAGTGGTCCCTTTAGTTAACATTTACCTAACTATAGCCAAGGATCAGGCATTATGCGCAGCGAGGAGGCTGAATAAGAGGCTAAGCCAAGGCGCCCAGAAACCTGGCCCTTTGATTGGCTACCGGCTCAAAAGATACAGCAGCCATTAGAAGTCGCTGTAATCCTCTTCATCTTCCAGGAAGGAGTCCGTAACTTCACCATCATTGATCAGATACTCACGACGCTGCAGATAGAGGTTTCTTAAGGCTGTATACTTATCCCCGGTCAGCAGACCCTCCGCCGGTATCAGATCGGCCCTGGCATCCACTACTTCAGTGATAGGCAAAATGTAATTTTCAGGTGAGTGGAAAAAGAAGCTCACAGGGTCCAGGAAGGCGTCCGGTATGCGTCCTATGGCATCGGAAACAGTTGCAGGTCCGAATATAGGAATGATCAGGTAGTTGCCTTCAGGCGCGCCGTAATAGTTCATCGTCTGACCAAAGTCTTCGTCCTGCACCGGTAAATCCCAGGCTGAGGAAATATCGATCAGACCACCGATTCCCCAGGTGGTATTAAATACAATCCGGTTAAAGGTAATAGCTGACGCCCTGCCTTTAAGCTGAAATATATTGTTGGCCAGATGTGGAACATCCGCGAAGTTATGGAAGAAATTGGTGATCGCCTTATCCACGAAGCCAGGTGTGATGAAACGGTATCCCTTGGCCACAGGCCTGAATACCCATCTGTCCAAAGTGTCATTGAAGACAAAGATCTTGCGGTTGAATGACTCCCAGGGATCATCTGGGTGCTCATAAGCCGCCTGTACACTTCCTGTGATTAACATTGCGGCAGTCAATAGCCACACGCGGATATTCATAATAATCCTTCCTGAAGTACTAATTTATATGTCCATCTGAATAACATTGCGAGGGTTTCGCCAAAGTGGCTTGGTTAGACCATAAATTTGGGTAGACCACAAACTAGGTAAAAGCATACCTTTGCCGGACTCCCTAGGTGCTCTTCTGAAGACTTAACGTCTTCAGATCCATACTTAAAGGTTACCGACTAAGTCAGGCTTTGTTCAGATCAAAGTTTCCGAACAATTATGCTACCGGCAGAATAACCGGCACCGAATGAACAGATCACGCCCAGCGCCCCTTGAGCAAGATCCGCCTTGTTTTTATGAAAAGCAATAATCGACCCGGCTGAACTGGTATTGGCGTAGGTGTCCAGAATGGTTGGCGATTCTTCCTGGTTCGCCTCCCGACCAAGCACTTTCTTGGCAATCAGAATATTCATATTCAGATTAGCCTGATGCAACCAGAGACGACTTAAATCACTGGCAGAGATACCGTTCTCTTCTATGTGTTGCTGTATCATTTCGGATACCAACGGCACCACTTCCTTGAATACTTTGCGGCCATTCTGAATAAAGAGCTTGTCTGGTGCATTAACTCCTTTCTCATCACAACGATTCAGAAAACCGAAATTGTTACGGATATTGTTGGAGAAAAGAGTCTTCAGCTTGGTGCCCAGCACTTCAAAACCGGCAACCTTGGCACATTCTCCAGCTTCTAGAATAATTGCCGTACAGGCATCACCAAAAATAAAGTGGCTGTCACGGTCTTTAAAGTTCAAATGGCCACTGCAAATTTCAGGGTTTATCACTATAACCGCCTTGGCCGTGCCGGACTGTATGGCATTATAGGCGGCTTGAATACCGAAAGTGGCTGACGAACAAGCCACGTTCATGTCGTAAGCAAAACCATCAATGCCCAAAGCTGTCTGTACTTCCACAGAAATCGCAGGATATGCGCGCTGTAAATTGGAACAGGCAACGATGACAGCATCTACGTCCGAAGCCACTCTACCCGCTTGTTGTAAAGCTTCGTTTGCCGCAGCCACTGCCATTTCACACTGAATACTAGGCTCATCATTGCTTCGCTCAGGCAGGTAAGGTCGCATTCTATTCACATCCAGAATACCGTCCTTGTCCATTACATAACGGCTCTTAATACCTGAAGCTTTTTCAATAAACTCAACTGATGATCCCTGGAGCGGCTCAATTTCTCCAGCGGTAATAGCCTCAGCATGTTGCTGATTAAACTTTTCGACGTAGGCGTTGAACGAATCCACCAGCTCTTTATTGGAAATACTCTGTTCTGGTGTATATAGACCGGTACCACTAATCACTACAGATTTCACAATTCTGCCTCTTTATCTTTATCACTGACCCAATTTTATACTTTCGAATCAGTACTCTTACCTTACGCATACCCATTCGCACAGAAGCGGAATCATACCACAACCACTTCATAAACCGGCCAGTTTGATACAGGCCTATTCACATTAAATTTAGTTGAACGGAGTAAAATTCTCCGACCTTAAGCGTAGCCCAAATCCACCAACAGCGCTGCTGTGAGACTACTTCGGATTACCAACTATTATCTCCTGCGACTGAAACTCTCGCCTGATGAGGCCTAACCCTATCTAGGTAAGCACAGGGTATGCCTGGAATACTCAAAAGCTGACCTTTTCCCATTGCTTTTCAATTCTCTTATCGGAAACACTCAACGCCGTGCCCAGCTTCTGGGCAAAACAGGATACCCGATACTCCTCCAGCATCCATCGATAGAGCACTAATTCGGGATCAGAGAGCCCCTCACGCTGATGTTTGGCCAAACGCTCTTCATAACGCTGCCACATGGGCTCAATGATCCTTAAGAAGTCACGTTCCACCGAGACTTGCCGAGGCATTTTATCCAAACGCTCCTCAATGGCTGTCAGATAGCGGGGGTAGTGTTTAAGCCATTCACCCGGCACAGTCGTTAAAAAGCCCTCAAAAATCAGGTGGGCCAGTTGTTTTTTTACATCCGCCATAGACATAGCCAAGGCAAGCGCTGTGGATTTATTCAATACCTTGCTCAGAGCATGGTGCTGCTTAAGGATGTCATGCAGTAACAGACTGCGTTGCTCCGTTGCCGGCACCCATTCTGCTTTGCACGCCTGAATGCGAGCTCTAAATTCACCAGCATCAAGTAGTATGGGCTTTCCAGCCAGAAAAACCTCCACCGCTGAGCTGAGTATCAGGTCATCTATTAAAGGATCCAATTTGCCCTTAGGCGCATAGTAAAGCCCGATCTCATTCAGTTTAGGGAGCTTCTTGCGCATATATTTCACAGTATCCGCCAGCTCAATCATTATTAGCCTGGCCACACCTGTCTGATGCTGCAGTATGGCATACTGTTCATCGAATCCCGCCGTGAGCGTTACGCTCTGACCTTGATCCCTCAGGTAAGGATATAAAAAAAGATTTGCCCCGCCTTGCACCACTTCCTGTTTGGCGGGAACGACCCCAAAATTCCAACTGGTCAGGCCTGCCTGTTCAGTAAAAAGTTCATTACTTTCGTTCGCTAACGATTCCTCTGCAACCTTCCCAACCTGACCTATCAGCTGGTGGTAGTCACGGCCACGGGCCAGCTCTTTACCGCTTTTATCCACCACGGCAATAGTAATTTTCAGGTGGTCAGGTAATGCCTCAACATTCCAACTCTCGGGTGCAATAGTGACGCCTGTCATCTTCCTTAACTGACGTCCTAACACCACCGTTAAGGGTTCATCTGTCATTTCCAGAGATTCCGCGGCGGCCTTGGCAAAATCAGGAACGGGTACAAAATTACGTCGGAGTGATTTGGGCAGGCTCCGAATCAGCGCCTCACATTTTTCCAGCAACATACCCGGCACCAGCCACTCCAATCGGCTTACCGGCAACTGCTGCAATGCCGCAGGCGGCACCTTTAAAGTGACACCATCATTCTTTTGCCCGGGATTAAAGGCATAATCCAGCTTGAACCTTTGCCCACGCCACTGCAGATTGTCTGGAAACGCACTTTCCAACGGCACTTCAGGCCGATTCCGCAATAAATATTCCTCTGTCAGGACCAACTGCTTTTTATCATTGTCAGCTAGATATTTATACCAGTGTTCCAATGCTTTAACTGTGGTGATGTCTTTTGGCAAATGCTCATCATAGAATTGAAACAACACCTCATCTTCAATCAGCAGGTCCTTACGCCTGGTTTTTGCTTCCATCAATTCAACCGCTTCGCGGTTTGAGGCATTCTCAGTAATAAAAGACAGGCGAGACTGAATTTCACCCTCAATTAATCCTTCCCTGATTAGCAATTCCCGGCATAAAACAGGGTCAATCTTGCCGTAACTCACGGCCCGCCGTGGAACTACCACCAATCCATAAAGGGATATCTGGGCAAAAGCCTGCACTTCGCCGCGCTTTTTCGACCAATGCGGCTCCAGGTAGCTGGTTTTTAGTAAATGTGGAGCTATTTTCTCGATCCAAGCAGGTTCAATCCTGGCAATGGTCTTAGCAAACAAACGACTGGTTTCCACCAGTTCTGCCGCCAGCATCCAGGGAAATCCTTTCTTGCGGATGCGCGATCCAGGAAACACCAGGAATTTTCGCTGTCTGGGCCCAACGTACTCCTGCTTCTCATCTTTCTGGCCAACCTGGCTGATAAACCCTGTCAGTAGCGCTTTATGAATCTGGTCATAGGTTGCAGGTTCTGCATTCTCTTTAAACTCCAGTTCATGGCACAGAAGCAGCAATTGGCGATGGGTATCCCGCCATTCTTTAAGTCGCAGGAATGACAGAAAGTTTTTCTTGCACCAGTTTCTCAACTGGCTGTTGGATAATTCCTGACGCTGAATCTCATATCCCTGCCAGAGATTTAGAAAATCCAGGAATTCTGACTGCTCATCTGACCATTGGGCATGCTTTTGGTCGGCAGCCTGTTGGCTTTCATGGGGACGTTCCCGTGCGTCCTGAGTGGCAAGAGCAGAAACAATAATCAGCACTTCTTTGAGACACTGCTGCTCTGAAGCGGCGAGTATTATCCTTGCCAGCCGCGTGTCCACTGGGAATCGGGCGAGCTGCCTCCCGGTAGCCGTCAGTTTGCGCTCGTTTGAAACCGCTCCAATCTCCTCCAGCAACTTGTAACCATCGTTAATGAACCTTTTATCCGGCGGTTGCATGAAGGGAAACTTTGTAACATCCCCCAGCTTTAAAGCCAGCATCTGTAAAATCACATTGCCCAGGTTGGTGCGAAGAATTTCCGGATCGGTAAATTCCGGACGGGAGCTAAAGTCCTCCTCACTGTAGAGTCGGAAGCAGACTCCTTCCTCGACCCGACCACAGCGCCCGGTACGCTGCCAGGCACTGGCCTGGGAAACAGCCTCTATCGGCAATCGCTGTACTTTGGAACGGTAGGAATAGCGGCTGATGCGAACTTCACCGGGATCAATCACATAACGGATACCCGGAACCGTCAGGGAGGTTTCGGCAACGTTGGTGGACAGCACAATGCGTCTTCCCGCGTGCGACTGAAATATCCTGTTTTGTTCCTGATGACTCAGGCGAGCATACAACGGCAGCACTTCGGTGTTGCGCAATTCCGCTCTACGGATAATCTGAGCGGTTTCACGGATTTCACGCTCCCCTACCAGGAAGATAAGAACATCGCCGGGGGATTTACCCGTCGCACGTTCCAGTTGTTCTATTTCTTCCAGCGTACTAAGAATGCCATCCTGCAGTGAAAGGTCATTGTCACTCTCTTCTCCACCCACCAATGGACGGTACCGCACCTCAACCGGATATGTTCGACCTGAAACTTCCACGACGGGTGCGCCGCTAAAGTGTTTGGAAAAACGCTCCACATCGATAGTAGCCGATGTAATGATCACCTTCAGGTCAGGACGCTTGGGCAACAGGCTTTTGAGATAACCCAACAGGAAGTCTATGTTGAGGGAACGTTCGTGGGCTTCATCGATAATGATCGTATCGTAACGGCTCAGAAAACGGTCATGCTGGGTTTCGGCCAACAAAATACCGTCTGTCATCACCTTTATCAGGGTATTGGGTGTACTCTGGTCGCTGAACCGAATTTGAAATCCCACCTGCTCACCGAGCTTGCAGGACAACTCTTCTGCAAGACGATTAGCCACGGCTCTGGCCGCAATCCTGCGCGGCTGAGTATGGCCGATCATGCCGCTGACACCACGCCCCAAATCCAGACATAACTTGGGTAATTGGGTGGTTTTACCTGAGCCGGTTTCCCCGGCAATGATAACAACCTGGTGTTCATCGATCGCAGCGCGAATATCCTGCAGGCGATCTACAACTGGCAAGGTCTCCGGATAGCTGACCTTGGGCACTTGCTGCAGTCTCTCCTCACGCTTGGCGCTGGAGGCTGTGACCTTGTCCCAAAACTGTTTGAGATCCTTATCCGCTGCCGAACTTCGAGCGTTAAGAGAATGCCATTGGCGTTGTAGGTAGTGCCTGTCTTTAGACAACACATTGCTGGGATTAAAGGATTCCACGGAAACTCTTTTTAAATATTGCTTAAAATTTGATTTCTATGGGGGCGAATAATACTGGGAACCACTTTATCTGCAAGCTGCTTAAAAAAGAAAAGGCCGGTAAAGACCGACCAGACTAGAGTCCAACATACTAGTGTGTCCAGAGGACACTAGCGTGTGCAGAGACTAGGAGGCTGTCGGACTTAAGACAGGCTCCTAGGCTGCCTCACTTTGCTTTTTTATCTCCGCATCCCGAAGTTCCCGGCGCAATATTTTGCCCACGTTGGTCTTGGGTAGCTCATCCCTGAATTCGATAAACTTAGGCACCTTATAGGCAGTCAGGCGTTCGCGACAGAACTCTTTAAGGGCACCTTCGGAAAGGTTCGGATTCCCTTTAATTACGAATACCTTAACAACTTCCCCGCTTTTCAGATCCGGTACACCGATAGCGGCACATTCCAGCACATCAGGGTGACTGGACACGACATCCTCAATTTCATTGGGATAAACATTAAACCCAGAGACCAGAATCATATCTTTTTTGCGATCGACGATGCGCAGGTAGCCGTCATTCTGCACCATCGCTATATCACCGGTTTTCAGCCAGCCATCTTCTGTCATGGTTTTGGCAGTTTCATCAGGACGCTGCCAATACCCCTTCATAACCTGTGGGCCCCGGACACAAAGCTCTCCCGCTTCGCCTACCGAAAGCTCTTTGCCCTCATCATCAATGATTTTCACCATTGTGCTGGGAATCGGCAAGCCAATGGTGCCAATTTGAATGGCGTTCATAGGATTGATGGAAATAACCGGTGAGGTCTCCGTCATGCCATAACCTTCCGTCACGTCACATCCGGTGGCAGCTTTCCAGAGCTTGGCGGTATCTGAAGTTAAGGCCATACCACCCGCCGCAGTGATTTTAAGATGGCTGAAGTCCACTTCCTTAAAGCCATCATAATTACATAGAGCAATGAATAAGGTGTTGATGCCGAGGAATCCGGTGAACTCCCATTTCTGCAGCTCTTTCACGAATCCCTCGAAATCACGAGGATTAGGAATCAGTACGCTGTGATTGCCGGTTTCCAGCATGATGCCGCAGTTCATCGTAAAGGAGTAAATGTGGTAAAGGGGCAGAGGCGCAATGATCGTTTCGCAGCCTTCGCCCAAACGAACCGTCAGCAAAGGTTTAAGTTGCAGGACATTGGCGACCAGGTTGGCATGGGTCAGCATCGCTCCTTTGGCCACACCAGTGGTGCCACCGGTGTACTGCAGTACCGCCAGATCGTCGCGTTTGACTTTGACAGGTGCAAATTTGGATTTCGCGCCCAGGCCCAGTGCCTTATTAAAGCCAATCGCCTGTGGAATATCGTAGGGCGGGACCATTTTCTTGATATACCTGACCGCCTTGTTCATGACAAAGCGCTTCAGCGGTGAGTGCATGTCGCCAAGTTCAGTAACGATGACTGTTTCAATACCTGTGTGTGGCAACACTTCTTGAGCCGCAGCGGCCATATTCGCCAAAACCACCAGTGCTTTGGCTCCTGAATCATTGAATTGGTGCTCCATTTCGCGCGCGGTGTACAACGGATTGGTATTAACGACCACCATTCCGGCCCGCATAGCGCCAAAAACAACAATGGGGTATTGCAACAGATTGGGCAATTGCACCGCAATCCGATCACCTCGTTTGAGGTTGGTGTGATTTTGCAGAAAAGCCGCAAACTGACGACTTAGCAAATCCAGTTCCTGATAAGTGATAGTGCTTCCCAATGCAGAAAAGGCCGGCTTGGGGGCATAGCGCTGGCAGGACTGTTCAAACATATCCACAACGGATGAATACTTACTCAGTTCGACTTCTGCGGGAATTCCCGGGGGGTATTTGTCCCTGAAAAAATTCTCCATACACCTGTCTCCCAATACAATCTCGTAATGTTCATTCTTTTTTTAGGATTATCACTCTTAGATCTAACCACAGGGGCTTAGAGCGAACACCATACCGGCTATTGCTGTCCAACATCGTTTGTCAAAGTAGAAAGTTGAAACTGACACATCCCCTATTTGGGGCAGGACAATCAGTGCGGATAGTGTTGTTATTTCGGCGGATAAGAATAACAGCTTTGCGACGTACAACATAGACAAAGGTATGATAATTGGTACCTTATCGCCCTGTAAGATAACTGTTGCTCATGTTTTGTGAGCCAGACAAACCACCGGATAGTCAGGAATTGAGCACCTTAAACAAACACAGATTGCCAGCTGTTCAAAACTCGGCAACAATCAGAAAAAAATAGGCAAGAGAACCTCAGGATGCAGTACCAGGAAGACACCACCCTCGCCAGAGACGGCCACGAAATCCCAGTGTACATATGGAGAGCCTCCAAACAAGCAGCCCCGCAAGGGGTTCTGCAAATTGTGCACGGCCTGGCGGAGCATGGCGCTCGTTATAGCCACCTCGCAGCGACGATGACGGCCAAGGGTTATACCGTGATAGCCCACGACCACCGCGGGCATGGCCGCAGCGCTCAAAAAGGACTGCTTGGCCATTATGATGATCACCTTGGGTGGAACAAGGTCGTTGGCGATGTCGCCACTATTTATCAACAGGCATCCACTATTGCCAAGGGCAAACCACATTTCCTGCTGGCCCACAGCATGGGCTCTTTTATCACCATGCAGTTTCTTATGGACTATCCGGCAGCTCTTAATGGCGTCATCCTGTCTGGAAGCAATTATTCACCTCCCCTCAAATACCGGGTTGCCGCCAATATTGCGCGAGCGGAAAAACTAATGTTTGGCGGCCAACACCGAAGCAAACTTTTGGATCATTTATCTTTCGGCTCATTTAATGGTCATTTCAAACCCTCCAGAACAACCCACGACTGGCTTTCCCGTAATCATGAGCAAGTTGACCGATACTTGCAGGACCCGGCCTGTGGTTTTATAGCTACCACTCAGCTTTGGTGCGATTTCCTCGAGGGTCTCAGCAATATCTCCACCCCCTCCAACCTGAAAAAGATCAACTCTACACTACCGATTTTTCTGCTCGCGGGGGAAAGAGATCCTGTGGGAAATATGGGGGATGGTGTGCTGGCACTTTCGAAACGACTTAAGAGAGCCGGCATCAAGGACATTACGTGTACTCTCTACCCTGATGGACGCCACGAAATGCTTAATGAGAACAATGCTCTACAGGTGGAAAGCGATATATGCTACTGGATCGAATCACATTCACCAGCGGAACAGCAAGAGACTAACAAATCATTGCAACCAATGGCGCTAAATTGAACTAAACTTGTGGGATCAAACCGCAAGAAAAGGCTGAAACCTACGCTATGGATGTATTAGAGAATTTTACTTACGACGAGCTTAATGTGGGCGACTCCGCCACTTATGCGAAAACCCTGACTGAAGAGCACATAATTCTTTTCGCTGCGGCATCAGGGGACCTGAATCCGGTACATCTGGATCCCAAGTATGCTGAGACCACCATATTCAAAGAGCGAATCGCGCACGGCATGTGGTCCGGCGGGCTGATTTCAGCAGCAATAGCCACCGTACTACCCGGCCCCGGGTCCATCTATCTGGAACAAAGTATCGCGTTCCTCAAACCCGTTAAAATTCAGGATGTCCTGACGGCAACCATCACAGTTGCGGAAAAACTTCCGAAAGGACGCGTGGTGCTGGATTGTGAGATTTACAATCAGAATGGCGAAAAAGTAGTTACCGGAAGGGCTAAGGTTATTGCCCCAAAAGAGAAACTTTCTCTGGATGCAGCCGAGCTGCCTGCAATTTCAATCGGCGACAAAACCGCAGAACACTAATGTTAACCGGCATCAGATAAAAAAGGCCGGTGCTAATACCCCGGCCTTTTTTCTTTATACCTGTATGAATATTTCTCCAAGCAGATATATTCGAGCAGAATCAGGTTGGGAAGAAATCAATTGGATACTGCACAGTCTGCTGCTCAGCCTTGGCTTTAGATCCAAAGTTAACCAGCAATAAGCGTGCACACACCTTGTGTTCAACCTCTTCATTTTGCAGCTCTGATTTTGCCACTTTGCAGGAAGATACCGCTCCATTCGGTTCAAGAACCAGCTCAAAAGTAACAGCCCCCTTCAGCGTCGGATTTCGTCTTAACTCTCGCTTATAAATCCGTGCTATTGCACCCTTATTAGCATCAAAAACTCTGCGAATTTCTTCTGCAGAACGTCCTCCGCCACTGCGTGATTTGGTTGCTGCTGCCTCCTGGGCCGCAACTTCCTTAGCCACAGGGGACTCCACTTCAGTCACTTTACGGGTGGCCAGCGCCATCTTCTGGGTGCCCTGGTCAAGCTGGCTGGTATCAATACCACCACTACTACGGGTAGACACATTATTCACCAGACCTTCAGATGATTTCCGCGTGATAGGTTTGGCCGTCAGCAAAGGCTGGTCTGTAGCCTCGACGGTATCCGCCAGGGCTCTGAGTTCCGAAAGTTCATCGCTCAGCGCCAACAGGCCAGTGCTCTTAACCTTTTCCCGGGCCTTTTCAACCTCATTCTTAGGTTCAGGTTTGGGCTCAGGCTTAGGTTCCGGCTTGGGCTCGGGTTTGGGCTCTTCCTTTTTCTCTTCAGGCTTGGGCTCTTCTTTCTTTTCTTCAGGTTTGGGCTCAGGCTGCTTGATTTCCGGCTTTGGCAACTCGCGCTTTTCAATCACCACCCGGGCAAGTTGTGGCGGCAGAGCCTCAAGTTCCTCGCGGGTTTTTTCCGGCACATCGATAAAGGGCACTATGGTCCCCACTACCAGAAAAACCAGTAGGCAGACCAGAAGGATCAGTACAAATCGATCCCTTTCCTTCGGATCCACATGCCAGGGTAAAGGCATACTCGAATTCATCAAGAGCTGGCCTCCCCTTCCGCTTTGCGGGAGACTGCCAGAGAAATGCTGCTGTAACCTGCCTCGACGCAGGTCGACATTATCCGTTTCAGCAATTTATAGGGCAATTCCCTGTCAGCCATCACCATGATGGGACGACCATTGGGATCAGCCACGACAGTTCGGCTGGCCTGATAAACCAACTCAGCTTTCAAACCGTCTATAATCAGGCTTTCCTGATCGCCGGAAGCTACCGCATCTGCCACATAACGCCCTGCGACAAGGATATTGTCCTGGGACACTGAAATAGTCAGCAAATCTCTCGGCAACTGGTCGGCCACAGAGACGGGCAACTTCACATCAGTGGTCTGCTGCAACACCTGCACGTCAGATGAATTCACCATCAGGAAGAACACCAGGATGGTAAAAATATCCATCAGAGATACCAGATTCAGACCAGCAGTTTTGTGCATCCGGCGATAGTGCCGTTGTACGCGTTTTGCGCGCCCGGACTGCTTCATTATGCACCCCCGCCTTTGTTGGCCGGATCAATGATCTCAGGGGCATCGGCGATGGAAATATCCGGGAACAACTCTGCATTCACGACACTGCCTGCCACAACAGCTTTGTATGACCGCAGGGTATCCATGGTAGTGACGAGGGTTTGGTAGGAGGTTTCATCCTTGGGCATGATAGTAATATCACGCTTTTCAGGAAGGCGGGCCTTGATATCTTTAGCAACCAATGCCAGCAGTGCAAAGTCATGTTCACCATCTTCCAGTTTAGGGATCAGCTTAATAACGCCCCCCTTGTTGTCAGCCATGATGATTTGATCTTCCAGCAGGATGACTTGTAACTGAAGATTTTCTTCACTGTTGTTGCCTCCAGCTGATTCTGGAAAATTTAGATCCAGAACACTGGTTTGCGCAAACACGAGATTGATAAGAAGAACCGGTACCAAAACGATCATAAGATTCATGAACGCGGTAATATCAAGCTCAGCATTGCGCTCTAGGCGGCGATGCTTACGACGCATGGTAATTACCCTGGTTAAGCTTGTTCTTTATTGGGACGCTCGGAAATAAGGTTCATCACCTTCACGCCAGCAGTTTCAAAGCTATCAACAATTTCGTTGGTTTTGGTTTGCAAAATAGCGTGAAGAAGCAATAACGGGATAGCAGCTATCAGGCCAAACGCCGTGGTGTTCATTGCCACCGAGATACTTTGAGACAACAGATTGGCTTTTTCAGCGGGGTCTGCATTGGCAACTGCCGTAAAGGCGGCAATCAGACCGATAATGGTACCCAACAGCCCAAGTAACGTAGAAACGTTGGCCAATGTCGCCAGATACTGGGTACGCTTTTCCAGGCGCGGCAGAACTTCCATCAGACCTTCCTCCATGGCGTATTCAATCTCATCCCGTGGCTGACGGTTAATTAACCGACCGATACCTGCACCGACAATGGAGGCCATGGCAGTCTTGGACTGATTCGCGTGCTTTAGAGCCCCGTGATAGTCGCGTTTCCTGACAAGGGGGAGAAGGCGGTTAAAGGCGGAACGGTTACTAACTTTTGCAACACTGAGGTATATGTATCGCTCGATGGCTATCGCTATACCAATGACAAGAACAATAGCGATGGGGTACATAAACACCCCGCCGTCTTGGAAAAAACGAACGATGGTCTCAAACATTTGAGAAGGCTCCTGTTAAGTCAAAATACTAATCCTCCCCCAGGTCGCCGATTCGGAGGTTCTGTCGATAATACAGACGCTCACGGAAACTTTGTCTGTCAACCGGTTCCAATATTCCCTCTAACTCTTGCCGGGGTAGAGGCACCAAAATGTCGGGACTTTTCGGTGTCTGCCAGGGAATAAGATATAAGACCTGGGGCTGCTCTTGATCGCCTCGAACTGAGGTACCCTCAAGTTCAATCCGCTCCACGGCTGCGGTGCCGATACTGTAGAGAGCCAAAAGAAGGATAGCAAGCCTTTGATGAATCTGCATTTCTATACCCTCACTAAATTCTGCGTTTGAGATCTACCACCCATAATGCAACTTGCTCATCGGGCTTATTTTGTAATTTTTGAAAGAGTTCATAGTGCTCAAGTGCCCTTGCCAGCTGGCCTAGGTAGAGATCCAGCAAAATGGCATAGTTCTTATGGTATAAGGGTTCTTGCGGTTGCAATTGAATCGCTTGTTCGTATAGTTCCTGCGAGCGGGAAAAATTTCCCTCTTCTCTAGCCAACATGGCTAGCTGGTTAAGTGCACGGTGGTCAGTACCATTCGTGGCTATCGCAGTTTCATACCAATGTTTTGCAGAGACTTTATCGTCCAGCAATTCAGCGATGCGGCCCCGCATTACATAGGGAGCGCTTAATTTTGGTTCCAGATCAATGATCTGTTGAAGATAAATATCTGCCTGCCTCAACCGCTGCTGATGCATTGCATCCAGCGCATTGCCATACAACTGGCTAAGCTGCTCAGTAACGACTACAACCGGGGCCGGAGTTGGGGCCGGTATGGGGCGAACAGGTTTGCTTTGACCAGCACAGCCGGATAAGACCAGCAGCGACATCAGCCCACACAATATTGAACGGACTGAGCGAATTGAGCGGAAATGTCCTGCATAATCGCCGGCGCCCCTATCCTTCCTATTGCAGTGATTCAGGCACATCTACCGCCACCTCCTGCTTGTTATAACGGACCGGCAACAATTCACTCAAAGCAGCGTAACTTTCTTTGACCCAATCATCATAAATACCATTCTGAGTTCTGGAAGCATTCTGCTCAAGTAGCTCTATCGCCTTATCTTCAAAGGGATAGGCCTGCTCTTCCAGCAGCAGGGTATATTGCTCGCCCTCAAGTTCGGACAGATTCTTAGGTCGTTCCGACTCAAGGATATCTTTACCTAACTGCTGATATAATTCGCCCATCATATGATTAGCGGCGGTGGTGTACTCACTGATGCCGTAGGACAACATCTGATTGAGCTGGCCTACCAAAGACTTTAACAACGCCTGTTTGCGCGCCAGCGACTTTGTCAGCGGCAGCGTCAAACGCACTTGGTCATATGCCTGCTTATCCGGCTGCAGGAGTGACCAGGTAGCCGCAGCCGCCAAGGTTTTGGTTGCAGGCGTTCGATCATTTCCGCCCTTCTCCTCGAAAGCCACCAGCTGATTCTGCCACCCTTCCATTTGCGACTTGCGACCTGCCTGCTCATTGAGCTCAACCAATAGCTGACGCCCTTGGACGGCATCTTCAAACGGACGTGGATATTGCTTTACATAATCTTCATAAAGTTTGATGGCGGAATCCCGGTCTTCCGCCTGCACGTATAAATCCGCTGCCTGCCACACGGCCAGCCGTTTACGCTCAGGGTCGGTGTCAGTATCACTCAATCTTCTCAACTCATTGGCCGCCAGCCCCTTCTCATCGCTTTGCAAATAGACATAGACCAGCTTTTCTCCTACCCCACCCGTCAACGTGTGGCTGGGAAAGCGTTGCCTGAATTCATTCAGCAAATCTTTTGCTTCAGACCAATGAGCCAGATCAATGGCACGCATGGCAGCATCATATTGGGCATTTATCCGAACGCTTGAAGTCGGAGCCACAGCTATAACACGTTGATATTCAGTCAGCGCTGCTTGCATATTACCCTGGCGTTCGCGCATTTCTCCGAGGCTGTAAATGCTGGCCGCCAGATTGTCGGTCAGGCTCTGATAATCTGTGTCTGAAGGCTTTCTCAGAGCGAGCGCTTGAGAATAGGCGGTTTCAGCATCCGTATACCGATCCAATGCAAATGCAGCATGCCCCTCAACTTGCCAGGCTGAACGCAGAACGTCCTTATCCTTGGAGGCAGTGGTCACCTGTTTGGCAAGATTCAAAGACGCTGGATAATGCTCCTGTTCGTATTCCTCAGAGGCAGCCAGGAGTATAGCCGGCAGGGCTCTGGGGTCATCCCTGAACGCACCTGCAAATCGCACCAGGGCCTTCACTCTCGCAGCACGCAAAGCCAGATCATGCGGCTGGAGTTTGATCGCTTCACCGTAGGCAAGAATGGCGGCATAAGCTGCCTCTGCCCGGCGGCTATAATCAGTATAAAAATAACCTGCACGCTCGTATGCCTGAATCGCGCCTGCCCAGTTTTTCATCTGATAATAAGACTCTCCCGCTAACATCGACGCCTGAGCTGATCCTTCCTCCCTGGGAAATAGTTCAACCATTCGATTGAAATAGCCGGTAGCAGCCAGTAAGTGCCTATTACGCTCCTCGCCTTTTCTCTGGCTGGAGAGTGCATAACTTCGCTGGCCCAATTCGTCCATATAGTCATACAGCAGACCATTTATTCTGGCCTGACTTTCCGGTGATTGTTGATTCCAATAACGACCATCTGGCGCCAGCTCGGAAACCACCAGTTCCTTTTCCTGCCACGCCTGGCTTGGCAGTCTGCCTTTCTCATAGGCAGCGACCTTAAGGACATGGAAGTCTATCCGCTCAGGCGATTCGTCATACTGGGTAATATAGGACTGTGCAGTTGAAGCAGCATCCTGGTAGCGTTCAGCATCCAGGTAGAACTGATAGAGCCGCTTATAAAGTGCCGGGGCCATTTGCTTATAACCCTTGCGGGCTATTGCCTGCTGCAGAGTTTCAGGTCCGTTCAATAGTGAGGCGATCAGTGATGAAATTCGAAGGGTATCGGCCTCCACGGCTTCAGCGGAATCCAGCTTGCCGCGGTTTTGCTCAATACGAACCAACACATCAAGAAAGGTGTCCAATGCCGATTGATATTCGTCCTGCTTGTATTGGGTCCATCCATGCATATAAAGCGCTTTGTCATGCAGCGAAGGATTAGCTGACTTGAGGACTTCAGCATAGGATTTCTCGGCCCTCTGATAATCGCCCTGACTAAAGCGCAGCTCACCAATACGGAACAAGGATTCCGCTACCAGACCTGATTTAGGATACTGACCAACCAGCCTTTCCAGCACCACTAAGGTTTTATCTATCTGGCCGATCATTTCGTAGGCTCGGGCCAGTTGATAAAGAATCCAGTCGTTATCCTTCTCAAAGGGGTGCTGTTTGAGTACCTCCTCATAACTGGCAATGGCGATTTGCCAAATTTCATTTGAAATCATGCCTTCCGGGCGTTCATAACCAAAAATATCCTCCAGATTCGCCAGTCTGTGCAGGGCTTTAATCCTGACTTCAGAATCCTTGGCTTCCTTTATAAGACGCGTATAACGCAGTACCACTTCATTCAGAGGCACTCTTGGACTGGTGCGAAACTTAAAGTCGATATAGGCCGGCTTCAACTCGCCAATGGTTTTATCACCCTCATCTTTGTCCAGGATGACAATGGCCCTATCAGTATCAGCCCAGGCAGTGCCGATCAGTAACATTAATAGAAGGATCAGCCCCAGTATTCGCATCATAGCGGGGTCTCCTCATTCTGCGCTTTGGCTTTGGATTTTTCCAAATCAGCCAATGCCAGATCATCATAGAGGTTTACCAGAGACAATTGGCTACGAACATAATAAGAATCGATTTGCTGACGATGCTGGTTGAGCAAAACAACGGCCTTGGCGGTCAGTTCCTTATCCAGTAATTTAATATCTGAAGTCAGATCCCGCATCAGCAACGAATACTGCCCTGCCAGGTGTTGCACCTTTTTCAACTTGTTGTCGAACAGCCCGTTACCTCGACCCAAATCCTCTTTAATGCGGACGAAATTATCTTTCAGTTGCACGAGCTGTACATCAATTGCCTGCATGTCAGCGACTAGTGCCGCGCGATTCTGTTTATAGCCATCCATGGAATCCCACAAAATAGCGCCCTGCAAACGATCAACCCGGTCATGCAAGGCTTTTTTTTCTGCAACGGTCAGTTGGTCATCCAGTTTTAGTAGCTCTTTGTTTAATACAACGATGCGCTCACCGGCAGAAGCGAACTGCGCCGGTGTAAATTCCTGATAGTCTCGGTTTGCCTCAGCCTCCGCCAAAGATTTTGCCAACGCATTGCGCTCGTCCACGACCGCATTGAGCATTTTGGCATCCAACTTCCCCTGGCCTTTTTTAGCTGCGCCCCCTACCTCTTTTGCACGCTGGGCTAGCGTTTTTTTATATACTGAGAGCTGGTTTTGGCCTGTCAAAATAGACTCCAGCAGTTCATTCAGCTGAAGCTCTTCCTTGGCCAGCTCATAAAACTCAGGATCCTCCATCAGATAATTAACGAAGGCCACGGTGGGCGTATTCGTAATCAGATCGGTAGCAAGGAACCATTCCACAGAGCTGTTCTGGCGTTTAATCTCCACCAGCGTATGTAAAGCCCCCTCCTCGCGCAGAGCCGCAATGATGCTGTCTAGTTGGCGTAATTCTTTTTCATAGACTGCAATCGCCTCAAGGTATGCATCAATGGCTGTAGCTCGCAGATTTTCCTTCTCATAGCCAAAGGCAATGGCCTGAAAAGTGTCAGCGACACCAGGAACCACCAGTGCAAATTTTTTGCCCCTGTGCCATGACTGGATAGCCGTACGATAACGGCCCAGCCCCGCGTAGGCCCGCCCATAATCATAGATGGCCGCAGGTGCACTGGTTCCGGAGGCCCGTACATTTTTCAGGAAAGAAAGCGCCTTATTGAAGTCATCATCTTCCATGGCGATGTGGCCGGCAGCCAACAGAACCCTGTCATTGAGTTCCTGCCCTTCTTCGGTTGCTCCGGTCATTGCCGATGCAACCCTCAGAGAAATCAGAGCTCGGCTATTGTCAGGGTCTTTCTTGGCGTAATAGATCCCAAGATTGTAATAGCCGTATGCCGCCCAGATACTGTTATCAGTAATAGCTCCGAGAATCTTTGCGGCTTCGTTAACCTGACTAACCTGAAGCAAACTGTTGGCCAAATAGTAATAAGCCTCATCCCGCTCATTTTTAGAGAGCCCTTTGGCTTTTAATGCATCAGAAAAGAAGGATATTGCCTGACGCCAGTTTCCCTGGTCATAGGCCATTCGTCCCTGGTAGAGGAGTGCTGTCTGTTTTACCTCCTTTTCCCGAGCAGTGAATTTGAGATGCTCAAGAATGTGCTCGACATTAGACAACAAGCCAAAGCGCATGTTGGCTTCAAGGGCAAGGATGTGGTTCAGGTTATGGTATTCGTTGTCTATGTGATTGGAGCCGACGTGTTCATTTTCCAAAAGAACCAGCGTCTGCAAGTAGTCATTATTGTAAAAATGGTAAAGCGCTTCCCGATGCAGCAGTTCATCGGCGCTCTGCGCCAGTACCTGGGGGCTACTGAAGATAAAAAGCGTCCATAACGTCACTAGAGGACGCAGACACTTATTTGCGATATTAGCCAAGAGCAATAAACACATGCCTGATATTTTCAATGGAAAACTATCCAATATCCCTGCCCCTATTGCTGCATTTCCTTCAACAGGAAGCGTGGCAGTTTGGCACTGCTGTTGTCGCGCTCTATGCGGAGTTCAATAAATTTTGAACTGGTATCCTTGTTGAACGACAAGGTGGCGGCATTGCGGAAGTATTTATCATTGGTTCCGCGGCCGTTAAAAACGGCTTCAATTTTGTGCTGTCCGGCAGACAGGCTTCCCATATATAAACGTTGTACGCCGCCGCGCTTGAGAGCATTGAGCTCGCGCTCTGAATAGAGGTAGGAAGTAGCCAATTTTCCATTTAGATTCAACTCAACGGAGTCCAGCTCAAAAGCCGCACTTTCTGCTACAGAAAGGAATACCACCACCTGGGTATTGGCAGGATAAAGGACTTCTTCCTCCAGTTTGTAGAGTTCCCGGTTGAGTTCAATGACCCGCTGTTTGAGAGCTTCGGTACGTTGCGCCAGATTTTCAGCGGCCACTGACTGCAGGGACCAGAAAGACAAGGCCAGAACAACAAATGGGAAGACTCTATTTTTGAATAGCTTCAACATGAATGGAGACACCCTGACTTAACGGAAAACCAAAAATATCAGAGCGCATCATAGCATTCAGGATTTCACAAAAGTGTGAACTCCTTTACTCAAGACCTACATATCTTTACAAAACGAGACATAGTTAAAAGATAAAGCAGTGAACAAAACAGCCTGTCATCACAACAACTCACCGTTATTTGCTCAAAAACTTCATGGCCTGCTCAAGGCCTTCTATAGTGAGAGGATACATCTTGTCGGACACCAGTTGCCGGGTAATTCCCAAGGAACCGCCCTCACCCCAATAATTTTCCGGCAGAGGGTTTAGCCAGGCAACTCTATCGAACTTATCAGTGATTCGTTGCATCCAGGTTGCACCAGCTTCTTCATTCCAATGCTCAATGCTGCCGCCCGGATGGGTAATCTCATAGGGCGCCATACTGGCATCTCCAATAAAGATCACTCTATAGTCCGCACTGTATTTATGCAGGATATCGTAAGTAGAAGTGGTCTCTGACATCCGGCGGATATTACTTTTCCAGACACTTTCGTAAACAAAGTTGTGAAAGTAAAAATATTCAAGATGTTTGAATTCTGTTTTGGCTGCGGAAAACAGCTCTTCGCATATACGGATGTGTGGATCCATAGAGCCGCCGATATCCAGAAAAAGCAACACTTTGACCGTGTTGTGACGCTCCGGGACCATTTTGATATCCAGATAGCCGGCATTATTCGCCGTACTGCGAATGGTATCCGGCATATCCAACTCCTCCTGGGCACCCTGGCGGGCAAACTTCCGTAATCGACGCAGGGCTACCTTGATATTACGAAGACCCAGAGTGATGGAATCGTCCAGATCCTTATAGGAACGTTTCTCCCATACCTTGACCGCTTTCTTGTTACGGGAACCGTCCTGACCAATACGAATACCTTCAGGATTATACCCATTGGCGCCAAATGGTGAGGTCCCTCCAGTACCTATCCACTTGTTACCACCCTCATGACGCTCCTTCTGTTCTTCAAGTCGTTGTTTGAAAGCTTCGATAAGTTCCTGCAGACCACCGAGAGACTGGATCTGGGCTTTTTCCTCTTCAGTGAGCTGCTTTTCAAATTCCTTACGCAGCCAGTCTTCCGGAATCAGCGCCTCCAGAAGGGCATCCAAATCTTCCAATCCTTTGAAATACGCTGCGAAGGCACGGTCAAACTTGTCATAGTGCTTTTCGTCCTTGACCAGACAGGCACGGCTCAGGTAGTAAAATTCGTTCATATCGGCAAAGGCCAGACGGTGCTGCAGGGCCTCCAGAAAATCCAGAAACTCCCGCAGCGAGGTAGGGACCTTGGATTTTCTCAGCGTCATAAAAAATTCGATCAGCATGTCTTCTCCGGTGACCTTGTCAGCATATTGAAACTAATACCCTCGTAATCTAGCTAGTGTCCCTCCAGAAACACCGGTTTCCAGGCTGACACTATCGTGGCACAAGGATGTGCCACCAAAAATCGCATTTCGGCTTTGCAACTTCCATAAATGACAAGGAAGCCGTTTATGGATAAAAACCAGATGATTTCTAGCCTTTGCGCCGCGTCATAAAGGCCAGCTTCTGTAACAGGTGCACATCCTGCTCATTTTTCACCAACGCACCGTACAGCGGCGGAATTGCCTGGCTGGGATCATGATTTCGAAGGATATCGTCAGGCAGTTCATCAGCCATTAACAATTTCAACCAGTCTATTAACTCAGAAGTGGATGGCTTTTTCTTCAGGCCCGGCACTTTGCGAACATCAAAGAAAATATCCAACGCGTCTTTCACCAACTGTTTTTTGATGCCGGGATAGTGCACATCAATGATGCTTTCCATAGTGTCCTTATCAGGAAAGTTAATGTAGTGGAAGAAACAGCGGCGTAGAAATGCATCCGGCAGCTCTTTTTCGTTATTACTGGTAATAATGACTATCGGGCGGGTGACAGCCTTAATCCGTTCCTGGGTTTCGTAGACATAGAACTCCATCTTGTCGAGTTCCAGCAGCAGGTCATTGGGGAATTCAATGTCTGCCTTGTCAATTTCATCGATAAGCAGAATAGTTTGCTTGTCGGCTTCAAAGGCTTCCCACAGCTTCCCTTTCTTGATGTAGTTTTTGATGTCGTGTACCCGGTCATCGCCCAATTGTGAATCTCGTAAGCGTGATACAGCATCGTACTCGTACAGGCCCTGCTGGGCTTTGGTGGTGGATTTGATGTGCCATTGAATCAGTGGAGCACCCAGGGCTACAGCCAATTCTTCCGCGAGCATGGTTTTACCAGTGCCCGGTTCACCTTTAATCAGCAGTGGCCGCTGCAACGCTATGGCCGCATTGACGGCCAGCTGCAGGTCTTCGGTTGCTACATAATTTTCTGTGCCTGTGAACTTCATTAATGCTGTTCCCGTTTATTCAATCTGTGTGTAATGCTGGGGTACTCAATACGAATTCCGGTTCAGGAGGAGTACTTAAGATACGTCGCGCCGTCGATATTAGACTAAGGTCGGCGTATATGCGCAGGCCATTTCTGCCTCAACCTTGGTCAAATCACCCAAAAGGGTTGGTTAAGGCTCAAGTTCACAGCTTAGATAACCCAAACAAGCGACATAGAATGCAATTTCACTATAGTGAATCCTTACAGCCTTCAGCTATGCTACTACCTCAGGCCGGGGATACTCGCCGCTTTACCAGCATTCAGGAATTTGAATAGTTTTCGCTGAAGAGCCCTAGGGTCTGTTGACGTTTCGCCCATAACAAGGAGAGCACGATGCCAATCTATGAAGACAACTCCCTATCCATCGGCAATACGCCACTGATCAAACTCAACCGTATTACCAGCGGACGTGTATTTGCCAAAATTGAAGGCCGGAATCCTGCCTATTCCGTAAAGTGCCGTATCGGCGCCAGCATGATATGGGATGCCGAAAAATCCGGCCGACTCAAGGCAGGAATGACCGTTGTCGAACCCACCAGTGGTAACACCGGTATTGCCCTGGCTTTCGTATGCGCCTCTCGTGGTTATCAACTGACGCTGACCATGCCGAGCACCATGAGTCTTGAACGGCGCAAAATTCTTAAAGCACTTGGTGCCGAGCTAGTATTGACCGACGGTGCCAAAGGGATGAAAGGCGCCATTGAAAAAGCCAATGAAATTGTTGCAGCCTCCCCCAGCGACCACCTACTCCTTCAGCAATTTGAAAATCCGGCCAATCCGGCTATCCATGAGCAGACCACCGGCCCTGAAATCTGGAATGACACCAATGGGGAAATCGATATATTGGTCGCTGGAGTTGGCACAGGTGGCACAATTACCGGGGTATCCCGATACATCAAAAACACGCAGGGAAAAGCAATTACCTCCATTGCTGTAGAACCGGTGAGCTCCCCAGTCATTAGCCAAACGCTGGCCGGACAGGAACTTCAGCCTTCGCCCCACAAAATTCAAGGCATAGGTGCCGGCTTTGTGCCTAAAAACCTGGATCTTGAAATAGTCGATACAGTGGAACAGGTGACAAATGAGGAAGCTATGGATTTCGCCCACAGACTGATGAAAGAAGAGGGAATTTTGGCAGGGATATCCTGTGGTGCCGCAGCAGCTGTGGCAGCCCGGGTTGCCGCCCGACCTGAAAATGTCGGAAAAACCATTGTAGTGATATTACCGGACTCAGCAGAACGCTATCTTTCCAGCCCTCTTTTCGCAGAAACTTTTACTGAGAAAGAATTGCAGCCCTGATCTCCGTCTGTGAAGAATCCGGTATTCGCCTGTTTCGGGATGCCCTGCCATTCAAAAGGAGCTCTTAATGGGCTCTTTTAGATTAAGCTGTGGTAGCCGGCTGCCGATCTACATCTTGAGTTGATGATTAAGGGGTTCACAGGTTAACGGCAGTCGACTAGCGGATGCCTGCTCACTTCTTGTCGTCATCGTCGCTCGCAGGCAAATCATCAGTATCAGATATATCAAAGTCCTCAAGATTAAACTCATCATCCGCGTCAGCGGCAGCCTGATTGGATTTCAAAATTTCATCTGCAAGCTCTTCAGCTGATTTTTCAGCATCATTTGCTTCGGATGGATCCGGAACTTTTTCAGCGGCCTGCTCGATAACGTCGTCTACGGAAAATTCTTCCTCTTCGAGATTTTCCTGGGAATCATCAGCTTCCGGTTCAGCCACTGTAGGTTCCGGAATTTCAGGCTCTTCGAGAGAAAACTCCATATCGTCCGCATCTTCTTCGGTGGTATCACTGGAATCTACCGGACCTTCTTCAATCGGCGCCTCAGGTTCTCGAAGATCTAGGTCTTCAGGAGCCTCCATGACGGGATTTTCCAGTTGTTCGATTTCATCTTCCAGGTCAGATTCTGCTTTGCTTTCATCAACTTCAGGTTCCGGAGCCAAAGTTCGAGCCTCTTTGGTTCCAGAGCTTACCCGTTGGGCCAGCATAGACTCCTCAGCCTTTTTCTTACGCCAGGTCCAGATCCCCAGTCCCAGTAAACTCAATACAACAACGCCTGCCCCTACGGCGCCGACAATATACATAATAGTGCGCTTTCTACTGCCTGGCTTTTCAACTTCAGGCGCGTCTTCCGCTGCTGCAGCCTGCTCTTCCTGAGCCTGAGCGACGACCTCAGCCGGTAACGGTGGAATAATATCCTCCACAGGCGGTTCAGCCGGTTCCGGACCCCGTATAGCCTCCTCGGCTAGCACTTCATTCATCGTGGAAGCATCTTCAGGGTCGACTAGAGAACGATACTCGTTGGGAGACGCTTCCTGACGGGGAAATTCTGCGACTATATCTTCCGGGTCCAGACGAAACTTACCATTAGTTTTGGTCACCCCCTCGACTCTAAGGTTTAGCGTATATATACCATCACCGCGCACGGGGTCCACTTCCAGCTCCCAACGGTCTGCCTCTGGGTTGTATGGAACTGACTTGATCAGGTTGCTGCCTTCCGGGCCCTTTACCTTCGAGATAATAGAAGTCTTCTCTGTATCAATATTGTCACTTAAAGCGCTGACCACCACTCGATAACGGGTATCATCGCCCGTGCCTGTTGCTTCGAGGTCAACCGCCATAGGCGAATTCAGCGTAATCAGCTGGCGCACCTGACGCTTGAAAGTGCGTCCATCTCCCAGAGCGGTTACTTCATATCGGCCAACATCTTTGAGGCGGCTTATCTTTTCCCGAAACACACCATCGGCAGGAGGCCCATTTTCCTGAGAAATGCGTTTTGTCCCGGATTTTCCGTCTTCGGTTTTGACGGTTATATCAACCGAAACCAACCCAAGAAAGGAGCTGTTCAGGACCTGTTCACCGTCTTCAAAAAAGCCGACTTTGATCTCAAGCTGGTCACCGGCATAAAAGTTGGAGGGAAGCGGTTCCATCACCATTTTCAAATTACTGACAACCGTCACCCGACTTCCCGGCTGCAGCTCAGCCTCGAGCTTCCACTCTCCCTCAAGCGGTCTGGCGACGGTAATCAGGTCATAACCGACTTCTCTGAACCAACGTACATATTCCGGCCTTTGTTCATAAGTAAAACGTTCACCGGTAGGTTCTACAATTGCGGTTTCCGTTTTATCATCGGCTCGAAAAATAAGAGCCGTGAACTCTTCTATACTGGAGTCGACATTGAAAGCATTGTCTTTTATGGGCACTTCTTCAGCAGGCGCCGCTGTTTGTAGTGCCTGTAAAAAAACCTTACTTAATTCATCCGAAGTTTCTGCCAGGGCATAGATACCATCAGTGGCAACAGATATATTCTGGAGCAACGTCAAATCTGCATTTTTTGAGAGAGCTACCGTGTGAATTTTGGCTCCCATGGCCTTAAACCTGGGCAGCACTTCAGTAAGTATTCTTTCCCTTTCGGTGACATTCGCCCCAGGCGTTTTGGATATATCCACCACGCCGTCGGTAAGCAGAATAAAATGGGTATTTTCGTACTGACTGTCAGCCTTTAAATCTTCAGAAGATTTTTCCAGTGCTGCACCAATATTGGTAAAGAGAGCAACGGAACTGATCTCACTGCTTTTTTGACGGGCCAGCTCACGCCACTTGGCGTCAACTTTCTGATAAGCCACTAAGGCATTAACATTCTGCCCAAAAGTCCAGACTCCCGCGGAATGGCCGTCGGGAAGAAGTTCCGTAATCAGATTCAGGGCAGGTCGACGTAAATTCTCAGGATCATTTTTCTTCATGCTACCTGAGATATCGATCAACACCCTCACATCGGAGTTGGCTGGAAACTGCATTTCAGCATGAATGAGACAACTCCAAAGCAGTGTCAGCATCAGCAGCAACATGAAGCAAATTTTGTAGGCGGCCAGCTCCGTACTCTTGATCAAGCGGGATTCTCTTTAGTGGTTGATAAATAGAACATTTACGCAGATAAAATTATGCCCACTATCAGTTATAGCACCTTTTTCAAGGACTACAACGCAGCATTAAAGAATAATCTTAAATTTCAATCAGAATATATTTGATTTAAAAGGAGAAATGATAAGTCTCCTAACGACAGACAGACCTGCTAGGATTCATTTGATCATCAATATGGACAGCATCCTTTACCAGGACATTAGCGGTCTGCAAATTTAAAAAGAGGCTCTCTGGTTAAAGAGACTTATAGACAAATATTCGGGGAGCGCTTCCCCTCCCAAATTCTTGAACTGGTTTGCCTTCTATTTTGGGATGCTTGTTTCCAGAAAGGGCTTAAGAAGAAGACTTGGGGGCGCTTCCGTGACCAGAGCCCATTAATCGTTTGGCGATATAAGTCAGAGCAAACATTAATCCTAGTATGCAAAACGCCCCTGCCATAAACATTGCAGCATTAAGCGCCATCACTTCTTCATGCTGCATTACACTAAACAACGCCACTATATATGCCGGAGCCCAAAGCCCCTGTTCAGGTACCGAGATGGCCGGGGTAAAAATAACCACTGCCACAAGAGCCCGAAAAAACAACTGGACCGGCCGCGGGCCGAGGCGTTTGTACAAAGGCCACAGTATCAGGTATAAAAACAGGCCGCAGCCCAGGTAAATTGACCAGGCCGAAATATAACTAAATTGCGTCAACATAATGAAGTGTATTTTATCCGTCTAAATTCATGGTCTATCAGACAAAGGCCGGGATAGACAGTTTAATTGAATAAGCCTTAGCTTAGCGCCGAACCCGTGTTGTTTCCGGGCAGGTTATTTTTACAAAATATCGATTAGTATCAACTCTTCCCAATCGGCATCTTCACCCAGCGCGCTCTCACTAATCACCCGGTGCTTCACTGAATGCCCGCAGCGCTCAATATCGTAGGCATCACCGGAAACCAGAGGATGCCAGACAGGCAGTGATTCATTGTAAAAACGCAATCGGTAAGCGCAGGTCTGGGGCAACCAGTCAATCATTGCTGCAATATTATCTGGCTGAATAATCAGGCAGTCTGGATTTTTTTCAGCACGCTGCTGGTAACAGGTGCAACGAATGTCATCCGTGTCCAAAAAACGGCAGGCCACGGAGGTGTAATACAGTTCGTCGGTTTCTTCGTCCTGTAATTTATGCAGGCAGCACTTGCCACAACCGTCACAGAGCTGTTCCCACTCTTGTGCATTAAGGGTTTCAAGTGGTTTGTTCCACCAGGCTTCAGTGGCGGTCATCAGTCCGACCCGCTGCCGATCTGCCTTTAACAGGCTGGATTTCCCTGGCCTTCACCACATCCAGCATGTAATCATCACTGACCGGCGGCATTTGCAGATAAAAACCCTGCTCTTCTATCTTGGTCAAAATCAGTGCTGAGTCCGCACGGGCTAACTTCTTTTCGGGTGTCAGTAAAAGATCGAAAACATGCTCAGGTGAGCCGAAATGCGACAGCAACACTTCCGGTAGATCTTTCAGCGGCTGCTTCTTGTCAATATACAGGTACATCTCGTCTTTCTTCGGACTTTTGTAGATCGATACCAGACGCCTGGTTGCGGAAAACATTTTACTCATTTACTCAGCCCCCTCTGCATTCGGGCCAACTTGGACTTTCGAGCCGAACATCTATTCGTCAATTGGACTGCCTTGAGCAGGATAAGATTCCATGAGTTCAAGCAGTTGTCGCCCTACCATTTCACCACGCCAGGATTGCAGCAAACTGGGTTTACCACCTTCCTTACCTTTGATAAACCAATGCACCAGCTCTTCAAGCATACTCCGGCTGGCCAGCAGGCCGGGGTGTACTCCCAGGTCAGAGGCCACGCTTTGAGCCTTATCACGGGTATTCTGGTACAACTCTTTGGTAGATTTTGGCAACGGCGGGCGAATCATAACAAATTCGGGGTTATCTTCCCTGTCAACGTTATGACTTTGCACAATATCGAGAATTTCATCACCAAATTTGCGTAGCTGGCCTGCTCTCATGCTGGTGCAACGAACTAATTTGGCCTGGTTTTCGGGTCTCGTCTGAGCCACCTGTATCAAGTCGTCATCAGCAATAATTCGGCGCCGTGGCACGTTTCTTAACTTGGCCTCTTTTTCCCGCCAGGTAGCAAGATCCGCCAGTAATTCCTGAGCGTGCCTGCGTAGTTTCCACGCCCCTCTTACCTTCAGGTAATACCGCTCACTGCTAACGGGTGCAGCAGCATTTCTGGCCACTAATTCCCCTTCAGCTAATGCCAGGTCATATTTTTGAGCCGCTTCCAACTCAGCTTTAAGACGTTGGTAGAGCGGCAATAAGACAATGACGTCCTCTTTAGCATAGTGAATCTGCTCATCACTGAGCGGCCTGAGAGTCCAGTCAGAGCGAGTCTGATGCTTGTCCAATACCAACCCAAGATGACCACTTACCAGCGACTGCAACCCCTCGTTAAGGTCTCCACCCAGTAAGGCAGCAGCCACCTGCGTATCAAACAGTGGCTGCGGCTGCTGGATATCAAGACTGTAGAACAGTTCCAGGTCCTCACCGCAGGCATGCAATACTTTAAGGATTTTGGGGTTGCTGAATATGGTATTCAGGGGGGACCAATCATCTATCTTAAGAGCGTCAACCAGATAAACCTGCCGACCATCATAGAGCTGCACAATCCCTGGCACTGGGTAGAAAGTATCCGTGCGGACGAATTCAGTATCCACCGCCAACCAATCTGCACCCTGAAGCTGGGTTAGCAGCTCCCGAAGCAAATCATCAGAGTCAATCCATTGGTGTGTCCTAATGATATCTTCGGGAGTTAAATGCATGTCAGTTCCGGTCATTACAACGATTGGGAAGCCGCCTGTTCTGCTTCCTGCCTCCCGATTCCTGCTAAGAGATCAGAGGACAGATTTGCGGCCTTCAAGGGCATGACTCAGGGTGCCTGCATCCAGAAGACCAAGTTCGCCTCCCACAGGAATCCCTTGAGCAATACGGGTTACGCTGAGATTTAAGGTTCTGGCCAGATCCGCCACATAATGCGCAGTAGCCTCACCTTCCACAGTTGGGCTGGTGGCGAGAATCACTTCTTCCACCTCGCCTTTTTTCAATAATGTCTGCAATTTGTCTATGCCGATATCCTGAGGCCCGATCCCGTCGATGGGAGACAGATGCCCCATCAACACGAAATAACGGCCGCGATATGCCGAGGTCTGCTCGAACGCCACTACATCAGTGGGTGATTCCACGACACAAAGCTGGGTAGCAATACGCCGGGAATCTGCACAGATGGCACATAAATCGTCTTCAGTAAAATTTTGGCAACTTTGACAACGCTTGACCCTGGAAAGTGCTTCGCCAAGTGCGATGGCAAGCTGGGCTGCTCTGTCCTGATGCCGTTCAAGGAGGTGTAACGCCATACGCGTTGCGGACTTAGGACCGACCCCGGGCAAAAATCTCAGACAGCTTACCAGTTGATCAATGGCAGGGGTTAGGCGTACAGACATAGGTTTAGAAACTTCCTGATGAGACCAAGGACTAGAACGGCATTTTAAAATTAGGGGGAATACCCAATCCGGAAGTCAGGCTGGACATTTTATCCTGACTGTTCTTTTCGATCTTGCGTACGGCGTCATTAACGGCGGCAGCAATCAGATCTTCCAGAATATCCTTATCTTCCTGTAACAGAGATGGATCAATTTCCACTTTCTTTACGTCATGACGACCATTCATGACAATCTTGACCAGACCGGCACCCGATTCGCCCTGAACTTCGGCATTTGAAAGCTCTTCCTGGGTCTTCTGCATTTGTTCCTGGATTTTTTGCGCCTGCTTCATCAGGTCGCCCATATTACCCTTGTTCATGGTGATCACTCCTAAACTTGGTTACTGCTTTCGCTACGATCTGCGTCAATCGTAACGACTGGTTTTAAGTGAGATTCCGCCTATATTCATCAGCGCCAGCTATAGTTCGCGTATGACAGGCTCTATGGAAGGCTCAATCAAAATGGCACCAAAACGATCAATCATAGCCTGTACGTGCTCATCCGCGCGAATTTCTCTTTCAGCATCCGCCTGACGTTCTGCCCGTTGTTTTTCAACTTTTTGCATCGGAGACATAAAAGTTGACCGGCCGATAACGACTTCAATTGTAACCGTTTCGCCCATGAAATCCGACAAAGCCGTCTGCATACGGGTCTTATGCATTTCATTGAAAAAATCAAAATGGTCCTGATCAATCCAGAATTCAACCCTTTGCCCCAAAACATCCTGCATCACACAGCGCTGGGCCAGGTTACGGGTCATACCGGAAATTTCCAGCTGCCTTAGTACCTGATCCCAAGTTTGACCTTTCAGCAGAGGCTCTTCCCCAGGCTGGCCAGAGATCTCGCGCTTGATTTCGAATTCCCTGTCCATATTCCGGGCGGAAAGCTCGTACTGTTCAAGCTCTTCTTCCTGATCTTCAGCAAAGTCCTCTTCATCAGAATCAGGAGACTGAATATCAGCCAGGGGTATCGAATTTTCCGGAGGCTGACGAGGGGGGGCAGCCTTTTCACTTTGTTCTGTTTTGACTTCCTGGACCGGTGGAGTAACAGGTACAGCTATCGCAGCCGCTGCATCCAGTTCACCATGATCATAAAAACTGTCTTCACGCACGGGAATCAGGTCATCACCTTGCGAATCAAAATCGCCATCGGCGTAACCGGAATAGTCATCGATCCCACTTTCAGGGCTGGCTTCTGCCCCTGGCGCCGTCACAGTCTCAGGACGGGCCTGTGGTTCGGGCGGTGGAGAAGATGATGGAGATTCAGGCTGGAAGCCATATTTCTCTATTACACCCGATTCCAGTCTGTCATGCGCAACGTTGGTGCGTGGATTTTCAGCTTCTCCAGTAGAGTGCTCCTTCTGGCGGGAGACGTTTTCCTGACCACCAGCCACCGGAACTACAACGGGAGCCGTCGTCTTTATAACCTCAGATATTTCGGATACCGCTGACTCTGAATTAGCAAGCGAGGGTAAGTCAGGTGCCGGCTGTGGTGTCGAATCACTCTCCGGATCAGCGGCTTCGCTGCTGCTAGAAGCCTTACCCGCACTGCCATCACTACGCTGTATCTCCCTGGCAGATCTGGCATTCGGGCGGAAGCTAAGCATCCTTAGCAGCGCCATTTCAAATCCAACCCGGGAATCCGGTGCCAAAGCAAGATCCTTACGGCTCAGCAGCGCAATTTGGTAAAACAACTGAGTATCTTCCGCCGCCATAGTGCGCGCGAGTTCAACGACCTGCTGCTGGTCACCAAAACTATTATCAATGGCACCCGGCACGGCCTGTTCAATGGCCACCCGATGCAGGAGCTCTGCCAGAGCCTGCAGAATATAGACATAGTCAGGAGAAAATTCTGCCATATGCTGAACCTTTGCCAGCACGGCAGGCGCGTCCATAGCGGAAACTAACTGCAGTAGTTCCAAAACCACATGTTTCTCTATAGTTCCGAGCATATCGATAACATCCGGCGCTTTTATGGCTCCGTTACCGAATGCTATAGCCTGATCGGTTAAGCTCAGGGCATCACGCATACTGCCTTCTGCCGCTTTGGCCAGTTCCCACAGCGCGGCTTCTTCTACTGTCACCTGTTCCGCACTGAGTACATTGGTCAGGTGCCGGACAATGCGTTCCGGCGACAGGTTTTTCAGATTGAATTGCAAGCAACGCGAAAGTATCGTTACCGGTAGCTTTTGCGGGTCAGTGGTCGCGAGCAGGAATTTGATATGGGGCGGTGGTTCTTCTAGGGTTTTCAACAGGGCATTGAAACTCGAATTGGAAAGCATGTGCACTTCGTCGATCAGGTAGATCTTATAGCGCCCTCTAGTCGGAGCGTACTGGACGTTGTCCAACAGCTCCCGCATATCTTCAACTTTCGTGCGTGAGGCAGCATCGATTTCGATCAGATCAACAAACCGGCCTTCGGTAATTTCCCGACATACCGCACATTGACCACAAGGATGGCTGGTAATGCCGGTTTCACAGTTAAGACTTTTGGCAAATATCCGGGCAACAGTTGTCTTCCCTACTCCCCGGGTGCCGGTAAATAGATAGGCATGATGCAGGCGATCCTGATCCAGAGCATTACCCAGTGCTTTCAGCACATGCTCTTGCCCAACCATTTCCTGAAAATTCTGCGGACGCCACTTACGGGCGAGTACTTGATATGACATGCGAATGAAATTACCGAAAAGGAGCCATCACAGTAAAAGGCGTAACCTTAGCATGCAGGCTCTTTGGTGTCACCGACGTTAATAGCCATCCCGCCATGCACATGATTCAGGATAAAATGACGGCCTTTTGACGACTTCCAAGAGCATTGCTGATTAGCCTGCCAGGAGAATAACATTACAGATTCAGGGCTTGCAGGATGCTGGCCTGAGGTGACTTGGCTTTCGGGAAAGAAGGAAATTGGAGGTGAACCCTACCAGCCACACCCCGGCGCCCAAGTCCTCCGCTGTGGCTGCTCCCTTCCGGGCCTGACCAGGTTAACGGGTTATTGTCGCGGAGGGACCGGCAAGGCCCACCATCGAAGTTGACTGACCAATCCTTAGAGGCATTGATCGTCAAGAGGCGCGCATCATAACAAAGTGGCCAAACAGGCTCAAGAGTGAAAATCAGCTTTCGGTGCAGGCTTAATTAAAAGCAATCTACGAACATAGAAAACTGCTCATTAAATCTCCAACCTGGAGAGTCTTGATGCTCTCAATTTAGGGCCTGTAATTATTTACGCTTTGATTCCACCCGATGAATAAACTCTTCAAAGATGATCCGGTACAGCTCATCGCCCAAGTATTTATCCTCAACGTCAGATTCAATACTTGGGTTGTCATTCACTTCAATGACTGCCGCTCTGTCTCCGGCCTGTTTCACGTCCACACCGTAAAGACCTTTACCGATCAGGTTTGCGGCTTTCACAGCTGCATTCAGGACCACTTTTGGAACTTCATAGGTCGGTAGGGTATCCCAGGCTCCTGAGGCAATGGCGCCATCACCATGGTGGTAGATCTGCCAGTGATTACGTGCCATATAGTATTTACAGGCATAGATAGGCTTGCTGTTAAGGACACCAAGCCGCCAGTCGAAATCGGTAAACATAAACTCCTGTGCCAACAATAAAGCCGATTGTTTGAACAAGGCGGCTGCCTTTTCCTCCAGATCCCTGGCAGATTCCGCCTTTACCACACCACGGGAGAAAGACCCATCCGGAATTTTCAACACTAACGGAAATCCTAGCTCCTCACCGGCCTTATTCAGTTGGGCAGAATCCCCTTTGCTGATAATCAGGGTTTTGGGTGTTGGTACTTTGTGTGTATTCAGCAGGTCAGCCAGATACACCTTATTGGTACAGCGCATGATGGACGTGCTGTCGTCCATGACGATCAATCCTTCAGCTTCCGCTTTCTTGGAAAATTTGAAGGTGTGGTGATCGATGGCGGTAGTTTCCCGAATAAACAACATGTCGTACTCAGGCACTCTCTGATAATCCTTAGGCTCAATCAGATCAACGGCAATTCCCAGCTGTTTTCCGACTTTGACCATTTTTTTCAATGCCATTGAATCGCTGGGGGGGAATTCCTCTGCCGGATTTACCAGTATCGCCATGTCATAGCGATACTTTTTACGTTCTTTGGGTTTCCGCCAGACTTTCTGGCTGAAGGCATCAAGGGCTTCAGCAAAGCGGGTTTGCTGGCCTTCATCAAGGGATTTTGGGCTGCTGGGTTTGATGCCACTCAGTTTCCATCCATTTTTAAATTCGAGCTGAATTTCTGTAATCGGGCAGGCAAAGCGTTCAAAAATCAACCCTGCCAGAGCATCAAACTCCCTAGTTCCAGTTGCGCCAAAATAGGAAACAAAGGTTTTCTGACTAAGATCTTCTCGGGCTATTTTTTTGAAGGCGTTGGCCACTTCCGGGTCAGCAAGATCAAACGCCATGGAGAACAAAGCCCGACGCTCAATATCGTTCAAGGTTCTGACCGATGGAATAACATGATGGCCACGCGCCTCTGCCAGCAATGAGCAATAGTATCCCTTGCTCAGGTACTTATAACTTCGACAAAGATTGATGACCCGCACCCGGCCGCCTTTGGAAGTCGGCATCCCCAGATAGTCGTCAAATGTAATAACATCTTCGCTGGGGTAGTAAGGTGTCCAGTCCTTTAGAGACTCCACCACAATGTATAGTCGGGACATGTAAGATGTGCGACCTCAAATGAATAGTAATATGGTGAGAAATGCTACTGTTGGTCTACCCGTTAAACGATTACGGTATGCTGTGCTCGTTGGACTGATACAGGTATTCCACCACCCGGCAGATTTAGCGGTCGATGTTGTTCTCGTAACTAGAACCCCTGATTCCTTTTTTCAGCCCCCCCGAAATGGCAACATTCCAGGGCGGGAAAAGGTGGTTTACAACAGACTGGCAAGACAACGACTCGTTGACACCCTCAAGGGTTTGGACTTTTATGTGATAACAGGTAGAGACTCCAGTTTCAGCGGTAAGTTTTGCTGATAATCTGAACTCTGTCCACTAACGATTTTAATTCTAGTCAGTCACGGTAATGTGCCTGACTGAGGCAGTAACCCCTGATATGTCCGCCCATCAAACCCAAGCTGTGATAAAACAGTGCGCAGCCCCCAGAGTTGGTTCCATGGACGACCTGGAAGCCTTGGTAGAGCTGGAGAAACAGTGTTTCGAAACTGATCGCCTTAGCCGCCGGAGCTTCAAACATATGTTGAAGGCAGAGTCAGCACGTTTGCATCTCGTGGAAGTTAACGGAGTCATTGGTGCCTATATTATTACTCTGTTTCATCGAGGCACCAGCCTGGCCAGGCTTTATAGCATAGCTGTACATCCGGCCAATCGAGGATTGGGCTTGGCGCGGCGACTTATAGAAGCATCTGAGCAAACCGCCATACAAAGGCGTTGTATCTTCATGCGTCTGGAAGTGAGAACGGATAATCATGATGCGATACGCCTCTATGAAAAAATGGGCTATCAACAATTTGGTGTTTATCACGACTATTATGAAGATCACCGCGATGCGTTGCGTTTTCAAAAGCAAATCAAGCGATTTGCACCGCCGGAACCCAGCATGCAGGTACCCTATTATGAACAGACCACGGATTTTACCTGTGGCCCGGCCTCACTGATGATGGGTATGGCAACGCTAGATCCAGGTTTTCAGCCTACTGCCAATGAGGAGCTGCAAATCTGGCGGGAAGCCACCACAATATTTATGACTTCGGGTCATGGCGGATGTGGCCCCCATGGCTTGGCCATCGCCGCTCAAAAGCGCGGTTATCAGGCCGCGGTATACGTTAACCAAACCGGTCCGCTGTTTCTTGAAGGCGTGCGGCGGCAAGAAAAGAAAGATGTCCTGAAACTGGTACATGAGGGATTTCTGGCCCAGATGAAAAAGTACCGGATTCCCCTTCATTACCACTCCATAACCCAGGACGATATTCAGATAGCCCTTAATCAGCACCGGTTACCGCTGGTAATGATCAGCACCTATCATTTTGACCGTAAAAAAGCACCTCATTGGGTGGCAGTTTCTGCAATGGATGACGATTTCGTCTATATTCACGACCCGGATGTGGACACTGATTCTCACCAGCGCCCTATAGACAACCAATACATTCCAATATCACGGGCGCAATTTGATCGGATGTCCCAGTTTGGCCAGAGCCGCCTACGTACAGCAATTATCATCGGTCGCCCTTAAGACTGAAACTGTCATGACATCATGATCCGATTAATACCATCATTTAATAGAACAGAATATCCAGGAAATTGAGTGAAATTGCGTTTAGACAAATACCTAGTCGATAACGACTATTGCCGCTCCCGGGCTCAGGCACAGGAATTGATCAATCAGGGTCTGGTCGAAATACAGCTGGGGGCAAACTGGAGCAAAGCCGCCAAAGCCAGCCAAATTCTGCCCCCGGACACCCCTGTCCGGATTCTGGATAACGAGCTGCAGAAATATGTTTCGAGAGGCGCTCTAAAGCTTGCCGGTGCATTGGATCAATGCGGACTCAATATAGAAGGTATGCACGTGATTGACGTGGGTCAGTCCACTGGAGGTTTTACCCAAGTGGTGCTGGAACGAGGTGCAGCCAGGGTCACCGGCATCGAAGTAGGTCACGATCAGCTTGCAGAGATTCTGCGTCAAGATTCCAGGGTAAATGTTTATGAAGGCGTCAATGCGCGAGATCTCCAGCATTGGATTGCTGAGTACTGGCAGAATCATCCTGAAGATCCCGGCCTAAAGAGCAATCCAAATGCTACGGAAACGACTGTCCAAGCAAGCGCCATATTCGATCTGGCCGTTATGGATGTTAGCTTTATTTCCCAAACTCAAATACTACCGGGACTATCTCCCCTGTTGGTCCCAGGTGGCTACTTAGTCAGCCTGGTAAAACCGCAGTTTGAGGTAGGCCCTAAAGGACTTGGCAAAGGTGGCATAGTCAATGACGCCCGCCTCTACGACGATGTGGAACAATCGATCCGGGACTGCTGTCGTCAGCATGAGCTGAATGTACTGTTATACTTTGACAGCCCCATACAGGGCGGTGACGGTAACCGGGAATTTTTTGTAGTGGCGCAAAAGCTATCCAGGACCTGATGACCAGTCCATACCTCGATGAGCTTTAGTGCAAAGAAGGATCGGGACGTGGATTGTCTGATCTTGAATCAGAAGATTCGATGAAGCGGCAATCGACCAGCTCACGGAGCACATCCAGCTTGGCTTCAATGGCTGAGCGTAGAAACACACCCACCTGCTCCCGTGAAATACCCGCAGACACCCACTGGGTATCACAGATAACCAAACGAGCAGGACCATCATCACTGAGGTCCAGAAAAAACTTCAGGTTGGCATAGGTACCGTTCAATCTTGCCAACTCCGCATTAACGGCCAGCATGGTGGAGTTACGGATATCAATCTCTGAAGTGAAGATCAGGCAATCCTGTTCTAGAAAAACGCGGCTTTCCAGTACACCCACCTGACCCTGGGTTTCGCTGATATGCACCCCAGGGCACTGGCCGCATAAATAATGATCTATACCAAGATCCTCTAACCAATTGAGCAGGCCGTCTTGATCAATAAACTTTAAAGTAGGCATAGAATCTCGGGAGTCTTCGGGTAAAATGAGGCGCGGATTATAAAATAACCAGCGCGGAAGAGATAGAAGAGATTGAAGCCTAAATTATCCACTGACACTCCCAAACAGCTTGCACTCCAGAGCATAGCCACGCCTGGCGAATTTCCAATAACCTCCAAGACCGGAATGCAACCGGTTGCGCCATCAAGTTCCCCCTTTCTCATTGACGGGTAATTCCCAACTGTGTCGCTGTTATATACAGACACCGTAGAAACCAGCGATCACAGCAAACCTGAGTAACAGGAGGAGAACTATCATGCAATGGTTAAAACTATTTGAGAGAAATGAAAACCGCCTGCCCACTCAAACCAAGCAAAAACAGTCAGAGAAACAGCGTCATACGGCAGGTGAAATTGATCAGACTTTTTGGGGAATGAGCCCACACGATGCCCTGGCGGTTAATATTGTCACCCGGGAAGTTGGTCAAAAAATCTAGCAGCCGAGGTTTGACAGAAGTAAGTCATTGCTCAGTGGCTTCTGTAGCCATAGCCTTGGCTTGTGGATGAAACAGATCATAGTATTGAACTTCGCGAATAAACTCTTCGCGATATATTGGCTTTAAAAGCCCAGCCCCGGCGAGCTCGACGGAGCTGCCTTCCAGCCCTCCACGACTGTCCGGCCTTTGCCAGGGAACGATATATAGGATCTTGGGCTGCTCCTGATCTCCACGTATCTCCGCACCTTCAATGACGAGGACTTCTTCCTCAGCAAGCACAGTCACAGCTTGTGAAAGCAGTACCAACCCAATGCTAAACAAACCTGCTCGTTTTATATAGCCTGCCATCATAGCCTCGACTCAATATCCACGATCCAGAAATTAACCTGCTCTACAGGCTCTGACTGGAGCGACTGATAAACTTTATAATGCTCCAATGCCTGCTCCAACTTTCCCATATAGAGATCGTATACGATTCCCAGATTCAAATGTGCTGACGCATTTTGTTCATCGCTGGCAATGGCCTTGAGATAAAACTGCTCAGCTTCAGGAAAGTGCCCGGCTTGTCGCTCAATCAGCCCTAAAGCAACATAGGCTTCGGCATTACCGGCATTGAGTTCCACGGCTTTCTGCAGATAGCCGCGCGCAGTTTCCGTATCCTTCGCAGACAACGCTATCAATCCAAGATTCAAATAGGGCCCTGAAAATTCAGGGTATTCCTGAGTCATTTTGCTGAACTCTGACTGTGCCCGATCTAATTGACCACCCTTCATTGCGGCTACTGCACTGGCAAACTGAGTCACCACCTGTTGCGGGATAACCTCAACAGTAGTATCCGTACCGTCTAAACCCACCGCTTGGTCAGTCGTCCCAGCATCCACATCGGTTTGTGGCTGAACCTGGGACTCTGGGAGAGATGAGTCCTGCCCACCCAACGTACTACAGCCGGAAACTCCCATGGCCAGCAGACAACTGAGGAATAAGACCTGTGGTAAGTTATGCGGCCAGAGCTCAGGTAGTCCTGACAAATGCGATTTATAGAATGTTTTCACTAACAACTGGAATCTCTTCTGTTCTCTGGTAACGCACTGGGAATAATTTTTCCAGTGCCTGGAAGCTATTCTCTACCCAAGTATCGTAAACTCCTGACCAACTACGCTGAGCATTACTTTCGTGGATACTGATAGCGTCTTCCTCAAAGGGGTAGGCTTGATCTTCCAGCAATAATTCGTATTGCTCCAGCTCTAGATCTGACAAATTCGCCGGACGCTCGGAATCCAGCAGGTCGCGACTGAACTGCGCATATATTTCACCCATCTGAAAGGTGGAACGGGTGGTATATTCTGCAATACGGTATCCTGCAGCCTTCTTATAAGCCTTCATTGCCACTTCCATGGTCTTTTTCTTACGCGTCAGGTTTTTAGCCAGCGGCGCCTTCAGCTTGACCCCCTGAAATTCCTGATAAGCCGCATCCGCCAACTCTATGGAGGCGCCTGCTGCCAGGAATCGCATACGGTCGCTGGCATTACCGGAATTCTCCTGATAGCTGCTTTCCATTTTGGCCAGCCAGAATGCGCGCTTATCCAATTCGCCAGTTTTCTGGTAAAGCTCGGTCAACATAAACTGCGCTTCCATAGCCAGATCTGCCGGCTTCGGATAGGTATGGGCATAGGAGCGATAGGTATTAATCGCTTCCGGGACATAGCCATGCCCCTCGTATGTTTCAGCCGCAAGGAGCAGGGACTCGCGACGAACTTCCGGATCGTCGTGAGACCGGGAAATCGCCACCAGTTCGCCCGCTGCACTTTCCCAGCGTTCAGTTTTGCGGTAGGCCAGAGCCAGTTTGGCAGGAATGTCCTTAGCCAGAGGGTCCTGCGGGAAACGTTGACGAAAATCTTCCAGCACCGGAATCGCCCGATCATATTGCTCCAACTGCAACATATAGGTAGCTGCATCGTACTGGGCATTTTTTCGTACACTGGCACCGGGTGCGACAGCACCGACACGTAGAAACTCCTGAATTGCCAGTTCAGTCTGCTTTTGTGCCAACAGGATTTCGCCCTGCTTGTAGACAGAAGCAGCCAGTAACTCGATGGTATCCTTGCGCTGCGGATCCTTGGAAGGCATAAGCGCCAGAGACTCCCGATACCCATTTTCAGCCTGGGAATAGCGCTCCAGCGCAAATTCACTATGACTGATGATCAGCCAAGCGCTAAGAAGCATCGCCGTATCAGGCAGTGGCTCCCACTGGGTAATGCGGGTGGCTTCCTTGACTGCGGTGGAGTATTCCTTTTGCTCAAACAATGTGGAGGCGGCATTCGCCTGCACGCCCAATGCTCGCGGATCTGCGGGATAACGCTCGACAAAGCGTAACTGGCTGGAAACCTGTTCCATGGTAAGTATTGGACGTGCCTCTTGGGACGCGCCTGCTACAAATAGTGCGTGAGTCGTAATGGCGGCATAACCGGCTTCGGCATTCCCAGCGTATTCAGGATATTGATAGGCTGCCTGTTCATAGGCCCGAATTGCACCGGGATAATCACCTGCCTCAAACAAAGATTCACCCAATAAATAAACCATTTGTGGCGTGTCCGGCGAATCCGGGAAGGTCTCAGCAAACTCGCGATAATAGCCGGAAGCCAGAGCGTATTCAGGTTTGGCCTCTTGCCCGGACTTTTTCAACTGCTGAGCACGGGCATGATGATATTTGGCCAGCTCGTCTAAATAGAGATTTAACCGTTCCTTAAGAACCTTTTGAACACTCATTTCCCTGCGCGAGGCGTAGCGCTTCCAGTATTCACTGTTAATGCCATAGTGACGCACATAAAGCGCTTTTTCCTGTCGCGCTTCATCTGCCAGGCCTTCAGCCAGCTGTAAATCGATAACCTTGGCTTGATATTGTGGTGACCAGGGGCTAAAGGGATGTAATTCGATAAACTGCTGATAGATTTCAATCGCATCCAGTTCCTGCTCTCGACTGATCAATAGCTTGGCGTAACTGTCATAAACCAGGTGTTCATAGTGTTTGTCACCAACCCTTTGAAACAGTTTTTTTACCGTCGCAGCTCCGTCCAGGTAGGAAAATGCAAAACCCATTACCCTGAATTGATCATTCACCAGGGTTTCACTCTGTGCATCCATGACGGATTCAACTTTACCCCTTGGCAAAAGAACATCCAGCAACTGAGTGAAAGTTAGCAAAGATTGGTTAAAGTCACCTTGTTTAAATTGGCTCCAGCCACTCATGTACAGCGCTTTTTCGTAAAAGGTGTCGTGCGTTCCTGAAGCTTTGACGACTTCGTTAAAGGCTTTACCAGACGCCACATAGTCACCGTATGAATAGAGAATTTCACCACGGCGGAAATGAGCTTCCACTAAATGCTTGGAATGTGGATAGCGGGCGACTAACTGATCCAGCCTGGCCAGAGAACTTTCCTGGTCGCCTTTTAGGTCATAGGCTTTTGCGAGCTGATAATAAACCTGATCATTCTCAGGGTTATCCGGATAAGCTGCGAGCAATGACTCATAGGTTTCAATGGTCAGATCGTATTCACTGAGCGCCGAAGCTGAAGCCACCACGGGCGTAGCGACTCCGACAGGACCGTCCGGTGCTCCGGTAAGAGGTTTAGTCTGATGTGGTACAGACTGACCAGCAACCTCCTGACGATTTGCCACATCTTCGGGGATATCCAGACCTTCATCTGTCATTAGCATTTTTAAATCAGCCAGACGATAAAGAATTCGAGCACGCGTTTCAGGATCTTCGACAGTAGGCAGGAGGTCGTAATAGTGATTGATAACCTCCTGTACACCCACCTGCACTGTTTCTTCTGGCAAATTATCCAGTGCCACGGGCTGGATATCAGCCAGGGTACCGGTAATTCCGCCATCCGCTTGCAGATTGCCTGGTTTTTCCGCTGGACCCTTTCCACCAATAATGCTGCAGGCACCCAGAAACATCACCAAGCACAAAATAAGTAGTTTATAAAAATCACGCAGAAGGTTCATTGTTCAACCTCTGCTTCTTTGGTTTCCTTGGTTTCTTTCGATTCTGCAGCCGCTTGAGCACCTTCCGATTCTGCGACGCCCTCTCTGGTCTCTGATGCAGAAACAGGTGCCAGAGTTTGCTCAAACAGTTTGTCAGCAATACGCGCTCGGGCCAATCTTGAGGCGTTGAGGTAGGTTACTACCCTCGCCTGTTGACCGGCAAGCTCCTGTTGCGCCATGGCTACAGCATCTTGCTGGCGTTTACTCAACACTTGCTCAACTTTTGCCAAAAGAATCGTTACACGGGGCTGAACATCCTGTACGCGTCCTTCCAGCGAAGCGATTTCATCAGAATGCCCCATCAGGGTTTGGAGCTTTTGACGACGCAGGCGAAACTCCTCCAATGACTTGTCCAGTGCCTTCAGCGCCCGTTGCGCTTCCCATGCCTGGGCAGAAGAACGTTCGCTAGCATCCCAGATAAAAAAGCCTTCAACACGGCGTAGTTTTTCCCGATACTCGTTGATCTCATCAGCATCAAGCAACTGATGATTTGTGTCAGCCGTCAGGGTGTCGAGGGTATGCCTAATACCGGCAATTGTCGTCTTGTATTCCTGCTGACTTTCATCCAGGAACAACATCCCGGTGGCGTCACTTACACCAGCTTCAACTTTGCCGGCGAGCTTCTCACGGTCCGCTGTTACCTGTTGAAAACGTGCATCGGCAAGGCTGTTTGCTGTCTCAGCAACCTGCTTTTCGCAGGCTGATTTGCGGGTCTCAAGCATCAGCTCAAAACTGGCAACGCTTTGTTTCCATTGTGTCAGATCATTTTTCAGAAGCGTCAGTTCACGTATATCTTTGAGGATATGCAGGAAAGCTTCCGATGAAAACAATAGTGCCAGGTTTGGTTCTGTAGGCTGCACCAGCAACCGCCCAAAGCTGTCTGTGGTCAATGCAGGGTCGTCATATCCCGTAACAGGAACGACAGTCGCCGGCATTGATGATTCTGTGGTATCTGTCGTTTCAGCTTCCAAAGCCTCTGAAGTTGATGCTGCGGTGTCAGATACTTCTGACGTGTTTGATTCGGTAGACCTGTGAGAGACCTTTGCTGCCGACGCTGAGGTCGACGATGCAGCCATCTTACCGACAAAGAAGTTTTCATCCATTTGACTGATTTCAGTTGTCAGTCTTGCAGCCGATTGCCCATAGGCCGCGACAGCATTTTCATACGCCTTAAGGGCTCTGCCCTCTTGTTTTAATTGCTCGTATACGTAGGCAATGGCAAAGTGTGATTCTTGCACCCAGGGACTGTCTGACTGCAGTTCACTCAATCTGTTCAGGGCCTCCAATGCCAGGCCGAACTTTTGCGTATTGGCGGCCGCTAAAGCAAATCCAAACAGCGCACGCTCAGACCAGGGACCGTTCAAACGGACTTGCCGATAAGCGCTCATGGCCCTGGAGGCATCACCTTCAGCCATAAAAATAGAAGCCAGTGTCAGCTGAATTCTATCCTTAAGAGCCTGCACTTCAGCATCAGGCGAACTCTCGTCTTCTGGTTCAGGAAATTGAATGGCCTGTAAACTGGCAATGGCAGTTTCAGAGTCCTGAGGTAGCCTGGCTACCGCAAGGTTAAATTGAAGGTAGGGTTCCAGCGCACTTTGTTCATCCCTCGCATCGATCATTTCTGCAAACAAGTCATCCGCTTGTTCCAGTTGACCCGATGCAATAAGGCACTGGGTTTTTAGATAATAAAATTCGTCTAATTGCTCAGGCCACCACTCTTCCAAAGCGTCCACGGTGATGTGGGCAAAGGCGTTCAGAGCTGTTTGCCAATCGCGTTTGAGGTAATACACCTTACCAAGGTAGAACCAGGCCTGCGTCCTGACTTTTTCGCTGACATGAATACGAGGTGTTGCTGGTTTTTCTTCAGCATCCGGAGATTCTTCGCCCGTCGTAACATCCTCATCAGTGGGGTCCAACAGCTTGACAAATATCCTTCGTGCCGGCTCTATCATGCCATAAGACAGTAGCATCCCACCTTTCAATATATCCGGGTGGTCGCCATGCCCATGAATACCGCCCCGGGTTTCTGCCACGGCCATATGCGTCAGCGCACGAAAATAGTCCTGCTGATAGAAATCGTAGAGCACCTCCCCGTAGGCCAGATCATTGGCTCGGGTGGGAGGTGCTTCATCCGCCAGACAAAAGCCTGCCCAACACAAGCAAACCAGGCTGAGCGCTTTAGGCCAGACGGATGCATGATTAGCAGACAGCATGAAAAAAGACCTTATTCCCATTCAACAACCGTAAATTCGGGCTGATACTTACGGGTTGAGTCAGTGATACGAAGTTCCAGGCTTTTAATGTCTGAGCCTTTATCAAATTTTTGTGTCGCACCCAGTTTATAGTTGCGGCCATTAGGTCCAATGCCGGTGATAAGGGCGGTTAATTCATGTTCCCCAGAGCGTAAATTACCGGTATACAGTCGTTGCATACCTCCTCGATGGAGAGCCTTGATCTGCTTCTCCGTATAGAGGTAAGAAGTGACAGTCTCGCCGTCAATTTTAACTTCCACGGCATCGAGGTTAAAAAACTCACCAACATCAACCGACAGGAAAATAACGAACTGGGTATTAGCAGGGAATAACAGATCCTCTTCCAGGATAAACAAATCTCGATTTAATTCGATGACCTGCTGCTTTAAGTCCTCAACTTCATTAATGACCGGTGTTGACTCGGCTTCTTCGGCATAACTGAAGGATGAAAGCAATGCCAGCCAGACAACCGCTATGAGAGTGGCATACCGACTCTTGCGGCTTGTATTGAATAATGTATATCGCTGCATGAGAGCCTCGTTAGTATTCCAGCTTCACAAAGAAACGCGCCACAATGGCATCAAATTCATATAAGGGTTCTTCCCCAGGTAAATAGCCTTCCTGGGTAATATCTCGAAAGTCTTCATATTCGAACATCAGGTAATCGACAAAAAGATTGACCTGTCCCTTCTTTATCAGAGGGATAGCACTGGCCTGGAATTCATAGGTAACACCCAGGCCAAAGGCATGATCTGTAAAAGTGCTGAGCTCTTTGTCTCTGGCGAGAAAATTCTGGGCATTTTGAAAGGCAAAAAGATCGCTGTAAAAATCCGCTTTGGTCTGGGTGTAATAGCGGTACTTGATTTCGAATATCCATTGCTCAAACGCAGGGTGAATATAGGCCAGCTCAAACTGGTCAGCAGTGATACCCCAAGTATCGGAAAAATAGCGGTATTCACCCCTTATTGCCGCTCGGTAGGGTAAATAATAAAGTCCGCGTAGTGCGAATGCGCGGCTGGTTCGCGTACTTGGATATTGTTCTGCCTGAAAATCATAACCCCTGGCGGCATCACTGACAAAACGTACCTGGCGGTAGGCATTATTGAGAAATCCTTCGTCAGAGATAGTTTCAAAATCAAAGTTCAGCAGCAGGTTCTTGGTCACAATCTGACTCACACCCAGACGGTAATTTTGTCGATCCACTTCTTCAGAAAAACCTTCATCCCCCACCCGTCCGACTTCATCCCATCCTTTGATATAGCCCATGGTTATGGTGGTCAGATCGCCAAAAACATCCTGTGAGATATTGAAGGACAATGAATTAGACTCGTAGTCGTTTTCCGTGCTGTTGCTGTAGGACAGACTCAGCATGGATTTGCCTGTAAGGTAATCAACCGAAGCCGTGCTTTGAATTCGTTCTTCTTCATATTCACTGGCGGTCGACACAACATCAATAGAAGCGCCACTCACAGTGTCCACCAGATATTCGCCGCTGAAGGAAAACGTTGAATCGAAATTCTTACGCACCAATATGGCCGGGCCATCGATCAACTGACCATCCTGGTCGTAACGATGATAGAGAATTTCCACCGCCTGCTCCGGCAATACGGCTGACCATACATCAGCAATACTGCTCAGAAACAAAGCGAAAACTATTAAAATTCGCGCAGTGATTTTCATCAGTTACAACCGCAGCCTCCACCAGCGCCGCCCTCCGCCCCAAGAGCGCCCTCACGAGATTGAAACATGTGGTGCATATAAGCGTTGGCTATACCCATGCGACCAAAACTCATAATAGGGTCGGCCAGATTATCGCGCTCGTAGGGTTTGACCCATGGTTTAATTTCAGTACAACCCGTTATAAACATAAGTGCCGTCAGCACCAGTACAATGCGCATATGTATTACCCCAAAACTCTGCTTTTCATTGGTCGCTATCCTTCCGAGCACCCGTTTTCCTTAATACCAGCTCTTCCTGTGCCCGCTCTTTCAGCAGAGATACCCAGGGCACTTTGACTTTAGATAACAGGATTACTCACGAATCAGCTGTTTGACTTCCTTCGCGTATTTGTCTTCAAATCCGGGTTGATAACCTTTGTGCAAGAACCGCATATCGCCGTTTCGATCAACCATTATGGAAGTCGGCATCGCCTCTACATCGTATAATTCACTTACCTTGTTTTCAGTGTCATATAAAATCGGGAAAGACACTTTTACATCCTGTAGAAACTCGTCTGCCAGTGCCGTATCTTCATCCACGTTTACAGCCCATATAGTAAATCCGAGCTTTTTATACTTGTCATAAATTTCCTGCATCAGCGGCATTTCCTGACGACAGGGTCCACACCAGGAGGCCCAGAAATTAATCATCACCACCTGTCCTTTGAGCTCGTTCAAACGCAGATTTTTTTGCAGGTTACTTTTCAAGGTAAAGTCTGGAGCTGCCCCAGAGATATCGGCCGCTTGAGTCGCCAGTGCTACAGTCAATAACAGGCCACTCACTATGGCCTTCATCAGGCGATTTACTTGTCTTGGCTTATTAAACATCTACATCTCCTTTCTTTCACTTGCGAGGCCTAACAATGAAAACGCGATCTTAAACACCCATATTGCGTTAGAAAAACACCGTCAGCGCGCCGGTGAATTCCAGATTATGAGTGGTTTTATCCACTCCCAGGATATCGTTATCAAAAATGTGATCCCGCATATCCAATCGGACGGACAGCCAATCTGTCGGTAGAAATTGAAAGCCCCAGCCAAAATTCGCGGTCAGTCGATCGTCCCCGGCAAACTCCGTAGAGCCCATGCCCGCTAAAACGTAAAAATTAGTGTTGAAGGCGTAGTTGCGCCCAAAGAACGCTTCCCCCGGCAGGAAGTTATAGCCCAGGCTCGCATTGTAATAAGTCAGCTCACGGTCATCGTCAGGCAGCAGCTGGATATTTCCGCTCAGGGTTTCAAAGCTGGTTTCACCGGCCTCGGTCATCCCGTAATTCAGCTCAACGAATAAATCTTCACTTAAGTGATAAGCCGCTTTAACACCAACCACAAAGTCAGAGCCAAAGTCTTCAATACTGTAAATACCGCCGAAAATCCCGATTTCAAAATTTTCGGTATCAATCAAATCTTCACGTACCGGACGCGGCTCAATTTCCGGCTTAATAATCGGCTCGGCTTCATCAACGGCTGAGTCGTCGCCTTCCGCGGCTGACGCCCAGCCACTACCTGCCAAAGAGGAAAGAACCCCTACTAAAAGAAAACGCTTAGTCCAACTTTCCATTCTTCTGCTTCTTCATTGTTATCGCGGTTGGTCATCACTAGATATTCCCGGTATTCAGCACGCAGGAAATAGCGATCTGTAAGATAAAACCGAACTCCCACACCATAGTGGGTGGTGTCTTCATCCCTGTCCTCACCCTGTACCAACGTTGCTTTAGGCTGGATAAAAGCCTTGCCGGTACCCAGGGTAAAAAACGGAGATACCCGCCATTGCGGGAATGGTTGATGTACCAGATTGATATTGGTAATCAGGATTTGCGAAAAATCACCCAATACCTGGGACACGCTAAGCTCTGTAGACAAATTTGGCGTGAATTGATATCCCACATAAAGGGTGTTTACCGCCGCCTTTTCAAAACTCCCCGTCAATACGCCCGCTTCCCAATCCCGGGAGCTGAAATCATCAAATTTAGGATCAGAAAAGGCAACAGCTTCGCCGGTGGCATCAAGGGTTCGCTCAATATCGTCACGCAATACCCAGCCTTCCTCACCCTGTGGTGTCAGCACCTTAACCCAGTCTGTTTTTCGTTTTAGCAGTTCAATCCATTCACCTGCCTCGGCGACGTAAAATACGGGATAGCCACGTCCCGGACCGGTACGAATTTCCACAAAAGGCTCAACCACCTGAGCTTTTTGAACTTCGTCATAAAACGGCCAATACCATGGAGGGTCTTCTGCCATGCATGTGCTGGAAATCACCAACACAGCCAAACAACTGAGCCAGACTTTCAGCCATGGCTGGAATACTTTGCAATCCAATCTGCTTAATCCTGAGGAATATCAAACGGGTTATTATAGTACTGAGCGCCAATATCGACCCATTCTGCGATAAGTTTTAATTCTGCGGGAGAAAGCCAGTCTTCGTGGCTTTCTCCGGTTGCAAAAATGTCAAAGAAACGAGTACTGGCTTGTGCATTTCCAGCAACCAACGAGGGTGCTACTGGAACAGTCTCCGTTAATTGAACAGGGCCGTCAGGACCTTCAACAATGTTTCCATCAGCATCTGTCTCGAATACTGGGTTTCCATTCTCGTCGAACACTGGAACTTCAATATCCTGTAGCAGCCCACTATCCATGTCTATTTCTTGCTCTGCGTCGGTAAACAACAACTCTCTAAAAGCTTTGAACTGTTCTGGCTGCTGGTCTGACGCACCATCAGTTAAATCTAATTGACCTGGCGGTATCTGTATAACGTCCATTGTATCCCGTTCACTATGGCAGGCTACGCAGCTGGTGTGCCCCATTCCATCCAGGTCACCACGATCCAAAGACCATAGGGGATGAATCTTGGTCTCATAGTTAATCACAATCCGACAAATACTAGTCCAATCGTCCTTACAGTTCTGCAACATTGGGGTAATGTCATCTTCGTCGGGATCATCGCTTATCAAGTCTTCAGGCAGATCCGCATAGGCGAGGCTGTAACTGGCTTCCTTACTGCCGTCTTCAGCCCAGTCATCAATAAACTCGATATCAGGACTCAGTGTCCTGACCTGATCATTCACCCTGGCGTAGGTCTCTGCCATGGTTTCACCCATATTGGCGCTTAAACCGGGGTCGGTTCCTGGAAAGATACCGTTAGTTGGTGCGCCGGCATTAATAGCGGGAGCCTGTGCATCATAACGACCATGCGGCATTTCACTGTCGGCAGTATGACAGCCGATACATTCCATTTCTTCTCCCGGCTTCACCTGTAGCCAGGTCGAGTGCCTTGGAAATTCGTTTGCGCCAAGCCGCTTACCCTCACCGTCCAGAACACTGATAGAAAAAGCCACATTGGCCGGCACCTTAAATTTAACGGAGCCATCGGGCTCAATTGGCACATAACCAAGTATTTCCCGCATTCTTAAGGCACCGGCCCGGCCAAAGGCAAATCCGTCAACTTCAATAACATCATTGTCAGCTTTGGATACGGGTTTTTCAACGCGTAAAAACCGGGCGGTTCTCGCTGTGGCAATTGTTTGGGTAGGATTGGACATTACCGCCAGCCCTGCAGGGGTCGTATCAACGCCATCAAAATCATAAACACTGCGAATATGGACAATACCATAGCCTTCATTGGCCAGGTCCTCATCCACATCAAAACCCGGGATGCCGTCAGGAATATAACTGGGCAGGTCAAGGTCCTGGAAAATGACGGCATCGGTATACATAATGCCTTCCTGAGGCCGGACGATAGGCAGTTGGGTACCGGACTGCGGATTTAATATCCAGAGACCATACAAAGGAGGCGCGGCTTCAAAGTCACCGGAATCGATACGGTCCTGAGTACAGGGGTAAATAGTAGGATCATCGGCATCAGGATCTATAACCGCATCGTCCGCCACGGCGTCAACCAGACGACACTGACTCCAGCCGACGAGTAAGCGGCCGGTGCCGTCCAGCATTGGGGAAGCGAAGGCGTAACGGCCGGACAGGTTAATACCTTCACCAGTGAGAATGTCATTCGACGTCAAAGATTCCTGGCCTTCGCCGCCAGCACCGAGGTTGTAATACACCGGTTGGTCATGATCGGTAAATCCTTCAATGTCCACGGCAACCACATCGCCGCCAAACCCAACCGTTTGATAAGGTCGCAGGCTGACCATAATATGCCCATCTTCAAGCTCAACCGGGCGCACAAAATGTACTGCGGCATTATCTGAACCCGTATCATGGGAATGGTGCCCATAGAGAATTTCAAGTTCGGTACCGTCAGGATTGACTTGATATAAGTCCATGCCGTTGTTGCCTGGTGACCGATTCCAACGGGTAAAAAGCACTTTGCCGTTTTGCAGAACAATGGGATCGAAATCACTGCTTTGATTAAAGGTAATCTGCTCAATATTAGTGCCGTCTGCCGCCATAACATGCAGATTTAAAGCAGGTTCATTGTTGGCTTCGTTGAGCGCTTCATACTGGGGCTTGCCTTCGTCCAGCAACACTGCCTTGGATTGCCGCTGTCGTGTGGAGGTAAAGACTATTCTACCGTCGGCCAGATATTGTGGTGCAATATCATCCCCTTCTTCGGCAGTATTATCGGACTCAATGATACGACGCAAAGAACGGGACTCCAGGTCATACTCCCATATATTCCAGGTCGGCTGATCATCTTCGTCTGCATTTTCGATTTCCGGTGCCCGCATGGCAAACAGCAACTTGGTGCCGTCATAAGAAGGCGCCAGATCGCGAATATCGAATAATACCTGACCCTCATCGTTAGCAAATTCGCTGGCAGGAAATACGTTGGCGGTAACATGCCTTTCAGAAGAGCTGGGAGAGGCCTGATTTCGGATATACAGCTTAGCTCCCGGCCGAAATTCGAGAGGATCCCTGACGTCATCTTCAAGCAATTCGCCATCATCATTTTCGGGCAGCGTGCGCTTAACATAGGCCACAGGAAAATCCTGAACCACAGGATCAGAACCCTGGGTACCGGAACCGATGCCCCCCCCACATCCGGAGAGAACAGTCATTATTAACGCTAAAGGTAGGTATTTCTTATACATCTGAAAATTCACTATGAGGCGTTCAGCAATCATGAGTTTAAACCGGGACATATCCGTTATATTTCATAAAACAACGCTTGCCATTTTGCCCTAAAGATTATGGTCATCTAATAATAACAACCAGATTTCCCTTGTAACCAAGTGTAATACCGTGAGATTAACCACAAAATAAGGAGACGCAGTTCTATTACAATCCTCCTAAATTGTAAACCCGCAGAAACTAATAAAAGGTATAAATACTAGTATCTCGGCGGGTTAAGAAGAATTAAAACGACTTTCGATGTTCACAAAACCCTGCCTATAGGCCAAACGGCATAGTTCTCTGGCTAGGTTATTTAATGCGCCAAGTGAGTTAACATAGGCACAGATTTTAAATTAGGTGCAACTAATAAGGCACATGTTATTACTAATTAACGAGTGATAACCAATTATTTATTTCCAGATCAGGTTCTTTATTAGTTAGAACCTGTATAGACGTCGGAGCTTTTTTATGGCCCTTAAATTTCAAAGCACAAACAATAAGCGACTGAGCTGGAAAACCCTGGTTCCGTTAGCGCTGACCGCATTGACTTTCTCATCTCAGCTGTGGGCCTATTTCAGTTCAGATGATGAAGCCAAACGATTTTTCGAACGCATTGCAGGTGTTCCTCCTACACAAGCACAGATCAACTCGATTAGAGCGGCCGGTGATTTAGATACAGCAAAGTTAATTCCGCTAAACAGCCCCTATTTCTACAACGTCACCCTGAAAAACATGATTACCCCCTGGACTAACGAAGCGCAAACCCCCTTCGCCCCTTTAAATGACTACACGGCCACCGTTATCGGCATCATTGCCAAAGATGATAACTTTAAGACCGTGCTATCCACCGACAAGGTATACACCGCGGGGAACAACGTCGGCACTGCCTACTCGCTATCAAGTAACCAGCATTATCTGGATGTGGAGCAGCTCATGGGACAGGGTGAAAGTTTGGCCGATATTCTATCCCCGACAGATCAACTGCTCCCTGCTCCCGCCGGCATAATGACCACTCGCGCAGCCGGCAGAGCTTTTTTTAGCGGCGGTACTAACCGGGCGATGCTGAGGTTCACGCTGATTAACCATCTGTGCATGGATCTGGAACAGTTTAAAGATACCAGCCGCCCGGCTGATCGAATTCGCCAGGACGTATCCAGAAGTCCCGGCGGCGACAGCAGCATCTTCCTCAACAATTGCATCGGCTGCCATAGCGGCATGGACCCACTGGCCCAGGCCTTCGCCTACTATGATTATGAATACGGCGATGATGAGGAAAATATTGAGAACGGCACTCTGGTTTATAACACTTCGGGAACAGTAGACCCTGAAACGGTGGAGATTCTCGAAGAGTCGCCTTCACTTGAGCGAATATCCGACCCCAATATTCTATACAGGGTTCAGGAAAAGTATTTCTACAACGCCACCACATTTCCTTATGGATATGTCACCACTTCGGACCAGTGGACCAATTATTGGCGCGAGGGCCGTAACAGGGGGGTTTTGTGGAATGCCGGCCTTGAAAGCCCGGGATCAACTGGATTTGGCGCTAACAGTTTGGGACAGGAGTTGGCAAATAGTAAGGCTTTTGCTCAGTGCCATGTGACCCACGTATTTAAGACCGTTTGCCTGCGTGAGCCGGAAGACGGCGATGACGATGAAATTAATACTCTGACAGATACATTTATGGGCAATAACTACAACCTGAAGGAAATATTTGCCCTGACTGGTGAATATTGTGCGGGAGACTAAGCCAGTGCCAGCACATCAAACAAAAAGAATTTACGCCAATAACCACGCAGAAGTAACCGGGTTAAAAACGATGAATCCAATGCAATTAAGTTCGTTTAAGATTTTAATGCGCCTGGCTTTGGCTACAACCTTCGCATTTGTCGTTACTGGCTGCGGTGGCGGTGGCGGTGCCGGTACAGAGTCTCTTCCGAACACCGGGACAGTCACAGTAAGTAACTACAACGGCCCCGCACCGGTTAATGACGATGTACAGCTGTTCAAACTAAATGTTTGGGACAACCTTGTCAGCAATAACCGCTGTGGCGGATGTCATGGCACCGGCGGACAATCACCTACTTTTGTCCGCTCAGACAATATCAATCTTGCCTATAGTGAAGCGAACAGGATTATTAACCTTTCGAGTCCGTCAGAATCCACCATGGTGAAGAAAGTCGGTGACGGCCATAATTGCTGGTTAACATCAGACCAAGGCTGCGCCGATACCATCACTCAGTATCTGGTCCGTTGGGCCGGAGATTCTGTTGGTGCAGTTAGTCGGGTTGAGTTAAGAGCGGTAGCGACCTTGCAAGACCCTGGCACCTATCGCACCTTAGTAGAGGACGACGCCAACTATGATGCCCTTTATACGCTATTTACGACTACCGCAAAATGTAGCAATTGCCATTCGCAGATACCTGACGACTCGATGGCCCAGCCGCAATCTCCCTTTTTTGCAGATACATCCAGTCGTGAAATTGCCTATGCTGCAGCGAAAAGCAAAATCAGCACCTACGATTTAGACATAGAAGACGGCGTAGAACCACAGTCGCGCTTCTATATACGTCTGGCTAAGGAATCCCACAATTGTTGGAATGAGTGTCAGGCTGATGCCGACATTATCAAAGATTTGATCTCGGATTTGGACTACAACACTGTATCGTTACCTTCCGGCAGCCTTGCGAGCAAACTTGCACCTGTTCTCCCTGAAGGAACGCCGGCCAACACCGGTGGTCGTTATGAGTCCAACATTATCGCCAAATGGGAGTTTAAAGCAGGAACGGGGACTACAGCTTTTGACACCAGTGGTCTTGAACCGGCGATCAACCTCAACCTTACCGGCGATGTGGAATGGGTCGGCGGCTGGGGGATTCGTCTGATTGACGGTAAAGCACAGGGCTCTACGACTTCCAGTAAAAAGTTGTATGACCTGATCAAGGCTTCCGGCGAATATTCCATCGAAACCTGGGTCGCGCCTGCCAATGTTACCCAAGAAGGCCCTGCGGTGATCGCCAACTACGGTGGAAGCAATACCCGCCGCAACTTCACTCTTGGCCAGACAATGTATAACTACGAATTCCTTCATCGTAGCAGTACCACTAATCTTAACGGTGAACCTTCCCTATCCACCATGGATAGCGGCGAAGAGGTATTACAGGCGACTCAACAGCATGTGGTTGTCACATTCAATCCATCCAGCGGAAGAAAGGTATATGTGAACGGCAAGTTGATAGAAGCTGCCGACAGCGTTGCTGCCGGCAACCTGAATGACTGGGACGATTCATTTGCTTTCCTGTTAGGAAGCGAACCATCAGGCGCAAACCAGTTCCAGGGCACCATCCGTATGCTGGCCATCCATAACCGTGCATTGACAGAAGACCAAATTAAAAACAACTTCAGTGTAGGTGTCGGTCAGAAGTTTTATTTACTGTTTAATATTTCCTCGCTGATCGGAGACTCGCAACTTAATAGCTATATCGTTTTTGAAGTCAGCCAGTTTGACAGTTACAGCTACCTGTTCAATGCCCCGTTTTTCATTAACCTGGATCCTAATGTTGTGCCCGACAGTTTTGATATTGGCGGAATCAGGATTGGTATGAATGGAGAAGAGGTTGAGACAGGACAAGCTTTTACCCATCTTTCAGTCAGTGAAATTAACGCGGCTTCATACTCTCCAGAAACAGGCCAAAAGTTATCGAATATCGGTTCCATTCTACCTATTGGCACTGGACCGGATACCGATCAGTTCTTTCTGATTTTTGAAAGTATTAACGGCTTGGACGGCGAATTTAAAGTCTCGGGAGAATTCGTTGACCATCTCGATATTCAAACAGCGGACACCCAACCACGAATTGCCGTCAGAAATTTTGAAGAAGTCAGTGCCTCTATGGCCAAACTGACCGGTGTTAAAGCCTCAGATGTTGAAACCAAAATTGCCAACTATGATGAGTTTGAGCAATCGCTTCCTGCGAAAGAAGATCCGATGTCTTTTGTACCCTCTCAAAATATTGCCATTACCCAATTGGCCATAGAGTATTGTGATACGCTGATATCAGATAGTGATTACACTGCCGAGAGAAACACCCTGTTTGGCGATTCATTCTCTATTTTTAGTGGTGGCGCGGATTTTAGCGGTGCTGACAAGACCAACCTTATGTCTGACCTTTATTCTGCTTTTGTAGGCAGTGGGCTAAATAACCAGCCGGATAGCACTGACTTCGAAGAACCCATTAACGAACTGATTACAACCCTGGCCAATGATGTGTGCGGTGGGCAAATATGCAACGCCTCCGCTACCAGGAATGTTGTCACTGGCGTCTGCGGCGCTGCTCTGGGTAGTGCAACAATGATGATTCAGTAGTCACTTTAAGGTTAAGCTCGTCTAATGACTGACTTTATTAGAGATGTAAATTTTCCTGAACAAGCCTATTGCTCAGCAGGAAAACTATCAGGAATGAATATTTTAGAGGTAGCCTGATCATGGCACGTAAAAAAGAGCCGTTTGACCCATTACGTCCACTTCGTCACCCGGATCATCGTCGCCCAGTGACTCGACGGGAGTTGATCTCTCAGGGCTTTATGGCAGGTACAGCCACAGTTTTAGGCTTCTCACCACTAGCAGCTTTAATGATGCCTAGCAAAGCCAACGCCGCGATAGATCTGGAACTCAGCGCATTAGCTGATCTCTGCGGTCTCTCGGGTGGCACCCCTCCGGATGCAAAAATTCCCTTTATTTGCTTCGACCTGGCTGGTGGTGCCAATATCGCAGGCTCTAATGTTTTGGTCGGTGGTCAGGGAGGACAGGAAGATGTCCTTTCCACCGCCGGATACAGCAAACTAGGTATTGGAAGCGACCAACTGCCCTCTCCGGGCGGTGCGGATCCTACCACCAACTTTATCAATGAAGAGTTCGGACTTAAGTTCCATAACACCAGTGCCATGTTGAAGGGTATGCAGCTCGCTAGCACAGGATTTACGAGCGGCACAATTAACGGCATGGTCATTCCTGCCCGTTCCGAAAACGACACCAGCAATAATCCGCACAATCCTATCTATGGTATTGCCAAGGCTGGAATATCCGGTGACCTTCTCACATTGATTGGTTCTAGAACCAGCGTTTCAGGAGGCAACTCCATGTCTCCCAGCTTTCTCATTGATTCTTCATTGACCCCCACAAGAATAAGCAGCCCTTCTGATGCCGTTCGATTAGTTGATACCGGTAATCTCACGGCGTTACTTGGTAATAGCTCCGATAATGCTGCGAGAGTCTTGAAAGCCATGTACGGGCTGGCAGATAAAAAACTGGCTAGATATTCTGAGTCCGTCGCAACGGAAAACCAGATACGCTGCGCCTACGCCAAAAGTGCCGATAATGTGAACGAATTCGGCAACCCTTCAGATCTGGACCCACTCCAGGATCCGGATATCTCCTCCATTGGTGGAGGTTCAATTTTCTCAGCTGAAGACCTCCTCGACTCGGATATCAAAAAAACTGCCAGTATTATGAAATTGGTGGTTAACCGCCTGGCTGGCGCTGGAACCATCACTTTGGGTGGTTATGACTATCACACCGGTGACCGTAAAACCGGCGAAGCCAGAGACCTGATCGCCGGCAAATGTATCGGTGCCTGTCTTGAATATGCAAAACGCAAAAACACTCCGTTGATGGTATATGTTTTCTCCGATGGCGCAGTTTCCAGTAACGGTCGCATGGATACGGATGTTGGTAAGCCAGAGTGGACCAGTGATAACCAGGCGACCGCCGCTGCATTCTTTTTGGTCTACAACCCAAGCGGCGTTACTTCACTACGCAATCAGTTAGGCTATATGAGCTCCAATGCTGACGTTGTTACCAGTTCAAGTCCTGCGGCGAACAGTGTCACACAACTTGTTAACACCGTCATACTTAACTACATGGCAATAAATGGTGACATTGGTAATTTCGACGCCCTTTATGCCGGGCTGGGTATCGAACACGGACTGGGATCTAGCCTTGACAGCCTGGTAGGCGTGGACCTGACTTAACCCTTTTCTTTGGTCCTCATATTTCCATTCAGCAGAACTAGCGCCGTTAAAAGCGTTAGTTCTGCTGTGCAAGACTTAGCAGAATAGAAAAATCCATTCATTTAAAGCCCACCCGCAACATTAGTCCTTTTGGACTACTGCCTTCGACACCATCATTTGTTACATTACGACACCTTTCTGTAATTTAATGTAAGTGCAGTTTGAGCCTGATCCTCATCTGCGCTTGCTAAATGGAAATCTTGTTTAGCTTACAAGGATGATGTCGTTTCTTCTGCAGTATTCAAATTTATGCCTTTTGCTGAGTCCCTTCAGGCCTCTATCAGCATCTTTGCATAGCACCGACATTAACTACGCCACCGGCCAACTTTTTATCAAGGATTGATCGTGACCTGCACCATCCAAAGGATTTTCTACGTTGTCTTCCTGCTCGCCATGCTCTCCGGCTGTGGTGGCGGCTCTTCCTCTACTGAAACCAGTGGAGGTAATGGCGGCAATCAAACCGAACCGGTTACGACGGTGGACCCGGAAGATCGAGGTACTGAAGTAACGACACCGGCAGACACCTCCGATGGCAGTACATCCAATCAACGCAGGCCGCTTGTTGATGCCGGTAGGGATCAGTATGCGGATTCCAACGTTGTTCTCACACTATCAGGGGCAGCCCAAGGCCGCGATGGGGCGGAAATTATTCACACCCAATGGATTCAACGCTACGGGCCTGAGGTCGACATATCTTCTAGCGACGAACTGTCCAATATTCTGGTGGCCCCGGATGTCACCAACCTGCAACGTTATACCTTTGAATTGATCGCCACTGATTCCAATGGCAATACCGGTTCGGATACGGTCAATTTGTTTATCAATCCTTTGGCCAGTTCGGTACGCATTACCAGTAACAGCGTCAACGAATCCGCCCGCGAAGTGGTGCTGCGGGTGATTTTGTCTCAGCCTCAATCTATACCGCTGGTGGTCAACTATGCCACCCAGGACGGCTCTGCCCGCAGCGGCTCAGACTTTGTCCGCAAAGAAGGCAGTCTCAGCTTCCAACCCGGTGAAGTGGAAAAGACTATCCGTATTGATATTCGTGATGATGCCAGTGTTGAGGCCGACGAGCTGTTTTACGTCCGTATCACCAATGTCGATAACGGCACGGTGGCCCAAAGCACTGGTACTGTGGTGATTCATGGTGGTGAAAGCGGAAACCCGCAACTGCAGCCCCAAGCCATCACTTTTATGAACCAGGGGCCGGTGACGTCCTATGTCGGTGATACCCTGACCAACACCGCCCGCGCCGCCAGCGAAGCACAGAGTGGTACCGGACAGATCACCTACGTTTCCGGCAACGAAGCGGTCGCCACCATTAACCCCACCACAGGGGCGGTAGAGGCGCACACCAACGGGCAAACCATTATCACGGCACTAAAAGCTGCCGACGCCAGTTTCCAAGGGGCACGTGCCAGCTATACATTGGTCGTGAGCAAACGCCCGCAACAGCTGTCTTTTACCAATCCTGGTCCGGTCGAGATTGAAATCTATGATTCTCAATTCAATCAGGTAATAGAGGATGCCGGGCTGGCACCGGGCACCGGCGCTATCAGTTATCTGTCCAGCCGTCCGGAGGTTGTCAGTGTGGACCCGATCACCGGCGAAGTGGAAGCCCTGGCCCTCGGTGATGCTGTCATTACCGCCATCAAAGCTGCCGACGAGACTTACGCCTTAGCCCGCGCAACTTACCTGATCACCTCATCCCTGCCCTCGTCCGGTCGCTTGTCCCAAACCATTGCCTTTACCGACGCCGGCCCACTGGCAGGCACCATTGATGACACCATCGAGAATCCGTTAGCTATCACCGGCTCCGGCTCCGGGAACATCAGCTATTTCTCCAACCAGGCCGATGTCGCCTCTGTAGACGCCAACGGTTTAGTGACGCTGACGGGTGCCGGCACGGCACTGATCACCGCCAGCAAAGCCGGGGATGATATCTACCAGCCAGCCACTGACACATACGAAATCACCGTCGCTAAAAAGCCTCAATCGATCAGTTTTGTTGATCCCGGCCCTATTGCCGGTTTAGTGGGCCAACAAGTTAACAATCCCATTACCATCGGCAGTCCGGGTAGCGGTCTTGTCACCTTCACCTCCAGCAATGCCTCTGTTGCGTTCGTAGATCCCACTTCAGGTGCGGTCACTTTGACAGGCGCCGGCAGTGCCACTATTACTGCTACCAAAGCTGCCGACACAGAATACCAACAAACTTCGGCGAGCTACTCAATTGATGTCATTAAACAACCTCAGACATTGACCTTTGAACACGAGTCCATCACCGGCAATGTCAATGAGACTTACACTAAAATCGCCACCGGCCAGGGCAGCGGCGCCATCAGTTATAGCAGCAGCGACGACACCATTGCGACTGTGGATTCGGCTACAGGTATACTGACACTGGTCGGCGGAGGTAACACCGTTATCAGTGCCCAAATTGCCGCCGATGCCACTTACCAGTCAGCGACTGCCAGCTATAACGTCACCGTTAATAAACTTGACCAGACTCTGATCTTCCAAAATGCAGGCCCCTTAGCCGGCCAGGTAGGTTCAAGCATTACTAATACGGCCACCAGTCCCGGTACCGGCGAGATCAGTTATCAGTCGAATAATCTCAGCGTCGCCACCGTGAATTCCGCTACCGGACAGGTAAGCCTGGTCGGTGCAGGCAATGCCACCATCACCGCCAGCATCGCCGCAGATGCACAATACAATCAGGCTGTCGCCAGTTACACCGTCAATGCTGCTCTCAACCCAGTATCCATGCAATTTGAAACTCCGGGCACCATTACCGGAGATGCCGGTTCCAGCCATACTAACCCATTAATCGTTACACCTCTGGCGGCGGCTAATAACATTAGCTTCAGCTCCTCAAATCCGTCCATCGCATCCGTTAACAGCATCAGCGGACTGGTGACCTTACACTCTCCCGGAAGTGTCCAGATCACAGCCACCAAAGCCGTCGATAGTGTCTATGGTGCAGCGACCGCCAGCTACAGTGTGCAGGTGAACCAGCTGGTCCAGAATGTGACCTTCGACAACCCCGGCCCTGTGACCGGTTACGTCAATGACAAGCTCACCAATATTGTCACCGGCCCCGGTACCGGCGCCGTGACTTATGACTCAAACAATCAGGCGCTTGCTAGCGTCAATTCCAGTACCGGAGAAGTCACTCTGTTAGCTGAGGGCAGTGTAATCATTACCGCCACTAAGGCGGCTGACGCTACCTATCAGGAAGCTACCAGCCAATACTCGCTTAATATCTTCAAGAATGATCAGGTAATCACCTTTGTTGAAGCAATGGAAGTTGTGGGCTATATCGGCGGATCATTCGCTAATCCGGCCTCCGGCCAAGGAACTGGAGCCATCAGTTATTCCTCTGCAAATCCGGCGATAGCTTCTGTAGATAATAATGGAACCATCTCTTTTGTCAGCTCAGGCTCAACCACCATTACCGCCACAATTGCGGCCGACAATACTTACAATGGTGCATCGGCAAGTTTTTCAGTGAACGTGTCTGCTGATTCTACACCGGACCCTTTTACCTTCATCAGTGTGGATAAAGCGCCACTCAATACTATAGTAACTTCCAACACAGAGACCATTACGGGAATCGCAGGCAATGCGCCAATCAGTATCACCGGTGGTGAATACTCTATTAATGGCGCCGGATATACCCAAGTCTCTGGAACCATCAGTGCAAATCAACAAGTAACGGTGAGAACAACCACTCCCGGCACCTTTAGCACACAAACTACTGTGACCCTGACAGTTGGCAGCGTAAGTACAAACTTCGAAGTAACCACAGACAAGGAAGACATTCAGCCTGATAGTTTCAGCTTTAACAGCCAAGCTAATGTCGACCTGAATACATTGGTTGCCTCACCAACTGTCGTTATTTCCGGATTCAATGCACCTGCTACCGTCTCAATCAGCAATGGTGAATACAGTGTTCGAGGCGAAGCTTTTACGTCTACTGCAGGCACTATCAACCCGGACGAACCAATTCAAGTTAGATTAACTTCAGCAAACACTGTGCTTACCGCCACTACTGCAACATTAAATATTGGGGGTGTGACGGCTAATTTTGTGGCAACTACCAGAGATAAACTTGATCAGGTCATTGCCTTTTTTGATCCGGGTGCCGCCTACAGGTGTTTGGGTGATAGTTATACCAATAGTGCGTCAGTGCAGGGACAAGGGGGAAGCGGTTCCATCTCCTATTCTTCGTCAAACACCGGCGTTGCGACTATTTCCAACACCGGCTATATCAATATTGTCGGTGCCGGCAGCACTACCATTACTGCCAACATAGCAGCAGACGCGGGTTATAATGCAGCGCAAACTTCCTTTAGCTTGTCATCCGTAGGGTCAGAAATCGTTGAACTACAGACATTCATGGGTGAGAACTCAGGGAGATACACTCTACCAGCCAGCACATCCGGCCTAGATCTTTACAGGTCTTCAGTATACAACTGCGATATAGAAAACTATTCCACTTGCAATAACGGAAATATGTTCATACTGAATACCACCTCAGGAGTTGATGTAGACCTAAAGGCAAGTGCCGTCAGTTATTACCGTTTGGCAAGTGGGAAATATGCATGTCTGCCTATTGGGGGAATGTATGTGAATCACTATAGAAACACCGAGTTCCCAGGCATTAAAACTTTTGACTACGCCCGCCCCTTGCTAGTCTTTAAAAACAAATTGATTACATTTGGAGCAAGTAGAACTATGATAAGTTCCGATGCAATACATTGGAGCTACCATACAAATGGGCTCGGTTACCCAGGAAATCCGGTGGTGTTCAACAACAAAATATTGATGTATAACCGCTCATCAACAACTGTCTCTTTACAGGAATCGGCGGACGGCATTAACTGGACTCCTTATTCCGCCGCCGATGCGTTTGACTCCCCTGTCGTGGACCTGTTTGATCGGGATAACTATCAAATGGTCGAATTTAACGGCTATTTGTGGCTTATTGGGGGCTTCATTAGCGCCGCCCACAACAGACAGGGGTCAACAGATATTCTTCGTTCATCTGATGGACGTAACTGGACGACTGTTGCCAGCAATGTTCCGTTTGGTATACAACTTAGCCACAAAGTAGTAGCCTATGCGGGCAGCCTATATCTATTTGCTTTCAATGACTATTCAGTCGGCGGCACACCGACACAAGTATGGAAATCAGCCAATGGAATAAATTGGAATCTTGCTGCATCAGCTCCCCCATTCCAGGATCGAGGCGTTAGTTCTCTTGCCATATTAGACAATAAAATGTTTGCCATGACACATAACCGCTATGGCGACACTAATAGCCTTCAAATCTGGACGTCTACTAATGGTATCTCCTGGTCTTTGGTTAGAGATGACATTCGCACCTTAATGCCTAAGGCAGTTGATGGAGACCTATTGGTGTCCCTAACTGGGAAATTATGGTTATTCGGGGGCTGGAACGGGAGTTTAAACAGTACTTACTATAGCTGGAGATCCTCTAACGGAATTAATTGGGATTACGCAGGACTATGGGATATCCGACGCCCAATCGTCCCACAATAGCACTATAGTCATTAGCAGGAGTGATTCAAATATGGATCATTCCTGTTATTAACCCCTTGATATATTTTCTTCCGTTTATCTTGCACCTAACTCTGAACAACTTTATCCCTGCCAAGAAATAATCTCCGCCAAAATAGATATCGCTATTTCCGGCGGAGCCCTGGCCGATATACAGTATGAAATGGGATGGACTCCTCCTCACCTCAGCAGCCTCGATGTGCCACAATGTAGGGGGCAAAGTCCCAACCGGCCGTCAGACCGCTGCACTAGCGATAGCGCCAACACCCGCAACGCTCTTTATCGAACTGGTGCTGCTATAATATCGTGGCCACCGCATTTTCGCTGTCTGCCTGGCAGACCACCATGGGGTAGCTGATGGCGTTACCGGTCAAGATAAACTGGTGGGGGTTGTAGGTATTGAGTAATGGCTTTTTCTCGGCCAGTCTCATGCCGGTCCGCTTACGCCACACATCCACCATCTCACCTACCAGCGCCCGGTTATCCACTGCGACAGTATATTAAAAGTCAAAGAACACTAGTATCGGAGTTACAATAACTGCTGTAGCCAGAACAAATGAAATACTGATTAGAAAAAGTTCCAGCCCTACACGATACCAGCGAGGCATATGTTCCCTAACATCTTCAATCTGCCTTTTTTTCCCCATTTTGGGGACCAGTACTGCCCAGCCGAATATTCCTGTTCGGATTAAGAACCCAGGAAACTGCGCAAGGAGAATAGTCTCCGTCAGAGTAAAGTGGGGCTCCTTGAAATATCTATCCAGCAGTTTCTTGGGGGTAAAGATGCTCAGCAGCAGCCATATGACGGGCACCCACAGTGCTGCTGGGAGTATTATAACGAAATAAAAAAATGCTAATTGTTCCCCTGTTATCGGCATAGCTGATCGATACTCGTTGCTTTGACTAAGTCACGCCTCAAGCTTGTAAACCAAAAAACCTAAAATGGGCATTAAAACAATTATCGTCGCTAGTGCAAACACTGCACAGAATAAGTAGATCCTCAAGGCTACGCGATACCAGCGAGGCATATAATTGCCAATATTCCATATTTTACGTTTACTTTGCCCCAGTCTAGGGAATACCAATAGCCAAGCAAAGATAGCGGTACGCATCAAAAAACCCGGAAACTGAGTCATCATGACGGTTTCCGTTAAAGTGAAATGCGGCTCCTTAAAATATTGTTCCAACAACCTTCGAGGGGTAAAGATACTTAGCAAGAGCCAAGCAGGCATCCACGGTAAAATAGTGAAAAACATTACCGCGAAAAGAAGAAATGTTAATAGTTCACCTATAGCTTGCATAGTTGGTCGATACTCGTGGCTTTGACCAAATTACCTGCCTTAGTCAAAAAATACGTATAAAAACAGCGGCACTAGAATCATTACAGCCATTGCAAAGGACAAGCCAACAGTAAGAACTGTTAATGACACCCGATACCATCTTGGCATATAGTCCTTAACGTCCTTTATTTTCCGCTTCTTTCTTCCTAACTTGGGAAATATTAACAACCAAGCAAAAATTGCGGTTCGCATCAATGAACCTGGAAACTGGGCCATCAAGATAGTTTCAGTTTGGGTAAAGTGGGGCTCCTTAAAATATTTATTAAGTAATTTTTTTGGCGTAAAAACACTCAGAAGTAACCATGTGACAGGCACCCATACGACACCCGTAAGCATAACCGTAAAGTAAACAAACGCTAGATGTTCGCCTGTTATCGGCATAGCAGTCATCAAGGATAGAACATGTATAGGGTAAGTGGTATTAGAACGATAACAGCGAGTGCAAATAGCATATAAAGCGTGAGACTCACCAACGCCATGTGATACCAGCGTGGCATATAGTTCTTAACTTTCCATATCTGCCGTTTCTTTCTCCCTAATTTAGGAAATATTATCAACCAAGCAAAGATGGCTGTGCGAATTAGAAAACCAGGAAACTGGGCCATCATAACGGTTTCTGTCAGGGTAAAATGTGGCTCCCTAAAGTACTTGTCTAGTAGGATTTTGGGTGTAAATATACTCAGTAGTAACCAAGCTGGCATCCACAGTAATACACATGAAAACCCAACAGAGAAGTAAAAAAAAGCCAACTGTTCTCCTGTTATTTGCATAATTTATCGATACTCGTAGCCTTAACTAAATCATACTGGTTGAAATACTTATCATAAGCCCAAGCAGCACTTTTCCCCGCCGCCCAGCTACCTATTGCTGCAGCACCTCCTAAAACCAGGGCAACCACCCAACCAATAGGGCCAGATGCAAAAACAAGAAAGAGCCCATATCCAGCTATACCACCGACAGCCGTCCCCAATATAGTCTCAACCAATATCTCATTCTTCATCCGCTGAGTTTCCGCATGGGCGATATTGTAGCACCCCATGCCCACACCTGCGGCGGACAGAATCAACCCACCGTGTTTCGCATACTGCGCAAACCTGCCCAGGCGGTTGAGGTGATGGTCGATCGTCCTGGTTGCAGGAAACGCCTTGGAGCGATTGATGCGAATGGCTTCTCTGGCGGTTTGCCCATTGAATACCAGCTTTTCGAAAGGACCAATTCTCCGGGCGAATGCCTGCAGGGCCAG
>JBNKWQ010000049.1:0-38659 GCA_050299855.1 Hahella sp.
GCTGTTATCTGAAGGGGCAAGAAGGTAATGAAGTGCATGCATTACTGTGTGGTACAGGCTTCAACCTGAGAAAGATCTTGAAGAAGCTGGCCCAGCTTCTTTGGGTCTTGAGGTTATGGCCGTCATCCACCGAAAAAATGATGCTGTTGCTTCGACTTTACCTGTTTAATGAAGAGCAGATTCATTCAGAGCAACTCGCTGTGGCCTGAAAAGTGGGGTTCTTCAGGGACGACTGCTTAGAGTAGTTAAGGGATCAAAGCCCTTTTAGGCTCAAAGACGAACAGGCACTTCCGTGAATATGGGGGAGCTTCAGGCCTTACAATTTACATTGATTTTTGTATTGAAAATACTGTGTGTCAAATGTAAGGCCTGGCCCTAAAAATTCTTTTAATCTTAAAATATGTTATTTATCTAAAGCAGGCTTAAAAGCATTGCATCAATGCGTTGTGTTTCAAGCTGTGTTGTCATTATGCATAACCGTACAACGGTTTTCTCTCTCCATTTTGTGGGCACAACAAAAACAATACCTTCTTTGAGACATTGATCTGACCAACGATAATATTGTTGTGTATCCCATCCAATCCGCTTAAATAATATCACGCTTAAATTGGTGTGCTCGATGAGCTCTAGCTTTTCACATTCTATAATTTTCTGTTTTATAGTCTGTGTTGTAACGAGTAATTTTCTTAGGCTTTCTGTATAGGCATGGCTACCGTAAACAGCAAGTGAAAACCACAAAGGAATACCGCGAGGTCGACGCGTTAAATGTAAAGCATAATGCATAGGATTCCAATCCGGTGATGCATTCATGTGCTCCAAATACGCTGCATCTTGCGAGAAAGCACTAGTCACCGTTTTGGGTTCGGAATAAATTAATGCACAACAGTCATAGGGAGCGAACAGTCCTTTATGGGGATCAATAATTATAGAATTCGCCAATTCAATCCCCTTAAATAGCGGCTTGAGTTCAGGAATACATAGAAAAGAACCTCCATACGCGCCATCTACATGGAACCATAAATTATGAGTTTTTGCTAATTGCCCTATTCCCAACAAATCATCAATTTGTCCGCTATTTGTGCTGCCTGCTGATGCCACAACTGCAACAACTTTATTGAGTTGATTATTGTCTAAGAGTTTTTTAAATAATGATTCTAGGATTGGCGCAGTAACTCGACCAGTATCATCACAAGGAACAGTAACTATCGATAAATCTAGTAAATGTGCGCAGTTATGAATAGAGGCGTGAGCAGATTCACCCACGAGTACGATATTTTCTTTTGTATCAGGGTTAATTTCACGAAAGCTTGATCTCGCAGCAGCTAGAGCTGACAAATTACCTGCCGTTCCTCCAGATACAAAACAACCACCTGAATGCTCAGGGAGACCAGCGAGTTCGGCAAGCCAACTCAGTACTTGGTTTTCAGCCCAAACTAATCCCGCACCACCGAACCAAGCAGACCCAATCATACCAGAAGCCGATATCAATCCATCCATCAACGCAGATGCTGGCGTAGGTGATACACCAACATACGATAGAAAACCCGAATGGTTAGTTGGTATTCCTTGTTTTATCAATAGTGATGTAAATAATTCCAATGCTAGATCCACTCCAATCCCCTTGGTTGAGATACTATTTGTTTTACCAATAAATCCCTCAATCTGGCTAGATAAACCTTCAGCGCTCTCTGGTTTTTTCAGGCTATGTTGAGAAGATAAGATAACCTCTCGGAGTGTTGCTAATATTTTATCAACTTCTTCAATATTAATAGTATTTATCGCATTTACTACGGGGAGACAACCTTGTGTAATATCTATATGTAGATCATTATCCATAATTTATAAGCACCAAAATTTTAATTAGTTTTTGAAAAAGTGTAGAAGTTAAAGGCGATGCAACTTATGTGAAGGTTGCCTTATCCATAAAGTTATAGAGTGTTAAATCTGAAATGATTGCATCAGAACCTTCACGATCACCTTGCGTTGAAGTGTGAGAGCTGATTGCTCTACTGCTACCCCATTTGATGTAATTCACATCAATACAGCCTTGAAAGTTTTCATCTGAACATTCGTCAATAATGTTCGGAAAACAAACGATGATACTCATAAGCTACCCTTTGCCTATAGATCTATATTGTATGAAGGGATCGAATATATTACACGGTTTTTATAATTCTGTGCGATAAAACCTACATTAACCGCTTGTTTTTAAATAAATTGGTGATGCGTTGGAATGCGCGCCAAAATTGAATGTGTTTTGTGCAGAGGTGGCAATTTATTACATAGCGAAGAGAGTAGTAAGATAAACATTTCCGACAGGCTTTTCCTATCGTGCGTTTTACAACTGGAAGAATGGAAGAATGGGGGTCAGGCCTTACAATTTACATTATTTTTTTGTATTGAAAATATTGTGTGTCAAATATAAGGCCTGATAAACATAAGGCAGCGTCGCAGAGCGAGTACAATGTATGTCGACCAAAACAAAGCGCCTACAAAATGGTATCACGAAGTGCGGACAAACCAGTGGAGGTGTATTAGGTGTTATCCGGCGCTGGTATTCCTGAAGGAATGTCATTTCAATCGGACCGTAGGCCCTCAAAATCTGCTAAAGGGCACTATTTACTTACAGTAAATGAAACGATGAAAATAAGCTCATTGGTAGAGAAATTAAAATGGGTCGCAGATCGGATGTCAGTCATCAGACCATCAGGGGAAGTACTATGATCTTAACTGTTCGATACCCTCATGTAAGGGCATTAGTCGAGCACTATGCCAAGAAGATGTCGGACGAAAGAGCCCTGTCTATTTTGGATAACGGCCTGATTTCTGAAGAAGAGGCTAAGCACTTAAGTTATTTCATTTGGGGTATGATTGATGAAATGACGAAGGATAGGAAGCAAGGAAACATTGTTCTTGGGGGTACCGATAATACTTCGACGCTTCCAGACGTATCTTACGAAATGGACGTGTTAATGTCTGATTGTGGGTTTAGTGACATTTGGGAAAAAATTTCAGATGAAGCCTGACAGGATAAGGTTGAATTCACTCTTTAAGTACTTGCTGCACCTGCCGGACCCTTGCCTCGATAGTACCCGTTAATCGCGTAAATAAGATTCGCCTCTTTATCAGCTCGTCAGTTATTTCCTGCTGGAACTGCGTGCGATTCACTTCGCCTGATCGGTCCCAGGTAGCTTCATAGGGAATGTCATCGCCGCATAAAAACACGATGGGGTAACGTTCGGTGCAGGCGTCGGCCAGTTGTTCCAACTCAGGTAGAGCGGCGCCGTGATAGTAGTGGGCAAAGTGACGGGTGGTCAGGGCATTGGTATCCACAAACAGATAGCGGTCGCAGTCCGGGAGTATGGCCTCTTCACGGGTAATATGACCGCGGGCTATTTCAACCAGTTGTGCTGGTGACAAGCGTCGGTCTACTTGATACGTTTCCCAATATTCCCGCCCGTATTCCGGCATCCAGCAGGTGTTCATTGACTCAGCCATGGCCTGGGCCAACGTGGTTTTGCCCGTGGACGGGGCACCCAGAAAAACCACTTTTTTGATCAAGTCACCATAGACCAGCGGGTGCAGCCATTGGCGGTGCTGATAGGGATTCTCGCGGATGCGGGTTGCCGATATCGGTACCCGACTCCTCGCCTCATCGACCCGGCAATCTTTGGCTTGCAGATAACGGGAAACGTGAGCGCCATATATTTCACTGGAGAAAAAGTGGGTGATCTTACGCCCGCTTAAGCGACGGCCGATATAGTCTTCATGCATGGTCTGAATTTCGGGAGTCTCCCCCACTTCCATGGGGCCATCTGGTGCCAGGATCACCTCCACTTGGGGGTACAGTGTTTTAATCCACTGCGCCCGTTGCGCCAGGGGGACATCAATTAAGTCCGGGCAGCCATAGATCATCACAATCAAGTGATCGACCTGGGCCAGTGCCTGCTCGATCAGGAACTGATGCCCCTTGTGCAACGGGGCAAATTTTCCGAGTGTGAATCCGATTTTTTCAGACACCGGCATATTCCGGAACAGGCATCGCTTTCTGGGCCTGGTATTTGTTCAGCCAGACCCATAGCCCGATGATCGCCATCACCAGGAAAGTGGCGTACAACACAGAAGTAGGATACAGCGCCTTCTGCCAGTAAACACTGATGGCGACAACATCCACAGCAATCCAGAAGCCCCAATTAATCAGATGCCGACGGGATAACAACCATTGCGCTACCAGACTGGCGACCGTGGTAAAAGCATCCGGATAAGGGAGTGAAGCGTCAGTGTAGGTAGACATGACATATCCCAGCACATAACTGCCCAACAGCGCCACCATCACCCACACCAGAGTGATGCTCAGGCTGGTAGGCTGAATGATAATTTCATGATCCCGGCCACGCCCCTGCAACCAGTACCACCAGCCATAAAACTGCATGACCACATAAATGGCGTGCAGAATGGCATCCGAATATAGCTTGGCCTGGTAGAAAATCATCAAATAAAGAGAGACCTGCAGCAAGCCTACCGGCCAGCACCAGATATTGCGTTTGATGATCAGGTAAACGCAGATAAAACCTGACAGGCAGGCAATAATTTCCACCGAGGTGCTGCCAAAAAATCCGGCGATAAAGGTTTGCAAATCCATAGCATGTTCCAACGTTCTTCTGCTGCTGTAGGGTAAGGTTTTTAGGCTCGCCGCTCAGGCATAGCCGCCTGTGCGCATCTTACGGTAATCACTGGGAGAGATCCCCATGACTTTTTTAAATGCGCGGGAAAAATAGTAGGCATCTTGGTAACCGGTTTCTGCCGCCACCTCACTGATATTTTTACAACTGACGTCCAACAGCTGGCAGGCCCGTTCGATTTTCAAACGAATAAAATGGTCAATGGGTGTGGCCCCGGTGAGCTGCTTGTATTTCTTGATGAAATGGTATTTTGAGAGATTAACCGCTTCCGCCAGGTGCGCCAGATCCAGCTGACCATGGACACTTTCCTGCATCAGGCTGTGGACCCGTTCAAGGTCGAAGCGTCCGCCCGCGTCCTGATGGCGCGCCATCGGTTGCAGAAGCGCAATATATGTCAGTATGGCCCGCAGTTGGTTGGCTGCATTGATAAAGGCATCAAGGTTATAAGTTGACTGTCGGGCGGCCAGCAGGTTTTCAAAATCACTGACGACCCTGGCGCTGTTACCCAGGGGAATCAGCCATAGCTCCGGCGCAGGTTCACCCAGACTGAGATGGCGGACAAAGCTATCCGCCTGATTACCGTCAAAATGGGCCCAGTAGATGGTCCACGGCTTGCGCGGACGGGCGCGATAGGAATGCGGTGTACCACGGGGCAACACCAATAAATCTCCAGGGCCCACGCGGCAGCGTCCACTCGGCACTTCCACCTCTGCGCCACCCTCCAGGCAATAAATTAATAAATGATCGTCATGTTCCGGGCGCTCCATATGATGTCCGGAAGCCTCGCGATAATAGCCCATGCCCTGAGGATAAAGGCCTTCACTGAGTGGATGCTGCGTGAGTAATTGTATGACCGGCCGGGGGACCACGTAGCGGATACTGCCCGGAGGCAAAGGCCAGTTTGAAGGTGTGCTCATAGTAAAAAAACCTGACGCGGATGAGAGTGACAGCTCACTGGGCTATCCGGTTGTGCGTCGCTGATTAGTAATTACCCAGTTAATCGCAATATAGTCCATCAACAGAGCAAGATATTCAATCCTCTATCGAAGGGGTGCGTGATACAACTAGAACATAGTGCAGCATAAAAAGCAGACGCCAACAAAAACAGCACACGAGGCCGAGTGAACATGATGCAGACAGTACCCCTTCTCATTAATGGCGAGCTGATCGACAACACTGCCGCCCCCCGCATTCCAGTGACTAACCCTGCCACCCAGGAAGTTATCGCAGAAGTGGTTTGTGCCACTGAAGCTGAGGTGACCAAAGCCGTCGATATGGCGAAGGCGGCCTTTGAAACCTGGAAAGAAACAGCTGTCGGTGACAGAGCCCGTTTAATGCTGCGTTATCAGGCATTGCTGAAAGAACATCATGATGAATTAGCTGAAATCCTGTCTCAGGAAACCGGCAAGACTTTTGAAGATGCCAAAGGTGATGTCTGGCGTGGCATCGAAGTGGTGGAGCATGCCTGCAATATTGCGTCCCTGAGCATGGGCGAAACCGTTGAAAACGTCGCCCGCAAAATTGACTGCTACAGCTACACCCAGCCTCTGGGAATTTGTGCCGGTATCACACCATTTAACTTCCCGGCCATGATTCCGCTGTGGATGTTCCCTATGGCCATTGCCTGCGGTAATACCTTTATCCTGAAGCCCTCGGAACAAGATCCCTTAACGCCAATGCGTCTGGCAGAGCTTTTCAAGGAAGCCGGAGCCCCAGACGGTGTGCTGCAGGTTCTACACGGCACTAAAGACGTGGTGGATCAGCTCCTCACCCACCCTGATATCCCGGCCATTTCTTTTGTCGGCTCCGTACCGGTGGCAGAACATATCTACCGTACCGGCAGCGATCATCTGAAGCGGGTCCAGGCTTTTGCCGGTGCTAAAAACCATATGGTGGTGATGCCGGATGCCTCAAAGAAACAAGTCATCAACAATCTTGTCGGCGCGTCTGTCGGCGCTGGCGGCCAGCGTTGCATGGCGATTTCGGTGGCGGTATTTGTCGGTGATGCTGGTCAGTGGATTCCAGAAGTTCGCGACGCATTGGCCAAAGTACGTCCGGGAGCCTGGAATGATCCTGAAGCTGGTTACGGCCCTTTAATCAATCCACAGGCCAAGCAGCGCGTACTGCAATTTATCCGTGAGGGTAATGACGCCGGGGCCGACTGTATTCTCGACGGTTCGGACATTGTAGTGGACGGTTACCCTGACGGAAACTGGGTAGGGCCGACCATGTTCCGCAATGTGGACACTGACATGTCGATTTATCAGGAAGAGATTTTTGGGCCGGTATTGATCGCCCTGGAAGTTGAATCACTGGAAGATGCGATCAGGCTTATTAACAAAAACCCTTACGGCAACGGTACCTCTATCTTTACGTCATCAGGTGCGGCAGCGCGTAAATACCAGCATGAAATCAAAGTCGGCCAGGTCGGCATTAACGTCCCTGTCCCCGTGCCCTTGCCGATGTTTTCCTTCACCGGCTGGCGCAAGTCCTTTTACGGCGACCAGCATGCTTATGGCAAACAGGCAATCAAGTTCTACACCGAAACCAAGACCGTTACTGCCCGCTGGTTTGAAGAGGATATCGACAAGGGTGTGAATACAACCATCCAGCTTCGATAACGGCATTTTTCATTGCTAACCATTACTATAAGCCGCCACCTCTATGAATAAATCCGGAGTCGGTCATGGATTTTGAATTAACCGCGGATCAAATCGCGTTTGCGGAGTCCGCAGGCGCTTTCGCTAAAAGCGAAATGGCCCCCCACGCCGCTGCCTGGGACCAGGAGCAGCATTTCCCTGTTGATGTCATCAGGAAAGCGGGAGAGCTGGGTTTCTGTGCCCTCTATACTCCGGCAGAAGCCGGCGGTATGGGCCTGAGCCGCCTGGATTCCAGTATTATTCTGGAACAGCTGGCCATGGGCTGTACCTCCACCACGGCCTACATCACCATCCATAATATGGCCACCTGGATGGTTGCTGCCTTCGGCAACCAGGGGACTATTGAGCAATGGTGCCCCGGCCTGACCCAGGGCGAATTACTCGCTTCTTATTGCCTGACCGAACCCAATGCCGGGTCTGATGCTGCATCGCTGAAAACCAGCGCGCGCCTGAACGGAGACCACTATCTGCTGAACGGCAGCAAGATCTTTATCTCTGGGGCGGGCAGTACCGATGCCCTGGTGGTTATGGCCCGCACAGACGTCAATCATGGCGAACACCGCGGCGCCAAGGGTATTTCCGCCTTCGTTTTGGATGCCAAGACTACAGGTATCAGCTACGGCCGCAAGGAGGAAAAAATGGGCTGGAACAGCCAGCCCACCCGCATGATCACCTTTGATAATGTCAAGGTTCCCGCTTCCGCCATGCTCGGCAAAGAGGGTGAAGGCTTCAGCATTGCCATGAAGGGCCTGGATGGCGGACGTATCAATATTGCCACCTGTTCCGTCGGCACCGCTCAGGCGGCATTAAACAAAGCCAAAGATTATATGCATGAGCGTAAACAGTTCGGACGGGAGCTTGCCGAATTCCAGGCCCTGCAGTTCAAACTGGCGGATATGGTGACTGAGCTTGTGGCAGCGCGGCAGCTGGTGCGCATGGCAGCGGCCAAACTCGACAACCAGCACCCGGACCGAACCACCTATTGCGCCATGGCCAAACGCTTTGCCACTGATGCCGGTTTCCGCATTGCCGATGAGGCCTTACAGATATTCGGCGGTAACGGCTATATCAGGGAGTACCCATTGGAGCGCTATGTACGGGACAACCGAGTGCATCGGATTCTCGAAGGCACCAACGAAATCATGCGTCTGATCATTGCCCGCCGGGTGCTGGCTGAAGACGCTGCAGATCTGTTATAGACAACAACCCATCGAGTCCAGGAAACCTCTTATGACCGATTCAGTTACTCCTAGCAAAATCATTGGTTCAGATAAGCTTCTGGTGGAAAAGCATGGTCATACCGCAGTGATCACCTTTAACAACCCGCCGGCCAATACCTGGTCGGCAGATAGCCTACAATTGCTGACCCGGACGGTAACAGAGCTTAATCAGGACAAGACAATTTATGCGCTGGTTCTGCGCAGCGAAAGTGACAGGTTTTTCTCCGCCGGTGCAGATCTTAATCTCTTCGCCGATGGTGACCGCAGTGTGGCAAGAGACATGGCACGCTATTTCGGCGAAGCCTTTGAAACTCTGAGCCGGTTCCGTGGCGTCTCTATCGCCGCCATCAATGGTTTTGCCATGGGCGGCGGGCTGGAAGTCGCCCTTGCCTGTGACCTGCGAGTGGCCGAGGAGCAGGCGCAGCTGGCGCTACCGGAAGCCAAAGTTGGGCTGCTACCCTGCGCGGGCGGCACCCAAAACCTGACGCTGCTGGTGGGTGAAGGCTGGGCAAAACGCATGATTCTGTGCGGTGAGCGCATCAAGGCTCCGTTGGCGAAAGAAATCGGTCTGGTAGAGGAACTGGTTCCCCAGGGACAATCCTTCGAACGCGCCATGGAGCTGGCCAAAATGGTGGAGCAACAGAGCCCTTCCGCAGTGGCGGCCTGCAAGCAATTAATTCAGGGCCACCGCAGCCGCCCGATAGACCAGGGCTACATTCTGGAGCGTGAACTCTTTGTTGATCTATTCCATACCGAAGACCAGCAGGAGGGGGTTAACGCATTCCTGGAAAAACGCGTGCCCAATTGGAGAAACCAGTAACTGACAGGGAAGAGCCACTAGCAGCTAGTGGAGAAACGTCAACAGACCATAGCTTTAAGAGAAACAGAAACAATGATGCAGGAAAAAATACCTTCGCCGGTTGAGTTTACCGAGCTGCCGACACTAAGCGGCCATAAAGTGCTGGCCATCAACCTCAATGCTGAGCGTTCGCTTAATGCGCTGACGCTACATATGATCGGCCTGATTCAGGAACGCCTGGATGCCGTCAGAACAGATGACAGTGTTGTTGCCATTATTCTGGATAGCGCCGGTGAGAAGGCATTCTGTGCCGGTGGCGATATCATCAGTCTTTACGAATCCATGACCCGAGATCCGTCACAGACCTTTGCGGCAGAATTCTTTACCCGTGAATACCAGCTTGATTACGCCATTCACACCTACTCCAAACCCATCATCTGCTGGGGCAGCGGTATTGTTTTGGGTGGAGGTATTGGATTGATGAACGGTTGCAGTCACCGTGTTGTGACCGAGACTTCTCACCTGGCCATGCCGGAGTGCAGTATCGGCTTGTTCCCGGATGTCGGTGCCAGCTGGTTTCTCAACAGAATGCCGGAAAATGTCGGCTTGTTTCTGGGGCTGACCGGCAACCCACTCAATGCTGCCGACGCTTTATACCTGAATCTGGCTGATTTCTTTGTTGCCCAGGAAATGATGCCGCTGCTGCTCGCCCAGCTACAACAGGCAGACTGGGAGAACTCCGCACATACCGTGGTGACGGATATCCTGCAGGTGCTGCAACGGGAATCACAAACGCAGTCCCCACAGTTTTCTCCAGCACGAGAAAACATTGACACCATCCAAACCACCACCCAGAGTTTGCGGCAGAAAGAGGACTTGAGCGCCTTTGTCTCTACCGTCCAGGCGCTGGAAACAGAAGACAAATGGCTGCAACGGGCTGCTAAATCATTGGGCAAGAGCAGCCCATTAGCATTGCAACTGACTCTGCGCCAGCTCAACTCAACCAGGTACTGTTCCTTACAGGAAGTCTTCCAAAGTGAGTTGATTCTGGCCTTGAATTGCTGTCGGCGAGGGGATTTCCGTGAGGGAGTCAGGGCGCTTTTGATCGATAAAGACGGTACGCCCGCCTGGCAATGGCCATCACTGGAAGCCTTGGATCCGCTGGCGATAGATGCCTGTTTTACATCACCCTGGGAAATCCATCCACTGGCGGACCTGGGCGACTAACAAACTCTATATTGATTCAAATGGATACATCAACGCTCTATCGTAAACACTGACAATTAAGCAGTTCCGAACTGCAAAATAAATAACAAAGTAATTCTCACGAGGTATCAGCGATGGCAACGATAGGTTTTATCGGTCTCGGCAACATGGGCGGCCCTATGGCCGGCAATCTGGTTGCCGCAGGACATCAGGTAAAGGTCTTTGACCTATCTGAATCTGCGATGCAGGCAGTCACAGCTACTGGTGCAACTGCAGCCGCCTCAGCTGCGGATGTGGTGACGGATTCCGAATTTGTAATCAGTATGCTGCCTGCAGGCAAACACGTGGAAAGCCTTTACACCTCGGGCGAGCCATCACTCTTCGAATTGATTTCCCCTGCTACCCTGGTGATTGATTCTTCCACCATTGAAGCGACTACTGCCCAGCGTATCGGTCAGTTTGCAGAGCAACGCGGTATCGCTTTCATCGATGCACCCGTCTCCGGCGGCGTAGGCGGCGCCAAGGCCGGAGCCCTGGCTTTTATGGTTGGCGGCACGAGGGAGCATTTTGCCAAAGCAAAACCTATCCTTGAGGCCATGGGTAAAAATATTTTCCATGCCGGCGCGCAGGGTGCTGGGCAGATCGCCAAGTGCTGCAACAATATGCTGCTCGGAATTTTGATGACCGGCACCTGTGAAGCATTGAACATGGGTGTGAAGAATGGCCTGAACCCGGCTGTACTGTCAGAAATCATGAAACAGAGCTCCGGCAGTAACTGGGCGCTACAGGTTTATAACCCTTATCCCGGAGTGATGGAAAACGTCCCCTCCAGCAATGATTATCAGGGGGGATTTCAGGTGGATCTAATGTTCAAGGACCTGGGCCTGGCCATGGAACTCAGCCAGCAAAGCGCCTCTCCAACCCCAATGGGATCCCAGGCACGAGCGCTGTTCAACCTGCATAAATCCAAAGGTTTCGGGCAGCGGGATTTTTCCAGTGTATTGAAGCTATACCAGGACCAGAACTAAACTGTCAGTTTCTTCCGTACAGACGTGGGCGTTCGTAGCGGAAAAATCCATCCTGTTCTTCCAGTGCAATGGTCTTGGCTTCATGCTTAAAATACTGCTCCTGTAACTGGGCCAGTTGCCGTTCCAGCTCAGGCCCGCTTAAACGGGTCATCAGGGCCTGGCGCTCAGCCATATAAGCCAGGCCATTTTCCCATCGGGCGTTACGCTTCTCATCCCGGACTTGCAGTCGCTGTATCTGTGCGTCCGTATAGCCAAGCTGTTTGCGCAGTTGATTGATCTCCTCTTGCCTCGCCTGCGGGGAAAGGTCTCGCAATTTGGCCTGCACGGATTCAAAGCCAAAGTACACCTGCGCCACTATGCCCTGATCCAGCGCCAGCCGGTCAATGCCGTTGCTATAGGTTTCATTCAGGGCGGTTTGCAACTGGAACAGGGTCTCGTCCAGAGATGATTGATGTGCCTGATCCAGATCGAGTATTACTTTTTGGATGGTTTGCTGTTTCTGGGCCCAGAGTTGCTTTTCTTCCACCCATATAACTTCAGCATCTTCACCAAATAGCTGGCGACGTTTGTGCCATAGCACACCTTCGCGCTCCAGCATGCCCATCTCACTCAGAGCTAAGTGATTTTCTTCCAGCCAGCTTTGGTAGTTCGCCATATTGGCAACAGTCGCAAGGATTTTGTCAGCCAAAGCGGGAAAAGCGGTGTGAATTGCTCTGGCAAAAATATCAGCACCCTGTTCAGGGTAAGCACCCATGACCTGGTCACGGATATCAATCAATTGTGCCTGCACACGACGACTCTGAATCGACTCACCATAGCTTTCCAGTAACTTTATCGCCAGCCGGTTAATGTAGTCCTCCAGACTGCCAGCCGGTGCTGCCTCTGCCACCAGGGCCTTGGCATCGGTGACGGCAGCACTGTCGGTAACAAGATACTGGCTGACCATACCTGAGTTACCAAGAGGCCCGGCGGTCTGCCGAGTCGTTGCGCCCGGCTCACCGGGCAGTGCCGCCCAGTACAGTGCTCCGGCCATAGAACAGGCCATGATGGTACCGATTCCAAAAAATATACGCTTCATTAAAGTCCAGAATTTAAACAATCCGAGAGAACACTCATACTCAACATTCAGGTGCCCGACAAGTTACGGCCGTATTTGCACCTGTTACAGCAAAGGCTGCAGTTTAGGCCATATCAGGTTGGCCAGCTTCCTGGAGCCATTGGTGGTCGGGTGAATGCCATCAATGATGATATCGCTGTCTTTGATGCTCGAGCGCGGATCGACGAAGGTGCAGTTGGCAGCTGAATAACTGCAGGCTTGCGAAAGCTTGGCATCACCGTAATCCACCGCTTCTTCCATGCTATCCAGCAGGAAAATACCGTTTTTGGTGTGGTAGTAACCCAGGTAGATCACGTTATCCACGCCATCGGCATGCATGTCATTCAGCAGATTAACCCCATCAACGTAGATATCGTTGATAAAGTTTTTACAGCTACTGCTCAGATGGCCAAACTGATACCACTGGGTTTTACAATTGTATGGGTCCAGGATAATAGCGGGGATCAGGATGTCGTTACCGCCGCCGTCCATGACGATGGTTTCAATATCACCATTGTCTGACTTGGCAATCTCATACTGATCGGCAATCGAGGTAGCGATAATACCACCGGTCAGCTCAGCACCGGACAGTGTATAGCGACGGAAAGTTTCACCAGCGTAGTCTTCGAGGAAAGACTGTAATTCACCTGAGAGAGCAAAGATCGAGTCTCCGACGGTGACTACCTGATCATTATCTGCATCAGTGACACGAGAATTACTCAGCAGGCTGCCGGCTCCGCCGCAACCGGTCATCGCTGCTGCAAGCAGCATTGCCAGCGAGACCTTAAGGATAGATGTGGGATTGAATCGAGCCTGAGTTTGCAACAGACGGGCAGCAGAACGCCTCCCGTTGTTCAAGAGTAAGTGCAACATGGTAGTTTCCTTTTTTGTAATTGTTTGTGGATTTTTTTGTGGACCACCTACATATTTTTTGTAGGTCACCGGCCAACAGTAACAAAAGTTCACAAAGGAAAAATGTTGCTCAGTTATCAAAATAAATAATGTTCATTAAACGACGTTCACTGAGACAGGCACTGGGAAGAAAGTGCGACAGACGCCCATGTGGTAATCAAACAAATGTTCGGGGGAAAGCCGGATGAATCAGAGAGCGTCCGGTTGATGCTCCGGTGCCGCGGCATCAAAGGCAGGCAGCGTCAGACAATGCTCATAAATGGCGATGATATGTGGATAAGGATGCATAGGCACGGAAAAACGCAGCGCATTGTATACCTGCGGGATGAGGCATACGTCTGCCAGGGTGACATCGGCGCCGTCACAAAACGGGCCGATAGCCAGTTGTTGTTTTTCAAAATGTTTTTCCAACGCGCTGAAACCGACCTGAATCCAGTGATGAATCCATTGCTCCTTGGTGGCCTGAGAGCAGGCCAGAGGGCCGGTAAGATATTGCAGCACCCGTAGGTTATTCAGGGGATGGATATCCGCAGCCACCTGCAGCATCAGGCTGCGAACCTGCGCCCTGCGCCAGCTATCGGCAGGTAAAAGCGGCGGCGCTGGATAGGTTTCCTCAAGCCATTCCAGGATGGCCAGGGACTGGGTGATCTGCTCAACACCCTCCACCTGTAAAGCCGGCACTAACCCCTGGGGATGATCCTGTAAATATACCTGTTGGTATTGCTGGCCTTCCCGCAGATTAACGGCAACCTGCTCGTAGGGCAGTCCTTTCAGATTAAGGGCGATACGTACCCGGTAGGACGCCGAGGAACGATAGTAGTCATACAGCTTCATGCTTTTATCTCTTCCATATTTGCCTCTCGACTTTCAATTTTGCGTCCTGCCTTCAGGGTTTCCCTATCAGGCCACCTAGGTGTCAGCACTCACAACTTGCTGATCAATAGGGCCGAAAATGGAACGTCCGGATTCATCCAGCATTTCAATTCTGACCCGGTCGCCGAAGCGCATGAAGGAGGTCAATGGAGCACCTGTGTTGATGGTTTCGATCATCCTGAGTTCAGCAATGCAGGAATAGCCTACACCGCCGTCGGCAAGGGCCGAGCCATAATCAGTATTCTGTTTGTTGGATACGGTCCCGGACCCAATAATGGTTCCCGCTCCTAATGCGCGGGTTTTGGCGGCGTGAGCCACCAGTTGGGCAAAGTTAAAGGTCATATCCTGCCCCGCATCAGCTCGACCAAACGGCTGGCGGTTGTAATCCACACATAAGGGTAAATGTACCTTGCTGTCTTCCCAAGAGGCACCAAGTTCATCCGGTGTGATGGCCACGGGAGAGAAACTGCTGGAAGGTTTGGATTGGAAAAATCCGAAGCCTTTGGCTAACTCTCCGGGAATCAATCCGCGTAGGGAAACATCGTTCACCAGCATTAACATTTTAATGTGGCTGGCAGCATCCTTTGCTGAAACGCCCACAGGAACATCATCGGTGATGACCGCAATTTCCGCCTCAAAGTCGATTCCCCACTCTTCAGACTCATGCACTATATTGTCATGGGGGCCGATAAATGCGTCCGAACCACCCTGGTACATCAACGGATCTGTCCAGAAGCTCGGCGGCATTTCACTGTTACGCGCCTTACGCACCAGTTCCACATGATTCACATAAGCACTACCATCCGCCCACTGATAGGCGCGGGGCAAAGGAGCCGCACAAAGCGCCGGGTCAAAACGAAAAACTCCGGCAAGGTGGGGTCTCTCTTCATCGAGAGAATCATTTAACTGTTGATATACATCCTGCAGGGCAGGTTCCATCTGAGCCCAGTTGTCCAGCGCGTCCTGCAGGGTTCTGGCAATATGGGGCACTTCCACGGCATGGGACAGATATTTGGAAACGACAATCAGACGTCCATCACGCCCTTGTTTCAGACTCGCCAGCTTCATTAAATCATTCCTCTCCTACTACGACTATTGCTCTGATCGGGTTCCTGAGAATATAGCCCAGTGCTATGGCTCAGAGACGATGCTTCAAATGTGAAGATTTAAATAACCCCGCGGGCCTGCTGATCCCGCTCAATGGACTCAAACAAAGCCTGGAAGTTACCTTCACCAAAACCGTGGTGGTGCTTGCGCTGAATCAGCTCTATAAAGATCGGCCCAAACAGGTTTTTGGTAAAAATCTGCAGTAGATAACCTTTCTCATCACCGTCCACCAGCACCTGATGCTGTTTGATGCGTTCCGGGTCTTCCGTCACCCCGGGCACACGCTCGAAAACAGTGTCGTAGTAGTCGTCATTGATATCCAGGGTTTCAATCAGTCCGCCTTTCATGGCATCCAGCGAAGCCAGCAAGTCCCGCGATAAGAACGCCAAATGCTGTACGCCCGGACCGTTGTATTCGTCCAGATACTCGTCTATTTGGTTATTGCAGTTGTCCTTGCCTTCATTGATGGGAATGCAGAAACTGCCGTCCGGGGACTGCAGAGCATAGGAGATCAAGGCAGTTTTCTTGCCGCGAATATCGAAATAGCGGACTTCGGTAAAACCAAATACCGTCTTGTAAAAGTTCGCCCATTTTTCCATGGTGCCTTTGTAGACATTGTTGGTCAGGTGATCCACGGCCATAAAGCCTTTTTCCTTCACCCTCAGCGGATTTTCCAGAGGTTCAAAATCAGCGTCATAGATGCTGCCGCGATCACCGAACAGGTCGATGAAATAGATCAGGCTGTCACCGATACCGTAGATCGCCGGATAGGGCAGATCCCTGGCAGCCTCAGAGGCTGGTTTGGCACCTCGCTTCACGGCTTCGTCAAAGGCAAACTGGGCATCATCCACGCGCCATCCCATCGAGCAGATAGCAGGGCCGTGACGTTTGGCGAATTTACGGGAAAAGCCCTTCTTCTCTGCATTCAGTAAGAAATGAATGTCGTTCTGATTGAAATAGAAAATCTCTTTGCCTTTGAATTTCTTCAGTTTAGAGAGTCCAAATTCTAAAAAGACTTTTTCCATGAAGTCAGAGTCCGGCGTCGCAAACTCGGTAAATTCGATGCCACGCAAGCCTAGGGGATTGGCCTCATCTTTATTCTTGTTGCGGCCTTCGGGGGTAAATTTGATATTCATGTATGGATTCCTCTTAACTATTGAGCATTTTGTGCTTGTAGTTATCGATTCGGAGTGTCAACGGGAGCGCCATTCGGATCACTTATAGTTAGACACCGCTCTGGCCGGGTTCCAGCCAGGACTGGTGGTAATCTGTCGCCATCGTGCGACGGACATTGTCGGTCATGTGCAAAGGCGCAAAGGTATCCACCATCACCGCGTATTCGTCAGTCTGGCTTGCACCTATGGAAGCTTCCGTCCGCCCAGGCTGGGGTCCATGGGGCACACCGGCCTGGTGCAACGTGAGGTAACCGGCATCTATGCCGGTACGGCTCATGAAGTCGCCGGCGACGTAGTAAAGGACTTCGTCACTGTCGACGTTGGAATGGTAGTAGGGAGCGGGAACTGCCTGGGGATGGAAGTCATATAGCCGCGGAACGAAATTACACAACACAAAATTACGCCCGCTAAACACCTGATGAACCCTGGGTGGCAGATGGATCTGGCCGACAATGGGCTGAAAATCCATAATGTTCAGAGCCCAGGGGTAGAGATAACCGTCCCAGCCCACCAGATCAAAAGGGTGCCATTGCAACAGATGGGCCTGATAGTCATCCCGGTATTTGGTCACCACCTGATAACCGTCCTGCGCAACCACAGGCGCCTGTAATTCCGGCACCCGGATATCACGTTCGGTATAGGGTGCCGTCTCAGTTAGCTGTCCATAGTCGTTACGGTAATGTTTGGGAATTTCCACCATGGAATTGGCTTCCACCACAAACAAGCGCACATTACTGTAATCATTGAAATTGAGATGGTAGATGGTGCCTCTGGGAATCACCAGGTAGTCCCAGCGACGAACTTCCAGACGCCCATATTCCGACACCAGCTCCCCTTCCCCTTCGTGCACGAAGATCACTTCATCGGCATAGGCATTACGATAAAAGTGATCCGCTGCTTCAGTGACACTGGCAGTGGAAATACTGAGGTCATCATTGAAAAACAGGCGATTACGGGCGCGGTAGAAATTTCCCGGACGATCAGCCAAGCGGCTGTCGAGTTTATAGTTTTGCACCAGGCTGTCAGTCCAGGACGCGCCGTGCTCAATATGCAGGCGTTCCACCGCCGGACTTTTAGTTGGCATATTATGGTGATATTTGGTGCTGCTGATATTGGCAAAACCGTGGGTGGATACCAATTCCTCGCGGAACAGTTCCCCCTCCTGCCCCTCGCTTACGCCTGGGTGCGGGGAATCCTTTCTGAATGTCACATGGTGTTTGGCGGGGAGTTCACCTTGTCTGACATAAAAGGGCATGGGCTAAGCCTCAATAAATAGTTTGCGATAATCTCTATTCTGACCTCACCCCCAACAATAAAAAGAATACATATTGCATCTACATGATCTAATATTTAGATATATAAACTCTCCAGTGGAAGTGAACTGATGATGGAGGTGAACTAATGATGGAGGTTAACTAATGAAAGTCGACATGGAAGCGCTCAAGGTCCTGGATACCATTATCCGGGAGGGCAGCTTTGCCAAGGCGGCGGCACGCCTGCATAAGGCGCAGTCCGCCATCAGCTACCAGATCAGGAAACTGGAAGAGCAGTTGAATGTGGAGATTTTCGACCGCAGCCAGTATCGTGCGATCTTAACTCCCAAGGGGGAAGTGCTCTGGATTGAGGCCCGGCGCATGCTGCATCTGGCCCGGCGCATTGAGACCCTGGCAGAACGCTATAGTGAAGGCTGGGAACCTAAACTGGAGCTGGTCATCGACGGTGCCCTGCCCATGATACCCATTATGGGAGCCCTGAAGGCCCTGGCAGACCGCAATATCCCAACCCGCATTCAGGTTAAAGTCGAGGCTTTGGGTGGTGTTCAGATGCGTTTTGAACAGGATCAGGCCGATCTGATGCTGGCCAAGGATTTTGATCCTTCCCCTGAGCTTACCGAAATTCCACTCGCCCCGGTCAGCCTGGTACTGGTGGCTTCCTTCCAGCATCCGCTGGCGCAGCAACGGGACATTGATCTCACCCAGTTACATGACCATGTGGAACTGACCATCAACGATACCAGTGAACGAACACCGCTACGTCCTGACTCACTTCAATTTGGCGGAGACAGGGTGTTTTATATGCACAGTTTCTCCGCTAAAAAAACCGCCATTGAAATGGGCTTGGGGTACGGCTGGATGCCTATCTTTCAGGTACGCGAAGAGTTGGACAAGGGCAGCCTGCTGGAACTCGATTACCGGCATGGCTCACGGGTGTCCTTTACCCCGCGACTGGTGTACCGGCAAGACCCTCCACTGGGAAAAGCGGGCCAGGAAATTGCCAGCCTGATTGGCGAGGCCTTCCAAAATTTTGAAGGCTGAAAGCTCCAGATAAGAAAACTTCAGAGTCTCACATGCACCTTGAATAATCCTCGGGATCTGCTCTAAGGTAGAGCAGCAATGTTCAGCCTCAATGAGCAAGTTTTAGAACATAAAACACCTGTGTTTTAGTGCACGCAAACAACCAATTAACCGGGCACTGAAATCCTCAACCGCACGAGGTTTAGAATGAATCAGATTACCGTCCCCGAAAATCTGCTGGCATCCGGCTGGCAGCTTTCCAATGACCAGAAATCCATGAGCAAAACCTTCAAGTTTGCCAATTTCCGTGATGCCATGACATTCATGGTACGGGTTTCTTACGAAGCTGAAGCGGGCAATCACCACCCGGAGTGGTTTAACGTCTACAACCGGGTGGACGTCACTCTGACAACCCATGACACCGGCGGCCTGACCAGTAACGATATCAACCTGGCTGAAGCCATGGAAAAGCTGTACCGATAACCAAGGAACTATTATGGATTTTTCACGTAAAGTTGTGGTCGTCACCGGCGCATCAGGCGGGCTTGGACCGGCAGTAGTGCGTTATTTTACCGAGCGCTCTGCCCAGGTTATTGCCTTGGGACAGTCAGCAAAAAAGCTGGCCGAAAAGCTCCCCTACCCGGAAGTGGAGCACAGGGTCTGTGACCTGCTGAGCACCGAAGACGTACAGAGCTGCGTAGAAGAGATTGTCAGTAAAAACCACCGCATTGATATTCTGGTTTGCGTGGCCGGTGGCTTTGATATGGGTACCAAGGTCCATCAGACACCCGTGGAACAGTGGGAGCGCCTGAATGATCTCAACGTCAAAACCGTTCTCAACATTTGTCGTGCAGTGGTTCCCGCAATGGAAGCCCAAGGTTCAGGAAAAGTGATCACTGTCGGCGCTAATGCGGCACATCAGGGCGTACCGAATATGGGGGCTTACTGTGCCTCCAAGGCAGCACTGATGCGCTTCACCGAAGCCATGTCCCAGGAGCTTCGCAACAAAGGCATTAATGTCAATGCGGTGCTGCCCTCCATCATCGACACCGCAGATAATCGCAAGGCCATGCCAAACGCCGACCCTTCAAAGTGGGTAGCTCCCGAAGACCTGGCCGCCGTCATCGGCTTCCTGGCCTCCTATCAGGCCAAGGCAGTACATGGCGCCCTGATCCCAGTCACCGGCCTGAGCTAAACTTTCGCTTCTAAGTTCTTTCGTCAACCTGCGTTGGAGGCCATCAGTCTTGCTGACGCGGCTGGCGAAAGGGTTGCGTCAGCATGCGCCATAGCCCTGTCTCACGAGCATCGTCAGAGAAGCCATCAAGACCGATCTGCATGCCCATATGGCCCAGTTCGGGCTGGGCTCTGTAGGTTCCCAACAACCGGTCCCAGCAACTGAGGTTAAAGCCGAAGTTGCTGTCGGTTTCCTTGCGGATGCGGGAATGATGCACCCGATGGTAATCCGGTGTCACTAGCAGCATACGTAGCCAGCGATCCAATCTGTCCGGCAGTACAATATTGCTGTGATTAAACAGTGATGTGGCATTCAGAACCACTTCGAACAGGACCACCGCCACTGGCGGAGCACCTGCCGCCAGCACCACGACCATTTTGATTAGCATCGACAACAGGATCTCTATGGGATGAAAGCGTACCCCGGTCGACACATCAATTTCCGGATCAGCATGGTGCATTCGGTGCAGGCGCCAGAATACTGGTATGCGGTGAAACAGGCGATGCTGCAGATAGATCACGAAATCCAGCAACACAAACGCCAGCACAGTGGTGAGCCAAAGCGGCCAGTTTAATTGGTTCAACAGCCCCCAGCCGGCACTCTCAGCCTTCCAGGCCACACCAACCGCGGCAACGGGAAGCAGTACCCGCACTGCCAGGGAATTGAGCAAAACAATCGCCAGATTTGCAGGCCAGCGCTGACGGGGCGGAACTTGCTGATGCCTTCGGGGTCGCAGCCTTTCCCATAATGCGAATAGCAAAAAGATTCCGATGAAAAGTCCGCTGCGGATCACTGCCTCGTGGTGTAGGACAAAGTCTGTCATAGGCTCATGGCCCTTTCCTCACTGGTTGATTTCCCGGTTATTGTGCCTGCTAATCGCGGAGAGTCCAAAGCAATGAACTAGCGCAGTTCTCCATGGATTTCGGATTCTGATATGATGTCGCCGCACATCATGCCCCGTCATCAGGACAGACGCTCGTCAAAATATCTATAACGAACAATCAGGACACAGACTCATGACTCAATTGTTGAATTTCCAGCTTGAGAATCAGGTTGCCACCATTACCCTGCAGAACGGCAAAGTAAATGCCATTTCTCATGAACTTATTGCCGAAATGCACCAGGCGTTGGATCAGGCAGAAAAGGAACAGGCAGTGGTAGTGATTACCGGGCAGCCCGGCATTCTCTCAGGCGGTTATGACTTGAAAGTGATGCAATCCGGCAATGAAGCCGCTATGGCATTGGTTAAGGAAGGCTCGTCCCTTTCCCGTCGACTGTTAGCCTTTCCCACTCCGGTCATAGTTGCCTGTAGCGGACACGCCGTAGCCAAGGGTGCCTTTCTGCTACTCTCCGCCGATGTGCGCATTGGTGTGGATGGACCATACAAGATAGGTCTGAATGAGGTCGCCATCGGTATGACCATGCATTACGCCGGTATTGGGCTGGCACGTGGTCGTCTGCCTGCAGCGTTCTTCAACCGTTCAGTGCTTTGTGCCGAAATGTTCGACCCCAAAACTGCGATTAAAGCCGGCTTCCTGGATATGGTGGTGCCAGAGGCAGAACTGGGCGCCCAGGCTCATGCCCTTGCCACCCAGCTGAGCAAACTCAATATGACCGCCCACAAGAATACCAAGCTCAAAGCCCGTGCCGAGTTTCTGGAGTTTCTGGATGAAGCTATCGAAAAGGATGCCCAAAGCAGCCTTTAGTCAGCTCTATAACATTAACGACAACTTTGGTTACGACAATTTTCCAGCGAAACAGAGGTATTGGCCGCCCGATTTGAAGCATATCGATATGAAGCACAGTAGGCAGAACAAGGACGTTCCAGGAGCAAGTCTTAGAGAATACCGAGTGTTTAACAGAGGGTTTCGGACAGGCTGCAACGTATAAATATCGCTGCAAATAGATTTCCAAAGTGCAGATAAAAAAAGACCCTCTTAGCCGAAACCAAGAGGGGTATTCACCGCCAATGAATTTAATCGGTTCCACGTCAGCTACATCTGTGTAACGACGCTTTGACTCTTTACCAGAGTCTGTGAAAACAGACTTGAGAGGCTATTCAGAGTTCTTCTGAAAACTCTCCTTTTGCCTGATTCCACCGGAAATCGTATACCCATTACTTAGCATACATGATGCCAACTATATAATTCCCTTTAAATACATTGCGTTATATGAAATATAAGACAAAAATATCTGTCACCTATAGGAAAAAAGGCCTATTGACGTCAAAAAAATTACTCTTTTGTAAAAAATGCCGACACAAGCTTTGTGATGCGGCCTATTGACATGTCTCATCAATTACAGATTTTCACTTCTTAAATCAGGTGATTACCTTAGTTACAGGGGGTTAGATGGACATTGATTCACTTTTTCTGCGCCAAAGATACATCAGTAAAAAATAATGACACCTTTGAAATAATTGCCGGAATAAGGTGTAAATACTGGATATATCCCAATTTATTCGCTTTATTTATATGATCTACCTATGGGCCACAACGCATGGCTCAATGCATGCTGGCTACCAGGTATCGCGCCGGGAAGTTGTAATGGGAAAGCTCCCAATAAAATCAAATACAAGTAGTCTGAATGTGGTGATGACAATAAATATCCGGGCTTTTGTTTTGGGTCTATGGCTCCTTCAGGCAGCTCAATGTCTGCAGGCTGCAGAGTTTTGTTCTGAATTGAACGTTACTGGAAATCCGGAATATCCCCCTTTGCTGTGGCAAGACCGGAATAACCCAGCCAAGTTAATTGGGGCTGCTGTCGAACTTCTGCAAATAGCCGTTGCCGAGAAAAACATCCAAGTTAATTCTGAGTTTGTCGGTCCCTGGTCAAGAGCGCAGGCAGAAGCTCGAATCGGCCGCATAGACATGCTCACAGGCGCATTTATCACCGATGAACGTCAAACCTGGATGGACTATGTCAAACCCCAGATGATGGATATGCCTATCGTCATCTTCGTCAAACATAACAGGAAGTTTTCACTTAACAGTTGGGATGACCTGAAAGGTCGTATTGGGGACACATTAATCAGCAACAGTTTTGGTCAGGAGTTCGATGCCTATGCGAAGAAAAACCTGATCATCGAGGAGGTCAGGTCCATTGAATTTGCCTTTGAGCGTCTGATTCTTGGGCGCACTGATTATGTTATATATGAACTCTATCAAGGGGTTGCAATAGCCGAGGGCATGGGCGCTGGAAAGGATATCACTGCGCTGGAAAAACCGCTGAATTCTGAAGGGCTTCACTTCACTCTATCCAAAGCGAGTAAATGCAACAGCCCGGAATTCAAAGCGTTTCTGGACCAGAGGGTAGCCAAACTGGTAAAACAGGGTCTACCACAGGAATTGGTTAAAAAGTACACCAGCATTTGGAAAGAACAATCTTCGTTGCCCAGAATTGATTAACCCCCTCCCCGGAGAGATGGCTACCACCCGGTCAGCCATTCGCCCCGCTCCATACGGAAAGCCACCCCTTTATCATCGGTCATTTTGAAAGGTATGGATTTGAGTCGACCATTGGCGTTCATCCGAATGGCAAAGTGCAAGTGTGGCCCAGAGGAAAATCCACTGTTGCCGGATCTTGCCAGCAACTCACCCCGCGCCACCTTCGCGCCTGGCGATACCCGTACGCTACCCTGCAGAATGTGGGCATAAATCGCCGTGGTTCCATCCTCATGCAGCAACATCACATAATTGGCCTTATCATAAAAATAGGCTGACCCCGCACTACCAATGACATAGTCTTCTTCAATGGCCATGACCACTCCCTCCCTGGCAGCGTGAATTTCCGACCCCAGAGGCATGGCGATGTCCACAGCGTATAGGCTGGGTTGTTTGGTATGAGAAAACTTGCCGTTAAACCCCTGGGAAACCTGAAATCTGGCACCAATCGCAATGGGAGGAGAATAGAGCTGGGGTTGCGGAATTTCTGCCAGCGGAGCACCGGGTACGTAATAGGTCTTGATATCTGGACGCGGCCCCTGGGGAAACCGTTGAATCACCTCGGAAATATTCCCGGCCAACGTTTTGCGCAGGTAACGGTACTCATCGGTTCGAATTTCCAGAATAACTTCAACAGGGCCATGCCAAGGATTGGTAGCAACCAGAACCCTGCCGTCACTATCAGACTCCAGAACAGCCTGCGGAGCTTCTTTGATTGGGCGATGTTGTTGGTACTCAATGGTTTGCTCGGTGGCGGGCTTCTCTTTCGGCACTTTGTCGGAAAAGTGCCAGCGTCCATCCGGCGTCTGGTATTTATAAATGGTTTCAGCACTGGCGCTACATACAACCAGGCTAAGAATGTGCATTGCCAACCAAGCACACCAGCGCGCTGGGTTCCGGCACTTTGGCGTAGCTTGTCCATGCAGGGAAAGACACAACAAAAATACTGACTTCACTCTACATACAACCTGAACTGGGAGAGACTGTGACCACCAAGTGAATTGGAAGATCCCAGGATTATACTCAGCATTTAAGCCAAGGGACAAAACTTAGGCTAAAGGTTTTTACGGCATTACCCACGCCTCTATGCTCATATTTGCCGCTTTAATAGATGCACACTGAACATATCTTCAGTCGATAACCATAGGTGATAAGGCTCCCAACCTCCCTGCCGGGCCAGTTGTTGAAATGCATCTATAGTGTATTTGTGGGAATTCTCCGTATGGATGGTTTCTCCACCGACAAAATTAAAGGTATCGCCGTTGATATGAATCTGCTGATCACAGCGGCTGCGCAAATGCATTTCAATGCGGCTGTCCCGGTGATTAAATCGGGCTTCATGGGAGAACTGCTCGACAGTAACAGTAGCGCCAAGCTGGGACTGTATACGATGCAGCAGATTAAGGTTGAAATCCCGGGTTACGCCTTGGGCATCATCATAGGCGGCAAGCAAAATATCCTCCGACTTGACTGTATCCACTCCGACCAGGAAATAACTATTCTCACCCAGGCTAGTGGCTGCATTGCGTAAAAACGAAACTGCCTCTGCCTGAGTCAGATTGCCGATGGTGGAACCAGGAAAAAACCCCATCCGTATGCCCTGATTGATGCCGAGTTTTAGGGGCTGCGTAAAGTCTCCCACCATCGGAAACACGTCCAGATTTGCGTATTTGTCCATCAGCCGCTCGGCGTGGTGCAGCAAAAATTCCCGGGAAACATCGATGGGTACATAGCCTCTTACCCCTGCATGACGGTCCAGCAGGTATTGCACTTTCTCACAGTTACCACTGCCGAACTCCACAATCTGATGTAGGTCGGGGATAAGCCGGGCAATATCCTGTGCCACTTCATCCAGAATACTTAACTCTGCCCGGGTCAGATAATATTCATCCAACTCACATATTTGCTCGAACAGCTCGGACCCTCGCTGATCGTAGAAATATTTACTGGGTAGTGTTTTTGGGTTTCCCGATAACCCGGCCACCACATCGAGATAAAATTCCTGTTCCGGTAGCGGAATTGAACTCTCAGCATGCTTGGAGTTTAATGCTGAATTTACCCGTTCCTGCCCGACCTGCAGTTTGCTGTTAATCATGGTTTGCTAGCCTTACCCCGGTCGCCTGCCAGCGCTGGTGGGGATAGAAGAAGTTTCGATAACTTGCCCGCAACAGCTTTTGCGGAGAGGTGAATGCGCCTCCCTTCAATACGAACTGCCCACACATAAACTTTCCGTTATATTCACCCAAAGCGCCATCCAGAGGTTTAAATCCCGGATACGCCAGATAGGGACTCAGAGTCCATTCCCAGACATTGCCGAACAACAGCTGCAACGGATATTGCTCATCAGAATGGCCACAGACCTGAGGATGCCAGACGCCCTGTTCCATAAATCGGCCCTCTACAGGATAACCTCTTGCCGCAAACTCCCACTCCGCTTCCGAGGGTAATCTGGCGCCGGCCCAGCGCGCATAGGCATCCGCTTCAAAATAGCTGATATGGCAGACACTCTCTTCCGGTTGAAGATCCATAAGCCCGTGAGGCGTGTAACGCTGCCAGCCTGCCGGCTGTTTAATCCAATAGAGAGGGCTTTCCCAATTCTCTGCCACTACCCGTGCCCATCCGTCTGACAACCAGAGTTGGGGTCGTTGATAGCCACCATCAGCCATGAAATCTAACCATTCCCTATTCGTCACTGGCCGTGTCGCAAGGTTGAAGGCAGCTAGATGCTGTTTATGTACAGGTGTCTCGCAGTCATAGGCAAAGATCTGTGCTGAATAATCGCTTCCCGCATAACACGACACCGTAGCTGGGTTATGCCCAATGTCTGCCAGGCCTCCCGAATGGGAGTCCCAGTTGAGGGAAGTTGGATGGGTGATCGTACTATTTTCCGCAGCCAACTGCTTCCAAACCGGTTGCAACCGATTTTTACTGAAGCCGTGCAACTGATCAGTTATGAGCAATTCCTGATGCTGCATCTCATGATGAATCCCAAGTTCCAGTCTTTGCCAGACCTCAGCAGGCAGTTCATTGCCCTGGGAATCAATCATCCGGATGATCTGCTGATTTATATAGGCACGATATCGCAACACCTCATCCAATGACGGCCTGCTGAGAAGACCGCGGGAAGGCCTGGGGTGTCTCGCGCCTAGAGCTTCATAGTAGGAATTAAAGAGATAAGCATAATTGGGGTCGAAACACTGATAATCCTTGGCGTACGGCGTCAGGACCAGGGTTTCAAAGAACCAGGTGGTATGCGCCAGATGCCACTTTGCCGGACTGGCATCCTCCATGGATTGCAGCATCATGTCTTCTGCAGACAAACCGTCCACCAATGACAATGAAGCGTCGCGGACCTGCTGAAATAAGGGTCCTAGTTGTGTTATTGCAGATGCCATCTTCCAGGCTCCCAGCCTTAGGTGATGTTGTTATTTGGCTACGCTGATCCTATTTTTAGCCCGGGGCCAAGTCAGTGGCGGCGTCCCGGAAGCGTATCCAGTTTATTTGTTTTAAGAGACCACAACAGAAATTACCTTAGCAGACTCTGGACATTTTTGCCTACCGTAGAAGACGAAGGAATTCTGACTTTTCACTGCGACAAGCAAACGACAATATAGTTGCACTTAAAAACCTGCGGTAATTTGAAGGGATCCGGCGGGAAACATCAGGAGTCAATTTCAACACTGTTAACGACTTCTGAAAGCGGGCTACAATGCCCCTCGCAATTGTCACTTTACCCATAGACTATAAAGGCCCTTTGACAACACCCATGTCACTATCTATCCAGTGGATATTCATCATCGCAGGCATTCTCGTCTGCAGCGGCCTACTGATTTTTATTCATCGCCAGTACCGTCGCCTTACCAGTCATCGGCAGCAGGAAAAAGCTCTGCAGGCCCGCGTAGATCAGCAACGGCAGAGCACTATCGCAAGTATTCAGGTACTTGCCCGTACAATGCTGGCAGGGCAGGTTGAGTTATCTGAAGGTTGCATCCGCATCAAGGTATTACTGGATGCCATCGCACCCGAACTTCACGAAGACCATCGTTTTGCTGTATTCAATCAGCTTTATTCAGAAATTGAACACATGCCCACTCACGAGGCCCGTAAATCTGTGGACAAACGTTTCCTGTTCAAGCTGGACAAGCAACGCTGGGAGCTGGAAAACAAACATAAGGTGGAAATACTCGCTGCTTCTAAAAAAATTCTGGAGCATCCATTCTGATTCAGTACCGGGATACTTTTGAACCAGAGGTAGGATACTTCTGATTCAGAGACAGAATAGTAAGTTAAAAAATGCCCCAAAGCTGGGGCAAGGGAGGGGTTACAACAAAAGGAAAACTCAAAATTTCTCGTTTTAACTCTGGCAAGGACAGCGTCAAACAGCAATTGGGAAATAGTAACCCTGTCGGCGCTGGTATTAGCCCTAATGCCAGTTTTGCGGATTTACGACACCACGGTTAATCAGTTCCTGAATGAGCGCAGGCTCCAGCTCATGAGCAAAACGCCGGAAATATTTCTGCACAATTTTGTCTGTGGATATCGAGCTTTTATTGATCAGCGCTAGTCGGGAATCTTCTTCAGATAGACGGAAGCGCTCTCCACTACGTCGGCGGTATTGCATCTCAAGTTGTTGCAGATGATAGATGCTAGCTTGATTGAAAATCAGGGCTCCCATTACAGTGCCTCCTAAACTCATCAGCTGTTATGGTAACTATAGTCACAATCGTTAAAAAATGTGAACCGCGTCACAAAATATTCTTACGAGAAGTTACAAAAAAACTTCAATGATGAGTCAGCTGCAGCCATAACTGGACGATACGACAGGCAAAATCTTGAGCGAGGGAATGTTCCGCGAATACTTCAAAAACTACTGTATGAAACAGGCTCGAAATGACGAAAATCAGGTTGAATGGCGGCAGTCATCTTTTACTGACTATGCCTGCCGCTATCTTCCCGACCGTCACTAATCCACCTGCGCGAGGCTGTTGGCGAGAACTTTCATTTCATCAGACAGCCCCATAAGTTCCTGCATCACTTCGTCTGCGCCCTCCGGAGTCAGATTCAGCAGCTCCCATACAGACTGAGGGATAGGCTGGGCAGGACCGCTGCCAATCCCACGATTGCGCAGCAACTGAGTGGCAACAAACAGCAGCGCGCTGTATTGAGAATTTTCCCCAGTGTAGTAGGGGTATTTCTGGAATCTCAAGGCAGATACTACCTCATCAGGCATATTCCAGGAGTACATTAGCTGGCTACCTATCTGCTCCCGGGTTATGCCCAACAAATGATGCTCGCAATGTTCAACATCCACATGCTGGTTTGCTTCTGCATACCGGCAAATCAGTGAATAATGAGGCGGGAATACGTGGGCCAGAACCAGGTAACCGAAATTGTGCAGTAGACCTGCAAGGTAGGACAAACCAAATTCAGGGCGTCTTTCCTTGGGAATAGCTGTAGCCAGAGCGCCACAAAGTGTTGCCATCCAAACGGACTGTTCCCAATAAGGCGTGAAGCTGTCGGCCTGATCTTTGGGGACATCCAGGGTTTTACCCAAGGCCAGCCCCATCGCCAGGTTCATCACCAGGTCAAAACCCAGGACTCGGACAATGGCATCGTGAACCGAACGCACTTTACCAGGGGCGGCATAGAAAGAAGAGCTGGCCCAGCTGACGACCTGAGCCGCCAGGCTGGCATCAGTTTCCACGATATCGGCCAGGTCGGAAATTCCCGCATCGGTATTGACCCTAAGCTTGATAATGCGTTGTGCGGTTTCCGGCAACGGGGGTAACTCCAGGGTATCTTCCAGGCGTTTACATATCCGTAGCCCGGTAAAGGATTTGATGGCCTGATGTATCTGGTCAATATCATGCTGTCGCTGGTCATGGTTTATCAACAGTTCCGGTAAACCAATGGCGATATCCAGCACTTCGGTATCACCGATAACGGCTTCAAACAAGCGCCGTGAAAGTCCCAGGTAGCGACCACTCTGGGTAGACGGGACAAACACTTCATCCATTTCCCGCAGACGTTTGTCGAGCACTACGGGAAATCCCGTGAGTTCCGGTAAAGCGGGCACTTCCTGCCATTGCACTTGTTGCTTAACCGCATCAACCTCCGGTTGGCTCAGTGCCCGCAGGTTGCGGCCTAAAATCTTATTCAACGCGTCCAGGTCAAGTATGGCTTTTTCGGGCAACACCGCCTGCAGGCGCCCCTTATCATCAGACAACAGCACTGAACGCACCCGTGCATCCTTTGGGGCTCCACTGGCGGATACTTCCGTGACATTCCCGGCATCTTCGGCAAGGGAATCCTGCTTCGCAGTGTGGTCCTGTAGTAGTTGCGCAACTGCAGAAGGAACACTCATTAAATAGATGACCTCATTTTTGTTCATTCAACCTTAAGAAACTCACTGGCATCTTCGGCAATAGCTTATTTAGGAAAATTACCTGACGTCCACCTACTTATCTTAGCAGTTAACCGCAGATATGCAGATCTACCTGCCTCGATTTTTGTAAGCCTGTGTTTCATTGAGAATCACCTTTACTTTCCGTAAATGCGATTCTCAGTCTACCCTGAACTAGACCTTCCCATATTCAGCCCGCTCACCGATCCAACGTGCAATCAGAGCTTCCGCAAGACCCGGCACCTGCATAACAACGCTGGCGATTTCCCGCACCTTGAGTAACCACTGTTGGTCTCGCTGCAAATCAGCTATGCGGAACTGTATCAGGCCTGTCTGGCGTGTGCCGAGCACTTCACCGGGACCGCGGATTTCCAGATCTTTCTCCGCAATCACAAAACCATCGTTACTTTCCCGCAGCACCTGTAGACGGGCCTTGCTGGCATTCGACAAGGGCGGATGATAAAGCAGCACACAATAGCTCTCTGCCTGTCCCCGCCCTACCCGGCCACGTAGCTGATGCAGCTGGGCCAGCCCGAGCCGTTCCGGGTTTTCGATAATCATCAGGCTGGCATTGGGAACATCCACCCCCACTTCAATGACCGTGGTGGCTACCAGTAACTGTACCTGATTCTGCTTAAAGGTTTCCATTACCTGGGCTTTGTCAGCAGCTTTCATACGGCCATGCACCAATCCGACCTTCAGCCCCGGCAAGCGAGCCTGCAATTGCTCCGCCGTGGCTTCCGCCGCCTGACACTGCAGCACCTCCGACTCTTCAATCAGAGTACAGACCCAATAAGCCTGCAGCCCCTTTTGGCACACTTGTTCCACTCGCGCAATCACTTCATCCCGTTTGTTGTCCGGCACCACAGCCGTCACTACCGGAGTCCGTCCGGGAGGCAGCTCATCGATGACAGAGGTATCGAGATCGGCATAGGCACTCATTGCCAGTGTCCGTGGAATCGGCGTTGCAGTCATGATCAGTTGGTGCGGGACACGGCCTAAATGTTCACCTTTCTCCCGCAGGGCCAGGCGCTGATGAACACCGAAACGATGCTGTTCGTCGATGATCACCAGCCCCAGGCGGGCGAAATTCACCTCATCCTGAAACAGGGCATGGGTGCCTACCACTATATTGGCACTACCACTGACCATCGCATCCAATGTTGTTCGCCGTTCACTCAGCTTGAGTTTACCGCTGAGCCACAACACGCTAATGCCCAACGGTTGCAGCCACTCCGACAAAGTTCGGTAATGCTGCTCTGCCAAAATTTCCGTAGGCGCCATTAACGCCGCCTGATAGCCATTTGCCACCGCCAATAGTGCTGCACAGGTGGCAACTACCGTTTTCCCCGAGCCCACATCGCCCTGCACCAAACGCAACATAGGTACCTGGGTACCGATATCCTGACGCGCCTCGCGGATCACACGTTGCTGCGCGCCTGTCAGTTTAAACGGCAGGCTATCCATGAACTTCCGTACCAGACCGTTGTCTTTGGCCATAGCCGGCGCCTGATGCTGCTGGATCATTTGCCGGAGTCGCATCAGGCTCAAATGATGGGCCAGCAATTCTTCGCCCACCAACCGTTGCTGACAGGGATGCCTGCCGTCTGCCAAGGCAGCGAGATTGGCATCAGGGGGTGGCTGGTGCAGGTAACGTAGCGCTTCATTAAGTTCCGGTAGTTGCCATTGCTGACGAATACTGTCCGGCAACAAATCCCTTACCGGGTCCCGGGCCATATAATCCAGCGCCTGCATACACAGCTCCCGCAGGCGTTTCTGCTGCAGTCCTTCGGTGGTGGGATAGACCGGCGTAAGGGCGTTTTCGTGACGGACAGGCTGAGTGACATCTACCAGCTCTGTTTCCGGGTGGTACATTTCAAAGCCACTTCGGCCCAGACGTGTCTCACCAAAAGCACGAAAGCAGCGACCAGGGGTAAAACGGGTCTTCTGCTGGGCAGTGAAGTAGTAGTAACGTAATCCTATTTCGCCATTTTCATCGCGCAGACGAACCAGAAAGCTGCGCTTACGCCCCATCTCGATTCGCGTATCCACCACGATGCCTTCGATCTGAGCAGGCAAGCCTACCTGCAATTGGGCGATAGGTGTGAGACGGGTACGGTCTTCATATCTTAACGGCAGGTGAAACAACAGATCCTGGATACTGTGCAGGTTCAGCCTGGCAAGCTTCTCTGCCAATGCGGGTCCGACACCTTTCAATTGCGTTACGGGTTGTTGATCTAGCACGGGGGAACCAGTTCTCCGGCACAGGCAATCATCGATACTGTTTAGCTCGCCTTTTCCAATACCCTGCACTGGCCTGCTGCCAGGGCCAGTATGTCAATGGCTTTAGGTCGCGGAAAGGTTACCCGCCACGCCAGTCCGACTGTTCGGAAGGGAGCAGGGGCCGCAAACGGGCGGGTCGTCAACAGTCCACTGACGTAACGGTCCTCGCCCACGGCAGAACGCGGCAGTACGGTAATGCCGAGCCCTGAGGCTACCATATGCCGAATGGTTTCCAGCGAACTACCTTCTGTGGTGACCGTATGGGGGCGGTCACCACGGCTATCACGTCCCAGTTTATCGACCAGATCGGAACAGGCTTCCAGCACCTGATCACGGAAACAATGCCCAGGCCCCAGCAGTAGCAGATCCTTGGCTGGAATCTGCTCACTGCGAATTTCCTTGTATTTGGCCAGTTCGTGATTTTGCGGCATCAGCACCACAAAAGGCTCGTCATACAGGGGCAAAGTAACTACCTCAGGTTCATTGAACGGCAGGGCCACGATGATGGCGTCCAGTTCCGAATGTCGGAGTTTTTCCCGCAGCACAGCGGTGTAATTTTCCTCTATATAAAGAGGCATCCCAGGCGCTGCCCGATGCAACTCCGGTAGCAGGTGGGGAAACAGGTATGGCCCAATAGTGTATATAGCGCCAACGCGCAAAGGAGTGGATAACTGATCTTTGCCGGTCTGGGCGATGTCTTTGATGATGCCCACCTGGTCCAGCACTCGTTGCGCCTGGTCTATAACCCGACGACCGGTATCCGTGACGGTAATATGACTTTTACTGCGCTCAAACAGAGTGATCCCCAGTTCATCTTCCAGCTTTTTGACCGCGACACTGAGTGTCGGCTGACTCACGTAGCAACGTTCTGCAGCACGGCCAAAATGCTTTTCTTCCGCCAGCGTGACAATGTAGCGTAGTTCAGTCAAAGTCATAACTTGATACCCTCAAACCCCCAAAGTGAGTTTCCGATCTCTATCCGCTATCCTGAACAGCAGACGCTGATACGGTGAGATCTGCTCAGAGAAACCTGACTCAAAGCTATGTCCTGCATTACAAATTTTGAGCTTCCTGCATTACAGCCTTTAAGCTTATAGTTTACTCATATGAATCTGTGTTAGTTCATAGTTAATGGCTAGCATATGCCTGAATGGAGAGTGACGCAATGCATCCCCCCCACCTTCTGTTACTGGGATTTGGTGAACTTAATTCCAAAGTTGCCCACCAGCTCTCTGAACAGTTCAAAATCACCGCAATATCCCGATCCCCTAGGGCCGTTCCGGCTGGGCGGCACATCAGCCTGGATCTGTCGCGAGATGCCCTGGATCCATTACCGAAATCACCAGACGTAATATTGTATTGCCTGACCCCGGGTGAATTTGATGAAAAAAGTTACCGGCAAGTTTTCCTGGTGGCTCTCAAGCGGGTGACCGATTTCTACCTAGCCCACCCACCCCGGCACTTTATTTTTGTTTCCTCCACCAGTGTTTATGGGCAAAGCCAAGGTGAAATTGTTGACGAAGAGAGTGTAACTTCCCCCATGGGTCATGCTGGAAGGGTACTGGTGGAGGCGGAACAGTGGTTACGCCAACTACCCATTGCCACCACCAGCGTCCGTTTTTCCGGTATTTATGGTGGACACCGTACCCGCCTGCTCGAACAGATTATCGCCGGACTTAAAAGTGATCAGGGACCGAGCAGTTATACCAATCGTATTCATGAGACAGATGCAGCTCGTGTGCTTACTCATATGGTAACCCTGGCGTCTCAGGGCCAGACACTGGCTCCCTGCTATCTTGCCTCCGACGATTGTCCGGTAATGATGCATGAGGTGGTTGGCTGGATTAGGCAGCAACTCCCCTGCCAACCGGTACAGGCAGGCGCTGAACACCAGAGCTTAAGCAGGGGGGGGAGCAAACGTTGCAATAACCAACTCCTGAAGTCCACGGGTTTTGACTTTGAATATCCTGATTACAAAGCCGGCTATGGGGAAATGATCCATCGCTGGATGGAAAACGGCATTCAACTGTAGGTAACAGAGAACTGAGTTGGCTAAAAAAAACGCCAGTCAGGCTGGCGTTTTCAGTCGAATATCTGAGCTGGCAACGGTCAGGAAACCGCCATTACAGCGTCCATTTCAATTTGCGCACCTTTAGGTAGCGCTGCGACTCCAATAGCGGCACGAGCGGGAAATGGCTCGTGAAAATAGGTCGCCATGATCTCGTTCACGGTGGCGAAATGACTCAAATCTGTCATAAAAATATTAAGCTTAACGATATCTTCCATGTCTCCGCCTGCCGCACGACATACTGCTCGCAGATTATCAAATACCCGCTTGGTCTGAGCGGAGAAATCACCACCCACCAGCTCCATGGTTTCCGGGTCCAGAGGAATCTGCCCAGATAAGTAGACGGTATGACCTACTTTCACCGCCTGGGAATAGGTACCGATAGCCTTAGGGGCCTGTTCTGTCTGAATAATGGATTTGTTAGTCATGTCTTTCCTCAAATTGTCAGATTCCCGGCTCAGGCGAGGAGCCATCGGATTAGTTGAACATTCTATATTTCAATACAACAGATTGATGCAATTCAGATTCGACAAGTCGGATTCAAGCTCAAATATAGCCGCTGAATCTACCCGTCTGTTACCCGACAAGCACTAATGCCTTACCCGGGATATGGACGTCACAACCAGCAGGTGTCTTAATCTCCGCATGACCCGCGCCAGATGACTACGCCCCTGAACCTTAATAATCAAGCTGACCACACTCAGCTTGGCATTTTGTTCTTCCACATTAATTTTCTCGATATTACCGTCGGCAAGCGTCACAGCACTGGCAATTTCCGCGATCACACCCCGCTGACGCTCGACTTCCACTCTCAGGGCTACTGAAAATTCATCGGTAATGTTCTTCGACCAGTTCAGATGCACGCAGTGCTCCTGATCGTCCAGATACTTCTTCACCTTGTCGCAGGTTTCGGAGTGAATCATGACCCCGCTCCCTCGGTTGAAGAGACCGACAATCGGATCTCCGGGTATGGGTTTACAGCAATGAGCAAGGGTCAGCACCTGCCCGTCGGCACCCTCAATCATGAGTGTGGGCTTGGTGGTCACATCATCAAAATGCTGATGATCACTATCAATATGGTCGCTATCAAACACCAACTGGCGAGCAACGATATAGGCCATGCGACTACCCAGGCCGATTTCCTCAAGTAAGCGCTCGAGGCTGGCAGCCTGATTATGTTTAAGCACCTTGTCGATCTGTTGTTCGCTGATGTCTTCCAGACGTTTATCAAAAGTCTGCAGATTCTTCTTCAGCAGGCGCTTACCCAAGGCCCTTGCTTCTGTCTGTTGCTGCTGTTTCAAGTAGTGACGAATATTGCTCTTGGCCTTGCCTGTTGAGACAAAATTCAACCAGGAAGGATTCGGCTTGGCGCCCGGGGCAGTGATAACCTCCACTGTCTGACCACTCTTGAGTGGTACGCTGAGCGAGGCCAGATGCTTGTTGATACGACAGGCCACCGTGGAGTTCCCGATATCAGTGTGAATTGCGTAAGCGAAATCGACCGAAGTGGCACCGCCGGGCAACTCCATGATTTTACCCTTGGGCGTAAACACATAGATTTCGTCTGGAAACAGATCGAACTTCACATGCTCGATAAATTCCAGAGAGTCATCCGCCCGTTCGCGCATTTCCATGAGGTCTTTGACCCACTTCTGCGCCCGCAAATGCTGGCTCTTGCCGATTTTCGAGTCATCTTCCTTATACAGCCAATGTGCGGCGATACCGGTATTGGCGACCCTGTCCATTTCCTCGGTGCGAATCTGAATTTCAATATTGACGTGAGAACCAAACAAGGTGGTGTGAATCGATTGATAACCGTTAGCCTTGGGTAAGGCTATATAATCCTTAAACCGTCCCGGAACCGGCTTGTACTCACCATGCACCAGTCCAAGCAGGCGATAGCAATTATCAATACTGTCGGTAATGATACGAAATGCGTAGACATCCATGATGTCATGGAAAGAGCGGCGCTTGGCCTTCATTTTCTGATAAATACTGTGAAGATGTTTTTCCCGCCCAAGGATACGTCCCTGGATGCCACGTTCCTTCATGCGGGCTTCCAGTTTATGTTTGATCTCTTCAATAACTTCGTAATGGGTGCCACGGAGTTTGCGGACAGCTTCCTGAATATATTTCGCCCGCATTGGGAACATGGCCTGAAAACCCAGGTCTTCCAGCTCAATACAGATGGTATGAATGCCGAGGCGATTGGCGATGGGGGCGTAGATATCCAGGGTTTCAGTGGCAATCCGACGGCGTTTGTCCGGGCGTAATGGGCCAAGAGTGCGCATGTTATGCAGGCGATCAGCAAGTTTTACCAGAATGACACGGATATCCTTGGCCATGGCCAGGGTCATTTTCTGAAAATTCTCAGCCTGTGCCTCAGCCTTGGACTTAAACTCGATCTGGGTCAGCTTGCTGACACCATCCACCAGCTCGGCAATACTCTCACCAAACTGACCGGAAATCGCATCTTTGGGAATACCGGTATCCTCGATCACATCATGCAGCATGGCAGCAGACAGACACTGATGGTCCAGCTGTAAATCCGCCAGCACATTAGCAACAGCAAGTGGGTGGGTTATATAAGGTTCACCACTTTGCCGATACTGCCCTTCATGGGCTTGTTCAGCATAATAAAAGGCCCGCTTGACAATGTTGATGTGTGAATTATCAAGATAGTGTCTGAGTCGTTCCGCAAGCGCGTCTATGGTCGGCACAAATTTCCCGTATGTTAATGAACCTGAAGCACAAAAATGATGCTGACGCCCCTATTTGGGGAATTGTTGAATACACTCATCAATATAAAGATAAAGCCCGAAAATTCAAGCGCAAAGCGACGTCACTACCTCTATCACTGTGATAGCCTTTGTCTTTTAATCAGCCCAACAATCGATGACTACGGACTAAGCATCAAAATAGGACTGAGAAATTTAAGGAACTAACCGCTTAGCAGACTCGCGGAGAGAGAGGTACAACAGCTGAGGTCAACAGGTAAAGGGAGGTGCAGCAGGTAAGGGAAAGAGGAGACAGGGGAAAAATCAGTGCCGCCGACGCTATAGAAAGGTAGCGGCACCAGAGAGGCGGGAGATTATTCCTCTTCGCCGTCCAGGATCTTGTTGGTAATGAAGCCTTCAGCAATTTCGCGCAGGGCGACAACTGTGGGCTTGTCATTTTCCCATTCAACTTTGGGATCTTTCCCTTCATTCGCGATTTGACGAGCGCGCTTGGTCGCTACCATCACGAGCTCAAAACGGTTATCAACGTTATCCAGACAATCTTCAACGGTTACACGCGCCATAACACACCATATTCTGCAGAAACAAAGAGGCAGGGGAACCCCCCTACCCGAAGGACCGCGTAGTTTATGCTACTCGGCAAGAGTTGACAACATTTTGCTCAACGATGCCTGATGCCTGATACTTTGCGATTCCACTGACAATCGCTCAGCCCGAAAAATAGCGGCCAGGTCCTGCAGCGCGACCTCAAACACATCATTCACTACCAGATAATTGAATTCGCCATAATGGGATAATTCTTCTGCCGCTTCCTGCAACCTTCGGGCGATCACCTCTGGAGCGTCCTGTCCGCGCCCTTCCAGCCGTTGCTTCAAGGCCTCCAGGCTTGGCGGCAGAATAAAGATGGATCTGGTATCCGGACGTAATCTGCGTACTTGCTGGGCACCCTGCCAGTCAATTTCCAGGATCACATCAAGACCTTTAGCCAGAGTTTCGTCCACCCATTGCTGGGAAGTGCCGTAGAAGTTGCCGAATACTTCGGCATGCTCAAGAAAACCCTGCCCTTCAACGCCCTGAAGAAATTCTTCTCTAGAGACGAAAAAATAATTAATCCCGTGTTCTTCCCCCGGACGTTTCGGGCGAGTGGTGTGGGAGACTGACACCATCAACTTGGCATCCTGCTTTAGCAGTGCTGCCACCAGACTGGTCTTACCTGCTCCGGAGGGCGCGGCGACAATAAATAAACGGCCTTTAGCCATGATTGTTAGAATTCCTGTTGGATCAGTCTACGCTTCATCGCCCTGATAACGGGCGATGGTTGGCCAGCTATTATAGCGGCAGGGTTCTACAATTGCCCGACCTATGAAACTACGGGATACACCTATTCGATATTCAGGAAACACTCATTCGATATTCTGGATTTGCTTATCGAATAAAA
>JBNKWQ010000050.1:0-57706 GCA_050299855.1 Hahella sp.
GACTATAGCCCGCTGTGGGACATGAACATAGGTGAATGGTCCCAGCTAGCCATCGACCGAAACTACCGCGCTCGCGTTGATGAAGAGTTCCAGATTCTCGGACTGGTACAACGCGGCTTCATCACAGGACCGGGTGGTGCCTTGTTCGGGTCTACAGGATTCATCGTGAATTGCCCAATCGTTCATCGCTTCCTTTAGTCAGCCAAAACACACAATTTACCGAGGCATAATTCAATGAAATTTCGACATCAAAAACTGATTCCCATTTTATTCGCTAGCGCATTTATTACTGCGTGCGGTAGCAACAACTCTAATGATGCTAATGATGAGCCGACACTGGCGGGTGGACAGCTCGCGCGTGATTTTGCCGACGCCACTTCAGCCACCACCAACGCACTCAATGGCGTGGTCCCGGGAAGCCCTAGCGCGCTGGCTCCCGGTGAAGTCGACGACAATGATTTCGCACCGGCACCCCCCTCAATTGGTTCCGACATACCGGTTACTTATTTCGGTCCCTCGCCGACAAGCGTCAACCCCAATTTGGTTGGTCCGTTGCAGCTGTTGACCGCCGGTACTGTCGATCTGGAAGCTACGCCCAACGCGACGGTTACATTGCCACTTTATGAGGGGCGTTTAGACTCCGGCGGTCCGAATGACGGAGCTACTTTCTGGTACATCGTGACCGATACCTCAGACAAGGAAAACGCCGAGGCCCTTGGCTTGAACTTCAGCGCCAAACTTCTGTTCTCAGAACTGCCGGAAGGCATGCAAAGTATGGTCATGTCGAACAGTGTTCGAAGCGGCTACTACGATAAGGATGGTGTCTTGGTTGTAAGCGGCGGACCTGTGGATTTCTCACCTGTGCGATCGGTTTCGTCTGCCTCGACGGACACGGCGGGAACCAGCAATCTGCTAACGCAAATAACCTTTCAGCCCGGTGCGGTGGGCGCTGACAACGGTGATCCTGATGGTTTTTATAGCCCACTGGTGCAAATCGACAACGCCGGCCGTCATATCTACAATGCACCGACAGTGTCTTTCGGTACCACAGCCGCAGAACTGAATTCGTATTGCGACGGTATTCCTGACGCTCAAAAAGCGGATGCGTTAACTAAGCTACATGACAGCGTCGTCGCCATATGTCCGGGTGATGGCGGAGCAGCCGGCACGGTTACGATCAGTCTCACAAACGGATTTAGCTTTGGTCGGCCTATTCTCTATATCTCTACCGATGCCTCCGCCGAAATCGCAGCGTCGCTCGAAGGTGCTGTTTTCGCACCTGCGCTGGCCAACATCCCGGTTGGGCGGGATGATTCCCTGTTCAGTTCCATTGAACGGATCTTTGGTTTCACCAACGGGCCTACCAATGAGTTTGCTGAAGTCAATCCGCAACGTCAGGGCTTTAACAGTGCCATCGTAGGCGAAGGTGGACCATTGAACGTGCTCGGCGGCATACCGACAATTGCCACGGATTACAGTCCCCTGTGGGATCTGAACCTGGGCGAGTGGACACAGGAGGCCATCGATGCGGGCTATCGCTCAAGATTGAAAGAAGAATTTCAAATTCTTGGTATGGTAGAACGCGGTTTCATCACCGGCCCAGGTGGTAACCCCTATGGGTCAACCGGCATCATTATCAACTGTCCGATTGTCCAACGCCTACTTTAGGAGTTTCGAGAAAGGGGTCGGTATTAACCGGTCCCTCTTTCAGTAGCTGTTTCACATTCGTAGCGGGGAGGGGAGCTTCAATCTGACCCTAATTTTCCAAGATTCGGGATGGCCGCCTAGGGAAGGTTTTATCCGGACCTACTAATCCTTTATTCTTCCCAGCGGCAAAATATTCAATCAGATAATCAATTGCCAATCGAACACGCAGAGACAGGAACTGGCGGTTTTGATACACAATCCAACTGCTAGTTCCCTTGCTCCAAAAGGATTCGAGTACAGGAACACGCCGGCCGTTCTTAATGGCATTGTTAAACGTACTTTTGGGCATGTAAGCGACGCCAAGCCCCTGCTCACAGGCTTCAATCACAACGTTGGAGTTATAGATTCTCCACCTTCAAATCAAAGTATGAGTATGTGAGGCAAGCATCCAAGTATCCCCATCGTCATCATTATCTCGAAGGCGCGCTTGGCCTCAGCAGTCCGAATCAGGGAGAGCCGACCATAATTCGAAGCACAGAAAATTATCATAGAAGCACAATTTAACTAACGCGGATATTTCCGAATTTTCGGAGAGGGGGTTCCTCTGCCGCTGGCGGTTCGTTAGAAAGAGTGTGTCGATAATTCACGCCGAGTAGGGCGGGTGATTGTTTTTTGAACTAAATTGGATGTTGGCTGTCTTTTAGCTACATGCACGTGCATCACATCAACAATACAGTTAATCATTGGAGGAACGACTATGCGTTATGTCCTGCCGATTCTGATTGCACTTATTCTTCCGCTCTCTGTCCATGCTGCACCCTTTGGTGAAAAGGACGATGTGTCCTATGCTAGAAGTCTATGGAATGCCATGGAAAGAGCCAATCTTACTGACCCGAAGGAAATTCGAACAGTACCTTATGATGGACAAGCGCCCCATGGAAAGATACTGGAGACCATAGAAACCAAAGTCACAGTCCATAACAATTCTGCTGGTCCCAATGGTGATACCGGTGTTGCCATTGTCAAAAGAAACTATGGTGGGGAAGGCGTGAGTAAAGAGGCCGTTGCGAATGACCCAAGCCGTTATTTGAAAGCCATTACAGTAATGTTCAAACGCCCAGGGTATGACCCTGAAAACAAAGACTGGTTCTGGGCCAAGTTCCTACCTGACGGACAACTTGATGTTAATCCGAAGAAGATGAAGCTTGCCGGTCGGGTAGCAAAAGGTATGGACAAAGGGTGTATTGCTTGCCACAAAGCGGCTCCAGGCGGTGACTACGTCTTTAATCATGGAATGTACGAATAAATCCAGTAGTTGCAACACCTGACCGATCCTGATTGAAGAAGCACTCCCCAATGGGGCATGCTTCTTCAGGGGGAATATCAAATGAATTTTATCTGGCGTTCTATCCTTTTGAGCTCAGTTTTTATTGCTGCGTGTCAGGTGCCGGGAAGTCCTACTGGCCTGGGAGAAAATATTCGATATCCAGTGGAAGACCCGAACGGGTATTTGCCATCTGATTCGGACTATGGAACTTTAAGCGATGTCCAATATGCAGGCCTGTTATGGAATTCACTGGCCGCTCAGGGAATAGTTGACGTGAATGCCATGCCCGGGAAACCGTTTTTCGGTGGAGCTAAGCCTCATGGGATGATTCTTGAAATATTCGACCAGATGGTCAGCGTAGAAAACCATCAGGGATTCGTTGTAGTGAAGAAGAATTACGACGGAGAAGGTGTGTCGGTGGAATCCGTGGAGAAGGATCGGGCTAGATACCTGAGTTCCATTACCGTGATGTATCAGAGAGAACAGCATTACGACGATCTGAATCAGAACTGGTTTTGGGCTAAGTATCAGGCGGACGGATCACTATTCAATGCCTTGATTAACGGCCGTAAAGTTTTACTCGCTGGACGTCTAATAAAAGGAGATACCTGGGAGTCCAGTGGGGGGTGTATTTACTGTCATCACTCGGCAGGCGGAGGAGACTATGTCTTTTATCCTGAAATCGTCGTCCCGGGAAAAGAAGTGGACGTCCAAGAAGAATAAATAGATAGCAGCGGAGATATTGGCAACTACGCATAATATATATTATGTTAAATAGCATAATAAGCCGCAGCTCAAACAACTAGCATATTTCCCAAAAACAGTTCAACGGTGTTTCCTCGGTACCAACTCACGTATTCGCCTGTATTACCCTGCTATCCAGCTTCGCCTTGAAAAACAGTCGTTGCTTATGGAAAAAATTATCGTCGATATGCACGGGATCGGGAGTGCCGAAGTCGCCCCCCCAACGCAGCTTGTCATCGGCTCTGACCAATTTGAAAAACTGTCTGACATCTTCCGGCAGATTTATATGGTTCTCCTTAACCAGTTTTTTCGAATTATAGAGAGTACCGTCGTGAAATAGATTCATATCGATAGCGTGGCCAATATGATGACAGCTATTAGTTGCGGGTTTTACGATGGCTCCACGTACTTGATTGTTTAATGCCCGTAACGATGAAGTGACCCATATTTTTAGATGACACTGGTCTGCATAGGTAGCCAGACGTTTTAATCCCGGCACAAAATCCTGATCAGCCGTCAAAGTATCACCTATGAAATGGGGATCACTGAAGATAACCGACTTAAATTCCGGGCTGAACTCACCCTCGGCTTCATCGCGCAGTTCCACGTCTCCGGGAATATCCAGCATTGTAGGTACCTTCTCGACGTAATCACCATGCACATAACCAACTCTACCATCGAGGGTTTTAATGCGATAGAAAGTTACCTGGTCTACAAGGGAGAACTCTTCGTTAAAACCCAGAATTCCGGTTTTTTCGCCATTGGGTTTGTCGCGAAGGTTTAATCCAGTTGTTGATTTCACTCTGCCCTTTTGCATAACGCTACCCTTTAGGCTCGAGTTCGATATTACTTAATCTGCGTTTGGCCTTTTCTGTTTCTGCCGCCCCGGAAGAACGTATTTTCTGGATTTTCTCAAGGCCACGGGAGCCAAAGTAGAAACCGTAAATCACCATCATCAGGTTGGTGAAAAATGGTTGCCATTCTTTCAACGTTTCCACTTGAATGGCGGAAATTGTACTGTCAAAAATTGAGAATACGGCGATCAGCGAGACTACCAGAGTCATAAATATCAACGCCATTGGTCGTACATTCTTGGATAGCCAGGAGTCGCTTTTCATATCCAGCTTCAAGCGCTCGGTTAATTCCCTTTCAAGGTTTTCTTCATGCTCGGCCTGCTGGCGATCCAGCTTCACCAGCATTTCCCGAATCTGCACTTCATAGGCTGTTTTTATTTTCAGTTTTTGGTTCTGGGTAAGCGCCATCTCTTCATCGCTGGTGACCAGCTCATCGATAACGTTTCCAACGGTTTGTGCCAGATCCACGCCGACTGCACTGAATAGTTTACTAAACCAAGACATTTAATTTTCCTCCGGTGGTGTCACCTTATGATGTGTTGTTCTTTCTTCAAACCTTCACTCAGTTGTCTGAGGACTAGTCAAAATCGCACGGATATCGCCAGCCCGGTTATTTATGTAGGTCAACGAACTACGTTTATTCTCCGGCCAGACTGCCAGGTTACCGGTGGCGTCGAACGCATCCAACATCACACGAATTCGCTCGGGCCCCAGGCCCACTCTGCTTGATGCCGTACTGTTGTAGCGATCTGCAGCAGCTCCAATTGCGGCAACGGTTCGGCTACCCGACTGCAGCCCACTGAGCGCTCCCCGTACATCTGTATCAAGTTCCAGCACAACTGCTTCCGGTACGGCTTCACCTTCTTCATCCACTTCCTGTTTCACGTACGTCGAGACAATATTGTCGTTAAAGGCATCCCGTTCACTTCCATCAGCATTCTTGATGTGGGCTTCACAGTGGAAAGTGGAGTTTATGTAGTTGTCCGGGTGTTTGGTGTTGGGATGGGTAATAGATTCGGTGATGCTGCGTACCTGCACGCTGTAAAACACCCAATATTGGTGGTCGACCCAGCCTTTCACCCGGCTTTCGACCCGGGAGTGATGGGTGCTGTTCGCTGCTCCGGTAATAGGATACATATTGGTGTTGTCACCGGGTCCGCCGATGTTGTGATTGAGCAAATGACCCTTGATATATTTTGATTGACTGTTGCGCCTGGGGTTGGTTACCACTTGGCTCATGACCACCCGCAGAGCGGATTCTCTGGGTTCACTGCCCGCGTTAATCTTATCCATACCCACCGGGTCAGCTTCCATACTGATACCCACAGTATCGCCCGCGGCGGTACCGGTGGTATGGGTGATTTGAGAGCTCACATCGATACCGGGTGTGGTTCCGCGTATGGCAACATTCACATCAACTGTCTGCTCACGGGTCGCGCGCAGTTTGATATTGTAATTGTCACCGTTACGTTGGAAGCCGACTTCTGCCAGGGCCAAGCGGGTACGGATGCGGTCAAAATAGGTGGAAAGCTCTTGGCTGCCGTCCACAGTTTCCATGGCCAGCATAACCAACTGTCGCCCGCCGTTAAGGTCAATTTGTTCCTCTTCAGGTGATCGTGGTGTCGCCACAGGAGCGTCGTTGAGAGTTGCCAGGGTCAGCGGATTTGGAAGGCGGCCGCCACTGTCCCCTGCGCCGCCCAGCAAAGGTGTTAGATGGGTGGCCAGTTCATCCATTTTCTGATTGAGTTGGCTTTGCAGGTCGCTGGTGTCAGCGCCTTCGGCCTGGCGCGAGAGATCCTGTTTAATCCGGGAGATATCCTGATGAGCCCGTTGTGCCTGGGTTTTGTGATTTTCCTTTTGTACTCTCGCGGGATCTTCTTCCGGAATGACCAGGCCATTAAGGAAGGTACCTACCGGTGTCGGCGTGCTTTCGACAATCAAATCGCCGCGCTCACTCTGGAAATACAGCTCATGGGAGGCGCCTTCAGAATCCCGGAAAGACTTACGGTTATCCCACCAGTGTCGTACTGCCGCCACTCCGGAACGCACCATGTCAAGGAAGCCCCGGCCAACCCGCACGGCATTACCGATAATCCAGTCCAGGGCGCCGTTCACTCGTTCCCGGATGCTTTCAACCAACTCTCGCACCCGTTCGCCCAGACGACCCAGTCCGAATTGGTTTGCCAGGAAACCGACCACAATGGGAATGGCATCCGCCATGGTAGTTTCCAGGTAATCTGCTGCGGTTTGGATCATCCCCTGGGCGATTTCGGCGATGCCCGCTACCACGGAATTAACGATTTCCAGCATTTCCCTGATGTATTGGGCGAAAGATTCAATGGCACGGTAAATGGCGATCAGCGAGTTAATCACGGGGGTAATACCGGTAGCATCCAGCAAAGACAACAACCAGCGAGTACCGGTCGCAATGATGGCCGTGTTTACCCAGCCAACTACGCTGTCGAGCACAATATTCCAAAGATCGGAAATGCGCTCCTGGATCATCCGCCACAATCCGGGTAAGCCTTCAGTGACCGCTACCTGGATGAACTCCCAGGCGCCGGAGGCAAACTCAATCGCTCCGCGAATACGTTCCACCATTGGTTGCCCAACATGCTCGGCCAGAATGCGCCAGATGTTTTCCAAGGTCAGTCCAAGCAAGTCAAACGCAAAACCCAGTACCGAACGGAAGCTGGTAATATCAGGTGGCGTCAGACCTGCTTCTTCGATTTGTCCAAATAGCCAGCCAGTGATTCCCCCGAACAAGTGGGTGAATATATTGCCGAAAAACTGGGTAGCCCCCTGCCACATAGACCGCAGCAGATTACCGAGAAATCCGATCGGATCCATCAGGATATCCGAGAAAGCCTGAGCAGCGTTAGCCACAATCTGAACCAACAGTTGCGCGGGAATGCCAATCAGCCCCAACATTTCCCGGAAGAAACGCCAGGCAGCGCCGAACAGATCACCGTCTACAAAAATCTGCCGCAAGATCGCCAGTGCAGTGGCTTGAACCCGTTGCCAGATATCCCCTGCTGCGACCAGTTGCTGGAACAACGGGATACGGCTGAGAATCTGTTCCACGAAAAAGTTTTTTATCGGATTTTTGATACAGTCAGGAAGTACCCACCAAATCGGCCCAAGCAAAAAGTCAGGTAGGCGACCAAGTAAATTGCCAATAACTTCGATAATACGACGCAGTGCATTAAGTACCGGCTCAATAAACTGCGATAACCACACCAGCCCGTTGCCAATGGTAGTGAACAACCCCTGCACGGTCTGCCGCGCCCAGGATCCGAGGTTATCCAAGCCGGTACTGAGCCAGTCAAACGCGGCTCGCAGACCACTGACCAAGGGAGAGGCGGCAATGGCAGCGATAAACTGTTTGCCGGTATCCACCGCGCCACCGATTTTTTCTGCCACCCAACTGCCAGTATCGACAAGACTCGTGCGGAAGCTCTGAATACTCTCCAAAATTGCAGGTAGTATCGCCCGCAGACTGTCCTGGTTCTCGGCAACATCGCCACCCTCACCGGTGTCCATATTGCGAGCAGTTTCCGCTACCTGCTGTAGCCACCCATTAACAGTTTCGCGGAAGTTCAGAATCGCATCCAGGGGCAGCACTTCCTGAACTTTGGTAATCACTTGCTGAATAGGTTCAATGACCGGCGCCAATTCAGTCTTGATGGCATTCCAGGCGGATTGAGCCTGGCCCTGAATCCACTGGACCAATCCGCCTTCATTGTTGCCCTCACCCCCCGATATCCCGAGCTGGTCCTTGATCCAATTCCAGGCATCGGACACCACGGTTCTGATGGCATCGATAACGGGTCTTGTCCACTCCCATATCTGGTGACCGAGGCCGGAGATAAAGTCCCAGGTTTCTCCGGCCACTTCCTGCAGCCACTCAACCACGGGAGCCCCAAAACGACTCCACAAATCGGAAAAGAATTCGCCGATGGGCCGGAAGAAATCAGTGATCGCTGTCCAGGCATCATTGGCCAGCTCTGTGACCATATCCCGCATCTGTCGTAATGCCGCGAATAAGGGTTCACAGTTCCCCTGGGCCAGCCCGGCAAGAATAGCGGCCGCCGAGCCCACCAGGCGACCAAAGGTTTGCAACACTGTGCCGATGACGCCACTCTGGTTGGACAGCCCGCCGAAAATGGCATCTGTCGCTTCGCTGACTTTTTCCTTGATATAGCCGAAAAAGCCTTTCTCACGGACTTCATTGAAGAGATTCAACAAAGCCTGAGGGGCAATTCTTTCCACTATTGCCCAAATTGCGTCAGCACCCAGAGCGACGGCTCCTTCAACGGCGTCGCCGACCACATCCACCGCGTCACTGGCAAGACCGGTACCTGTATCCCAGACGTCCCCGGCGAGGTCGCCGACATCATCCAGAATGTCCCGCTGGACAGTTTGGCGATGCCCGGCTCTCTGTAGCCCTGCGGCATTCAGCACGCCGCCGGTATTTTGACTGTGACCAGAATCTGTGGATTGCCCTGCGCCAGCCAGGGGCAATGCAGCGCCCTGTTGGACGACATGGGTGAGTTCATGCGCAAGCAGATGACGTCCCTCATGGGTATCCGGTTGGTACTCATTAGGAGCGAAAACCACATGGTCGCGATAGGTGAAGGCTCGGGCATGAATGGCTCGGGCTGTGGCTCCGGCGGCATCACTGGTATGGATGGTGACATTGGAAAAGTCGTAGCCGATATGACGACTGAAAAACCCCGCCACTTTGCCCGGGAGTTTGCGACCGCTGCGGAAAGTGCTTTTTATACGTTGCCATAATCCCGGTCGGGTATTGTCGGCTGCGGTATGGGTTTGAATTTTACGCTGCAGGTCGCTATCTTCGCAGTCGTCACACTGACGCTGCATTTCTTCATCTTCTTCAGCGGGATCGGCAACTCGGAATAGCTGATCCGTTTTGCTTTGCACCACCTGATCGGCCACCCGATCCGCCTGTTTCTCAAGCGGATCATCTGGTGAACTGATTGCGACCTGATCGGCCTTGGGTTGCAGTTCTTCCGTCTCCTGCTCTTCCTCACAGGTGGCGCACATCCGCTGTACCGATTCTTCATCTTCCTTTAGGGGGTCTTCTTCGCAAGTACTGCACAGTCGCTGTAATTCGTCCTCGCTTTCCTCTAACTCCTCTGCTTTTGCCTGAAGTTCTTCCTCTTCTTCAGAATCTTCCTGCCGAAAAACAGGCTCAGGTTTGGTTTGCAGTGTGTCATTTTCGGCCTCCTCCTCACATTCAGCACACATGCGATTCAGTACTACCGCATCAGCGACACTGTCTGCCTGCTGCTCCAGGGGATCATCCGGTTTACTGACACAAACAGTATTTTCCGGTGCCCGACTCAGGACCGCCGGCTCTTCCGAAGTACGAAAAATTGCAGTTACCGCAGAAGCGTTTGCGGCAGTATCGGTGCTTTGTTCGTTGCCACGAATAAGATGCAGTACAGTGTTACTCTGCTTACGGACCGGCTTTTGAGACGTACGAGTACCCCGACCAGATGTGGCAGTCTTACGTTGTACATGTACGAGGGTGCGTTCCATTACGTCTGTTAAGGCCTATTCAATTCATCCTAAACCGGTGGGCACTGCCCATCGAAAGGTGTGATTCCAAAGATGTCAGCGACGAAGCTGGCATAGCATTCAGGATTTCGCCCTCTCTGCCGCTGATTACCTGCGTTGTGGCGCCGTAACTGCAATCGTAAATGCACCAGTTCATGAACGATCGCTACTGCACGCTGGCTATCTCCCCCCGCCAGGCTCCAATAGGATGGGCAAAGCGCAATGGCGTGGCCACGGCGATCATCACAGGACCAGGCCACCCAACCGGGATGTGCACTGCAGCGATCCCGACAGCGACCAATGCGTGTGCGTGTCGTGCTGTTACTGATATAACGGATGCCCGCATTTAAATAGTTGCTCATTCGTTGGTAGCGGCTGGACAACGAATCCAGCTCATGGGCCTGGGCATCGTTCTCACTGGCGTAAGTACGGCCGCTAAAGCGATTGCGATAACGCCGACCTACTTGCTCTGGTCTGTCAAAGCGACTGAGGTAGGCCCCTAACGTGCGATTGCCCGCCATGTTGATGCTTTGGCTAAGCCCGAAGCTGGCCAGAGTGGTCAAAACACCGGCGGAATCCAAGAACGCCTGCGCACGACCATCGGCAATATTGACCACCGCCGTTGGATTGGCCGGTGCAGAATGCAAGTTGGCCGGTAGTGACGAACGCCGACTGAGGGTTCCATAGCCACCAGTTGAATCACTGGTTTGGGTGTTGTTCTTCTTAATGGAGCTCTGGATGGGAGCCAGCACGTTCAAACCCTGCCCCCTATTACCCTGTTCGTTAAAGGTTTCGTTAAGAGTATCGCGCACCGCAATGCTCTGTTGGTAAATCGGTGTACGCATGCGCTGGGCTGCACAGCGATGTTTCCGTTTACCGGTACAGTATCTCAGTGACATTTGCATAGGCCTCTCCTTTTTATATCGAGGCACGGATTTATATCGCGGCACGGATTTATATTGAGGTACAAAAAAGTATCCGTGCGTTTAAAATTGATGTGAGGCGACCATTCTTATGAATTCCTCAAGGATTGTTTCCCCAGTTATCACGCACATCTTTCTTGGTGAAATTCTCGTACTTGCCACGCATCGTGCTATCAATGCTGCCGGTAGCTGAAATTATCAGCGGCAGAAGACGCTCCACCCGCTTTCGGTCACTGGTGAGTTTTAAATAGAGGCTATCGACAAACAGTTGTTTTCTCGGTCCCGGCGACCCACTTTCCCAGCGCATTACCGGGTCAAGTTTGACATCCACTCCTTCGGCGGCGGCTTTACGCATCAGCAGGTACCGATCGACCACCGCTGCCATATAGGTTTGCTCAGCAAAGGTAGGCAATGCGGATTTATCCGGGCGATTCAGATCAAATAATTTGGTGAACGGAATAAACACATCTTCGTGGTAATAGCTGTTGGTCCATTTGCCAGACTGGCGACTTTTGTTAATGACACTATAGGCACCGGACACATCCTGCCCTACCCACTGCAGCCAGCTTTCCAGCCAGGCGAGGCCCCGGCGTACTTCCTCCTGGTCGGCAGTCGTGGTGATCTGGGTCGTATCAATGGTATCGCCAGTGGGTTTACGAGGAGCGCAAAAGGCGCTATGTCCGGACAGACAGAACACCAGTCGCGTATAGCTGTCGGTATTATTCAGAGCCAGCTTAGGATTACCCGCCAGGAACTCTACCAAACGCCGGTGTCCGTAGCCGAAATCGGAGGTGCCGATAGAGCCGTGCCCAGCTTCGTGGAGCACCACAAACGCCTGTTTCTGATCGGCAGTGCTGAGTTCCTGGGGAATATTAAAATTGGCCAGGAAGTATTTTTTACACAGGGTCATCATTGCTGTAGATCCCGTGCCGCTGTTGAAGGCAATCGCCGTGCGGCAGGAACTCAGGCAATCTGTGCCTTTTTGATTTCTGCTACGCATAGTGCCATCCACATGGTTACGCCAGGTCGTCAGGTTTTTACGTACTTTTTTCCGGTGTATGGTGCTGCCGAAATAAGCTTTCAGGGCATTGTCGCCATCGGCATTACCACTCACTAGCTTGGCGATTGCCGCGTCTGCAAAATCCCGGGCGTTATCCAGGGACTTCTTCAATACAGGCGCTTCTGTCGCAGGGTCCAGGGGTTGGGTTTGGGCGGCACCGGGTGGACAGGGTGCGGTGGTGGAGGCTTTGCCCTTAGGCACAACTTCCACCTTGCGACGCTTGCGGTAGGCGTTGACGCCAATGCTGACATTGGGCAGTGGTTTCAGCACTCTCGCCGGTGAGTCGGCGGGGTTACAGACGCCGGGATTTTGGTGTCCCAATAATGTAAACCAGCTGTCTACCGCCTTAATACGATCACTGGCCAATTTTTCACCGAATTCAGTTTTCTCGTCTTCGCTGATATAGCCTTCCAGAGTCAACTGGCAGCCTTTCTGTGCGTCACTGACACGCCAGATCTTGAAAACTGATTCAACATTCACCACCGCACTGCCACGATCGAAAAACAAATCTTGGTCCCGGCCGCCTTGTTGGGCCTCATTTACCTGGAATTCCTTTGGCGGCACCGTTCCCTGCTGACGCTTGGGAACCGTCATTTTTGAACGAACTTCGTCAAGACATTTCAAAGTATCCTGATCAATCACCCCTCTGGCGGTGATGGATTCGCTGGTTTGAAAGGCGCTGACACCGCCGGCAGTATCAGATCCATATAACTGGTCAACCCCATCCTTGCGTGGCCCCCAATTGCCAATATCGAATCCCATATCCACCAGAGCTTGTTGTACCAGGCCCACGGCATCAGATTTGGCTGGTGATTTCCCCATGGAAGCAACGCCCTGATAAACACTCAACAACGTCGCATCGTGAGGGAAAAACACCGGTTCCGTGCGCGAATTCAATACCGCAGGGTCGCATAGACGATGGACATTGTTACCTGTTTGCTGGCGGGTGTGAGTCAGTTCATGGGCCAGGACTCGACGGCCATGCAGGGTGTTGGGTTGATAGGCATTGCGCCTGAAATAGATATGATTTTGATAAGTAAAAGCACTGGCCCCAATACCCCGGGCTTGAGCATCTGAATGAGTATCGTGATGCACACGCACATTGCTGAAATCGGCGCCCATGTACTGCCCAAAAAAATGCTGGCTGTGAGAAGGTAGACCCTGTCCACCCTGGGTAACAGGGGCCACCGTCACCGGCCCATCGGACAATCCAAGGGTTTCCGATACCGCAGGAGCCTGACGGTGGTGAGACAACCCGGCATAACTCAGCCCCGCGGCGTTAGTGCCACTATGACCTGCTCGATGCCCTCTGCCTTTTACCCGCAACCGCATAAGCTTTCCTCGACCGGATGATGATTGACTTACTTTATGATACGGAGCTTATCCTGAGCTTCGCTGACCATGATTCTGGCTTTGCTTGCATCAACGCCACTGGCAGTCAGTTTGGTCACATCTGCATTCGCCAGATCGTTGATGGTGAGAATACCCTCCTCTCTCAACAGCACCTGGGTACCCGCATCTACAGAGGTGATTTCCTTCACAGGACGTTCCTTGGTGATTTCAACTTTCATCTCTTGCAGATTAGTATTGAGTGCGGTAATCCCTTCCTGCATCGATATCATATCCAGTTGAACCTTTTCCCGTTCCGTCTTCAGCGAACTGAGTTGTTCCTTCAAGACGGCAACGTCTTCTTCGGCTTGGACCTTCTCTGCATTCAGATCGGTTAACTGGTTTTGCACCGTTGCCAATTCCTGCACCGCCTGCTTGCGTGATTCCGCACGGGCAATACTGGTGTTGATATCTTCCATATCCGCCAGTGCCTGCTTACGAGTTTCAAACTCTTTCAGTTTACTGTCGTCAACCACGACGGCTTTGCTATCGAACGGTTCGGCCGCATAAAACAACACCCGTCCCTTATCCTGATAGACCGTCACCCGGCTGCCGGCGGGAATTGCTTTCGGTGTTTCCTGGTACTTCTGCAAAGCATCCCCGGCCTCGTCTGCCCGGTATTCTTTGACTTCCACCTGCATCCCCTTTTGCTCCATCTGCTGCACGGCTTCCGGGGTCTGCATATTGCGTAGCTGCTGTTTGCTGAGCGCGTCAGTTTGGGTGTAGCTCTGGTCATAAAGAATCCGGTCCCCGGCGATCCTGGAGGTAAGGCCGACGTCCTTGGTATTTTCCCGCCACAGGACCTTGGTGTCGGTGCGCTTGGTTTTTTTGACCATCTGCTTGTAGGTTTTGCCTTTCACCGGAGCTACCGCATTCTGGCTCTGCTCGTATTTCTCCAGTTGGGCAGCAAAGATGTTGGGGATAATCGCACAACATATTTTGGCGATGCCTTCTTTAAAGAACGGCAAAATTGGGAAGATAGACGTCCAATAGCCCAGTTTCGGTATTGTCCACAGCTCCTTACGTTTGCCGATATTGCAGATTTTATAGACTTCGCTGTCCTGGACGGTGATAGTCGCTAACCAGACTTTGTCGTCTTCGCATTCCGGACACTTGATCAACAGCAGGTTGCAGAAACAGTCCTTGAGGTTTTGCAGCAGATTGCCGAACAGTGCCAAAAAGGCGAGTAACACTGCATACCGGTACTCTGACAGTTGCTCATTGAAGGCACTGGTAACATTCAGCCGGTTCTGGGGTATCGCCGACACTGTATTACCTGCATAGTTCAGCGCGTAGACAGTGCCGTCTTTGGGGTTAACCACTACATCGGAAGGCATAAGCTGAACCGGAATGCGGTCCACAGCCAGTCGGGTCTGCTCAAACAATTGCAGCCGGAACTGGTCTTCCAGTGATACTACCAGCCGCTGAATTGGTTCGTGATAGGCAAGACGGATTTCCGTGTCCGGTAATTGATCATAACGGGAAGCCGGCGCCGGCGTGGTGGCGAGATGAGGCGAGTTGTAAAGCACCAGGCTTTTATTGCCGAGTTTTCCGTCGATTACGACGTACAATTCATTCGTCCCGTTCTCCGTGCCCTGTTTAACGGCGATATCGTCCTCGCCGGTCGCGCTATTGCCGTCGGCCCCGAATAACTGGAATTCCTTGGCAGGCACAGGCGTGCCATCAGCATTGCCAGCTGCTTCAGAAAGTTTTACATAGGCGATACGGTCGTAAAAACTCGGCTTTTCATTGTCGCCGCTGGCGGCAGTGGCGAAAATAACCCCTGAATTGAAATCATAGGCGACCTGCCCCACGGCATTAAATGTAATGCTTGGGGTCGGCACCACTTTCTCTTCACCGAAGATGCTGCTGACGTCAAGCACGTATAAACCTTCGTAGAAGCCTACCATGTAAAGGGTGTTGTCGACCTGACGGTCAAAGCGCAAATCTGCGACCCGGACATTACAGAGCACAGCGCTGCTTTCCCAGGCGATCTTGCCTTCTTCCAGGCGTCCGCGGCTCAGAATTGAGTCCGTGCCATTGAGGTCAACTGCGGCGAAAACCAGTTTGCCGTCATTGGAAAACGTCAGCGCGGTCACTGAACCACCCTGCCCGGACGGCACTTCAGTGACTGCTACCAGGGTCTCACTCTGGGAGTCGTAGACGTTAATGGTAGTATCAGCACCCTGATAACTCAGTAAAAATCGACCTTCAGGATGTACGGCCAACCGTTCGTGATGATTCTTGCCGAAGTAGGTGGTCATGCCGATGTCAGGTGCAAACGGGTAATCGGGAAAATCCTGTCCCTTATACATTCCGCAAAAGGTCTTGCTTTGCAGTAATTCGCGCAAATGCAGGTAGAAGTCGCGCAGAATGATATGCTCTTTATGTGAAGTGAAAACATAGTGACCGTGAGGCTGGTAAAACAGGTAAGCCAACAGGTTAACCAGCGTCACCAGCTTTTTGCGCTGTGTGGAGATCAGCTCGCCGTTCTCGGCTTCGGCTTTATTGATGTCGTCAGCATTCAGTTCGCCCAGTTCATCCATAATGTCTTCCCACAAATCCTTGATGCAGGTTTCGTAGAAGTCCATCCAGATAGTACCGTCCAGCCAGCTGTTCTTATTTTGTGAAGCATCATGTTCAGCGATTTTCAGGACCGGTTCGCCGCTTCCGTCCAGTTCAATATAGAGGCACACGGTGGCGTTTCCGTCGTCATCCAGTATCTGCTCGCCGGTCTCGGCTTCCAGCTCGGCAATGGCGTCGATGATGTCCTTGTTCCGGGGCAAATCCAATACCATGTCGTCGCCTTCACAGGCGATGGCATAGCCGTCGGTCACCGTTACCAGACGACGGGTGGGTTCTCCGCCGTCATCCGGGGGTTGCGTGTCAGGCCCACATAACACCCTCAGGCCACAGACTACACCCATTCCGTGCAAATGCTTGTTGTGCCAGCGTAAATCCCGTTCCCGGCATAGATGGTCGATGGCGTCCTGTACCGTACGAACATCCGGCATTTCGCAGGCATTATTGTTGTAGCACACATCCCTGGCGCGAATATCGGTCAGCGGGGGAAAATCGAAAGGTGTGCAGATATCAGCCCGTTCCGGGATGAAACTGGTAATGGCTCCACCGGCGTCAACCTGCACCCTGCCCAGCACGAAATAGTGGTGTTTTATGCCAGACGGCCGGGCTTCATCAAGTAACTGCGATCCGGCAGTATGAATTGCCTGGCGCACCACGGCCTGCCAGTAGTCTCCAGCCAGGGCAATGGGATCAGACAGGTCAAAATTCACCACTAGAGTATTAAGGTTAATCGTGATGGGACCGGCCAGGTCGATGAAGGCATGATCGGTGTCACTGTAACTGTTACTGATAGCACGGCCGCGGTCGGCCCCGGTGTCAAGACTCCAGATTCCCCCGGACTGCTCCAGGCGGACAAAACCATCCCAGCGTCTGACCAAAGGTAAACCGGCAGGCTCAGTGGCAGGGTAGCCGTCGTACAATTCGCCATGAGTCGGAGTGAAACCGCTAAACAGGTGGTGGCCCAGATGCTTTTCGGTGGTCATGTTCAGATCAGGGTTATCATTCGGCCCTGAAAAGAATTCGTAGCACCATTTGCTTGATTCAAACCCCGGTGGCGTTTGTCCGGCAACGTATTGCTCCGCACCATTTTCGCTGGACCATTTGAAGACGATAGCGACGATTTCCGGAGCGGGCCCGGCAGACCACTCCAGATCGTGTACCTCAATGCGGAACAGATAGTTACCCACGGATTCCTGCAATGCCAGCTCATCGGCACAGGGGTCACAAGGGTCCTTCAGGGTCTGGCCCTGGCGAATCTCAGCATTCATGGCGATATTGCCGATGCTGGGGTTGATTGTTTCGTTATTCTGAATGTCGTCGATGGTGATAGCGGTGTCACAGGCCTTAATTTGGGCCATGGTCTGAGTCCGGGTGCAGGTGTCTGCCCCTTTCAGTCCCGGATCGATCAACCCGGGGTCTTCCAGTGCCGTGATCGTACGCTCCCAGACATCGGCATAGAGCCGGTATTCGCCCACACTGAGAGCCGGAGCAGCAGGGAAATCCGCCTGCAGGGAAAAATCAAAGGCCGGTGTGAATACATCCGGGTTTGGTAATACTTTGGCATGCACGCCGTCGACATATAAATGTCCCCAGCGCAAGGCGTAGATTCCCGGGCCAGTAGGCACAACCATTCCCCGATCCCGGGGAGAGCCGCTGCCGATGATATCGCGCAGGGTGTCCACCAACTGAAACTTCACCAGGTCCGACAGCTCGTTCCAATCGGCGTCGGTAATCATCCGCCCCATCTGCTGGTACACACCGGAATAACGTTGTGCGGGTGAGAAGCTGTTTCTGGAAATTTGTGTCTTCATGGCACTTTCTCTTATCTATTTCCTGTCAATTGGACGGCATGACTATTATCTGGCTGCCGCCTGTCTAGCGCTCGTCGATCTACAACAACTCTGGTAACTGGGTCAGATACTCGTCAGGTGTTACGACCGCTTCAAAGCCGATCGGTAAATAGTCCTTGAGTTTGTCTTTCACCGCTTCAAATCGAAGACTCAACTGCTGAAAGTGGTATGCCCCCATTTCGGTGCCGTCCTCGGCGCCGTGCCTTATAGCCACATCTGTGGCCGGATGAATTACCCCACAGGACGGGTCACCGAACTTGTCTGCGAAAAACCACAGTGGTGCCCGGCTGTTGTGATAGTGTTCCTCCAGGTCCGGCGGCAACTGCTTGGGTAATGTTCGGCTGTATCGGACACACAAATTCTCCGGTACCGTAATGGCCGGAAGATCCTTGCGAATCAGACAGGTGAAGATACAGTCACTGGCTTGCACCGCTTCAGCAACGCATTTTTTCAGCACGGTGCAATATTCGAGGCGGGTTAAACTGGTGGCAGATTGCACATCCCGAAACAAACTGTCCCGGGCATTGATAACCGGTACGGCAAGATGGCGGGGATCTGTTCCGTCAAAGCGGCTGTGAACCTCAACATGTTTTGCCGCACAACGGTCGAAACTGGCGATTCCGCTGTCTATTTCCACCCGATTCGACAGCACCAGGCCGGCAAAGTGAAAAGCGCCGTCATCAGCTGAACCGACACCGCTAACCGGTACCTGTCCGAGCTTGAAAACACCCCGAACATCCACGGGTCGGAACGGGCTGTCTTCCAACGCCCGATTTTCAAAGACCAATTGCTGGTCCAGGGTGGAATACAAGGTGACGTATTTCAGGAAGCTGTCACTCGGCAGTTCTTCGTCATCCAGCCAGTGCTGATGCCATTGCACCTTGGGCATACCGGTTTGGAAGAAGCCTTCCGGCTGCACCACATGAAGAATGATCTTGCGTGGATGGTAATGGCCAACACGCCAGTCGCTGGTACGTAAATCCGGTGTGCGTTTGGATACGTCATCAAAAGCGGCCGTGTGGAATTCACCATCCAGGCCGATTCGCTGGTGATTACAGGGAACACCATGGGCATACTGCTGACGCCAACGATAGCTTTCTCCGCGCACGGTACTAACCTGACTGTTCGGATGATTGTCTTCATCGGCAACCGCCCGTGAGCCGAGCCGAAAATCCACCGTTGCTGCCGGTTGTCCGGGATGTTTCGCTATCTCGAAGGCAATATCCGCATCCAGAGTTGTATCAATACCGAAATAGCTTTCCGGTAACAGCGGTTCGTCAAGCCGGGGGGTTAACGCCATACGCCGCCAGCCTTCCTGCACCACCACTTCCCACTGACCGACACCTTCTGCCACTTCATCCACCACGGTAAGGGTGCCCTTACGCTGACGCCAACGCACGGCGCTGGCCACCTCTGCCCGCTTACCATCGACCAGTGGTGACACCAGGCGCGCATCCAGCAAATCAGCAAAGTACGGCAGCAACCAGTCCTGAGCAGCCAGTTCACTGTCGTCCAGGGGGAGATCAGGAAAGTTATCGGCATAGTACTGTTGTAAGGTGACATACAGCCGATCCAACAAGGTATCGGCTGCCGCCAGAAAGCTGCGGGTATGATTGTTCTTGTCCTTGAGCCGGATAAACTCCGGCAGAATTTCATATAACTGTAGAGCACGCTTATCAGACATCGGCGACCTCCCAGGCGATAACAGGAGCCAGTACATCGCTGTTAAGATAAATCAATTGACTGTCGGTGGGCGTTATGCGGCGCACGCTACTATCATCGGCAATATAGACATCCCCGGGCTCTATGGGGACGCCGTCTTCGTCATAGAAACCAAAAGGATTAATGAGTACATCGACGTTCTCAACCCCCTCCACGGCTTCGATCATCTGATAGACCTGAGAGCGGTATAGTGAAGCCCCAAGCCTTGCGTTTAGCAAGCTGAAACCCTCATATAAGGCCTCCCTCACCCGCTGCACCACGGTATCGCCGTCATAAGCGGTGGTATCAACGCGAATAGTGATATCGAGGAATAACAAAATAGCCCGATAGCGGCTGACAATAACCTGTACACCGGGGCGAGTGTGGTTCAGCAGATAATCGGTCATGGTGTCGCCGAGTTCCCCCAGCTCGCCGCCGCCCACCGGTACCAGCACCACCTCAACCCTGTCGGTCGCTCCCGGCGTATCTGGTAACGCAAAGGAACGGGCTTGCCAGACACTGCTATGGCGCTGGGCGATATAGCCAAAATCGCTGATAGATACTGCCCGGTCCAGAGTCAGCACGGAGGCCGGCGCCAGCTCGCGTAGGGATTCGGTGGTTTCCAGATCGCCGCCGCCGGTAGCATTGGCAGGTTGATACACCTCCTCGACCAGATAGTGAGGCTGCTTCAATTTGTCGAGACTTTCAGCGTCGAGATTACCTTCAGCCCCATGACCAAATCGCGCCTGGATCAGAATATTGTTGGTGCCGGTAGGCAGGCGCTGACCACGAATACCGTCACCAAAAATAATCACCAGTTCTCCGTCTTCATTGAGCTCCGTCTGGTAACTGGTATCCGTGGCCCCGGCATTCCTGAGGTTGTCGGTCTGGGTCCAGCGCCTGCCATCGACCAGAAGGTCTATTGAAGCCCGAACTCCACTGTCAAAATCAGCATCCTGTTCAAAGGCGATACCAGTTTTGCTGTAGGTAAAACTCTGGTTTTTAGTAATCCGGTTACCATTACCCAATACGTTGAGGGCACGGGTTTCACCATGGCCGGTCTTGACGACATTGCCGTATACCCCTGTGGCGTATTTCGGCAGGTCCAACCCGCTTAAGCTGGGCTTGACGGAAACGGTGACGGTTCCGGCGCTGCTGTCGTACCCCAACACATCCCCAACGCTGACCAATTCGCAGTCTTCCGGTCCGACCACCCACAGTTTTCGGCCAGTGGTCAATAATTCAGGCACCTCATCCAGCAGTAGCGTAAGCTGACAATTAGTCTCGGTCGCATCGTGATAAGCAGGCTCATCGTTTTCATCATATCCGTAGTAGGCGTAGGTGTCCGGGAAGTGTCCCAAAGCCAGCTGCCAGACACCGCTTGCAAGACTGTCGACAGTGTCAACGATATAGCCGCCGTCGGATTCATCGATTTCCGCCACAGAATAACTGAACCATTCCTCTTCATCGTTTTGCAGAAGCAACCAGTCATCGCTGGTTAAATCGCCTGCTTTTCCTTCAAACTGTAATTTCGCCGGGTTGCTATCCACGACCGTGAAGGCTGCCGGTGTATCTTTGGGCAGGTAGTGAACCGCTGCCGCGTCGCTATCCCATACATAGGCCAGAAGATGTTCACTGGTAGTATCGCCATCAGCGTCGACAACATATTCATATTGGGGTGCCACTGCACTGAGGTTCTGGTCCCAGATAGTGTCAGCTTCCCGCTCCAGAGGAACGACAAAACGCTGGTAGATGGAATTGTAATCCTGGAGTTTAACGGCCAGGGTGCGGTAAAGCGTAGCGGTCCCACTGACAGAGCTGCTCAGTTGTACTCTTGTGCCTTCAACAGCGATCACTTTTCGGGGATACCAGGTGCTGCCGACCTTATAAACCAACACGTCGCCGGCAGCCACCGCACCGTTGGCCTTGTCGACCTCAACTACATGAGGACCATTCAGTTTGGGGGCGTTGTTCCAGCTCGGTGCCAGATGCAGACGGATATCGCTGATCGCCCAGATATCACCGGTATAACTATCTTCAATCACTGTCAGGCTTATGTAATCATCGCCTATGGCCTTAACACTGACGGCAACGCTTTCGCTGAGGGAACTGACTAGACCACGATCGCCGACGGAAACATCCTCCGGCATGCCGTCGTCATCAGCACCGTCAATATAAAAGTCAAAGCTTCCGTTTTCCGCCGGCACCGTTAGCGAGTCATTAGAACGATTGTAATCAACCGCTCGTAATTGATTCAGCCGGTAGTCAACGTCGATATCTTCCAGGGTTTCAAACGTTAGTGGTGCACTACCATCAGTGGGTTGATTCTTGACGGCGAGTCCCTTATTCACGGTGCCAATGGCCGCATCCCTGGCCTTGGCAAACAATGCGATATGGGTTTCCGCCGAGGCTGGTGGTGCCGGATGGTAATCCAGCATATTTACCAGGCGCCGGACATTGTCCCACTGGGTGGCGGTGCGGATATAACGCTCGTTGCCATATGCATCAGCCGTCTGCGCCAGAACATGGACGGCGCGTGCATAGGTGCGTAGTAATTCCCAGGAGTAGTCCCGGCGCTCGCTACGATATTGTGCCAGCAACCGCTGTTCCCAGTCCTTCTGGGTTTTGTCTGTCACGGCCTCGCCCAGCCAACTGAGCACATCGTCGTCTCCGGCAAACTGGGTGCGTAGAGCCAGGCGAAGGTCTTCCAGATAGGTAGCGGCATTGCCGTCAATATAATCCAACGCGGACAATCCAGCCCGGTTCCAGCGCATCAGGTCATTACTTTCATTCATCCGCGCTGACCTCCATGGAGTGCTAACCGCCAGTAGCCGTGCATCGGTTTACCAACCACATTGTCGCAACGGGCAATTTCAGTACCATTCAGTTTGATAACGCCGGAGCCGGATTCATCAGGATAACGGTCACCCACTCGTTTGAAACGATTGAGGCACACTGCTTTCACGCCATCCAGGGCCATTAATGTTTCGATCAGATCGCTGGCATAGAGGTCCTCACCAAAGGCAAGCTTGCCTGGCTCAAAAAAGCCGCCAGGGTCTGTACTCAATGCCTGAGCAATCGCCTGGCGTACTTCTGACTGAAAATAGTTATCCGCCACACGTACTGACAGGCTGATATTCAATCCAATGGGGGTCGCATCTTGTAGCCAGACTTCCTGGCCGGCGATACGATAACGGTCCACATAGGCCTTGATCACCGCCCGAAAGCTAGGGTGCAGATGCCAGTCGACGGAAGGCAGTTCGTAATCCCAGTGAAAGTCGTCCACCAGGGTTTGTATCTCAATCAACTCGTCGCCAACCAGCACATCATCCACCGCCTGATCAAGCTCACCGTTTTCACTGAGTACCGTGACGATTTCAATGGTGGACCAGGAACCGGTCCAGCGACTGCTGCTGGTAGCACGCAGCACCAAAGGATGGTCTTCCACCCGCTCGCTGTAATCATCGAGGGTAACCATGCGGTAGTTGGTATGTACCGCAGCTGGCCCTGCCATGCGAGCGTCGTCCATTAAGTGGGGATAGGCATACCAGCGTTTATCCAATTGCCCGGTGGCAAAGCGGCGATGTACCGGCAAATCGAGATCCATGGCTTCGCGCAGGTTATCGGCATCATAGCTAAGCAATTGCAAGAACTGTTGTTCGGTGGCACGATCCCCCAAATCCGGATCAGGCCCCAGCGCAGTCGGCAATTCACCAAGCCAGACCAGCAACCTTTGAATGGTCGCAGCTCTGGACAAATCCGGCTCGAAGTCCAGGGTGGAGATATCATAGCCTTTGAATTCCAGCAGGTGTTTCACCAGTTTGGGGTCGGACCAACTGAGGGCATAATGCTGACGAACAGCGTCGTAACCGATCAGCGATAATAACCGCCGCACACTGTCCGGACGCCTGGCCGAGTCTAGATAGGCTTCCGTGTGAACCCGGTCCAGTGTATCGGACAGTTGGTCGAGCACCACCGACAACGCTTCGGCAAAAATGACTTCGATATCGGCGGGGGTCCAGCGTGTCCGTTCGGGAAAACGCCCTGCCAGTTCCTCCATCATAAACAGCCGAAAACCGTCGTAGTCGCGAAGCAACCAGTCAAAATCATCCCCGATTTGCGGGAGTCGTTTTGGCAGTTCTACCTTACGCTGCCCGCAATCACCGCAGCTTTCGGCATAACTGAGAATGAGTTCCGGCGCCTCTGCCATTAGGCACCTCCCGTGACTTCAAACTCGACGGTTTCGCTATAATTCAAAGCTGCAAGACGGTAGGCGATATTGATCATCAGGCGTTCAGGGAAATCTTCGTCTGCACGCACATCAATTTCCAGGTCCCGGGGCGACACTTCGCCTGCCAGCGCCTCAGAGAGACTGGATTGCAGACGTTGTTTGGTGATCTGCCACAATGGAGAGCCATTGGGCTCAAACACCAGGGTACGAATGCCCGCACCGAATTCCGGCCGAAACCAACGTTCGCCGGGATCGGTAAACAACACCTGTTCGATTTGGTCGCGGATATGGGGAATACGCAAGGTGGTTTCAGCACCATTGCGCCCAAGGGTGAAGGGAAAATCCGTGTAAACGGGTTGGTTGAGTTTGCTCATAGTCGTATCCAAACGTTATTAAGTGCCTGCATCGGCGCTTTCGACTCAATTCGTTATCTACTGCTTACTGCGAACCCTTGTATCTTTTTATCTACAACAGTACTTTATCTACAACAGTACCTTTTTTATCTACAACAGTTTGTCTGCATATCTACAACAGTATGTCTGCAACAGCTTTATGTACGTCTAAAAAGCTTTATGAATGTCTAAACAGCTTTACGGATTCCTACTACGGTTACATATGTCTACTACGGCTTGCGTATATCTAACTTGCTGTGGTCTTAGTGGTCAGTGTCGACATTTCACCTTGGGGAATCGGAGGCGATGTCGGTGATCCCGGCGCAGTGCAGGTATGCATATGAGTGGCGAACAGTGTCAAAAAACTGGTGCCCTTAATCAGGGGTTCGCCCCCAGCGCCGCCCACAGCAACCTGGCTACCATCGATGGTGATCATTTGTCCCTTAACGGTAATTTGCCCTGCCGCCATGGTAATCTCGTTACCGTTGCTGTCCTTAATCACCGTGCCGCTTGAATCCATCGTCAGGCTATTACCATTGCTGTCTTCCAGGACGACGCTGTTACCCTGGGCATCCAGGGTTAGCTTGGCACCGTTGGCATCGTTGAGAATAACGGTACCGTTTTCATCCACGTTCAACTCGGCCCCGGCGGTATGGGCCAGTCGGACTTTCTCCGCGCCGGATTCGTCGTCAAACTGCAGCACGTGGCCTGACGGGGTCTTGATCAAACGGGTGGTCGGCGGTGTTTTCCTGGCCTCCTGGGGTACGTCTTCCGACGGCTGCCAGAACACACCCACCCATATGGGGAAATCCTTGTTGCCCTCCTCAAATTCAATCCACACCTGGGCATCCACTTCCGGGACCATAAACAGGCCCTGTTCGGCCAGTCCACCAAAAGGTGAACAGGGCAAGGCCCAGAAGGTATCCTGTTGGCCAAATACCGAAGGCACCCGTACCCGGATACGGCCCCGTTGCTCGGGGTCTTCGTTGTCGACAACAAAACCACGATATTTGCCATAGTACTTCTGCTGTGCCTGACGGACGGTTTGTTCAAGGGCATTTGGCATACAATTAAATTCCTACTGATTGCGCCTTTAGTTTTCTATGTACTTCTTCCTATGTACGTCTCTTTTAGTGTTCTTCCTATGAAACCCTTGGTTCTCTTGCTCATTGCATGAGCGCCGCCAAAGGATTGTCGACAACGTTCAGGTCATCGCCGTAGGCATTGCGAAGTACTTCAAAGGTCTGTTTGTAACCACTCATATCGAAACGATGTTCCACTTTGGTGACGTACCAGCGGCCGCCATAGCGATCACCAACGCCATCGATCCCGACCGGATCACCCGGCAACAGCACATGACCATAGATCACGCCGTCCAGTTCACCGCTGGCCTTGATCTTCATCGACTCTTCATTGGCCTGTGCCTGGGCCCGCTGCTGCGCCTGATTATCGTTGGTCACGCCTTCCCGGCTTATACGCCAGGCGAATTCGCCGGTGCCGCTACCGGCACTGCTGACCGGTTCGTTGCCCAGTGTCGGTAAATCCGGAGTCACTGTTGTTTCCTGGGATTCGTTGCCAGTGTCAGGTGCTATTTCATAGATCACCGCATCGGGGTGATGACCATCATCATCCAGGTCGAAACGCACGCAGGAGGTTGAAGTGCCGGCATATATCAATATCGTCGGCTGCGGACTGCGATCCATACGAGGGGCACCGAAATACAACTGACCTTCCCGGAAAAACACATCGTAGGCGCTTTCACGGGCACGTTTAGCCAGGAATTTGATATCCGTTTCATTCTGCTGCACCACTAGATCACTCATGCCTTCACCGGGCGTATCAAGAAAACTCAGGCCCGCTTCCGACAATATCTGGGTGGCAATCTGGCCATCGCTTACCGGCACTTCGTCACCCCACCGGTAATTACGTTGACTCCGATCCAGTAGTATGGAGGTGTCCTGGCAGGTTACGGTGACCTTGGCGGCGCCTTTTTCTTCCGGGAATTCCACTTTCACCTGGCGGATATAGCCCTGAAAGATTTCGTCCTCGCGGTCGCCGAAAGTTGCAGCAATCCGAATAGTTTTCCAGGGGCGGATACGGTCATCGTCATGAACGTTCCAGGATCCGTCTTCCATTCGCCGGGTTTCAAACACCAAAGTGGCTTCGGCGGCATCTCGACGATCGAGGGTCGCATTGACCTCTACCATGTTCGGATAAAGGTCATCGATCTCGTTACCGTCGATCCTCACCACACAGGAGGAAGGATCGCGAACCAGGTCATCCAGCCAATCAAGCATGGGATCAATCCTTTGCCTTCGGAATTAAAATCACTTCGCCCACGTAGTCTTCCCCCAGTAACTGATCGGCAAACAGCAACTGAGGATTGGCATCGACAATACGCCACCAAAGGCGGTCGTCGTTGTAGTAGTGCTGCGCCAGATGATCAAGACGATCATCTTCCGTAATGGCATGCTCAATCACCCCTTCCAGTGTCGTCACGGCACGCGCACGGACGCCTCGAAATACGCCCTCTTCTCCCTGAGGTTCAAATGGCCGGGCATCCTTTCTGTAGCGTGATTTTTTTAGGAACATTCTCAGTTGTCCTCTGGAAAGACTGAAACTATCCAAACACCTTGCTCAACACATTCGCCGCCCCTGAAGCGAAGTTCATTGCTGCGCCCACGGCTTGCCGTACTTTTTCAACTTTATAAAATGGATTATTTCCCTCGATCACCTGGAAGCTCAGATTTACATTGGCCCGATAGGGTTTCAGGTTAGGCAAATGCGCGACTTCCTCCACCTGCACGCTGGTGAGGAAAACCGGCAACACATGACTGCCCCATACCAGCAGCAGCACTGAGGGAAACTCGTCCCGCTGGAACGCCCGACCGCCACCCAGCCCCAGGCCGGACAGTACCTGCACCCCACCCGGCCCCTGGGTCTTCGGTTCCACCATTGAGCGCAAGGTGTCCAGATCCGGTTCGATGCCGAATTCATTGGCAATCACATGGGACGGATGATTGGTGTCGGCCATACGGTCGGTGGCGTCTACCAGAATATCGATACTGAACTGTTCCGGGTCGACACTTACTCCCTGGGCAACCCGGCTGGTCTCCCAGGGAAAGGCAAAGTCATATCCGCCCTTGGTGCCCGGTGCGTTGCCGGTAGTAATTGATACCGAGCGGGTACGGCTTAGGGATTGGGGATTGAATTCGAATTCCAATATCAATGGCGGTACGCTCAGTCCGTACTCCACTAATGCCCCTTTGGTGACGTTCGGAATCACTGACGACCTCCAGTATTTTTGCTATGGCGGACAGCTTCGCCCCTGTTAGCGAGACTGCGCGCCAGCGCTGCGCGATAGAATTGCCGGGCGATTTCCCGTGCGATGCTGATATTGGTCTGCCGGGCTGACACGGAAATAGTTGGTATGCGAAGCTCGCTCCATTGCCCCTTTGGCCAGTCAAGCCGAACCAGTTCGCTCCGCAACTGCCGGAGAATGCTGTACCGACGGGCCCCCATGCTGGCCGGTAGATCGATGTTAAGGTGATCAATTTGCAGGTTCACTCGCCACTCCCGGTTAACAGGTCGTCGGTAATAAACTCGGCCAGAGCACCAAGCTGGTTGTTGGATACCTGACTTTGCTCTTTGGCCAGCTCGCGATGCACCGCCAGGGCCAGGCATTGCCAGTCCAACTGTTTATCGTTGGCTGCTGCCAGATAGGCGGCATGAAGCGCGGCATTACGAATCTGGCCACCGGTAAAATTAACTGCGTTGGCCACCGTGGTTAAATCCAGGTCGTCGGCAAGCGGCGCCCTTGGCGGCAGTAGGCGGTGCCATAGCTCGACCCGTTGTTCAATATCCGGCCGCGGAAATTCCACAACGATCTGGAAGCGACGGCAAAACGCTTTGTCAATTTGGTTACGAAGATTGGTCGTGAGGACACAGGGACCATCGTGTTCCTCGATACGTGCCAACAGGTAGCTGACTTCCATATTGGCGTAACGGTCCCGTGCTTCACGTAACTCACCGCGTTTGCCCATTAAGGCATCCACTTCGTCAAACTGGAGGATGACTTTACGGCCATGAGTGGCATCGAAAAGACGGCCGATATTTTTCTCGGTTTCCCCCACGTATTTACTGACCAGTGCGGCTAAATCCACCCGAAACAATGGCCAGTCCAACTCGCTGGCGATAACGCTGGCCGCCAGGGTTTTTCCGGTTCCGGACGGTCCGGTGAACAGCGCAACCGGACCACCAGTCGTCTGACCGCCCCACTCCTCAACCACCTGATGCTTTTTCTGTATCCAGTAAAGAAATTCCCGCAACATGTTTTTCTGTGCTGGGGGTAATACCAATTCATCCCATTTGGCCCGACGTTTGATCGGGTAAGCACCGGGGGGCGCACAGTCGTCCAAAGACCAGTTCATCAGGCGGGAAAGAGACAGACGGTCTGGAAAAATGGGTGTAAAGGGATCGGGTTGATCACGATGCACAACCCCCAGATGTTCCAGCCGCCATAAGGTCTTACGGGCCTGATCAAGAAGATTATCGGGAAGCGCCAGCAGCGACGCGATCAGCGCTTCGCTTGGTGCCGGCTGATTGCTGTTTTGCAGGTCCTGATAAAGCCACCCCACCCGCGGCAAAATATGAGGGGCAAAAATGCAGGCCAGCATATCCTGGGCGAGCAAGTCGTTCTGCAGATTAAGCGCCAGCCAGAATCCATCGGCGCGTATCGCGCCCACTTGTTGCTGAAGGTCTTTCAAATCATTCAATAAAGTGTCCGACGGTCCTTCCTTTGCGCTGAGCAAACACAGGCACAACAACTCCACGCGCTGCCACTCGGCAAGATCCAAAGCGACAACGCCCGGATCAACCGCAGTTTCCGCACTTGACTCAAGTGGCTTGGCAAGAGAGGTCATGGCGTACTGCTCCGATAGAGGCTGATCAAGATGGGATTGCTGCGCAATATCACTGAAGGAGCCCCGGCAAAGGGCTGGTAGTCTCGGGTGGCGTAGAGTAAAAGTTGCCAGCGGTCATGCCCGCCGACGGTCAGCGAAGGTAATGCAACAGTCGGCAAGCCGACGGGAATATTCTCCGGATCAATGGCTGTGGAGCTAATTACCAGACTGGAACCGGCCTGCGTACTCCATTCTTCGTCTTCCCAGACCTGCCATTCCAGATCGACGCTGTCGCCATTGTGCCCGGCGATCCACAGCTCCGGCGTCACTGTGGCAGGGTCGGTTCCATCCACATCAATGCTGAATGACGCCTGGCATTCTCCGCTGCGAACCCAACATATCACCGGTACCCAGGCAGGGTTGGTCTGACTGACAGATTCAGCACTGATCTCAGGCGCGCGTACATTACCAGCGAAAGGATCATAGCGATGCGCCATGTCGGCAACCGTTTCCAGGCCGGTGAACCCTACCCGTGGTGGCTCACCGCGAAGCGTTTCAGGCATGATTGGTACCAGAGCGATTTCATAGATCACCGATGGTCGATAAGTTGTTTCGCCCTGGGTTGACCAAATCTGATTGATCTGTTCGTCTGTGGCCGGTGCGAAAATAGCCTGCAGGCGTACAGTTTCATCACCGACGGTAACGCTGGGCAGAATACGGTTTTCGTGAAGATAGGACATAACGAGCCCCATCAGACGCAAGTCATCCTTACCCTGATCGTCACCGTTTTCCGCCATACAGGTGGCAAGACAAAAAATTCGGATACGCCAGGGATCGTGCGGATGGGTACCCGCGTGAAAACCTGAAGGTTCGAAGCGGTAAAAAAACAGGTTTAACCTGTTTTCATCGGTTTTACTGCTGATGTCGGCAGGAGCACCTATGTACACCTTGATGGCATGGGTGTTTGCCTGAATACCTGTGCTGATCGCATCGGCGACGGCATTACAGGCTAAATACAGGGAGCTATCGGGTATCGGCATATCAGAGGGTCCTCAAAAATGCGCGACTTTCCGCGATGGACACCGCCGACTCATCAGCAGTGTTAGGGCGTCCAGTGCTCGCAGCTCCGGATCTTTTACCACTACCCCTGGTACCGGCACCCTCAGCTTTTGCCACCTGAGTGTCATCGATCACACGAATACGCACGTCACCGATATGCAATGTTGGGTTGTCGTTTACTTTCAGCTGTGGTGTCTGCGGGTTGCCGAAAGAGTATGTATTGCGTTCGGGGACGGCTGTGGTTCGTGATAAATGGTCCCGATCGACAACTTTCGAATAGGCATTATCAGCAGAAAGAGCTGACGACACCTGAGCAGAGTCAGCTTCACGATGATTATCCGAGGGACCTGACTTCCTGAATTCCGACGGGTGTAAATCTGGTTCTGTGGCAACAAGTACACTTTGGCCGGGATTGGAATCCGGGTGTCTTCGGTGTCGTCGGGACTGTTCAGTCGATTTCAGGTCTTTAAGGGGCTGGAGGTTAGATTTTTTGTCGGCTCCTGGTGAGGTATCTCTGTTATCCCCTTTCCGCGGTACAGCCTGCGCATCACTCACTGCCGTCCTGCCCTCATCCCAGCCAACATCAGCTTCTTCAGTACGGGCTTGTTGACCAGAATGCTCCATGCCAGGAAGTTGATTGTCATACTTGCTGGTGGTCATTTGTATTGTTGAAGTGGACTTGTCTGGTTGCCGGCTCTGCCCGTTATGGTTGTAACTATGCGGCACTCCCGTTTTACCCATCAACAGCGAATCAGGTTTTGTCTCTAGAGACTGCGGGTTCTTGTGATCTCCCCTTTCAGGGTTTATTGCATTGTTGTCTTTCGGATTTTTATTCGTATCACTATCGTTGCTTACATTTTCTAGATTATCTGGATGTCGCTTATCCAGACCTAGATCATCTGGTTGCTGCTCAATTATCTGACTTACAGAAATCTCGCCATCGAACTCCCACTGAGCCATTCCCTCTGAATCCCCGTCAATATTGGGTAATGGTCGGCAACTATCAGCCAATATACGACTGAAATAATTACTCGCAGGTATTGATGTCATATCGCTCATGCCGGAGCTCCTCTCAAGCCACGGTCGCGATCCAGTCGTGACAGGTATTGTTTGCGGCGATGTTTCGGCATTTTCAGGATTTCAGCCTCACTCCAGTGGTAATTCACCGCCAGGCGATGAACATCGTCCAACAGTTCACCCACTGGCTTCACCAGAGAGTCATAAATATTCAGGTGCACAAACTGGTTGGCTCCACACTCCGGGCAGGTTGTATTCAACTGATCAGGCAGTTCAGGGACGACCTTTTCCACCGCCTCTTCAATAGCGCCGATGTCCTCATCCGTGAGCAAATCTGTGGATAAGCCTTTGCCGCTGACATCATCGTGCTTTCTGACGATAAGTCGAAGAGCCAATTGACGCTTAAGGTCATTGCTCTCATCTATGCGGGTACTAGCTCCGGCGAGCCATTCCTGGTCCCAACCGTTGGGAACGCGTAGTAGAAGCTCGCCTTGGGTGGTTTGTGCCATGGCATAGGGGAATAACGGGGCTGCAGGCTTTATCGGGAGTCCGCGCCAATCCAAAGGGAAGTCGTAACAAGCGTTACATTGTCCGCATTGAGCAGTGATCCATTGCAAGACAGTCTCGTGTCGAATACGCCAATGCAGGACAATGAACTGACGATCGGCAACACAGAGGTCACGAACCCGATCCAATCCATTCTGGTCACAACCAATGTCTTTTCCTGCGAGCTTTGCCAACACCTGCGTCAACACGCGGCTAACCCAGGCAGGATGCGAAATACCATTTTCCCTGCTGTACTGCAGCGAATCCTGTAAGGTGACGTCCAATGCGCCTGTGTCGGCAACGAAGCTGAACTCCCGGTTCATACTCGCATGACAAGAGGCGTCCATATTCGACTCAGCAGCGCACCGCCGGTCTCCCGCAAGCGGTTCGTCTATTAATACTCCCCCCGGCAGTTTCACGGCTTATGACTCAGTAGGTTCCGTTACGCTGAGGTCACGCTCCCAACCTTCATGTTGCAAGGTAATGCTCTGAATCCCTACGGTATTCATAGCGCCGGCGTCAAATTCCGACAGGGCCTGATATTCAGACACCCAGGCCCGATATACTTTGTAGGAGATGGCTACCACGCCTTGTAAATTCAATACATTCAGAATGATGTCCTTGCGATATTCCTTGAGGGACATACCGGAGCTTCCCTGGATGTTATTGACCAGCTTGGCCCAGTTTTCAAACACAGGGTCATGAGTCAGCCCCTGTTCCAGCGTGATAGGTTCCCAACTTGTACCGCCGGGTAACACGCGCTCATGGGCCGGGTCACCGGCGGTGCGCCACTTAACGGCTTCGGTACTTTTTTTCAATACACTCATCTTTTTTAAGCCAGCGACTACCTGGCCGTCGATCACTACTTGAAACATAAAGGTACGATAAGGGTCATAACGGTGAGCGTTTACCGTAAACATGGGTGCGGCCATAATCTATCTCCTGAATAAGTCTTCCGGATCTATCTCAAACTGCTGGATCAATCCCCATATTGTGTTTGTTACTGCTGACCTACCTTTTGCTGCAGGCGCAAAATCACAAACTCTGCCGGCTTGAGTGGCGCAAAGCCCACCACGATAATGACCTGGCCGCGATCGATATCGCCCTGAGTCATGGTGTCGCCTAACCCGCAACGTACAAAATAGGCTTCATCGGCAGTCTTGCCCTGGAAGGCGCCTGCCCGGAACAATCCATTCATGAATGAGCCTATGTTCGCCCGCAACGAACTCCACAGCGGATGGTCATTAGGTTCGAACACAGACCACTGGATACCGTTGTAAATGCTCTGCTCGATATAGATGGCGGTTCGACGCACCGGCACATAACGCCATTCCGGGTCGGCCTTGGTCGCCAGGGTGCGACTGCCCCAGAATACCGGACCATAACCGGGACGCCTGCGAATACAGTTCACCCCACGAGGGTTCAGGTAGTCTTGTTCCAGGTCTTCGACATGCTCTTCAAGGCCACTGACGCTGATGCGTGTTTCCACACCTGCCGGGGCCTTCCAGACTCCGCGCTTGCCATCGATCTTGGTCCACATTCCGGCAGCAATAGCCGAGGGTGGGATGGCAGCGGTTTTACTCGCGGTTGGATTGTTATCTGGACTGTAGAGTGGATTGGTTACCTGTACCCAGGGGTAATACAACACCGAGTAAGTCGACGTGGGAAAGGACATTCCGTCGACCTGGGCACCATCGGTAAACTCGGTGTTTTCCGGATCGACGATCACCACCCGGCTCATGGTTGCCTCACAATGGCTGATGGTGTTGCTGATAAACTGGTTACCCGCACCTGATGCCGGCCATTGCTGACCTGGCAGTACGATAATCGAAACATCTCGATATTTGCGCAGGGTGTTGTCGTAAAAGGTTAGATAGTCGCTGGCACCCGCAGCGGAGCTGGTACCGGAGGTATCGCCATTGAGTGCTGTGCCGCCACTGGCGGTGTCATCAGGCATGGTCGTGGCTGCTCCCACCACGGAAACTTCTATAAGATTGGAGCTGCTGTTAACAACCTTTTCGACAAAATTGTCTTCCGTCTCGTCCATACTCAGGCCGACAAACTTTTCACCGCGCAAGGGAACCAGATCGCCGGAACTGTCGGTTTCAAACCCAACTTCGAGATCGAAAGTGGATGTAACCGAATCACCAGTGATACGGACCAGCAAGGCATTGGCCCAGGTGCCTTCACTGCTGGCAGTAACCGTCAACACATCAGCGGGTACGGAGTCCTGTAACGTTACCGAAGCCGCTACAGGCGTCGGTTGCAACATGCGGCAGACGTAGGCGGCCTTACCTCCGTTTTGATAAAACGACAGGACGGCAAGGCCCATATCATCCTGGCCACTGGACACGTCTTCAATACCGGTGCGTTGCCGATAATCACCAAACTGGGCAACATACTCATCCCAACTACCTATCAATACCGGCGTGTTGGCGGGGCCTCGAAACGCGGCACCGACAAAAGCCGTTACGGATGTCGAGACACCTTCGATGGGTTTGGAACCACTGGGAATTTCTTCTATATATACGCCGGGGTGCAGATAACTTGGCATGAATGCTTTCTCCGTTTGCGGAACCAGCAGACAGCTGAATTGACTGCGGGTCCGGGTTAGTTGACTGGGCTGAACGAGAGACTACATCTAGCGAAAAGCGCGAACTGCAATGCGGATTTCGTTAATCAGGTTTGCCCATCCGTGATTGAATCCTGTTGTGGCAATCCACTAAATAAAATCAGTCAAAACTACATAAGGTGGGTAACGGCTACAGCCTGGAGAAATCAGTAACGATAAATCAATATTGAGGACAAATAAGACAGAAGAATATCTAGATAGGAAACGCTCTGAGTGCTCTGCATATATCATATTGGGGTTCCTTGCAGCCGTAAATTTTTTATTCCGTGTTATACCTGATACAGCTACTCGGCAACTTCATATATAGAACACTTTCTAACGAAAATCCATTTACCTGTCAATTCATTTAAGGCTCCACTTAACTGGTGAGAATGCGATCCCCGTATCTTAAGACATATCTATTTGGCCCCAATAGTTGGGAGTTAATGCCTATCAACTGGATGTTTTGGTAAACTAACGGAGTATCAATTAAGGACCTCAATATCATCCCAGCGGAGGTTCCCCCATGAAGACCTTTTTCAATCGCAAGGTGGCCGGTCAAGAACTGGCCAAAGCTCTCTTTGAACAACTTGACGAAAAAACCAATTTGCTGGTCCTGGCTCTACCTCGCGGCGGCGTACCAGTGGCAGCTGAGATCGTCAGAAAGCTGGACGCCGAGCTGGATTTACTCATTGTTCGTAAACTCGGCCTGCCCTGGCATCCTGAACTTGCAATGGGGGCCATCGCCAGCGGAGGCATTCGCATTCTGAATGAGGATGTGATCCGTCATGGTGGCGTTACCGAATCTGACCTGGCCGAAGTTGAGCGCCAGGAGCTACAGGAGCTGGACAGAAGGATGCATGCCTATCGGGGAGATCGTCCTGCGCCCATGGTTAAGGGGCGTTCCTTGATACTGGTTGATGATGGCATTGCCACAGGCGCCACAATGCTGGCGGCAGTTGAAGCTGCCCGTCAGCAGCAGCCGTCCGAAATTATTGTCGCGGTACCAGTGGCACCTCCCAAAACCATCGAGCAACTTGAACAGGTAGCAGACAAAGTGGTTTGCCTACTGGCTCCTGCCAACTTTTATGCTATAGGTTCATGGTATAGTGATTTTAGCCAGACCTCAGACGAAGAGGTGCGGGAATTGCTGGCTGAGGCCTGGCAACAATGATTTTGCCACCGTTATTGATTAGCTTAGCAGCATAGGAGAAACGACATGCCTACCCGACTTTTGAAACAATATCTCGAACAAGCCAATGTCCAGTATCAGGTGATACCCCACGATCCAGCTACAACTGCGGAGGGAGCAGCCCGCGCCGCCAATATCCTGGCCAAGCACGTGGCCAAGGCTGTGGTTTTGAAAATGAATGGCGGCTTTGCGTTAGCTGTCCTGCCTGCCAGTGACAAACTCAATCTAGACCACTTGAAACAAGCGCTGGGTACCCAAGACCTGACCATCGCTTCCGAAGACGAATTTGCCCCTAAATTCCAGGATTGCCAGATCGGGGCGGTGCCACCTTTTGGCAACCTTTATGGCATGCATGTGTATGTCAGTCAGCACCTGCGGGAAGATGAAGACATTGCCCTTATCAGTGGTCGCCATGATGAGCTGATTGAGATGAAATACAGTGAATTTGAACGTCTGGTGAATCCAACCCTGATTCACTTCTGATACGCCCACTTGCCCGGCGGTCGGTATATTCCCTTTATGTGCTGCTGGGACAGCCTTCTATTTGGGACTTTATTGGATATTGATTTATCACTAGGAATTGCCTGAGTCCAGGGTTGACTGAATTTCCATGAAAAGTTCTGCCAGATCATCTTTTCTTGTGGGAATTTCTTCAAAGATAAACCCTATCAGCCTTGATCTGACCTTATTGTCTGTCATCATGCCCCAACTTTGTGCCGCTCTCATCAGCAGTTTGGAATCAGTATTAAAACTCCCCACACCGTAGGTATAAAAAATGTGACGTTGTTCCATGGATTTATTCTGCCAAACCGTATGGTTCATCTTGACGCATCCGGCACCATTAATGCAGCTTTTGAAATCATTGCTTTTTCTGTGTAACCAGACACTGCCATCATTTGGCGTTAGCTTTGCCTCCGATAGTTTTCCGTAAGCGTCAAGTGCCTCAATAACAACAATCTGAAGTGTCCTTCCGTCTTTTTGATAAGCGACAGTTAAGACTCCGCTTTCCGACTCATGATCAACCATCCACTCAGAATCAGTCGACGTAAGTTCCCAGTTGCCCAGAGTCATCGATTGTATATCTATAGTTGCCAGTTGAGGTGGGTGCAGGTTATTTAGCGGCAGGCTGTAAATAACAGAGATCATAACAACAACTACCAGAGCTGAAACCACGGGCGCTGATTTCTGTAAAGAATTCAGGTTTCCTACCTTAAATAAAGGCTTTGAATTGGGTAGTTTTTCAACTTCAAGCTGGTTCAGTATGAAGAACAGCAGTCCTAACGCAATGAACAGTGCAAACCACTGGAAATTACCATGGTCACTTAGGGCCATTTGAGACCCCACTAGCCAGTCGGTCATCACGATGGCATTGACCCGAATTACATTGGATAGAATTCCTAAAAAAGCGCCAAAAAGAGTTAAGCCGAGTATCTTAAGCACTGAACGGTATAGCAATAAACCAAAGCTAAAGCCGAGAAAAGTTGCCATTGTGAAGTATGGAAGCCCCGCACACTCATCAATCACAATATAGCTTTGACTACCCACCAGGATAACAAACCCTTCCAGGTGGTGCGGCAAACCTATCATTGTGACAAATAACTCGATCGACCTAACCGTTATGGAGCGCAAAACTGGTTGTAGAAGATCGCCATAGGGCACCAGAAGGAAAAACATTGCCCATAGTGGCAGGTATTTTCTGTAGATTCGCCAACCAAAACTGCTGACAATCATACCCTGCACGATAACAACAAAGGCGGTATGCTGGCCGACATTAATATTAATCAGCTTGGAAAGGCTCCACATGAGCGCACCGAATATAACAATCAATAGTCCGCTGAGTGTAGGTTTGGGAGTCAGCCCCATAAGCTCTTCCCTGTAATGCCATCCAAGCAAATAGACAAGCAAAGGAAAAATCAGCCAGGCGTATCTATAGGCTTCGGTATGCGACCAGTGATAAGCCATATCTGTCAGAGTGGGCCAAAGCGCCAAAATCACCAGCGTCATCCCTATTCCAGCAATTTTCAGCGTATTTTGCCAAACAGGTGGCAATATCGAGACCGGATTTAAAGTGCTTTCTCGGGCGGGATACTTTAGGTCGATGTGATAGCGAAAAGGTTGCATCAGCACCGGCAGAAGCTGGTTGTCCTGAGGCAAATGGAAATACTCCAGGCCGAAGTGAGGTATTTTTGCCTTTTCAGGCGCGGTGTAGGTTTTGAATAGATAGTCCCAGAGGGTCAACACCACACCGTAATTGCTGTTAGTTTCAGGTTTGAAATCTGAGTGGTGAACAGCATGGACTTGCGGTGTCACCAATATCAACCTGAGAGGTCGCTCAACCCAGCCAGGCACCTTTAGATTGATATGTGAAAGCAGCGAATTGGCATTGGCAACAAGTAGATATACCCCAACCCCTTCCGCCGGAAGAGCCAGCAACCAGATAATGGCCATCATCGCCAACAGGCCTAGCAAGACTTCAAAGGGATGATGACGTTCCGCTGTCGTTACATCTAATTCAAAATCGCTGTGATGAACTAAATGACACCGCCATAAAAGAGTGAAATGGTGATAGATACGGTGTTCCCAGTAGCGCCAAAAATCCAATAACAGAAAAGTGACAATAATTTTTACAGGGAGAGTAAATTCGAACCCGGATAGCAGACCGGTTCCTTGGGACTTTGCAAAACTATAAATGCCTGCAGGAACCAATAACGGGACTGCGAGAACGGAGAAAATGAATAAGCCAATGTTACTGGGCCACCGACTGGCTAAGGCTATCTCTTTTTTACGCTGAAAAAGAGGTACTCTTTCCAGCAAAAACAGAACGCCTAGTGTCGGGAAAAACCAGACATCATAAAGCCAGTTAAGCGCCTCATACATGGGCAGGAGTATTCCCACTTCAAGCTCAGAATACCGGTAGAAATTTTAATTCCCAGCTACGGTAATTCTGAACTTAGAAAATAGAGAAGAGGCTTGAATATTATTCTTTGTGTTTGTTGCGTGCGACGTATATACCCGTCGCCAGACTTATAGCGGTGATAGCAAACATGCCGCCGCTAATAATTGGAAGTTCCATGGGGGGAACACCTGCGGTACCGGCAAAAGCACTGCCTGTAAATAATATTGCAGCCAGACTCAGTACAACTTGAAACGCTTTCATGCGAATACCTCTGCTTGCGTTTATTGAAGTTTGTTTCCAGGTATTGCATGCAAACATCTGGCCATATATTTATTTATCATTATATTCATTCGTTTATAGTATATTTTTAATCCATTTTCTCCCATCGTCTGTAAATTTTTTCAACAGTATATTTTTTGATCAATCAAAATCATCCTTAACAACTCATCAAGCATACCTCGCTACTTTCCTTGAGCATTCTTAGACAGGCAATTCGTCCCTCATGACCAAATGCACGCCCCCAATAGTCCAGCGCCCGTCCGATTGCTGCTCCATAACATAGTAGGCATCCCAGCTATACCCTCTGGGGCCGATCAGCATGAGATGTTGAACACGATAGGGCTCAGCTACTTCCAGCTCCAGGAAAGTCACTTGCTGAGGCCTGAATACAGCTTTGTAGTGGTATCGCACCATTTCAAGGAAGTTTTCAGCAGTAATTAATTGACGCTTAATTGCGGGAGAGGCTTGATGAAATGCGGTGACACCGTCATTGTCCCTAAAGGCATCCAACTGAATTTGAATAACGGCAATGATTTCTTGCTGTTCCTGTGAAATCAAACCCAGTGTTTGCGGGCCGGATTCTGCTGAAAATGCGGACGCCGCAACCTGCAGGGTAATTAGCATCCATGCATTAATAAACCACTTCAGACGCTGACTAACCATGAGGGCCCCCGAAACTGCTTATTCATCTTAGGACTTACGGTAATGAGGCCAATTAAGCCAGCCATGTACTGATCATATATTAACCACACCCACTTAGGTAAGTGTATACCCGTATATAGCTGATATAACAGCTCTCACAATGTCTTTTGTTAAGTAATTTTGGCCACCATTGTCATTTATGGCTAATATGGACAAAATTCCGTACGCGCAGAATCCACATTAGATTAACCAAATAAGGGTTTGATATTTATATGATAAAACTGATTAAAAGTTTCGTTGCACTGACCATACTAGGCGCTTCTCTCACCGCCTGGGGACATGGAGATACGCTGGGTGACATCAAAGTCGTACACCCCTGGATGCGTGCAGTTCCAGTCCCTGGAATGAATGGTGCGGGCTACATGACGATTATTAATACGGGTTCTTCAGCAGACCGTTTAATCGCCGTTGAAACCGACTGGGTAAAGAAGGCCGAGATTCATGAAACCAGTGAAGAAAATGGAATGATGTCAATGATGCCTCTTCCGGATGGAGTGGAAATTCCAGCAAACAGCACTGTTACACTGGAGCCTGGAGCTATCCACATCATGCTGATGAAAACCGTTCGTGAAGTTAATCCAAAGACTAGAATCCCGGTAACCCTGGTTTTTGAACATGCAGGTAAGATGCACACACAGATTGTGGCTCAGCCTCTTACCGGAGACAGCCATCAGCATCATTAACATTCCCTAAGAGGTTAGCTGCGCAGTTGGCAGTATTGCTTTCTTCATCCCACCTTAAGAATCCTTTAACTATAGGATTGGTGATTTCGATAAGTGATTAATATTTGATCGCTCCCATATAAGACTTTAGCCTAATGCGTTCTGTTAGACTAAAGTCTTATATGGGAGCGATCATGTTAACTGAACAGCAAAAACGTGTGCTTGACCAGAAAGAAAACAGCTTCTTTATGTTGTGGGTATATAAGCGTTTACCCAAAGAAATGCTGACAGAAGAAGAACGCTTCATACTCTGCCGGGACTGTTTTCGCCTGACCGTCTACAACCTGACAATCATCAGCACCACTTTGTCACTGGGAATGTTTCTGGAATTTATTCTTCTTGCTGCGCTTCCCACCTCCGTTTTTATCAAAAGATGGAAGGCCTATCTGAATAGTAAAATATTGCTGAACCGGCAGCGGAGTTCAGCTGAGAAATAAGCGTATCAGCAAACTGATATTAAATATTTCCGACAGGGGAACCTATCGGCAACGAAGGTATTTGTCTTCAATTTAGATCAAATAAGTTGACTCTGGCTTCCACCCTTCACTCCCGCCTTTCTAATCTTCTCTTCCCGGTGATTACCAATTTACCTAATTACCGATTAACCTAATTACCTAATTTAAATGACATAATTTTGTCACAGTATCTTAATACTCTAAGCGGCGAATACTCGTAAACCTAACTAAGGGTCAACTCATGAGTCAACGCCACGAACAACTTGAACTTGAAAACACACCTCGCAATGACGAGCCTGAGCTCAGCCAACTTATTGATACAGCTTTGTCCCGCCGGCAACTTCTCGGTGCCGGTATGGCTATAGGCGTCGGCAGTTTTTTTAGTTTGACATCTATTGGTTGCGCTATCGCGAAAACCGGAAGCTATGGCGTAGAACACCACTTCACGCCAATTGCCGCTTCAACTGCAGATACTATTGTTGTACCTGAGGGTTATGACTGGGAGGTGCTGGTCTCTTGGGGCGACCCGTTATTCCCAGGTGCACCAGCTTTTGATCCCAGCGGTAAAGCACCAGCTTCAGTTCAGGAAAAGCAATTCGGTGATAATAACGACGGCATGAGCCTGTTCCCACTTAGCGATGGCCGTGCAGTCCTGGCCATAAACAACGAATATACCAACTACGAATACTTGTTTGATCATCAGGGCAAATCTCTGTCCAAAGATGACGTCTTGAAGGCTCAATACGCCCACGGTGTATCAGTGCTGGAAATCAGAAAAGGCAGCAACAACTACTGGTCACTGGTCAAAGACTCCAAGTATAACCGCCGAATTCATGTACAGACAGAAATGGAGTTGACGGGCCCAGCCGCTGGACACGCTCTGCTTAAAACCTCTGCAGACAACAGCGGGAAGAAAGTCTTCGGCACTATGAACAACTGTTCCAATGGGCAAACCCCCTGGGGTACCTACCTTACCTGCGAAGAGAATTTTAACGGCTATTTTGGCGCCGTCTCGGATATAAAAGAGACGGCAGAGCAGAAGCTTTACGGCATTAAAGCCAAAGGGGCCGGCTATGATTGGCACAAACATGATAGCCGCTTTGATTTTGCCAAAAACCCTAACGAGCCTCACCGCTTTGGTTGGATCGTAGAAATCGACCCGATGAACCCAACTTCCAAACCTCTAAAACGTACGGCTCTGGGTCGTTTTAAACACGAAAATGCTGCCCTGCATGTTAATCCGGACGGGCATGTTGTGGTTTACCTGGGTGATGACGAACGCGGCGAACATCTGTACAAGTTCGTCTCCAAAGGCAAATATCAGGCGTCCAATCAGACAGCTAACCGTCATCTTCTTGAAGAAGGCACACTTTATGTTGCCAAATTCAGCATGACGGAAGAGAAGGGCCGGGGTGAATGGCTTGAACTGACACATGGTCAAAACGGCCTGACGGCGGCAAATGGATTTGCCGACCAGGGTGAAGTGTTAGTTTTTGCCCGTAAGGCAGCGAAACAAGTTGGTGCTACAACTATGGATCGTCCTGAATGGGTGGCTGTTCATCCCTCAGGTAGTCATGCGTACTGCACCTTAACGAATAACAAAAACCGTGGCAAAGAAGGTCAGCCATTGGGTGGTCCTAACCCACGCGCGGCCAATCATTACGGACAAATTGTTCGCTGGGCGCCAGCCAACGGTGACCACACCAGTAGGTCATTTGAATGGGATTTGTTTGTCACTGCCGGCAACCCTGATGTTCATCAGGATGCCTATGCGGGCAGCTCAAATATAAACACGGACAACATGTTCAACAGCCCGGATGGTATTGGTTTCGATCAGGCTGGACGTCTCTGGATCCAGACAGACGGCAATTACAAAAATGAAGGCGACTTCGCCGGCATGGGTAATAACCAGATGCTGTGTGCGGACCCCGAAACCGGCAAGATCAGCCGTTTCCTGGTAGGTCCCGTGGCCTGTGAAATTACCGGTCTGGCCTTCAGTCCTGACAGCCGCACAATGTTTATTGGGGTACAACATCCTGGAGAAGACCTGCAGAACTCACACTTCCCTGCCGGTGGAAATTCCAAACCCCGTTCAAGCGTTGTCATGATTACGCGCAAAGATGGTGGAGTTATCGGCGCTTAGCCTGTCTGTAGCCGGTAATTCTCGAACAGCGGTTAAGGTCGTGCCTGTCCGGCAGGTAACGTGTGCGGTGAATAAATCCGAACACATTCACTATGGGCACGGCCACCAATGTTCCACGAAGACGGTTAAATGATTTCAGTTTTAAAAGCCGGCGTATGACTTCAACGCCATTTATTTCATCCCCATGTATGGCTGCACAAACCAGTAATACAGGACCTGCCCTTTTCCCGCAAACCACCTGCACCGGAATAGAAACAGGGGTGTGCGTATAAAGCTGGGCAACCTCGATATCGATGGTTTTTTCTCTCACCGGGATTTACTACGGTACCATTGCGTTCAAATGGATTATTAGCCATGCCTTCCTGCTTAACTGATTAAATGCTTTTGCGAAGGACGTCAAACATTGTAAGTTCCCCACGGAACCAGGCATGAATCTCAAAGCTGTTTTGTTGCGGAGGTGACATCTTCAACTGGTGGTTTATCTCCAATAAGGAAGGATTTTGACGCATCCACCAGAAAGCGGGATCTGATCGCAGTGCGCCCTAACAGCATTCTAAACTTCATGTTTTCGCGACTGGTCAATGTAAACTCTGCCTCCCATTCATGCTCACCGGCACGAATAGTCGTCTTAATGACGTGGCGTAGTTCACGATGACCGCCAGAATCTGTCACCTGTCTGATATCAATTACTGGTGCCTCACAAGTGACGACATGATTATTATCCCCTTGTATGGGATGCATCGAAAACCGAACGTAGTTTTGATTGCCCTTCTGAAAGGGCTCTACTTTGAAGGCGTGGAGAGCCGAAGTCCGGGCTCCCGTATCGACTTTTGCCTTTATGTGTGGGATTCCCAGCTCGGGTAAGGTCACCCACTCCCGCCAACCCAGTGACGGCGTCGTATTATTCACTATGCAACTTCTCAGCTATCTGGATTTACCGTTTGTCTTTGGGTTTACTGTTTGTCTTTGGGTTTACTGTTTGTCATTGGGTTTACTAATTGTCATTGGGTTTACTAATTGCCATTGGGTTTACTAATTGTCATAGGCTTAAAAATAGCAGCCCAATGCCAAGTTTGTTCTGTATTTCCGACTTTTCGAGAGAATAACCAGAACATTGAACAACAGACAAACATTATATTGCTGGAATTTGCGACGAAACCCGCCGTCGATCTAGTAGCCAAAGATCAGATGTCAGACGGGGTCCTACTAAAACACTAAAGATTTCCTGAGAATAAGTAAGGGTTGGCTAATTATTAGCCGTTTCCGGGCGGCCTCGCGGCGGTGAGTACGGTGGATAATCAGGCTGAGAATCTTCCAGAACTGGCCCAGCATGTAACTCCAGGGCAAGAGAGCCTGGGACTTCCTCTTCCTTGAAAAACCGGCGGCGGAACCACGCGCCAGACTTTTCACCCAGCACCAGAAGGCATGGTGTGATCAACAGCGTCAAGAACGTAGCGAAAGTAAGCCCCCCTGCAATGGCACTGGACAATTGCGTCCACCATTGAGTGGAGGGAGCACCCAGGCCCAGCCTCGGTTCCATCAGGTCCACATTCACTCCCAATACCATGGGAATAAGTCCGAGGACGGTGGTAATAGCCGTGAGTAAAACAGGTCGTAATCTGAGTTTTCCGGTCTGCAGTGCAGCCTCATATGGCGAAGCTCCGGTTCGGCGCATCTGATTGTAGGTATCAATCAGAATGATATTATTGTTTACCACTATACCGGCTAGGGCTATCAAACCTAGCCCCACCATAACGATGCCAAAGGCCCTTGCCGTCACCATAAGCCCCAACAGCACACCGGCCGTAGAAAAGACAATAGCGCTCAATACCAGAGCCGCCTGATAAAGGCTGTTAAACTGTACGACGAGGATCAGCGCCATGAGTAGTACGGACAATATGAATGCCTTGGCAAGGAACATCATGGTTTCCTGCTGGTCTTCATCTTCACCTGAAAACGAAATGGTGACATTGTTAATCGGATCCTCTGCCAGCGAGGCTTTAAAGGCCTTAAGCCTTTCGTCAGGCTGCAGGCCAACAGCAACATCGGCTTCAACCGTATAAGTTCGCTGGGCATCCAATCTACGAATGGTGCCGGTTTTTTCAGCAGGTACCAGGCGGGTAAAGTTAGACAACGGTACCGGACCCTGGGCTGTCGCCAGCATCTGTTGTCCAAGAGTATCCAGGTTCCGGACGTTTTCCGGCATACGCATTCTGATATCCACTTCTTCTTCTGCGTCGTCGGGGCGGTAATCCGCCAGCTTCAGGCCTGATGTAACCAACTGCACCACATTTCCAACCGTAGCCACGTCCACCCCATAACGGGCGGCCTGTTCGCGGTCTACTTCCAACCGCCATTCAATTCCAGGAAGAGGCTGGTTGTCGGATACATCAACAAATCCCCCCAGTTTTTCCATGCGTTCCCTGACAGAATTAACACCGCTCTGCAGTTCTGCATGACTACCGCTGACACGAACCTTAATAGGTTTACCCTGTGAAGGACCATCTTCCTGTTTCCGGAATTCCAGGGACAACGGCAGGTTTTCCGTACGTTGTCGCATCTCCGCAATAATGGCATCGGCGGGACGCCTTTCCTGCCAGTCGATAAACTGGAACCTGATCTGCCCGATCACATCTTCACTCAAATCACTTTTACTTTGCGCAAAAGATCTGGCATATAGCGCTCGGACTTCGGGCATTCCTCTGAGTCTGGCTTCAACTAGTTGGAGCATGGCGTCTTTTTCGTATACCGAATAATCTCCACGCGCATGCACCAATAATTGCGCGGAATCAGGTTCTACATCCGGGAAGAACTCGATACCATGATTAAAGCGGCCATAGGCGACATAAATCAGTGACAGTATTGCCAAAAACATCAGCAATGTTTTGCCTGGCGCTGCTAGAAGCCTCGCTAATAGTACCCCGTAGGCATGGGTAAAACGGCTTACCTGGACGTCGGACTCTTCATCAACCAATACCTGTTTCCTGCCGGTAAGGGCGCCGAGTACCGGCAAAAATATCAATGCCATCAATAGCGAAGCCAGCAGACAGATAATGACTGTGGCGGGGAGATATTTCATAAACTCTCCCACCATACCCGGCCAGAAGAGTAATGGTAGGAACACAGCCAATGTGGTGGCGGTAGACGCTATTACGGGCCACGCCATGCGTACGGCCGCTTTCGCAAAAGCCTCTTTTGCAGTCATTCCCTGACGGTGGTTACGGTCTGCCAGCTCTGCCACTACAATGGCCCCGTCAACCAACATTCCCGCTACCAGTATCAAACTGAATAAGACAACGATATTCAGCGTATAACCCAGTGCCTGAATCAGCAGCAATCCAGTCAGGAATGCGCCAGGGATAGTAAGTCCAACCAGCGTCGCAGCTCGAAAACCCATGGCGGAAATTACCACAATCATGACCAGCACGACCGCAAAGAGCACATTGTTAAGCAGGTCTTTCAGTATTTCCCTGATTTCTTTTGACTCATCAGTGATATAGGAAACCTGTAGATCTTGAGGCCATTGGGTTTTTGCCATATTGATAACGGCTTTTACTTTTTCTATGGCATAGATAATGTTGGCACCGGTTCGTTTTGACACTTCCAGCACCACGGCAGGTTCACTGTCAACTCGGGCAAATCCCTGAGGGTCTTTAAAGGTCCGTTGTACAGTGGCGACATCGCCGAATGTAACAACCTGCCCATCGACATATTTGATGGGCATACCCAATAGATCCACCAGATTTTCCAAGAGACCTGGAACCTTAATCACCAACCTTCCCGCTCCGGTATCTATATTTCCTGCAGCGACCAGACGGTTGTTACTGGAAATAAGAGTGAACAACTGCGTGTAATCAATTCCATATTGCTCAAGTACCTGAGGGTCCGCCACCAGTTCAAGTAAGTCTTCCCGATCTCCACCGATAGTAACTTCAAGTATTTCCGGAATACCTTCCAGGTAACGTTTTAGCTCTCGGGCAATGAAAATCAGATGTTCTTCGGACAATGGTCCGGACAGAGCGACATTGATGACAGGGAACTTGGAGACATTGATTTCCTCAACATTAGGTTCTTCACTATCAACAGGCAGCTTCGTTTTGGCGGTATCCACTTTGTCGCGCACATCGGCCAAAGCATCATCAGGATCAAAGCCCGCTTGAAACTCCAGAGTAATTGACGCGTAGCCTTCAGCAGCCACCGCCGTCATTTCCTTCAAGCCTTCAAGGGATCTGAGTTCCTGCTCCAAGGGGCGTATCAGCAACCGCTCAGAATCCTCCGGAGCAATACCTTCGTGAACCACAGAAATATAGATAAAAGGTACAGTCACATCCGGATTTGATTCTTTCGGCATAGAAACGAAGGCTGAATAACCTCCAAGCCATAGAATAGCAAGAACAATGACCGTCGCCCGACTGCGATCCATCGCAGCCCTGATTATGCGTTCCATTAGCTCTCTCCGTTTAGCTTGCCATCATCTGGTTTGCTGACAGTCTCAATAAAGGACGTCTGGGGTACTGCCTCGACTAGCTGACCCGGCTTTACAAAACCTCGACCCAGTGTGATTAACCGGGTTTGCTGCGGAAGACCTGAGACCCAAAGCGCGGTGTTAGTCGCTTTAACCCTCTCAACAGGAGATTCGAGCACGTGGTTGTCATCAGACAGATGCTGGACACTTAGCTGCCCCTTTGCATTCAGGCTCAGCAAGGCTGGGGAAACTTCCTGGGCCACTATGGTGCCTGTCAAAATAGTCAGCGTTGCTGTCGCGCCGGCCAGGCGGATATTTTTGGTATTATCAAGTTCGGCTTCAATCCTGAATGTACGTGTCACTGTACTTGCCTGGTGGCCGATAAAGGATAGTTCTCCTTCGACCTCAACCCCGTCCAGCAACCGCGCTCGCACGTTATCGCCCTTGGAAAGCAAGAGCACACTTTGCTGAGGAACTTGCCCTACCAGTTTTAACCGTCTGTCATCAAGAATCTCTATCAGCGGTGTGCCTTTCTGCACGGTAGCGCCCTGCTCCACATTCCGTGACTCAACAATGCCATCAAAAGGAGCCTTGATTACAGTGTTGGTTAAATCTCTTTCCAGCCTTGCCACAGAGGCCTCAGCGGTTGCGACGGCTGCTTCCTTCACCTTCAGCTCGGTGTCAGCCAGCAGACCGCGCTTGAACAAGGACTGCGCTGCACTTAATTCGCTCTTCGCTACCGCAGCCAGCGCTCGCGCCTCAGCCATTTGTGCAGGAATGTCTTCCTTGTTTAGCAGCAGCAAGGTATCTCCAGCCTTAACACGCTGGCCGTTACTCACCTGAATAGCTTCAACATAGGTGTCGAGACGGGACTCAAGAATTACATGGCGCCATGCTTCCACCTGACCCTGGAGGGTAATAACCCTGGGAATGTTCTTAGCTTCGATTGTAACGAAAGCAACCTTTGGCAAGGCTAGTTCGTGGGTATCTGCTGCTTCAGGCGTGGTGTCTTTTGCTGCATCAATCTTACCTGTCGCCACCCAGAAAATAAGCAACAGCACAATTCCGAAAGCAATCCAATAGGTGGGTATTTTGTTAACCATGTGGTTCATCCTTTACTCTACTTTCAGGTACAAATGCAGTGGCTGCGAGACGTCCTTTTGCAGTTTTAGCCTGCATTCTTAGTTATAAGCGGTTCGTTTTAACCAGCAGAACTCCGGCAGACAAGTATCTAACTATTATCAACTGCTATTTAGTTTTCCAGGGTTGTCCTGGAGCAGTCCATTTTGTTATTGAAACTTTGCATAGCGGTGGCACACCATGCACCGATGTTCATTTAAATACCATGGCAGGTAAGCTCAACAGCACTGTCTTATTCAGCCAAAAGACGTGTGACGCGTCATTATTTCAGAAAATCAACTGACCGGCAGTCAGGGAAAACGACTAGATGGCCCTGAGTTAACCTTAAGGTGGCCTCTTCTAATTGACCTTAAAAGTGACTTCCGCCAGCAGAATATTGCTTTTATTGGTAATTTTAACGTCCCAATCACCCGTCATACTTTGATCGATATACTTGCTTGACGAAGCCCGCATTGGAGAGCGATGTGGGCGAATTCTTACCCTGGCCATGGGCTTGTTATCCAGGTACCAGTTATGGAAAACCTCTTTGCCTTCAAAGTTGCTCATCTCCGTAAATACAACGACTTTAATAAGATGTTCGTCCCCCATTTCAACTGTATCCAGTACTTCGTTAACAGGCTCATAGTCACGAACATCTCTGGCTAAAGTTACCCGAGTGAAGTTAGGCGTTAAAACCTTGATAACCGGTTTACCTTGTTCAGAGGTAGAAATTGAACTTTCGATTTCTTGTGTGGATACCGTTGCATGGGAGGTGCTTATCCCTGCTATGGAGTTTTCTTTAGCACCTTCTTTAGTGCTATCCACAGCCGTCTTTACCTGTTTCTCCATCTCTAGCAGTTCCCCGGTAGGCACATCATCATCTTTGCGCGATGAGACAATATCCATTTGCGATTCTTCGCTAGCTGCTTTTGGTTCAGATATGGCCGGGATATCAATATTGTCGACAACCTCTCTGTTTAGGGTCAGCGAACCCTCATTCACTTCAGAAACAGCGTCGGCCTGGATCTCCGCACTTTCTTTTGGCAGAGCTGAGTCTTTGTCGGGTGGCACCAACGATTTTTCAGGCAAAGCCTCACTTTGCGCAGTCAACACTTCTGTTGCTTTAGAAGTATCGTCAGGGTTGTAATTCAGGATATACCAGCCGATCAGGGCCAGTGTTAAAGCCAAAAAAAATAAACAGGCAATGATTCGGTGCCAGTGGTAAATCGTAACTGTCTTAGCCGCAGGATTAGTCTCGGGATCTAAAGTTGCAGGTATCTTATTAGCATTATTGATTTTAATGACGAGCTTTTGGGACATACGTTTACTTTCCTAAAACAACCAAATCCAGCTTCCCTGAACATAGGAAACGGCGACAAGGCAAAATAAGAGCCTTAAAAGGGGGAGTGCGGATTTTACCGGCCGAAATTGTATTTTACACGTCAAATTGCAAGACAATTCTGGTCAATTTAGAACCAGTTTTACCGTTGAATTACGAATTTGGAATGAAAAATCTTTTTCACATGTTAATTCATGTAACTGTAAAAGTGCCGTTTTTGTGATCTATTTCGCATTTAATGGTCTGCCAATTACAAATCATTACAAAGAATACAAAATGTCACTATTGGAGGTGTATAGGTCACACTACACTAACTACCAGCTCTTTTATTCCAACGATGTATAAGTGAATGCTGGTTAAACTTAAGACTTTTTTCCGTAGCGCAGAGTCCGTCAATATCGCCTTTTTCCTTGGGCTGCTATTTTCTATGGCCGTGGTCGCACTAAGCTATTGGAAGCCGTCCAACATTCCCTGGTCCTTGATTTCAGCCGTGACTATATCGGCCGCATTTGCCATTTTCTCAATCATTCAAATCAAACTTAATCGCCAATTGGCACTGAAGGTCCGCGAGTTGAATGAAAGGGATTTCAAACTAAAGAAATTAGGTAATGCAGTTACCAATAGCGGTAGCTCAATTATTATTACCAACCAGGACGGCAACATTGAATATGTAAATAACAAGTTCATCAAAACCACAGGTTATAGCCTGCAGGAACTTAAAGGGTATTTCCTCAATATTCTTAACCCGGAAAATGCCAATAGGGATGTTGAGCAAACATGGGAACTTGCGATTTTAGCAGATGGCTGGGAAGGCGATGTGATCAGTTGTCGTAAGAACGGCAGTCGCTTCTGGTCAGCCGTTACTATTTCCTCAGTTAACGACGGTCAGGGCGATATCACAAACTACGTTATATCCTGTATTGATATAACTGAACTCAAAGATGCCAACTCCAAAATGCAGATCATGGCCCTTTATGACCCTCTTACCGGCCTTGCCAATCGGCGGTTGTTTATAGACAGGCTGGAACAAGCTGTAAGGGCAGCAAAAAGAGACCGCAAGAATATAGCCCTGCTCTTTCTGGATCTCGATCAGTTCAAACGCATCAATGACACTCTCGGTCATGATGCTGGGGATATATTGCTCAATACCGTTGCTCATCGCCTGCGGGATTGTGTCCGCGAAAAGGACACCGTAGCCAGACTTGGTGGTGACGAGTTCACCGTCCTACTGACGGACGTGGAAGATAGCCTCTCAGTGACGCCTGTTGCCTTGCACATACTCAAATCGTTGAAGGAGCCAATCAAGCTTAAGAAGCATGAAGTTATTGTCTCCACCAGCATCGGGATAACGGTCGCACCGATCGATGGCTCAACAGCCGATTCATTAATGAAAAATGCAGACTTGGCGCTATATCGTGCGAAGGGACAGGGCCGTGACTGTTACCACTTTTTTACCGAAGAGCTGAATGCCTCAGCATTAAGACAGTTGGTAATGGAACAAGAACTTCGACATGCACTGCAGTTCGAGGAGTTTGCCCTTCACTTTCAGCCGCAGGTCAATCTAAGCACAGAACGTATTGTCAGTGTTGAAGCTTTGTTGAGATGGCATCATCCAAGCAAAGGGATGGTAAGCCCTGATACATTTATCCCTGTAGCCGAAGAAACCGGCCTGATAGTTCCTATTGGTCGCTGGGTTCTGAAAGCCGCTTGTATGCAGATGAAGATGATTCAAGACCTGACCGGAGCGGCCATCAAAATCGCCGTCAATCTCTCAGCAAGGCAGTTTGATGATCCGGCGCTGGAACACATGATCGCAGATATTCTGGAAGAAACCGGACTGGACGCCCACTGGCTCGAATTGGAAGTGACGGAAAGTATGTTGATGGGCGATGTCGATATGGTTATCGACAAACTTAAGCGCCTCAAGAAAACCGGCGTAAGCATTACTATAGATGACTTCGGCTCAGGCTACTCGTCTCTAAGCTATCTGAAGAAGCTTCCCGTAGACATACTTAAAGTCGACAGGGAATTCGTCAGAGACATTCCTGAAGACATCAATGACATGGAAATAACCTCTGCCGTCATCGCTGTGGCTCACAAGCTTAATCTGAAAGTCATTGCTGAAGGCGTTGAAGATATAGATCAGCGTGACTTCCTTTTAATTAACAAGTGTGATTTCGCTCAAGGTTTCTACTACAGCAAACCTCTTTCTTTTGAAGATCTCTATCAGTATTTGGGCAACACAACGTTCGCGCAGTCTGCCTGAGGTTCTCTCCAGCATCCAATTTTCAAACTGTCGAGCCTGTAATGTTTCTATATTTCGGCTCTATGGCTACCGTATTTATTGATTCAATTCACAGTTTCTTTGGTTTAGCCATAATCACCTAGAAAATGGCTGATCGGTCACACGTAAACTTGGTTACATTCCGTATAATTTCCTTACATTTACTGGAGTTATAACCATGCAGTGGCTGATTCACATCATGGAGGTAGTGTTATTTGGTCTCATAGGCTGCCTCATCTTTAACTTGGTAAAAGCCGTAAAGGCTGAAAAGCAACAAGGAGTTATAGAAGTTTCTATTGCCCCAAGAAAATCGACACAAATGCGTGGATTTGGCACTGCCCCCCTTACCGAGTCGATTAAACAGCTGCAGCTATTCTGGTCTACTCAATTGCTGGAAATGCGTCTCGAAGGCTTTAAACCTGATTTACTTAAACACCCGGCACTCAACGCCTCTTTACTTGATTATCTACAAGGTGCAAGCAATGCTGTGGCAGACTTTTACGAATGCAATCCGGAACAGCGCCTGCATCTGCAAAGTTATCTGCTTAGCCGTGGATTAAAATTGGCAAAACTCGACTACACCACCGGGTGGTTACAAAGGCTGGATCGGCTTGCTACCTATGAAAATACAGAAATCTATAATGCCGGTTATCAGGCCGCTTCTCAGTGGGTATCAAAGAAACAAATACCGAAAGAAAGAAGCCTGCTGAAAAGTATCAATGGGTGGGGATTGGTGGCCTGATTCAAGAAATATCAGCCTAGAAGATTATTTCCACTCAAACTTAGCAAGGCACCCAGCCCGACAGAATTGAGACAACCTCTGAGTTAATTTCGTTACCTTCAGCATCCAGCATAATGCCCGTCACACTCGGTTGGCTCCAGTCTCCGTTATCGAGTCGTTTCATTGATTCAAGATCTACAGACTTAACCAGATACACCTTATCGTCAGCTTTAATACGCGTTCTGTGGGAGATCCCATAAACAAAGCGACAATAGTCCATTTTAAGTTGCTGTAAATCTCGCTCGGCCCGCACAATCTTGCGGATCAAAACATCTTTCAAGCCTTCCGCATACTGATTAGTCATTTTAACCTTACCTTCCATTTGTCAGGCGCATTTTGCAGAAGTAGCCTGTTACAAAGCAAGCCATGTTCCCTTGAAATGCCAATTCACTCATGCCTCTAGCCAGCATTTCTCACAAGTACTTTTAATTCCAACTTTAGGCACCGTAGCTTAGCTTTTTTTTCTTAATTGGTAATAGTTAGTAGATTCGGCAACAAGCTGTCCATCTGCATCCAAAACCTTACCTTCCAGTGTGAAATCACACTTCCCTACACAGTCCGTTTCAGAAAGAATTCGCTGGATTTCCTCGGACTCCAGTTTAAATTCGACATTAGCATCTGTTTTAACCGGCAACAAATAGCGAATTCTCATTTCCTTTAATACCGGGTAATAATCTGCGCCGAATTCATAGATAGCCATGACTCCACCAGGAATTTCAGCCAGCGTAAACAAAGCACCGGCATACATGCTGTTGATGTGATTGCTGTTACCTTTAAACGGTATTTTGGCTCTCAAATAGCCCCGCCGTAGTTCGGTCACTTCAAATCCAGCCCTGGCGGCGAAAGGGATAGCGAACCCGATAACTTTATTCAGTGCCAGATAACCACTGGATTTCTTCACTTTTTTTATAAATCCGGCTGGATTCTGAACGTTTTTATCGTCAAAAAACCGAGACGTAAAACCCGCCAGCACACCCATTACATCCATTTGAAACCTCATTGATTTTATTCTTGTATTTTGTCTATTAGATTAGGGTCAGATGTCGCTTCCCAACTACAATAAAATTATCTTAGGGTCTAATCCCATCAGCGTCTATCGTTTTGCGGATGCCTTTCCTATAATGGCAACCCTCGGTGACCCATTATTGGCCACAACAGCAGCGGTACAGAGGTGACGAATTGATCAGATTACTCATCGTGGATGATCACGAACTTGTCAGGGCAGGCCTTTCCAGAATGCTGAAAGATGAGCCTGGCGTAGAAGTAACTGCAGAAGCCAAATCCGGTGAAGAAGCCGTTAATCTGGTACGCCAACGGCCAATTGATATCATCCTTATGGATATACGGATGCCTGGTATCGGCGGGCTTGAAGCTATGCGCCGCATCCACCGGATTGATGAAAGTATTCGTGTTATTGCAGTAACAGCCTGTGAAGACGACCCCTTCCCTTCCAGAGTTATGAAAGCTGGTGCTTCTGCTTATATCACCAAAGGTACGGATATTGCCGAAGTCATGCGGGCCATACACATAGTCAATGCAGGTCAGCGTTATATCAGTCCGAACATTGCCCAAAAAATGGCATTGCGCCCATTTGAGTCTGAAGAGGCAGATGTATTCGGCAATCTTTCTGAACGCGAAATGCAGATAGCCATGATGATTGTTAACTGCCAAAAAGTTCAGGAAATATCAGACAAGCTCTGCCTGAGCCCCAAGACGGTCAATAGCTACCGTTATCGCATATTTGAAAAGTTGGCCATCAGCAGCGACGTTGAACTGACATTGCTCGCTATTCGTCACGGAATGTTGGATGCAAACCAAGTTGGCGGACTCTGAACAGGGGTTCGACTCCAAAGCTTATCTAAAAAATCTCACTTCCCGCCCAGGCGTATATCAAATGTTTGACGCCAGGGGCGATATTTTATATGTGGGCAAAGCCCGGAATCTTAAAAAAAGGGTTAGCAGCTACTTCCGCACTACCGGCTTATCCATCAAGACTCAAGCGCTGGTGCAAAGAATTCTGTCTATAGAGGTAACCGTTACCAATTCTGAAACGGAAGCCCTGCTGCTTGAGCAGAATCTGATAAAGACCCTAAAACCACCCTATAACATTCTTCTCCGGGACGATAAATCCTACCCCTATATCTACCTTTCCGGCACAGGCAATTACCCTTCACTGACCTTTCGTAGAGTACGTCAAAAGAAATCCGGCAAAGGCAGGTTTTTCGGTCCTTATACCAGCGCAGGGGCGGTACGCGAAAGCCTCGTCATGCTGCAAAAGATATTCAAGATACGCCAGTGCGATGAAAGTTTTTTCAAAAACCGATCCCGGCCTTGCCTCCAGCACCAGATCGGACGCTGCAGCGCTCCATGTGTAGAGCTGATCGATCAGGAATCCTATGCCGAGGATATGCGCCACGCCACCATGTTCCTTGAAGGTAGGAATCCTGAAATTATCAATGAGCTGGTGGCAGCGATGGAGCAGGCCTCAGCCAATTTGGAATTCGAGAAAGCTGCGGAATTTCGCGACCAGATCAATCATCTGAGGAGAGTTCAGGAACATCAGTCCATCGAAGGCGGTTCCCGCGATATCGATGTGTTCGCTATTGCACAGGAAACCGACCAGATCATCATCCACGGCTTGTTTATACGAGATGGACGAGTCAGCGGCTCTAAAAGCTTCTTCTTCGAGGAATTAACCGATATAAATGCCTTTATCAGTGATTTTGTCAGCCAGTATTACTTTGGAGATCATGCTGTCTATGGCATTCCACAGGAAATTCTTACCGATCCTGCGTTGACTGACAGTGAAGCACTTAAAGGTGCTTTTATGCACACATTTAATCGCGCCGTCAGAGTGGAACACAACGTCCGAAGCCAACGTGCCGACTGGCTAAATCTAGCCAAGACGAATGCCATACAAGCGCTCAGTATCAGAATCCAGTCACAGGAGGCACAAACCTCGCGCTGGTTCCAACTTTGTGATGCATTGGCACTTGAACCCTCCATTCAGCGAATTGAATGCTTTGATATCAGCCACACATTTGGTGAAGCTACTGTGGCCTCTTGTGTTGTTTTCGGACCCGAAGGTGCCCTGAAGGATCACTATCGCCGATTTAATATCAAAGGCGTTACCGCCGGAGACGATTTTCACGCCATGGAGCAGGCTTTGGAACGCCGCTATGACAAACTGCAGGACAGTGAAATAGGCCTGCCGGATGTGGTTTTGATTGACGGCGGTAAAGGTCAGCTGGGAATTGCTGTTGATGTTTTCGAACGTTTACAGATTACCGGTGTCACTCTTGTCGGGGTTGCCAAAGGCGTCACTAGAAAGCCTGGCTTTGAGACTCTGCTGCTTGCGGGTGGCAAAAAGATACTTAACTTAAGCAGTGACAGCCCTGCCCTGCACTTGATTCAACAAGTCAGGGATGAGGCTCACCGTTTTGCCATTACTGGTCACCGGCAACAACGGCAGAAAGCGCGCAGCAAATCAATTCTGGACGATCTTCCAGGTGTCGGCCCCAAGCGACGCAGAGATCTATTGAATTACTTCGGCAGTGTCCGCAATATAGAGCGGGCAAGTTTGGAAGACATTAAAAAAGTCCCAGGCATCAGCCTGGTCCTGGCTCAAACCATCTACATGGCTTTTCATGAATAAATCTGCAGTAAACTCTGTGTTTCTCAATCTGCCCAACCTTCTTACACTGGGCAGACTCGTGCTTATTCCGGTTATAGTATTAATCTACTACCTACCCTTTGAAGGCAGCGCTATCACTGCTGCCATTATCTTCGCTCTGGCTTCTGCAACCGATTGGTTGGACGGCTATCTGGCACGGCGCTGGAATCAAATGACGCCCTTTGGTGCATTTCTGGACCCGGTAGCGGATAAGGTGATTGTGGCTGTGGCCTTGGCAATGCTGGTCGAAACCTATCACAACATTCTCCTGACTATGCCCGCAATCGTGATTATTGGACGTGAAATTGTTATATCAGCCCTTAGGGAATGGATGGCGGAAATGGGTAAGCGGGCCAGCATTGCGGTTAATTTTGTCGGCAAAATCAAGACAACCTGCCAGATGGCAGCCATCGTAGGGTTGCTGGCATTTCCTCAAGAATCCTATCTTGCCCTGGCCAGTGTCGGTCTTCTTTATATCGCCGCCATTCTAACTTTATGGTCAATGGTGGTATATCTAAAGGCAGCCTGGCCAGAGTTAACCGATTCCGGCTCTTCACAGTAGTTAATATTTTAATCAGGAAAACCCTACAACTGATTGTATAATATACACTTAATGCGGGGTCTTATACTGTTTTAACAATGGCGCTTGACAGTCGTCTTCAAAGCAGTAAACTATGCGCCACTTAAAACGGTTGGGCCGAAAGGTTTAGCTGTTGATGCGGGAATAGCTCAGTTGGTAGAGCACAACCTTGCCAAGGTTGGGGTCGCGAGTTCGAGTCTCGTTTCCCGCTCCAATTTTATAAAAACCCCGGCATAGTCGGGGTTTTTAGCTTAAGAAGCAATATTTGGCGCGGTGGCAGAGTGGTCATGCAGCGGACTGCAACTCCGTGTACGCCGGTTCGATTCCGACCCGCGCCTCCATTAACAAAGAAGCGGCAAAGCAGCTAACTGTGCACGCCGCCGGATGGCCGGCCCGATCGATTCCGACCCGCGCCTCCATTAACAAAGAAGCGGCAAAGCAGCTAACTGTGCACGCCGCCGGATGGCCGGCCCGATCGATTCTGACCCGCGCCTCCATTAACAAAGAAGCGGCAAAGCACCAATATGCGCATGCCTCTGATCAATTTTTTCAATAGAAACACCACCTGCCCGGGTGGCGAAATTGGTAGACGCAAGGGACTTAAAATCCCTCGGTATTTGATACCGTGCCGGTTCGACCCCGGCCCCGGGCACCACTA
>JBNKWQ010000051.1:0-220667 GCA_050299855.1 Hahella sp.
GAGGATACCGTCTTTGCCGGTCAGGTCTTTGCCTTCACGCAATGCTTGCAGTGCGGCTTCCATGTCGAAGGTAGGTGTCGTCATAAGTCATCTCTTTTTTGCATAGGATAAAGAAATGACACAGAATTCTGAACACAACCCGCTTAACCCACCACATCGGCAACAATAATCCCATAAATAAGCTACTGAGCGGACTTCGGACTCGTTCAACAACTGGATAAAGCCGCGGCTTCGCGCGGCCTATCCTTAGTTATTAGGCATTATTTTCAACCCATTCAATGTACTTCTTTTCCTCAGCTCGCGACTGAAATAGTAAAACTAACACTATGAATCTTATAAAAATCCGCCAAAGTAGTTTAGGGGTTTTCTCAGACTCTAGAATTGTTACGACACTAGTCCCAGCCTCAGTCACTGAAAACGAGCAATTCACAATTAACTCGCCAAACCGCTTTAGTGACTCCGATAGTAACGTCACTCGTGTGCTATACATTCCATCAGGACATACAGTAAATCTTGCGACTTTCATCATCGGTTTTTTAGCTATTAGATAAAGACCATCGCGTTTTACTTCTGGTCTTACTCGAGCTTCCTTATCAACGTAAGAAATTGACTCTGCAACCGATTCCAGTTCGGTGAAGCAGCGAACGACATTGTCGATGTCCGCTTTAAGCAGATATTTGCGGCTAATTAGCTTCATCTGTGGATTCACTTTGCTACAGCAACGCTCTTGTTTAAACCGTGTAGGAGACAGCTGCGCTAAGATGCAGACTTCTACCCGACCAAGAGTATGCCATCATGCCTTATTACACGCAGCTATCTCGGGAACAACGATATCAGATTTATGCGCTTCGGAAACAGCAACTTTCCTTCGCTGCCATTGCCCGAAACGTCAGACCGTCCCAACCTACTTGGGAATGCCGCGCATGCTCCAGGCGTTCTCACAGTCTCTTGTATCCTCAAACGATCTGTCTACGCTGGCACACATACATTCAGAGCTCTCAATCACGCACTAATAGGCTAACTTCTAAATCCCGTCACTATTGGCGAAAACTAGTTTGCGACTCATATCCATAGGTCTAGACCAATGGGCCTGTTGAATGCAATGAGACAGCTTCATAAAATTCCGGTCCTACAACCATAAGAGCGGCGGGTCACCCTGCCTGACATATCACAGCCTTCCTCAAAATCACCATGGCCAAGTGAGTTTGGTAATGGCTAACCATCTCGATTTCAACAATCTCATCGTTAAGGGCATTGCCCCCGCAGCAATCGATACAGGGCGCCTGAGCTGGTGAGCCTTAATTGCACGTCCGCATTGCCCCCGCAGCAATCGATACAGGATTTAGCTTGTTCACCTGACTGCGGATGAAGGATGGGTAGATATAACTGGCGAGTTAAGCACCGGCGGGATTAGCCGACATATCGCTTCGTCTCTATTGTTTATAAGCAAAGCGTATTCACCAAGCAGCATGTAAGAAAATTTCTCTACGCGACTTAAAAGGAATTCGAAATTGAAAACGGAAAAAGACTTTTACATATCTGACATTCGTGAAATAGAGAGAGAGATCTTTATAGAAACGGTAATTCGTCCATTCCAAGGTTCACTGATAAAGACGGCAATATTCGCCCACAAGATTCTAAGCTTTATACAGACCCTAAAACTGGTATTGTATATGTCCTGCCCTCACACGCTGGAGTATCTGCAAGTGAGATTTTTGATGGCGGTAAAAACAGATGGAAAATTGCAGCACGATCCGTTTTGCCAATTGGCTTGGCAATAGCTGTCGACCTGATTACACCGGGCCATGTTCATATAGTTGCCACTAAGCGAATGAAGCAAAGCGAGTATATTAGCTTGTTGGAAACCATGTTTGAAAAAGCCATGAAAATTGACGATATTCAAGCAGAATTGGAAGTTAACAAGAGAAAATTGCAAGGTAAAAGGGCGTAAAAATGGGGTCAGATAAAGTAGAAGTGAATTGGTCAGAAGTAGTCATTATTTTTAATTCCCTCATCAAAAGCATAGAACACCTTAGACAGGCCATCGACAGCGATTCTTTTGATAATGACGATGATCTTTATGATGCTGAAGAAGAGTTAAACGATTATGTAACACTGTTAGCGAGACTGCGTGAGAAATACGCAGAGCTAACGGATAAAGGAGAGCTATCTGCTAGCCTTGCAAAAAAAATACGCGAAATTTGTTAGACACTTGCGACAACATCCGCTAGGGGTTTTCTAACGTCAAGCAGGGTGCTGGAAAATCACACCTAATAGCTTATTGGTAAATAGTTGACAGACAGATAGAGGCGTATCGATAGGGTCAGAGTCATTGATACTCTAGATTGAAGGATCAATGACTCTGCCCATTGATTCCTTCAGCCCAATCTTCATCTACCCAATAACCAAAGGAGTTAATACAATCATCCTCAGTAAATGGTCAATGCCTTTGGAGTATCTGAGCTAAAAAGTGCGCGCGTTAGCGCGTCCAGCCGCAGGCGTCTTTGATTACATGTTTTACGCCCATGAGATACCAGATGGTAACTTATAACTACTGTACTCAAGGTGCAAAACCCTGCGCTGTGACGGGATTACAGCTTTGCTAGATGAATGCAGTATATGTGGGCGCATAGCCAAAGCCGAGCCTGCTGGTGCCTCACAATCTACAGCCTCATGATTTTGCGCATATGCCTGTATAGCGCCGTAATCCAGGATGCCTAGTTGATGACTTTTTGGCATAACTTTTAGGCAACCGTTTTTTAGACTTGTATCATCTAGGTGAATTCGAAAGGTTATCATTTGATTGAGCACATCTACCGGTGGCTGAACATGGTGGATTTGATCCTTGATGCTCCATGGTCCCCATTCATGGTTTTCGAATTTTTCAGACACTGCTACAGTTCTATCTTGGTGCCATGTTACTAGCCAGTTATTCTCTGATGTTTTATTAAATAAGATAGCTCGAACTAAGCCGACGGTTCCTGAAAGATATTTTTTAGCCTGAGTAATTAGTGTATCTGAGATAGCAATATCACGGATAGAAGCAAACTTTTTCTCTGCGTTTCGAATTCCGCCAGCCCTAGCGGGGAAGCTAATTCCTTTTATTTCGTTGTTTATGGAATTGAGCTGATCGCGAGATAAAAATTCACCTAACAATTCATACCCATCATCTAAGGCTGACATTGAGTTTGATCCTTGATTGACATGTAACGCCGCAATCACGCGCTTGTCGCGTGCATTGCTTTGTTAGCCAACGCCAGTTGAATATCCGGCAGATTATCTGCCACCTCTTTATACGTCTTTTTTGTTTGAAGCACTTCAAGAACAGGTCGTATGGGCTTTGCCCATATCTCCGGCAGATCAGCCTCTCCATCTGAGATTGTTGGGAATGCCAAACGCTCAACCGGAGGACAAAAATCAGCCGAGACGCCTTCCTTGTTGCCTCTGGCATCAACCCGATACCAGCCATAATCTTCAAGGTACACGGCATTTAAGCCATGCAGGCAAAACGGCGGCCTATTATTGCTAATGGTCAGCCGTTGATAGCACAGTCCAGCTGGAATACCGTTCGCACGCAGTAGTGCCGCGAGTAAGTGGCTCTTCGCGTAGCAGTAACCTGTTCCGTATCGCAAAACATCGGAAGCCTTACATGTCACAGGATCACATTCATAATCCCAGCTATGCTTGATTTGGTCTCGGACAAAGACAAAGCACTTCTCTGCGATTATCTCAGTACTCTCCGCACCATCAGCCAGCGACTTCGCCCTGGCCAACACCTCTGGCGTTTTCCAGTCTATGTATTCCGTGGACTCTAGATATTGATGCACGATTTCAGTTTTCTCCTACGGCTAACATTTGTATAACGCGCATGCGCGTTTCCCCCAATTTCAGTTTCTGAAGATACATCCTCCAGTTCCATGATTCCATTGGAAAATCACTGAAATCGACTCCAGTGGCTCACTGGAAAAACGAGCATGCGCATATATCCTGCCCTCTAGGTGGCATTGATCTGAAGATCTCGTTGGGATTCGTTGCACCCCAGAACGCCAGACCATCCCAGCCTTCACAGATAGCCGGAAGGAATTGGAGAGTTGGCTGTTTTGAGGTTTAAGGGAGGGAAGTCAGGCGGGCAATTTGCCCGCCCTTTATCGGTCAACGTCAATCGTTGACGCCGGGGCTCAGCTTACTGAGCCACCCTTACTTCACGGCCACCATGTCACTGGTTGCAGAATCTATGGTTGCAGAATCTATGGTTGAAGGTGCCATGGCTGAACAGGTTTGGTGCTGCGTCTTTTCCAACTGATGCACTTTACGGATAAACATCGTCGTCAGACAAACAGCCGCGAAGCCAAGCCCTATCCCGAGACCGACCCAGACACCGATAATGCCGTAGGGTTTCATCAACAGCCAGGCGACCGGAAAGCCCACGCCCCAATAACCGAAGATAGTGACTATTGTCGGTGGCATTCCCATTCTCAGCGCACGCAGGGCCGTCATCATGATGACCTGACCGCCATCCACAAGCTGGAAGAAAGCGGCAACAAACAAAATACTGATACCCAGTTGCTGAACTTCAATGTTCAGGGTGCCTTTTGCTCCCAGGGTGAAGAGAGACACAATGGATTCCGGGAACACGATGAATACTGTGGCAGCTATCAGGCAGAAACACAGGCCGATGCTCAACCCTGTCCAGGTATAGCGACGGACTTCAGCTATATCGTTAGCGCCGAAGCTTTGCCCGGTACGAATGGCTGCTCCCTGGGCAAAGCCGATGTAAACCGCGAATGACATTGAAGCGACCTGCAGGGCGATCTGATGTGCCGCCAGAGCCTCAACACTGATAGTTCCCGCGAGCAGAGTTGCAGCGGTAAACAACCCTGCCTCCATGGTCCAGGCCAGCGCAATGGGCACCCCCAGACTAAAGAAGGGGCGGAAGTCGAGCCACTTCACTGCCACTTTACGCAGATCATGCAGGACTTCACGCACTTCAGGGTAATGCATCAAATCGTAGATCAGCGCGACACACATCAGCACTTCCACCAAAGCGGTCCCCAGTGCTGTGCCGGTCACGCCCATGGCAGGAATCGGGCCCCAGCCGGTCATCAGGACATAGCTCACCGGCACATTGATAAAGACCGCAAGAACGCTGATCCGCATAATGCTGGTGGTGCGTCCCATACCTGTCGCCAAGCCGCGCAGAACCAAAAAAGTGAAGGCAGGAAAACCGATCAGGATAGCCATGGACAAATATTGCCAGGCAAACTTAACAGTTTCTTCGGACTGCCCCAGGTGGATCAGCAGCCAGGGAAGCAACAGAATAATGCCTGCCAGCATAATGGCCACGCACAATGCGGTGAAGAGACCGGCTTTCACCACCCTGGCGATATCGTCTTTGGCACCACGGCCGACATGAATGGCCACTTCGTTGGGAATAGCCGCTAACAGGCCGGTGACCACTATCATGAAAAAGTGGTATATCCCTGCCCCCAATCCTGCTCCGGCCAGCTCGGCAACGCCCAATAATCCGAACAAAACCGAGTCGCAAAACAGCATGGCGGATTGCGCCAGCTGCGCCGCGGATAACGGACCGGAAATCTTTAAAACTTCGATAAACCTATTCATATTATTCACACTAAAACGATCAGGCAGACAACCTTTCCCTTTTCTGCCAGGGCAGCCTAAGTTAGGCTTAGCAAGGCATTTTCTCAAGCGAATCTTTCGCCACCATTTATGAGTTTAAGTAATATATGATCCGCCATCGCCGACTGCCGCCATTGCATGCTTTGAGGGCCTTTGAGGCCACTGCCAGGAGACAAAGCTTCTCTCTTGCCGCCGAAGAGTTGAATGTGACCCAGGGCGCTATCAGCAAACAGATCAAAGTGCTGGAAGAATGGTACGGTACGCCGTTATTACAGCGCACCACCAAGCAGCTGAATCTTACCGAGGAAGGGCTCAGCCTGAGCGAGCACCTCACTCCAATGCTGGATGAACTGGCGCTGATCAGCACCAGCATCATGGAGCGTCACCAGAACATGCTGCGTATCATGGTGAATCCGACCCTGGCGGTTCGTTGGTTGTTTCCAAGACTGACGGCACTACAGAAACTGATACCCGAGACCCAACTACGAATCACCACCAAATGGACTCCGGCGGAGAAACAGTCAGAGCTGGAATTGGAAAACTATGACGTGCTTATTCAGTGCGCACGCCGCCAGAACAGCAGCCATACTTTGTTGCGGGAAGAGCAACTGATTCCGGTATGCACGCCACAACTGCTGGCAGAACATGGCAACGACTGGAAAGAAGTGATCCGTCACAGTACTCTGCTGCACCCGACCGTCGATTACGAAGACTGGCTGCGCTGGCTAAAACAATACCCTATTGAAGGCGTTGACCCGGAATCCGGCCTTACCTTTGATACGCTGGATGTGCCCATCACCCTGGCCACTCAGGGTCATGGTGTGGTGCTGGCGGACCCATTCTTTATCATGTCGGACATTGAAGCTGGGAATTTGACCATTCCCCGCCATCACATGCCGGACAGCGGATGGGGCTATTACCTGATAACACCCGCCGGTAAGCGACGCCAGGAAACCATTTCCATCATGCGTGACTGGCTGATCGGACAGTTCAGAGAAGACAGCCTGAGAGTCAACAAGATGATAGACAGCCCTAACCTGACTCCGTTAAATATTCACTAACAGCAATACAAAATCATAACCAAGGAATAATCATTATGGTGACCTGCTATCTGAAATACATTATCGACCCATACAAACTCAAGGAATTTGAGCATTACGGTAAGCTCTGGATTCCCCTGGTTGAAAAATTCGGTGGTCAGCATCACGGTTATTTCCTGCCGTCGGAAGGCGCCAACAATGTTGCTCTGGCGTTGTTCACCTTTCCCAGCCTGACGGAATATGAGACTTATCGCATCAACTCATTCGGCGATCCTGAATGTCAGGAAGCCTTTAAATATGCGGAAGAGACTCGATGCATCATCAGCTACGAGCGTAGCTTTTACCGTCCAGTGTTTGGCCAACCTCAAGGCAATTAACTGGCGGAAACGATCTAGAGATAGAGATTGAGATTGAGATTGAGATAGAGAAACAAGCGGCAATGCGCAAGATCATCCACATAGATGCCGATTCCTTCTACGCCTCAGTAGAGATTCGTGAGAATCCGGAGCTGGCAGACAAGCCTGTGGCCGTGGGCGGCAGCCCCAACAAACGGGGGGTGATTGCCACCTGCAACTACAACGCCCGGGGCTTTGGCGTGCACTCGGCCATGTCCTCTGCACGGGCGTTACAGTTGTGTCCGGACCTGGTCTTTGTACGTCCGCGCTTTGAGCTGTACCGCAGTATTTCACGCCAGATGCAGGAGATTTTCAGGGAATACACTGACCTGATTGAACCCTTGTCGCTGGACGAAGCCTACCTCGATGTGACAGACAGCCTGCACTGCCAGGGCAGCGCCACACTGATGGCGGAAGAGATCCGCGCCAAGGTGAAAGCGCAGATTAACCTGACGGTTTCTGCCGGTGTGGCACCCAATAAGTTTCTCGCTAAAGTGGCCAGTGACTGGAACAAGCCTGACGGTCTCTTCGTGGTGCGGCCCCAGGATATTGACTCGTTTGTGCAACAGTTGCCGGTTAAAAAGATCAACGGCGTCGGCAAAGTCACCGCCGCCAAAATGGAAGGACTGGGCATCTTCACCTGCGGTGACCTGCAACGCTTCACTCAGGAAGATCTTGTCCGGCACTTTGGCAGTTATGGAGAGCGCCTGTACCAATTGGCCAGAGGCACTGATCACCGATCAGTAAAAACCGACAGGATACGTAAATCACTTTCCACCGAGCATACCTACGACAAAGATCTGCCGGATCTGGCAGCCATTCTGGAAAAGTCACCCGCCATTTATGAAGAACTGATCCAGCGTTATAGCCGCATCAGCGACGATTACCGCGTGACCAAACGTTTCGTGAAAGTGAAATTTGCCGACTTCAGCCAGACCACTTTGGAAGAAATCATCCCCTCCCCCAGCGAGCCCTGGCAAAGCCTGCCGGATTACCTGCGTTTGATGAAAGTAGCTTGGGAGCGTCAGGCTAAGCCCGTTCGCCTGCTCGGTATGGGTGTGCGCCTGAAGGATTTACATGAGGTCATCATTGGCGAACAACTCAGTCTGTTTTAGAGTTTTAGTCAGTTTTCTCATCCTCCTGTCCACGCCCCCATACTTTCGTTCCTGTAGGGTGTCAGTGTGTGGCGTCGGAAAAACTAGCCAGCGATGAACTGTCACCGGCAAATACGGCAGGAATAAACGGTTAAACTCAAGTCGGCTTGTCCTGATGGGAACCTTGGGGGGACTTGGGCAGGTGCACATAAAAACTGCAGCCGACATCGTCATTAGTGAAGCTCAGCTGTCCACCATGGGCCTCGACGATACCTTTGCTGATATATAACCCCAGCCCTGACCCGCCCGGATGGCGGGTTTCTCCCGAACTGGCCTGGGCGAAGCGGCCGAATATGAGCTTGCCGAATTCTTCCGCAATGCCGGGACCATAGTCCCGCACGCTGATAATGACCTCCTTATCGTTCTCAGTCACTCCTACCCTAACCCGTTCACCTGGTGCATTGAACTTAATGGCGTTGGTGAGCAGGTTCAGCATCACCTGGGTTAAGCGGTCACCGTCAGCGAGCAGCTTGATATCTGCTGAGGGCTGGCGCTGGATGCAGATGTTTTTTTCCAGTGCCAGCTTTTCACAAAACAGACAGGCCTCCTCAACCATGTCATTGACCGACAACTCTTCCCGGTTAATCACCAATTCTCCAGTCTGGAGTCGCTCAGCATCGAGGATATCGTTTACCAGGCGCACCATACGCTCGGCATTTCTTTTACCAATGCCGACCAGGTTGTAATTCAGTGAATTAGCTGTAGGCTCCATTTCTTTGTGGAGCAACGTAAATGCTCCATAGATTGCCGTTAATGGGGTTCGCAACTCATGGGTCACCATCGCCAGCCAGTTACGCCGCTCCACCTCCATAGCCTGGTATTCCATCACAGCCCGGCGACGGGCGGAGGCATATTGATAACACACGATAGAAACGAACAGCATGGAACCGATGGTGGCTATCATACGACCGGAAAGCGGGCCGTCCACGCCAACGTAATGAAGACTGCCCTGCTTATGCATCCAGAGCAGCACGGCCAATCCAACCCCCAGTATTACGGATATCCTGAAAGCACCGATCCGGTATCCTACAAAGCTGGCCAAAAGGGGTTCCGCCGGCATCCAGACCAGTACTCTTGATGAAAGGCCACCGTCCGAATATGCAATCCAGAGTAATTCTGCCGCTATCACCACGATCATAAGATCAGCACTGAGAGACAGGCTCTTAGTGCTCCACATGAGCAACAGAAAACTCATAAAGATCGGCACAAGTCCGAAGACAATGTAGGTGGCAGGAACCCAACCAGCAGTCGACAACCGGACCAGCGCCATAATGACTGCTGCCAGTGAACCATAAATAATGATGCCGACAACCAGCCTGGCTTTTGCACGGTCCTCCGGGTCCGCAACGGCCGCTTCCGGGGTTAACCGATCAATAATGGCGATTTGAGAATTAAATAAGCGGTTAATCAAATAGAAAACACCTGTTTGATTCGGAAGTGATTGGGGGATGATTAATGAGTGCGATGAAATGCCAAGCTCCCCCTTTAATAAGCATAGACTGAAATTTGCCAATGCTGATTCATCATATTGTGTTATTGAAACTCACCCCTGACTGTAGCCTGCAGCAGATTGAAGAAATGGATCAGGCGCTGGCTGCCCTCTGTGGCAAAGTGGAGGGTCTGTTAAGCTACCACAGCGGCCCCAATGTCAGCCCGGAGGCCATGCACCAAGGGTATAACTTCGGCTTTGTGATGACTTTTCCTGACGCCGCGGCCCGAGACCATTACCTGCCTCACCCGGACCACGAAAAAGTTAAAGCAATGATTGGTAAACTGCTGGCACCAGACCCAGACAGCGTTCTGGTCTATGATTTCTGACAGGTTATTGCTCATAAGCAACAAGGGCGAGGGACTGCAAATGTCAGCAACCTGACAGTGTTAACGGCACTCACTGTGGAACAGTACGTGACCAGCAACCGGCACAATATTGTGAAGCCTTGGAGAGGGAAGCGGAAATGAACAGCATCAATCAGCAACTCAATATCGAGAGCGTACGCCATAAGGTGAGCCCTGAAGAATGGCAGCTCAGGGTGGACTTGGCAGCCTGCTATCGACTGGTGGCTATGTATGGCTGGGACGACCTTGTCTTTACCCATATATCAGCCCGCATTCCCGGTCCGGAACAGCACTTCTTGATCAACCCCTATGGCCTGATGTTTGATGAAGTGACGGCTTCCAGCCTGGTTAAAATAGATCTGAATGCCAATAAGGTGATGGAAACTCCCTTTGATATCAATCCTGCGGGGTTCACCATCCACAGCGCCGTTCATGAAGCCAGGGAGGATGCCCGCTGTGTATTGCATCTGCATACCATGGAAGGGGTGGCAGTTTCCATTCAGGAAGCCGGCCTGCTCCCTCTTTCCCAGCAATCGTTGTTTCCATTATCCGGTCTTTCCTATCACAACTACGAAGGCATTGCCCTGAACCCCGAGGAAAAAGCCCGCCTGGTTGCCGATCTGGGCGATACCAATTTCATGATCTTGCGTAATCACGGACTTCTGACCTGTGCGGGCAACATCCCAGATGCCTTCCTGTTCATGTATATAATGCAGAAAGCCTGTGAAGTTCAGTTGCTGGCACAAAGCACCGGCAACCCACTGATCAAAGTGCCACAACCCATTGTTGACGGCATTCAGGCGGCTGCCAAAGCAGTTACCCGGGAGGCCAACGGCAGTCTGGCGTGGCCGGGACTGTTGCGTAAGCTCAACCGTATCGATGCCTCTTATTCGGAGTAAGCAGGCCGAGACCACAAAAAAGCTACAAACTTGTGATACGCCTAAAAGCCTCTAATCTGAAAGGACAGCATAACAAAAATGAGTATGTCCTATGCCCTTGTCCATTCGCGCCAGACTCATGGTTCTGGCACTTGTCCCAATAACACTCCTGACTATCGTTTTACAGGTTGCACAGGTATCCAAGGTTGAATCACTGGTCGATCATCAGTTGGAAAGCGTACGGACCGATTTCGCTGAGGCCAAACGCACGGAATTGAAAAACTATATGGACCTGGCCTATGGCTCCATTAAGGATATATACGATAATGGCGGCTCGTTTGAAGATGCCCTGCCGATTTTGAAAAACCTGACCTTTGGCGATGGTGGCTACATATTTGGCTACACCGAAAAAGGTGATCGCCTGGTGATGGGAAAAACCACGGCAGGTGTTGGCGATAACTTCTGGTCTCTGCAGGACAAGCAGGGGAATTACCTGATTCAGGGAATATTTAACGCAGCTAAGAATGGCGACGGCTATTACACCTACTGGTTTCCCAAGCTTAACGAGACCGAGCCCTCCCCTAAAACTTCCTACAGCATCTATCTGGACCGCTGGAAAGTGTTTCTCGGCACAGGATTCTATTTTGACGACGTCGATGCGGCCATAGCCAATCTGGAGAGCAAGGAAGCCGAGCAGCTTGAAAGCATGCTTACCTCCATGGTGATTATCGCACTCGTAGCCTTGGGTGCGGCTTTCATCTTTGGCTTCCTGTTGAGCCGCAGCATTAACCGGCCACTGGATGACGTGTCAAAATCTGTAGCCAAGCTTGCAGAAGGCGAAGCCGACCTGACTGCGCGACTGAACGTCAGTGACCGCCATGAACTTGGCCAGCTGGCAGAGCGTTTAAATACCTTTATTGGCAACCTAGGCAGTTTAATTGGCCAGGTGAAATCCATTTCCTCTGAAGTCGGCAACACCTCAGAGCATATAGTCCAACAGACCAAATTAGTGAGCACACTGGTTTCAGACCAGGACCATGAAACCGATCAGGTGGCGACAGCCGTTACTCAGATGACCGCCGCTGCCGCCGAAATTTCCAAGAATGCCGTGGAAGCAGCCGAAGCAGCCAATGCCTCTGACGAGCAAGCCAAGGAAATTCGCCAGACCGTAACAGCCGCCGCTGCTGAGGTTAACGCTCTGGCCAACGACATCGTTGAGAGCACCGACCAGGTGCAGGCTCTTGGGCAGGGAGTCATCGAAATCAGTTCGGTATTGGACGTCATAAAAAGCATCGCAGAACAAACCAATCTGCTCGCGTTGAATGCCGCCATTGAAGCCGCCCGTGCCGGAGAACAGGGACGCGGTTTTGCCGTAGTGGCGGATGAGGTCCGTGGCCTGGCCAGCAAGACCCAGCAGAGCACCGAAGAAATCAGCAAGATGATCGAGCGCCTGGAAACCTCCTCCAAAGCTGCGGTTGAAGGCATGGTCAAGTCTCGCGAACGAGGCGTTACCGCACTCAGCAAAGCCAATGAAGGAGTCGAATCCATTGCCTCCATTGTGCAGTCAGTGGCAGTGATCACCCAGATGAATGAACAGATTGCCAGCGCCTCGGAGCAGCAAACGGCAGTATGTGAAGAAATATCCCAGCGTCTAGTGCACATCTCCGACAAGGCCAACGAAGCCAGTAATGTCGGCAAGGAGACCAATCATTCAGCAGAGGAAATGGTCGCGCAGTCCGGCACTCTGTTTCATCTGGTCGAACGGTTCAAAACCTAATATCATCGCTCCGGCTCCGGGTTTCATGACCGATAGTGGTGAACTCAAGAGAAATTCTCACTAGGTCTTTTCCTGCCTCAGGGCAAGCGTACTGTGAACGGCAATAGTGGCGATGACCACCACGCCACCGACCAACACCAGGGATGGTGGCACTTCACCTATCACCCACCAGACCCAGATCGGGGCCAGAACGGCTTCAATCAGCAAAAACAGACTGACTTCCGGTGATGGCAAATACCGGGTCGCCACCATAATCAATACCGATGCCAACGGCATCTGTAGCAATCCCATCAATGCTATCCAGCCATAGGCGGCACCACTCAGTGACATCGGGGCTGCAAATGGTGTGGCTAACAGACAAGCCCATAAACCGCTGACAGCAATCATGGGCACCCTGGGAATACTGGGATGTTTGCGCAGCAAAGTCAGGGCTATCCCCATCAGCATCGCCAGTATCAAAGCCAATAAATCCCCAAGCCACCCTCCGCTTGCCATAGAGCTGGCAAACACAACGCCCACTCCGCACATACAAATAATAATGGCGACGATGGTGCGGGGCTTGATGCGTTCGCCAATGAGCAGCCAGGAAAACAACGCCGAAAAAAACGGCGAGCTGGATAAAATCACCACAGTATTGGCCACTTTCGTGAGGCTGATTGACAACACAAAAAGTCCACTGCAGATACCGTACAGTAGTGCTGCTGCCCAGGCGGCCCTGGCGGTTTCTTTCACTAACATCCCTCGCCATTGGCCAGAGTGCAACGAAAACGATGCCATGGTGGTAAAGATGAATAATCCCCGCCAAAACATCACATCCCACCCGGGAGAGTTCGCCAGACGCACAAAAAGTGCATCAAAACTTAAAACAACAACTCCGATCAAGGCCGCCCAAATCCCCTGCATCTGGTGGGAAGAAAACTGACTACTGCTGATACCTTTAGATAGTGATAACAATGATGACCTCGGCAATTATGGGAAAACACAACAGCTATGGGATACAACCCAACAGCAATGGATGAAAACAAACAGCGTCGGTCCTTTCCAGGTGGACACTAACGAATAACAGGGTTATGTATAGGTTAGCCAGGAAAACCAGAAATACCCTGAATAACGACGGCGCTCAAAGGCTAATTACCCTATTCGTACAATCAGCATTTGAATATCCGCCCTTGCCTGGCATAAGCTCATGGCAATTAAGCCCCATCTATCGATATAAACATAAAAAAGGCAACTCTCCCGCCATGTTGAAAACTGATTTCCTCAAAGAAGATCCATTAGTGCATGTGGTCGACCGTTTTTGTGAAGGCAGTATCATCGTTAATCGCGAGGCTCATATTCTCTGGATCAGCAACAAATACCGCCAACTGCTGGAACTGTCAGAAGAAACCCAAGTTGAAGGACGCCCTATTGAGGAAGTTATTCCCAACAGCATGATGCGCCAGGTCGTTGAAAGCGGCCTGCCTATTTTACTCGATTTGTTGCGCATTCGCGGCACCTGGATGGTGGTAACCCGCATTCCGATACGTGATGACGACAATTCAGTGATCGGCGGCATCGGCTTTGTCTTTTATAAAGAACTGGATTACCTAAAGCCTTTTGTCGAAAAGTTTGCACGCCTGCGAGGCCAACCCACGACCGCCGAACGCCAATTGGCGGATATGCGCCAGGCTAAATACAGTTTTTCCGACTTCAAAGGCCAGAGTGAAGCCACCCGGCAATTGCTGAAGCGTGCCCGGCAAGCGGCGGAACTGGATACAACGGTTCTTCTGCTGGGGGAAACCGGTACCGGCAAGGAAGTTCTGGCCCATGCCATTCACCAGGCCTCCGTGCGCTCAGAGCGTCCTTTTGTCTGCGTCAATATGGCCGCCATTCCGGAAACTCTGCTGGAAGCGGAATTCTTCGGCGTCGCCCCCGGCGCCTATACCGGGGCTGACCGCAAAGGTCGTGTCGGTAAGATCGAGCTGGCCAATGAGGGGACGCTGTTTCTGGATGAGGTCGGTGACCTGCCCGTAGGTATGCAGAGTAAATTGCTGCGGGTGTTGCAGGAACATGAGTTTGAACCCCTGGGCTCCAACACCATCATCCGGGTGAATGTCCGGGTCATAGCAGCCACCAGCCAAGACCTTAAAGCAATGGTGGAGGCCGGCACCTTCCGTGCGGATTTGTATTACCGTCTCAATGTCCTGCCAATCGATGTACCGCCGCTACGGGACCGTCTGGAAGATATAGGCTTGCTGGCGGACAACATGCTGAAAGAATTCAGTAAGGCCAGCGGCCTGCCCCAGCGTCATCTGCATGATTCCGTCATCAATATGCTGTGTAGTTATTCCTGGCCGGGCAATGTGAGAGAACTGCAGAACACGCTTGAACGTGCTTTTATCTTCTCGGATGAAGCTGAACTGACCCAGTCGGATTTCCCCCAGTTAAGGCGCTCAGCCAGTGAACGTCCCGGTGACGCGTTACCTGTGGAACCTTTGCAGAAAACCCTGGAGAAAGCCGAGCGGGGAGCGATTCAAAATGCCCTTAAGGCTGCCGCAAACAATCGAAGTCAGGCGGCCAGGTTGCTGGGAGTTTCACGGGCGACTTTTTATGAAAAAATGCAGCGCCATAATCTGGAATGATCACTTTTTAGGATATGAACGCTCCCAAAATCTGTCTGTGTTTCCATACACCGTCAGGTTTTTCATACGTAATCGCACCGTACTCTTAATTATCAATAAGTTAGCTGATTTAGACTGAGATTTTCAGGGCCCACCTACGCTAGCTATCCCTGAAGAGCCTCTTCATCAGGCTGTCTGGCCATCCAGACACCCGCGCCTACCAAGCCTTCTCAACAACACGCTATATCATTGTATTTTATAAAATTTCTCTGTTGGCCCAGCACTTGCTATTAAGTATCTCGTCGAAAACCGAGACATAAAAATAGATGAAGACTTTCACAGCTATACCTGATGGCTCCGCAATTAGTGACCTACAACCCAACAGCTCCCATCTCAAGGTGGTGTCGGCGGATGTCGTAGCCAACCTGATACCTGACGGTGCCACCATCGCCACTGCAGGGTTTGTGGGTATTGGTTTCGCCGAGGCCTTAGCCATTGCGATCGAAAAACGTTTTATATCCGAACAATCCCCGGCAAACCTGACCCTGGTCTACGCCGCCGGTCAGGGGGATGGTAAGGACCGCGGGCTCAACCACTTCGGCCATGACGGCATGGTGAAACGGGTTATCGGTGGCCACTGGGGCCTTGTACCCAAATTGGGAGCTTTGGCCTGTGCCGGAAAAATCGAAGCCTACAATCTGCCTCAGGGCGTTATCACTCACCTGTATCGGGATATTGCGGCTGGAAAGCCGGGACTGCTGACCCAGGTCGGCCTGCATACTTTTGTGGACCCTCGTTATGAGGGCGGCAAAATCAATGCCCAGACCCAGGAAGATCTCGTGCAGCTGATGCAACTCGGCGGCCAGGAATACCTGTTCTATAAAACCTTCCCCATCCATGTGGCGCTATTGCGAGGTACGACAGCAGACCCGAAGGGCAACATCACTGCCGAACGTGAAGCCCTCCCCCTGGAAAGTCTTGCCATCGCCCAGGCTGTTCACAACTGTGGCGGTATTGTCATTGTGCAGGTGGAGCGGCTGACCGACCGCCACCGCCTTCACCCGGGGCAGATTACGATTCCCGGCATACTGGTAGACCATGTGGTGGTGGCACCGCCCGAGCATCACCAGCAGACCTTTGCTGAAAGCTATAACCCCGCTTATAGCAGTGAAATTCAGGAGGCACCTGGCAGGAGTGCGGAAGACCTGACACTGAGGTCTGTTATAGCCCGCCGCGCCGCGATGGAACTCCGGCATGCCGCTGTGGTGAACCTGGGTATCGGCATGCCGGAGGAAGTGGCCGATGTGGCCTTTCGGGAGTCGGTATTGAACCAGCTGACTCTGACTATAGAACCCGGTGGAATCGGCGGGCGACCTGCCGGGGGCCTGAGTTTCGGTGCCGTTAGTAACGCCGAGGCTATTATTGATCAGCCGGCCCAGTTCGATTTCTATGACGGCGGAGGTCTGGATCAGGCCTTCCTCGGCATGGCACAGATGGATGCCCAGGGCAATGTCAATGTCAGCCGCTTCGGCAACCGCATGGCAGGAGCCGGAGGCTTTATCAATATCAGCCAGAATGCCAAGGAAGTTTTCTTTCTCGGGACCTTCGGTGCCGGCAAGCAGCAACCCGAGTTGCAAGACGGAGAAATCAGGATCCCTGCAGCTTCAACAGGCATCAAACTGGTCAAGAACGTAGAGCACCTGACGTTCAATGGTCACTATGCTCTGCAACGAGGTCAGCAGGTGAAATACTTCACCGAGCGCTGCGTATTCCAGCTGACCAGTGCCGGTGTTGAACTGACGGAAGTCGCCCCAGGAGTACAGATCGATCGGGACATACTGCCCTATATGAAATTCAAGCCGCTGATCTCACCACAACTATGTGTGATGCCGATCCAGTGCTTCCGATCCAGTGCCATGGGACTGGCCTTAAAACCCGGTCTCAATCGCACGATGGCAGCACTGGAAAACACTCAGATGTCAGAAACCAAGGCTTATTCCGGTCGATTTTCGTAAAGCCCACCCTAAGCGGCACTTGCCGGGTGTCTAACGCCCGGCCTTGTCATCCAATTTAGCCAATGGGCTAAGTCTCCTTGACTAACCCTGTCAATTGACGGTAAAACCTAACACGTGATCAATTATTCGCCAACGAGGCAGCACGTGACGGCCAGCAGACCGCTCCAACATTACCGAGCCAATGAGCACCCAGGACCAAAGCCATCGACATCGAAGGCGAAACTACCCGGACGCTCGTTGTCACACTTTCTGCGCAAACTTTCCGTCACTCCCTGGTCTCAGACAATCTCTTCCAAAGTAGCCCTGGGCCTGATCACCAATACTCCGAAGGTGCCGTTCAAACCACTGATCACCTCATTGACGCTCTGCCTTTCTCTGCCTGCTCATGCCATTGAAAGCGATGCCTATTTCAACTTTCCTCAAGAATCCGGTCATGACCTTCGCACAACGGACGAGATGAGCAATGCGGATGCAAACAGCCTACAGTTAGGGGCCCCGGCATTGTCCGAAACACAGGATAACGGATTGTTTTACAACCACCTGAAACATGCCCTCAAAAACCAACGCTACGCCTTACCGATAGATGCAGTACAACACCTTCGTGAATGGCTGGTATTGGTCGACCGGCACAGGTTCAAGTCCGTGCCCGCCAAATTGAAAGTGGTAAATGATTACTTCAATGCCATGACTTATGTGTCCGACAAGGATCAATGGCAGCAGGAAGATTATTGGGCGACCCCGATAGAGGTGATTGCGCGACACCAGGGAGATTGTGAAGACTTCGCTATCGCCAAATACTTTACCCTTCGAGCCATGGGAGTCGAGCCAAGCCATCTCGGCATCAGCTATGTGAAAAGCTATCGGCTGGCATCTGCCCATATGGTGCTGGAGTATTACGAAAAAATGGAATCCACCCCCGTCACGCTTGATAACGTGGTCAAAGATATCCGCCTGCGTCCGGACCTGAGTGCGCTCTACAGTTTCAATGAAGACCGCGTCTGGGCCAGCCGTAATCCTACGCAGCAAGTGGGCTCACCGGCGGACATCCATCACTGGGCCAACCTGCAGCTTAAGTTTTTGCAGCAACTGCAACTTTGAGGAATTAGATTTTATTGTTGGTTAGCGTTCCCTGGAAATCGATACGGATTTCCAGGCGTTTGCTACCCATCGGGCCTGTTTTCAATTGGGTCTGTTATCAATCGGGTCTGTTATCAACCGAACGGTACAGAGTGAAGATAATCGTCGCATACTTCCATCTCGTACAAAGTACCAGAGGATTCAATGCAGTCTCTCATTTTTTCCCTGGGGTCTATCGACGTTTCGTACCATATGCACCGGCCAGACGAAGCTGACAGCTTTTTGCAACGAAGCGAACCATGACAATCAAGTAAAGTTCACGTTATGGGCAATCGACTGGATGCCTTTACTTCCCGGAGCGAGATATTGGAGCGTATCGCCGCGATGCCGGGCAGCTTGCGTAATACCTTTTCAACAAAGCGGCTGTAATCGTCAAGATCTTTGGCCACTACCTGCAGCAAGAAATCCGCTTCTCCAGTGGTATTGTGGCACGCCAGTACATTGTCAGATTCCTGAATTATTCTCTCAAAAGCCTGCGTGCTGTTTTCGTCATGGTCGGTACAGGTCAGTTGGACAAATGCCATTACGCCGAATCCTAATTTTCGCCTATCCAGGTTAGCCTGGTAACCGATGATATAGCCTTCTTCCTCAAGTTTTTTTAATCGACGCCAACAGGGGGTTTCACTCAATGACAGGCGAGTGGCAAGTTTGGCGTTGGTGAGCCGACCGTCTTGTTGCAGTTGACTTAAGATGCCGTTATCCACCTTATCTAAAGCACTCATTAAAAGATTCCACCTATTATTTACTCTATATAGGAAGACTATTTCTAAACCAGCATCTCTTCAAGCTTAAATAGCAAGGTAATTTCACTGGGAATCAGTAACATGGTTGGCAACCTGATGACAGATGAGTGCAAAGACTATGAAAGCCGTCGTATTCGAACAATTCTCCGCCATGCCTAAAATTATGACGGTTCCTGATCCCGAACCGGCCCCTCACGGTGTCGTTATTAAGGTAAAGGCTACCGGTGTGTGCCGAAGTGATTGGCATTGTTGGCAGGGGCACGACAAAGATGTCGTATTACCTCATGTACCGGGTCACGAATTTGCGGGTGTAGTTGAAGCAGTAGGAAACGACGTAAATCGCTTTAAAGTCGGGGATAGAGTTACCGTCCCTTTCATCAACGCCTGTGGCGCCTGCCCTGAATGCAACTCAGGCAATCATCAGGTTTGTGGCAATCAGACTCAACCGGGGTTCACCCATTGGGGTTCATTCGCAGAATACACTACGGTCGATCATGCTGACGTAAATTTGGTCGCACTCCCGGAAAATCTGGATTTTGTGACTGCCGCCAGTTTGGGCTGCCGTTTCGTTACTTCATTTCGTGCGGTTGTTGATCAAGGAAAAGTTTCCGGCGGGCAATGGGTGGCTGTACACGGTTGTGGTGGTGTTGGTCTATCCGCCGTAATGATAGCCAATGCCCTGGGCGCGAACGTTATAGCCATTGATATTGCTGAAGACAAACTTGCTTTGGCGAGTTCATTGGGAGCGGTGGCAACCATTAACGCCAGCCAGGTTACCGATGTGGCTGAGGCCGTTGCAGAGATCTCCAAAGGGGGAACGCAGGTTTCTTTGGATGCGTTGGGACATCCTCTCACCTGCGCCAACTCAGTAAAGAGTCTGCGTAAAAGGGGTAAACATATTCAGGTTGGATTGCTATTGGCAGACCAAGCCAACCCCCCTATTCCCATGGACAGAGTTATCGCTAACGAATTGGAGATCATCGGTAGTCACGGCATGCAAGCCTACCGCTATGATGCCATGTTGGCCATGATGCATTCCGGCAAGTTAGCCCCGGAAAAACTACTGGGTCGCACCATAAATCTGGAAGATTCCATCGAAGCACTGACCACTATGGACAAATCCAATACTGTTGGAGTTACAGTCGTCACAGAGTTTTAAGTGGGCATATAGGTGTCGGGGAAATATTCAGCGGATACTTTATGGCTCATACGTTTCTAAGCCAGTACTTTCCTGGTATTTGAGAGCGCAATCCCTACAGATACACGCCTTACCACTTAGTGCTGGTGGCACTAATGAACGTAGTTCACTAGGAAATTTTATCGCCGGATCATTACACCAGCATGATTTATCTACATCCTTGGTGGACAGGTTTACACAAGAATTACCACCGCCGCATAAAGGGCATAGGAACGGGTCAACTGTTTCGCTTACGTTTGGCATATGTGGTTAACGCTTTGCTCAGCATGGGTTATAGGGGGCCGGGGAAGGCTAGGTAATTTTGGATTAAAGCCGGTAAAGCAGAGCTCGGTAATGGTAGTCGCTATGGGTTGATTACACCTTGGCAACATTGCCGATCAGAGCTCTTTCTCGTCTATTAGCTGCACTTGAATGTTCTGGGTATTTGGATATACCGGCGGCCCAAACTGGTTGTATATTGCGACATCCGCAGCGTCACGCCCATACCCTATCGCCACGTATCCCCCTCTTAGCTCAACCTGTGTCGCATCGAATGTATACCAACGACCAGCAATATACGCCTCAAACCATGCGTGCAGATCCATTGGTTTGAGACAGTAGAGATACCCTACCACCAGGCGTGCCGGAATACTGAGACTACGACACAATGCAATCCCGAGGTGGGACAAATCACGGCAGACACCCCGCTTCCTCAGGTTAACTTCTACCGCAGAAACCGGTATAACACTGCTTCCCGGTTCAAAACTAATATTAGTACGTAACCAGTTCTCGATCGCCTTGACCTGATCATAACCCAACGGCTCTCCTGCTGTGATTTCAGTAGCCATCTGCCCAAACCGGTCCGATTCACAAAACCGGCTAGGCAATAGATAGCTGAGTACGGCATCCGGTAGGCATTCAATGTCGACGAAGGGAGCGCCAGGTGCCTCGTCCACTTGGTCTGCGGTCATTACATCGGCAGCAGTATGAACGGAGAAAGCCCCTGGCTGAGCAGTCAGGCGTTGGCATAGGTTGCCATAGCTATCAGTGAACTCGAAGACGGGTACGATAGGCTTGAGCCTGTACTCCTCACGGGCAACCCATTGCTGCGCACCACTGCGTAATCGCAACATCAAAATAAAGGGGGTTGGTACCAAAATATCAAACGTCATCTCACAGCTCGTACGTAACCACATGCGAAAACACCTTCCTTAATTGGAGAGAAAACGGAGATGTAGGATATCCATCGAAGTTCCTCTAGAACCAAAATGCAGCCCGAGTAGAACTCTTCTCCCACCCTGAACCACAGGCTTGATCATCTCACGATCAGATGTAGTTAAACAGTCACACTTTCAGCTCGCAATAATGTAGGACGTTCGCCGAAATTCCTTTTCATTTGACTAATGGAGGGCATATAGATGTTATGACGACTAAGGGGCAGCCACGAAATGGATATTTGCCTGGCTGAATGAGCTGATATGAACAACCTGGAAGGTAGAGACGAGACAATCGAGAAGTCAGGGGGAACCGATTCTGGAAAGAGGAGCATTGGTACATCCACACGCAAGCTAAGGTGGCGAGTATGTATAGATTAATCGCAACCTGAGCGGTGTCTGGGCTGAACATGAGCTGAAATCCAAGATCAATAGCGATTTCCGTGCTCCGGCCATCACCCAAAAGGTGGAGCCCATGAATGAACAGAGCACGATAAGGGGTAAAATTGAAATTCTCATAAGCATCCTTGATTGAAGTTGTGTGGATTCGGGTTCGTTCAACAACGGGATGAAGCCACAGCTTCGTGCGACCTATCCTTAATGATTATGCATGTCGCTAACGACGAAACATTGGCAAAGGGTTAAATGGATGTCTAAAAAACCAGAGACTTCCCAACTGCACAAGGCGCTTATGAAAACCCTTGTTCGGAAATTCTGACTTCAAGCGGCTTATTAAAGTCTTGGACACGCCCATCGGGACTAAACCTAATGAGAAGTCCGCAATGTCTGCGCGACGAAACGGCTCAACAAGCGAAAATTCAGAATCGGAGCATGAGCGAATACGGTGATGCATTTCGATCATTTCTAATACCTCAGCAACCCAAGCCCGATTCCCGGTTTCTGCCAGATAGCTCGTTGCTACTGATTCAGAAGGAGGGAGATAGTCAAGTGTTCCTTCTGTCCATATACCGATGTCATGAAAACACGCCGCAATTTGAATCTTCTGTTTTTCGATGGCGTCAAACTCAGCAAGCGAGTAGCAACAATTTATGACACGATAAACGTGATTTCTATACGCCTCGAAATCCACGCCAATGATATGGTTGAACCTGCCAAGAATGTCTTCAACCAACTGGAGATCACGTTCAATTTTCATCAGGGACCCTATTCCATCTTGCATAACACCACTGACACGGGCCGCAGTGGAGACGTGAAACGCCGGAACGAAAATCCGCTCCCAGCGTGCCGGGGTAAGAGTGCTCAGCATGGCTATATGGGATAGTCACAGTTGGAACACTCCTTACTCATGGATTCATTTACTCTGTCACACTTTGGACAAACCCAACGATAATTTGGAGGCGGCCCGGTCTTACCGAAACAGCCAACAGGTATTAGGAGAGTAACGATGAATCCTATGAGACAAGGAATAAATAAAAATACACCTATTAACATCGCATAAGCAGAGAAGATGGGATACGGACCGTGCCCAGCGCCACCACTTAAAGCTCCTAATATAGCTGCGGATGTACTTATAAAAATCCCCCAGATCCAAAATATACGCCAGCGTCTTTTACGTTCTTCGCTTCTCATTTTTCACACCGGACACCTCACCGACACCTGGGACACCCAAACAGTGACAGTCTCATGACTTCAACTGCTATAAATTTCCTCATTTCTGTCTCGAAACTATGTTTAGACGAGAAATCCGGGTTAGTCTGGGGAAATGCCTAGATAAAGCTCAATGGCTGCCCCCAATGAATTACTAAAGTATAAGAATACTAAGAGAAAAATTACTGCTGGAATATTCACTATCCTCCAGACCTATCTCGGTCCATGCAAACGATATGGCATCCCAAACTACAAACTTATCCATGTTAGTTTACTTTGCTACTGCAACACTCTTGATTAATCCGTAGTGGACCGTTGAATTCCGGCGTATTGATCTGCCCATAAGGCTATCAGGTTCTAGGTGCATACTTGCAATTGCAGAAGTACGCTCCGTCTCTAGATTAACAGGACCTATGTCTATTATTGGCTGTACTTCGAATTTTGGATTCACTTAAACATCGTCTGTTGCAGGCACTTATTATGCAGTATTTTTGACCTGTTAAAATGTGCATTGATACGGCTCCAATTTAAGCAGCAAACAAATTGAAGTAATAATTGCTACTTCACCCACACCTTTCGACGCATGTGATTTAGTTTTGTTTTTATTATGATCATTCACTTTTATCATAGGTTCATACCAGCTTGCCAGGTGAGATAGTTCTGCATTAGTTAATGTAGGGCCAGAGCAGTCGAACTCTGTATTAAATTTATACGTGGTCTTCTGATTTTCTGAAGAAATGTGAACAGAATACCGTGTCTTTTCAGTCAATAAATTTTCAACCTTGATGTTGACTAAAGATGAAAAATACCTGAGCTTTACCTTTAAATTATACGCATTGTAAGCATCAGGTTCCCAACTGACACTTTCTATTAGACCGCCATCAATAGTTTGTCCCGTCGTATTAGGCCACTCATCATTTTTTAAGTGATAATCGCAAGACTCCTTAACTAACCAATATATAGGTTTTACTACCTCGTCTTTTACTACATTAATCCGTGCATTTGTTGCTGCTATATCTTCTGGAGTTAGTTCCCTATGGGTAAATGAGCACCCATACAAGAGCACAAGCATCAAAATAATAAAAAGTCTCATAGATTTATGCATAACGTTTTTAGATCGATATGCCACGGTTAAGTCAATGGGTGGATGTCCCAGCCCCTTCCCAGACCAAAAGACAAGACAATGCTGAACGTAGGGCATGCGGAGTAAACTGGGCACCTAGAGAACCTCTGAAAGCAAATGCCCCGTTTTAACATAAATAAGTGCACCATCAGATTTAGTATAGGGAGCATGTTCACTTAAATGCGGTGAGCGCAACCATGAACCCTTCGGATAGGCACCATGGTCATCATAAAATGTTCCTTGCAACACCATAATTTCTTCCCCACCCCAATGCCGGTGAGCAGAAAACGAGGTATTTGGTTCCCATTTGACAAGTGCACAATGCTCGCCCTTGTATTCATGTAATGGCAAAACAGATAAGCCCTCAACCATTCCCGGATACCACTGCATCGCATTTGTATCGATACATAAAGAGGTAATATCATCTTTTGCAAACTGACCCAACTTCACAAAAATCGTGCAACCTTGATCACCAATAACAGGGCTATGACTGGTACCAATCGGATTTCGGAGATAGCTACCTGCAGGATATTCACCATATTCATCTGCAAAAACACCCTGCAAGACAAGAATCTCTTCACCGCCAGGATGAGAGTGAGCAGAGAACCGGCTGTTTGGTGCGTATTGAACCAAAGATGTTGCTCTGGCAATTTCATCACCAATACGATCCAGCATCATCCGCTCTACACCTGGCATTGGGGATTTGACCCATTGATAGTTGTTGGGACGAATGACAATACGCTTTTCAAAATCAGCATTCAATCTCATAAAATAAATCCCCAGTATGATGTCACTAGCCCCATTGCTTAGCCAAAAAATAACAGCTCATATCGCCTTAATTTGCCGTGTAAATGCGAATCTCTGGCGCGCCCTGAAGAAGAGGTGTCAGCTCTCCCACTACATCTTTATTGAAAAGCGTACTGTTTAAATAATTTTGCGCCTGCTCCGCAGTATCAAAACCATGTAAAACTTGCACATCATCATCACGAAGCAGCAGCTCTTTGGATTTTGCACCGGCTACAGAGGTAAGAAATGGTGATTTGTATTTTGTATAAATGTCTGCTGCAGCAGGACGATCGGCTTCTTTAATATCCAGCGTGATTTCCAGATAGGCTCCTCCGGCCATAGCTGTAGAAGAAATCATTAAAAAAACCAGCAGTAATAATGTGTTAAATAATTGATTTACTTTATTCATAGATAGATGCCTCACAGCGAAAAAATGGTTTATACCAACTATCCAAGTTCTTACTCTACTTGAATGAGGCCATATTAACTGCTAGCTTATTAATAATAAAATTGAATTTAAAAATACAATTAATAGATTTTTTGAATAAATCAAAATGAATATAAAACAATTGAAATTTGCCTACTCCCTAGCAAAGACAGAATCATTTACTGTAGCGGCTAATGAATGCTCCGTAACGCAACCAACACTCTCTAACAGCATTGCTCAGCTTGAAGCAGAACTTGGTGAAAAACTGTTCAAACGCTCTACCCGCACAGTAATGATGACGGCTTTTGGCGAGCATCTACTACCTTATATAAAAAATGTACTGGATGCAGAAAGCGCCTTAATCCAACAGTCTCGGAGTTACCTCAAGCCTGACAAGCAACTAATTCGCATCGGTACATCCCCCTTGATTGACATGCATATCATGGGGTTAATCCTAGAAGCTTTTGGTCGACAACATCCAGAAATCGAAATAGTCCTGCGCGAGATGAATATGGAGGACCTTCATCATATGCTCGATAATAATCAGATCGATTTTATCTTCATCCCGGCAGTCGCTCATAACGGACTCTATCAACATACATCGCTCTACGAAGACTCATTACTCTATATTGCCAAAGGGAATACACCTAAAAACCTGGTCGGAAAATCTACCGTTTCTTTTAAAGACATTGCAGATGAACTCTACGTTATGGTACCCGATTCCTGTGGCTTATCTCACACAACACGATTACTGTTTCGCTCGCATCGCAAACACCTGCAAGAATACTCTGGAAAAGCGATGAGCTATCAGGTCTTATCGGAATGGGCATCACTAGGAATTGGGGCAGCAATTTTGCCAAAATCAAAGCTATATGATGCGAAACAACCAGCATTTCTTATTAAAGATAAAAACAAAAAAAATGTTAAAATCAAATTCGAAGCAAGATGGCATGAGCACTCAGAGAAAAAAAATCACATACAACTATTTTCTAATCATTTGAAGACTATAGCACCCAAAATTATCGCTGGACTTGACAAGGATATGACGACGCCTGGGACACCCAAACAGTGACAGTCTCATGACTTCAACTGCTATAAATTTCCTCATTTCTGTCTCGAAACTATGTTTAGACGAGAATACTAGGTTCAGACGAGAATACTAGGTTCAGACGAGAAACTAGCTTCAGACGATTAGTCTGGGGAAATGCCTTGATAAAGCTCAATGGAATATGTGGCCTGGAATATGTGGCTGTCCCAATTCTTTTTGTTCAGGTTAGCTTTGCTCAATTGATAATTTATCGTTCTTGTCCTGCAGCCAGCCTAGGCGGACTGAATCGACAATACCTATTACCCAACAAGTTACCAGAAGCAGCACTGAGATATTAAGGCCGCCGCCATCCATTTCAACTAATTGCTGTGTGATCATTTCCCTGATTCTGGCAGCGTCCATCGGGACTTCGCCGCTGAGAATTTTTTCACTTATGTGCTGTGCGATTTCGATGATGGTCGAGAGCAGGAAATACAGACAAATGATCGCCATGCCTGAAAACAGCGCACCCTGGACTGGTTTTTTCAACGAAAAGTGTCCTAAACCGGGGAATACCAATGCGGACAACAGGCCGGCTTTCAGCGACTTTTTCATACTGTTTACCCGTTATAATCCTTTAATTAACCATCAAAAGGTAATCATCGTTATAAGCCTCAGGCCTGCGTATGGCAACAGTGGCGGTTCAGGTGTCGGTACGTTCTTGACATCAGCTCCTCTCTCAAGGGCGTCCAATCAGTACTAGTCTAACTAACCTACGCTTTTTGACACGCTGTTACGCAATAAAACATCTTTCTTAAACTGCCTTAAGTCTTCCTTAAGTTTGACCAGATAATTTGCTCTTTAACGATTCAACGAATGATCGCAGGAGTATCCGATTATGCCCGCCAACCCTCTGACTGATACGACAGCTGCCGAAAAACGGGAAAGCATCTTTACGCTGACCCAGCATCCGCAGCGTCATATTGTCGAAAGCTTTATCAGCAGACGTTACATGGAAGATTACGGCGCCAAGCTGTCGCACTTCTGTTCCCAACTGATTATCAGCGTGTTTGACGACTCCCTGCAGGCGGCGATCGGTTATGAGCAGGCGGGTCGCCGTCCGTTGTTTCTTGAACAGTATTTCGATGCGCCGGTGGAGCAGTTGATCGCCCAGACCTCCAATGCACCCTGCACACGCGCACAAATTGTGGAAGTCGGTAACCTGGCTTCAAATTCTCCCGGCTCACTACGTCGTTTCATCCTGATTCTGGGGCGTTATTTTGTACAACAGCAGTATCAATGGGTGGTATTCACGGCTATTCCCAGCTTACTCAATACATTCGAGAAGTTTGGTATTCCATTGTTTGAGCTGGGTGATGCCAGCTCAGAAGCACTGGGCGAAAAAGCCCGGCATTGGGGCAGTTATTACAGCAAGTCTCCCAAAGTTATGGCGGCTCATATCAGCACTGGAATGGCCAGCCTGCAACGCAATGAAATGCTAAGCAAATTGGTTGACCTCCAGCCGCAACCTCAGACTCTGGCGGCAAATAACGGGAGCCTGCTATGTCTGGAGAAGTAAGGCCTAAGGAAACAGCGGACATGAATATGCCCAGGGTGATCAGAAGTATCGAAAACTGGGCGACCAACGCACCTGAGGCAATTGCTGTGCAGTCCGGGACTTCGTCGATCAGTTTTCAGGCGCTATGGCAACGCATCAACGAGCTGGCAGAACAGTTCCGCAGGCAAGGTGTCCGCGTTCTGGCCCTGGCTGGGGACAATCATCCCCAATGGCTGTGTGCAGACCTGGCGGCCTTTATGGCAAAGCTGACGCTGATACCCGTACCGACCTTCTTCAGTGATCAGCAAGTGCAGCACATCATGCAGAATTCAGGGGCGGACCATTTACTAACACTTACGCCCGCCAGCGATGCTGTACTACCCGGGAATGAGCGGATAGATCTCGGCCAAGGCTTGTATCTCACGGCCACGAATGCACCCGTATCTAAAGTCCGATCAATAGAAGGGATCGTCAAGATTACCTACACCTCGGGTTCAACCGGACAGCCTAAAGGGGTTTGCCTGAATGCCGAAGCGATTGACCGGGTATGCCGGTCACTGACTCAGGCGATCAACATTGAAACCCCGTTCAGCCATCTCTGCACCCTTCCCCTGGCTACCTTGCTGGAGAACGTGGCAGGTGCCTATTGTGCGCTGATCAAGGGACAATGCTGCATCATTCCTTCACTAACGGATTTGGGATTCACCGGCTCCAGCAAACTTGACCTGCCCCGCTGGATGGCGACTCTCGCTCAGGAACAACCGGGAACGCTGATACTAACACCGGAACTATTGAAGCTTCTGGTTCTGGCGGTCCAGCAATCTGCGCAAGCGCCATCTGCCGCAAATGACAGGCAGCCATTGCCTTCATTGCAGTTTATTGCCGTAGGTGGAGGCAAAGTATCACCCACCTTGATAGAACAGGCGCAGGCTCTTGGGCTACCGGTGTTTGAAGGCTATGGATTGTCTGAATGCGGCTCTGTGGTGGCGGTCAACGTCCCTGGACAATCACGCCCCGGCAGTGTTGGTAAACCATTGTCGCCAGGATCAGTCACCTTCGCCGAGGACAGTGAAATTCTGGTTAGCGGCGACAATTACATCGGCTACCTGGATCAGCTTAATGGGCTTAAGGCACCAACTGCGGGCATGGCCGGCAATCAGGCGCTTGTTCATACCGGCGACTATGGCTACCTGGATGATGACGGTTACCTCTATGTATCCGGTCGCAAGAAAAACCTGATCATTAATTCCTTTGGCCGCAATATCAGCCCCGAGTGGGTTGAAAGTGAATTCAGCGCCCAGCCGGGCATTTTCCAGGTGGCGGTGTTTGGCGATGGTGAAGCCCATTTGGCAGCGCTACTGACCTGCGCTCCGAACCTGAGCGATACACAAGTTCAATGCCAGGTGGATGCAGCCAACCAGCGTCTGCCCGACTTCGCCCGTATCGCGAGCTGGCAACGTACCAGGGAACCTTTTTCTGCTGCCAATAAGCAGCTAACGGCTAACGGGCGCCTGCGCAGATCAGCAATTGCTGAGGCCTATAAGGCATCCCTGGGCGAGTTAGTACCAGCGGCGAGGCTATCGCAAATCCAGGCTCCACTGTCCACCACGACGCCATTAGCTACCGGAGCCTATGCGACCCAAGGAACCATTACTAAAGCTTCCCAGGAGGAACTTGATGAGTCTGTCTAATGCCCTGAACCTTCAGCAGAAGGACATACCGTTTTTTCAACGTCTGCAACAGGAAACCACTGCCGAGAGAGAGAAGCTGCTGGGTTCACCGATTATCTTGGATGCTCTGAAAGGAGACATCGTACTGAGCCAGTACCAGGCTTTCCTGGCCCAGGCCTATCACCATGTAAAACATACATTGCCCCTACTCATGGCCTGTGGTGGCCGTGTGCCGGGACATTACGAGTGGTTGCGGGAGGCCGTAGCAGAGTATATCGAGGAGGAGACCGGACACCAGGAGTGGATTCTGGATGACATCGCCGCCACCGGGGCTGATGCAGAAGCCGTCCGTCACGGCACTCCGCTACCGGAAACCGAGTTAATGGTGGCCTACGCCTATCACTGTATTGATCGGCTGAACCCGCTCATGTTCTTCGGCATGGTACATGTGCTGGAAGGCACCAGTGTCACAACCGCCACCCAGGCCGGTGAAATTATCCAAAATGCTCTGGGGCTTCCCAGTGAGGCATTCAGCTACCTGTTTTCCCACGGCAGCCTGGATCAGGAGCACATCGCTTTCTTTGAAAAACTGATGAACCGAATTACCGACCCTGATGATCAGGACGCCATTATTCACGCCAGCAAAATGTTCTATGAACTTTATGGCCGGATATTCAGAACACTTCCCTCCAAAGAGGAGCCGCAATCATGAATCTCAGCGAACAAACGATTCTGATTACCGGCGCCAGTGGCGGTATCGGGCGCGCCCTGGCACTCAAGCTGGCAGAAGAAAAGGCTGGCCTGGTGCTGACCGGGCGCAACCCAAGGGCTCTGCAAACCCTGGCCGATCAGGTGCAGAGAGCAGGAGCCCAATGCCGCGTAGTAGTCGCTGACATCAATACTTTCTCCGGCCGCCAGGAAATACTGCAATGCTGCCTAAAGAGCCCGCAGGTCAATACGCTGATCAACTGCCTGGGCACCAACAGTTTTGAATCTTTTCAGCAGCAGGACGAGCAGCAGATCATTAACCTGATTCAAACAAATCTGACCAGCACTATTCTAATCACTCGCTTGCTGTTACCAGAGTTACTCAAGCTTCCCAATGCTGCACTGGTCACTATCGGATCAACCTTTGGCGGCATTGGATATCCGGGTTATGCGGCCTATTGCGCAAGTAAATTCGGTTTGCGTGGCTTTCACGAAGCCTTGCAGCGGGAACTGGCAGACACGTCCGTCCGCAGCCTTTATGTCGCGCCCAGGGCCACTATGACCAGTATTAACACGGAGAAGGTAGTGGCCATGAACACCGAATTGGGTAACCAGATGGATTCCCCAGAGTGGGTCGCCGAACAGGTGCTTCATGCTATGCGTAACAACGTTCGCAGTACTTATCTGGGTTGGCCGGAAAAACTGTTTGTACGCCTGAACGCTATTTTCCCTGCCATAGTTGGAGGCGCCATTATCAAACAACTCCCTATTATCAAAAAATACCTGTTGCAGTAATTCCAGGAGGCTCAACACCATGAAAATATTTCGCCATTTCTTTATCTCCATTCTGTTCTTGAGCGGACTGACCAACACCGCCTCTGCCGAGGAAGTTGCCGGTTATGTGCAAGAGCTCTACCACGGCTGGGAAGAGATTCGCTATAAATCTCCGGCCAATGAGCAGGAAAATGGTTATAAGGAACTGAAAGCTAAAGCTGACAAGATCGTTGAGGAGCACCCAGAAGATGCTGCTGCCTGGATCTGGCGCGGCATTATCGCCAGCACCTATGCCGGAGCCAAAGGCGGACTCAGCGCCTTATCACTGGTCAAGGAGGCCAAATCGTCGCTGGAACATGCCCTTGATCTCGACTCTTCCGCCTTCGGTGGTGCCGCCTATACCAGCCTCGGCGCGCTTTACTACCAAGTTCCCGGCTGGCCTATCAGTTTTGGTAATGACGACAAGGCAGAAAAGCTGCTGAAGAAGGGTCTGAACATGAATCCTGCAGGCATTGATGCTAACTTCTTCTACGGTGATTACCTGGCCGAACAGGGCCAGTACGACAAAGCAAAAATTTACCTCAACAAGGCACTCGAGGCGGAGCCCCGCCCTACCCGGCCGGTGGCGGATTCAGGTCGTCGTGATGAAATTTATGCAGTTCTCAACCGGATGAACTAAATTTCTATTCATTTGGTGGAAAATAACCCGCACAATTAACCAAGCTCAGCCCTTAGGGGCTGGGCTTTCGTGTTTCAGCGCACTTTTAACCAGCTGGCCAGTAAACCTAAAAGAACAAACGAAAAATAAGGATCAAATCTTTGAGAATTCTCCTGGTGGAAGATGACGAACTCCTCGCAGATGGCGTACGCACTTCCCTTTCCCTCGCGTCCAATGTGGTGGATTGGGTAGCGTCTGGTGAGGCTGCCCTGCATGCACTTGATGTGGGACTATTCGATATTGTCATCCTTGATCTTGGCCTTCCGGGCATTGACGGACTCACCGTTCTGCGCAAACTGCGTTCCCAGGGTAATCAGACACCAGTGCTGATTCTCAGTGCCCGGGACCAGATTCAGGACCGGGTCCACGGGCTGGATTGCGGGGCTGACGACTATTTACTGAAACCTTTTGATGTAACAGAACTGCAGGCCCGACTACGGGCACTCAGTCGTCGAAATTCCGGTCAGCGTCAGCCGGAAATTAACATCGGCGATATCCGCATTCTGCCCTCCACTTATCAGGTGTACAAAGGAGAGAACGAGGTCAAGTTGTCGCGACGGGAGTATGCACTACTGCACGAACTAGCCACCCGGCGTGGCAGAATTTTATCCAAGGAACAGCTGGAGGAGCTGATCTACGGCTGGTCTGATGAAGTCTCCAGCAACACCATGGAAGTGCACATCCATAATCTGCGCAAAAAACTCGGCAGTAATCTCATCAAAAATGTTCGCGGCGTGGGCTACACCATCGAGGGTAGTGCCTGATGCTTAAAGTCACCTCCATCAAACAATTCCTGCTACTCGCCATTATTGGCCTGGTCGTCATCAGTGGCACTATTACGCTGGTAGCCAACTACGAAGAAACCCAGGAACAGGTTGAAGAACTCTTTGATGCGGAGCTTGCGCAAATGGCCAGAGTGCTGCAGAGCATTCTTATCAGCCAGCTTAAAAGAACCAATCTTGAGTCGTTAAAGCAGGCCCTGGTTTATGAAGACTTCAGTGCGGCCGAGGAATTGGAAGGTGAAGAAGATCACCATCACGAATACACTGACCTTGGCCATAAATATGAAAAAAAGCTGGCCTTTCAGGTGTGGCATGACGATGGACGCATGCTCATCCATACCAAGTCGGCTGAAGGATATAAATTCCGCCGTATGGATGCCGGCTTTCATGTACTCAAAGGCGAGGGTAGCAACTGGCGCACCTTCACCCTGCATGACACACAATTGAAAGCCTGGATTCAGGTTGCCCAGCGGGCAGATGTCCGCAGCGAGCTCGTCGGTGAAATTGCCCTGCAATCGATTTGGCCTTCACTAGTGTTGATAGTGCTCCTGATCATCGGAATCGGCTGGGTGGTAAAACGAGCCCTGACGCCGTTACAGGACGTGTCTGAACAACTGGAAAAACGTAGCGCGGATAATCTCTCAACCCTGTCTGATAATCAGTACCCTTCAGAGCTAAAACTGCTGGTGGCGGCCATTAACGGATTGTTTACCCGGCTGCAGAGAGCGATGGAACGTGAGCGGCGCTTTACAGCCGATGCGGCACACGAATTGCGCACCCCATTAGCAGCCACAAAGGTGCACCTGGAAAATGCACTGGTGGCGATCAAAAACGACACACCAGCACCCGATGAAGCACAAAAAAATGTGTGGAAGGAAGGCAAACAAACACCTCCGAGCTCCACCCCACAATCTCCCCTACAATCTGCCCTACAACCTAGCCAGCTACCTGTCCAGCAAATGCAGAGCCTGGCTGCTGACTGTATCATTAAGGCACTAACCGGCTTGCAACGCCTGATCCACCTGGTGGAACAACTATTACAGCTGAGCCGCCTGGAGCAGGAAAACCAACAGCTGGAAAAACAAAACATTTTGCTAAACGATATCGTTTCCGCTGAGGTGGATGCCATTCATCACTATGCTGCCGGCAAAAACGTTTCAGTCATGATAGATAACCAGGCTTCGGTATCCATTAAAGCCAATTCGAGTATGCTGCATATTCTGATCCGCAACCTGATTGACAATGCCGTTCGTTATTCGCCTCAAGACGGGATTGTTAATGTGCGCCTGAGCAACAATGAGTTGATAGTCGAAGATCAAGGCCCGGGCATCCCTGTAGAATTGCGGGACCAGATATTTGAACGGTTCTTTCGCGGCAAGTCCTCCAGGGAAAGCGGTAGCGGTCTGGGCCTCTCCATTGTCCAGGAAATCGCACAGCTGCATGGCATGCAGATAGAATTGAGCGATGCAGCGGGTGAAAAAAGTGGATTGAGGGTGCAGGTCCTGATGTCCTGACCAATGACTCTATAACCAGCGCCTCACTTCCTGCTTGTAAGACAGATATTCATCGCCAAACATTTTCGTTAAGGCGCGCTCTTCCGGACCGATTTGAAAACGGTTCATATAAGGAATAAAGACCAACCCCAGAAGCATGGAGACCCCGCTACCCAGGAATAATCCCCACCCCATAATCAGCAGAAAAAACCCCACATACATAGGATTCCGGCTGGCCTTGTAAATGCCGGACCGGACCAACGAACTGGCCTCACCGGGGTCCAGCGGGTTCACGGTGGTTTTGGCTTTGCGAAATCCGAATACACCCATTCCACAAATGATTATTCCGGCCAGGGCGATAATAAAGGCTGCGGCATAACCGGGAACTCCAGACGAAAATTTCAATACCGGAGTATAGGACGCAAAGTACATTAGAGCAGCAAATACCAGCATTAACAGTAGCGGCGGAATTTTCAGTTCAAGCTTTTCCATGGTGATCGGTTGATCCATATTTAGAAAAGATACGATTAAGATAGCATTTGATGGAAGCGTAGCTTGAGATTTACATATCAAAGCACGATGATTCATCCATTCTTACTTCCTGCTCGCTTGCAACCATCAAAAGGGATGACTATGAGAACCCGATTTTTTCAAACCACAATAGCGCTAATTGTTGCAGCTCTTATCCTGGGCCTTATGTGGCAGGGATTTTGGTGGTTGCTACTGCCGTTGGCCCTGGTATTGGCTATTGGGCTTTACGATGTCAGTCAGACCAAACAAACCCTGAGGCGAAACTTTCCGTTTATCGGCCGGGGTCGCTGGCTGATGGAAGCGGCACGTCCATTCGTGTATCAATATTTTATCGAATCCGATGTTAATGGCAGCCCGATAAACCGAATGTTCCGCTCTATTGTCTATCAGAGGGCGAAAGGCGATCTGGCCACAACCCCTTACGGCACCAAACTCGATACTTACACCACCGGTTATGAGTGGATCAGCCATTCCATAGGCGCATTGAATATTGAAGACATCAACCATAACCCGAGAGTTAAGGTTGGTGGCCCCGATTGCCTGCAACCCTACGATGCCAGTCCATTGAATATCTCAGCGATGAGTTTTGGAGCCTTAAGCGCTAATGCTATACAGGCACTCAATAAAGGTGCCATGCTTGGTGGCTTTGCCCATAACAGTGGCGAAGGTGGCCTGTCGGATCATCACCTTAAATACGGTGGCGATATTATCTGGCAGATCGGTACGGGTTACTTCGGCTGCCGTGATGAAAATGGCCAGTTTTCCGAGGAAAACTTCCGCGAAAAGGCGGGATTGGACTGCGTGAAAATGATTGAGATTAAAATCTCTCAAGGTGCAAAGCCAGGTCACGGCGGTATTTTGCCCGCTGATAAGAACACGCCGGAGATTGCCCGCATTCGTCTTGTGCAGCCTCACACCGATGTTATTTCACCATCTTTCCATAGCGCTTTTAACAGCCCTGTCGGGCTGATGCACTTTATCAAAAAGCTGCGGGACCTGTCCGATGGCAAACCCGTGGGTTTTAAACTCTGTATCGGCCGGCAAAGTGAGTTTATTGCCATATGCAAAGCCATGGTGGAAACCGGCATCAAACCGGATTTTATTACCGTGGATGGAGGTGAAGGCGGTACCGGCGCCGCCCCTCTGGAGTACAGCAACTCGGTCGGTATGCCGTTGCGTGATGCCCTGGCGTTTGTTTCTGACTGTTTAATAGGCTTTAACCTGAAAGACGATATCAGGGTCATCGCTTCAGGCAAGATGTTTACCGCCTTTCATATTGTCCGCTCAATCGCACTCGGGGCAGACCTGTGCAACAGTGCCAGGGGCATGATGCTGGCCCTGGGCTGTGTGCAGTCTCTGGTCTGCAACAATAACCATTGCCCGACCGGAATAGCGACCCAGAACCCGGAATTATCCCAGGGCTTGAATGTGGAAGATAAAGCAGAGCGAGTGGCCCGCTTTCATGCCGAAACTGTTCATGCTGCCGTGGATATTGCCTCATCCGCCGGTTTGACCAGTCCGTCAGAGGTAAACCGCACCCACCTGTTCCGCCGTGTGAGCCAGCAACGCATTGAAAGATTTGACCAGTTTTTCCCTTATCAGAAGCGAGGATCTTTTTTGCAGGAACCCTACCCCGACGAATATCGCCATTATATCGAGGAGGCATCACCGGACAGCTTCAAGCCTGCCAGCTATATTTCTCATGTAAGTGAACAATAAAACAGATGGGTACCATGTAAACGGACCACTGCCGGGAAAACCCCGGCAGCTTATGTTTAAGCAGGCACAAACGCTGCCGTTAAACTTTTTTACCTGCTACCGGTTCCTGAATATTTTCCAGGTCCACCAGATTCCATTCCATACCCTTGTTTCTGTAAATACGTTTCTTCTTTTCAGAATAGTCAGCCACATCATGGTCGAGCCGCTGACCAACGACGATACACTTGAGCACTGACTCTCCGGTATTGACCAGCTTGTGGGTTTTGCCGCCAACACGGTATCCGATAAAATCACCGGCCTTGACCGGCAGCACATCCTCTCCTATGGTAGCGTCCGCCTGGCCTTCCAGGATATAGACGCACTCCTCTTCGAAGTAGTGAACATGCATTTCTGTGGACTCAAATCCCGGTTGTATCTCAATAATATGAAACCCGATGCTTTCCAGTCCTGTCAGGTCTCCCAGAGACTTGTTGACCCTGCGGGCATTGGGATTCAGAAAATGGGTTTTCTCAATCCCCTCATAGTCTTCAATTTCTTCCCTGGTCAGGAGGTATTTATCCATGGGCTTCCTCTTCAATTTGATTCAAATTCGGGCACTTATCAACTTGCCATTTGCTGACCATTAACCAACGAATAGCCAGCCACAAGTGGCGTTCTACAAATGCCGTACTTCAGCAGGTGCAGACCACCAGTTGTTACTTTTGCCATCGGCGAAATTAACCGGCAGTTCTGCCAGCTCACTTTCACTGATATCGTCCAGACATGCCAGGTTGATAGAATAAAAGGCTCCACCGAACTCTTCAATGTATCCTTCCACAAAGGGCTTTACACCGCATATTTTGCAGAACTGGTGCTGGCTGCTTTTAGTGTTGAATCTATAGCTCGACAAGGCTTGTTTGCCTTCAACCAGGCGAAAACTATCCGGTTTGATCATCGCGCCCCAAAACCGGCCCTTGGCACAGATGGAACAATTGCATTTACCTGTACCTGCGGCCAGGTCCATATCAGCTTCGAATTTGACGAGTCCGCAGTGACAGCTTCCGTGATAAGTCTTTTTCATGATTCCATATCCTTACTAATGACGTAGCTGTGAGTTTTCGGGTGTTCATCAGAGCAGTCTATGAAGGAACTACTGACAACACTATGTCAGTAGCGTTTTAGGTTATTTCAGGATTCCTTTCAGGCAGCGCCAGCCAGCTACTACCAGCTACTACCAGCTACTACCAACTGCTACCAACTGCTACCAACTGCTACAAGCTACTACCAGCAACTATCTGCCAGCTACTACCAACTACGACCATTAGATAACAGAGTGTCACACAGGTTTAACTTGAAGTTCATATTCAGGCCCTAGATTGGAAACCCCTAACCTCAAAAGTAAACAATACCTGGACAAGGTGATAAGAAATGAAAGTTCAAAAAGGCCTGTTAGCCATGAGCGCTTTTACGCTGACCTTTGGCGCAGCAATCAATGCTCATGCGAGTGAACCTCTCCCTTCCCACCAGGCACACAACGCCTGGTATTCTGACGCTCAGGATGAGCTGTATAAAAAACTAAGACTGGTGCGTGGACTAGGTCACCAAAAAGCCAAGAACGTCATTCTTTTTGTGGGCGACGGCATGGGAATTTCCACCGTTACCGCTGCCCGTATTCTGGACGGCCAGCAGAAAGGCATGCCCGGCGAGGAAAACTTCCTCAGCTTCGGCGAGTTCCCTTTCACAGCGATGTCCAAAACCTTCAACGTAGATGCACAAACCCCAGACTCTGCCGGCACTATGACTGCCATGATGAGCGGTGTTAAGACGGATGCCGGTGTTATCGGCGTTGATGAAGATATCATTCGCGGCGACTGCACTACCGTTGCCGGCAATGAATTGACCACTGCACTGGAGCTGGCAGAAATTGCTGGAAAATCTACCGGCGTCATCTCTACCGCACGTATTACCCACGCAACCCCTGCTGCCACTTACGCCAAGTCCGCAGAGCGCAACTGGGAAGACAACTCTGATATGCCTGCGGAGGCAATTGCACAAGGCTGTGAAGATATTGCTTCCCAGTTGGTCAACTTTGAGGAAAATCTGGAAGCACGTTACAGAAAACTGAATGTTGACGGCATTGAAGTGGTGATGGGTGGCGGGCGTCGTCACTTCCTACCAAAAGACGCTTCAGCCAACAGCCCCGATGCGGTAAGTGCCGTGGAAGGTGATCGTACTGACGGACGCAATCTGGTAACTGAATGGACCAACAAGTACCCTTCCGGCGAGTATGTCTACGACCAGGCCGGGTTTGATGCCATTAATCCAAGATACACTGACCGCATTTTCGGCTTGTTCAATGAATCTCACATGCAGTACGAAGCTGATCGCGGTAACGATATCGCAGGTGAGCCTTCACTGAGCGAAATGACGGATAAAGCCATTCAAGTGCTGCAACACAACCGTAAAGGGTTCTTCCTGATGGTGGAAGCGGGCCGCATTGACCATGCTCACCACGCAGGTAACGCCTATAACGCACTGACTGACACCATTGAGTTGTCGAAAGCGGTTAAAACAGCCCTGGAAAACACTGATCCCAGAAACACGCTTATCGTAGTAACTGCGGACCATGGTCATGTATTCACCATCGCCGGTTATCCAAAACGCGGCAACCCGATTCTAGGCAAAGAGGTGGGTATTGGTAGTGATGCAGCCTCATTGGCCGCCGATGGTATGCCTTACACCACTCTGGGCTATATGAACGGCCTTGGCTTCCGCGATCTGGGCGATGAAACTAATGCTGACGAAGGCTATAACTACGCCATCGAAGCAGGCCGGCAGGACCTGACAGCAATAGACACTGAAACTCCTGGGTTCCATCAGGAAACTTTGATTCCATTAACGTCGGAAACTCACTCCGGTGAAGATGTCGGCATCTACACCACCGGACCAGGCGCCGTTTTACTAACCGGGACACTGGAACAGAACATGATTTTCCATGTTATGGACTATGCCGGTGAACTTTCTAAAGGTGCTAAACGCGCTTTGCGCCATAAGAAAAGATGGCATTGGTAACAGCCATTTAACCCTTGGAAGTCAGTACAGGGCTGCTACAGCCCTGTACTTGTTATTGCGCCTAACGAAAACAATTTGAATGGTGGGGAAAAAGTTGAGAGTGCCAGTGAAAAAGATCATTGCGATTGTGACGGGTATGCTTGTCCATACGGCAGTACTTGCAAATTGTGACGCCGACATCGCCAATATCGGTGCGCATTATCAGATAACAAAACAGATCAAGCCGATACAAACAAGCGAGCACTCTACGGGCTCTGCAAGCCACAGTACCTCATCCATTAAGGAAAATATGCTGTTCTGGCGTCGGGGAAATGAAGTGGCCCATGAATATCCGGAAGCCGGCATCACTGAAATCTGGAACCTTGTATCCAATGGCCAAGTGAGACCCATTCGCTACTTCGACAAGGAGAAACGTGGGATTGAGTATCAACCGGATGATATCAACAAAGGGAAAGGCGATCGCGATTGGAGCGGTAAATTCCAGTTGATTTCCGATGCACAGCTGGCAGCGATGACCCTGGTTTCAAGGCAAGGTCAGGGCTGCAAAGCGGAGGAAGTCTACCACCTGGAAACAAGCACATTGAAAAGCGAACTGGTATGGCTGCCACAACTTAAACTGGTAAAGCGATTCAGCGAAGAGCGGCCCAATTTCAAGCTGATATGGAATTTGCAGGAAATCATCCATGAACCCAAGCAAATCAATCGGATCTTTGCGACCCGCTCTGATTTCCTACTGATGGATTATGCGGATATCGGTGACAATGAAAGTGATCCCTTTGTACGTAAACTGATTAACCAGGGCTTCGTTTCCCACACGACCTCAGGCTTTTATAATGAGCACGGCCAACCAATTGCCGGGGAGCATTCCGGGCATTCTCATTAATATGGCTGCGGGGGTTAAACCGCCACTATCCCTGTAACTGAAATATCACGCTGAACCTTTTTGGGCAGGGCGCTCACCGCTTTGCGATATGACCACTGCACCAGTTCCTGCAAATAGTCAGCATCGAATTCAGCCACAGTTACGATGCTGATCCAGTGGAAACGGTGCATATAGCGAGCTGGTTTCACTCCCGGCTGATCGGTAAGTTCTATAAATCTTTCAGGTGTTACCCGTATGCTGAAGCGCCATTGTTCAGGCTCGCTGGTCTTGAAGTAGGCGAAGTTTTTACCGCCCACAGAAAAGGTCATGATGTTGGCAGGAGGACCGGCCTCTTTTTGCAGAGAAGCCGGCAGGGTCAGACAAAATGTAGTCAGTTCTTCAACGGTCATGGCAGCAGTATTCGCATCCATTAAGTCAGACTTTAAGAGAGGTCAGACTGTTACAGCCACAGCACTCCGGGGAGCATTTAGAGGCTGCGGCGGTAATAGGTCTCCAATATCGGTATTACTGCGAAATCCTCAGGAAACTTACCATGCTCAGCCGGCGATTTTAATCACAGCTTTGCCATTAAGCTTTCTTTCAGCCATATCCTTGATGGCCTGACCGGCATTCTCAAAGCTGTAGATATTGTTCACCTTGGGGCGAATCCTGCCTTCCTGGACCCAGGCAATCATCTGCTGAAAATTGGCCAGGTTATCCTGCGGCTGACGCTGGGTAAAAGCCCCCCAGAAAACACCGACGATCTCACAGCCTTTCAGCAATGTCAGGTTGGCAGGCAGCTTAGGAATCTCCCCCGCCGCGAAACCGATAATCAGGTGACGGCCACACCAAGCCATCGAACGCAGGGCCAGTTCACTAAGTGCACCACCGACGGGATCGTACACCACATCCACTCCCTTGCCATCAGTCAGGGTTTTCAGGGTGTCCTTCAGGTTTACTTCAGAATAATTGATCAGTTCGTCAGCACCGGCCTCTTTGGCAATGGCCAGTTTTTCGGCCGTACTGGCGGCGGCAATCACATGGGCTCCCATGGCTTTACCGAGTTCAACTGCAGCCAACCCGACGCCTCCGCCGGCGCCAAGCACCAGCAGGGTTTCACCGGCTTGAAGTCGTCCCCGTTGAACCAGGGCGTGCATGGAGGTGCCGTAAGTCATCACGAAACCTGCCGCGTTGGTGAGATCGATACCGTCGGGAACGGGAATCAGATTGGCTTCGGCTACCGAGACCTTCTCAGCAAAGCCTCCCCAGCCGGTCAGGCCCATAACCCGGTCACCGGGCTTCAAGTGTTTGACTTTGTCACCTACCTGACTGATCACACCGGCAATTTCACCACCGGGGCTGAAAGGCATAGGAGGCTGAAACTGGTACTTACCCTGAATAATCAGGGTATCCGGAAAATTGACTCCGGCCGCTTTTACATCCACCAGACAGCTGGCACCACTGACCTTGGGATCAGCAGTTTCCTCAATGATCAGTGACTCGGGGGGGCCGTACTCTTTACAAAGCAGTGCTCGCATTCAGAAATCCTCGTTATTAGCGCCGATCGGCGCTGTAGCTAAGTCCATACGGTGACATCTGGTTTGCATTTGTCCGTTGTTACTGTTGCTATTCTTATTGGTTTTGAAAACCTTATAGGTTTTGAAATTCTAACTGCCGGTCTTGTTGACTTGAATGGTTCGTCTTGATGATTCAGGTGCTGCCTGATGCGCTTGGCGAAACAACAATTACCGGCCGAAAAGTATGTCCCATAGCCCCTGAAATAACAACTGACCCGGATTTATCCATAACTATACAGGCTACTTATAAGAGACGGGTAAGAGACAGGACTCTGTTAACAAACAATAAAAAATGCCTCGTTAACCATCAGAGTTAAAGAGGCTCAATTGCCTTTGGGGAGGCAGGACAGGAGGGTATAAAAGAGGGACGCCAAAACAACAAAATAAGACGGTATTAAAGGGGGCCGTCAATCAGGAAGCAGATATGCTGGGCACCGACGAACGTGACAAGCGCCAGGGCAGACAGTATTACCTGTGAATCCAACCATTTGGCTTTTGCAGTTTTCATCTTGATGCTCCTTTTTCTTCGACCTGATTTAGGGTGTCATCTAAGAAGGCGTTTTTAGTGGATTGATTCCGTCAATCCCACGCAAAAAAATGGCGAATTATGGCAAAGCCCCCTTCCCTCCTTGAGCGACTTCCGGCGACCGTGCTCTAATACCCGCAAGCGATAAAACCACTCTAATGATCTCCCGGGAGTTCCAGCTCCCTGGCCCTAAGGAACAGCGACCTCATGTCCAGACGTATTGCGCTTGTCGAAGATGAACCCCTGATTCGCAGCAATTACAGCGAAGCTCTGAAAAAATATGGGTTTCAGGTGGAAACCTTTGCGGAACGTCGCTCAGCTTTAGAGCGTTTTCATGTGCAATTGCCTGACCTGGTGATCATCGATGTCGGATTGGGGCCGGAAATCGAAGGTGGATTTGAACTTTGCCGGGAAGTCAGATCATTGTCAGCTCAGGTTCCGATTATTTTCCTAACCGCCAGAGACAGTGAACTGGATCAGATTTCAGGGCTTCGCCTGGGGGCCGATGACTACCTGACCAAGGACATTAGCCTGCCTTACCTGATGGCACGAATTGTGGCATTGTTTCGTCGCCTGGAAGTTATGCAGGCCAACCAAGACAAACCCGACGAATTATTGACCCGTGGGCAGCTGACGCTCAACCTTGACCGCATGCATGCAGCCTGGAATACCGAGCCTGTCACCCTGACCGTCACAGAGTTCTGGATTGTTCACGCCCTGGCCAGGCATCCGGGTCATGTCAAAAACCGCACCCAATTGATGGATGCAGCCAACACCGTGCTGGATGACAGTACAGTCACCTCTCACATCAAGCGCATACGGAAAAAATTCCAGGCCATTGACGCGAATTTTGACGCCATACAAACTGCCTACGGGATGGGTTACCGCTGGCATCTGGTCGGCTGAGACAGGAACTTCGGGTGTCGCTACGCAAGCAACTCATTATTATCGCCTTGCTCTTGATGGTGTTACCGGTCTCCGTGGTGCGTTTTGCCATGCAACTGGAAGAATCGTTACGGGATTCGCAGAAAAGCGCCCATGTTGAGCAGGCACGCTATATTGCAGAGGTTTTGCAAAAGCATTGGCAGGACAAGATCTCTGCCACCGATGATGCACTGGTGCTGGAAGCGATAGACCACAGCATTATTCTTGATGGCTATAGCGATGACTGGTCCGGCCAGCCCTGGCTGCATTCTGAAGCAGTTGGGACCAACACAGTCTCCTCGCCCCAGGCCGAACAGCCCGCCTTTAAACTGGCCAACAGAGGTCAACGACTGTATCTGCTGATTCGGCTTCCTGACAGTTCACGGGTTTACCGACAACCAGGAGCAAGTGGTCAGTTGTTCGATCAGTTACAACTGCGACTCTACAATGCTGACGGCAGTTATCTGGAACATGGTATTGCTGCCGAAGGTCCTGGCCAGATCCGCTCTGACAGCCCGTCGAACCGCGGCATTCTTTACGGAGTATGGCAGGAAACCGCTATCGGCAGCCTGCTGGAGCTGAGTCTGTCACTCCCCCCAGGTACTCGTGGTCTGGGACTGATCTGGCATAACGTGGATCGCCGATCTTTGCAGAATTACAGCCAGAGCAGTGTTGCCATCATTGGTACTGAATCTGCCCCTGCGGATATCCTGTATATCCCACCGGATATTCTTGAACTGGCCAACAGCTTGACGCCCGTGGACTCACAACTGCAATTGCTCACAGCTCAGCAGCAGCTGATTCTGGAAATTGACCGGGATCTGCAAAGTGATCTGCCCAGTGACCAGAATCTTTGGCAAGGCCTGGTCAGGCGTCTTCTGTTGTTCCTTGTCGACAGCAGTTCATCCACTAGCTCACAGGCAGACCACTATGAATCAGTGGCGTCTTCTCCCTACTCTCGCTGGGAGAGACCTGACCATAACGATCTGGCCAGCATCCGCACACTTTATCCTTTAAAATCTGACAGCCGGACTATCCTCGGCTGGATCAGCCTTGAGAAACGTACACCGCAAGTCGCTGCAGTCGCCAATGCCGCATTATTTGACATACTTTCCGGAGTTCTAGCGCTCATCCTGATCATAGTCGCCGCATTACTTGGCTATGCCAGCTGGCTCTCCTGGAGAATTCGTCATCTGAAAGACGGTATCATGTTGTCATTGGACCCGGAGCATAAATTCAAACATGAACTTTCCGCGTCGACACTCAATGATGAAATTGGCGATCTGTCACGCAGTTTCGTAACCATGCTGATCCGACTCAAGGGTTATTCCGATTATATGGAAACCTTTGCCAGCAAACTTACCCACGAATGTCGCACACCGCTGGCAATTGTCAGCTCCTCCCTGCAGCTGGCGGAACAGGCAGAGTCAGACAATGAGCGACAGGAATATCTGCACCGCGCCCAGACCGGTACGACACGTATCAGTAAGCTGCTGACCGCTATGCGCCAGGCCACGCAGTTGGAAGCGAGCATTCAGCAACAGGACAAAGAGACATTTGATCTGCTGAAATTGCTGCAGGAACTACAACAAGGCTATGCCGAAATGGTCAAACCCTGCGTGCTCAATATCAGTCTGCCGGAGCGACCGGTCGATTTTCACGGCAACCCCGAATTACTGGCCCAGGCTATCGACAAGCTTATCGAAAATGCCCGGGACTTTACGCCCGCAGGCGGCATACTGACCCTGGGCCTCGATACATGGGACAAAGGCTGGAATTTGTATCTGGAAAACCAGGGACCACAAATTCCTGTCGAACGTATTGAGCGGCTGTTCGAACCTTTTGTGTCAGAACGGGACCAGGAAGACGAGCAATTGCATCTGGGGCTGGGGCTGGTGATCGTGCAGCTGGTCGCGGAGTATCATGGTGGAAGGGCTGTGGCTGCCAATACTGCAGATGGCGTTAGAATATCCCTGCAAATTGCAGGCTAATAGATCCCCGCCAGCATTTCGTCGTAAAACTTCTCGATAGTGCCGTCTTCCCTCAGCTCCGCCAGCGCGGCATTGAAATCCGCCAGCAGGCGCTGCGATTTAGGTACGCGGCGACTGAAAAGCAATGTACCCTCCGTACTCCGGAATATTCTTTCGTGGGTAGTGACCAGATCGGCAATGCCTGATTGGAATTCATGATTGAGAATCTTCCATCCAGTCACCTCCTCACAGGGGAATATTTCAATCCGGCCCTTTAGCAATTTACGAAAGTTCACCAGGTCAGATGCAGTTTCCTCAATATGGATTTTCCGGGATTTACCCAATGCCCAAAATTCATCGGTGTAGCTGTAACCAAGGGTCGCGCCAAATCTGAAGCCACTCAAATCTTCAAGTTTTTCCCAGTCAGGTAGTGGAGTACGCTTCAGATGGAACAACACTTCGCGATTAACGAATATCGTGTCTGATAACAGATATTGTTGTTCATATTCAGCATTTCTGAACCAGTATGAAGAAGCGTCAAAGTGCCCCGCATCCGTAGCCCGTCGTGCTCGGGCCCAGGGCAAAAACTGGAATTCAACTTCGTACTGCCGGCGCTTGAAAGCCTCTGCAATAATGCGGTTAATCAATCCGAAATGCTTGCCAGTACTGGTAGTCCAGGGCGCATATTCACCAGTGGCAATGACCAAAAGTTCCGCTGAAACTGTCGACCCCCATGCAAGACCTATAACCAAAGCAATCCGACACAGAGACCTGACCCCGATATGTAGGGTGAGGCATTTACAATTGAAGTAGCTTAAGGCCGTAGACCACATAGTCTAAATCATCCCACACCTATCGAAGCCCTATTCAGGTATTGCGGCCATCTTCAGGGTTGCGCTGTCTGGTGAACTACCGCCATCCCTGACTTTGTCACCAAGTGTATTAACAATTTGAAAGTCGATCCTTCGCCTAACTCCGAACTATTGCTGGAAACCGTCAATAGATTCTAAAAATATCACCATATAACTATTTCCTTAAAGTGTAGCAGCTAACGGTATCTTTATAGCTCCCTCTGCCTTAATTACTGATAGCGAAGATCTTAGCCGGACTATGGCCTCAAACTTTCCGCAATAAAAATACCCATCAGAATGCCAGCGCTCTCATGGAATCCAGTGTCGGCGCCAGAACAACACCTTTTTCAGTAACAATTGCATCTATCAGGTGCGCGGGGGTTACATCAAACACGGGGTTCAGTGCCATCGCAGCCTCAGGGGCAATGGTGACACCCTGCAGTTGCTTGAGTTCCTGGTCAGATCGTTCTTCTATCGGAATGGCATCGCCGTCGTCCAGATCAAAGTCAATAGTACTGGACGGTGCCGCCACCATAAATTTGACGCCATGCTGTCTGGCCAGCACTGCCAGTCCGTATGTGCCGATCTTGTTGGCAACATCGCCATTGGCAGTAATACGATCGGCACCGACAATGACCCAGGAAACAGCACGGGTTTTCATCACGTGGGCTGCAGCGCTATCGGCAATCAGATGCACAGGAATACCGTCCTGGCACAATTCCCAGGCGGTCAATCTTGCCCCCTGCAGCCAAGGCCGGGTTTCATCGGCAAAAACATTCGCCACTAAATCCCGCTTGTAGGCGGAGCGGATCACCCCCAGCGCCGTGCCATAGCCTCCGGTGGCCAAACTGCCGGTGTTGCAGTGGGTCAGGATATCACCGCGCCCTGACTGGGCGATCAAGTCAGCTCCCAACTCTCCCATAGCCAGATTGGCTTGCAGGTCTTCTTGGTGAATCGCGACAGCCTCACGGGCCAGGGCTTCGGCATCCACCTTGCCGAGTTGATTCAGCCGCCCCCGCATGCGCTGCAGTGCCCAGAACAGATTGACGGCGGTGGGTCGGGAGTCTGCCAGTTCGGTGAAGGCGGCCTCAAGACGGTCTGTTCCCTGGCCATCTGCCTGTTGCGCTGCCAACGCGATGCCATAGGCTGCGGATATACCGATAGCCGGGGCGCCACGCACCACCATGTCGTGAATGGCTCTGGCGACCTCGCTTGCGTTCCGGCAATGCAAATAGGTTTCCTCACGCGGCAACGCACGTTGATCCAGCAGGATCAGTTCATTTTGATGCCAGTTGATAGGTGTTACAGAGGAGTCAGTCATGGTGAGGTTTCCCGGAAGATAATAAGGATGGATTATACGATTGAACCCGCCGGAATAGCACCCGCGAAGTCCTCTTCTAAAAGTCGGCGCTATTATCGACATATTCGCCCTTACTGCCACCAGGGAATCTGAGTATACTTGGCCATTTCAAGGACTTGCCACAGGATTGCCCACCGTGCCTCAAAGCGTTGATCTGATTATCACCCCCCGCTGGATCGTACCCATTCGCCCTGCCAACGAGGTGTTGGAAAACAACTCTGTTGTCATCCATGAAGGTAAAATTCTCGCCATCGGCGCAACGGATGCAATGCTATCGCAGTACCAGCCTGGGGAACATGTCATTCTCAGCGATCACGCGCTTATGCCGGGCCTGATTAACGCCCACGGCCACGCAGCTATGACCTTGTTCCGGGGCATGGCAGACGACCTGCCGCTAATGGAATGGTTGAATGATCATATCTGGCCGGCGGAAGGAGAATTTGTCGATCCTGATTTTGTCCGGGTGGGCGTCTCGCTGGCGGCTGTGGAAATGATCAAAAGCGGCACCACAACCTTTAGCGATCAGTACTTTTTCCCCGAAAGCGCAGCCGCAGTAGCCATTGATATAGGTCTCCGCTGTCAGATCGCCTTCCCCATTCTGGACTTTCCCTCAGCCTGGGCCAGCAACGCTGAAGACTACATACATAAAGGCGTGAAACTGTTCGACGAATATAAACACAGTGATCTGGTGCAAATTGCGTTTGGACCTCATGCTCCTTATACCGTTTCAGACGACCCCCTGAAACAGGTGGTCACCCTGGCCAACCAGTTGGATGCCCCAATTCAGATTCATCTGCATGAAACGGCTTTTGAGGTAATGGATGCCGTGGATAAAACCGGTGAACGACCGACAGAAAGGTTACACCGGCTGGGTCTGCTGACCTCTAATACCCAATGTGTCCATATGACCCAGATTGATGATAAAGATATCTGCATTCTGCAGGAAACCGGGGCACATGTGGTTCATTGTCCCGAATCCAACTTAAAACTGGCCAGCGGCTTCTGCCCTGTTGCCAAGCTGACTGCCGCAGGCATTAACGTAGCTCTGGGAACAGACGGCGCTGCCAGTAACAACGATCTTGATATGTTCGGCGAAATGCAGACTGCTGCGCAGACCGCCAAGGCAGTTGCTGGCGATGCTGCCGCCATCAGTGCTTTTCAGGCACTGGAAATCGCCACTATTAACGGCGCCAAAGCGCTGGGGCAGGAAAACAAAATCGGCTCCCTGGAGCCGGGCAAATGGGCGGACATGATTGCCGTTGATCTCAGCGCTTTGGAGTTGCAGCCTGTTTACCATGTTGCCTCTCATCTGGCTTACGCCGTAAAAGCGCAGCATGTGTCTCACAGTTGGGTTGCCGGGAAAGTAAAAATGACCGATCGTCGGCTAACCGGCATAGACTGCGCACATATTAGTAAACTGGTCAGTGATTGGCAGCGTAAAATATCCAAAATGGACGAATGATTATCCGTCAATCAACCACAATAAATTTCGGCAGGGGCTCGGAATACCGACCCCGCATAGACATTACCAACTCCAGGATTATCCATGGCAACAGCAGACAATGTGGATCTCGCTGAGATCAAAAAATTTGAAGACCTGGCCCATCAATGGTGGGACCCGCAGAGTGAATTCAAGCCTCTGCACGATATCAATCCCCTGCGCTTGAATTATATCGATCTACACGCAGCTTTACCTGGAAAGTTGGCGCTGGATGTGGGTTGTGGCGGCGGCCTGTTGAGTGAGGGCATGGCTCAGCGCGGTGCTCACGTTACCGGTATCGATATGGGCGAGGCACCACTTTCAGTGGCCAAGCTACATGGACTGGAATCCGGTATCAAAGTGGACTATCGCAAAACCACAATCGAAGATCTTGCCGCCCAGGAACCGGCCTCCTACAACGTAGTGACCTGCCTGGAAATGCTTGAGCATGTGCCCGACCCGGCGTCAGTGGTGAAAGCCTGTGCGGATGCTGCCAAGCCTGGCGCTAAACTGTTCTTTTCCACACTGAACCGTAACCCAAAATCCTTCCTGTTCGCCATTGTCGGCGCAGAATATCTGTTGAAGATGCTCCCCAAAGGCACTCACGAATGGAAGAAATTCCTGCGTCCCAGTGAACTGGCGCAAATGATACGTGCCGCAGGTTTGGAACTGCAGGAAACCAAAGGTATGTCCTACAACCCCATTACCAAGGAATACAAACTGGGCCAGGATGTGGACGTCAACTATCTGATGTACGCCATCAAGCCGGACTGAACGCTAAATGACTGACCCAGAACCAACTTCAAGCAAGCAAACCGCCGCAGGTCCCGGCGCGGACCAGTCAGCACTCCGTCTGTCGAAAGCGCCACCCAAAGGGGTCCTTTTTGATCTTGACGGCACGCTCATTGATACCGCGCCGGATTTTTACCGTGTTCTCAACGCTCACCGAGCCAGCCACAGCCTTAGCCCGCTGGATTATCCGCTGGTCCGCCAGACTGTTTCCGAAGGGGCTCGTGCGCTGGTAAAACTGGGATTTGATATCGGTGAAGAACACCCGAATTTCGAACCACTACGGCAGGAATTTCTGAAACGCTATCTGCAGGATATCTGTATCGACAGCCAATTATTTTCTGGCTTTGATTCGCTGCTGGATGACCTGGACTCCTGGGGAGTTGGCTGGGGAATTGTGACCAACAAGCCACGACTATACAGCGAAGCTTTGCTACAAGCCTTAAAGTTGCTGGACAGAACCGCCGTGCTGGTCTGCCCGGATGACGTCAGCCGCACCAAACCTGATCCTGAACCAATGTTCAAAGCTGCTCTGGCTCTGGGCCTGGAGCCCGGAGAGATCTGGTATGTTGGTGACCACCGGCGGGATATCGAAGCAGGCCGCAATGCCGGCATGCCGACGGTTGCCGCAGCCTACGGCTATATTCCTGGCAATGACCAGGCAGAAATGTGGCAGGCGGATTACATTATTCATCAGCCACAAGATCTCCGACACTTATTAATGGCATAATTCCAGCTGGTAAACAGAGAGTTCTCCAGCTGCCAAAAGCAGCAAACCTAAAGCGGCGATTTACCACTCACCAGCAAAAAAGACCGAATAACATGATCTATCCCTATGAAGCCCCTCAAGATCTCCTTAAAGACCGGGTTGTTCTGATCACCGGAGCCGGCGCAGGCATCGGCCGTGCAGCAGCCACTACTTTTTCCAGTTACGGTGCCACTGTCATTCTGACAGGGCGCACTACTAAAAAACTGGAAGATGTGTATGACATGATTGAAGCTGCCGGGAGCCCCCAGCCTGCTATTTTTCCGGTCAATTTCGAAGGCGCGGTGGCTAAGGATTACGACGATCTGGCACAGGCGATTGATAGTGAGTTCGGTCGGCTGGATGGTTTGCTTCACAACGCTTCTATTCTAGGACACCGCACTCCTATCGAGCATTACGATCCCGATTCCTGGGCCCAGGTAATGCAGGTGAATGCCAATGCTCCCTTTCTGCTGACCCGTTCCCTCTTGCCGGTGATTAGAAAGTCTGAGGATGCGTCCATCGTCTTCACATCATCAAGTGTCGGCCGCAAAGGCCGCGCCTATTGGGGAGCCTACTCGGTTTCCAAGTTTGCTACTGAAGGCCTGATGCAGGTTTTGGCTGACGAACTGGATGATGAAAAGCAGCCCATCAGAGTGAACTCCATTAATCCCGGTGCTACCCGAACCAATATGCGAGCCAGCGCCTATCCGGCCGAAGACCCGAAAAAGAATCCACTGCCGGAAGAGATTATGAATCTGTACCTCTACCTGATGGGGAAAGACAGTATTGGCGTTACCGGCCAGGCCCTGGATGCGCAAATCAGTGACTAATCCCTGACACCACTGCCATGGAAAGTAGAACGTTATCTCTCAACCTTATAAGACACCGGAGATAAGCAATACAAGAGGGACAAGTAGAAATAAAGGAATGAGTGTAATGACGAGAACGAAGGTTTTGAGCAGGGTTCATTGCCTGTCGCTGACAGCCTGGATATTGATACTCGGCGCCTGCAGCTCTTACCCTCCATCAAATCTTGGAACCCAGGAAGGCCAATTGAGTGCCTGCCCGGAAAAACCCAACTGCGTGTCCAGCCAGACAGCTCTGACAGATCCGCACTATATTCCGCCGCTAGCCATTGATTCTAAGGCTGACTGGGAGAGGTTGGCTGATATGTTGGAGGCCATGGAAAATATCACTGTCACAAACCGGCAGGACAATTACCTGCATGCTGAAGCCATGTCCCGTCTATTCAGATTTGTCGATGACTTGGAGTTTTTGCTGCAGGAGTCAGAACACCAAATCCAGGTTAGATCCGCGTCGCGGGTTGGCTACAGTGATCTGGGTGTAAATCGTGAGAGAATTGAGCAGCTGCGCAATCGCTTGGCGACTCCCTGATCACGAATCAAGGAATTATCCGTTCAATAACCACAGGTAACGGCTGAGTCTGGTCCCTCAGAACTATAGGGCCGGTGAGACCTTCAATATCACCGCTTTGAGGCTGCGGGGTCCCGGCTTTGGATACCCGTGCAATCACTTCTACTTCGGTGACCGAGGACAATTTAGCCATAGGGCCCATCGCCATCGAATCGTTCAAGGTAACGGTTAAGGGCAGATCAGCGACCCGCACCCGAGTAACTGCCAGCGGCATACGACCTCCATTTGCTGGTCTGGCGAGAATATAAACGGCATCTTCAGGACCCGCAGCCGAACGGACGGATTCACTTAAACTAACATTCACCGTAAGTTCAACAGGCGCACCAGCCTTTTCTCCATTCGGTGAAGCCTTTTGTCCTCGAGGTGAAGCCTCTTCTCCGTTAGGTGAAACTGACGACGGATCCTGGGCCGCTGCCAGCGCCAGGGCTCGGTTGATACCGTTCTGAATAGCTTCTGCGTTGGGGTCATTCGGATTATTATCAATGATCGTCTGCCAGTATCGGGCGGCTTCCTGATACATTTCCTGCTGAAAGGCGGCCACTCCCAGAATACTCAACGCGTTGGACTCACCCGGATCAGCTGTCAGTGCTTTCTTCACTGCAGACTGCACGCCGGGAGTCACTCCCTTACTGGCAAAATAAAGCGCCTGGGCCAGCAGCCCGTATCCAACCGCTGGGTTCTCTTTCTCCATTTCCAGCAGGGCGGCAACCTTGGCAAAAGACTCAGCCGCTTGCGGGTAGCGTTCCAGTGTCATATAAGAACGGCCAAGCAATACCCAGCCTTCAATAACTTCCGGATTCTCTGCCAACCGGTTCTCCAGTTGAGCTAGAATACCTTCCATATCATTGCCCTGTTGGGCCAGCATATGGCGTGTTTCATCCATCCAGCGTGACTGGCTCAGGCCCTTATAATCGCCCAGTAAAGCGTATAACCCGAGCGCAAGAAGCGGTACGCCGACAAAAGCCAACACCGCAAGCAACGGTGTTCTGGGGACTTTCAACAACAGGATTTTCAGCAGCGATGACAACTTCAGCCATTTCTTCATTGAGCCGACAGCCCTCAGCGGCGGCGTCTGCTCATCTCCATTTCCCGGCAGGTCATTCAGCAGACTTTTCTCCAGTTCACATCGTAGCTGAGCATATTCCTCTCCACTGATTCGACCATTTTCATGCTCAGTTTCCAACTCATTGAGGCGGCTTTGAAAAATAGCAAGATTCGCCTGCTTTTGTTCACTGCGGTCTACCGGTATCGCTTCCCTGTTGAGCATGCCACGCAGAGGCAGAGCAATCATGGCAATCGCCAGCATGGTCAGAATTCCAATTACGATCCAGAAGAAAAGCATAAGCAGATAGTTACTCAGTCAATTATCGAAGTTTGCAGTTTGAGGGGGCCGGTTAGATCCGGATGGATTTTGGCGAGTTCGTTCATTCATGTTGTCGCAGGTCAGGGCTTATCCGATTTTTCCGGGTTGCTGGAAACGGTTGATTCAGCCTCACCCAGCAGTTGTTGCAGGCGTTGCTGCTCTTCTTGCGTCAGCTCATCGTCTTGTTGGCCGGCCTTTTGACGTAAGCGTCCTAATACCAGAACCACCGTAATACCGACCAGCACCAGCACCACTGGCGCCAGCCAAAGAATCATTGTGTGCCCTGCCATGGGAGGCCGGTAAAGAACAAAGTCGCCATAGCGCTCCACCATAAAATCGATCACTTCCTGATCGGTGCGGCCTTCAACCACCATTCGATGAACTTCACGCCTTAAATCACGGGCGATAGGGGCATTGGAATCTGCAATGTTCTGGTTTTGGCATTTTGGGCAACGCAATTCCCAGGTTAGGTCTTGATAGCGTTCCCGAGCCTCATCATTGGGAAAGTCATAAACTTCTACGGCCAATGCATTAACGCTGGCCACCCAAAACAAAACTATCAATATCAGCCTGACTTTCTCTGTGCAGGCCGTCATAAGTCTCTTAATGAATAGCGTCACGAAGAACCTCCTGATTGCCGCAACAGGGGCTCCAGAACAGTTTTCCACACTTTTTCATTGACGACGCCGACATGGCGATAGCGGATAATACCCTGGGCATCGATAACATAAGTTTCCGGTGCGCCATACACACCCAGATCAAGCCCCAAACGGCCCTCTTCGTCAAAAATGGTAAAGGCGTATGGATTACCGAGAGTGTCCAGCCATTTAAGGGCCTCATCCCGCTCATCCTTGTAGTTGAGACCTATTACCTGAATATCTTTTTCTTTTGCCAGGGTAACCAGATAAGGATGTTCAACACGACAGCTCGGACACCAAGTTGCCCACACGTTCACCAGGGCAGGTTTACCTTTAAGGTCACTCTGAGTAATAAACCGCTGCGGCTCATGTAAATCAGGCAAGGCAAAATCCGGCACCGGTTTATCCTTACGTGCAAGGTCCATTGCTGTCGGGTCATGGTCGATCATTTGCTGGAACAGCAGGAACATGGCGGCGATTACAACCAGGGGGATAAACAATAACAGCCGTTTCATTCCGCTCCCCGCATTGCAACTCCGGCATTGTCAGCCACATCTGCGGTAGATGCTGGTTCAGTGGATTCTGTCGTCTCAACTTGTTTGGGTCTGATCCGATAACGTCGGTCAGCCACGGCCAGCATTCCGCCCCATGCCATGAAGATACCACCTAACCATAACCAGCGTACAAAAGGCTTAAACTGCACCCGAACAGCCCAGGCATCGCCATCCAGAGGTTCGCCCATAGAGACATAGAGGTCGCGGAACAAACCCGGTTCAATACCTGCCTCGGTCATCACATTGCCTGTAACCACATAGCGGCGTTTTTCCGGATACAGGGTACCAACCAGATCACCGTCGGCGTCCGTAATTCTAATCTCCGCGCGGTCGGCAATGAAGTTGGGTCCCTGTCGGTGTCCTACTGACACCATCTGGAACTGAAAACCACCGGCTTCCGCGACTGTTCCCGGTGCCATGCGCACATCCAATTCGACGGTATAAAAGGATACCAATGTCGCCCCAATGATGGTCACAGCCAATCCCAAGTGGCCCAACACCATGCCTTTGAAACTGCGTGAAGTTTTCAGCCAACCGCGCAACAAACCTTGTCGCGACTGGCTCTTCTTCCAAACATCCCAAAAAGTCGCAGTGACCAGCCAGGTGGCGATAAATATACCAATGGCTACTCGCCATTCAAACTTGCCCATGACCAGGGGGACCGCTGCCGCAACCGGCAGGCTGAGCAGCGCCAGCACTGGTATTTTCTTGAGGAAAGTTCCTGCAGGGGTGTCTTTCCAATGGCTATAGATGCCGAGGCCCATGATCACCACCAGCACGGGCACCAGGAAAGAGAACATCAAGTTGAAGTATGGTGCACCTACAGAGACTTCGTAACCTGCCGCTTCGGCGATCAGCGGAAACAAGGTGCCTCCCAGAACGGTCAGGGTGGCCACCATCAACAAAATGTTGTTCAGCAACAGGAATATTTCACGGGAACGTTCGCTGAAGCCGATACGACTTTTCACTACCGGGGCCCTAAGGGCATACAAAAGCAATGAGCCACCAATAGTCGCAGCAAGCAGGCCGAGAACAAAACGTCCCCGTTCAGGATCAGCGGCAAAAGCATGTACCGATGTCAGAATACCCGACCGAACCAGAAAGGTTCCCAGCAGGCTCAGGGAAAAAGCGAATATTGCCAGCAGTACTGTCCAGCTCTTGAATACACCGCGTTTTTCGGTAGCCGCGAGTGAATGCATGAGAGCCGTTCCAGCCAGCCAGGGCATAAACGAGGCGTTTTCAACCGGGTCCCAAAACCACCAGCCGCCCCAGCCCAACTCGTAATATGCCCACCAGCTGCCCAGTGCTATACCAATAGTCAGAAAAGACCAGGCAACCGTTGTCCAAGGACGGGACCAACGCGCCCAAGCAGCATCCAATTGCCCGCCAAGCAAGGCTGCTACGGCAAAGGCAAAAGCTACGGAGAACCCCACATAGCCCATATACAGCATGGGTGGGTGGACGATCAGACCGAAGTCCTGCAGGAGAGGATTCAAATCAGCGCCATCCTGAGGTGAGGACGGCAAAAAACGCAGGAAGGGATTGGAAGTCATCAGTATAAAGAGGATAAAGCCGATACTGATCAGCCCCATAACCCCCAGAACCCGTGCGACCATTTCCAACGGCAGAGCTTTACTGAATTTGGCCACCGCAGCAGTCCAGCCAGACAGAATCAGTGCCCAAAGTAACAAAGACCCTTCATGCCCTCCCCAGACCGCACTGACTTTGTAATACCAGGGCAAGAGGCTGTTGGAATGACCGGCAACATAGCGCACGCTGAAGTCATCCATCACAAAGTTCATGGCTAACGCTATAAAAGCACCCAGCACCAGTACAAACTGGCCTCCCGCTAGGGGGCGCGACAGCCGCATCCAAACACGGTCTCCTATCCACGCGCCTGCTAACGGAATTACAGCAAGCAGCAAGGCAAAGCAAAAGCCGAGGATCAGTGCATAATGGCCAATTTCAGCAATCATTCATTTGTTCCGTTTTTGGCCTGTTTGTCTTTGGGCCTGGTTAACTGTCTAGCTCTGTTTGCCATCGAATTTAGATGTCAAATATGCCAGTTGTCAGTTGCTAGCGTCGGCAGCGGCAGTGGGGCTGTTTTTGTCCACAGCCCGCTGGATTTCCGGCGGCATATAGTTTTCATCGTGCTTGGCAAGCACTTCGTCCGCCTGAAATATCCCCCATTGGTTTAATTTCCCCTGGGTGACGATACCCTGCCCCTCCCGGAACAGATCCGGCAGGATACCGTTATAAACCACAGCGACCACACCATTGTAATCGGTCAGGTCAAAGGTCACTTCCAGAGTTTGCTTATCCCGCCGCACACTGCCCTCAACCACCATTCCACCCACACGAATCCGTTGGTCAATCGGCGCTTCTCCTGCCGCAATCTGGGTGGGATTAAAGAATAGGTTGATATTCTGGCTCATGGCGAACAGCGCCAGACCAACGGCAGCCGAGACACCCACGACAATAAAAGTTATTGCCAGTAACCGTTGTTTACGCTTGGGATTCATTTAGTAAGCTTCTCCCTCTTCAACTGCTGGGATAATCTTTTGATAAGTGACGACTTTTTCATATGAGGGGCAATAAGGTTATAGGACAACACCAAAAGGCCAGCACCGTAGGCCATCCATACATAAAGACCGTGGCCATTCATATGGATAAAGTCAGACACACTGGTAAAGCTCATTGAGTAACCTCCTGCTCGACCAGCTCGCGGACCCATAGGGTACGACGTTCGCGCTCTATTATCTCATTACGGCTTCGTAAGAAAAGCACATAGGTGAAGAAGGCATAGATGCCGATGATCATGACCAGCAACGGCACCCACATCTCTGGGGGCATGGCCGGTTTTTCGGTGAGCTTGAAAGTCGCAGGCTGGTGCAGAGTGTTCCACCACTCCACTGAGTATTTAATAATCGGGATATTGACGACCCCCACAATGGCCAGTACTGCAGCGGCTTTGGCAGCTGTTATCGAATCCTGAATAGCCGATTCCAGTGCAATGACCCCAAAATACAGGAACAGCAATATGAGCATGGAGGTAAGGCGCGCATCCCAAACCCACCAGGTCCCCCAGGTGGGTTTGCCCCAGACGGCACCGGTAAACAGGGCCAGAAAGCAGAATGAAGCACCGATAGGAGCTGCGCATTTGAGAATGACGTCCGCCACTTTCATCTTCCACACCAGGCCAACAAAGCCTGCCGCAGCCATCAACATATAACAGGACTGGGCGAGAATGGCCGCAGGAACATGCAGGTAGATAATTCTGAAACTATTGCCTTGCTGATAGTCTTCCGGGGCGAATAGCAGTCCCCAGACGATACCAGCCGGAATCAGGATCAGGGCCAGCAATCCCAGCCACTTTGACCATACCAAGCTGCGTTCGTAGAACCATTTGGGAGAGCCCCACTGATGGAACCATCGTTTGAATTTAACCCACATAAATCGTAGAAGACCTTTTCATGTTCTCGCGCTGCCAAGATAGCAGATTTAACTCTGCACCCGGCGTTCTATACCTGTTATTAATTTGCCAAATCAAGGTATCCGCTAATTTGATACGCTGATTTTTAAACCCGCCGCTGCGGCAAAAGGTGCCAGTGCCAGAGCGAGCATAAGAATCGCCCCCTGAATGGCAAGAAAGCCGCTGTATTCCATACCGGCCGACGCTGCCTGAACTGTTCCAGTGCCAAAAATCAGAATTGGTATATACAGGGGCAGAATCAACAGGGAAATCAATACCCCGCCAACCCGCAATCCTACCGTCAAAGCCGCCCCGATTGCACCAATAAGGCTCAAAACCGGGGTGCCGATTAACAAGGTAAGCACCAGAACGCCTACGAAGAGTTCATCTAAATGCAACATTATTGCCAAAATGGGGCTTAACAAGATTAACGGCAATCCGGTAACCAGCCAATGCGCCAGAATTTTTGCCAGCACCAGCATAAACAATGGCTGTGGCGTCAGAATCATCTGTTCCAGAGCACCATCTTCAAAGTCTGCACGAAACAAGCTGTCCAAGGATAATAAAGTGGCCAGTAATGCAGCGACCCACACTACTCCGGCGGCGGCCTTGGACAGGAACTCATGATCCGGGGATACTCCCAAAGGAAACAGACTGATGACGATGACAAAAAAGATCAGCGGATTAGCCAAATCCTGGCGGTGGCGAAATGCCAGCATCAGGTCTCGTTTAACAATGGCAAAAAAAGCGTGACCGGTGTTGGATGAACTATTCATGGGCCGCCTTATCTTCCTCGACCGATTCTTCCCCAGTCACGGTTTTGGTGGCGCTGGACTTTTGCCCAAGGATCAGGGAATGCAGCCGATCGTGTGAAGTAATCCGATGGTGTGTGGTCAGGATCACCGCCCCGCCACTTTGGGCTTTTTCCACAATCCAGCCTTCCAATTCCTGCACACCCTGCTTATCTATTGCCGTAAAGGCTTCATCTAGAATCCACAGTGGCGCTGGAGAAAGGTGCAGTCTCGCCAATGCCGCGCGGCGTTGCTGTCCGGCAGAGAGGCTATGGCAGGGCACATGTTCGTATCCGCCCAGTCCGACTTTCTCCAAAGTGGAAATCATATCCTGCTCAGTCACCTCAAAACGCGACGCACACCAAGCCCGCAGATTCTCCAGAGGAGACAGCAGTGTTTTTATTCCCGTCTTGTGACCGAGAAACAACAGAGAAGTAATAAAGTCGTGACGAACTTCCCGTAGTGGTTTTCCACGCCAGAAAATCTCCCCTTGATGCAGGGGCATCAATCCACTCAGTATTTTCAGTAAGGTTGTCTTACCGGCGCCGTTGGGGCCTTCGACCTGCAGAATCTGGCCGTCATGCAAGCTGAAAGAGAGGTGTTCAAACAGGAGTCGGTCGTCACGCTCGCAAAAAAGCTGCTGCGCTTCTATCAGGGGCGTCGGCTCTGTCATGACCATAGTGACAACAATTTTCCTGCTCTAGGGTAAACTGGGGGTGACTGCTATGCTTTACATTTAACTTGGTAAATTCGAATAAATACCGGATTCTTAAGCTAAACCGGCCGCGCATTATAGCCTAGCCAGCTGAATGACGTCAGGGTCAAGATCGCGGATCAGTGATTAATTATGATTCATGGCAATTCCAGCTGGTTTAACAAGGTCGCCTCAGCGATGACTCAAATGACCCAGTATAGCCATGACGGTGTGAAATTAATGCGATGAAAACAGAAACAGGTGGCATCCCTCCTCTTCCGACAGCACCAAAGCCCGCCCCTGCTGCTCAGGTGAGCGAACTTGTTGATCTGAAGCGGACCGTAGGCGAGATTATCACTGCCAGGATACTTTTCGTTACCGTCAAATCTGAACAGCAAACCACAAAGACAACCCAGGAAGCCCTACACAACATTACCCGTTCTGCAAATACCCGATTATCGCCGGAAGCCCGTGCAGCACAACTATTTAATGTAAACCAACAGCTGGTCAATGCAAACCAACAGCTGGCCACGACTAATTCCTCCAGCGCCGGCACGGCTATTGGCACGTTGTCAGTTAATGCGACAGAACAATATCAATCCTTACGATTATTCCAGCTTGCATTGGAAGTAATTGCGACCGGTAAACAGCTCGTTACAGAGCTACAGGCACACCAACTACCCGCAGATTGGCTTGCAGGCAAAGTGCTGACACTGCAAGTGCAACCGCAAACCGGGCTTAAGGTTCTGGCAGACATTCCCACAATGGATGCCAAACTTGATGCTGCCCTGCGGCCGGTCATGCAGGCCTTATCCAAATGGCTGCCGCTGCAAAATGATTTGCGGTCATCATTAGCCACGGTCGCGGCGGCAACGGAATTGGCCCCGGTGCAGGCTCCGACTTCAGCATCAGCCGGCGTCCAACCTCAACCTTTACCGGAAAATCTGCGCCAGGTGCTTCATCAACTGATCAGCAACCTGCCCAGACAGGAACAGGTTACACAACCCGCCGAACTGAAGCAGGCGATAAGCCAATCCGGCACTGCTCTGGAAACCAGCCTGTTGCGGGGAACCGATGGCAGGACAACCTCCGCCGGCAACCCACCTTCGGCGCTTCCGCCGGGTACAGGACCTGAGGCCCGATCATTGGAAAACCTGTTGCAGCAGATTGCCCCAGGGGATCTGAAATCTTTGCTGATCGTCACCCTGTCCACCATGATCACGCAGTTGCAACAGTCACCCGCTGGTTCGCCTTTACCACAAAACTGGGAATCTCTGGTGAACTGGTTAACCCAGCAGGTAGCGACCTTTGCAGCCGGCACAGCAGCGCACCCGCTGACCTTCCCAAGCAATTCCTCACATTCCAGTCAAACACCACTTAATACCGCCCTGGACGCGGGTGAAATTTTGCGCGCCCTGGCGCAATCTCTGGCAAGAATCCAGGTAAACCAGTTGAACGCTGTACATCATAACCTGACAGCCAACGCCGATGGCACCAACACACAGGTCTGGTTTGTAGAGTTACCGATACAGGGCCAGCGATTGGACAGTGTGCAATTACGTCTGGAAAAAGAATGCGCCCGGGAAGAAAAAAAGAAGCAGCAATCGGCACGCTGGAAACTAATTCTAGCCTTCGATCTGGAGTCCGTGGGACCTTTTCAGAGCCATGTGCTCTATACCGATGGAACAGTATCCGCGACTTTCTGGGCAGCTCAGCAAAACACCCTGCGTTTGGTCACAAGTGAGTTGCCCAAGCTTCGGAAAGGGCTTGTAGATTGGGGGCTGCAAGTGGGCGACCTTACTGTCAGGAAAGGGACGCCACCACCACCGCAATCCCCCCTCAGCCGCCAGTTGATTGATGAGAGAGCTTGAAATGGGCAAAGAAAAAGAACCTAAAAATGAGCATGACCAGTCAGCGGATATGGAGCCACAGCAGGCGATCGCGCTCATGTATGACGGCGTTAAAGCGCCAACTGTGTCAGCCAAAGGTGAAGGTGATCTGGCGGAGGAAATAATTGCCATTGCCCGTGAACATGGGGTTCCGCTGTATGAAAACCCTGAACTGGTGCGCTCGCTTGCCAGACTGGACCTGGGAGATGAAATCCCTGAACTGCTTTATCGGGTGATCGCTGAAATCATTGCCTTTGCCTATCATATTCAGGGCAAGGCGCCCTAAACCGCAGGCCAATATGGTGAATCTACATTGATTCCCGAAGCTGGATTTGATCTTCTGGACGCGTTACCGTTCCACCTATGATTAATACATTGGCGGGCGATTTAATTAGCCACCTATTTATCTGACCACTTATCTGACAGAAGTAACGAACCATGGAAAAACAAACTCAAACTGAAATTGAAGCGGCGGTCTTTCGCAGACTGGTCAAACACCTGCAGGACAACACCGAAGTCCAAAACATTGACCTGATGAATCTGGCCGGTTTCTGCCGCAATTGTCTGAGCAAATGGTATCGGGCTGCAGCCGACGATAAAGGCGTTGAGATTGAAGATGCAGCAGCGCGGGAAATTGTCTACGGCATGCCCTATACGGAATGGAAAGAAAAATATCAAAAGCCAGCCAGCACCGAACAGTTGCAAAGTTTCGAGACTAAAAAGTCTGAATAATCAACGACAGTCCCAGCACCTAAGCCAACCAACACACCGCGAGTGATTATTATGTTTAAAGCACCTGTTATTGCTCAACCGTTCATGGTGTCAGCGCTATTAATAATGATGTCGACATTACTGGTCACAGGATGCGAAACAGAAGCCTACAAAGAAACCTCCGCTACAGTGAGCGATGCTCTGTCCAAAACCGGAGAAGCAGTCAAGAGCGCAGGTAAAGCTACCAGTGACGCCATTACTGATGCCTGCGAAAGCGTTAAAGAAAGCATGGATGCCGAGAATAAAGATTGCTGAACTTGCAGCCACTGCCCAACGACCCCAAGGCATCCTGGATAGAGCCTGCGCCTGCTTAGGCTTGCCAGGGGTCCTGACGAATATGGCCCATCTCAACCAGCTTCAGGTCCCAGGGAGGCAATCCGGAAAACGTCTCCACGATATAGTCCACAAATCCCCTCACCCGCGCCGACAGGTGCCGGGTCTGGGGATAGAGAATATGGGCATTGCTCATCGGCCACTGGCAATCGGTCATCAAAGGCACTAGCCGCCCGGCTTCGACTTCTTCATGCAGCAAAAAGGTCGGCTCCCACAATAACCCCAACCCGTGTACCCCGGCTTCCAGCAGGAACTCACCGGAATTCGCCGACAATGCTTCCGACAGAACCACCTGCTCCTGTTTGCCCTGCGGCGTGGTGAAACGAATGCTGGGATCTGCACTCAGGCTATAGCGCACGATCCTATGATGTTTAAGGTCCTCTACGGTTTTTGGCGTACCGCATCTATTCAGGTAAGACGGACTGGCACAGAGCATCATCCGGATACGCACAAAGCGACGGGCGATAAGGGTTGAATCACTCAGCGCTCCGATACGTATAGCCACATCAAAACCTTCTTGAAGGATATCCACACGCCGATCATTGAAATCGAAATCTATGAACACCCCCCGATGCTTACACATAAAACCCATCAAGGCTTCGGTCATATGACGCTGGGCGAAGGAGCGTGGCAGTGCCACCCGAAGCTTGCCCCGCAATTCCTTGTGTACCAGACTGACCTGGGCCTCGGTTTCTTCGACATCCGCCAAAATTCGTACACAGCGATCATAAAAACTGCGGCCGGTATCCGTCAGTATCAATTTGCGGGTGGTACGGATAAGGAGCTGAGCCTGAAGCCGTTCCTCCAGATCAGTTAAGCGTCGGCTTACCGCGGATTTGGCAATATTCAAACGATCCGCAGCCAATGTAATGGTGCCGGCCTCCACCACTTTGACAAAAGTTTCCATTTCTTCAAGCTTGTTCATGGCCACAACTGTTCTCCAATACGCAACAATCATTTCTCATTATCACTGTTTTTAGCCATTCAAAGAACCACTAATCTACCTCCATGCCAACAACGACCTAGTCGCGGCAATTTCCGCAACTGACGTCCAATGAATATGAATTAAGGAGAATGATGATGAGCAAGCCAGTAAGAACTATTTTGAAAATAGACAGCAGCGCCCTGATTGAAGGCTCAACCACCCGCAAATTGAGCAATCAGCTGATCGAGGGTCTGCAGAAAAAATATCCGGAAGCCGTTGTGTTGGAACGCGACGTATCCAAAGGCCTACCCTTCCTTGACCAGGCCTGGGTTGGAGCCAACTTTACTCCCGCTGACCAACGCTCACTGGAACAACGCTCAACCCTGGAACTTTCTGACCAGCTGATCGATGAGTTAAAAGATGCCGACGTTGTGGTCATCGCAGCCCCCATGTATAACTTCAGTATTCCAGCCTCGTTGAAGGCGTATATCGATCTGGTCTGTCGCGCAGGCGTGACTTTCAAATACACCGAAAATGGTCCAGTAGGTCTGTTGGAAGGTAAGCAGGCTTTCATCGTTGCGGCAAGCGGTGGTACACCATTCGGCTCAGAAATCGATTTTGTCAGCGGTTACCTGAAACACGTGCTGGGGTTCATCGGCATCCGCAATGTTGAACAGATCGGTGCAGCCCGTCAGATGGCTGACAGCGAAGCGGCAAGCAAGGCCGAGGCAGCCGTTAAAACGGTTCTGGCGGAAGTTTTTGCCTGATCCTGTAACTTCAACAACAAAAAAGCCCTGCCAGGAGACTGGCAGGGCTTTTTTGATTCATATGTTTTACTGTTTCCTGAATTTAGCAGGAATCAACTTTCAACAAAGGCCCGTTCGATGACGTAGTGCCCCAGGTCACCATGACGTGCCTCTTTGAAGCCGCGCTCGTCCAGAATAGTACAGGTGTCTTTCAGCATACTGGGTGACCCACACACCATAAAGCGGTCATGCTCAGGATCCATAACCGGCAGTCCGATATCTTCAAACAACTTACCGCTGGTCATCAGGTCGGTAACGCGGCCACGGTTAACGTAGGGTTCACGGGTCACGGTCGGATAGTAGATCAACTGGTCTTTGACATACTCACCAAAGAATTCATTCTCTGGAAGTTCACTGGAAATCACATCCTGATAGGCCAGCTCTGATACCTGGCGCACACCATGAGTCAGGATAACTTTCTCATACTGCTCATAGGTTTCAGGATCTTTGATTATGCTCATGAACGGCGCCAAACCGGTTCCCGTGCTAACCAGATAAAGGTTACGGCCAGGCAGCAGATGATCCAGCACCAGGGTTCCGGTGGGTTTGCTGCTCATGATGATTTCATCACCTACATTGATCTTTTGCAGCTTGGAGGTTAGAGGGCCATCAGGCACCTTGATGCTGAAAAACTCCAGCTCTTCTTCATAGTTGGCACTGGCAATACTGTATGCACGCATCAGCGGACGGCCATTATCCTGAGGCAGGCCGATCATAATGAAATGCCCGTTCTTAAACCTGAAGGCAGGATCACGGCTGGTTTTAAAGCTGAACAACGTATCGTTCCAATGATGAACGTCGGTCACGGTTTCGGTTCGAAAGGCTGCCACTGTGTCTTGCTCCTATTGCTTGTCGCTCTGTACATACATGTCTTAACTGTGCAGACATGCCTTAATAGACAGCTGCAAGTTAAAAAGTTTCACAAACTTCAATTGCCTGACATTTAACCAGAGAGTAACCTATCTGCAAAACAGGATTATTCAATAATACTAATCGGTTTAATCGATAATGCATTTTACCCTTCGACAGCTCCAGATCTTTCTCGCCGCAGCCCATTACGAAAATATCACTTTGGCTGCCAGGCACCTCTCCATGTCCCAGTCTGCCGCCAGCGACGCGTTAAAAACTCTGGAAAGCCAGTTTGATATTCAGCTGTTTGACCGCGTTGGTAAAACCCTGCAACTGAATGAACTGGGCCGTCTGCTAAGGCCACGGGTTGAAGCTTTGATCGAACGTGCGGAAGATCTGGAACTGGACTTCCGCCAACACACCGACATCGGTTCACTCAAAGTGGGGGCCACTCTTTCCATCGGGAATTATCTGGCCGTCAGCATCATGGCCAGATTCATGCGAGAGCACCCTCAAGCCAAAGTCACCCTGGAAGTCGCCAATACTACAACGATCGCCCGCAAGGTACTGAACTATGAGCTGGACCTAGGCCTGATCGAAGGCGAATTGAATCAGCCGGAACTTGACGTTATTCCCTGGCGCTCAGATGAACTTGTGGTGTTCTGTGCACCGGGCCACCCACTGGCGGACAGGATTACCCTCAGTGATGACGACCTGAGAGAAGCGCACTGGATTCTTCGAGAAAGCGGCTCAGGTACACGCCAGCACTTTGAGTGGGCCATGCATGGCATTATTCCGGAACTTAAAGTAGAGATAGAGCTGCAACATACGGAAGCAATCAAACGCGCGGTGGAAGCCGGTCTTGGCATTGGGTGTCTGTCGAGAATCACCCTGGAAGATGCATTCAAACGCGGCAGCCTGATTCCATTGCAGGTTCCGCAAAGAGATTTCAGCCGCCAGTTCTACTTTATTCTGCATAAAGAGAAATACCGCAGCGCGGGTATCGAGAATTGGCTGGAGCTTTGCCGGATTTTAGCTTGAGCTATTCATTGAACATCAAATCGCAACTATAGAAGTAACGGCCATCGAGCTCCTCATTTAATACCAGAGTACGAAAGTTCAGTTGTTTTGCCTGGCGGCATAGGTTTTGACGTTCCTGTTCACTGGTTTGGTATTTCGGTAGATATTCCGCATGAAACACTGCTTTGCCGGCATTAACGAATACCTCCAGTTCAGCACACTCTTCATACTCAAAGCACTGCTCGTTTACCGCAAAATCAAAATACGGCTGCAGGATTTCCGCCTGGTCCAGGTTATTTTTCATTCCTATCGCCAGACCACGTTTGTGTGCTTCCTGGCTGAACCACACTAGATAGGCAACCTGCTGGGTTGGAGAGACCGAAAAGCCCGTTTCTTTATCCTGATAATTGATATTGTCCGGTTCGACAGCGTCACAACCGCGAGACTTGGCGTACTCCAGCCGCCGTACCATTATTTGTTTCACATTGGTGGATTGGGGATTTACCCACATTTCTGTCGGATAGCCTTCCATGGTCTTGCCGAAATCTGCGGTCTGGAAATCTGCCCGGTCAGAGTTGTATTCTTCGCTGGTTCCCAGAGAGAAATAACAGATGATATAAACACCCTGAGATTTCAATGACTGCAGGTATTGATCGGAAACGTCATAGAGAGAAACATCCCAGACATCGAACGGCAGCTCCAATGGTCCCTCATTATCAAGCTGCCAAAACCAGTTTGCCTCCGGGTCAGGAGATTTCCAGCCTGATTCAGCAAGTGCGGTACGCATGACCACAGCGGTGAATAACAGTAAAGCTAATAGGCTGGAAATGAGCTGAAAGGCTTTTCTTGAATTCAGAGCCATAAACAAACCCCGGTTTATTATTTAAATGAGTCACAATAACAGTATAGAAAGTCAGTATATAGACTAGCGGCTTAGTGCTGGTATGCATTTCTTTATGCTTATATCGCATGAGAATAACTTTCAATATTCATTATGTATGAGCCCTATCGTTTAGATAAATTTTATCCATTAACGCTATCAGCCATCCTTGACTACCATGTAAAAGCTGTACTAGTGATTTGCAGTATAAAAATAATCAAAGCTCTGAGGAGATGAACTATGTCTTTAAAAGGTTCTAAAACTGAACAAAACCTGAAAGATGCATTCGCCGGTGAAAGCCAGGCAAACCGTCGCTACCTCTATTTCGCAGCCAAAGCCGATGTCGAAGGATACAATGATGTCGCCGCCGTATTCCGTTCCACTGCAGAAGGTGAAACCGGTCATGCTCACGGGCACCTGGAGTACCTGGAAGAAGTTGGTGATCCTGCCACCGGATTGCCCATAGGTGCCACCTCCGACAATCTGAAAGCCGCCATCGCCGGCGAAACCCACGAATATACAGACATGTATCCCGGCATGTGTAAACAGGCCCGCGAAGAGAACTTCGATGAAATAGCCGACTGGTTTGAAACCCTGGCCAAAGCTGAACGCAGCCACGCCAACCGGTTCCAGAAAGCACTGGACACGCTTGATTCCTGAGCAAATGATTTCTGAGTATGTAATGCCCAAGCCGCTGGTGCTTGAATAGCTGGTTTTTGAAAAACTGGTTCTTAAAAAACAGCGCTTGGGCAGGATCAGCATATATGACGCCGGTACAGAGAGGCAGTTTGTCATTGCTTTTCTGTACCGACTGAAGGAGTTGCTTCCATGAGTCAGGAAAAAACCACACGTGAGGGCAGCCTGGAAGCCCCAACCCGTCATCCCCTGGACTGGCAGTCGCCGGACTTTTACGACGAAACGGCGTTACATCAGGAGCTTGAACGGGTATATGACATTTGCCATGGCTGCCGCCGTTGCGTCAATCTCTGTCAGGCTTTCCCGACATTGTTCGATCTGGTGGACGAATCCGACACCATGGAAGTCGACGGGGTCGACAAGGCCGATTATAAAAAAGTGGTCGACCAGTGTTACCTCTGCGACCTCTGTTATATGACCAAATGTCCCTACGTGCCGCCTCATGAATGGAATGTGGATTTTCCCCATCTTATGTTGCGTGCCAAGGCGGTCAACTACAAAAACCACGGCGCCAGTTTCCGGGACAAAGTGCTGACCAGTACGGATGCTGTAGGCAAATTGTCCACCATCCCGGTCGTCAACACCATCGTCAACAGTCTCAACGACAACCCCTCTTTTCGTAAATTGCTGCAAAGCCAATTGGGGGTGCATCAGAACGCTGTCGTCCCTAAATATTACTCACCCACCATGCGGCAACGGTTAAAAAACGAAAAGGCCGGCACCGACAATGCCAGGGTCGCCCTGTTCACCACCTGCTACGGTAACTTTAACAGCCCTCAACTGGGTGAGGATCTGGTGTCAGTGTTTCGCCACAATGACATTGATGTGGAACTGGTCCCGTCTGAATGCTGCTGCGGTATGCCCAAACTCGAACTGGGCGATCTGGAAACCGTGAAGCAACACAAGGAATACAACATCCCTATTCTGGCACGCCTGGTGGATGCCGGGTTCAATATCACCGCGCTGGTGCCTTCCTGTGTCCTGATGTTCAAACAAGAGCTGCCATTAATGTTCCCTGATGATGCCGATGTCAAAAAGGTACAGGGAGCTTTTGTCGATCCCTTTGAATTCCTGACGAAACGGCATAAGGAAGGCAAGCTTAATCTGGACTTCAAGCATCCACTGGGAGACATCAGCTACCATGTAGCCTGTCACTTGCGGGTGCAGAATATAGGATTGAAGGCACGGGATATTTTAAACCTGATTCCCGATACAAAAGTGCAGGCCCAGGAACGTTGTTCCGGGCACGACGGCACCTACGCCGTTAAGCTGGAGTCCTACGACAAAGCCGTGAAGATAGGCCGCCCTGTGGCACGCAAGGTCGACCAGCTCAAAGCCCCGCACTTTGCCAGCGACTGTCCGATGGCGGCCAACCATATCGCTCATCTGACGGAGCTTGAAACTGAGCCCCGCCACCCCATATCTTTATTGAAGCAAGCCTACGGGCTTTGAGGAGGTTAACGATGAATCTCTCTACAAAAAAACATGCCAAACATTCTTCGGGGCCTTGGGAGACCACCGGGTTGACCAAGGAGGACCTCTGGTCCCTGGAGGAGTATGACTTGCGACGAAACGAGTTCCGTCAATTAGTCATGCAACATAAAAAGGACCGCCAGGTCGCTTTGAACGACCATATGCGTCTGTATTTCGAGGACCGCATGACGGTGCAATACCAGATTCAGGAAATGCTGAGAATCGAGAAGCTGTTCAGGCAAGAGGAAATTCAGGAAGAACTGGATGCTTATAACCCTCTGATTCCAGACGGTAATAATCTAAAAGCCACCTTTATGCTGGAGTATAGCGATCCAGATGAACGCAAAGTGGCGCTGCAACAGTTGCGCGGAATTGAACGCCGCCTGTTTCTGACGGTTTCAGGCTTTGAACAGGTTGCCGCCATTGCCGATGAGGATCTGGAGCGCGAGGACGCTGAAAAAACCTCTTCCGTGCATTTCTTACGCTTTGAACTCACTCCGGAAATGATTGCATCGGTTAGGCAAGGTGCCAGTATAGGTTTTCTCGTGGATCACCCCGCAGCCCAGATCAACCTGAGTGCCGTCCCGGCGAATGTACAGAAATCCCTGGCCAGTGACCTGACCGAATCTACCTGCTGATTAACGGTAGTAATCAGCTTTTTACGCCAACGCTTGCTTGGCCAAGGCTGAGGGCTGACTATTTGCCTGCTGTATATCGACGGTAACTTTCCACGACCCGTAAAAAGCACTGGGCAAATCCATGAACATCTCCAGGCCAACGGGCCGTCACCAGATTGCCATCCTCAACTACCCAGGCAGGACGCTGATTATGAAGTGTATCGCGATGCAAACCGCTGTTTTTGATCGCGAAATCTTTGCTGCCTTTGGTCGGCAGACGGAAGTCTTCCGGTGAAGCAAGCTCACGTTTAATCTCTGCCTCCACACTCCAGAAGCCGGGCGCTTCCATCGAATTTTCCAGATAGGTGCGATAGTAGCGGGGGTCCCAAAAGCGGAAGATACGCCCTAACATCCAGGCCTTGCGTTCGAACTCCCATGGTAGTGCTGTCAGCTTGCGGTCAAACAGTATGGACTTTCCCTGTTCATCTTTACTACGGGCAAGCACCAGAACACCATGACAAATTGCCGCTACCGGAACATGGGTATTGGTCTGGGCGGATTTGAAGCAGGCGGCTATTTTGGCTTGAAGCACTTCATCTTCCAGAAAGGGCCGCATGGATTTCGCATGGCCGCCAGGCAAAACCAGGCCATCAATAGCTTCCGGTTGTATTTCCTGATAGGTCATGGGGGACTGGTAGGCGGCATCGGCCAGCATGTCAGTGTAAGCGCGGCGGGCAGCGGCATTGGCACGTAACATCAGCCCTATGGCCTTAAGCTGCTTTAGCCCTGGAATCCATCCCCACCAATCCAGCCCCACTCCTGTCACCATCAGTGGGTCAGCGGCGGCGGATCGGCCATCCGGCGTGGCAAATAGAATCTCTTGACCGTTGCGTTTAAGCACCTGCCAACTTACCGCGGCCTCACTGGGATCAAACCCTTCCGAGGGTAAAACGATAACAGTAGGTTGTGGAGGCTTGTCCATGGCGAAGGGATTCCTGAAATCGACGTGACTAATATCAGGCCTTACTCTGCCATAATGTTGGAGTAAAAAGCATCTATGTTGGAATAGGCCTCAACCTGATCAATACCAGATTCTGAACAACCGGGTAGATAAAGTACCAAAGAGTTCCACTTTTTCGGCCGGTTGAATCCCTATGGGTTGAAAACCCCTCGCAAAACCCCATTTAGGAAAATTACGGGGTCTCACCGATGCCCTTAATATCATATAAGCAGGAGAACAACATGGCACGAGCATCCGCACGCCACATACTGGTCAACAGTGAAGAACAATGCAGCCAACTGAAAACCGAAATTGAAAATGGCGCAGACTTCGCCGCTCTGGCTAAGGAACACTCCTCTTGCCCTTCAGGTCGCCAAGGCGGCGAACTGGGTGAGTTTGGCCCAGGTCAAATGGTGAAGGAATTTGACGAAGTTGTCTTCAGCGCGCCTGTTGGCCAGGTTCAGGGCCCGGTAAAAACCCAGTTTGGTTTCCACCTGGTTGAAGTAACCAAGCGTACAGACTGATTATCAGGACCTGTTGACACGATCTATCTGTTAATATTAGTCACCTGTTAACACTATCCAATTCATCTGTTAACACAATTCAAAAGGGAGCGATCGGCTCCCTTTTTTAGGCCCCCGGGACACTGGTGCTTATGCAAAAACCTCGTTGGCAGGCTGTCAGGATGGCAGCACAGTTTCTAACCCCCTATAGACGCCAGATCGTTTATGCCCTGAGTGCCCTGCTCTTCACGGCAACAATTACGTTGTCCATCGGCCAGGGTATCCGGCTATTGATTGATCAGGGGTTTGCCACTGCTTCTGCCGAACTGCTGACCCAATATGTCCTCATATTCCTATGTCTGGTAATAGCGCTGGCATTTGGTACTTTTACCCGCTACTACTGGGTCACCTGGTTGGGAGAGCGCGTGGTTGCCGATATTCGTGACAAGGTTTTCCGGCACCTGATAGACCTTCACCCCGGTTTCTTTGAAGATAATCGGAGCCTGGAAATTCAGTCCCGTCTGACGGCAGATACCACCTTACTACAGTCTGTGATTGGTTCATCGGTATCCATGGCGCTACGTAATCTCATCATGATGGTGGGGGGAATTATCTGGTTGTTTATCACTAACGCCAAACTGACTGCCATCGTGATGATTTCAGTCCCACTGGTCGTTACCCCTATCCTTATTTTCGGTCGGCGTGTCAGGCTGCTTTCCAGGGTCAGCCAGGATAAAGTGGCCGATGTCGGCGCCTATGTCGGGGAGATACTCGGCCAGATAAAAATAGTTCAGGCCTATAATCACCAGGGCATTGATAAAGAACGCTTCCATAACCATGTGGAAGCGGCGTTTAAAATCGCCAAACAGCGCACGGTGCAACGGGGGCTATTGATCACAGTGGTTATCGTGCTGGTATTGGGAGCTGTTGGTGCCATGCTCTGGATCGGCGGGCTGGATGTCATTGAAGGCAGAATTACCGGCGGTGAACTGGCGGCCTTCGTTTTTTACAGTGTGATTGTCGGTTCGGCAGTAGGGTCTATTTCAGAAGTCATAGGCGAACTGCAACGGGCGGCAGGAGCTACAGAACGCATTGTAGAATTGCTGGAGTCACGCAGTGAAATCATCGCCAGCGATAATCCTTTGCCATTACCCACCAGTGTCGCCGGCAATATTGATATTCGCGGACTGACGTTTGCCTACCCGTCGCGCCCCCAACAAAATGCCATCGATGGCCTTACCCTGCATATCCCCGCCGGGGAAACCCTGGCGCTGGTCGGCCCCTCAGGTGCAGGAAAGTCCACTTTGTTTGATCTGCTGCTGCGTTTTTTCGACAGCAGAGACGGTGCGATTTTTCTGGACGGCGTCAATATCAGGGATTTAGCTCCCGCCGATTTGCGGAAATGTTTTGCTCTGGTTTCACAAACCCCCAGCCTGTTTTACGGTACCGTGGAAGACAATCTGAAATATGCCAGACCTGATGCCAGCAATGAGGAAATGATTGCAGCCGCCACGGCGGCACATGCCCATGACTTTATTTCCGCCCTACCCGAGGGTTACCAGACACGACTGGGTGACGCAGGAACAGGGTTATCCGGAGGACAAAAGCAACGTCTGGCCATTGCCCGCGCAATATTGGCCGATGCGCCTATTCTCCTGCTGGATGAAGCTACCAGTGCTCTGGATGCCCAGAGTGAATACTGGGTGCAACAAGCCCTGGATCAACTCATGGTGAATCGCACCACCTTAGTCATCGCCCATCGTCTGGCGACGGTAAAAAATGCCGATCGGATTGCCGTAATGAATCATGGACACCTGGATTCACTGGGCACCCACGATACCCTGCTGGAACAGAGTGAGCTTTACGCCCGACTGGCCTCACTACAGTTTCGTCATCAGGGAGCGGCTGTTTGATCAGCCCACATCCACCTTGTTTGAAAATAGCGAAATTCAAGCCTAAAAAAAGCACTAGTCTCAGAAAGAGCTAGTGCGAATAACACATAGAAGAAAGTTGATACCTGAAGACAAAAACCTATGGCTAATAACGTTAAAGGCAGCTATTTGTTTTTCAGGCCACAGCTCCTGTCATGGACGTGAAACCACGCCTGGCCAGACTGTTTTCCGGCAGCAGTGACAACACTGCTTGACGCTCCCGCAACAACTCCTGCTCAGTCTCCTGAATCATTTTTTTGCAGAAATCATCAAGTTCAAGGCCGTTAACAATATCGATATGACCATGGCGGCAGATCACCGGGAAGGAGAAAAACAGGCCTGGCGCCACGCCGTATTCACCGTGGCTGAATACGCCCATGCTGACAAAATCACCTGTAGGCGTTCCAACCATCCAATCTTTCAAATGGTCGATAATGGCCTGTGCAGCGGAGGCCGCACTGGTACGTCCTTTAACGGATATGACAGCCTCACCCCTGTGCTGCACCTCAGAAATCATAATTTCACGGTACCAGTCTAAATCCAGTCCTCGGCGCAGCGGTCGTCCATCAATATGCACATGGCTGGCATCCGGAAACTGGGTACTGGCGTGATTACCCCAGACAGCCAGGCGCTCAATACTCTGCGGGCTGACGCACAATTTGCGGGATAGAAAGCCCTTGGCCCGGTTGTGGTCAAGCCGCATCAGCACGGTAAACTGGCTGGGTGACAAAGAACCTGCATTTGCCCAGGCGATCAAGGCATTGGTATTAGCCGGGTTGCCTACGACCAGCACCTTAACGGACGGCTTGGCAAACTGGCCCAGGGCCTTACCCTGCTCAGCAAAAATCTGTGCATTGTCGTGCAACAGGTCAATACGTTCCATGCCGGCAGTTCTTGGTTTCGCGCCGACGAGGATAGCGTAGTCACAGTCGACAAATCCGGATTCTGCATTGTCATGCAGACTGACAGATTCAAGTAGTGGGAAGGCACAGTCTTCCAGCTCCATGGCCAGGCCTTGCAGCGACTTCATTGCATCCGGACGTTCAATCAGGTGAAGCCTGATGGGACGCTGACCAAAGGGGTCACCGGCAGCAAGACGAAACAATAGTGATTGGCAAATACTGCCTGCTGCCCCGGTGATCGCAACGGTGAGTGGCTGAGTCATAACATCCTCCAAGAATGTTGAGCGAAATTCGCGATAAACCAGCTCCATTGTATGGCGACCTCTCTGTAAATGTAGTTTCCACCATAGTCGCAAACCGCTTAGACATTAGGCGTAGTCACTTAAAATGCCGTATGCCTCGCCTTATACCAGCACCAAAACCGCTCATTAATTGACCGTGTTTGGTGCTTTCCAGACGTTAGAACGACCTTATAGTCAGTCCCCACTAATCTCTTTTACTCCCTTTGACACATCTGTAGTATGATGCTTTCCAGCTGGCTTTTAAGCTTAATGTTCCTTTCAAAACAATCGATTAAGTGGATCCTATGAAAATCTTCAAAAACGCCTCTGTTCTTTTTTCCTCTTTACTGGTGGCCCTTACACTTACTTCTTGTGCAACCGTCAAGCCAACACCGGGCTCTGAAACAGTTCAGCTAATCACCCAGGAAGCGGGAGCTCAATGCCAGCGTCTCGGAAGTGCCTCGGCCCAGGTGCTTGATGAGGTTGCATTCCTGCCTCGCGGAGATGCTCCTATGGCTGATGAGCTGTTGGTGCTGGCCAAAAACGAAGCGGTGAAGATGGGGGGCAATGCAGTTGCTACAGCAGGGGAAATTGTTGACGGTACCCGCAGCTATATTGTTTTCCTCTGCGGCCAATAAGTGTGTATTGAACAGGCGTGCGCTCAGCTTTTTTACTGACCCGACAATGGGACGATGTCCCGGTGGCCGGCGGCGGGAAGCAACTCGAACTGGTATTCTGGGCCAAAGGCCCGGATGGCCCAGTCCGCTTACACCTCCCTACTCAGTACGCTGTTTGTTTTGTCGAGCAAAAGCAGGCTGAGCGTGCACGCCAGATTCTGCAGTCGGAATATGGTGCTGCAGCTGATACCTCTCGCTCCCCCCACAGCGTCAATGCGGTTTGGCACTGCAAAAGTGTGAAACTGCAAAGCTTTAACGGCCACCCAGTAGATGCGTTTTATTTCCGCGAACAGCGCAGCCTTTATCGTGCCAGGGATCTATTGCAAAGCATCGGCATTACTCCTCTTGAAGCGGATATCCATCCACACGACCGCTATCTGATGGAACGCTTTGTGACCGCCTCCTTCGAATATCGCGGAGACTGCAAAAGACTTGGCCAATATGCCGCCGTGACCTTACCGGCCATCCGACCCGGTCGTTACCAACCAGACTTTCGAGTACTGTCTCTGGATATTGAAACGTCTATGACCGGCGACCACCTTTACTCTATCGGTATGGTGGTTTCCGATAGCCTTGCCCCACTGGATGCACAGATTGACCACCGGCGAAGGGAAGAGAATCCCGTCATCAACAAAGTTTTCATGATTGGCAATGAAAACAATCTTTATCCAGCCGATAAATCGAAAATACAGTCCAGTGGCAAACCGGAGTACCTGGAATTCTGCCAAGACGAGTTGAATCTCATGCAGCGATTTATGATTTGGTTCAATGAGGTCGACCCGGACATTATCATCGGCTGGAGTGTCATCAATTTTGATCTTCGCTTTTTGCAGCGCAAAGCCGATGCTTTGGGAATACCGCTTCTTATGGGGCGCGGTAACAGTCCACTGGACTGGCGTCAATCACGTATGGATGAAGGCCACTTCACCCTGTGTATGCCGGGAAGGGCTGTCCTGGACGGCATTGAAACCCTGAAGTCCGCCACCTATAACTTTGAGAGTTTTTCCCTGCAGAATGTTGCCAGTGTGATGTTGAAGCGGGGCAAGCTGATCCATGATGTGGACAACCGGGGTGAAGAAATCACCCGTCAGTTCCACGAAGATAAAATATCCCTTGCCGCCTATAACCTGGAAGATTGCCAGCTGGTCTGGGATATTTTCAAGCATTCTCAATTGCTGGCTTTCGCCATTGAACGGGCCGAGCTGACCGGCCTGACTATGGACAGGTTTGGCGGCTCAGTGGCCGCCTTTGATCACCGTTACCTGCCACGCTTACATCGTGCCGGTTATGTAGCGCCAAGCCTGGTTAAGGATCCCGTCGGCGTCGGCAGCCCTGGTGGTTACGTTATGGACTCCCGCCCCGGGCTTTATGAGCATGTGCTGGTGCTGGACTTTAAAAGTCTGTATCCGAGCATAATACGCACCTACAAAATTGATCCATTGGCTCGCATCCTAGGCATTACCGGGGAGAGCGAACCAGCCCACAGCCGTGATGATCAATGGGACCAGCAGGAAACACCGGATGTGAACAGAAACATGTTTGTGCCCGGATTTAACGGTGCGGTTTTCAGCAAGGATTCCCCGATTCTACCGGACCTTATCGGCGAACTCTGGGCCGCCAGAGACGAAGCCAAACGTCAGAAAAACGCTGCCATGTCCCAGGCGATCAAAATTTTGATGAACTCATTCTACGGGGTACTGGGAACACCCGGGTGCCGTTTTTTTGACTATCGCCTACCCAGCTCCATCACCTTGCGTGGCCACCATATTCTTAACCGTACCAGGCAACTGATTGAGGAAAAAGGTCATCAGGTTATCTACGGTGATACAGATTCCGTTTTTGTACGTTTGCAAAATATTAAGAATCTGAGCAACGATCAGATTTTCAAAATTGGTGACCAGCTTTCGGTACACCTGAATCAGTGGTGGCAAAGAACTCTGCAGGCAGATTATGAAATTGAAAGCTATCTGGAAATAGAATTCGAAACCCACTTCACCCGTTTTGTAATGCCCACCATCAGAGGCTCGGAAAAAGGCAGCAAGAAGCGTTACGCAGGCTTGATGGTGAAACCGGACGGTAGCGAGTCCCTGGTATTCAAGGGTCTGGAAACCGTGCGCACCGACTGGACCCTACTGGCAAGAGAGTTTCAGAAAGAGCTTTACCGCCGGATCTTTTACCGGGAACCCTATGAGCAATATATACAGTCGCTGGTGGAATCCGTGCGCAAAGGTGAGCGCGATGAACAGCTTTACTACCGCAAGCGCCTGCGCCGTAAAATAGATGAATATGAGCGCAATATCCCCCCACATGTCCAGGCGGCACGCAGAGCCAATCAACAGCGTCAGTTAGAGGGCAACCCTCCTCTCTACCGGCGTGGTGATTGGGTGGAATATGTGGTGACGGTGAACGGCCCCGAAACACTTAGCTACCGGCAATATCCATTGGATTACGACCTCTATATCGAACGCCAGATAGCTCCCATTGTTGATGGTATCACCCAGTTCCTGGGCACCACTTACGATCAGATCGCTGGCCCGCAGATTGGTCTTTTTTAGGGTCTGATTTTGAATTTACAGCCGGCTGCTTTTCAGCTTTCCCTGCAGGTAACCCTTTAACATTCTGCTTTGGCCACTTATGCTGTCACCAAGTGCAGTGACGCTATCTGACGAAGATTGAGTTTTTCACTCTCCCCACGGAGGACACAACATGGCTGTTACCGTAGGCACCTTCAATCTGAACAACCTTTTTTCCCGCTTCAACTTTCAGGCCCAGGTCGAAAACATTCCACAGTCTGGTGGCGGCCTTACTTTCGAGTACAGTTCTCAGGCATCCGGTAATCCGCTCAGTTTCCAGGTGCGGACTTTTATGGGTCAGCTGGTTAAAGGCAAAGATGTGGCGGACACACAGGAAATTGCCGATAGAATCAAGGCAATGAATGTCGATGTCCTGGCGGTGCAGGAGGTGGAACATATTGAAATATTGAAAGCCTTCAATCGCGATTTCCTCGACGGAATGTATTCCGAAGTGGTATTGGTGGAAGCCAATGATCAGCGTCTAATCGATGTGGGAGTGTTATCGAAGTTACCCCTGGGCGCTATCACTTCCTTTCAAACGGCAGTACATCCCGATGCCCCTTATAAACGGGTATTCAGCCGTGACCTTATACGGGTGGAAGTCCTCAATCCCCAACGTAAAAAGAAGCTCTTCAGCCTCTATAATACTCACTTAAAAAGTGCATTCGTTCCCTTTTATGAAGACCAGGTATTGGGTCAGCAAGCGGCGAATACAAGACGACAGCAGCAAGCTGAAATGATCTCGGAACTAATCAGTGCCGTGGAAAGACCCAATAGCGCGTTTATCCTCACCGGGGATATGAACGACACACCCGATTCACTCTGTTTACAACCGATGTATATCGCAGATGGACTCCCTCTCTTTAATGCGTTAACCAATCCTCAGGAAACCCGCCCCGCGAAAAATGAAACTCAGGGGCCCGGTCCTCAGACCACAGCCTGGACCTATCGCCGCAACCCCCCCGGCCCGCAACCCCCGGAATTCCATTTAATCGATCAGATATGGCTGAGCGCTTCCCTTAAAGACAAATGGCTATCCGCTCATATAGACCGCCGCACCAAACATGGCGGCGATGGCAGCGACCACGACCCTGCCTGGGTGGAACTGGATTTGTAATTCAGCGGAAGACACTTCCTATGTGCCGCCGATTGAGCGGCACACCATCCATGTTCACTGCGAATCTGGAAATGTACTTACAGAGGTTTATATCATTCAGCCGCTTTCGACTTTCTGATAAAGCGCTTCATTAGAGTGACGGATATACAGGAACAGCTCATTTTCAGCTTCCTGCATGGAGCGGAAGGGACCTTCCTGTGAGTTTTCTCTGGTTATGAAGTACCAACCGTCAGCGGTATGGATAAAACGGTCACTACGGAACCAGGCACGTTCTGCTTCGCCGGATCTTACAGCCATGACACCCTCCACAGATATTACAACTTACCCTTTCAGGTTAGATCATTTTTTGACCACACCACAAATGATAGATTGTCAATAAATGCAAAATACGAACCGTTGTATGAACGAGTCTATTGGCAAAGACCAGTACTGATTTGGGCCAGTTAGGGTCTAAGGGGCCCAAATCTGAACTAATTTAGCGTTGGTCAGGATCAGATAGTCTATGCTGGCCCTACACCGCTAATTCTGGAATCAACAGCGCCAAATCGGTGGCTCCGACATCCATACCGAATTGGCTTAGTAACGTGGTGACCTGGCCCCGATGATGAGTTTGGTGGTTGAAAAAGTGCAGCAACAACAGACCAAACTCCCTGGTGTAAGGTTTGCCCTGGCTACTGTGATAAGACAACGGCTGCTCAAGATCTTCCTCTTTCAGGCTGCCACACCAATCCTGGATAATCTGATCCAGACGACCACGTGCAGCACTGAGTTCCGCAAAATCAGCAAACAGGATTTGATCCAGAACTTTGGGTTTTGGCAAAGAATCCAAATGGTTTAATTCAGGAAAAGCACTGGAATGTGCCCGATATCGATTGAGCCAAATCAGATCAGCCACCATCAGATGATTGAGAGTTCCCATCACTGACTTGAAAAATGCCCCCCGATCCTCCCACAGGCTTTTTGCGTCGAGTTTCATCGCAACGTCATAAATCTTGCGGTTCATCCACTGATTATATTGTGCCAAAAGACGAAAATAGTTTACGGACATGATTGAACTCCCTTTGTTTTGGCCAGGCCCCGGGTCTCAGCGCCCGACCTGCAGGTTTAGGCATGAGCCTATGTGGTCCTTGAGATAAAACTGGTCCTTGAGATAAAACTGTAGTCAAGCCACTTTGCGCTTTCCAGTCAGCGTAGGGGCACACATAAGGGTATCGCGGCCTTCCTGCTTGGCTCTATATAGAGCGTCATCCGCAGCTTTGAGCCACGAGGTCAGCGAATAACTATCACCGCATTCTGCAATCCCGATACTGATAGTGACTTTTTCCGGGATTGAATGCACCTGTTCACGGCAGGATTGAATCAGATGCTCCGCGACCTCTCTGCCCTGAACCAGACCGGTGTGCCGCAACAACAATAGAAATTCCTCGCCCCCAAGCCGGGCCAGCATATCTGCTGACCTTACCCGCTCTTTCATTAGGTGGGATACTGCAATAAGCACTTCATCCCCTTTGATATGGCCGTGCTGATCGTTAATTTTCTTAAAGTGGTCCAGATCAATGATCAGCAAGGTGGAACTCTGCCCATAGCGAGCTTTGATTTCCAGGGCTTCTTGAATCGCACGCATCGCCTCGCGACGGTTATACAGCCCTGTCAGACTATCCGTGACCACCAACTGCCGTAACCGCTGTTCATTCTGCTGGCGATCATGGGAAAAGAAAATGGCAAAACTATTGGCCAATACCTGGGCAGCAACAAATCTGGCCACCATGGCAGGATCAAGATAACGTCCCAGCAGTAGGGTCAACACACCGATAAACAAAACGTTGGCAGCAATGGCCTTTCTGAGGCTCAGCTGAAAATAGAGGAACAACATAAGAGGAAAAGACCAGTAAGTGGCATATTCAGGACTGATACTGACAATCCCCCATATGACAAGTCCTGGGGCCAAGGATGTCAGCGCTTTCGCGATGACATAGTAACGGTGGTTTTCTGGCGTGATAAAGGAGAGAAAGAAGAAAAATGATGTGGCGATGGCACCAATAACATTACCAATATGACCATGCCAGAAATATCCGAACCAAAAGGGCACCAGTAACAAAACTGCAATTAGCTCAAGCTTTTTACGTAATGAAAGTGCCAAAAACCATTGCATATATAACTACCTGATCTAGGACCCGATCTATGGCCGGTAAAATAGCCAGCGCGCCAACCTGTGCCATGACACATTTTAGCTCATAGCTGTCCGAGGGTTTTATGCCTGCTTAATATTGGTAATACTGCCATACAATCCATCGGTCAGACCCAATAAATCCGTAGGGGAAAGTTCTATTTCCAAACCCCGACGCCCGGCACTGACATAAATTGTGGACAGATCTTCTGCAGACTGATCCAACACCAGGGGTAAAGGTTTCTTCTGCCCTATGGGACTGATGCCACCGACGACATATCCGGTATTGCGTTCAGCTACCTTGGGGTCTGCCATTTCAGCCTTTTTAGCGCCAAGTATTTTGGCGATAGCTTTGAGGTCCAGCAAGCCATTCACAGGTACAACACCTACAGCCAGAGATTGCTTAGCGCCAGTGATGCTGACCAGTAACGTTTTAAACACCTGCCTGTGATCCAGCCCCAAGAGATTTGCAGCCTCTTCACCATAGGATTCAGCCTTTGGATCGTGCGCATATTCATGGATGCGAAATGTTACACCGGCTTTTTTGGCCGCATTGATCGCAGGTGTCACGGCAAACCACTCAATGGTTAACGCTGAGGATAAAGCCCAGCTCAAAAAATAAGCCGCTTATTACACCACCAATTTAAGCCCATTGCACCCCTTAAGATGTACCGAAGCCATTGCCATATTTCGCCATATTTGCCACCTGATTTGCCTCGCCAGGTCCTCAGGAGTGCCGGTTTCACACGGCACAATACCAACAAACCGGACCCACAGTGTAAGGATTCAACAATGACAAATATGGTCACCCTGGCTTCAGCTGGACACCGCCCCAATCGACCTATATCCAATAATCAACCTATATCCAATAATCGACCTATAACCAAAAACAGGCCTATAACCAAGCGCCCTTCCATTATTCTGGACACTTACCACGGGTTTCATAACTCTGCAGATAGCGATATTCATCGGCATCCCAGCCCGCTCACCAGGGAACTTTCCTCCGCGGATAAACGGGATTGGTGGCTGCTCGGCAGCCTTTGGATCCTGCTCTGCCTGATCTCTGTCGCCACCACCAGTCAGGCTGCAGATATTGACTACGACCAGGTTCGCAGCGGTGAATTATTCTTCAGTTCCCGGACCACCTCAGAATACACCCCTGCCCTGACTTTGCATTCGGACTATGACACTGAAGTCACTGGACTCATTGCTGAAACCAGGCTGGAACAGTCTTTCGCTAACACCAGTGAGGATTGGCAGGAAGCCGTTTACGTATTTCCCCTGCCGGATGACGCGGCAGTATATCGTATGGAGATGCAGATAGGCGCGCGGACCATAATAGGGGAAATTCAGGAAAAGGAAGCCGCCGAAAAAACTTACCAGTCTGCCAGGCAAGCCGGTCAGCAGGCAGCGGTAGTACACCAGCGCAGACCTAATATGTTCACCCATAAAATTGCCAATATCCCCCCTGGTGAGGCGGTTACCATCAGGATCTTCTACCAACAAAATATCCGCTATCATGCCGGAGACTTTACCCTCTCCTTGCCGCTGACCATCACTCCACGTTACATGCCGGGTAGTCAGGAGCTGGACCAGGCACAACTTGACCATCTGCGTGAGCGGCTGCAAGGCTCCCTGGAGACAGCAACCACTGGCTGGGCTACGCCCAGTACGTCAGTACCGGATGCGGATCTAATCAGCCCTTATACAGTGCCGCCAAACTCCATGACCGCTGCCGGCCATCAGACCAATATCAAAGTGAGCATCCAGGCCGGCCTTGCACTGGAGAGCATTGAGAGTGTTACCCACAAAATAAACTGGCAGCTACAGGACAATCACTACGAAGTCAGCCTGGATGAAACACAAACCCTTGCCGACCAGGATTTTGTACTCACCTGGCAGGTAGCCGACGGCCAGAGACCACAGGCAGCCGTATTTAAACAAACACTGGATGGCAGCACCTACGCGCAGGTAATGCTGGTGCCGCCCCTGGAGGAAGATGAAGCTTTGAGCCTCCCAAGGGAAATGATTTGGGTTATCGACACATCAGGATCGATGGAAGGTGTCTCTATTGAACAGGCGCGGGAAGCTTTGACGCAGGCGCTCAATACACTGAATCCCAAAGACCGCTTTAATATTATTGAATTCAATTCGGATGCACATGCACTATTTCCCCACGCTGTTCAGGCTCAGCAGATGGCCCTGAATCAGGCGCAACAATTTGTACACTCCCTGCGCGCCGACGGCGGCACTGAAATAAGCTCCGCACTTACTCTGGCCTTACGGGACCCAGCCCCTGCCGGTTATGTTCGCCAGGTAGTATTCCTGACCGACGGTAGTGTCGGTAATGAATCAGAGCTATTCCGGCAGATCACTGAATCGCTTGGTCAGTCGCGCTTGTTTACTGTCGGAATAGGCCCAGCACCCAACCGTTTCTTCATGCGTAAAGCAGCCCAGTTTGGTCGTGGCAGTTACATCCATATCAATGACCTGGCAGAAGTTCAACGTAAAGTAAGCGAGCTGATCAATGATTTGCGCTTCCCCAGCCTGCGGGATATTCAGATCAGCCAGGACAGTCATAGCCCTCATTTGAGCCCTGAGAAAAAAGACGACCAGGTGTCGCAGGCTAATGCCAAATTAAAAGAGATCGAAATGTATCCACAAAGTATACCGGACCTCTATCACGGCGATCCTGTCATGGCGCTGGTTAAGCTGGACTCCAGCAATACGGAAAACCTCAGCGTACAGGGGTTCAGTATGGGATTTGTGGTGGACCAGCAGGCGCTCTGGAAACGGAATATTGATTTATCGACAGCTGCATCGGGTAAAGGGATTGCACGCGCCTGGGCCAGACAGAAAATCGCCCATTGGCTGGACCAGAAAAATCTGGGAACTCCCGAAGACAAAGTGAAAGCGGAGGTGCTGCCACTGGCTCTACAATTTCAGTTAATGAGTCCCTATACCAGCTTCGTCGCCGTAGACAAAACTCCGGTTCGCCCACCGCAGGAAGATCTGCGAACTGCCGCAGTGCCAAACCTGCTACCTAACGGCCTCTCTTCCAATATGGCCAGATTTCCTTCCACTGCGACTCCGTCATTGCTCTATCTGCAAATGGGTTCAGCTCTTTTAATGTGCGGCCTGCTGCTGATATTTGGACAACAAAAACTAAGGAGACCAGTGTGCGTCAACAGGCCCTAGGTATTTTACTGACACTTATTGCCGGCCTGTTCCTGGGCCAAGGTGGTTACATACAACTCAAAGCGTTACTCGCTCAGTGGCTGCTGGAACAGTCCTGGGCAGCCACTCTGCAGCAGTCTCAGTTTGGGGCAGATCAATCAGTCATCGCTCAGAGTCCAAGCAAAGATAAAGCGGCAGAAACAAACTTTGCGCCCTGGCCCTGGGCTGACAGTCACCCGGTCGGCGAGATGTCGATACCGGCACTAAATGCCCACTGGATAGTGCTGGACGGCAGCAGCGGTCGCAACCTGGCCTTTGCCCCTACCCATATGAGCTCCAGTGCGACCGTCGGTAGCCCTGGTGTAAGTGTCATTTCTGCGCATAGAGACACTCACTTCGCAGTGCTTGAAAACCTTCATGTAGGACATCTGCTGCACTGGAAGAATCGTCTGGGGAAAGTACTAGACTATCAGGTGACCAAGGAGGAAGTGGTTGATGTGAACGCTTACCGGATCCGGCTGGACTCTGAAGCCGACGACAATATTCTGCTGCTGACAACCTGCTTCCCTTTTTACGGCAGCCCCGGCGGCCCCTTGCGCAAGGTGTTTTACCTAAGCCCGCTACGGTCTAGAGAGAATCATTCAGCAGCCACTTGAATCCTTCGTAGGAATATTTCTCATAGATCAGATCAATCGACCCGTCCTGATACATGCTTAACAGCTCATGATGCAATGCTTCAATCAGATCTGGATCCATGGCCCTGTGGCACGCCATGGATCTTAGGGTCGTCGGGAATACCAGCTCCATTACAGCCGCTTGCGTCCCGAACTGGCTCTGCCAGCAGAAAGACACGACGAATACCACCTGACATCTCAGGACGGTGTGATTTAGCGACAGTGACGGTACAGACAAGCATACGCCACATTTCTTATTATCCAGCCAAACCAACGCTCAATTCACCCATAGATTGAGTATAGTCCGAGAAACTGAATTGGCTGGAAATACGACCAAACAGCACTGGGAACATCCTTATTTCTTGCACATTCTGTCCACAATTCTTCCCTGCTGAAGTTCTAGTTTGAATCCTGAATCAGATTAATCAATAACGATGACACAGGAATTCAGTTATGGGACGAATATCGCGCTCGGGTGCTTATGGACATCTTACTTTACCAATTGCTTTGGGTTTGCTTATCAGCGGCTGTGGTGGATCATCAGGCTCTGACGGCATTGCTGACACGGATTCGGAGGCTGATCAGACTGTCACGACAACCACCGTGGCAGACCAGGCCTTGCGCACACTCATAGAAGACCGGGGGCTGACGCCACCGGACCTGGCCGCCCGTGATCTTCCCTCTATTGATGACCCGCTTCCACAACTGGGCCTTCAGCTGTTTTACAGTAAAAGCCTGGGCGGAGGCTTTGATAGCGCCTGCGCTTCCTGCCACCACCCTGTCCTGGGCGGCGGTGACGGCCTTTCCCTTCCTGTGGGGACGGACGCGGTCAATGCAGAACTCTTGGGGCCTGGTCGGGAACACAGCTCCGGATTGCCTCCGGTCCCCCGCAATGCCCCTACAGTGTTTAATTCCGGTCTTTGGGACACAGGGCTGTTTTTGGACCTGAGGGTGGAAAGCATCGGGCAGGAAACCAACGCCAACGGCGCTTTGTCCGGAATTAGAACACCCGACTCCACCTTCGGAGTAGCGGACCCTGACGCGGGCGGTACGGGTAGTACCTTACCTGCAGCTCAGGCACGCTTTCCTGTGACCGAAAGTGACGAGATGAAAACCGATGCTTTCGAAAATGGCAGCAGTAATTCTGATATCCGTGACCATCTTGCCGGACGCCTGGGGAACTACGGCACAGGGGCCGGAGAGCTTATCAGTAATGACTGGCTGGCACAGTTTCGAGAAGCTTACGGCACCACGGCGGATGCGGAAACCCTGATTACCTTTGAGCACATCGCCGAGGCCCTGGGTGAGTTCGAACGATCCATGTTATTTGTCGATAATCCCTGGTTCCGGTACCTGGAGGGCGACGAACTGGCCCTGAGTAATTCACAGAAACGGGGAGCCCAGCTGTTCTTCACACCGACCAATCAAGGTGGAGCTGGATGCGCGGCTTGTCACAATGGCCCTCTATTTAGCGATGGGCAGACACACACCGTCGCCTTCCCCCAGTTCGGCCCCGGCAAAGGGGATGGTAGCAATGACGACTTTGGCCGCGAACGTGAAACCGGCGATAGCGATGACCGCTATGAGTTTCGTACGCTAAGTCTTCTGAATGTGGCAAAAACGGGGCCCTATGGCCATGCCGGTACCTATCAGAACCTACAGGAAGTGATAAGGCACTATATTAATCCCAATCGCTCCGTTACGAACTTCTTCGCTGATGGCGGTGCCTGCCTGTTACCGCAATTTGCTGATCTGGACGATTGTGAAGAACTTTATCCAGACTCTCCAGACAACTCACAAGAGGCTCTAGACAAACTGCGCCGGGAACAACAACGTGGGGAATCCCAGTTGGTGCAACCACGTCTAAACCAGGATGAAATCAATGATCTGGAGGCATTTCTGGAGGCCTTGACTGATCCCTGCGTTGAGAGCCGCGACTGCTTGGCCCCCTGGATAGCGGATGATGAGGACGATCCTGACGACCAGGTTCTGATTGCAGTTGATCGCAACGGTAACGAACTGTAGGAAATCTCATCTGGAGAAAAGCTGCGCAGATGCAACCAGCTGCTTCCGGGCAGCTGGTGAAGGCCAGGCATTGCCTTGTCCTGAAATAGGTTGACACTTATTTCTTGGTAAACACCTGAGTTCAATACAATTGCTGCTTCAGTTCAGCCTCAATCATGGCGGCCAGCTGAGCATGGATTTCTGAGCGGGGCCGGCCTCCTCCGTCGTTGCAAATAGCGGTGTCTTCCCCCTCAAGGCGCAGAACCTCCGGCGCTTCAGCTACACACTCACTGAAGGAACTGTATTGAGAAGCATCCTGCACAATTTCATATTGAATTTGAGGGATAAACGCCTGGAGCCCTGATGCATTAAGTCCTGGTAAGAGTGTTACTGGGGATCCCAGATTGATCACTTTTACAGGCACCTGAATCTCTCTCAGGCTTGAAGAAGTAAAATTTAGGCTTAGCTCAGGATCAATGGCGACCACGACGACAACACGTTTGTCCAAGTGAGCAGCTGAAAGCTCAGTAAGATCGAGCTGCGTCAGATTTACCTGCTGACTGGCAAACCAATCACAATCAGGCCCAGTTGCGGGTACATCACAGGAATGGCGGAAGCTTTCAACATCCATCATAGCCCCTGCAACAGCCAAGGCAGTAGTTCCCCCCAACTGAAATCCCACTACTCCAACCCGGCCTGTCTTGATATGACCGGAGAAATCCTGGTTATTGGCCAATGCGTCCAGAGTCGCAGAATAATCAGCCGGGCGTAGCCAGATTTCAGGAATAGCAGCCTTAACATTTTGCATGCCAGGCTGGGGAGGTCGTGGAATCGCGACCACAAAGCCATGTGCTGCCAGATAAGCACCTGCCCAACTGCTGAGATGAGGAGCAGACCTCAATCCGCCATGGGCCATCAATACTAACGGGAATACACCTTTGGCAATTGCTGCACCAGACCTTGCCGGCACACCTTTGAATACTGGGCTATCGCCTACCAGCATCATTGTTCCGCCGTGACTGGCTGGATACCAGACAGTCACACTCATGGAGGAATTCCGATGCGAGGCCAACACTTCCAGATTCCGAAAACCGACAGAGCCCCTACCGTAATCCAGTGCCGAGGCTGAAGTAGCAACGAGATGAAAGGCGAATATCAGAAATCGAAAATTAAGATTCATATCAAACCCTTGGACTATTTGTAATGTATAAACAGTAAATAACCGGAACTGTTGCTACGCTACTAAGAGACCAGGGTCCCCACGACCTAAATCACGATTCAGGTCGTGGGGATAACTTGCGACTGAAAACTTCTATCCACAATTATAGATTCGTTTGCCTAACAGCCTCAGCAACATAACGCTGCAACCTGGCTTCCAGTTGCGAACCAGTAGCAGCATCCACAAAGCTGGCTTCAAAACTGTTTTTTACCAGCTTCACAGCCTGTTCTTTGGTAAGTCCCAGGGCTTCATGCAACGCAAGGAAGTTTTCATTCATATACCCGCCAAAATAAGCGGGGTCATCCGAATTGACGGTTACCAGCACATCCTGCTCCAGCAAATTGAGTATGTTGTGGTCCTGCATCTCCGCAAAGACCCTCAGCTTTGTGTTGGACAAAGGACATACGGTCAATGGTACGCGCTCCTTAATTAACCTTTGCACCAGTGCAGGATCCTCCACACAGCGGACACCATGATCAATTCTACTTACCTTGAGCAAGTCCAGAGCCTGCCAGATATAATCCGCAGGACCTTCTTCACCGGCGTGAGCGACGGTCAAAAGCCCTTCAGCACGTGCACGATCAAAAACAGCGGTGAATTTTTCCGGCGGGTGTCCCATTTCGGAGCTGTCCAGACCCACAGCTACTATATGCTCTTTAAATGGCAGCACCTGCTCCAAAGTTGTCATTGCTGCTTCTGCAGTAAGGTGACGGAGAAAGCACATAATTAATCGAGTGCTCATGCCCCATTCCTGCTTCGCGTCCGCCAGAGCCCCACAAATCCCTTGAATCACGGTCTGCATCGCCACTCCACGATCAGTGTGCGTTTGGGGGTCAAAGAATATTTCCGAGTGAATCACGTTTTGCTGTCGGCAACGCTGCAGATAGGCGTAGGTCATGTCGTAGAAGTCCTTCTCGTACAACAGCACATTGGCTCCCTGGTAATAGATATCGAGAAATTCCTGCAGATTATTGAACCGGTAGGCTGCTCTCACCTCCTCCACACTAGCAAACGGAATGTCCACGCCATTGCGCCGGCCGATTTCAAACATCAGCTCAGGCTCCAGTGAGCCTTCAATATGCAGATGCAACTCTGCCTTGGGTAATCCTTTCAAAAAGGCTTTCATATCCGTCATAAATCAAGTCCTCAATCAGAGTGGTTAAGAAGTAATCCGTGTAGCTTTCAGAGCAACAAGCGCAGTCATCAGGCTAATGTGAAAAGTATAGTCGCGGGGATAAGCATAGTACCGGAGATGAGCATGGTACCGGAGATAAGCATGGTACCGGAGACATGTATGGTAGCGGAGTGAAAACTGAGGAAAGGCTGCAGTCCATTGCGGACCACAGCCTGAAGGATTTATTTGGGAATACTTCCCTCAACACCTTCGACATACCAGTTCATACCGGCAATTTCATCATGTGCCAGGACTTCGCCTTCTTTCACTTTTAACTCACCTGCCTGGTTCTTCAAGGGGCCGGCAAAAGGATGGATTTTACCGGATTTGATACCTTCGATAATGTCGTTGGCGTCTTTACGGATATCTTCTGGAATTGACGGGTTCATGCTGGCAATACGGATTTCATCTTCCGCAATTCCACCCCAGTAATCTTTGGATTCCCAGGTACCGTCCATCACTTCCTGCACGGTTTTGATGTAGTGTGGATCCCAGGCATCCACTACGGACAGCAGGTGCGCCTTGGGCCCGAAACGAGACATATCAGAGGCCTGGCCTACAGCGTAGATGCCACGCTGTTCGGCAATTTTCATTGCAGCAGGACTGTCAGTATGTTGCAGGATCACATCCACGCCCTGATCGATCATTACGTTGGCAGCATCAGCCTCTTTGGCCGGATCAAACCAAGTGCTCACCCACAGAATTTTCAATTCGTAGTCCGGATTTACCCTGTTCATCGCCAGTCGTACTGAATTGATGTCACGAATTACTTCAGGAATCGGGAAAGATGCGATGTAACCAATTTTACCGGTCTTTGTCATACGGGCAGCTACGTAGCCGGATACATACCGGCCTTCATAGGTATTGGAAATATAGGTCCCCATGTTTTTACTACGTTTATAACCGGTAGCATGCTCAAAGGTCACCTTGGGAAATTGTTTCGCCACTTTGGCAGTCGCATTCATGAAGCCGAAAGAAGTAGTAAAAATCAGCTGGTTTCCGGATTTGGCAAGATTACGGATCACCCGTTCAGCATCCGCGCCTTCAGGAACGTTCTCAACGTAAGTGGTTTTTACTTTGTCGCCAAAATATTTTTCAACTGCCAGACGGCCCTGGTCGTGCTGATAGGACCAACCATGATCACCGATAGGACCAACGTAAACGAACCCTACTTTAAAAGGTTCATCTGCTGCCATGGTGGTTGAGCTGAACAAGGTACCTGCGCTGAAAACCGAAGCCGCAAGCCCGAAACTCATCGTCAGTTTACGAGCCCAGTGACGAAAGCTACCGTTTGCCATGATTATTACACTCCTGTTGTTTGGAGATTATTGATGTTAGCGAAATCGCCGTTTATATTGACCATGTGGTCAGGATTTTAGAGCTAAAGCAAAAATCTAACCAATAACTGAAATACCGATCTATTCTTACACCGCAATCACATAGAAACCCAACAACACATAGCGTCTGCTGACGTTTCGCCATCGCCACTGCTGCGCCTATTTTCCGTACACACCCTGCCCCTTTTTCGCCCACGCCCCCTTTTTCGCCCATAAAAAGTGCGCTTCAAACCTTGATGCCCTATTCCAGAGCCAGACTAACCAAAAACTGACTGTCTGGACAAGTTCTAATTAACCTGATCCAAAGAAAGTCTGTGCTCAATCCCATTTCGCCGACGGAGGGACGTACGTAATGATGGCCTCCAGTAAGGCATCCGGATTTTGATTGATAATCAGCATTTCCTGATATCCAGGACGTAGAAAAGCCTCTTCTGTCATATGATCGATAAAGCTCAGTAATTTATCGTAATAGCCGCCGGCATTGAAAAACGCGCAGGGCTTCTGATGGTAACCAAGCATGGCCCAGGTCCAGGCTTCAAAGATTTCTTCAAGCGTTCCTGCCCCTCCCGGCATGGCAATAAAGGCGTCAGCGAGTTCAGCCATTGTCGCTTTGCGCTCATGCATGTCTTTCACCACAATTAAGTGGGACAGGTTAGCGTGAGCAATCTCCTTACTCTTCAATGCGGTTGGAATAACACCTGTTACACGACCGCCGGCATCCAGCACGGCATCTGCAATAGTGCCCATTAGCCCGACATGCCCACCGCCATATATCAGTTCAATATTTCGTCCTGCCAGCGCCTGACCTAACAACTTCGCCTGCTGCTGGTATTCAGGCAGACGACCAAAGCTTGACCCGCAAAAAACGGCTATTTTCATTCATCCCCTCAGCTATAAAACATTTTCCATATTGCCGAACTCTTGCCAGGCTCTTGCCGGACTATGGCGACCACAATAGCATGCCCGATTGCTCAGTTGAGCGGAATATCTTGCTGGTCCTTTTGACGCTGATAGTCGGCAGACATCATGCCATAATGGGCTTTTAGATTTTCCAATCGGGCAGACCAATCCATCTTTTCATCAGCAGATCCTGCATTGATCATGTCCAGCAGATAGTAGGAGGTCCAGTAATGATTGGACTTACAATACTGCCCATCCTGACAGGCAAAGACTTCGTCCAGAATCTTCAGGTCATGAGGTATGTTAAAGCTGTCCCTGGAATCCTCATAACTGAAGACATAGTAAAAATTATCAAAGCCGCTCCAGGTTATTGCAGAAAGACAAAGTGAGCATGGCTCATGGGTAGAGAGAAAGTAGCAGTCCTTTGGATTGGGACGCGAATCTGCGGGCAAAGCCCAAAACTGGTTTAAACAGGAAATTTCGCCATGGAACAGCGGGTTCTGGGTTTCTTGGTTGGTTGCAGCCAGAACCAGAGAGAGATCTGCTTTGCGAAGGATAGCCGCGCCAAAAACTTTATTGCCTGCAGCTGTACCGGCACGGGTCAGCGGAAGAATATCGTCCTCCATTACCTTTAATAAACGTTCAGTCAGAAGTGCATTTATCATCCGATTGTCCCTAAACAGCTTCATGCCGGAAAATCCACAAGAGAGAAGTTTGTCAGGAAGGTTACAACGAACAAAAGCTGGAACAAAGCAGAAAAACAAAAGGCCGAATAAGTAGAAACACTTTCGGCCTCAGAATGCTAACTGGGGCTTGGGTTAATTGGAGCGAAGAGTCTTCATGCTACAGGACGATGACGACGCATCGCACCAATCACCGCCGATTGCAGAATCAGGATAAATAAAGCGACAGCCATAACCGAATAGAAGATTAAAGGGCTATCATTTTTGAATTTGATAATCTTATAGAACCACTGATAGAAGAGCGGCACCTTACCTTCATTGTTATAGCCTGTCGCAGAGGTAGCACTATTACGGGCTGTCCGGGTTGAGCCACCACTGATGTCCGCTTTCTGCTGGTGATTAAACTCATCACCATTGCCAAACAAAGTTCCACCAACGGTGCTTTTTTCGCCAGCGACCTGGGATTTCACTGCGGAGCGGACTGCTGCGCCTACGCCCTGGATATCCTTTTGGATTTCACTCCATTCCTGGGCAATCGCATCCTGATCAAGCACCTCTCCTACGCTCAGGTTAGCTTCAGAATTACCGAAAATGCTGGATGACGATGTCCAGACATTTCCTGCCTGCCCGCTCTGGCCGGCATTACCAGTTTTGCGGGAATCCTTGCTATAAACAGGCTCAGCCCAGTTTTCGCCGCTGTCGATACTCTGAAAGGAGGTGTCGTCAAGATATTCAATATCGTCCAGCTCATCATTGATATAGTTAATATCGTCACTGGAAATAAAATCTTCGGAAGAACCATCAGATGACTGCGAAGCCTGCCTAGAAGACTTTTGACCTGGCTGCTGACTGGCCTGTTCGAGGACATCGTCAAAATCAGATTTCAATTCAATAGCACTCACAGTTGTGCAACCCATTACCAGGCTGAAAGCTATGAGAGCTTTAATTAAATAACAAACGTCTATTCCACGCCTCAATGTAATTTCCCGCCTCGTTATCCTAAATGACACCTTTACCTGATCCCAGGCGTAATGCCTGGAAACAGCCAATCCCTGATAAAAAGGAGATCAGTAGGATGTTCCATTATATATCACTTGCAAGTTGATGGAAGCCAAGCAAATTAGAGACCAACAGAGTTTATCCCCCACAATCATCAACTTAGGCTGAGTTAAATCCAAGACATGTAAAAATAAATGACACTTTTCCATAGTTTGAATTGAACTGCTCACCTCCTTAGAAGTGAGCTGCAGGGTGATCCATTCACCGATTTTGACGAAGATGCTGCACTATCGACGATCTTTTCCAGTAATTTCTGGAGGTTGCCTTAGCCTGGCCTGATTAATCAGCCCCTGCCCCTGTGTTCGGTCTGTACACTCTAATTTATAGTGAAGTGCACTCTTGGCCAGCATATGAGCTGTTACTGGAGCCGTAATAAACAAAAACAGTGTGATCAACAGCTCGTGAACCTTCAAACTGCCCTCAACATAACTGATAAGTGCCATGGAAGATAGCAGCAGGCACCCCATCCCCAAAGTTGTTGCTTTGGTTGGTGCATGTAGCCGAGTGTAGAAATCCGGTAAGCGAACCAGGCCAATAGACCCTATCAGGACAAATACGCCTCCTGTCAGAATTAAAACAGAAATAACCAATTCAAAAATAGTATTCATCAAATACTCTTGCTCTCTTCATTCTGTGTTCACTGGAAGCTCCAGCTCAGCCGCCTGTTTACTCTATAATATCGCCGCGCAACAAGTACTTGCAGAGTGCCGCAGTCCCCACAAACCCCAGCATTGCGATAAGCAGTGCAGCCTCAAAAAACAATGATGACTTAAGATAAAGACCAAACAATATAATTAGTGCAATGCTGTTTATGTACATGGTATCCAGGGTCAGGATCCGATCAGCAATTTCATCGCTGGAGAGTATGCGCCATAGATTCAGCAGCAAAGCCGCACAGACCATACCAATGGTCAGTAGAATGGACCAGGTCAGCATCCGAAGATCTCCTTCAACTTGCCTTCGTAACGTTGCTTTATTTGTGTAATCAGAGCCTGTTCATCTTCCAGGTGCAGGACATGTACATATAGCCATTTACGGTCCTGGGAAACTTCTGCACTCACTGTGCCGGGAGTGAGTGAGATCGTACTCGCCAGCAGCGTAATTAACAGCTCGTTCGGAGAGTCACCCGAAAAGTCTAACGGCACAGCGACGAAACCAGGCCGCAGCTTACCGACTGGCCCCAAAACTTTGATAGCCACTTCAATATTGGCAACAACAATATCGTAGAGCACAATCAGCAGGTATTTGCCGGCCAGATCGTAACGTTTGATGGCGGGTTGCGGCGCTGCCAGTCCAGCGACCAACCAGGGAATAACAATGGCCAGCAAAGCCCCCAGGACAAGATGTCCAGGAGCCAGAGTGTTGTTCAATACCAGCCAGGCGACAAACAATAGCAGACTATGAGCCGGCATCGGAAAAAAGCGAAACCTCGGCTGGGCTTTCAAAGCGGACCTCCCATTGGCAGCAATGCTTCCACTGATTGGGCTCGATCATGCAGTTGCTCAGCAGCAGCCTGAGTAAACTCGACAATACTGTTACCAAATACCACCATCAGCGGAGAGGCGACCAAAAGAAAGTAAATAGCACCAAGTTTGGCGATTGCTATAGGGTCACCCGGAATTGGATCACCATGACAACGCCAGAACAGGCTGGTCCCTCCTCGGGAGAGAGCAATCAGCGCCAACAATCCGCTGCTCAGAACCAGCGGCCATACCCAGGCTACCTCAGGCCATTCCTGTGTTGCCTGTAACAACATCAGTTTTCCTACGAAGCCTGAGAATGGGGGCATACCCACGACCACCATCGATGCCAGAAAAAAAGCAATGCCAATAGCAACCGGATACTGCATGCGCCTGGCCATAACAAACCGATCTTCAGCCTTGCCCCGCTGGTGCCAGATGAGGTCTGCCAACAAGAACATTGCGCCGGTAACCAACGTCGTATGCACCATATAATACAAAGCAGCGGCAGTTGCTTCCCGTGTCTGCAGTGCAACAGCTATAAGCAATGTTCCAACAGAGACAATCACCAGGTTGGCCGTCAACGTCCTTAAACTTGGGCTGGCCAGAGCCCCAATGGCACCGATAACCAATGTCAGCAAAGCCAGAGGCCACAACCAGGACTCAGCTAAGTTTGCCAACGGCCCTGCTCCTGTGCCGAATATAACGGTATGTACCCGTAAAATACTGTAGATACCTACCTTTGTCATAATGGCAAATAATGCCGCAACTGGTGCCACTGCTGCAGTGTAAGTCCGCGGCAACCAGAAATGCAGAGGCATCATGGCTGCCTTTAAACCAAACACCAGCAATAATAATAAGCCACCGATTTTTGCCAGCGCCTGCTCTTCCAGGTTTAGCCGGGTAACCTTGACCGCCATATCAGCCATATTCAGTGTGCCCGTGGTGCCGTAAAGCATTCCCAAGGCAAACAGAAAAAACGCCGACCCGATCAGATTCAAAGTGACGTAGTGAATGCCTGCCCGGGTTTTTTGTTTGCCTCCACCGTGTATCAACAGACCATAGGAGGCTATCAGCAGCACTTCAAAAAAGACGAACAGATTAAAAATATCACCCGTTAAAAATGCACCGTTGATCCCCATTAACTGAAACATAAACAGTGGGTGGAAAAAACGCCCGCTGAAGTCATCCCCTGCACAGGCATAGATTAATGCACCAAAGCCCAATAATGCGGTGAGAAACACCATAAGAGCCGCGAGACGATCAGCCACCAGTACAATACCAAATGGTGGTTGCCAGCCTCCAAGAACATAAAGTTGAGTGCTCGACAGATGTGAATTGGCTATCAAAGCGCCGCTCACCAATAACAGCAGCAGCGCCATGATCAGGACAAAGGCTCTTTGTCGCTGAGTGGAACCGGACAATGGCGGCAACAACAGCATCACGCCGGTCAGCAGCGGCACGACTATTGGTAGAATAGGAAGATGTTGGATCAAGAACTACGCCTCCGTTGGCGATGAACCAATGATTCCTTGGCCGCCGTGATGCGACCATCAACATGATCAACACCCAAATCAGCCCGCCCCCGCATGGCCAGAATCACCACAAAAGCCGTCATGGCAAATCCGATCACAATCGCGGTAAGCACCAGTGCCTGTGGCAAAGGGTCGGCATATTCAGAAGATTTCCCAAGTACTGCAGCCCCCTCCAGTTTGAGTCGACCGCTGGCAAACAAAAATAAATTCACCGCGTATGACAGCAAGGTGATACCGATTACCACCGAAAATGTACGCCCCCTGAGCGTTAGAAAAATGCCACATGCGGTTAATAGGCCAACTGAAAAGGCATATACGGCTTCCATAAATTTCCATTCCTCTGCCGAAAGGTAATTCGGGTCAGTTCGGCTTACTGCAAGTCAAGCCCTGCCATGGCCGATTGGTTCATCTAAGTATATTTCCGAGCTTATTGGGGCTTGTCTGAAAGCACCCGCTCACTGGTCGTCAGTTGTCCAAGATTTGCCAATATCAACATAGTCGCCCCAACAACTGTCAGGTAAACCCCGAGATCAAACATGATGGCGCTGGCCAGCTCAAAATCACCAATCCAGGGCAAATGGAAGTGATCAAACCATGACGTTAGAAATGGCCGATCGACGAACAAGCTCCCAATCCCGGTCAGTGCAGCGATCAGGATGCCACCACCAATGAGCCACTGATAGCTCAACGTCAAACGATGCTTCATCCACTCCACGCCGTTGGCAATGTACTGTTGGATGACTGCCACAGAGGTAATCAAACCTGCAATAAATCCACCACCTGGCGAATTGTGACCACGCAGAAAAATATATGCCGAGACCAGCAACGCGAGCGGCAGCAGACTTTGAGAGATCACCGACAGGATCAACGGCCGCCGGTCTGTACTCCAGGTGCGCCCCTGGTCGTCGCTGGAAGGCATATAGAGACGCATGGCAGCAACCAACTTATAAATACCCAGAGCAGCAATGCCCAACACTGTAATTTCGCCCAATGTATCAAATCCGCGAAAATCGACCAGAATCACGTTGACGACATTATCCCCGCCACCGCCGGATTTGCTGTTGGCCAGATAAAAGTCTGAGATGCTGTCAGCGGGGCGTGTCATGATGGCAAAACAAACGGTTCCCACCACGCCACCGATCAGCGCGCTGATCGTTATGTCCCTGGTTATTCGGCGGGGGCTGGATTCCTTCGGCAGTCGTTGCGGCAGAAAGAATAGCGCCAGCAATAGTAAAACGATGGTAACGATCTCCACCGCCAACTGGGTCAAGGCCAAATCCGGTGCGGAAAAATAGGCAAAAGCCACCGAAACCACCAGCCCGACTACCGACAGGGCCAGGAGTGCCGACAGCCGCTCCCGGTGCCAGAACACCGTCGCCATAGCACTGACGGCCAGTAAAATGGCCCCGGTCAAAACAACACCGTTGAGTTCCAGCATCGATCTGGTGCCCTCAGTATGCTTCAGATCAAGTAACGGCCCTGACATAAAGATCAGAGCCATCACCATCAAAATGAAGAGATAGCGTTGCAATGACCCACTATCAAGCGTCTCCATGAAGCGCTCGGCCCAATTGACCAGTTTTTGAATCCAGCGCTCAAAAATATACTTAGCATCCTGATCTTCAAACTGTGCCTGGAACTGAAATAAATGACGGCGGTTGTAGTACACCGTCAAACCGCCAAGCATCGCAAGCGAGCTCATGATCAACGGCAGATTAATTCCATGCCAGATGGCCAGGCTATATTCAGGTAGATTGCCATTTAGCACGGACGATGATGCTGCGGCTAATATTCCCGCCACAGTATAGGAGGGTGCAATGCCCACGAGCAGACACAACGCCACCAGAATCTCCACCGGCAGCTTCATATACCGCGGAGGCTCCTTGGGGGTCTTGGGTAGGTCTATGGGTTCACCATTAAAAAACACATCATGGATAAAACGCATTGAGTAAGCGACTGAGAAGACACCACCGACAGTGGCCAGCACCGGAATCATCCATGAAAGGGATCCCAGAGTCTGCTGCTGAAGAGTTTCAGCAAAGAACATTTCTTTGGACAGGAAGCCGTTCAACAGAGGCACTCCCGCCATGGAAGCAGCCGCCACCATAGCCAGCAATGCAGTATGTGGCATGTACTTCCAAAGACCATTGAGCTTACGCATATCCCTGGAACCGGATTCGTGATCGATAATACCCGCTGCCATAAAGAGCGATGCCTTGAAGATGGCGTGGTTAATGATATGAAACACTGCGGCTACAGCAGCCAGCTCAGTGTTCATACCAAACAGCAGGGTGATTAGTCCAAGATGACTGATGGTGGAAAACGCCAGCAAACCTTTAAGATCATGCTTGAACAGCGCCATATAGGCCCCGAACAATAGCGTGGCCAACCCTGTCAGGCTAACTATCAGAAACCAGATATCCGTTCCGGAAAGCACCGGATAAAATCTTGCCAGGAGAAATATCCCTGCTTTTACCATGGTGGCCGAATGCAGATAAGCACTCACAGGTGTCGGTGCCGCCATGGCATGAGGCAACCAGAATTGAAACGGAAACTGGGCTGACTTGGTAAAAGCACCCAGTAACACCAGAATCAACAGCACCGGATAGGCCGCGTGCTCACGAAGAAGGTTGCCACTGTTCAGGATAGTGTCCAGATCATAGCTGCCAACAATGTTGCTGATAATCAACAGGCCGGCCAGCAGGGCAAGCCCTCCCCCACCGGTAACCGTCAAGGCCATTCTGGCCCCCTTACGGGCCTCTGACTTATGTGACCAGAAACTGATGAGCAAGAATGAGCTGATACTGGTCAGTTCCCAAAACATCCATAGCTGCAAGACATTGTTGGACATTACTATGCCCAGCATCGCAGTCATAAACAGAATAAGGTAGGCATAGAAACGTCCGACAGACTCTCTGTAAGACAAATAGTAGCGGGCGTAGAGTATAATGAGCAGACCAATGCCGAGAATCAGCAAACAAAACAGCAATCCCAACCCGTCCAGCCGGAAAGAAACGGCCAACCCCAGGGAGGGAATCCAATCCAGGTGGTACCGAAGAAGCTCACCCGCCATGATGGCTGGTGCCAACATCAAGACTTTGATCAAGGAGACTGCGGGCAACAACGCCACAGACGTGGCACAGATATTCCGGCCGAAGCGAGAGGTAAACAAAGGAACCAAAGTGCCGATCAGTGGCAGCAATGGAATCCAGAAAAGGTTCATCGAGTAATCAGCTCCAATTTGGTTCGTTACTGCAAAGGCTCGTTTCTCGCCTGCAGAGAAATGACTACCACCTTTTGAATCCCGTGGCCTGGAATCCCAGACAAGGTGACAAAAATGCCAGAAGGGTTCAAGTTTTTTTACCTTTGGCCGCCCCCTAAAACTCTGGCAAAGTGGTAGTTTGATAAATGTCGAAGCGACTTCAGGAATCTATGTAATCCAATTGCCGCATTCTAACCGCCTATATTGACAGCCGATCCTAATAAACCTGGAAAGAGGCGGAGGGCACTACGGAACACTAGTTTCTGACACAATTGCGACCGTCTGACTTGGCACGATAAAGCGCCTCATCGGCCCGCTGTATCAGAGCCTCGCCCCCGTCGGGCCGTTCTGAGTTGGCCTGGATGCCGGTGTGTTCATCGCCATGCTGCAGCTCAACACTGCCGGGAATATCACAGGCCACACCGAAACTGGCCGTGAGTTCAATGGCATGATGATTAAAATGAATCCTGGTCGCGCCGATTTTCTCTCGCAAGGACTCAGCCACGCTGATTGCCGCCTCCAATGGAGTGTTTACCAGCATGATAATAAACTCTTCACCGCCATAGCGGGCCAGTACATCTCCAGTCCTGGCAACCTGCCCATTCAGTATTTTGGCAATTTCCACCAGACATTGGTCACCTGCGATGTGGCCGTAATTGTCGTTAATGGACTTAAAGTAGTCAATATCGCAAAGAATGATGCTCAATGGAATTTTTTGACGATGAGCCCTGAGATATTCCTGTGCGAACTGCTCAGTAAAAAAGGCACGATTATGAATCTGCGTCAGACCGTCAGTCACCGACAGTTCATGCAGCTTTTGATTCGCCGCTTCCAACTGCCCAAGGGTGGCCTGCAGCGCCTGTGTCCGTTCATTCACTTTGATTTCCAGGTCACGGTTGGCAGATTCCTGTGCAGAGATCAATTCCGTTTGAGACTTTAACAGCATGTGCTCCTGCTTCAGTACCTCTGCCTGAGCATTAATCCTCAGTTGTTTCTCTCTGTTGATACGGTCTGCCAGGGCAAACGACAAGAGAGACACCTGCAAAAGTGCGGCTATCTGAGCGGCATTTTCGGTCCAGATATTGAGGGGCAGGAGGCCAAACTTACCCAAAACCAGCACAGCTATCCCGAGGATAATTGCGGTCGAGGCAACACAAAAGAACCGTGCATGCCCCCCACCTTTCCACCAGACCCAATAGCCGGAAAACATCGCCATAAAGCAGATAGGCAGCACCAGCCCAGTCGTGATCCTTATGGTCCAGCTGTAGGGCAACACAAAGGTCAGCACAGACACCAGCCCACTGATCACAATCAGTATGAACAGTATCCTGTTTCCCAGTGGAAAATGTGCCTTTAAGCGCAGGAAGTGCAGGCTGAAAAGACCAAAGGTCACTTCGGACAACCCCACAAAGGTGGAAATGCAGTGACTGTTGAAATCTACTGAGTCCGTCCAGATATAGGCATACCCATAGCCTTTCAGGCAGACCTGAAATAGTAAAAAACTGATAACAAATCCAACATAGTAGAGATAACTGATATCCCTGACGGAAAAGAACAAAAACAGGTTGTAGACCACCATAATGATCATGATTCCGGCAAAGACACCCTGCAGCAGCCGGGCGTCCGCCGTTTCAATAAAGAAATACAGGGGTTTCCAGATCACCAGAGGGGCTTCAACAGTTCCAGCCGACGATATTCGCATCAGTAAGGCATTGGTACCCGGCGCAAGGTCCAGCGGCATAACAAAATTCTGGTGCCGTATGGGCCGCTCAGCAAAAGGACGGCCGTCTCCCAGGTGATAGGAAGTCTGCAACTGCCCGTCAACAAAGTGATATAGCTGGATGTCATCCAGAAATGGAATGGGGAGTTCAGCAAACCGGGTCAGGTTTTTTGCGGACACATTGTCAATATTGAACCTGAACCAGTAGGCGTTATTACTGAAACCGAAATTCGGTGACTCTTTATGAATTTCTTCCCAGCTCTGATCATCCGCAAGAACCTCCTCAACGGATTTGGTGCCTGTCTTGTCAATCAGAAGCAACATACCCGAACCGACGAGCGTACGGTCATATTCAGATTGGCTGGATACCTTAAAGGCGGGAACAGCGTTTGCAGCCAGTTCATTCTGCAGAGCAGCAATGGATGGCATAGCCTCTGCAGATGCAAGCAAGCTTAGCAGGGTCAAAATTGCAAACATACAACACTTATAAAGCATGTACCGGAATTACGCCTTGGTTTAATGAAGTTATTGTAGTTGGGTGTATCCAGCCAGGTAATGACTTCTAGGAAGTTTGTTTGAGTATAGACACGAACAGCCGACTCTCCTACGCCTTGCCCAAGAAATTCACTGGTGTTGCCGTTACTCCTAGATTACTTTCCGACCACCCTTGGGTTACTTTCCGCCCCCCCCCCCTTGGATCACTCTCTGACCACTTATTTTCATCATACCAAGACCCGAATAGCATGACTGCAGCAGCCTCGACAAAGAAATTTTACAGCAGGAGCGGCCCGGTCTGACCGGCGCAACCCCAGATTTAACCTAAAACAGCTTTTTGATGTCAGTTCCACCCACCCACTCACTTTCATTGATAAATCACAATTTTGTGTCATGCTTATTTTTTAGGCAGATTTATCATTTTGCTCCATGGGATCAGGAGGAGAAATGGCCACTCGCAGCAAGAAAGCCAGCATCAAAAGTGAACCGGCGAAAACCACTACCGCAAAGAAAGAACCAAAGAGCCCAGAGCAGAGTTCAGCACTAGCTGTAGCTGCTGCGCCGGCCGAATCAAAAGGTGAAAACCTGGGCAATCAGCTTGCCGCCATACGCGATTTGCTGCACGGTGAGGAATTAAGAACCATCAATTCCGACATTGTGAAGTTGACCGATGACATGAACAACCGCCTGCAACACATGAGCGATCATTTTGAACAGGCCCTGAGCAAGCTCTCGACCGACTTTTCCAGCAAACTGGAAGACCTGGGCAAACACCTGGAATCGTTGAATAAACAACATCACCATCGTGAAGATGACCTCTCGTCCGATATAGATGATCTGCGTCATCGCCTTGAACAGGCGCAACAGGAATCCAACCAGGCTGACAGCGAACTTCATGATGAACTGCAGTCTGAGGCAGATCGCCTGATGCGGGAGCTAAACCAGCGCCATGATAAGGCTATGGCTGAACTTGAGAAAACCTCTCAGGATCTTTCCAGCAACAAGGCTGACCGCAAGACGCTGGCAAATCTCCTGGCAAGTATGGCAAACAACCTGACGGCTGATGAGCTGAAATAATGGCATCACCGGATGTGAGGCCGGTATCCTCTTCAGGAGCGCCAGATCCCTCCGGAGAGGAGCTGGAAAAGCTCAGGGCATTGCTGCTGGGGCCGGATTACGAAAAGGCCCTGCAGACGATGCTGTCCCAGAGCAATACCGAACGTGTGGCAGAAACACTGTCAGAGGCGATCATCCAACGTAATTTGCGGGACAAGAGCATATCGGAAGCACTGGCCCCGATCCTCGACGACGCCATCAATCATGCAATCCGCACCCGGCCACAGCGCATTACCAGCGTAATATATCCGATCATCGGCCCTTCCATCAGGAAATCTGTTGCCCGAGCCTTAGCGGATCTGGTGCAGACACTTAACCAGATCCTTGAATCCAGCTTAAGCCTTCGAGCCTGGGGATGGCGATTCAGTGCCTGGCGGGCGGGTATCAGCTATGGCGAATATGTACTACTCAAGTCCCTCGATTTCCGGGTAGAGCAAGTACTGCTGATTCACCGGAATACAGGTATATTGTTGCATGCAGAGCATGCCACGGGAGTTCAGACTGAAGACCCCGAACTGGTTTCTTCCATGCTGACGGCAATAAGCGACTTTATATCCGACTCCTTTACCTCCCCCTGCCATAAACAAGCCGAATTGGTAGACAATATTCAGGTCGGAAACTTTATCCTGGAAATTGAAACCGGGCCTTCGGCAGTGATTGCTGCTGCCGTCAGAGGTACACCTACTGAAAGTGTTCGTAATATGCTACGGCATGCGTTGGAGCGCGTACATTTGGTGTTCAGCCGCGAACTGGACGAATTTGATGGGGATCGTTCCCTTTTTAGCGCGGCCGCCGAGATTCTTCAGCCTTGCCTGCTGGAACAGAGAAAGATCAGCCGGGACAGCAACAAACCCTGGCTGGCACTAACAGCTATCACAGTTGCCATCATCTATGGCGGTTATCTGGGCTTGCAAAAACTGGACGCCGAACGTGCTCGCGGTGAAGTTCATCGAGCTCTGACAGACAACCCCGACTATATCATTCTACGGGAGGAAGCTTCGTACCCCTTACTGCGCTATGAAATTTTGCGCTCTCCTCAATCGGCGACACCGGAGCTAGTACTGGCAAATATTGAACATCAGCCGTGGCAGCTAGAGATTAGCTCCCGAATAGCGGCGCTTAATCCGGGGCAATATCTACTGCCATTGCTACCGGAAACTTTCGGACTGGACCATAACGTTGAACTCGCAATTGACGATCAGACTCTGGTAATCCGAGGCGAACTGACAGCGGATTCCTATACCCGGATTCAGGACAGCCCTTTGCTCAAATCGGCCTTTGCCAGTGTGGACCTGTCCCACGCCAATATTGAGTCAGGCCCCACCAAACACTCGCAAATGCTAACCGCCTGGCAACAGTTGAGGGCGGATATAGATGCTATTAACGTATTATTTAAACCCAACACGACTGAACTGATGCCGGGAGAAGAGGTGAAAATTCCAGCTTTGGTGGCATATATAAAAGAAGCGTCAGAACTCGCCGGTAAAATTCCCGTTCCAGACTGGCAGATTTATATCATTGGCCATGCCAGTAGCGCGGGTACGGACCAGGCCAATCTGAAAATTAGCGAAGAGCGGGCGAAGTTTTTCCGGGAAGTACTGACAGAAAACGGCATTCCTGAACATAATACCCTGGCTTGGGGGGCCGGCTATTTGCCAGACAGTCATCTACCTAATGATCAACAACGCATGGTAACATTCCAACTCCTGCACTCATCTCTTTCACCAGAGGAACCGGAGCTTCCATGATCACTAAAAAGATCTGTCTGCTGGGTTCATTTGCGGTAGGCAAAACCAGTCTCGTCAGGCAATTCGTCGAAGGTATATTTTCCGAAAAATATCACACCACCATTGGCGTAAAGATCGACAAGAAACGTCTTCTGTGTGCCGACCAGGAAGTACAACTCATGATTTGGGATATTGAAGGGCGCGATGAATTCAGCGCTTTTCGGGAAAGCTACCTGCGCGGGGCCACAGGTTTTTTCCTGGTCGTCGATTGTACCCGACCGGATAGTCTGCAGGTGGCTGAAGAGATTCTCGATAATATTAATGTCGCGATAGGACCAGTCCCCTTTATTGTGCTGTTGAATAAATCCGATCTGGTCAATGAGATTCGTCTGGAACAGGAAGATATTGAAAAATTGCAGTCTGTTGGCTGGGAACTTATACACACCAGTGCCAAAACCGGTGTAGGAGTGGAAGAGGCCTTCTACCGGCTGACAGAAAAAATGTTGGCAGATAGATAGAGTGTTATCTGTCCGTTAGGTTTTTTATTACCTGACAATTTGTTGATTAATAGTTAACCAGCTGGTAAAGCTGGAGTATGATGTTGAAGGGTGCCAGACACACCGCCAGTGATAGTGCCCGCAAACTGCTTAAGTACCTGCAATTGGTGTAGCAGACAACTGTATACATCTGCTTGACTTGGATGCATAACAATAATAAGTCCGTTGGATATCGGCTTCAGGAAAGCAAGGAGATCCTGGTGGAAATAGTAGCACTCTTGGAATCCATCCTTGACGAGTTGGACATTGCTGTCTTTCGCGCCGACCAGATAGATGGAACCTCACCCACTTTCAGCCTGCTCAATCAGGCGCCCTCCTGGGTAGAGGCGTTCTATAAAGACAACCAAGCAATCTCATCAGCCTTTCAACATCTGGCTCTCACAAAAACCTTTCCTTACCTGGAATCATTTCTGCCCGATGCCGAAGCTATCTGGAAACTGCAGGCGGAAGAGCGTGCCACTTCGGGAATCTGGACGGAAGTAACCCCCTCTGGCCAGCAGCAACAACTGGAGGCCATAGCACTACTAAGGGAACAGGTGCCGCTACTAGTGATTCTTAACCTGACCAGAACCTTTGATGAACGGCACCACATCTACCAACGAGCCCGAGAAATTGCTCTGGCAAATGAAAAACTGATCGTGCAGCTGAACCATCGTCAGCGGGAACTGCAGGAAATACTGGAACGACAAATGGCAGATCATCGTGGGTTAAACGAAATCAACGATAGCGTCCGTAATAATGCCTCTGCGGTGTTGATATGCAAACCAGATGGTGGCGTTGAAGTCATGAACCAGGCTTTGGTCGATATCTACCGGGTTGCCTCAAATACCTCAGATAGTCAGTCACTTCTGGACAAGTGGCTGCGGGAAGCTGAAGATTATTATCCGGAGATTCACCGGGTGGTTGCCGCAGGATCTTACTGGGAAGGTGAATTTGAAAGTTTAGATGAGGCTGGTGACCGCAAATGGATACGCCTGGCCATTGGCCCGGTCCTCGATGAACAGGGGCGGCTTACCCACTACATCTGCATTGCCAACGACATCAGTCTGATGAAAAAAAGCGGTGAAGAACTTTCCAAAATCACCGAATACGATTTTACCACTCACCTGCCCAATCGCCGCCATTTCTGGAAACATCTGACCAAGGCTATTGACGAAGGCGTAGCTCGCAAGACCACTATCGCCCTGATCTATATTGATCTGGACGACTTTAAAAAAATCAATGATACGCTTGGGCATCATGCCGGCGACTTCTTATTAAGCACCTTAGGGACCCGGCTTGCACGCTGTATCAAACGAGGAGATTTCATTGCCCACCTGGGCGGAGACGAATTTGCAATTCTGCTCGAACTGCCGCATGCCGGCGTTAACATCGATAAAGTCGCTCAACGGGTACAGGCAGCTATTAATAAAACTATCTCCGTAGAAAGTTCCACACTGCATATAACCGCCAGTATTGGCATTGCCCTACACCCTAAAGATGGTCGTGATGCCACTTCGTTGATGAAGCATGCAGACCTTGCCATGTTTCACGCCAAGAAACTCGGCAAGGGCAACTACCAAACCTTCACCCCTAGGCTTAACACTGAATTTCTCCATCTGATTCAACTGGAAAAAGACCTGCGCATTGCGATTGAACATCAGCAGTTCTTATTGGTCTATCAGCCTCAGGTGTGCACTGGCGAAGACCACTATCTGCGCCTTGAAGCCCTGATTCGCTGGGAACATCCCCAAAAAGGCAACATATCGCCGGCCCACTTTATTCCATTGTCGGAAGATAACGGCATGATTATCGATATCGGCATCTGGGTGCTGGAGACTGCCTGTCGCCAGGCACGGGAACTACTGAATGAAGGCTTTAACGTTATTATCGCTGTTAATGTTTCCGCAAGACAGCTGAAACAGGAGAACTTTAAAAAGCTGGTTGAAGCAGTATTAAAATCCACAGGACTTCCTGCCAGACATCTTGAGCTGGAAATAACCGAAACCACAGTAATGGAGGAAATGGATCGGGTCATTCTGCTGCTGAATGAACTAAGAGCTCTTGGCGTATCCATCTCACTGGACGACTTTGGCTCCGGTTTTTCCTCCCTCACCTACCTTAAAAACCTGCCGGTGGATTTTCTGAAACTTGATCGTTCATTCATTCATGAACTGCCCAGCAACGAAGAAAGCCGGGCCATTACCACTTCCGTTATCAACTTGGCTCACCAATTGAAAATAAAAGTGATTGCTGAAGGTGTTGAAAACAATGACCAGTTGAAATTCCTAAGCGATACCGGATGTGACTACATGCAAGGCTACCTTTTCTACTATCCCCTGGAAGCCCGCAAAATTCGGGATATTTTCACTTCAAGTCGCGGTGTTGCCAGTCATTAGCCACTTCATCTGATATACTTTTGGCGAATAAATTAGACGGCTGCCTTATTAGGCCGATTAATTGGGAAATTAGGTTGAATATTCCAGTTAAAATAGGAATAGTTCCCCCTTTGACCTGTAATTGATCTGATCATCGTTTGGCGGATTGATTACAAACACCTGTAAGTAATCATCTGGAGTTAAAAATGGCCAAGAAAGAAAAAGGCTCAAAACAAAAAGGTTTAGTGAAAAAGAATATTGAAAAGCTGAGTGATGCACTGAGCAAAGAACTGCAGAAAGCGACGGACCAGGTCCAATCAGTTGCCTCAGATTTCTACAAACAAGCTGATGATATTCAAAAGCAGATTAAAGAGCCTGTAGTAAAACTCATTCAAGATCTGGAAGTATTGCGTGAAAAAGAACTGAAGCGCGTCCAGGATGAATACCAGAAAGTCGTTAAGGAAATAACCTCCCTGCAGGATCAATTCCTCGACAAGCTTGGCATGGCACCAAGCAAAGCAACTCCCGCTAGAAAAACCTCTGCCCGCACCACCGCAACCAAGGCTACTGCTAAAAAAACACCAGCCCGTAAGCCGGCAGCCACTAAAACTACCACTGTAGCGAGAAAGCCGGCGGCGAAAAAAACCGCGGCCGCGAAAACTACAAAGCCTGCCAGCAGCACTGCCCAAAAGCCAGCTGCGAAAAAGCCTGCAGCCAAAAAACCTGCAGCGACTACCCGTGCTAAACCCACAACCAAAAAGCCTGCTTCTACTCGTGCCAAACCTGCGGCTACTCGTGCCAAACCCGCAGCCAAAAAACCTGCGGCTACCCGTGCTAAAGCGGCTGCGTCAAAACCAGCTCCAGCGACCACACCTAAAACAGATGAAACTCCGGCCAGCTGATAAGTGAAATAGTCCTCGCTGACCGTCAGCATGGGAGAATAGTGTCGGCATCAAAAAAGCCTGGCTAAAACCAGGCTTTTTTGTTTTTTAGGGCCAGATACCAGATAAGAACATCAGGCTAAAAGAGTCATATTTATCTATAACGCGCCTGATTGGGAACCTGACTGCCGTGTAATACCTTGATTAAATCTGCCTCAGCCCGTGATAAGCCACAAGTAGTAACCAAGTCTTCTACATCAGCACCCAATGAAAGAAGTCTTGCTGCTTCGTTGTATGACACCTGCTGTACATCATTGGCTTCAAGTTCCTGCTGCTTGCGTTCGGTCATTTTCAGCCGCCGATCCAGGTCAACAACTTTTCGCCCTACCCCTTTGCCACTGTCGGACAACATCATCAACTGGTCATTGACCTGTGAAAACTGATCACCGAGAGTCTTTATGCTTCGTCGCTGCTGTCGCATATGTAGCAGAAATGCCACACACACCGTAAGATTGGCCGCCAAGCTCACCAGAACAATCCAGTTTGGTATAGACGCTAACATGACTGTGTTTCCTCCTTTACTTTGCCATTCTTGAGGGCCTGACTTTATCCACAGGCCAGCACCACGACCTTTTTATCATTTTAACGATCAACAATATATTACCACTTAGATTGATGCCAGATCAGACCATTCTTCTTCAGACATCATCTTTTCAAATTCCACCAGGATTATAAGCTCGCCGTTCTTATTACATACACCCTGAATAAATTTGGCACTTTCTTCGTTCCCTACGTTAGGTGCAGTTTCCATTTCTGACTGCCGCAAGTAAACCACTTCAGCAACGGAATCGACAAGTATTCCCACAACTTGATTATCAACTTCTATCACCACGATTCTGGTCTGGTCAGTGACTCCTGATTCGGATAGACCAAAACGCTTTCTGGTATCAATGACGGTAACCACATTACCGCGCAAGTTAATAATACCTAGCACGTAGTCAGGTGCTCCAGGTACAGGAGCTATTTCTGTGTATCTGAGGACCTCCTGTATCTGCATGACGTTGATGCCATAGGTTTCATGGTCCAACTGAAAGGTAACATATTGCAGAATCGGATCTTCAGAGCCCTGGCTTTGTCCGGTATGGGATGCCATATTGATCAACCTCTTGTTAGCAAACCTGTGTTTTTATTCTGGATGTCCTACTTTGTTCCTTTCGGATGTCCTGCTTTGATCTAAAGTATAGCCGATCACCGGAAATTCACTTCACGATGGCAATGCTAAACGCCAACAATTGAGGAAGTGCCAGAAGGTCAGCCAACAACGTCAAATAATCAACACTTTGTACTAATTAATATAGAACAACGCAGGATCTATGCCAGCTGAAACCCGTGAATACTAAAATATAGGTAGCTTCTTGGTTTTTATCGGATAGGGATTTAAAACAATATGTTATTAGCGTACTTTGTTTTTAGCCTGGGACTGCTCGAGAAGAGTCCGGAATCCTGACACATCGATGAGCGCACACATGTGATTGACAACCGTTCCGGCCAGCCAGGGACGTTTTGAGCGCTCCCCCCGCCATTTGACGTCATTCGGGTCCAGCGTAAAAGCTTCTGCAATATTGTCGCAGCCCAGGCCCCACTCAGAATCGTGCAGACGTACCACATATTTAAGATGGTTAAGCCAGTCTGCGGTATAACGCTCAGGCATGACCCAAAGGGCGCTGTCGACCACTTTAATATTGACCTCCCCATGAGGAAAGAGCCCCAAGAACCACTTCGGCATACCAAACAGTGGGGTTAATTCCTCGTCCAGGGCATGTATCCCTCCTAAAGAAACCAATGGAACCGCAAGTTTTAACCCCGCTACGTGAAATAACAGACATTCAAACCTTTCTTGCGCCCATGCCGGGCGACCATTGGGCCAATGCCCTTCAGGAATTCCAGTATCCAGCACCGAATCTGCGGTCACTTCAGGTACTTGTTGATCTGCTTTATCCGACGCTGTTTCTTTCCCTTCGGCCGGTGGGGCAATAATACTTGGTTCAGGCTGTCGCTTTGCCGTCACTTCGGCTTCTGTGGTAACTGGCGTGTCAATTTTTTGCCGCCCTACGATTTTCGCTGCACTGGCGGCTACATCGATGTTTGCTTTCAGCGCCGCCGGTTTTATCTCAGCTGTTGGCGATTCCTTAATTTTCAAATGGGCGGAGAATTGAATTTTCGGTGGCTCCGGCTCACTGAAAAGCGGCATGCTGACAGAAGCTTTGCTTACAGGTTTTTGGGCAAGCCATTCATTACGGGCGCGGCCCAACAGAGACGCGGCCGAATTCTGCATTGTTTCAAAGGCTTCTTCGTCTTCCTCAGGCTCTCGATCAGCGTTTTCGGATTCGGAAACTGCGGCTTTCACAGCTGGCGGTATGGGGCCTTGCTCAACCATATCATCAGGATTATGACCGGCTGTTTCCCTTATCTCTGGAGAATTGTCTATCGCTTCAGCCGTTGCTGATTCCCCGGTAGCCGGGCGCAGCAAATCATCCAGGTAATCCAGTATCGCCTGGTCAGACTCTTCGGGATTGGCAAAACGTTTGTCGGACATCTCAGTAAAAGTCAGTAGATAAATCAGCCTTGAGAGGCCGCTTTTTCCTGGACACCATGAAAACCGACATTAGCGGCAATCAAGTCTTCCAGTAGTTTACGGTAACCTCTGACACCATGGGTCATGGCATCATAGGCTGAAGGAATAACACCGGCCATGCTGGCATCACGGAATTTAGTATCAATGGGTATGGCATAGCGCCAGACATCCTCTGGGTATTGTTTACGCAGAGTACGGAAAGCCAGGACTGAGGCCTGGGTACGGCGATCAAACATGGTAGGGATAATGGTATAAGTCAATGGACTGCGTTGGCTCTTCATAACCATTCCCAGAGTGTGCAGCATTCGCTCCAATCCCTTAAGCGCCAAAAATTCAGTCTGAACGGGAATCAGTATATGTTGGCTCGCGGCCAGAGAGTTGATTAACAATACCCCCAGCACCGGCGTGTTATCCAGAAATGCATAGTCGTATTCGTCCCACAAATGGGCCAACGTCTTGGAAATGATCAATCCCATGCCTTCCACGCCCACCATCCTACGCTCCAATGTCGCCTGAGCAGTAGACGCTGGAATCATTTTGAGATTAGGGTGTGAAGTGTCACGAATTAATTGTCGGGGTAAATCGGCAGGCACTTTGCCGTTGTGTACGAAGAGATCATAAACACTGCCACGCTGTGTGTCCGGATCGAAACCAAAATAGGACGACAGTGATCCGTGCGGATCGAGGTCCAGCATTAACACCCGCTTGCCTTGCTCTGCCAACAGGCCTGCCAATGTCACGGTGGTAGTGGTTTTCCCCACTCCCCCCTTCTGGTTTGCAACAGTCCAAATACGCACCAGGGTGCTCTCCCGATCAGGTTGATGTCAAAGGTCAGTTTTGCGTGTCAATCTGGAATCCCGATAATGGCTCCCACCAAGATTACCAGTGTTAATAACATTTTTCTGTCAAGCTTTGTCACTACCGGCACCACCTTAGTGGCCACAGTGCCACCGCATACACAAATGCATATTCCTTGAGCAGCATCCTCATGAGATAAGTATAGTCCAGAGTGGTTCTGCACCCACAGAAGGCAACAAACTGCCGCTTTATGATAGATATTGAGTTCCAGCGTTATTACAGGCTAAACAGCAGAAATCATGCCAGCCGCCGCCAGTTACTGGCGATATGCCATCAATAAACTGGACACCGCGAAGACAAGAACCGCCAGCAGAGCAATAAAACCGCCGCACAAACGTTTATAAAAATATAATTACCCGCATATCTCGCGGCATAGATGAAGGAGAAAGATTAAAGATAGAGAACTGTGCTGGGGCCATCTAACGAAGTTTACTGGCGCATTGTCAGCCTGACTTTGGCATCTTTAGCTATCAGTAAAACCACTCTCCGGTTTCGCTGGCGCCCGTCAGCGGTATCGTTGCGGGCCAGGGGCTGAAACTCTCCATAGCCGACCGCTGCCATACGATCCGGAGTAACACCACCAAAAGCCAACAAACGCACGACAGCAGAAGAACGAGCAGCTGATAGTTCCCAGTTGGAAGGATATACAGGGCTGCGGATAGGAATATTGTCAGTAAAACCTTCCACCAGAATCGCGTTGGGATAGTCTTTTAAAATACCCGCAATGATATCCAGTAAAGGGAAGGCGGCATCAACCGGCACGGCATCGCCGCTGTTAAAAAGCAAATTATTACGCAGGGACAATTCGATCCATTGGTCATTTTCGTTGACGGACACCAATCCGTCACTAATCAGGCTCTTCAGACTACTGGAAAAGCGATCGGCAATTTCCCGCATTGTCTTGGTGGTTGCCGGTCCTGAATCAGTCCCACGATTGCGGTCAGGGTTATCAAAGGGCTGTATTACCGGCGCGTCACTTTTTGGGGGGGCCGATGTCTGTTGACCCAACTGAATAGGGGTCAGGCTTTTTTGCGTTGCGTTAAACACACCTTCGAGAGTGTCTGAGAGTACTTTGTATTTACCTTCGTTGACGGAAGAAACCGAATACATGACCACAAAGAAGGCAAAAAGCAACGTTATAAAATCGGCATAGGACACTAACCAGCGCTCGTGGTTATGGGTCTCTTCATGACGTCTTTTCCGTCTCATATTTCTGAATCCGGCATTGCTATACCTATACTATATTCGGCTTGCCAAGGTCAGTTATTCCACAAAGCCCTTGAGTTTGAGCTCGATGGTCTTGGGGTTCTCGCCCTCAGCGATGGCCACCACACCTTCAATCATCATTTCTCTATACAGCGACTGCTCATGCACAATCCCCTTGATTTTATTGGCAATGGGGAAATAAAACAGGTTGGCCAAAGCAACACCGTAAATAGTGGCCACAAAGGCCGTCGCTATGCCCGGCCCTAGCATGGAAGGATCTTCCAAGTGACGCATCACCTGAATTAATCCCAGTACCGCACCCAGAATCCCCAGTGTCGGGGCATATCCGCCCATGGCTTCATAAACTTTTGAACCATTCAGGTCCCGCTGTTCACGGCTATTGAGTTCCAGCTCAAGAACATTCCTGATGGCTTCCGGTTCGGCTCCGTCCACCAGCAACTGTAACCCTTTACGTGAAAACAGGTCGGGTTCTTTTTCCGCAATCTCCTCCAGCCCCAGCAAGCCTTCCTTCCTGGCAATCATGCTCCAGTTGATAATTTTTTCAATGCCGACCGTGAAACTAATGTAAGGCGGAAGGAACACCCAGGCAAATTGGATCAGGCTACGTTTCAACACCGGATAGGAGTGCTGTAATACAATGGCACCGGTGGTTCCGCCGATAACGATCATCGCAGCAGGCAGGTTCAGCAAGGCAGAAACTTCGCCGCCTTCGATGATATTGCCACCCACAATCGCAATGAAGGCGACCAGTACTCCGACGATACTGAGAATATCCATGAGAACCTATGAAACTGAATCAACTAAACGGGAGGAGAATTCATCCAGAGGAAGGATATCATCTGCCAGTCCGGCCGTTGCAACAGCCATGGGCATGCCATATATCACGCTGGTTTCCTCGTCCTGAGCCCAAATTACCGCACCAGTGTCCTTGAGCATGCGACAGCCTTCACGGCCATCGGCTCCCATTCCCGTAAGAATGATTCCCAGAACTTTACCGGGAAACATTTTGGCAGCGGAACCGAAGGTCACATCCACACAGGGTTTATAGTGCAGACGTTCATCACCGTCCAGTATCCTCACTTTGGCGGAGCCGCCCGAGCGTTCGATCAAAGTCTGTTTACCACCTGGCGCAATATAAGCCATGCCTGCACGCAGGACTTCGCCATTCTCCACCTGCTTAACCCCTATCGCTGAGAGACGGTTAAGGCGCTCGGCAAAGGCAGGGGTGAAAGTTGCCGGCATGTGCTGCACCATAACGATAGGTTTAGGGAAGTTGGCAGGCAACTGAGTCAGGATTTTCTGCAAAGCCACTGGGCCGCCGGTAGAGGTTCCGATCAGCACCAAATTGGCATTGACCTTTTGTCCACGTTTAGAGGCTGGACGGGCAATGTCCCGGGTCACTTTCCCGGCCGTCTGAGCAGGTTCCGGTACTCTTACCGGACTGGGCCGCTTGACCGGTACCGTAGCAGGTGCGCTCCTGGGTGCAGGCTGACTTTTTGCAATCGGAGCAGGCGCTGGGCGTGGTGCAACCGGGGCTGACGCGCCAGGCTTACGACTGCGGGCAATCGTCACAATGCGGTCATGCAGCAGGGTCTTTATCTTGGCAGCATCGCCCGACATGGCTTCGAAGCTTTTCGGCAGAAAGTCTACGGCACCCGCATCGAGAGCATCAAAAGTGACCCGCGCACCTTCATAGGTGAGAGAGGAAAACATCAACACCGGAGTTGGATTGGTGCGCATGATTTCTTTGACCGCCGAAATACCGTCCATTACAGGCATCTCGTAGTCCATTGTCACAACATCAGGCTTGAGTTTGGCAACCTGATCAACCGCTTCGCGGCCATTGGAGGCGGTGCCAACAACTTCAATATCACTGATGGGCTGGAGGATTTCATACAGGCGACGCCTGAAAAAACCGGAATCGTCAACAATCAGGACCTTAACGGCCATTCAAACTACGCCCCCTGCTCTGCAACTGTAGCGACGCTAAACGTCAAAATTCATTTATGGCATAGCAAATAGAGGTTGACTATCGGCTATGCAACGACTCAATAAAGTTCTATTTAGGCAAGTGACAGGTTGCTTGAGAAACACCCTAAGCGTCCCTGAATCCCAATCAATTCCCGCTAGCCTATCGAGGCGGCTGGTTGGGAGGGATCTGACATGCCGTCGAAATCCGCTTCATCGTCCTTAAAGGACGGACGGCCAAACACCTTGCTGGACTTGGAGTAGCGGCCCAACAAGCTGGGAATATCCAGAATCAGGGCAATCCTACCATCGCCGGTTATTGTGGCACCGGCCATACCAGCCGTACCGTGCAGCATTTTACCTAATGGCTTGATGACCACTTCTTCCTGCCCCACCAATTGGTCCACCACCAGCCCAACCCGCTTGGTACCGACCGAAACAATAACCACATGCCCGGCCTTGCTGGATTTTTCAGACTGGGCGCCTCTAACCAGCCAGCGCTTGATATGGAAAAGTGGGTAAACATTTTCCCGTACCACAATACATTCCTGACCATCAACAATGTTGGTCTTGGTTAGATCGAGGTGGAATATTTCGACAACGCTTACCAATGGAAACGCAAAGGCCTGAGCTTCCAGTGTCACCATCAACGTCGGCATGATGGCCAGAGTCAAAGGCACTTTGATGATCAGTCGTGAACCTTTGCCAAGAACGGATTCAATATGAATAGTCCCGTTCAACTGGGTGATTTTGGTTTTCACTACATCCATGCCCACACCACGACCTGAGACATCAGAAATCTCAGTCTTGGTGGAAAAGCCTGGGGCAAAGATAAGGTTATAAGCTTCAGTGTCAGTTAGACGCTCCGCAGCATCTACCTCATAAATACCTTTTTCTACGGCCTTCTGGCGCAGGACTACCGGATCCATTCCCGCCCCATCATCTTCAATGGATAGCAGAATATGATCCCCTTCCTGTTCGGCTGCCAGAACCACTCGACCCACACGGGGCTTTCCATTGCTTTCACGAATATCCGGTGCCTCAATACCGTGATCAACAGCATTACGCACCAAGTGAACCAAAGGATCAGACAATGCTTCCACCAGATTCTTATCGAGGTCGGTGTCTTCCCCTTTAAGCACCAGGTTAACCTCTTTTTTGAGGTTGCGAGCCAGGTCCCTCACCACCCGCGGGAAGCGGCCAAAAACTTTTTTGATTGGCTGCATGCGGGTTTGCATCACGGCAGATTGCAAATCCGTAGTCACAACGTCCAGATTGGACACTGCTTTGCTCATATTCTCATCAGCGAATTCTTCACCCAAGCGCTTGAGTCGGTTTCTTACCAGCACCAACTCGCCCACCATATTCATGATGTCATCGAGACGTTTGGTGTCTACCCGCACAGTGGTCTCAGTAGCGATGCTACCCTGCTGTGCGTCCTTGGGGGCGCTGGCGGCCGCTTTGGCCAGTGCAGGACTCTCTGAAGGTTCTGGTTGGGGTGCGGGCTTGGGTGTCGGCTTAGGTGCGGGCTTGGCTGCGGCTTTTGCCGCAGGTTTAGCGGCAGGCTTGGCGGGAGTTTTACCACCCTCGCCTATGCCAGGCCCCTTACCCTTTCCGTGTAGGTCGTCCAGCAGTTTCTCGAATTCATCATCTGTTATCAGACCTGAATCATCGCCGGAGCCCGTCGCTTCAGGCTCTGCTGAAGTCTCTTGGTCAGATGGTGATGGCTTGGCTGGAGTCGACTTTGCAGTAGCACCATCAAACTTACCCTTTCCGTGCAATTCGTCCAGCAGATTTTCGAATTCATCATCTGTGATTTCATCACTATTATTGGCTGCGGAGGGTGCTGCTTCGGCTTTTTCGGCTTTCCCTGCTTTAGGGGCGGCAGGTGCTGACTCGGCGGCCCCTCCAAATTTGCCTGGTCCATGAAGCTGATCAAGCAGGGCCTCAAATTCGTCTTCGGAAATTTCATCGCTGTCAGAGGCTCCGGCGGCCTCACCGGCAACCTCTGCAGAATCAGCAGGTTCAGTGGCCTCACCATCATCCAGAGCATTGAGCAGGTTTTCGAACTCGTCGTCCGTGATATCGCCTTCGCTTACCGGCGCATCAGCAGACTCTGCTGTATCCTCTTCGTAGGTTTCCTCATAGGCTTCATCAGCCCCCGCGGATGAAGGCAGTGGCTCGCCTTTGACCAAACATTCCAGGGCATGAATCAGGGCTGGATCGGCAGGTGTAATAGGTTCGCGGCTTTTCACTTCATCAAACATGACATTGACGACATCAAGTGTCTGCAATACCACATCCATAAGTTCGGAGTTAACCGTCAGTTGCCCGTTCCGCAACAGGTCGAACACGTTTTCAGCCACATGGCAGCACGCCACCAGGGCTTCCAGTTGCAGAAATCCTGCGCCACCCTTAACGGTATGAAAGCCACGAAAGATAGCGTTAAGTAAATCTTTATCTTCCGGATTCTGCTCCAGTTCGACAAGTTGCTCGGACAGCTGTTCCAGAATTTCGCCTGCTTCGACTAAAAAGTCCTGCAGAATTTCTTCGTCGGCTTCGAACCCCATTCACCTGCTCCTCAGAAACCAAGGCTTGATAACAGGTCGTCTACATCATCCTGGCTGGAAACGACATCTGAGCGGCCTTCAGTATTAATCTGCGGGCCTAGCCCCTTAGTTATATCTTTTTGTTCTGCTTTCAACTCATGCTGAATGCCGGTTATCCGATCAACCTTACCGGCCATAGCCACCAGGTTAACCAAATTCTCTTCCACTTCACGTACCAGCGTGGTGACTTTCTGAATAACCTGCCCGGTCAAGTCCTGAAAATCCTGCGCCAGCAGAATGTCCGAAAGATTAGCGTGCACCTTGTTACTGTTGGCTGAGAGTTCTGCGAAAAACTTATCGATACGCTTGTATAGTTCCCGGAATTCCGAAGGGTCCATTTCGCGGCGTCTCAAACGCCCCCATGCTTCCTTCAGCTCATCCGCTTCATTACGGATATCAATGGCCAAAGGCATAGTTTCTTCTACCAGGTCCATGGTTTTGTTTGCGGCTTTGCTGGTCATATCGACCACATAAGCGAGACGGTCTGAAGCATCGGCAATTTTTGACATTTCTTCCCGCTGTTGGGCGGTGCCGATATCTATCTCAAATCTACGAATAGCCTCGTGTAGAGAACGAGTAAGCTTGCCGACTTCATAGAATAAAGTGCGGTCCCGCGTTTCATTCAGTTCTGAGATTACCCTCATCGCTTCCGCATAGTTACCGGCGGACACAAACTCCATCAATGATGAAGCCTGTTCACTCAGCAACGCTTGCTCGCCGAAATCGGGTTTTTTATCCATTGTTATTTCTCATTTTGGGACTGATCAATCTATCCACTCGTCAATCGATTCGCTCAAAGATTTTTTCAATTTTTTCTTTCAACACAGCCGCCGTAAAAGGCTTGACAACATAGCCATTAACCCCGGCTTGTGCGGCTGCAACGATCTGATCCCTTTTTGCCTCGGCAGTAACCATCAGTACAGGCAAGTTTTTGAGACTGTCATCCGCTCGTACTGCCTGCAGCAATTCGATACCCGTCATGCCTGGCATATTCCAATCTGTCACCAGAAAATCAAATTTCCCGGTTTTGAGCATGGGCAGTGCTGTCTGTCCATCATCTGCTTCTTCGGTATTGGTAAAACCAAGATCCCGGAGCAGGTTTTTGATAATTCTCCTCATGGTCGAAAAATCGTCGACAACAAGGATTTTCATATTCTTGTCCAATGTAACCTCCACAATGGCGACGTTGGAAACTCTTTGATTTCATTGCCCTACTGGGTAAGTCTAGACGCAGATCGAGGACTATCCAGTTTTTAGGGCGCTCCAATAAAAATAATTGATAACGCTATTATAAGCGGTGCCAAGCACTCTACTTCCTTGGGGACACTGCCACTACCAAATGGCACGCAATATTTCAGAAAGAAAGAGCGCGCAGACTATAGTCCGCGATTAGCGATCCGTCCATTCAGAAAGGCGCGATCTTAGTCGCATTGTCGCCTGGGAGTGGATCTGGCTTACCCGGGATTCACTCACCTCAAGCACCTGTCCAATTTCCTTCAGATTGAGCTCTTCATCATAATACAGAGACAAAACCAGCTTCTCCCTTTCGGGTAAGGCATCAATAGCAGCTGTCAATTTCTGCACAAAGGCTTCGTTCTCGATTCCGCTTAGTGGATTGGAATTATGGGAATCTTCTCCCAGAGAGTCCTGATCGCCATCAAACCCCATTTCATCAAGACTGAACAAGCGCCCGGCGGACGCATCTCTCACAGTGCTGTAATACTGCTCCAGACTAACACCCAGTTCCTTTGCAACCTCATGGTCCTGTGCATCGCGCCCAGTACGGGCTTCTATTTCGTGTATCGCCTTGGCAATATTCCGGGCATTACGATGTACTGACCGCGGCACCCAGTCTCCCTTACGGATTTCATCCATCATAGCGCCGCGTATGCGAATACCGGCATATGTTTCAAAGGAAGCGCCCTTACGGGCATCATACTTATGCGCTGCTTCCAGCAGCCCTATCATCCCGGATTGGATCAGATCCTCTACCTGTACACTGGCAGGAAGGCGGGCGATCAGATGGTGTGCAATACGCTTAACCAAAGGGGAGTATTGCTGGATTAACAGGTCTGCGCGCTGACTTCCGGCATCGCTGTATATCATATAAGAATTCGCCACGTGCATATTCTTGGGTTAGTGGATCCTTGAGATGGCAAACGCTGTACCACTACCAGATCAGTGCTGAACCAGCCGTTCCACAAAAAACTCCAGATTACCCCTGGGGCCTGTAGGTAGCGGCCAGTTATCCACTCGCTGAGCCAGCTGTTTAAACGCCAGCGAGGCCTTGGAACGAGGATAAGCCTCATACACGGGACGTTGCCGCTGGACGGCTTTTCGCACTTGTTCGTCAAATGGGATACTGCCTTCATATTGTAGCGCAACTTCTAAAAAGCGCTCGGTTACTCGGGTCAGTTTATTGAAGAGATTGCGCCCTTCTTCCGGTGACCGAACCATATTGGCCAGCACCCGAAAGCGGAATAAATCATGATTCTTATTGAGCAGCTTGATGACCGCGTAACAATCGGTAATAGAGGTTGGTTCATCACACACCACCATTAGGATTTCCTGTGCGGCTCTGGCAAAAGAAAGCACCTGTTCGGAAATACCGGCGGCGGTGTCAATGATTAACACATCAAGCTCATCACTGATTTCACTGAAAGCATTGATCAGGCCTGCATGTTCCAACGCGGAAAGCTGTGTCAGCTGCTGGATACCGGATGATGCAGGAACGATCCTGATGCCACCAGGACCATCGACCATCACCTCTTGAAGCGTACATTCGCCGGATAGTACGTCGCCAATATTGCGGGAGGCGGTAATACCCAAGAGCACATCAATATTGGCAAGCCCGAGATCAGCATCCAATACCACCACGCGACGACCCAGCTCCGCCAGCGCCATGGCCGTATTAATGGATACGTTACTCTTGCCCACACCGCCTTTACCGCCGGTAATTGCGATGACTTGAACCGGATGTACATTGTTCATACCGGTATACTTCTCCTTACAATTCAACCCGAATATTCAGCTCGTTTTTTGCCGGAGCAACCTTCAGGTTCGACCAGATTGTCTGTTGCATTGCCATTACCAATCCCGAACTGCCGCCCGGCGCCAGCTCAGACGACCAGATTCTGCATAGCTTCCAGCGACGATTTTGTCTGTTTTTCCCAGTCAGAAGCCTGCTGCAACAATGAGACAGCCCGCACGACCAATGCGTGGGAGCGGGCGTGATGCAAATCTTTGGGAATCTGCTGGCCGTCAGTGTAATAGGTTACCGGCAACCGGTTGACGATCGCCATACTCATCACCTCTCCCAGACTGATCGCCTCATCTATTTTAGTCATCATGCAACCGGTCAGGCCGAGCATCTTATAGTAATGGTAGGTGGATTTCATAACCTGTGGCTGGTTAACCGCAGATAATACAAGATAGTTCCTTAACTCGTGACGCTCAACTTTAAGATCCTGACGTTGTACCTCCCAGTTGGGATCATGAGGGTTCAATCCGGCGGTATCAATCAGAATGAGGCGTTTGTCAGCCAATTCGTCAAGTACTTCATCCAATCTACGGCGTTCATCAACAACAATCACCGGCACATTAAGCAGGCGGCCAAATGACTGCAGTTGCTGGGTTCCGGCAACTCTAAAGCGATCCGTAGTTACCAGTGCCAGTTTACTATTGCCATACTTTTGCACAAAGCGGGCAGCAATTTTGGCGATAGTGGTGGTTTTACCAGCGCCAGTGGGACCAACCAGGACAATATTACCTTCCTGGTCCATAATTTCCTGTTCTTCAGTACGCAGCCCGTGAGCCAGCCTCGCCAGAAGACTGCGCCACTGTTCTTCCACTCCTTTGCTCTGGTCCAGTTTGGCCATCAGAACATCATGCAATTCTGGAAACACACCCATGGTCTGCAGGCGCTGCACTATTTCGCGATTCTGGACCTTGGCCTGAACCCCGGTCTGGACGGAGGACTGGACACCAGTATTTGACTCCGGTTGGGGAGAATGGATGCCCCCCATAAGTGTTTGCTGAAACGGATTTTGCCCTTGGATCATATTTCGTAGCTGCAGTATTTCCTCGCGCATCTCAGCTATCATATGTCCGGTCTCAGGGGCGGCTTGCCGTACAGGTTCAGGGTTAGCCTGGACAGCAGATTCTGTCACAGGAGTCTGTTGGCGAATGGCTTCGATACGCGAGCGCACCCGTACCATTTCATTTTCCAGTTGCGTATGTCTGGCTGCCGTTTCCTTGGCAATGCTGGAAGAGGTCGCCGAGGCACGTTGCTGCAGAGGCATCTGTTCCCTGGCCACGGCTTCGTCATAATTCAGAGCACAGATTACTTCGACACCACCATCGGTTTTCTTGCTGGATAGTATAACTGCGTCAGCACCCAGCTCATCGCGGATGTCCTTAAGTGCCAATTGCATACTGGCTGCAAAGAATCGTTTCATTTTCATATCAGTTGCCTCAACCAATTTGCCTTTTATCCATTAACCGTTTATCCGTTAACCACTAATCGTGGCCACAATCGTTATCTGTTTGTTGTCCGGCACTTCCTGGTAGGCCAGCACGTGCATACGCTCCACGCCCATACGTACGAATTTCGACAGTACTGACCGCAACGCGTTGGATACCAGCAAGATAGCCGGCTTGCCCAACATTTCTTGTCTCTGTGCTGCATCAGAAAGTGAGCGCTGAAGTTTTTCCATCATGCTCGGCTCCATAATCAGACCAATATCGTCCATGCCACCCGCTTGCTGAGCTTGCTGCATAGATTTAAGAAGGAGCTGTTCCAGACCCGGATCCAGCGTAATGACCGGCAATTCATTTTCATTACCGATAATGCTTTGTACGATCAACCGGCGCAGCGATGCCCGTACTGAGGCGGTCAGGATATTGGCGTCCTGGGTTTTCGGTGTGGTATTAACAATAGCTTCAGCAATACTTCTCATATCCCGCACCGGGACATCTTCCTGCAACAGGTTCTGCAGCACTTTCAACAAAGTACTGACGGAAACCGTATTCGGAACCAACTCCTCTGCAAGTTTCGAAGCACTGCGGCCAAGCTGTTCCAGCCACTGCTGCACTTCTTCATGCCCCAGTAACTCGTAGGCATGTTTGTTCAGCACCTGATTCAGGTGAGTGGCGACCACGGTACTGGCATCGACCACCGTATAGCCAAGGGTCTGAGCCTGTTCTTTCTGGCTGGAGTCAATCCAGATGGCCTCCAACCCAAACGCGGGGTCTTTGGTTTCGATGCCTTCCAGCTTGCCGAAAACCTGGCCGGGGTTGATCGCCATTTCCCGGTCCGGATGAATTTCCGCTTCTGCGATGGTGACCCCCATTAAGGTGATGCGATAAAAGTTCGGCATCAGGTCAAGGTTGTCGCGGATATGCACAGAAGGCATCAGGAATCCCAATTCCTGGGAAAGCTTTTTGCGCACGCCTTTAATGCGGGCCAGTAATTGGCCACCCTGGGATTTGTCTACCAATGGTATCAGGCGATAGCCGACCTCCAGACCGATAATGTCCACATTGACCACATCATCCCAACCTAGCTCTTTGGTTTCCGGTGCTTTTATCGCCGGAGCCGCCTCACCGCCAGGCAAACCAGGACCACCCGGTGCCCCGGGAGCACCTCTGCGGGGTGCAGGAATCACCCCCTCATCGACTTGCTCTGCTTCTTGAGCCCGTTTCCAGATCAGGAAAGATCCAGCGCCGGCAATGGCTGACAACCCGAGAAATGCCACATGAGGCATACCGGGGATTATCCCCATGATGAACAGGATAACGGCAGGAATTCCCAGCGCCTTCGGGGCATTGAACATCTGCCTGATGACCTGGGTACCCATATCCTGCTCACTACTGACACGGGTGACCATGATGGCGGCTGCGGAAGACAGCAATAAGGACGGAATCTGCGCCACCAGACCATCACCGATGGTCAGGAGGGCATATTTTTGCATCGCATCGCTGAACTCCAGATCGTGTTGCAACATGCCGATGCTGATACCGCCCAGTAAGTTAATCGCTAAAATCAGAAGTCCTGCTACGGCATCACCGCGCACAAATTTGCTGGCACCGTCCATGGAGCCGTAAAAGTCTGCTTCAGACGCGATTTCAGTACGCCGATGCTTGGCCTCATCCTGGTCAATCAGACCCGCATTCAGATCGGCGTCGATTGCCATCTGTTTACCAGGCATGGCATCCAGGGTAAAACGAGCGCTGACTTCAGAAACACGCCCCGCTCCCTTGGTGACCACCACAAAGTTGATAATCATCAGAATAGCGAAGACCACAATACCAACGGCATAGTTCCCGCCGATCAGGACCGCCCCGAAGGCTTCAATTACCTTACCTGCGGCATCCCCACCTTCATGACCTTCCAACAGCACGACGCGGGTAGAAGCAACGTTCAGAGCCAGCCGCAGCAATGTGGCCACCAGCAATACCGTCGGAAAAATGGCAAAGTCCATGGGGCGCATGGCATAAACACACACCATGAGGATGACAATGGACAACGCAATATTGAAAGTGAAAGTGACATCCAGCAGGAATGGCGGAATGGGCAAAGTCATCATGCCCAGCAAGACCATGAGCAGCAAAGGAATACCCAGATTCCCATGTGCCAGACTTCTGAAATTGGTCAGTGTTGCCGCTCGATCCATATCACACCTTTGTTCAACACATGACGCCAAATCTTTGACATCAACTACCGGTTTTTAAGGTGTACTGCAGAAATCGTGCCTTAGTTCCCGATCTCCTTTCGAAATAGGGCCGGCAGATATCCGGGGCCAGGAAAAAGTCAGGGCCTGTTAATTGGATATCTCCAAATGGGACTCGCTCTCCTCGAATAAGTGAAAACCGACCTTAGCTCTCTTGACGCAAGTGACTGGGAATTTCAAAATCAGGAATCTTGCCTGGACGCTTACCAAAACCGCGGCGATAACGGCGGAGCTGGAATACGTACGCCAGTACCTGGGCGACCGCCAGATAAAGCCCGGAGGGGATTTCCTCGTCAATGTCAGCATGGTAGTAAATCGCCCTGGTCAGTGGCGGAGTCTCTACCAGTTCTACATCATGGGCTCTGGCGATTTCCCTGATTTTCATCGCCATATGGTCAGCACCTTTGGCCACGACCACCGGTGCCTGCATGGTCTTGGAATTGTATTTCAATGCCACCGAGAAATGCGTGGGGTTGGTAATAACCACATCTGCCTTCGGCACTTCCTGCAGCATACGCCGCTGTGTCATTTCATACTGCAGTTGCCTGATCCGGCGCTTAACCTCCGGTTTCCCTTCCGTATCCTTGTATTCATCCTTCACTTCCTGTTTGGTCATACGCAATTTTTGGTTGTTGTCGTATATCTGGAAGGGAATATCGACCATCGCAATCAGGATCAATGAACAGGACAGAAAAAAGAAGCTCCAGGTCATCAGTTTCAGGGCATGAAAGATGCTCAGCATCGGATCCTGCATCGACATGTCCAGCAGACTCGGGATAGCGTTATTCAGCAACAGCCCCCCTACCCCGCCAACCAGCAGTGTCTTGATAACCGCCTTGAACAGCTCCATCAGCGACTTTAACGAGAACATCCGTTTCAATCCCTCAAGAGGGTTAAGACGGCTGAATTTCGGCAGCAGGCTTTTGCCGCTGAACAGAATACCACCCAGCGCCGTATTGCCGACTATGCTGGCGATCAGCAGAATGAGCATGAATGGTGTCAGTGCCAATGCGGCTTCCTGAGCCATGGCGCCTAAATGGATGACAGGTCTGGCAGGATCAAAGATTTCTTCCCTTGTCATGGAGAAACTGTAGCGCAATATATTTTCCAGGGTTTTCCCCAATGCGGGTCCAAACACCAGAAATGCCACCGCTGCGGACATAAGAATCGCCATGGTGCCCAGTTCTTTGGAACGCGCAACCTGGCCTTCCTCCCGGGCCTTCTCAAGTTTTCGCCCGGTGGGTTCTTCGGTCTTTTCCTGACTACTGTCGTTATCTGCCACAAACGACCCTCACGCTAGGGCGCGACCAGTAACATGGCACGCATGAAATGAAAGGTGGCTTCACTGAAGTTGGTAAACTGAGGAATGATGCCACCCACCGCAATCCAGAAAACCAGTAATCCGAAGATGACCGTCAATGGAAAGCCAATGGAAAAGATATTCATCTGCGGTGCCGCACGGGTCATGACCCCAAAAGAAATGTTCACAATAAACACCGCTGTAACCGCCGGTAAAGCTATGGTCAGGGCTCCGGCAAACATCCAACTGATGCGGGAAGCCAGGTACCAGAAGGTCATGGCCTCCATACCGGTTTCGCCAATTGGTAGTATTGTGAAGCTCTCAATCATCACCTCAAACATCACCAGATGCCCGTTCATGGCAAGAAACAACAGCGTGATCAGCATCAGATAAAACTGACTCAGCGCGGTCACGGATATCCCATTGGTGGGGTCCACCATGGCAGCAAATCCAAGGCCCATCTGCATCGCCAGCATCTGTCCGGCAATGACAAACAACTGAAACAGCATTTGCACCGCAAACCCCATCGCAAGGCCGATAATGACTTGCTGTGAGATGATCGAAACCGCGTTCAGACTCAGTGGATCGACCGCTGGAGGCGTCGGCAGCGTGGGTACAATCACCACTGAAAATAACAATGCCAGCACCAGCCGGGTACGTGCAGGGACAATCTGTGTCCCTAAAATAGGAGCTGTCATTAAAAAACTTGAAATACGAAACAGCGGCCACAGATGGGCACCGACGATCATTCCAATTTGCTGGTCTGTCCACTCGATCATGACCGGGATTTATACCTTTTTGCCAACGACCACAAAGCCACCGTTTACCTCTGCACCATCATCAATCACAGCACTACCATCAACCACGGCGGCAGCGCTAACCAATAACCATGGGGATATTGGTGATCAGCATGTTGGTATAGCTCATGATCCTTTCCAACATGTAGGGGCCCGCCACGATAATCACAATCAAGGTCACTAACAGCCGGGGCAGAAAACTCAGGGTTTGTTCATTGATTTGAGTGGCTGCCTGAAAAATACTCACCAGCAAACCCACCACCAGGGCGGGGGCCACGATCAAGGTGACCAGGACCACAATCAGCCATAAGGCTTCGCGAAAAATATCGAGTACAACTTCCGGGGTCATTGCAGATTCTCCTTTACCAGCAGCTACATGCCAAAACTGGCGGCCAGCGTTCCCATAATGAGCGACCACCCATCAATGAGTACAAACAACATGATTTTAAAAGGCAGTGAAATAATGATCGGAGACAGCATCATCATCCCCATGGCCATCAGTACGCTCGCGACAACCATGTCGATAATCAGAAAGGGGATAAACACCATGAAACCGATTTGGAATGCGGTTTTCAGCTCGCTGGTTACGAAGGCCGGCAATAATATTCTGAAGGGAACATCTTGGGGGTTCTCGTACTGCCCTTCCGCTCTGGCGATTCGCACGAAGAGGCCGATATCTGCTTCCCGTGTCTGGGCCAACATAAACTCCCGAAAAGGCTGACTGGCAGCTGCAACCGCCTCCATGGCAGGAAGCTCTTCTGCCAGGTATGGCTGCAGACCATCTTCATTGGCACGCTCGAAGACAGGCCCCATGATAAAAAACGTCAGGAACAGTGATAGGCCCACGACAATCTGGTTTGAAGGTGTCTGTTGTAATCCTAGAGCCTGACGCAGAATGGAGAACACTATGATGATGCGGGTAAACGAAGTCATCATCATCATGAAAGCGGGGATAAAGGTGAGCGCCGTCATCAACGCCAGAATCTGGAGCGTCACCGAAAATTCCTGAGTGCCGTCGGGGTTGGTCACCATTTTGACGGCAGGCAGTCCCTGAATAGCAGCGGAAGCTATCGCCGGGGATACTGCCAGAATAAAAATTACTGCGGCTTTAAACCACCTATTGCGCACCATTCGCTTCGCCTTCTGCCTCGTTTTCATTACGACGCAGAAGGGATTGCAACTTTCGTGCAAACTCGCCGCCAGACGGCGACATATCTAGGGGTTCATCCAATACGAGGAGCGTAGAAATTTGTTGCGGTGTGATACCGACGAGTAATTGACGCTCGCCAACCTGCACCAGAGCAATGCGTTCGCGAGTACCAACCGGGAGTACGGCAACTGTCTTGAGCCCCTGGTGGTTATGAGGCGTAAGTCCGGTAAAACGCTTGCTAAACCAGGCCACGCCCAAAATGGCCAGCACCACAATAATCAGGGCGCCCACCACTTCCAGGACCTGCCCCCCCTCCACGCCCGAAGGTGATGCAGGTGGCGTTGCTTGCTCTGCGGCCTGGCTGATACTGCTGAGGGCCAGCCAAAACAGCAGCCAGATAAATGTCATCAGTCTGTTAATAGCAGCCATCTAACCCCGCAATTTCTTGATACGTTCAGTCGGGCTGATTACATCTGTCAGGCGAATACCGAATTTTTCGTTTACCATGACCACCTCACCGTGGGCGATGAGGGTACCATTAACCAGCACATCCAGTGGCTCACCTGCCAGCCGGTCCAGTTCAATTACAGAACCCTGGTTTAGCTGCAATAAATTGCGAATCGCGATCTGGGTATTGCCTACCTCCATTGATATGGTGACAGGTATGTCCAGAATCACATCCAGATCAGGCGCACCGGGAGCCGGTTCCAATACACCACTGAAATTTTCCATCGGAGCCTGACGTACATCTTCGTCGGCTGCGGCAACAGTGCTTTCAACACCCTCGGCTTCTGCCATTGCAGCCGCCCATTCATCTTCCACACTTTCTTCCTTTTCTTCTTCATCTGTCTGCTGTTCGAGGGCGGCAGCCCATTCATCGGCCAGAGCCTGATCTTCCGCTGACTCTGCGCCGCTCAAGTCGTCTTCTTGGTCATGCTTTTCTTCAGCCATTCTGCCTCCTTCAACATTGTTCCACCACTACCGGTGGTACGTTTGATCTTTTCGACAATTTTCAGTGCCAGACTTTCATTACACTGCCCTACTTTGGCGGAAAGAATCGGTACACCGTTAGCCGTCACCGTCACCGTCTCGGGCAGTTCTACCGGAATCACATCACCGGCTTTGAGATTGGACAATTGCCGTAACGAGATCTGTTGCTTGACTACGGCAGCATTCAGAGGGACTTTGGCATCCAGAATGTCTTGTTGCAGCGCGGTAATCCAGCGCTCATCCACATCATCAACATCACTTTGCACACCCGCGTCCAGCACTTCCCTAATAGGCTCAATCATGGAGTATGGTAACGCAACATGCATATCACCGCCGCCGCCATCCAGTTCAATATGAAAAGTACTGACCACCACCACTTCACTAGGGCTGACGATGTTGGCCATCGCGGGGTTTACTTCCGAACCGGTGTATTCAAAATCAACCTTCATCACCGCATTCCAGGCTTCTTTCATATCAATAAAGACCTGCTCCAATACCATCTGGACAATACGGATTTCTGTTGGGGTAAACTCCCGGCCTTCAATTTTGGCATGACGTCCGTCGCCACCAAAGAAATTGTCTACCAGCTTAAATACCAGTTTGGCATCCAGAATAAACAACCCTGTGCCCCGTAGCGGCCGGATTTTGACTAAATTAAGACTGGTTGGCACGTACAGTGTGTGGATGTATTCGCCAAACTTCAGAATCTGAACGCCGCCTGAGGCAACGTCCGCACTTCTGCGTAGCAGGTTAAACAGGCTGATTCGGGTATAGCGGGCAAAGCGTTCATTGATCATTTCCAGAGTCGGCATGCGCCCACGAACAATGCGGTCCTGGCTGGTCAAGTCATAATTCTTGACCCCTGACGCATCCACTTCCTCATCGGTGTCTATGTCGCCGTCATCGACACCGTGAAGGAGTGCATCAATTTCGTCTTGCGATAATAAGTCTTGCACCGCGCACTACCTTTTCCGAAATTTCACCCAACACAGCATTATGTTGGAACACTTTGGGCATTGTACTACTTCTTGCACTGTTCTTTCTTACTCTGCTCTTTCTTGCATTGCCCTGCTTACAGAGCTGTTCCCTACTGCAATACCAGATTGGTATAAAGTACTTTTTCCACTTCACCTTCAACACCTTGTGATTTAACCACTTCGTTAATCACGGTTAGTGCTTCTTGCTGCATCGCCAATTTACCTTCATTGGTTTGCAGATCATCAAAATTCCGGCTGCCGAATACATTCAGCAACTTGTTACGTATCACCGGCATATGCAATTCTACCGCCGCGAGGACCTTGGGGTTCCGGGTCATCAGCGTCAGTGATGCCTGCATATAGCGTTGCCGGCCACCCACATCATAAGTCACAATGATCGCGGGTTTAAGATCCACGTACGCTGCAGGAGCCTTGGTTGGAGCAGTCTCTGTGGAATCAAGCGGCTCTTCTTCACTGGAACTTCCGGACAATAAATACCAGGTCACACCAACGCTGGCTCCAACCGCAATAATTGTCACAATTGCGATAATAATAACCAGTTTTTTACTTGAGCCTCCACCCGCTCTCGATGGTTTAGCTTTTTCATCTTTCGCCATGACTTTTCCAGCCTACCTCAGCAGTTTTGCAGCAAATTCAAACGCCGCGTCAATCAATCGGAGCCTATTGCAGCCCCCGCGTCCACTTTGCTAAGTGTAGCCCATTCCTTTGATTTATCTGCGAAAAAAGTTAAAGAAATCCGCCATTACCACGTTCAAAATATGATCAGACGTAGGTATCTACCAGCTGATCAGAAGCTAACGACTGCTCCACTACCTGCACATCAGATTCCAGCAATTCTCGACCGGCAAAGCTTCCTTCCTCATTGCCGCGGCTACTGCCATTACCGGATTCCTGACCCTGCTGGCTGGACACATCAAACTGAGACAGTTCTATCCCCTGTTCGGCCAACATCTCGCGAAGCCGGTGTACGGTTCCCTCCATCAGGTCTCTAGTGACCGCATGGGGGCTGTGAACCTGGATATGAGCCTGGTCCTTGGTCACCTGAATCTTCATTTCTATAGGACCCAGTTCGGCAGGATTCAAATGAACTTTGGCGCTTTGTATGTTCTGACCAACCATCCAAACCAACTTCTGCGCCATCCCATCTTTAAACTCCGGGTGGTCCACAGCCTGTTGCATGCTGGTAACGTAAGGCAGATTCAGGGCAGCATCTGATCGCGCAGAGTTCATCTGCATGGCCAACTGACCCGGCACAATATTCTGAGTGGGAGATTTCGCCTGTGTTCCTTCAACAAGCTTAGTCAGAACCGAATCAAGATTCTCAGCATCAGCTTCGCCTGCCACAGCAGTTCCCTTGGCCATAACCTTGCCGATCATTTCCTTGAACAGTTCTGATACTTCTGCGCCTTTGCCTTGCTGCGATCCGGACTCACCGCTACTCTGACCTTGAATTAGATTTTGCAGCAATTGTCCCAAAGACTTTTTGGTACTTCCAGAAGCCGCTTCGTTCGGCAATACCATGTCACCTTCCAGCGAATCTGAATCTGCGACTGAAGCTCCGGCATATATGGTTGCCAACGCGGCAATAAAGTCTTCAACCTTACTTCCATTAGCTGAATCACCTACAAATTCGCCCTGCGTTAAAGTGTCGGCCAACTGCTCCAGTTCTGCCTCATTAAGTTCCAAATCCACTATTCCGGCTTCGCTTTGCATCAACATTGCGTCGGTGTTCTGATCTGTAACGGCTACCGGGCCTGCCACCCCCAACGCCTGTTCACTGCTGCAGTCCTCATCAGCCTCCACAGAATCAGTTTCTGCGCAAGCGTGAGTCTTATCCATTGAGGCCGTCGCCATAGCGGCCTGCTCCGTCGGCAAATTTTCACCGCTGGCAGACTCTTCCTTCCTTATAGAGTCATCTTTTTTATACTTTTCATTAGTCCGGTTATCGTTCCGTTGAGACTTCGCCGTTGCGGGATCAGGACGTTGCGGCGACTTTTCCGGGGCGACACGGTCCTCAGGCCGATCCTCTGCCTGCATTTTTTCACTATAAATCGAGGAAAAGTTTTTTTCTTTATTGATCAAATTGTTAGAGTGATCAAACAGAGATTTTGAAGCTGCTTTCCCTTTCGTGATTTGTGTATTACCAAGATCCAACAAAGCTGTGGAGGATGTTGCTGTCATAACGGCCTCATTCACATTGATCAAGTTCGGGTGACCATCGTTTCACCCGGCAATTCAATCTGTTTCCTGAGGTTTATGCACAGAATGGGCCAATAAATTTGAGGGGGATTTCAGACAGCATTCGTCGGCGGGTAATATGGTCCCCGAATGTATTTCAGGGCGATAGAAATAAATCAGATATAGTCCTGTAGCCTTTGCACTACCTCATCGAACTCTGATTCGATACGACTCACCAGATCATCGCCCGCGACAATGCGACCGGTATGACCTAGCTCTTCGCCTTCACGGCCCAGTTCTTCGCCTTCACGGCAAAGTTCCGAAAGCCGCGGTAGTCCGAGGTTGGTGGCACTACCCTTGAGGCTGTGGCATGCGCGGGAAAATGCTCCCGGGTCATTCAGGGTGTCACGGATGACCTCCAGACGCTGCCGCGAATCTTCAATGAAAGTACTGATTAAAAATTCGAATTCGCCATCCATCATCTCGCGCAACTCTGACAAGGTGGACTCGTCAAGATGTTGTGTCATATCACTCATGTTCCTGCCTTAACTTAAAATTCTTTTAATACGCCACTTTCCATCTTAGTTTCAAGTCTAGCCCGCATTTCTCATGAGTTACCAGGGATTTCGTGCCAGAATCAGCCAGCTAAACAGCACTCGTGACTAAAGCCCTGGTGGTTCCGGGGCTGAATGAGCGTCGGCTGTTCAGCAGACTGAGAACCAGATTCAGGATGGCCATTCGTATTCTACTTCTACAATATTCCCGGGCGCATAATAGTGCACTCTGCGGCATAAAGATTTTAGCAAAGCCACACCGCGACCAGAATATTTATTGGCAGATGGCTGCGCTTCCGGCAGACGACTGCAATCAAAACCCGGACCACTATCTTCCACCCTGATGGTCAGTACCCCTTTTTGATGGTTACCATGGTGCTGCAGATGAATAATGACATAGTGGCCATCCAGCTGCCGGCTACGAACCTCTCGCTGCCGGTAATATTCGGTAAATCCATCTGAGCTGGATTTCAGCGATGAATCCAGGCGCAAGACACCATGATCCAGCGCATTGGAATAAAGCTCGCTGATAATTGTGAAAATTTCCCCGTTGAAGCTACGCATACCGGGCACTTCCATCACGATCTGCAATAACAAAGGTACCGGATCAAATCGTGCCAGAGAATCATCACTCAATCGGTAGGTCATCTCCCAGTTACCCAAACCGCGCCCGCCGGAACTCAATGATTCACTTTCCTGAATACCGAGAGCTTCCTTGGGCATCATGGTGATTTCCGCCATGGTGAGATCGTCACCAGGGCCACAATCCCCGGCAAAAGCCAGTACGTCCTGCTGGATTTTAAAGAACAGGTCGTCCGAAGTGATATGCTGAGTCACCAGAGATCTTAAGCGTGCTTCACCATAAAACTCATTTTGTACGTTACTGGCTTCAATAATGCCATCCGACCATAGATAAATACGGTCACCATCGTTCATTTCGAAATGATCAGTACTGGCATCAAAGCTGTCATTACTCTTAATACCCAGGGGTAAATGACGGGACCTAACCTTGACGAGCTGACCGTTCTGCAACAAATACCCATCCGGCAGCCCCCCACTCCAAACCTCAATGCTTTTTTCATCAAACTCGATATCCACCATACTGGCGCAGCAAAAAAATCCGATAGGGAGAATGGTTTTCAGCTTGAGGTTGATCTCACGGACAATATCGGACAGCGCATATCCTTTGGTTGTCATGCCGTAAAAAATTTCTGCCAGGGGCATGGCACCAATAGCAGCGGGCAAACCATGTCCGGTGAAATCTCCCAGCAGGACATGCATGCCACCGGAAGGCTTTTGGCAGGCCAGCAATACATCACCATTAAATACGGACAACGGAGACAGCAGATGGCGAATATTATGGGCTCCAAGACAGCCGGCATGGGCAACATTGTCGAATACCTTTTTGGCTACCTCCTGTTCCCGCAACAGATGTTCATTATTGTCAGCAATCTGATCGCGCTGCTGCTGTAGGGTCTGGTGCATGAGTCGCATGCGGTTAAAGGCATTGATCTTAGCTTGCAGAATAATAGGGTTATAGGGCTTGGATAAAAAGTCATCCCCCCCTGCTTCCAGACATTTCGCCAGCGATTCCGCGTCACTCAACGAGGTCAGAAAAATAATGGGAATCAAATCTTCGCCGGACAGTTGCTTAATTTCTCTTGCCGCGTCAAATCCATCCATTCGCGGCATAAGTGCATCCAGCAAGATGATGTCAGGGCTTTCCTGAGAAAACTTTTCAATGGCATCTACACCATCTACGGCGGTTATAACCTGATGTCCCTGACGTTTTACGATAGCCTGCAGAATCAGCCGGTCGGAATGATTATCGTCGGCAATCAGTATTTTAAGGGGTCCTGGCGAGGAATTGACAACGCCAATCGGTGGTTTTTTTGAATCAGGGGATAGGTTGGATGATCCGGGGTCCGTAACGGCCATGGGGAAAGTCTCGTTACTTTCTTAAATTTTTAGCTGGCGGGATTCCAACTATTTGATAGTTAGCCCTGGCTAATTGATGGGCCGCCTTGGCCAACTGAGTTCCGGCAGGGGAAATTTCTGCAGACATCATTGAAGTCAGCTTATATCAACTCTCCCAGACATCGCCCAATTCGGTGAAATGGGGCGAGCCGGGTTTAGCGTGCACCTATACTGAGACTACTGGATAACAAACAGTTGCTCAAAATTAGAAATGGTCAAAATCTTACGGACATCGTTATTGCAGTTAACAATTTGAATACTGGCACTGTCACCGCCAGCGTAATCTCTCAGCAACAATAACATACCCAGGGCCGAGCTATCGAGATAGGTTGTTTCGGCCATATCTATTCGATATTGCGCAAAAGGTCCTTCAGGATTCTCATAGGCATCCCTGAATTCCTGATGGGAACTGAAATCGAAACGGCCTTTGATGCTGATCGTCAGCTCAGACTGATTTGGCGATCTACTGGTCGATATAGACATGTTTCCTCCTATATCCGGATATATCCCTAACGTACCCGGCAATTACAAACTTGAGAACAGATTCTAGATGTGGAATACGGATTACGCACGGCTATTCCTTATTTTTTTATATTTTGGGACCTGTTCCAGCCTAAAAATCTGGTAGCGAATACGGGCATCCTGACAGCTGAATTGCCCTAAGCGGCAAACAGTATTCTCCCAACCCCATTTGACTGACAACAACTGTCCGACGTTTCCTTTCCGGCAATTTCACTAAGTTTGCCTATTGCCTTTGCAGACTTTTCACTCAGACTCTGGAACAGAGCACTCAGTAATATTAATCAATAGCTTAATCTCTGCAAAAGTCCAATGGATGACATGGGAAATTATTGCCTGCCGTGATGTCAGTGCGCCTTTTTAAAGGCCCTTCGACTGATGTCGTCATCCAGACTTCGTTGTTCTTTTTTATCGTCTTCCAGCTGCTCTTCCGTTCGACATCTTTCGATGTAGTCCTCCATGTTTTTCCTTTTCTGATAGATTTTTTGCCATACCAGTGTTTGAGCATCCATGTGTTGTCGGATCAACAGTGTTTGCTGTTGCTGCTGCTCAATCGCGGTACCCAACCTGCTGATAAACAAATGGTAGGTCTGAATGTGACGTATTGACTGCACAGTGGCATGGCTGGCCCGCAGTTCATTCTGGTACTGACGCTGGTAAGCAACCAGTTGTTCGATCTTGGCTTCTGCAGCCTGTAACTGAGTGCGGAGTTCACCTAACTTCTGACGCTCCTGGTCTTCCTCCCGATGGATCATATCGATCACAACTTTAAGACGCTGGGAACGCTTTGGCACTGCCATAGTCTAGATTCCGTTACCGGGGTTGGGTAATTTGTGGCGGCTGAACGGCCTGGCCGACTTTCTCTGAAGGAGGGCGTGCAGGCTCAAAGAGCTTGGTAAGCCCCTCAATACTCTCGGCCAATGGTGAACCTTCATGCAAGCTTTGCTGCAGGAACTTCCGCATATGCGGATAGCGCTCAATGGCGTAATCCGTTTCCTTATCTGAACCAGGTACATAAGCACCGACACTGATCAGATCCCGTGTTTGCTGGAAACGCGCATAAAGCTGTTTGAATTTCTGGGCATTTTGCAGATGTTCAGGTGTCGTAATTTGTGGCATGACACGACTAATGGAAGCCTCGACATCAATTGCCGGATAATGCCCCTCTTCTGCCAGACGGCGGCTTAACACAATATGACCATCAAGAATGGCTCGAGCGGCATCAGCTATTGGATCTTGCTGGTCATCACCTTCCGTCAGCACCGTGTAAAACGCTGTAATGGAACCGCAACCCGGCTTGCCATTACCCGCCCGTTCCACCAGTTGCGGCAGCTTGGCAAAGACTGAAGGCGGATACCCCTTAGTGGCAGGGGGTTCACCCACTGACAGGGCAATCTCCCGTTGGGCCTGGGCATAGCGAGTGAGGCTGTCCATCAAAAGCAGCACGTTTTTACCCTGGTCCCGATAATATTCGGCGATACGGGTGGTCAATACGGCTGCACGCAGACGCATCAAAGGTGAATCATCTGCCGGTGATGCCACTACCACCGAGCGGTTCAACCCTTCTTCACCGAGAATATCTTCAATAAATTCCTTTACCTCCCGGCCCCGCTCTCCCACCAACCCGACAACCGTAATATCCGCCGTAGTGGACCGGGTCATCATACCCAACAGCATACTCTTACCCACACCGCTGCCGGCGAATAACCCGAGACGCTGGCCCGTACCAACAGAGAGCAATGAGTTTATGGCGCGTATGCCTACGTCCAGTTTTTGCCGGATAGGTGCGCGATGCAATGGGTTGATGGGTTCACCAAAGAGGTCAATATGGTGGTCTGCTTCAATGGGACCTTTGCCATCCAAAGGTTCTCCCGCACCATTCAATACCCTCCCAAGCAGCTTATGCCCCACGGCAATTCGGCCTACCCCCATCATGGGAATCACCCGGGCACCGGGCTGCAGCCCCTCAACAGCGGCCATAGGCATCAGATAAATGCGGTCCTCGGCGAATCCCACAACCTCTGCTTCAACCCGACGCCCACCGCGCACTTCGATCATACAACGCTCCCCCAAAGTCATGGGACAGCCTACGGCTTCCAGAGTCAGCCCGACCACCCGCGTCAGCCTGCCGTTAATCTCCGGTCGCACCTGCTGTGGAACATAGTTCTGATATTGACGCAGTCGTTCAGCCAGATTCATCAGAATCAGACTCCGGTGGTTCTACTTCAGATGGTTCTACTTCAGATGGTTCTACTGAAGTATTTATGGGGGAGGATGGAGTTTTGTCAGGCTCCGGTTTTTCTGCTGCGGTTTCTTCAGATTCTAATCCGGATAATTCAGCATGAGTGATATCGAAGTCGTCATCAATTTCCCCGGCTTCGGTTTCCTGCGCTTCCACTGCCTGGGCATTTCCTTTTGGCACATATTCCCTTTCCGTCTGCATATGTGATTGTTCGGCTTCAACCGCGTTGGATTGCAGAAGATCCCGATGAAAGTCACTCATTTCACCCATTTGATCAGTAAAATCGTGACTATCTGTTGTCACCACTTCATCACTATGACGGGAGAGCATTTGCTGTACCGCCGCCTGAAAACGTTTTTCCACAGTGTAATCGAGCAAGGTGTGCCGGGTTTCCACTCGGCAGCCTCCGGCCATGACCCGTTCATCACGGGAATACCGGTAGCCATGTTCAGCAGGAAGGTGCTCTGTCAGAAAGTCAAAATCGGCAGGATTCACATAAACGGTGATTTGCTCTTCACTGTTGGGAAGAGCGGCCAACGCTTCTCTAACCACCGGCTTGATTTGCTCAGGCCCTAATGACAGATCCCTAAATATGACAGACCGGCTAATTGCCAGAATGAGGTTCAACATTGCCTCTTCAACTTCTTCCTGGTATTCCTGAATAGGCAGTTGCAGGGCAGTCATCAAATCACCCAGCTGTGTCAGGTGAGTCTGAATTTCTGAACTTTTAGCTTTGAGTGCGGCAGTTTCACCCTGGGCAGTACCGATACTGAGGCCCTCTTCTTTGCCGGCTTCCAGCCCTGATTGACGACCTTCTTCGTAGCCTTTTTGGTAACCATCCTTTTTACCCTGTTCCAACCCTTCCTGATAGGCGGATTCACGAATGCCTTCCAGTTCAGCAGCGGTGGGTGGTTTGGTGGCTTTGGGGTCGCGTGCGCGTTTGGCAAACTCCTCTCCCAGCACCGGCAGCTCCCAGCGCTCATAGGCGGTCAACTGCTCTGGAGGTGTATTGGGATCAGACTTCTTCATTGTGGGTCTCTGGCCTGTTGAATCACGGGTAGACATCACGCCTATTACAACATTTCCTCACCAGCGCCACCAAGCATAATCTCACCAGCATCGGCCATACGCCGGGCAATTGTCAGAATTTCTTTCTGTGAAGTTTCCACTTCGCTGATACGTACCGGACCGCGAGCTTCAAGATCATCACGCAGTAATTCGGCGGCACGTTTGGACATATTACGGAAGACCTTCTCCTGCAATTCTTCATCGGCACCCTTCAGCGCCAGAATCAGATTATCAGAAGAGACTTCACGCAGCAGCGCCTGGATACCCCGGTCGTCCACATCCTTGAGGTTATCAAAGACAAACATCAGATCTTCGATCTGTGTTCCCAGGTCAGCATCCATATCCCGAATAGAATCCATCAGTGGTGCTTCGATACTGCTGTCCATAAAGTTCATGATGTTGGCGGCACATTTCACACCACCGATTTTACTCGTCTGTGCCGAGGCGCCGCCGGAGAATTGACGTTCTAGAATACTATTCAGTTCCTGCAATGCCTGAGGCTGCACTGTTTCCAGCGAGGCTACCCGCATAATAATGTCCAGACGAACTTTTTCGTCAAAATTGGACAGCACTTCCGCTGATTGGTCCGCATCCAGATATGAAATAACAATGGCCTGAATCTGAGGGTGTTCGTAGCGAATGATGTCTGCCACCGCCCGGGACTCCATCCATTTAAGGGTGTCCAACCCGGTCGTGTTACCACCCATCAGAATTCGATCAATCAAACCTGAAGCTTTATCTTCCCCCAATGCCTGGGTCAGCATGGTACGGATATAATCATCAGCACCAATACCTAGGCCGGTCTGACCACCCACGGCTTCGAGGAACTCTGTGGTGATATGCTCCACCATGTCCTGGGTCACATTTTGCAGCTGAGCCATGGCCGCACCCACACGCTGGACCTCTTTAGGCCCCATATGTTTAAGAACCTGCGCTGCATCCGATTCCCCCAGAGACATCAGGAGAACCGCTGCAGCTTCTACGCGACTTACCTTGCGCGGGGCTTTTTTTTCGCCGCCGGCTTTACCGTCACTCATCTGCCATTACCCATTGCCGAACAACCTGTGCAACCCGTCCCGGATCATCTGCTACCAGGCCTTTCAACGCGTTAATCTGCTTTTCGTATCCTTCTGAGGCGCCGGGCAGGAGAAACTCGCCACTGGCGGATAGGCCAACGCTTTCGCCGATCTCTCCACTGTCGCCCAGCTTTTGTAATTCTACCAAGCCGTCCTCGTCTCCTGCGAGTGCTAATTCCTTGGTGTCAGATCCGCCACTGGAGAGATTCTTCAGGGTGGGACGAATGACACCAAAAACCAGGATCAGCACAATGAGAACTGCGACAGACCATTTGATAACTTCTCTTATCCAAGGTTGCTCCCATAGAGGAATATCCAGCGCTACGAATTCTTCTTCCTCCGCAAGGAAAGGTGAGTTAATAACGTTAACACTATCGCCTCTGGCTGCAGAATAACCCACTGCATCCTGCACCAGTACTGTCAGCCGGTTCAACTCTTCCTGCGGCCATGCCTGCATAGACTGAGCGCCATCTGCCGCCGTGCGGCGAATGTCATCTATCACGACGGCTACGGTCAGTCGTTTTATTTTACCCTGATGGTGTTTGATGTAACTGACAGTACGATCCACCTCATAATTGCGCACCGTCTGCTTACGTATATCAGTCGCTGTGCCTTGAGCTCCGGCTTCACCAGTTGCAGCACCAGTTTGTTCCGGCACGCTTACGGCGCCTGGAGGTTGATTAGAAAGTGCACCGGGAATGCCTTGTGGCCCGGTACCGGCAATACGCTGCTCACCAACTTCCTGCTCGCTGCGTATCGCCTGCAGATCGGGATTGAATACTTCTTCGGCTTGTTCAATGGCGGTAAAGTCCACATCCGCGGAAACCTCTGCCCGGAAATGCCCCATACCCAGAATCGGCTCAAGAATGCTCTGCACCCGACGCGTGAGCACCTCTTCCATCTTGCGGGCATACTGGAATTCACGGGAGGTACGGCGATCGTCGGCACTGAGATTATTCTGTGACAGCAGGTTACCCCGCTGATCCACAACGGTCACATCGCCCTGCTGCATTTCAGGAATACTACTGGCCACAAGGTTTACAATCGCTTCCACCTGCTCTGGCTGGAGAGTACGGGTACCGGTGAGATCAAGCAACACAGAAGCGGATGGCTTGCGGGTATCGCGGACAAAAACGCTTTGTTTGGGAATCGCCAGATGAACCCGGGCACTTTTCACATTTCGCAGACTGGAGATGGTTCGTGCCAACTCTCCTTCAAGCCCACGCCGATAGCGGGTGGATTCCATGAATTGACTGGTACCAAGCCCTGTGTCCTGATCCAGCAATTCAAAGCCAATCGTTCTATCCTGAGTAATACCCGCCGCAGCGAGTTGTAAACGTGCACGATGCAGATCAGAGGCTTCAATCAACAGCGCCCCTGTCTGGGGTTCAATTTTAAAGGTGATGTCGTTCTGGTTCAGAATGCTGGAAACTTCGTTAGGATCGTAGCCACTCATATCAGAAAACAAAGGCTGATACGCCGGTTCAACAGTCCACAAAATGATGGCGATCCCCATCGCGATACTAGCCGCCACACCCACCATCAACACCAACTGACGCAATATCGACAAGCGATTGAACCCGAGTAACAAATCGCTTTTATTTTCGATCAGGTCATTGTCATTGCCCATTCCTGCAGCCAGGTTGGTGCCGGGGACTTCAGCCGGTACGGATGCCATAGTAACCTCTGTTAGTTATGCCTTAAATCGGCATCTTCATAATGTCTTCGTAAGCCTGGACGACCTTATTTCTTACCTGAGTCAGCGCCTGGAAAGCCACTGATGATTTCTGTGAGGCTATCATCACCTGGGTCAGATCCGCCTGTGGATCACCGGCCTGATAGGCATTCGACAAGCGGCGCGACTCCTGCTGCAGATCATTGACCTGGGTAACGGCATTCGACAACATTTGACTGAAATCAGGAATATCCTTGGGAGCCGTGACGTCCCTCAGTTGGCTGGGACTAATCTCCGGTTGTACCTTTACCGGCTGCTGCATCTGGGTACGGATATTGCGAATTTCCGCCAGTACATTGCTGATATCAACTCGGTTGGTCATGCCCATCTCTCCTGCAGCCTGCTTTGGTGGATCATCCTGGCCGCTTGCTCAAAATCGTCTTTTATCAGGTTGTCAAAAAACCGTCTTTTTCAGGTTCCGATAGGGTTTTTGCAGTTTTCATACCAAGTCGTTTCCAACAACCTTATTCTTGCTGACACCGCCAAAGAGGTAGAACTTCATACCGCTTTAGCCAGTTGCTCATCGACATCAATACCGCAGTCCCGCATCCTGGCGATCTTGTAGCGCAGTGTACGTGGTGAAATACCAAGCTTTTCTGCCACTTTATTACGTCGTCCGCCTTCGCTCTTAAGCGTATCCAGAATGATCTGAAATTCCCGCAGTTTCATTTCCTGTCCGAGACCACTAGTGTCGTCGTCTTCAGCAATCATAGGTTCAGGTATGACATCCATTCGGTCTTCTCCGATGGGCATCAGGGTATCCATACTGGTCCCTTCCAAACAGAGATCCGCGGAACTAATCACCCCACTCTGCTGCAGAATCAGTGCCCGTTGCACCGCATTGTCCAGCTCGCGTACATTGCCCGGCCAGTCGTGAGACAGCAACACCCGACGAGCACTATCATCAAAGCGCACAAATGAGAGCTTCATCTTACGTGCATGGCTTGCCAGTATATGCTCTGCCAAAGGCACAATATCGTCACGGCGGACTCGCAGTGGCTGCCAGTGAATGGGAAAAACGGAAAGACGATAGTACAAATCCTCACGGAAGCGGCCTTCCTGCACATTAGCCTTGAGGTCACGGTTGGTGGTGGCCAGCACCCGCACGTCCAGCTGAATACTCTTACGTCCGCCGATACGTTCCACTTCCCGCTCCTGCAGCACCCTTAACAGTTTGGCCTGCAAGCCGAGTTCCATTTCAGAGATCTCATCCAGCAACAAGGTGCCGCCATTTGCCTGTTCGAACTTGCCGGGCATACTGGCATGAGCACCGGTAAAGGCTCCTTTTTCATGACCAAATAGCATCGCCTCCAACATATTCTCTGGGATAGCAGCACAGTTGATAGCGATAAAAGGCGCATTTTTACGGGCAGATTTCTGGTGGATATACCGCGCCAAAACCTCTTTACCGGTACCACTTTCGCCAGAAATCAGTACCGTTGAATCTGTACGCGCCACCCGCTGCGCCAATTGGAATATACGTTTACTACTGAGATCCACCGCTACCGGCTCGTCCTTGACAGCATCCCCGGTAACCTTGCCCAAATATTTTTCCAGCGTGGCAATCAATGCCTCAGATTCAAAGGGCTTGACCATGTAGTCCACCGCCCCTTTTTGCATTGCGGCCACCGCCTGGCTGATCTGCCCGTATGCGGTCATAAGCACGACGGGAATACCGGGGAACTGACGACGAACTTCCTCCATCAGTTCAAAACCATTCATACCCGGCATATTGACATCGCTGATGACCAGGTCTGCCGAACGCTGCTCCAGTACCGCCAGTGCTTCCTTGGCGGAATCCACCCCGATGTAGTCAAAGCCATTGATTTCAAGCGTGGTCGTCAACGCGTCCAATAGTTCCAGATCGTCTTCAACGATTAACACGGTTGATTTATTCATGAGCATTGTCTCCTGGGCATTATTGTCGCTAGCCCTTAGTTGCTTTACTGCTTAGGTCTGCGCCTGTTTTTTGCAATCATTAATTCTGGGCCTGCATCACCGAAACCTACTGCTTTACTGGTAATGTCAGAATGGCCCGCGCACCCAGGCCCACACCCTGGGAACTGATAAAAAAACGTCCATGGTGGGCCTGTGCCACGCTGTGAACAACAGCCAGACCAAGACCAGTGCCGTTGGATTTGGTGGTATAGAAGGCATCCATCAGACGCAAACCTTCATGTGGTTGAAAGCCCGCGCCGTTATCTTTCACTTCGATAATCGCGAAGCCCTTTCCTGGTACCTTGAAGCTGACCTCAATACTCGGATCAGTAACACCGACCAGAGCCTCACAGGCATTGTTGACCAGATTTATCACCGCGCCGACCATCGCATCCTTATTGCAAAATATCTCAGCATTCACATCCTCTACCGTCCAACTCACCTGCAAATTCCGGGCGTATTGAATCCCCTCTGCAGCAGCTTTTGTCTGCGCAAATAACGCCCGCAGACCAATGCGCTCTGCAATCGGCGAATCACCTTTAGCAAAAACCAGCATGTCCCGAACCTGTTGCTCAAGATGAGCCAACCGGGATTGCAATTTCTCCGCACATTTCATGCGAAGTGACGGGGCTATTTCTGGCGTGGCCAGGTGCCCGGCATAGAGCATGGCAGCAGACAATGGCGTGCGGATCTGGTGCGCCAAAGAGGCCACCATGCGACCCATCGATGACAGGCGTTCATTACGTGCCAGCTGTGCCTGCAGGTTACGAGTCTCGGTGAGGTCTGAGAGCAGAATCAATTGTCCGAATCCGTTCTCCAGGGAGCAGGTTTGTATATTTAACCGGCGCCCATCTTTCAGAGACACCTCATGTCCATCATCTGCTTTGGGGGCAAAACAACGCTGAATAATATCGACCCAGCGTTCGCCACTCAGGGGTTCGCCAAGCAACCCGACAGCAGCAGGATTACATTCCTGCACAGTTCCCCTGACATCCAGTACCACCACCCCAGCAGGCAAAGCCTTCAGCAAAGTGGATAAACGGTTAGTCAGGGTTTCCTTTTCTTCAAACTCGACCTGCCGACGACGCCCCAGTGTACGCAACTCGTCTGCCAAGGCACTGATACGGTCATTGAGCTCTGAGTAGGACTGGGAAATTTCGTCAGCGATGTCGTCAAAGAGCGCTACGGCACGGTCAAGGCCATGAACTGCATTGTCTTGGGTATCTACCGTAGGTTGGTTTACCGAATAGGTTCTCAACGGATGTAGCACCGCAACATTGCGATCAGACCCCAGGGCTGGCAGCGCTTTTGGTAAATTCATCAGATTCCCCTACCACTATTTTATTGACGGACAATCCTGGTAATCGCAGGACCTTACTCTTGTTCATCCCAGGTCAAATCAACCTCAAACAAATTAAAACTGACCAGATGAAACGTTCATTCTTTGACACGAAACTGTATCTAACTGCATATCAATCACGGATCATGCCAGTTATATTTTTTCTAATTTATTCAATTAATTAAACGATATGCTTATCGCAAAATGGCGGTTTTTTGACGCTTTGAGATTGAATATACGCAGCAATGAGAGATAGATCTGAAGCAGATTGATCCGGAAAATCAGGTCCGACAGAACGATTTTTATCAGCAGGAAAATTGAGGACTACAAGAAAATTCAGGTAGAAATGCAGAATGGTGGAAAGGTGAAAGCCAGGCAAAATCAGAGGGGTATGGAACCAGTCCAATCAGGACATGGATTTAGTCAATTATTAAGACGAGTTAGCGGAGGGCCGGCACCAAGACCGGCCGCCGGTCCATTAATCCATGGCATTAAGATTATATTTTCTTACCTTCTCCACCAATGTGGTTCTACGGATATGCAGGCGTTCAGCCGCCCGAGCTACGACCCCTCCTGATTCATCCAGTGCCTGACGAATCAGATCTTTTTCAAGATTGGACAAATACTCCTTCAAATCAAGCCCGTTAACCGGCAACAGTGCCGGGCTATTTAACCCCACCAGGCCTGGCTCTCCATGCGGGTGCTCACCAAAATCGGCGAGGTCTTCCTCATCATCATCAATATGGCGAAACTTAGCGGGGAGTTCCTGCACACCAATCACACCATAGGGATGCATGATGGCCAATCGTTCGACAAGGTTTGCCAGCTCTCTGACATTGCCCGGCCATTCATGGCGGCAAAGGCTCAAAATAGCAGCAGAATTAAACCGGATGGAACCCCGCTTCTCTTTTTCCATTCTGGCTATCAGCTCATTAATCAACAGCGGAATGTCTTCAGAGCGCTCGCGCAGGGGAGGCATATCAATAGGAAACACATTGAGGCGGTAGTACAAGTCTTCACGAAACTCGCCTTTCTCAATCATCTCGTCCAGGTTTTTATGAGTAGCAGCTATAATTCGTACATTGGCATCAATCGTTTTACTGCTGCCAACGCGTTCAAAAGTACGCTCCTGCAGTACCCGCAAAATTTTCACTTGCATGTGTAGTGGCATATCGCCTATTTCATCGAGAAAAAGCGTACCACCCTGAGCCAATTCAAATCGGCCTACCCGCGTGGTTATAGCACCTGTAAAAGCCCCTTTTTCGTGCCCGAATAGTTCGCTTTCCAAAAGCTCCGCCGGTATGGCTCCGCAGTTCACCGGCACAAAAGGCTCGTTTCTTCGATGAGAATTGTAGTGCAGGTTCCGGGCAACCACTTCCTTACCTGTCCCTGACTCTCCCATGATAAGTACGCTGACTTCTTTGTCTGCGACCTGGGACATCAGCTCACGCACTTTCTGCACGCTACGGCTGGTGCCGACCAGACTACGGAACAGCAGAGTTTCCCGCTGCTGTCCCCTGCCCCGATTGGCGGCAAACTGATCACGATACACCTGAGCACGATAGAGACAATCCACAAACTTATTATATTGAGGAGGCGTATCCAGACAGGCAATTACCTTACGTTTCAGGGAGTCTTCCAAGTCATCAAGTTCTGACTCCCCCAACAATAATACCGGCATACCGGCATCCCACTCATGAATCTGAGCAAGTAACTTACCCAAATCTTTGCTACTACCGTCCGCCAGAACAACACCCACATCTGCACTGGATTCTAGCTGCTCATTGGCAAGGGTCATCCATTGATCTTCTCCACTTGAGAGAACTTCCTCGCCCAGGAAATCGAGTATGATGCCAATCGCGTCCTGTTGATCCTGGTTGTCGCTGACCAGGAGCACTTTGGTTTCTTTAATCATTAGATTTGTTATTCATTGAAATTCGTTTTTATGGATAACATTGAGTCCCGGCTATGGTCGCTCTAGCCGCAACCTCTATCATCTGAGTTGATGGAATCTTTGTTTGAAGGAATTAAAGTATGAAAGTCGCGATGGGTCAAATAAATGACGCTTTATCCATACCAGATCGAACAAAAGCTGTTCGAATTCAAAAAATTGTCACTCATGCTGATTTAAAACTGACTTTCAGACCGCACAGGTTAAAATCAGAATTTTGAAGAATCCAGATAGGATTTGGCTGCCTTGAGACTTTTTTGTACAGAACTGAGTTCTTGAGCCGACTGACCTTGACTGGCCTGCATTTTATCAATGGCCTGTTTATAGGCATCATGAAGTATAGTCAGCTCACGCACGAGCTGATCCCGCTCAATTGTCTGACTCTCGTTAATCGCTTGAGCGATTAATTCCCTCACCTTGTCGTCTATTGCCACCAGCCCCTCCCAGTCTTGCTGCTGAACCAGGTAGTTAATTTTCTCATGCAATAAAGTAAGACTTCGCACCACGGGCACTCCGAACATAGCCAGATTATCTCGGTAGCATAACTCAGCTACCAATCTATTAGTTTAGTTTCAGGATGATACATACGACAGATGGTACATATGTCAGGACGGGACAACCATAAAAAAAGGCCCTGTTTTTGTCAGAGCCTTTTTAGTTGGTTAGTGGTCTAACCAGTTAATGTGATCAGCCAAGGAATTTGATCATGATACCGGCAGCTACCGCAGAACCGATAACCCCGGCGACGTTTGGCCCCATGGCATGCATCAGCAGGAAGTTCTGGGGATTAGCTTCCAAACCAACTCTGTTGGAAACACGAGCGGCCATAGGCACAGCAGATACACCGGCAGATCCTATCAATGGATTCACCTTATGAGCACTGATCATATTCATCGCCTTGGCCATTAATACACCTGAAGCGGTGCCGACACAGAATGCCGCCAGACCAAGTACAAGAATTCCTAAAGTCTGTATATCCAGGAACTTATCAGCAGACAGCTTGCTGCCGACAGATAAGCCGAGAACGATGGTCACGATGTTAATCAATGCATTCTGGGAGGTCTCACTGAGACGATCAACAACGCCCGATTCACGCATCAGGTTCCCCAGACAGAACATACCCAACAGAGGAGCAGCATCCGGCAGGAACAAGGCAACCAGAATCAACAAAATAATTGGGAAGAATATCTTCTCGGTTTTGCTGACGTGGCGAAGCTGTTCCATTTTGATCTTACGTTCATCAACAGTGGTCAATGCCTTCATAATAGGAGGCTGAATCAATGGTACCAGTGCCATATAGGAATATGCCGCGACAGCAATCGCACCTAACAAATGTGGCGACAACAACGTTGCCACATAGATGGACGTCGGACCATCCGCACCACCGATAATACCAATAGCCGCAGCTTCTTTGATGGTGAAAGGAATCAATCCACTGGCGTCCAACGCGGCGGCTCCCAATACGGTACCGAAGATACCAAACTGTGCCGCAGCACCTAACAGCAAGGTACGCGGGTTTGCCAGCAGGGGCCCGAAGTCTGTCATAGCGCCAACCCCCATGAAGATCAAAAGTGGTGCGACACCACTCATGATCGCCACTGAAAAGAATTGGTATAACATCCCATGCGCATATCCCATATCCGTCGCCGCAAAGGTGACCGCTTCATGCATGGCTGCAGTGGATGATTTGTATGCCAATATCAAGTCGTGACGAAATGCTTCCGTCAACGCACTTGCACTATCGAAAGGAACATTCAAAGCAGCGGCAATACTTGCCAGTTGATCAGCACCGCCCAAATGTATAGCGTTTTCGACTGCAGACATGGCTAACCCCGCTTCAGGGATATTCGCCATCAAACCGCCGAAACCAATTGGCAGCAACAGTAGCGGCTCAAACCCTTTGCGAATTGCCAGGAACAGAAGCAACAGGCAAATGACAATCATCAGGGCCTGGCCCCATTGCAAATTGTAGAGCCCACTACCGGTAACGAGCTTAGTCAAACCTTCCATCATTTGAACAGACTCCTTATGAGAGTGTTAGCAAGGTTTGACCGACGATGACAGCATCACCAGCTTTAACGTCAATGGTCGCCACAGTGCCGGCTCTAGCAGCACGGACTTCGGTCTCCATCTTCATGGCTTCCAGAATCACCACCAGATCGCCTTCCTGAACGACTTGGCCAGGCTGCGCAACAACCCGCACGATATTACCTGCCAAGGGCGCAATCAAAGGCTCTGCCGGGCCGGTTGCTGCCGGTGTAGATGCGGCCGGCGCAGGTGCTGCACCACCGACTGGGGCTACTGCAGTAATGTCGCCACCTTCGGAAACTTCTGCAACATAGGACTGACCATTGACAGTTATGGTGTATGTCTCTTTTCCGCCGGATTTTCCAGCAGCAGCTGGTTTCATTTCGTCGCCGGTAGGGACAGGCTCAAAGGCATCAGGATTATTGCGGTTCTCAAGAAACTTCAGACCGACTTGCGGGAAAAGTGCGTAGGTCAAGACGTCGTCGACCACAGCATCTGCCAATTTGATACCCTTTTCCTGCGCCAGTTTGGTCAACTCTTCTGTGAGTTTATCCATCTCCGGCTCAATCAGGTCTGCGGGGCGACAAATGATCGGCTCTTTCCCGTCCAGTACTTTTGCCTGCAACTCTTTATTAAAAGGTGCAGGAGCCGCGCCGTACTCACCTTTCAATACGCCGGCAGTTTCCTTGGAAATAGATTTGTAACGCTCACCGGTCATCACATTCAGCACCGCCTGAGTGCCGACAATTTGTGAAGTTGGTGTAACCAGAGGAATGAAACCAAGATCTTCACGGACTTTAGGAATTTCCTCAAGTACAGCATCGAGCTTGTCTGCAGCACCTTGTTCGCGCAGCTGATTCTCCATATTGGTCAGCATGCCGCCAGGCACCTGGGCTACAAGAATCCGCGAGTCTACACCCCTAAGTGCACCCTCAAATTTCGCATACTTCTTACGGACGTCACGGAAATAAGCGGCAATTTCTTCGAGCAGGTTAATATCCAGACCAGTGTCACGGCCGGTATCTTCCAAAATAGCGACCAGCGCTTCAGTGGGAGAATGACCATAAGTCATACTCATGGAAGAAATAGCTGTATCAACGTTATCGATACCCGCTTCCGCTGCCTTCAGCGCTGTTGCAGTCGACATACCGGTAGTAGCATGGCACTGCATATGAATTGGCACGTTCACTTCTTTCTTGAGACGAGTCACTAACTCAAATGCAACATAAGGTTTTAACAACCCGGCCATGTCTTTAATGGCAATTGAATTAGCACCCATGCTTTCAATGGTTTTTGCCAGCTCGATCCACATATCAATGGTATGCACCGGACTGACTGTATAGGACAAGGTGCCCTGCGCATGCTTACCTACTTTTAAAACAGCCTTGATCGCAGTCTCCAGGTTGCGAGGATCATTCATCGCATCAAACACCCGGAAAACATCAATGCCGTTATCAGAAGCACGCTCTACAAATCTTTCTACAACGTCATCACCATAATGACGATAGCCTAATAAATTCTGCCCTCTAAGCAGCATTTGCTGAGGTGTATTAGGCATAGCCTTTTTCAGCTGACGAATACGATCCCAGGGATCTTCACCCAAATATCTAATACAGGAGTCAAAAGTAGCACCGCCCCAGGATTCAAGCGACCAGAAGCCTACTTGGTCCAGCTTCGCTGCAATGGGCAACATGTCGTCCAGACGCATACGAGTCGCCAAAAGCGATTGGTGGGCGTCACGTAAAACAACATCCGTTATTCCTAGGGGTTTTTTAGTCTCAGTCATGGGTCTATAGCCTTAGGGTTAAAGGTTCATCTCGCGTTCAGACACTCACTTCTTGTGGTGTGAGCGGTATTTAGCTACTGCAGCCGCGATAACGGCCATAACGTTTTGATCAATTGCAGCACTGGGTTGTACTGGTGCTGGCATCGGTGCCGATGCAGAGATTGGCTGAGCCTCCGGGAAATATTTATTCACCAGTTTTGACATTACCGATGTTGCAAAAACCAGAATGACCAAAAACAAAAACACAAAGCCCATTCCAACTAACATCAGGGTAATGGCGTCTTGGAACAAATTATTCATCTCGCACTACCTGTTATCTTCTTTGAGGTACGCAATAAGCAGTCGGTAACCGCCAAATCACGCGATTGGCATGACCTGCTAGCCCCCTTTAGGACTGGCAAATCCCGCTTAATGTACATAGTTGGTTAAAGAATCGCAATAACAGGAAGGGTAATTCGAAGAAAAAAGGCTGCTATTTTGAAATACTTGGCAATACGTGATTATACCTACAAGAACAATAGGCGCCACTCTCCAAGTCCGAAGCTTCTGGAGAAGGCATGATGACTGGCTGGAGGCGATTAGACTTGCAATGAGAAACGGAGAAAGAATGGCGCGCCAGGAAGGATTCGAACCTCCGACCGCCTGGTTCGTAGCCAGGTACTCTATCCAGCTGAGCTACTGGCGCGAAGAGTAAAGTCTTTACTATTTACTAGATAAAAAATGTTACTTGATAAAAAATGGCGCGCTCGGGAGGATTCGAACCTCCGACCGCCTGGTTCGTAGCCAGGTACTCTATCCAGCTGAGCTACGAGCGCGCGATACGTTTAATATTTGACAGCTTTAATTTTAAAAATTACCGCTAAAGTCAAATGGCGGAGAGGGAGGGATTCGAACCCTCGATGAGGTTTCCCCCATACGCCCTTAGCAGGGGCGCGCCTTCAGCCACTCGGCCACCTCTCCGCAAAAACGCGGCGTATAGTACCACAATTAATTCCAAATGAAAGAGCATTTGGGGAAATTAATTGCAGATACTATTCAATTAATCATCCTGATGATCTGCATCACCGGCACCAGGCGATTTTTCGCGCTGAATGCGTTGATAGATTTCCTCACGGTGTACTGCTACCTCTTTGGGTGCATTGACACCTATACGAACCTGATTACCTTTAACCCCCAACACAGTGACTGTTACATCGTCACCCACCATCAAGGTTTCGCCAACGCGGCGAGTTAAGATCAACATTTGAATCTCCTTAAAGACCGACCTATTCCAATCTACCCCTTTGCTGTCGCTCGCTCTAATTAATATTCCGAGTTATCCGACAACATACTTGTCCTTAGAGTATTGTCTAAATTCCTTTTTTTAAAAGGGCATATTTATAACACCCAGAAGTAACACTGGACCTCAACCCAAAGGTATCGGCCAGAATGTACTCCTTTTTTACCAGACAAACGCCGAATCAACCGAGGTTTATCTTTGTGTTCTCCGGCTGGTATGACACCGTTTCCGAATCACTTTTTTAACGACCCCCTACTGGAGGCCGCCGACATTCTAACCAGCTATGCGTCACAAAACAAAAGTCTTTTCAGGCTGGCTTTTCACTGAGCTCAAAAACACTATGTAGGCTTCTGACCGCAAGCTCCAAATATTTCTCATCAATTACGACAGAAATTTTGATTTCGGAAGTGGAAATCATCTGAATATTGATACCCTCAAGCGACAGCGCCTCAAACATTTTGGTCGCCACACCCGCATGAGAACGCATCCCCACACCGACAATTGACACCTTGGCAATCCGATCATCTCCTTTAACTTCCTTAGCCTCAAGCGCTTCTGCAAGCTTCAGCAAGATGCCGTGAGCTTTCTTATAGTCATTGCGATGAACAGTAAAGGTGAAATCCGTGTGGTTATCCGCTCCGACGTTCTGGACAATCATATCCACTTCTATATTGGCATCACTTATCGGCTTCAGAATTTTGGATGCCACACCAGGAATGTCAGGCACGCCGGCAATCGTTAGCTTGGCTTCATCACGGTTAAACGCGATACCTGAAACAATGGGTTGCTCCATATTTTCATCATCCTCTATGGTAATCAGCGTGCCAGGACCTTCTTCGAAGGATGAAAGTACACGCAGGGGAACATTATATTTACCGGCAAATTCGACTGAACGAATTTGCAAAACTTTAGAACCGAGACTGGCCATTTCCAGCATCTCTTCGAAGGTGATGGAATCCAACCTCCTGGCACTGTCAACCACACGTGGGTCGGTTGTATAGACACCGTCCACGTCTGTATAGATCTGGCATTCATCCGCTTTCAGTGCGGCAGCAAGGGCAACACCAGTGGTGTCTGAACCACCGCGGCCCAGGGTCGTAATATTGCCATTCTCATCAACACCCTGAAACCCGGCAACAACCACGACACGCCCGGCAGACAGATCTGCCTGGATGTTGTGATTATCAATATCCAGAATTCTTGCTTTGGTATGGGAATCATCTGTCAGAATACGCACCTGAGACCCGGTATAAGACTTGGCTGCGACACCACGTTTATGTAATGCCATACAAAGCAGTGCAATCGTAACCTGCTCCCCGGTAGACACCAGCACGTCCATTTCCCGCGCAGTCGGCTCTTCCATAATCGCCTGGGCCAAAGCGATCAAACGATTGGTCTCACCTGACATGGCCGAGACTACGACGACAATGTCATCACCGTTTTCACGAAACTTCTTTATTTTTTCAGCGACTTTTTCAATGCGCTCCACCGACCCAACGGAGGTACCACCAAATTTTTGAACCAATAGGGCCATATGCGTTTATCTTACCCTTCTATTCCTGTTAATTTTCAACGGGGCCTGATCGAATCAATGCTTCTCGACCCAGTCATATACTGATGCCAACGCATCATCCAGCTTATCGATTTCCGTACCGCCACCTTGTGCCATATCCGGCCGACCGCCGCCCTTACCGCCAACCTGCTCAGCCACCAGCTTCACCAGATCACCAGCTTTGACTTTTACGGTTTCAGCCTTGGTAACCCCTGCGACAATATTAATCTTGTCGCCTTCAACCGCCGCAAGCACAACAACACCCTGCCCCAGCTTATTCTTCAGTTGATCTACAGTGTCCATCAGGGCTTTACGCTCAACTCCGTCCATTCTGGCAGCCAACACTTTTACGCCATTGATGATTTTGGCTGAACCTGCCAGATCGCCACCGGCAGCAGAAGCCAGCTTCGCTTTGGCTTGTTCGAGCTCTTTTTCCAGAAGACGATTCCGCTCAAACAGCGCTTTCACCTTGTTCGCCGCTGAATCACGACTGCCTTTAACCAGCGAGGCGATCTCGCGCAAAGTCTGCTCACCAGCTTTTACCCAGCGCTCCGCATTCAGACCAGTGACCGCCTCTATACGACGCACACCTGAGGCTATGCCGGACTCCGTGGTAATAATCAATGAACCGATATCCCCCGTGCGATTAACGTGGGTGCCGCCACAGAGCTCCACTGAGAAGCCATCTTCACCCATTGCCAGAACACGGACTGTTTCACCATACTTTTCCCCAAACAGAGCCATGGCACCGCGTTTCTTGGCGGACTCCATATCCATCAATTCGGTAGTGACTTCAGTATTGGCACGAATCTGTGAATTAACGATTTCTTCAACCTGACGCAGTTGCTCAGGTGTTACTGCTTCAAAATGGGCAAAGTCGAATCTCAGTTTCTCCGCATCCACCAACGAGCCTTTTTGCGTAACATGCTCACCCAGCACCCGACGCAAAGCCTCATGCAACAAATGGGTGGCCGAGTGGTTCAGTGCCGTAGCCTTACGTTTCAGGCGATCGACCTCAACAGAGACTTTGGCTCCTTCTGCCACAGTCCCTTTAGTAACCCGCCCGATATGCAGAATGGCGGCACCCTCTTTCTGGGTGTCTTCCACCTGAAATTCAAAGTTATCGGACTTGATCAGACCAGTATCACCAATCTGCCCACCTGATTCTGCGTAAAATGGTGTGGCATCGAGGATCAAGACACCTTGCTGCCCCTCCACAAGAGAAGCTACCGAATCGGAACCTGACAGCATACCGAGCACAGTGTATTCGCCCGCCAACTCAGTGTATCCGGTAAACTTGCTGCTGACGTCCAGACTTAAGCCTGAGTTGTAATCCATCCCAAACTTGCTGGCAGCACGGGCTCTTTCCCGCTGAGATTCCATCGCTTCTTCGTAACCATCCATGTCCAGCTGAAGGCCACGCTCACGAGCGATATCGTTGGTCAAATCAACCGGAAAACCGTAGGTATCATAAAGCGTAAAAACTGTCTGACCGGGAATAACATTACCAGACAAGTCTGCAATGTCCTGCTCCAGCAAACGCAGGCCTTTATCCAGGGTTTTGGCAAACTGCTCTTCTTCCTGCAACAAGACTTTCTCAATCTGCGCCTGACTTCTTACCAGTTCTGGGAAGGCATCCCCCATTTCGCCTACAAGAGCTGTAACAAGTTTGTAGAAGAACGGCTCCTGGGCACCCAGCTTGTTACCGTGTCGTGCAGCACGGCGAATAATACGCCGCAAAACAAAACCGCGCCCTTCATTGGAGGGCATGACACCGTCCGCTATCAGAAACGAACAGGACCGAATATGATCGGCAATTACCCGCAGTGACGATTCAGTAAAAGGAATTCCGCCCACAACATCAGAAGCAGCTTTTAACAGGCTCTGAAACAGATCTATTTCATAGTTGGAATGAACATGTTGCAGCACGGCAGAAATCCGCTCCAAGCCCATCCCGGTATCCACTGACGGCTTGGGAAGCGGCCGCATTTCGCCGTCGGCCTGACGATTAAACTGCATGAATACCACGTTCCAGATTTCGATATAGCGATCACCATCTTCTTCCGGACTGCCTGGGGGGCCGCCAGCGACTTCAGGGCCATGATCGTAGAATACCTCGGTACAGGGACCACAGGGACCGGTATCCCCCATCTGCCAGAAGTTATCGGACGCATATTCGGCGCCTTTGTTGTCTCCAATGCGCACAATACGATCCACAGGTACGCCGATATCTTTATTCCAGATATCGAATGACTCGTTGTCGTCAGCGTATACCGTAACCCATAGTTTTTCGGCCGGGATATTCAGCCATTCTGATGATGTCAGAAATTCCCAGGCAAAACGTATGGCGTCATGCTTGAAGTAGTCGCCGAAGCTAAAATTCCCCAGCATTTCAAAGAACGTATGGTGCCGCGCTGTATAGCCGACATTTTCCAAATCGTTGTGTTTGCCACCGGCGCGAACACACTTCTGTGACGTAGTCGCCCGTGAATAGGAACGCTTGTCTTTACCCAGAAATACATCTTTAAACTGATTCATGCCCGCATTGGTGAACAACAAGGTTGGATCATCTGCCGGCACTAGAGAACTACTGGACACGATTTCGTGGCCATTCTGCTGAAAATAATTCAGGAAAGCGTTACGTATTTCAGAGCTCTTCATACTCGTTCCGTTCTTCGGAGTTGATTTATTATGAATTGTCGCATTGGGGGCAGTTACTTATTCCCAGGAAAACGCACGCACACCCGACCGAGCCGCGTACTTTAACACAGATTATGCAACGTAAAAACGGGGGAGAAACGGGGATTTCGGGCGATTTGGCCGTTCTGTGTGGCAGGCCACAGGATTGGATTCGCAGCAATATTGGAAGAGATTAAGCCATATTCAATAGTATTCAGGCGAATTTACTTTCTCAGACACGAAATACGCCTACCCAAACTTCATCGACTTGAGCAACAAAACCTTAGCGGGCGGCCAATTGCTGCAACAGGTGGCCTGAAAAATCCGTGAAGTTGTTCTGCTGGGCAGCCTGCTCTCCATCAGCATACCCAAGCATACGCTCAATGACATCACTGATCAGACTCAGCGGATCGGCAAACTGATTGGCTTCAGCCAGTGCCTGAGCATACTTGGGAACCTGATCAGCCAGAGGCTGAAACTTCTCAGCCAGAGCCGGACGTCTTGACTCATAGCTCACTCCCAACTCCTCGTATTGCAGTTGGGTCATGGAGATGGCGTAACTGGCAAGTTCATCCATATTTGCATTTAGATCCTGAGCAGCCGCAAATGCTGAGTCCAGATCACCAGAGAAAAATGACCCTGCTATATCTTCCACCTGCAACAGTAGCTCTTCCAATGCGGCGAGCTCACCCTCATCCAGCTCGCCATCGACATTGAGCTCAAAGCCACTTACTTCAAACTGAGTGTCGGAAATTTGCAAATACTCGTTGCGGCCTCTGGAAGCATAAGCACCAGATAGCTGACTACCGGCCAATGCCGATGCTGAAATGGTTACCTTATCCCCATCCTGTGTGGTGATCGTCATACCAACATCATTTGCAGAGAGCTGAGTATGGTTAAAGGCAAGGGCCTGTGCAAAACGCGAAAATACCGGACGGGAAACTGGTGAAGAATCAGTTTTATCGCCAGCTTCGCTGCCGTCATTAACCACCTCTCCTTCATTGTCTGGCTGTGCAGAGGTCGCAGGAATCTGTTCATTGTTCTGAGAAACCACTGTTCCAGAATCATCAACAGCCTCGGCATCCGATTCACCAACTGACAGATACTTGTCTTTAAGCTCCGCAAGTCCAGATTGGATCAGGCTATGACCTTCATCGATATCAGCTTGTAGCTCTTCTGTAATCAAACCTCGTGCGCCCAGCTCTTCCAGCGCCTCTCCATAGCCACGTTCCACACCCTCAGCCGCTTGGGCAAATAAGTCTTCCAGCCTTTCCTGGGAAGCGCCATTGGCGGCTTCCTGAGCTATTCTCTGCTCCACAAATCCCAACACCTTTCCAGCCACGTCCTGTGGAGACGGCACCTGCGCTTCGTAAGGATTTTCGACAGGTCTCTGGAAACTGCCCAACCGACCCGAAATCCGAGTTTCTAGAATTTGCGCGCTAAATTGACGCAAATCCACGAAACTCCCATGACTCCCTTGATGTCCGTGATGTCCGTGGTGTCCGTGGTGACCGTGATTTCGATGGCCGTGCGCCTGATGGCCGAGATGAACCTCTATACTGGAATACTCAATTTCAAGGGACATTTCACTTACTGACAATTGTCCAACGCCCACATTGTCCGTTCTAGCGCCACTGTCCTGCCCTCCTTGACGAAAGCCTGAAAAGAGCTGATTAAATGCCGCGATACCGTTAAACATGGACCATCTCCTGAAATTCTTATCCCTTTAACGGCAATTAGCACCATATCTTTAACATTGATCGATTATCAAAACCCCTCGGCTTACTACTTTTATGCATGAGGCCGGTTTTACGCATGAGGCAGGGCCGATTCTTTTTTATAAGACAATTCCAAAATACCCGCTTATGCCAGCGCTATTGCTTTATGATATATTCCGCAGCCAGTCATAAGCAGTCATCCAGGCACCAGATCACAATGAAACCCAGCCAGGTTAAACAGTTCCCCGAAGATCCCAGCACCCTCAAATCCGCTCCTCTCTGGAGGCGCTTCGCCGCCATGTTCTACGACGCCATCCTTGTGCTGGCCGTCTGGTTTGTCACCACTATGGCGTACTTACTGTTAAAGGGAATGGTTTATGGGGCTGAAGCAATGAAAGTGATGGCTGAGAGTGAACGCGGCCTGGCCGACCCTTTACTTTCAACATGCCTGTTTCTGTCAACGTTTTATTTCTTTGCCTACTTCTGGACCCGAATTGGACAGACGCTGGGTATGCAGGTATGGCGAATTCGCATCCAGAACCCTGACGGCTTTAAAGTAAACTGGAGCCAAAGCCTGTTGCGTTTCTTTACGGCCATGGCATCTGCCGCCTGTTTTGGACTTGGGTATTTGTGGATGCTCTGGGATAGGGATCGACTAACCTGGCCTGATCGAGCATCCATGACACGGGTTTACTATATTCCAGCCAAAAGAGTAGAGACTCCTGCCAAGAATGTTAGCAAGCAATCAACCATTAAAAATGGCCGCTCAGTTGAGAATACATCCAAAAGTTCCGTTAACAGGAAATCAAACCCCCCAAAAAGAAAACCTTAGGCCCGGTACGGATAGAAAGTATGCCGCCCCTGACTATCGGCATCAGGGTCTATAAGGGATATCCGAAACCCGCTGATTGTTGACTTTAAAATTTAATTAGGCTGGAATACCCCAGAACCGCAAACGAAGCGATACTTTCCATGGGCTTCACCTGGCGACATTACCGAGAGCGAACAGGTTACTGGAAAGCTTAAGTTAAAAAAAAATAACAATACGTTCCTGAGCACGAGCAGCATCTAGGACAAAAAACAGTAAAGCGGTCTGGTTCCTATGAACATAGAAACGGCATATCAAAAATCGAAGTCAGGCATCACCGAGGTGCTTGCTGCTTCCTTATCTTATCTGGATGATTTCCTCGCTACGCGTTTATCTTTGAGCGAAGTACTCGACGAGTAGCCCCTACAGAATTTCCCCTGCAAATTATGGGATTACTCACTGATTACCATTGCGCCCCAAAACCCGCAATGATCGGTGTCGTGATTTTTGCACACTCGAGTTTCGCACACCCGAGAAAGGTGTTTACACACTATTTATTGGAGACTGCCAATGGCTGAATCAGCCACCTTAGTCGTCAAAGACGTTTATAAAAAATTTAACGATCTAGAGGTCTTGAAAGGTGTTTCCCTGGAAACCCAAAAAGGTGATGTTATCTCTTTGATCGGATCATCCGGATCCGGCAAAAGTACATTTCTCCGCTGCATCAACCTCCTGGAAATCCCTACGTCGGGCGAAATTGAAGTTCATGGGGAGCAGATTAAATTTATCACCAACCGTCGTGGCGAACGCAAACCGGCAGATATGCGCCAAGTGGAAAAAATGCGTTCCCGGCTCTCCATGGTATTTCAGAGTTTCAATCTCTGGTCACACATGACCGTCCTGCAAAATGTTATCGAAGCGCCGGTAAATGTTCTTGGCATCAGCAAAAAAGAAGCCATGGAACGTGCTGAATCCTATTTACAAAAAGTCGGCATCTGGGAACGCCGTAACTACTACCCGGCACAAATGTCAGGCGGCCAACAACAACGCGCAGCCATAGCAAGGGCTCTGGCCATGGAACCCGATGTCATGCTGTTCGACGAACCCACCTCCGCCCTCGACCCCGAACTTGTAGGCGAAGTATTAAAAGTCATGCGCTCCCTGGCCGAAGAAGGTCGTACGATGATCGTGGTTACCCACGAAATGTCGTTTGCTAAAGATGTTTCCAGCCATGTGATGTTTCTGCATCAAGGCCGGATTGAAGAAGAAGGACCACCGAAGAAGGTATTTGAAAACCCTGATTCGGAACGCATCCGTCAGTTTCTTGCTCCCAAGTATTAAGGGCTGCAGGTGAACATAACCCAAACCAATGACATTGGAGTCGATAAAATGAAAAAACTGTTAATCTCTGTGAGTTGTGCGCTTACTTTAATTGCAGGCCAGGCATTGGCCGACAAATGGGATACGGTACGTCTGGCTGTTGACGTACCTTACGAGCCATTTGAATACAAGAACCCAGATGGTTCCCTGACCGGCTTCGAAATCGATCTTGGCAATGCTGTTTGTGCCGAAATTAAAGCCAAATGTGAGTGGGTGGTTCAGGCATGGGACGGCATCATCCCCGGTCTGCTGGCCCGCAAATATGACGGCATCATGTCATCCATGTCTATCACCCCAGAGCGTGCAGAGAAAGTTCTGTTCTCCGAAGGCTACTACAACACCCCTACTGCCTGGTTCGGTAAAACTGCCAATGCAAATCTGGATGTAACCTCCAAAGATACCCTTAAAGGCAAAGCTATCGGCGTACAACGCGGTACCATTCAGGACGACTATGCGACCGAAAACTTCGGCTCAGTGGCCGATATCAAACGCTACAGCACCGCTGACGATCTGGTACTCGACCTTCAGGGCGGACGCTTGGATCTGGTAGTTCTTGACTTCCCTGTTGGCGAGCAAACCATTCTGAAAGACAGCAGCTACACCCAGATCGGTGAACTCGTGCAACTTGGTAATGGTATTGGTGTTGCCTTCCGTAAGCGTGACAAAGACCTGGCTGCAAAGTTCAACGCAGCCCTGTCCAAGCTGAAGAAAAACGGTACCTATGAAACCATTATGAAGAAGTACTTCGCCTACGACATCATGATCTAAACCAAGACCTGCCCGGCTTTAGGCCGGGCTTCTAAGAGCGTAACCACATGTTTGAATACCTATTTGATTTTCACGGCTACGGTCCTTCGATATTTAGAGGAGCCTGGCTCACTATTGAAGTCGGATTCCTGTCGTTATTGCTGGCTCTATTACTGGGCCTGCTGGGAGCTTCGGCCAAGTTGTCCCAAAATCCGGTAGCCAAAGGTGTTGGTACGCTCTACACCACAATAATTCGTGGTGTTCCAGACCTTGTACTAATGATGCTGATTTATTTCGGTGGGCAGGTTCTAATCAACGATTTCACAGACTGGCTCTTTGAAAAATTTGAAATCGATATTTTCATCAACATAGATCAGTTTGTCGCCGGTGTCGTTGCCATTGGCTTTATCTTCGGTGCTTACATGAGCGAAACCTTCCGCGGTGCATTTCTGGCCGTAGACAAAGGCCAGATAGAGGCTGCAATGGCTTACGGAATGAACCGCTGGCACATATTTTCCCGGGTCATGTTTCCACAAATGATGCGTCATGCCCTACCTGGGCTTGGTAACAACTGGATGGTAATGCTTAAAACCACCGCTTTGGTCTCAGTGATAGGGCTAGCCGACATGGTGCGACTTGCCACTGAAGCCTCCAAAGCTGTTCACCAACCCTTCAAGTTTTTTATTCCTGTGGTTGTGGTTTACCTCACTCTGACATCTCTGTCCGAATGGTTCATTAAGACACTCGAACGCAGATATAGCGTTGGCGTAGTTAGAGGTTGAGGGTCTGAGTATGGAATGGTTAGATGAACAATTGGCCGGCAATGCAATATTCAAGTTGTCGACCTTCATGGAATACTGGACCGGTCTGACAGCCACTATTCAGTTGGTATTCCTCTCCCTATTAATAGGGTTGATACTGTCTTTTCCTCTGGCACTGATGCGCTCATCAGATAGATGGTATTTGAGTAAGCCGGTCTGGGTCTTCACTTACGTCTTTCGCGGCACTCCGTTAATTGTCCAGCTCTACATTATTTACTATGGCTCAAGCTTCACCTTACAGGACAGTTTCTTGTGGCCAATCTTCAAAGAAGCGTTTTATCCCGCGCTAATCGCATTTGTATTGAATACGGCCGCCTATACCACAGAAATTCTCAGGGGAGCCATTCTTGCAACCGGTAGCGGCGAAATTGAGGCCGCCAAAGCTTACGGAATGGGCTGGTGGAAACGCACTCATCGAATCATTCTGCCCAGTGCATTCCGGCGAGCACTCCCGGCCTACAGCAATGAAGTCATATTTATGTTGCATGCCAGCGCCATTGCTTCCACAGTTACCATCCTGGATCTGACAGGGGCGGCCTACAACATCTATTCCCGCTACTATGCACCTTTTGAAGCGTTCATTTTTGTAGCCTGCATTTATCTGTCACTAACATTCTGTATTATTTTCGCCTTTAAACAGTTGGAAAATAAATTAATGGCTCATATGAAACCAGCAGGGACCTAGCGTTAGCACCAAGTTATCGCATTCACTAACCATGAAATGAAAACATGAGCAACTTTTTTGCACCTTATAACGATTTTCTTGATGCCACTTTGCATTTGGCAGAAGGCCCGGCAGATCCACTCATCCTTGCCTCAGGAAAACTGGAACATCTCGGTCTTGGCTTTTTACGGTTCAGTTGTCTAAAGCCAACTACAAATAAGCTTGTGTTTTCAGCTGGAGTCCATGGCAATGAGACCGGCCCGATTGAGATGCTCAATACTTTGGTGGCCGACATCACTACTGGCCACCTGATTCCCGAGGCTGACTGTTTATTCATCTTAGGCAATCCGGAAGCAATGCGGGCGCAAGACAGGTTCGTGCACACCAATCTCAACCGCCTCTTCAAACCCGCTTTACAGGTAGACGGGAAGAACCTCGAATCCCGAAGAGCGCGGTTAATCATGAATGTTACGAAATCCTTTCTTAAAAAAGCCAAAGACAGCATCCACTACGATTTACACACAGCTATCCAAAGCTCTTACCATGAGAAGTTTGCCGTCTACCCTTACCTGCCGGCTAGAACCTGCCCGAACACACAACTTGAACTAATGGCACATGGCGATATTGAGGCAATACTCCTGCAAAACGGCAGTGCCCCTACCTTCTCAGCCTGGACGGCATCCCAATTCGGGGCAGAAAGTTTTACCGTAGAACTTGGGAAAGTCGCCCCTTTTGGCCATAACGACTTGTCTCGTATGAACCGTATCGCGGAAGTACTCCGAGCCCTAATCACAAATACTGCAACCGCTCTTTCCCGCCCTGAAAAACTGCCGGTGCAATTCCAGGTTGTGGATGAAATTATCAATCAGGGCGATAACTTTGAATTGTGCATAGAGGAAGATACTCCCAATTTCACAGTGCTGCCCACCGGCTTCAGGGTTTGGCGCAATGACGAAACTGAATTTCTTGTTGGCGAGGAACCTCTGTCAATTGTCTTCCCCAACATGAAAGTTGGACCCGGACAAAGAGCCGGCTTACTGGTTAAACCAATGAGCGGAATGGTTGTTGCCTGAAATCTACACGCCCCCAGGAAGGTGCCCATCGACTAAGACTATAACGATACCGTCTGAATCAGGGCGGTATACTTTCAGTGCATACGGGAACGGAAACTAAGGTGAATTAACTGGCGGGTGAGTTGGTCGGTAACAGAAAATAGAAAGTGCTTCCACCCAGGTCATTCGGTGTATAGCCAATCTCACCGTTATGTGAGTGAATGATAGACTGACAGAGAGTAAGGCCAATCCCCATTCCGGACTTCTTTGTCGTAAAGAATGGACTGAAGAGACTGCCTCTCAACTCCTCCTTTACACCCGGCCCGGCATCTGCCACTTCGAAACGAATCTTATCCGGCGACTGAGCTTTGACGACAAACCTGATACTGCCTTCGACACCCTCTTGCTCCATAGCTTCCATACCGTTACGCAAAAGGTTCAGTGCGACTTGCTGCACCTGGATTTCTTCGACGTTGAGGTTTGGCAGTCCGCCCTCAACTTGAGCCACCAACATGATGCCGTGCTCTTTGGCTTCGATCTCGGCCAGCTCAATAATATCTCTGGCTAGTTGCGCCCCCGTAACGATTTCTTTCCCTTGCAAGGGTTTTTTAACGAAATCACGTATATGCTGAATGACCTGGCTGGCACGAAGGCACTGGCTTTCAATTTTTTCCAAAGTAGAAGCCATGGTGTCTTTATCTACGACTTCCGCTTTGGAAAGCCTTGCCGCAAGCCGCACATAATTGACGATTGCAGTGAGCGGCTGGTTAACTTCATGCGCAATCCCGGCGGCCATTTCCCCCATCATGCTCAGACGTGAAACATGTGCCAATTGCGCCCGCTGCGCGTCCAGGCTCTGTCTTGCCTTATTGAGCTCCTGCTCCTGCTCCAGCTCTTCACTGATATCGTGAAACACCACCACCGCATGTGTACTGAAACTACCAGACTTAGTGGTTGCAGCACTGAAAGCTACTGGGAATACCGTACCGTCAGGCCGTGAAAACAAGGTCTGGCCGATTTTCAGTGACTCTCCATTGCTGAGCACCCGCTGCAGCTTTTCTGTCAGACGATCAAGATCGTATTCGTTGTCGCCCTCGGGTATGTGGCTCTGGTTAAAATGGAGATTTATGAACGACTGCCCCAGCAGGTCCCGCTCATCACAACTGTTCATTCTACATGCGGCCGGATTGGCCAGAATAATTTGACCCTTGCGGTCAAGACCGTAGATCCCCTCGCTCATCGCTTCAAGAATGCTGGTCTTATCTGTTTGCAGCTCAAGGTTTTTCCTTTCTAACTGCTGCTCTAAACGATGAATTTTTAAATGGGTTTCAACCCTGGCAATAACTTCCTTTATTTGAAAGGGTTTGGAAATGTAGTCCACACCGCCAGCATCAAAACCAACAACTTTGCTGTCGGTATCGTCAAGCGCAGATAGAAAGATAATAGAAGAACGGTTGGTTTCGGGATCTTGCTTGAGTTTTCGACAAACTTCAAACCCGTCCATACCGGGCATCATTACATCAAGAAGAATAAGGTCTGGATGAGATTTTTTTACTATGCTGAGCGCCTTCTCGCCGCTATCCGCAACGAGAAGTTTATAACCACGTCCATCTAATGTTTCGTAGAGGATCTTGAGATTCGCCGGATTGTCATCGACCAGCAATATTTGATCTTGTCGGGAAACCTTCTTGACCACATTAACCGCCGCCGTCGCCATACACCACCGAATTATTCTCTGGAATACGGACTATAGACAGCGCCCTGCAACGTCTGTATACGCGAAAACCCTTATGCGACAAGCGCTCCAGCGCAGTACCGTCCGATAATCCTGGACTGGGTTCGCAGAGGCATTTTCGTACAATAAAGGAAACTGCCAAACCTCAGGATCTGGCAGCCAATACCATCTGAACCAATTGAGCCAGAGAATGGGTTCCCATTTTTTGCATAACACGGGAGCGATGTATTTCAACCGTACGCTGACTGATATCCAACTCAATGGCGATCACCTTATTCGCATTCCCGTCGATCATCATATCCATGATCTCCAATTCCCTCGGTGTCAGACTGCTAATGCGTTCCTGCAGGCGTTCCTTATATCTCAGTGCTTCCTGCTGCTCTGCGTCCATCTTGAGCGCCTGGCGTACCTTATCCAGCAGATCTTCTTCCCTGTAAGGCTTCTGTACAAAGTCGACAGCCCCAAGCTTCATGGCTTCCACCGCCATGGCCACATCACCATGACCGGTGACGAAAATTACCGGCAGGGCACAGCGCATTTCGAGCATCCGCTTATGCAGCTCCATTCCGGTCATCCCCGGCATCCTGATGTCCAGGATCAGACACCCTTTCAGTGAGGTGATGTCTTCTTCCAAGAAGGTCCCTGCACTTGCGTAACCTTTGGTGGCATATCCTTCAGCTTTCAATAAAAGCAACAATGAATCTCTGACAGGTTCATCGTCTTCGACAACATATACGGTTTGGTCAAGTTCACTCATTAATACTTCCCCGGCTATCTTTTACTTGTTTTCTGCTTGTGACTTTTTCGTTTATCAGGCTGGTGTATTACTACCGGCCTGCCCCGTCCGGCATGCTTAAGTCAGCCTTACCAAAACAGCATATCACCCAATCTTCATACTCCCTAGAACAGCCCCTAGGGAGCAGGCTCCTTTAGCAGCAATGCTGGATCCAGTCGCGTCTGAAACCAGTTTATCCGCCAATCCAAGTGCGGCCCGGTGGCCCGCCCGGAAGCACCGACTTTGGCGATTAAATCGCCCTGTGCGACCTTTTGCCCTTCTTCCACCAAAATGGCGCTAAGGTGGATAAATGTTGATGTAATACCGTAGCCATGATCCACAATCAGTGTCCCCCCCGAGAAAAACATATCCTTATGAACCAGGACCACTCTGCCAGACGCGGGAGCAATGACATCCGCACCTTTGGGCGCGGCTATATCCAATCCAAAGTGCGGCCTTCTCGGCTCACCATTATAAAAACGCTGACTGCCATACACACCGGATATGGGCCCTTGTGCAGGCCAGATAAAAGATTCTCCAAACGACTGCAGATCGGACTCCTGGTTACGGGCTTGGTATACCAGGCCATTTTCATGCTGGATTCGTTTCAGGTCATCCGGGTCTGGCGACATTATTTTCTGGGATATTCCTTCAATGTACTGAATATCATAGTCCCGGGCGGAAATTTCCAGCTCCCTGTTTTCCTCAGCGCCATCGGGATAGACAATTTTTAGCTGATGCTGCGCTTTAGCATCTCGACCGAAACCAAAAACAAACTGCCCTTCGGGGGTTAATCGCAGCGTTTTATCATCTAACATCACGACAGAACCTGCAGGTGCTTTACCGATAATCATGCCACCCTGGGTAAACTTTCCTTCCAACATCAATTCAGAGCTGGCACCGACAGACGACGCTGCGGAAACAGCTAACGAATACAGCCATAAACTGCTGACCAACATTTGCCGCAGCAAACGGTTAAATTTGACCATAAATTGATCTAACACCTTTTGCTTTCTATTGAATAACCCCATTGTAACCATCAGCACGATTTTACAGTGCCTGAATACCATATTCTTACCGGGACTTCTTAAAAATCAGTTGAATGCCCCAGCATCATAACGGCAGACAGAAGCAGGTCAAACCGCTATTGCTGTAAATAACAGGATATACGTGAAATCTACTAGCTATAAACCCGTTATAATATCCTTTATGAAACCCTTTAAGGGTTCAAAGGTTTAGTTTCTTGCTAACACCGGCAGGAGGGCTCAGCATGTCCGACAATATTGACCAAACACCTACTAAACACCTATCCAAAGGGCCACCTCAGTACTTTCCTACCGAGTATTGGCACCTGCTTGATGACGGCCGAGTTCAGTGCGACCTTTGCCCGCGTGCGTGCAAACTACGGGAAGGTCAGCAGGGTTTGTGCTTCGTCAGGGCACGACACGAAGATAAGGTGGTATTGACCAGTTACGGCCGATCCAGCGGCTTCTGTATCGATCCAATTGAGAAAAAACCGCTGAACCACTTTCTACCCGGCACGCCGGTACTTTCCTTTGGTACTGCGGGCTGCAATCTAGCCTGCAAATTCTGCCAGAACTGGGATATGAGTAAATCCAGGGAAATGGACACACTGGCCGACCAGGCCATGCCGGAACAGCTCGCCAAGGCAGCCGTACGCCATCATTGCCGAAGCATCGCTTTTACATATAATGATCCAGTAATATTTCTGGAATATGCGCGGGATGTGGCCCAATGCTGCCATGAACTGGACGTGGCAACCGTAGCCGTTACCGCCGGTTATATCTGCCCACAACCTCGAGTGGACTTCTACCGCTTTATCGATGCCGCCAATATTGACCTCAAGGGATTTACTGAAGACTTCTACCGTAAAATCTGTGGTGGCGGACTGACAGAAGTTCTGGATACCCTTCTCTATCTTAAGCATGAAACTGATGTCTGGTTTGAGATTACCACACTGCTGATTCCAGGTCAGAATGATTCCAGTGAGGAACTGGAACGCCTGAGCCGGTGGGTTGCAGATGAACTGGGTCCGGATGTTCCCCTGCATTTTACCGCCTTCCATCCCGACTGGAAGATGCTCGACACGCCTCATACTCCTACGGCCACGCTCACCCGAGCACGCAGTATTGCCCTTGCCCATGGCCTGCATTATGTTTACACAGGCAATGTCCACGACAGTGAAGGTGGCAGCACCTGGTGCAGCAATTGTGGGCAGTGTCTGATCGAACGCGACTGGTATAGCCTGGGGATCTGGAACCTGGATAAAGAAGGCTGCTGCAACCGCTGCCACACGCCACTACCGGGAAGGTTTGAGAAACATCCTGGCGATTGGGGCCCTAAACGAATGCCGGTGCGAATTCATCACCACTAGTAAGGCTTATGGCAGATAGTAAGGCTTATGGCAAAACTTCAACGAAACATACGGGCAATGCAAACCCCTTTTGCGATAGAACATGGTGAAATGCAGTTGATTCACCCGATGGTAGAGGAAGCTGCCACAGACTTATACAGCATGTTGGCTGAGCACCTTTCCTGGCGTGAAGACAGCATCCGTATTCGCGGAAACCTCATCAGGATTCCACGCCTGCAGGCATGGTATGGAGAACCGCAGTGCAACTATACCTATTCAGGGTTAACGCTGGCACCGCAACCATTTCCACCACTGCTGGATCAACTTAGACGACTTGCTGAATCGGCGGCGGAAGCCCCTTTTAATTGCGCACTATGTAACTGGTATCGCAACGGACAGGACAGCGTTGGCTGGCATGCTGACAACGAGCCGGAACTAGGTCTCAATCCAACCATTGCCTCTTATTCCTTTGGCGCCACCAGACGTTTCCTGATTAAGCCAAAAAGAGGTAAACACAGAGCCACAGGCATCCCCCTGCCGCATAACTCCCTGTTGATCATGAAGGGTGAAATGCAACACCACTGGCAACACCAGTTGCCTAAGACCCAGCAACCTGTCGGTGGTCGTATCAACCTCACTTTCCGTTACATTGCGCCACAGGCAACAGCTTGATTTAAAAAGATATAACGATAAGAATGGTGCCAGCCGGTCCGGCTATCAACCACCCAGAGACTCTGGACTTTAAAGGAAAAACCGTGGCTACAGATTCTACCCGCACCAGCCTGCGCCAGCAGCTGTACATCATTATTTTCCATGCCGATACACCTCTGGGCAAAGCCTTCGATATCGCGTTGATCGGCAGCATTCTGATCAGCGTCCTTATCGTGATGCTGGACAGCATCAAGACGCTACAGCAGGACTATGTACAGTTATTCACGCTGGCAGAATGGTTTTTTACGATACTTTTTACCATTGAGTATCTGCTTAGAATCTACTGCACCGATCGCCCGATTAAATACATTTTCAGTTTCTACGGTATTGTCGACTTGATTTCGATCCTGCCCAGTTATCTCAGCCTGCTTCTGCCAGGATCGCAATATCTGCTGGTGGTGCGCGTACTCAGAGTGTTGCGGGTTTTCAGGATATTACGCCTAGCCAAATATGTTTCCCAAGCCAACCTGTTGATGCACGCCATTCGTCAAAGTCGCCAGAAAATTACTGTCTTTTTCTTTTCCATATTGGTCCTGGTAACCATTTTCGGATGTTTCATGTATATGATCGAGAGCCCGGCAAATGGTTTTACCAGTATTCCCAAAAGTATCTACTGGGCGATTGTAACTCTCACGACTGTCGGCTATGGCGACATTTCTCCGCAGTCTGATCTGGGTCAGGCAGTGGCAGCAATTGTGATGGTTATGGGTTACGCCATTATTGCCGTTCCGACCGGTATATTCACGGCAGAATTATCTAATGTGTTGAGAGGAGACGTGTTGCGCCTTGATTGCCCCAACTGCCAGAAGGCAACCCACGACCAGGGTGCGACCTACTGTAGTCGGTGTGGCGTATCGCTTAAATCGACAACAAGTGCCCAAGCCGGTTAACAGGGCAGACTTGCCAGGTAGAAGTATGAGTATCAGGCAGCTTAAGTGGTTGCCTGATACTCAATTAATGATTGTCGACACTACGTAATGTTTATAGACACTACATTACCTAATATTTATCGACACTACATAATGATTACCGACACAAGAGAGGGATAAATCAATGCCGTTTTTTATCTGCGGCATTGAGTTCTTTAAGGCGTTGCTGCACCTTTCCAAACAGTGTGGACTTGCTATAAGTACCCTTGTCATTGGATTTGCCGACCCGCATACCGGTGAGCAATTCCAGAGCCTCACCCACCGTTTCGACGGAATAAATGGCAAATTTGCCGGCTTTGCAAGCGTCCTGAACTTTCTGATTCAGCATCAGGTTACTGACATTCTGCGCCGGAATAATCACTCCCTGCTCACCTGACAATCCCTTGATACAACAAGTTTCGAAAAACCCTTCAATCTTCTCATTAACGCCACCTACCGGCTGGGCTTCACCAAATTGGTTCATAGACCCGGTAATTGCCAGACTTTGCCGGATTGGCACTTCAGATATTGAAGATATCAACGCACAGAACTCCGCCATCGAAGCACTATCACCGTCGACCTGATTGTAGGACTGCTCAAAGGTCAGGCTCGCCGCCAGCTTGATGGGTTCTGACTTGCCAAAATTGGAAGCCAGATAGGCTGACAGAATCATCATTCCCTTAGAATGAATCGCACCTGCCAGCTTAACGTCTCTTTCAATGTCGATGACCTCGCCATTTCCGTATGCCGTAGTCGCAGACACTCTGCTGGGGACGCCGAACTCATGGTCGCCCGTATGCAAGACTGACAGGGCATTGATTTGTCCGACTCTATCACCTTCAGTCGCCAGCAAAGTTGAGCCATCACGGATGCTGTCGAAAACCTTGTCACGAATACGGCTGGAGCGGAATTCAGCACTGTCCAACGCCTTATCAACATGTTCGGCATGAACCTGCTTGGCATTCACCTGTTTCGCCCAATAATTGCTCTCCCGCAGTAAGTTGGCGATATCCGCCGCATGCAAAGACAATCGGGTCTGGTCTTCTGCCACTCTGGAACTGTGCTCGATAATCCGCATCAAAGCTTTACGATCACAATGCAATAATCCTTTATCCCGAATCAGGCCGGTAATAAAGCGTGCATACAAAGTCTGAGTTTCCGGGGTGCGCTCAATTTCGCTTTCAAAATCCGCGACAACTTTAAAGAGTTCAGCAAAATCAGGATCGTACTGTTGCAACAACAGATAGGTATCGCGGTCTCCGAACAGTACAATTTTCACCTCGAACGGCATAGGGTCCGGCTCCAGCGAGATGGTGCCCGACAGCGTCAGTTCCTTTTCCAATGTATTGATAGACAGGTTACCAGAACGCAATGCACGCTTGATGCCGTCCCAGACGAAGGGTTGCTCCAGCACCTTAATCGCGTCCATTAGCAAATAACCTCCATTGGCGCGATGTAAAGCCCCTGGTCGGATCAAGGTGAAGTCGGTAAATACGGTGCCTTTGTAAGTCACATTCTCAACCGCACCGAACAGATTGTTATAAGTGGGGTTGTCCTCAACAACTATAGGTGCATGGCCAGCAGCTTCATGGTGCACCATGACATTTACCTGGTAACGCCTTGGCAGTTTGTTGTCCATGGTCGCGGCGGCAAGAGCAGCCTGCTCTTCGCCGTCTTCAAGGAAGATTTCCACGTTCTTCAGGATATCCGCCTGAATATTATTCAGGTGGGCCACAATCTCAGGGTACTGGGTATACTTTTTTACCAGTGCCTCGATCAGGTGCTCCGATACCGCCAGCGCGACTTCTTCATTCAACCCCTGCTGGTTGTCGGCATATTCCTGCTCCCACTGACTTAGTCTGCGCAGGACAATGCGCAACCTTTTCTCCAGCTTGTTGATGGCATCTTCAAATTCCTGCTGGCGGCTTTCCGGTAGTGCTGAAAAGGTATCAGCGTCGTATGGATTCTCGCCATCCGTTGCCACCAGACGATATCCACCTGGTGTGGTAATGGTCAGGCTGACCTGCTGCTTCTTGGCAGCATTGGCAATACGCGCCAGGGCTTTCTCCTGACGCTGAGCCAATTCGCTTTTTAACTGTTCAGAGCGTTCATAATAGGACTCATTGTCAAAGGCCTGGGGAATGGCCTTCTGCAGCCTGATCAGCAACTGTTCCATGTCCTTTTTCAGTGGCATCCCAACCCCGGCAGGCAGCCGCAATACTTTGGGGGATCTGACTTCATCGAAGTTATTGACATAACACCAATCGCTGGCCACTGAGTCCGAACGTTTCTTTTCGAGATAGCGCATGATCATCGTACGCTTGCCCAGTCCATTACGGCCTGTGGCGTAGATGTTGTACCCCCCATCCATCATGGAAATGGCAAACTGCACTGCATCCTGGGCACGGGTCTGTCCGAGAATACCTTCCAGGGGTTTGAGCGAGCGAGTGCTACTAAAATTGAGATCCTTGGTAAAACAGGGTTTGTAAAGGCGGTTTAAGGGTAAAGCTTTAGCTGACTTCATAATTAGTTATACAGGAAAGATTTCCGCTGGTGGCTGGCACTGAATGCGAGGTCTTATCGATGATGATTAATTCGGAGGGATAGGCCCGCCATTTAAAAATCAACACTGACAGTTTAATAAAAGTATTGAGAGGAAGTGTAACCAATTCGACAGAGCGTACAAACCTATTTTCATGAAGCTGATCCAGGTTTAACTCGCTACTCGTTGCATTTTCGAGCAAAATTTAGACAATTACTAAAGAAATGGCGTACCCCGCCGATATCGTAGGCAAGACTAACAACAATTTACAGATTCGACCATGTGGATCAATGGACAAGGTCGACCAACTTGTGTGCGCAAACAAGGTTCGACATCGCTGGCAACGAACTAATGTCCTGATGGGGACAATCAGAGGGCAAAGACTTAACTAGATCAGGAAAAGCGCCGAGGACAAATGCCAAGATGATTAACATAGACTCACGTAACAAGCCAATACAGCCGACGTCGCCAAATGCGAAACAGAGCCGGCAAGTAGAAGCCACACCAACTCAGGCGCCGATCAAGGAAGCAACTCCCAGTGACCGCCGTATGGTCCCTGACCGCCGCCGCCGTAACGACCCCAAGTACAAAGGTGAAGAACGCCGTCGCCGGTTAGACCGCAGACGCCCGGAACTGTTGAATGCCCGTAGCGGAAAGCCTGAAAATATCACGTCGCGACGAGGCCGCCTGGTAAATACCAAGGCATAGGACAAGGTATGGGAAGTGTCCAGCTATTGTGCCAGGAACTAGCTTAAAGCCATCGCAGGAAGTCTTCGGTACCCCTGAAGTGTGCCGATCAGGACCGGCATTAATGTCCAAATTATGTGATAACAGGAACAAAAGTTGCGACATATTGCCGATATTTGGTAATAATCAAGGGGTATTACTAAGAAACAACTTTCTGTAGAATGTCACGTTCGACTAAAGAATAATTTGCAGCGACGGGTGATTACAGTAGGGAATTCCAACCACTCGATTCCCATCTTCTGAACACTCGCCAATTGCGACGGTATTTCGTGTACATTTGCCGGGCTAACGAGAAATTACCGGAACATGTATAACGGCCGGATAAACAACATAACAATAACTTGAAGCACCCATCACAGGCTATGCGAGAATGTATTTTCAAGCGCCACTACGAGCGGCGCATTAAGGCCCGGCACAAGGCCCCTCTGCTGACGGTAAAAGCCAACTTCGTGGGTTTGTTTACCCGCGCCCGGCATCCGATCACCATGCAATGTGTTGATTTCAATCGCTACGGCATGGCTGTTACCTGTGACCACAAACTTAAAACCGGCGACAAACTGGAATTCAGCTTTCGTGGCCGTTACATCACCGAAGATGGCATACAAGGTATGGTCAGTAGCGTCACTGAGATTGAAGACGGCTATCGCTACGGCATTCTGTTTTGCTACTGCAGATCCTCCCGTGACTACAGCCGGGAGACAGATAACGCCTTGTCCCGCATTGAAGGACTATTCGGCCAGTTTGATCAAAGTCTGCGTCCACAGGCATCCTGAATTTGGGTAATGGCGTGCTGGGGCTGATTCTGGCTGGAGGTGAAGGCTCAAGAGCCGGAGGAGCTGATAAAGGAATGCTCACCTGGCAGGGACATACACTTGCAGCATCAGTCGCTGCAGCACTGCGTCCCTGCTGTCAGGACATTATCATCAGCTGCAACCGTAATTTGGCCGATTATCAGCAGATAACCCCCCATTGCTTTAATGACAATGTCCTCAACCTGAAAATTCCAGGTGACCAGGCATCCGTACAGGGACCACTTGCGGGCATCTTTACTGCCTGGAAGCTGTACCCCAACCAAAGCTTTCTGGTTTCACCCTGCGACACGCCCCTGATTTCTCCGCTCTATGCACAAAGGATGTGCCAGGGTTTAGATGCGCAAAAAATGGAAAATCCAATAAGAATTGCCTGGGATGGCGAGCGCAAACAATACCTGCATTGTCTGGTAAGCCCCAGGGCGTACCCGATCTTGAAAGAATATCTGCAGAAAGGATATCGCAATGTACGCGGCTGGCTGGACAGTATGGAGCCTGAATTGGTGGATTTTTCAGACCAACCGGAATTGTTCACCAACATCAATACTCTGGAACAGCTCCATTCTTTATAGAAGCCTTTTCGAATAGTCCCCGGGACTCAATCCTTTAATTGCCATTTACCGGCACGGGATGTATCCCCTTCTCTAGCCTCCACCCAGTGCTCTCCATCCTCAGTAATTTCTTTTTTCCAGAATGGCGCATCCACCTTCAGATAGTCCATAACGAACTCACAGGCAGCAAAGGCATCGCCACGGTGAGCAGAGGCTGTCACCACTAATACAATTTGCTCGCCGGTGAGTATCCGGCCAATTCGATGAATTATGGTGAGACCATCAAGAGTCCAGCGTTCCCCGGCTTGCTCGGCAATGGCCTGAAGGGATTTTTCCGTCATCCCCGGATAGTGCTCAAGTTCCAGCCCGAGCACGTTTTCAGCTTCACTGAAATCTCGGACATAACCGACAAAACTGACCGTCGCCCCCACTCCCGAATGGCTTCCGGCTAGCTTCTGCACTTCTTCCCCAAGATTAAAATCTTCGGTCCTGACATCTATAGTAACTTTCAGTGTCATCTCAGTCTTTATACCCTGCTTTCCTGCATTTCTGCAGCCGGTCGATATTTATTACCAAGACTGGCCTTGGCGGGAAATTACTTTATCCTAACGCCATTGAAAATAGGAATAAATGCATGTCATCTCCATCATTCACATCTTACGAAGTGTTGAAACAAATTCACGTTACCTGCGTAGCCCTTACTTTTCTATCATTCAGCTTACGGTATTACTGGATGCTGACGGGCAATTCGCTATTGCAGAGCAAACCTGCACGGATTCTGCCCCATATCATTGATACCCTGCTTTTGGTCAGTGCTGTCGGCCTGTGCCTGATACTGATTCAATACCCGCTGGTTAATCACTGGTTGACGGCCAAAGTGCTGGGTTTACTGGTTTATATTGCGCTTGGAACAATTGCATTAAAGCGAGGAAAAACCAAAGGTATGAGGGCTCTGGCCGGCGCAGGAGCATACCTATGCCTTGCCTATATTGCAGGGGTAGCAGTTACCAAGTCCGCCAGTTGGATCTTATTTTTATAGATTTTTTAGTGCCTGCAGGATTGTAAAATGCCGGATAGATTGTAATGTGCCGGATGGACTGTAAAGTACCGGCTGGCTTCCACAGCGCCGGCTGCAAGCTGCATTATGGAGCCCGTCGGTTAAGTACCGGCGGGCAACGAGTTAATAGCGGTCGTTCTGGTGGTCATCGGCAGGTCGATCTTCCGGGTGAGACGTTTTAACGTAAAAACGATTCTGTTCAACTTCCTTATGATCCGGGTCAGCATACTGATTCTTTGTTTTACCTTTGCGTATCCATACAGCGGCCACCACAATCACCACCAGCAACAAAATCCACTTGAGCATATGTCTCTCCTACGACAGGTTTGGATAGGTACCATCAAACTTTACCATACCACATTGCTACGGGTGCGGGTCAGAAATACCACCATGCACTACTCATCCGCAATTCGGCCCCCATAGAATGCGGTTACATTCCTGAGGCACCAGCGCCATGTCATTTGCCGGAACAACCCGCAAAGTGAAATGTTGGGCTGGTCGCTGAGTTTCAATATCCCCCTGATAATGAAAGCCATTTAATTCACCTGGAATTTCCTCACTGATCGTCAAATCGTAAACTTCCGGTAAACCTGTAGCTTCGCCACCGGCTCTTGTACCTGCATTGATATCCGCAGCAGTATCCATAACTGCGTCCGCATAGAGTTGGACTTTAACATCCCGATGCACAATCTCACCTAAATACACCTGCACATCCACACAGAGACGATCATGCCCCGCCTCCACATTGAACTGTCCAAAATGCAACTCATTCCAGTAGCGCCCTAACTGCCTGCGCCAGGTCAGTAGCTCCTGCATCTCACTAAGTTCGCTCTGTATTCTGTGAGTGAGCAACTGACTGGCCGGTTGGTAAAGCTCGATAACATATTCCCGCACCATACGATTGGCACTGAACTGAGGTGCCAGTTCCGACATGCTATAACGCATTTTTTCGATCCATTTCAGCGGCAATCCGCGCTGGTTACGATCATAAAAAGCTGGAACTATTTCCTGTTCCAGCAGGGTAAACAGCTCTTCTGTCTCTCGCTCATCTTCCAGTTCCCGTACAGCCCGCATCGCCTGTGAACTTATAGAAGAATCAGACGGCGCAGATTCTGGAGCTGCTTGTTGGTTTTGAGGCAGGTCAATCGTTCGGCCTACAGCCCAGCCTACTTCCGCCCGATAGGCTTCGGCCCACCAGCCATCTACTTCAGACAGATTCAGACCACCATTCACCAGCACTTTCATGCCACTGGTACCGCAGGCTTCCCATGGCTTACGAGGTGTATTGATCCAAACATCCACACCCTGCACTAATTCCTGAGCCAGGGATATATCATAGTCCTCGAGCAACACCGCCTTCCCAGTCACATCCTCTCTGCGCATGAATCTGGCCCACTGTTGCAACATCTGCTTGCCTTCCGTATCCCGTGGATGGGCCTTACCTGCCACCACAATCTGCACCGGCCTCTGGCTGTCCGACAACAATCGTGCCAGTCGTTCAGGTTGCCGCAACAACAGGTTTGGACGTTTGTAATTGGTAAAGCGGCGAGCAAACCCGAGAGTTAATACATTAGGGTCAAGCACACAGCGAGCTTGCTCCAATCGGGCACCGCAGGTACCTTTCAAGGCACATTCATAGGCATAACGGTCCCTTGCATAACTCACCAACCCCTGGCGGCCATGACAACGGAATGTCCATAGATCCTCATCAGATACTTTTTGCATGGCGCCGCTTAGATTGTCTAGAGAGCCCAGCCAGCGGTCTTTCCCCGCCGCTTCTGTCCACAAACGATCTGCCCATATCGAATCCCAGGACGGGACATGGACGCCATTGGTCACATATGTTATCGGCACTTCGGCCACAGGCCAGCGCGGGAACATGCCGGCAAAAAGCTCACGGCTAACCTTGGCATGTAGCCGACTGACGCCATTTACCCAGAGACTACCGTTCATGGCCAGGTAGGCCATGTTGAAGCCATCATTTTTGTGATTTATTGGTGCTCGCCCCAAGTCCAGCAGGTCGTCCATGGATATTCCAGTATCCTTGATGATGGGGGCACCATATTCCCGGATCAGATCCGCCTCAAAGGTATCAAAGGCCGCCGCTACAGGCGTGTGGGTAGTAAAAACATTGCCGGCACGGGTTACATTCCAGGCGATTTCAGCCGACACCTGATGTTTATCCATGAACCAGCGCGCACGTTCCAGTACCACAAATGCAGCATGCCCCTCATTAAGATGACACACATCAATATCCAGCCCAAGGGCTTCGATAACCCGCCAGCCACCTATACCCAGAACAATTTCCTGTAACAGCCGTATTTCCTTGCTGCCGCCATAGAGTTGCGCAGTAATACCGCGATCCACCGGAGTATTCAGCGGATGGTTACTGTCAAGCAAATAAAGGGACACATTACCAACTTTGGCTTTCCAGATTCTCAGCAATAACGCACGACCGGGCAGATCGATAGACACCTGCAGCCACTCACCAGAATCCCTGTAGAGAGGCTCAACCGGTAAACTGCCCGGGTCACTCAGGGGATAAAACTCTTGCTGCCAACCTTCCGAATCCAGCATCTGGCGAAAGTAGCCCTGTTGATACAACAACCCTACCCCCACCACCGGCACCTGCAAATCACTGGCACTTTTAAGGTAGTCTCCTGCCAGAATGCCTAGACCGCCGGCGTACAACGGCAATGCCTCGCCAATACCAAACTCCATGCTGAAGTATGCGATCCTCCTAGGGCCTGATGTAGGTTCCAGAGAATTCTGAAACCAGCCTTTTCTTTGCATATAGTGCTGGCGTTCCTTCATGGTATCGGCCAGTTGCCGACAGAAAGCCGAGTCCTGCGCCAGCGCCTGTAGGCGTTCACGACTGACACTTTGCAATACAACATAGGGATTTTGAGTATGCTGCCAGATGACCGGGTCAAGCGTATTCCAGAGATCATCACCGGCATGGCTCCAGGTCCAGCGCAAATCCTCAGCCAATATGGCCAACCCGGCCAGGGCTTCAGGTAAAGGGGTGAAATGATGATGATTGTATACCGGTGGGTGTGGAGCTTTATCAGGCATGATGCAGATTCTGTCCAAGCATTTCAGGGGTAACCAGGACCACCCCGTTTTCACTACGATGGAAACGATGGCTATCCTCATCGGCATTCTCGCCGATAACAGTACCATCCGGCACTATCGCCCCCTTGTCGATGACCGCGTTGTGAATACTGCAGTTACGGCCGATACTGACCTCCGGCAGCACCACAGAGTTTTCCACATGGGTATCTGATTCGACTCTAACGTTACTGAACAACAATGAATGTTTGATGTAAGCCCCGGAAATGATACAACCACCGGATATCATCGAATCCGCCGCCACGCCCCGTTGGCCGTCATCACTAAAAATAAACTTGGCCGGCGGCGTATGTACCTGGTAGGTCCAGATCGGCCATTCCTTGTCATAAAGATTGAGTTCAGGCGTGACATTGATCAACTCAAGGTTTGTCGCCCAATACGCATCTATAGTCCCCACATCCCGCCAGAAGGCCTGGCGGCCCATGGCCTCGCGAAAGGGATAGGCAAACATCCGGTGCTTACCGATCAATGAAGGGATGATGTCTTTGCCAAAATCATGCTCCGAATCCGGGTTTTCGGCATCTTCCATCAGCTTGCTAATCAGGAAGTTGGTGCTGAAAACGTAGATGCCCATACTGGCCATCGCCATTTCCGGATGCCCGGGTATGGGTTCCGGTTGCGCAGGCTTCTCAACAAATCGCTCAATACGCTTGTCGGCGGCAATGCTCATGACACCAAAGGCGCTGGCCTGCTGCAAAGGCACTTCAATACAACCCACGGTCACATCCGCCTGGGTCATCACGTGATGTGCCAGCATGGGACCATAATCCATCTTATAAATATGGTCCCCTGCCAGAATCAGTACATAATCCGGATGATGGCCGCGGATAATATCGATGTTCTGATAGACCGCATTGGCAGTACCAAGATACCAGCTATTTTCCAGGCGCTGCTGGGCGGGCAATAGCTCAACGAATTCATTGAATTCCCCCCGCAGAAACCCCCAGCCCTTTTGCACATGGCGAATCAGAGAATGGGCCTTATACTGAGTCAGCACGCCCACTTGCCTTATGCCGGAATTAACGCAATTGGAGAGGGGGAAATCGATAATGCGGTACTTGCCGCCAAAAGGCACTGCCGGTTTGGCGCGCCAATCGGTCAGGTTCTTCAGGCGGCTGCCACGGCCCCCGGCCAGCACCAACGCCAGAGTTTTCCGGGTCAGGCGACTGACCAGCCGTTCTGTAGGGTTGATTGTCATCTACTCATCCTGATGGTTAAGGGCAAAGCAATACAGCGGCCGACTCAGCGGGACCGCCAGAACCAATTCAACAGATGTATTAGGAACAGATCAGGCTGCCAGCAGACCAGGCAGCAGCTGGAAACATTCGCTACTGACACTGGCCCACATGATTCCAGCAACCCCTTTACCGGTATGGACTACAAGCCCGTGCATCAGACACTCATCGTGCTGGGTGTCGGTACTCGCTTCGGAGGAGATAATGGCAATATGCTCAGGTGGAAAGGTAGCGGCAATAAAGTCACCTACCTTTAACTGCTGCTGAGGATCTGCCAGACCTGCCCCCCCGACACTGAGGTTTCTGATCTGGAAATTTCCCAGTAGTTGCGCGGCGCAATAGAGAGTGATCGTGATATCAGTAGTATTTCTGTGATCCAGCCTATGTTCCATTTTTTGACCCTTTTGTAGGTTATATTTTTATTATACTGGTCAATTTTCAACCTTCCCTGGTCAGTTTTCAACCTTCACGCAGCTAGAGTTCTTGTCATATGTCAACTCTTCGCGCGTTGTAAAGAAATCTTAATCCAGTCTTTTTACCTATCATCAACAGATTCTTGGCAACGGATCTCCATAACGCCAATCCACCAACCTCAGCCCGCCAAATTGTGTATTCAACTGAACATAGGCCTGACCGGCATCGGCCACCTCCCCGATGATGGCAGCTTCACGCCCTTGCGGATGTTCCCGCATTACCCGCAACAGGCTTTCGGACTTCTGCGCTGGGCAGATGGCAATCAGTTTGCCCTCGTTGGCGATATAAAGAGGGTCCAGTCCCAGCAATTCCGCCGTGGCTGCAACTGCCGGTTTGACCGGAATCGCCTGCTCCTGCAAATGAAACCCGACGCCTGCTTGTTGCGCCAGTTCATTGAGACTGGCCGCCAGCCCCCCACGGGTAGGGTCCCGCATACAGGCAATTTCGGGAACAGCATTTACCATCGCTGCAACAAGACCGTGCAGCGCCTGGCTGTCAGACACCAAGTCACTTTCAAACTGCAGGTTTTCCCGTTGTGACATTATGGTGATGCCATGATCGCCCAGAGTCCCGCTGAGAAGGACTTTGTCACCCAGCCGGATATTTTCCGGCCCCAATGTCAGCCCATCGGGCACTACTCCAACGCCGGTAGTAGTGATATAGAGACCGTCGGCATTGCCCTTCTCCACCACTTTGGTATCCCCGGTCACGATAGGCACCCCCGCCGCTTTACAGGCGTCTGCCATGGATTGCACGATGCGTTGCAGGTCACCTAGGGCAAATCCCTCTTCAATCACAAATCCTGCCGCCAAATACAGGGGTTTAGCTCCGGCCATAGCAACATCGTTAATGGTTCCATGCACAGACAGAGAGCCGATATCGCCTCCGGGAAAAAATAGCGGCGACACCACATGGCTGTCCGTCGCCATCACCAGATTGCCCAGCGGTACCGCAAAACGAGCCTGATCATTCTTTTGCCTGAGCCACTGGTTATCGAACGCGGCTAAAAACAGCTGGTCGACCAGTTCAGACATGGCGCGACCACCACTACCGTGTGCCATTTCGATGACACCATGATGAAAATCCAGTTTCATGCCGGGTTTTAAATCCTCTTTGAATATTTATAGTAAGTGTCCATCCATAAACGGCAAGGAGGCCGTTTATGGATGAAGACTGATTAGCCATTAACCAATTCGGCGATAGTTAAAATAGGCAGCACAAGCGCCCTCCGAAGACACCATGCAGGATCCGATGGGGTTCTCCGGCGTACAGGATTTACCAAACAAGGGACAAGCAGGCGGCTTGATCGCTCCCCGTAACACCGCCGGACACTCACAGGCTTTGTTGTCCTGCCCGGCAGCCTCGCTCAGTTTAAAACGGGCTTCCGCATCCAGATGGGAAAATGCAGGTTTGATTCGTAATGCACTGTCCGGAAGCTCGCCAAGGCCGCGCCACTCAAAAGACTCCCTGAGCTCAAAATACTTCGCCATTAACGCTTGGGCCTTTTCATTACCCTGTAGAGTCACGGCGCGGGTGTATTGATTTTCGACCTCCGCTTTGCCTGTATTCACCTGACGCACCAACAGATATATGGACTGCAGCAGATCCAGCGGTTCAAAACCGGAAATCACAATAGGAAGCTGGTACTCTTCTGCCAGCGCAGTATAAGGCAGGGAGCCGGTAATCAGACTGACATGGCCCGGCCCCACCAATCCCTCAAGAATGGTCTGTCCCTGTAATCGGGCAGGTTCCAGGATGCCGCGAATGGCAGGCGGTGTCAGCACATGGTTGCAAAACACCGAAAAGTTTTGCAGCCCCATGTCTTCCGCTTGTCGCATTACCAGTGCCGTAGGTGGTGTGGTGGTTTCAAAGCCGATGGCGAAGAACACCACCTGGCGGTCAGGCATCCGGGCAGCAATGTTCAGTGCATCCGCAGGAGAATACAGCATGCGGATATCTGCGCCCTGCGCCTTGGCTTTTTGCAGGCTCATGCGATGGGATCCCGGCACCCGCAGCATGTCGCCATAGCTGCACAGTATCACCTGATGTTTGAGCGCAAGCTCTATTGCCGCATCGATGCGCTTCATAGGTAACACACAGACAGGACATCCCGGACCGTGCAGCATTTCCACATTTTCAGGTAACAGATCCGGGATACCATAGCGGAATATGGTATGGGTATGTCCACCGCAAAACTCCATCAGCCGATAGTGTCTGTCCGGTCGGGCTTCCACTCTGACCTGGTTGGCTATCTGCCGTGCGGCGTTACCGTCGCGAAATTCGTCGACGTATTTCACCGTTGCTTGTCCTGTCCCTGGCTCTGATCAGGCTGCATGTCGGCAACGAGTTCCTCCTGCATCTCGGCAAAAAGCGCCAGGGTCTTTTGTGCTTCCTCCTCGCTGAGCTTGCTGAGCGCATATCCAACATGGAGGATAACGTAATCCCCCTCCTGTACATTATCCAGCAGCGCAATGGAGATGGTCTTTTTAACGCCTCCCAGTTGCACCACAGCCTGATCTTGCGATACCAAGGCTTCCACTCTGACGGGTACGGCCAGACACATGCGGCTACCTCTCTCCTATAGTGATACGGCCAGTGAAACAACTCGATGAATCATTGGTTTGCTCCAGTGATTCAGGCTCAGGCTGCCCATTCATTTCAGCCATTGCGATCCAGGCCTGGCCAAGACTGATGCCACCGTCATTGCAAGGTACCTTTTGAGGTAGGTAAACCTGCAACCCCAGGTTAGCCAAACTATCAGTGAGCCCCTCCCGCAGGAGGCGATTTAGCAAACAACCACCGCTGAGCACGACTTGCCGGCTGTGAAATTTTTGTGACTGCCCCTGAATCCATCGGGTAAGCCCATCAATCAGCTCCACATGAAAACGGGCGGCGCCCAGAGTCCGATCATTTACATAGGCCCCCTGACACAACCAGGCCAGCATTGGCGAAAGATCCAGCTCGCCGTTATTGGTGAGTCCCAGCCATTGCTGAGGCGCAGGCAGAGGCACCCGGCAGGCCAGCGCTTCCAGCGCCATTGCTGCCTGAGCTTCAAAACTGATATCTTCCATGATACCAAGAATGGCTGCTACCGCATCAAACCAGCGTCCGGCGCTGGAAGTAGTCGCAACATTTCCCTGTTTAATCCAAGCCGACAAACCAGCGTAGAGCGGCTGATGACCGAAGCGTTCCCGGGCCTCATTTTCCATACCCTTCTGTATCAAGGCTCCGGCTCCCAACCGCCAGACTTCCCGAGCAGCCCTATCCCCTCCGGGCAATGGTAAGGTCGATAAATGCCCGACTCGTTGGAAGTGAGTCGGCGTACCATAGAAGAGTTCGCCTCCCCATGCCTGGCTGGCCGCTATTGATGATGCCTCTGTAAGGGCAGTATCAGAAGACAAAGCTGTGCCATCACCCAGACCGAAACCGTCCAAACTCACACCCAACACAGGCTCGATCAAGCCATGTTCTGCCATGACAGCCGCGATATGAGCCTGATGATGCTGAACTCTCATTAGAGGCACACCTAATGCTCCTGCAAACTCTTCCGCCAGATGGGTGCTGAAGAAATCCGGATGCAGATCACAAGTCACCACGTCCGGACGGATCCGATACAACTGCAACATATGATCGAGAGTTTCACGCATGGCTTCGCAGGTCGCCTGGTTTTCCAGATCTCCCACGTGGGGAGACAGATAAGCCTGATTGCCCTGAGTCAGACAAAAGCTGTTTTTGAGATAGGCCCCACAGGCCAGTACGGAAGGGCCTTCCCGGCACAACCGGATGGGTCCCGGTGCCCAGCCTCTGGCACGACGTACCATAACGGGCAGGTAGCCGCCCTGCAGAACGGAATCGTCACAACGGCTGACAATTTCCCGGTTGTGGATAACAAAGTAGTCCGCCACCCGGGCGAGCTTTTTCAGAGCTTCTTCATTCTGATAAATCAGCGGCTCTCCTGAGATGTTGGCACTGGTGGCTACCAGCAATAACGAGTGACCCTGCTGCAGCCAATCGCTACCCTCGGGCCGGCCCGCGGCCTCATGAAACAGTAGATAATGCAACGGTGTATAAGGTGTCATTACTCCCAGATCTGCCACTTCTGGAGCAATTCCTGTGAGTTGTGAGTCGCAGCCTGCTTTTTTTCGGGCTAAAACTATGGGAGCCTCGGGATGAGCAAGTAATTCGGTATCGTCTGCCGTTAATGACACCAATGGTGCCAGGGATTCCCGGTTGAGCCCCATCACTGCCAAAGGTTTGTGAGGGCGCTGCTTACGCTGTCTCAATCTCATTATGGCTTCAGGGTTGCGTGCATCACACATCAAGTGAAATCCGCCCAATCCCTTCAAGGCCACAATGTGGCCCTCTTGCAACAGTATCAGCAATTCATTGATAACATCTTTGCTAACCCTATTTCCAGATGTCACCGGCAGCGCTTCGCCCTCGACAGACTTATACAATTGCAAATGGGGGCCACAAACGCTGCAGGCATTGGGTTGGGCATGAAACCGTCGACTCGACGGCATACGAAATTCCCGTTCACAATGGGCACAAAGCCGGAACGCTGCCATGCTGGTGCGGCTGCGGTCGTAAGGCATGGCTTTGATCAGCGTATACCGTGGCCCACACTGGGTGCAGTTAATAAAAGGGTAACGATAACGCCGGTCTGTCGGCGTCAGCATTTCCTGTAGGCACTGCTCACAGACCCGCAGGTCCGCCGGCACTTGAATTCTTTCCCTAGTGTTATCAGCAACTTCCGGTGATTCAGATTCCAGAATACGAAACTCGCCTGGCAAGGGCCTGGGATGATCGGATGTATTGTGGTCAACACCTTCCCCGTCGATAACCAAGGTTTCGTAGGATAACGATTCAATCTCTGCCGCCCGGGGCTTTTCCTGCAATAACCGCTGCCGGAATTGTGACAACAGCGTAAGCTGGCCAGTCAGGTCGATGGTAACGCCGCCGGCCTGATTCCAGACCCAGCCACTCAGCCCAAGTTCCGTGGCCAGCTGATACACAAAGGGACGAAACCCGACCCCCTGCACCTTGCCGGTGACGACGATTCTTTCGTGCTGTCTGGTACGTCCATGCGGATCGGAAGGCATAGGGTGCCTCAAGGCTCCACTCCGGGTGCTGGTTCGTGATGGACATCCGCCGGTTGCTGCGGATTACGGCGTAATTCCAGCAACCATTGCAGCCATTGCCCCATCCCTTCATCTGTCTTTGCCGATACCTGTAATACATCGATGTTGGGATTAATTCTGCGGGCATAGTCGATGCATTTGGCCATATCAAAGTCGACATAAGGGAGCAGGTCAATTTTGTTGATCAGCATCAGATCGGCGGACTGAAACATGTCGGGGTATTTAAGCGGTTTATCTTCGCCCTCAGTCACGGACAGAACTGCCACCCTTGCCTGCTCACCCAGATCAAACGCTGCCGGGCACACCAGATTGCCCACGTTTTCAATAAACACCAGCTCCAGTTTGTCCAGCCCCAGGTGCTCAAGGGCATGTCCCACCTGATGGGCATCCAGATGGCAGCCTTTGCCAGTGTTGATCTGGTGCGCAGCCACTCCGGATTCACGAATGCGATCGGCATCCAGTGCCGTCTGCTGGTCACCTTCGATCACCGCAACTTTATTTTGAGCCACCTGACCATCAGCCGTCTTGAGCCTCTCGATGGTTTTTACCAGCAGCGTGGTCTTGCCTGAACCTGGACTGGACACCAGGTTAAAAGCAACCACCCCGGCAGCTTCCAGAGTTTTTCTGTTGCGATCTGCATAGGCAGCATTCTTGCTCAGTATAGAACGCTCTATTTCAACGATTCTGGCCTGATGGTGACTGCCAGTGTGTTGAAGTTGATGCTGGTGTGAACCATGATGATGTTCATGGGCATATTTATCCCCATGATTGTGTTCCGAGTTACCGGCACCACTACAGCCGCAGGTTGTACACATGATTCACTCCCTCTTTAACTCAATCTCGTAAAGGCGCTGAGGTCTATGCCACTATCCACACTAAACCACAGACAGCGACTTTACCCGCACATCCCGCCCTTGCTGAATATCCAACCCAAAGCTACCGCACTCAGGGCAAGCATCATAAAGGGCCTGTACCCGACAACAGTGACCGCAACGGGAGCACGTCCCTGCTGCCGGCACCGAAATGATCTCCAGTTGCGCACCCTCCGCCGGGGTACCGGCCATTACAGCGTCAAAACAGAAAACCATGGCATCTGCCTCCACACAGGAAAGCTCGCCGATTTCCAGCCATACTTTCTCGACCATACGAAATCCTTCTGCATCAGCTCGCTCGATGATCAGATCCCGCATACCCTCTGCCAGACTCAACTCATGCATCGGCACCCGTCTCCTCAGAATTTTGATCCCGCAACCAACGATGGCAATAACGTAGCGCCTGCTGCAAATTGCCTTCCGCACCGGGGGACAATTTTTCCTCGAACCGATCAAATTCAAATCCTTGAATGGCCAACACCCAGGCCTCGGCCTGCGCGTTGAATAATGTCCGACTCAGTGTCATCAATGATTCCGGAGACAAGCTATGGCTGGCAATAGGTTGCGGATCCAACTGCGTCGGTGTTGCAGCGACCGGGGAAAAACTGAAGCTTCGTTGCTGCATTGAAGCATCCACAAAAATCACCCTTTTAACTTTGGCGATATCGACCGCATCCTCCACCGTCAATTGGTAGTTCATCTGGGTGGTCACCCCCGGCCAGCTTTCATCTTCAACCCGGCGTACAAATTCCGGCCCCAGGCCGTCATCCTGCCGCCCAGGATTACCGTAGCCGAGAATCAAGGTATCTGTTATTTCCTCATTACTCATGGGCCACTTCTTCTGTCCGTTGTGCGTACTGGCTTGCTGAATCCACCAAACGCCCCTCTGCATCCAGAACTTCGACCACCAGCGGCATTTGTCCCAAAGCGTGTGTGGCACAGGATAGACAGGGGTCATAGGCCCGCACCGCCACTTCAATATGATTGAGCATCGGCTCAGTAATGGTTTTGTGGCCGGACAGATATTTCTTCGCGACGTCCGTCACGGACCGGTTCATGGCGGTATTGTTGTGAGTGGTGGAAACGATCAGATTGCAGTAGGTCACCTGATCATGTTCATTGACTTTATAGTGATGAAACAGAGAGCCCCTGGGGGCTTCGATGACGGCTATTCCTTCCTCCCGGCGTTCACCTTTCTGGCGCAGATCCGTGCCCTGCAGATCCGGGTCGTGCAGCAGCTCCTTGATCTTCTCAACGCAATGCAGCACCTCAATCATCCTGGCCCAGTGATAAGCCAGGGTCATGGGAACCGGTTTGCCATGGCCGAACTGGCGAAATGCCAGAAATTCCTGGTGAGCCAGCGGGGTATCAATAAAGCTCACAGAATTCATGCGCGCCAGTGGTCCCACCCGGTACCAGCCGTCCACATTTCCGCGGCTCTTGATAAAAGGAAATTTCATATAGGACCAGGGCCGCACCTCTTCCATCAGGTAATCGTTGAAATCCCGGTAGTCCATCTGGTCAAAAATGATATTGCCGCCGGCATCCACTGCGCGCAGATTGCCATGGTATAAATCCAGCGCGCCATCTTCCCTCACCAGCGACATGTGATTGGACTTGAAATTAGCAAACTGTTCGACCAGCGGCAGATGTTCCAGAGTGTAGTTTTTCGCAATCTGTACTGCATTCTGTGCCCAGGAAATCATCAGATCGACATCGATCAGCAGTGCATCCCGTTCCTGGATCGAAAGGTTCTTGTTGATGCCGCCAGGTACCGCTCCGGTCCCATGAATCTTCTTACCTGCGGTATGCAGAATGACCTCCTGACCGTACTTACGCATCAGCACGCCCTGCTTGGCGAGATCAGGAAACTGTTTGATAACCTCAAAAATACTGCGTTTCTTGGCGGCAGCGTCAAAACCGAATAACAGATCCGGGGAACTCAAATGGAAGAAATGCAGCACATTGCTCTGCATGATCTGACCGTAATGCATGAGTCTACGCATTTTCTCTGCCGTGGGGGTCAGTTGATCCACCCCCACAATCATATCCATGGCCTTAGCCGCAGCTATGTGGTGACTCACCGGGCAAATACCGCAAAGCCTCTGTACGATAACGGGCACTTCCCATAACAGGCGGCCACGGATAAAGCGCTCAAAACCACGAAACTCGACAATGTGCAGGCGAGCCTCACTGACGTTCTGGTGCTCATCCAGATGCACAGTCACCTTACCGTGACCTTCCACCCGGGTAACGGGTTCTATTTCGACAATACGTGCTCTGCGGCTTTCCATACTGGTTATCTCTATATTCGGTACTGTGCGTTCTTTTGGCTAGTCATGCCTTTAGTGCTCTGGATCTGATAATTCAGTCTTTAATAGGACTAATCATATCTGATCAGTGACCAGTCCAGCTCCGGCGGCTCGCCGTGAATCAGTGCCTTCAGTGCCGCCCAAAGAACGTCTCCAGACGGTGGGCAGCCAGGTATCTGGTAATCCACTTTCACCACATCCACCAGCGTGTATACCTTGTCCAGCAATAACGGCAAGGCAGGATCATTCGGAATCTGGTTTTCCGGGTTCAACACCTTGGAGGTGGCGCCATAAGCTTCATCCAGGCATTCCCGTAACGGGTCCTGGGAATGCATGATAGCATTACGCATCACCGGCAACCCTCCCATAATCGCACACTGTCCGACGGCCACGAGGATGTCACAGTTCTTGCGAAATTCACGCAGCACATGCACGTTGTCCTCATTACAGCAGCCACCTTCGATAAGGCCGATATCACAACGGCGGGTAAAGGTTTTGATGTCTGTCAGCGGGGAACGGTCGAACTCCACATGCTGCATCAGTTCGATCAACCGTTCATCAATATCGAGCAGCGACATATGACAGCCGAAACAGCCTGCCAGAGAAGCGGTGGCAATGCGTTTCTTTTTCATCGTAAAACTCTCATAAACAGTCCTCTGCCAGCTCTGGATCAGTCCTGAACTTTCAATCTTGATCGTCCGGGTCATACTGATGTACAGGGATGCGCCGGGCATCAGACATCGCAGACCGGGTCGGCTCTGAACCAATAGGGGCATGATCAAACTGGCGTTCACCAATAGGCGCAAAGAAGCCTTCACCTTTGCGAATAATGCAACCCACCGGGCAAACGTCCAGGGACATGGCATAGTCATCGATAGAGGCATCGGTATTGGCCAGGCAGTCGGCATTCACGCCTATACGCTTATGAATACCACGACCGACATATTCGAAGACATTCTTGCCATCCACATCCCGGGAAGCACGAATACAACGTCCGCAAAGAATGCAGCGGTTATTGTCCAGGGCAATATCCGGGTGCGAGGCATCCACCGGGCGTACCGGCTGCAGATAGGGGTATTTGGTGGCCTGGGAAATGCCCAGGCGATAGGCCATGGCCTGCAGTTCACAGCGACCGCTGGCCTCACAGATCGGACACAGGTGGTTGCCTTCATGAAACAGCATCCGCACCAGGTCACGGCGATAGTTCTTGATTTCCAGGGTTTCATGTTCAATCACTGCACCCGCTTCCACAGGCTGGGTACAGGCCGCCACCGTGCGGCCGTTCTGCTTGACCGAACATACCCTGCAACTGCCCTGAGGCACCAATCCGTCAGAATCACAAAGCCTCGGGATATAAACGCCGGCGGCATCACAGGCATCCATAATTGACTGACCCGCTTCAGCCGAATAGGTTTCGCCATCGATGATAAAGTTCACAGTTTTGGCATCTGGTTTAACGGTCATGTGATCCCTACCTCTTTATTCATGCCCTTTGCCTCTTTCCCCTGCTCACTTGGTGGTATCTGATGTCGCCGGACTGTGCGCGGCCGATCCGGCATAATCGGTGTCGTATATTAGCGAGCGGCGCTTGGCAATAATGCGTGATTCATCCAATGCATGCTGAATATTGAACCCCGCCTGCAACCCATCGGGGCGCTCTTTCAGCAAGGCCGCATAGACCAGAGGGAATTGATTCATGGAGGTCAGCAAGGGTTTGGGCGAAGTGTGCCCCAAACCACAGCGGCTGGTTTCGATAATGGTTTTACCAAGGTCCTGCAGGTACTGAATATCCGAAGGCTCGCCCTGACCTTGAATAATTTTTTCCAATCCTTTCTTGAGAAAGACATTCCCTACCCGGCAAGGCGTGCAATAACCGCAGCTTTCTTCAATAAAGAAATGCAGGTAGTAATCGACGATTTCCAGGATATTGCGGGTTTCGGCAAAGCTCATCAGAGCACCTGCCGTCGGCAGATCTTCAAAGCACAGCCGGCGGTTGAAATCCGTGCGACCAATCATATCGCCGCTGGCTCCACCCACCTGCACGCAGGCGGGTGTCTTGGCGCCGGCCAGATCCAGTATTTCCTGCACGGTAGTACCCATCGGCAATTCATAAATGCCGGGCCGGGTGCAGTCCCCACTGACACTGTGAAGTTTAGTCCCGGCACTTTCGGGCGTACCTATGGCGGCAAACCACTCTGCGCCCTTCTCCAGAATGCGGGGAACATTGCAGAAAGTTTCCACATTATTGACCACCGTCGGGAATCCCAGATAGCCGGACTGTACTGGAAACGGTGGTCGGTTTTTCGGCTCTCCCCGACGACCCTCACAGGAACTGATCAGTGAGCTTTCTTCGCCGCAGATATAGGCTCCGGCCCCAAGCTGAATGCGAATATCAAACTCGCAGGGAGCCCTGCTTCCGAACTGCTCATGGATTTTTCCCCCCAGCAGCCCTTGCTGACGTCTTGATTCGAGGCGAGCCTCCAGAAAGGGAACCAGATAGCGATATTCGGCCCGCAAATACAGGATGCCGTGGCGGGCACCCACGGCATATGCTGCGATGGTCATTCCTTCAAACAATAAATCCGGTTTTTCCGTGAGTAGCACCCGGTCCTTGAAGGTTCCTGGTTCTCCTTCATCGGCATTGCAGATGACGAATCTTTCAGACGCCTGTGTAGCGGCGGCAAACTGCCATTTTTTACCGGTGCTGAAACCGGCACCACCGCGGCCACGGAGTCCGGATGCCTGAATACAATCAATCACCTCAGAAGCCTGCATTTTCAACGCAGCATCAAGGCCTGCCTCTTCTGGCGTTTGACAAAGAAGCACCTCCCCGGCGAGACGGATATTGTTCTTTACCATGGAATCGATCAGAGGATCACAATTATTTCCGTCACCCTGATTTTGAGTCGAGGCTTTTAATAAATCGTCGAGGGAGCCATGCTTCTTCAATGCCCGAACTATTTTGCGCGCTTTGGCGGGAGTGAGGTTGGTAACGACCTTTTCATTGATCAGTGCGGCAGGCACTTGATCACACATGCCGATACAGGGGGCAACATGAAGGGAGAACAAGCCGTCACTGGAGGTCTGCCCAACATTGATGCCCAATGCTTCTTCAAAGGCAATCTGTACGGCGGGCATACCTGCATGGCGATCCAGAATGTCTTCGCACAGGCGGATAATGAACTTACCCTGGGGTTCGGTGGCAAAGAATGCATAGAAGCTGACGACGCCTTCCACTTCCACCCGGTATGAGCCTGTGGCCTGGGCAATAACGGACATGGCATCACCGTCAATACAGCGCAGTCGATCCTGCAGGGCCCACAGAATATCCATCATCCGATGTGGGTCGTTGCTATACTGCTGGCATATTTCCCTGATGATGGAAGCTCGTTCAGGCCCCGCGGCATCAGCCCCGGATTCGGGACTTCCACCGGACTTGTCTTTGTGGTCCATGGCAGTTCACTCTCAATGTCATCCGCTGGCTATGCTATAAATATCTTCCTGGTTATCCTCCTCTTTTACTGCCTATAAGAAGGAGGGGTCTTGAGTTGCATCAATCCAGACATAGGAAAAATAAAATCTGTGGAAGATGGTGTAGCACTCTAAGAGTAGAAACGTTAAAACATGCTCAATTGGAAGACAAGATTAGATAATTATTTAAAGGAGACCAGGTGACTTTTTATTTTGACTCTGAACTGTTACATTTTTTCGACACCAGAACGGGAGATTCTTTACTGCGAGAAGTGAAGCCTCTATCAAACTGAACCCAGGGATTGCTGATAATAGGCTGTTGCCAGGCGTGTCGCGATATCCTCGACCTGCTCACTGAAGCCGTTTTTCTGGGACAAATCACTCAATGGCGCCACCATATCGACGGAGCGATTGTGGCTTAACAAGCCTGTTTTCATTTCTATCAGAGTTAACAAAACCTTTGGGCTAACGGTTGATGTACCGGCCCAATGGTTAATAACTTCAGTCTGATCAACCAGGTGTGGAGCATTTTCCTGCAGGTAGGCTTTCACATCAAAATTCAGCATCTCCTCATACGAGTAGATAAACTGATCATCAGTAATCGCATTGAAGTGGTCATTGGCCATAGCAAAATGCGTAAAGACGGCCAACGCACCAGCCAGAATCAATCCAAATCTCCTTTTCATATAACCTTCCTTTCACTTTGTAAACTTTGAGGCGGCTAGTTTGTGTGAACGCAAAACAGAAAAGTATCGGTTAAACGCCCCACGCCAGTTATTTAGACCGATATAGTCAAAAAGAAAGATAGCCTATTCCAGACAGACAGATGGATGGATGAAAAAAGAAAATATGGTAAAGAGGCCGGCCGTGCTCCAAATTAGGCTTGCCGGTTTTACGATGCCTCAAAACGGATCACCAACAACTATTATTGAGGGCATCACAATCATCAGGGAATTCAGCAAACGATTCCCACCTGTCTTTTTTCCTTTCATCCCTAAGTATTTATACAGGTATGTGTTTACCCTTAAATATTCCAACCTTAGTATTTACAGGTTACCGTATGGAAAAAAACCGGCATCAGGCAGACCGAAATAAGCAATGGCTGATCATTGTACTTCTGGGCTGTACCTAGTCAGGTACTTCTTGGCTGTACCTAGTCAGGTACTTCTGGACTGTACCCAGTCAGGTACTTATGAATAGTCCAGATTTCTATAGTAAAAACCTACAGAAACCTTGTTAGTGTGCAGCCGCAGTTGTCGATACCACAGTTTTTTGCAAAACAGATGCAGGTTTTTACAAGACTCAGGATTTCTATTCACGCTAGTTTAAATTTCATATGCTCACGTTTAATTACAGGTCAACGGATGACTTGTAGTGACGACCAGGAATCGAATGTTGACCAATTCTTGTTGGTAAAATATTTCTGGCTGAATAAATTTGACTGACTATAGTGATTTGTAGGCAATTCTGCGGTTATTACGGGCAATAATCCTACTGGAGATTCTGTTATGGTATGTAAATTACTGGTATGGAACTTGCGTAACGCCCCTCCTGGAAGGAGATAATCGAGTATCTATAATATTTTGAACACTAAATGTTATAGATATTTGGCATTTAGGGTTTTACTCTGCTGAAATAGCCTTTGGCACGGATAAAGCCTGCTCTTTCGGTGTTAGATATCAAACGAGGTGGTATAAAAATATGGGTAGTAACCCGGATCAGTTTGTACGTTTCGTCAACGTACAAAAAAGTTATGACGGCATGACACTTGTCGTTAAAGATTTCAGTTTAGATATACAAGCGGGTGAGTTTCTCACTATGTTGGGGCCCTCCGGTTCAGGTAAAACCACTTGCCTGATGATGCTGGCAGGATTCGAAACCGCCACCCACGGCGATATTATTCTCGATGGTCAATCCATTAATAATGTTGCCCCGCATAAACGGGATATCGGCATGGTGTTTCAGAATTATGCTCTGTTTCCCCATATGTCGGTCGCAGAAAACCTCGCCTTCCCCCTTAAAGTCAGAAACGTCCCCAAAGCTGAAATAGAAACCAAAGTCAAAAGGGCTTTGGACATGGTTCAGTTAAAGAGCTTTGGCAATCGACGCCCGGCCCAGCTTTCCGGCGGACAGCAGCAGCGTGTCGCTGTAGCAAGAGCACTGGTTTTTGAACCTAAGCTCGTATTGATGGATGAGCCTCTGGGGGCACTGGACAAAAACCTTCGTGAGAACATGCAGTACGAGATAAAACATCTGCATGAGCAGCTTGGGATTACCATGGTCTATGTAACCCACGATCAGTCGGAAGCGCTCACCATGTCCAATCGCATAGCCGTCTTCAACGATGGTGTGGTACAGCAGCTGGCAGCGCCGGATGAGCTTTACGAACGACCGGAGAACTCGTTTGTCGCTGATTTTATCGGCAAGAATAACCATCTTATGGGAACGGTCAAGTCGGTAGATGGGGATGTCTGCATGGTGGAATTGGATGGAGGAAACGGAACCGTCAGTGCATTGAAAGTCAATGTGAACAACGTGAACGATAAAACCTCGCTCTCCATCCGCCCTGAACGAATCGTCATTAACCCTCCCAGTTCGCACCCAAACCGTTTAAAAGCCCGTATCGAAGAGTTGATCTACCTTGGAGACCATATCCGGACCCGGGTTTCCGCTGCAGGCAGCTCAGACTTTATTATCACGACACCAAACACCCAGGGACTATCCCGACTCAAAACAGGTGAAACGGTGGACATAGGCTGGGCGGCAGAAGACTGCCGCGCACTCGATGCTCCAACTGCTGTCGTATAATCAAACCGCCGGGAAATCCGGTATAAGACCAAGAGGAAAGCCATACAATGAAAGCCGCATTAAAAGCTGTTCTTATAACAGGCACCATTTTAGTCACCCCTGTTACATCCATTGCCCACGCGCAGGACTCCCTGACGATTGTCTCCTGGGGAGGGGCCTACACTGAAAGTCAGAAGCGTGCCTATGAACAACCCTGGATCGAAAAGACCGGGATGAAGATTTTTAACGAAGACAAAGCCAACGCAGGATTGTCTGGTCTGCGTACCCAGGTCCAAGCCAATAATGTCACCTGGGATCTGGTAGATATGTTGGAAGGAGAAACCATCACCGCATGTGATGAAGGCCTGGTGGAAGAAATCGACTACGATACAATTTTGGCTCCCGCTCCAGACGGCACTCCACCCTCCGAAGACTTTGTTGCAGGTTCACTCAGCGGCTGCTTTATTCCGCAAATTGTCTACGCCACTGTACTGGCCTATAACGAGAAGGCTTTCCCTGGCGAGAAACCTAGCAAAGTGGAAGACGTGTTTGACTTGGAAAAATTTCCCGGCAAACGTTCCCTGCAGAAAATTCCTGACGGCAACCTTGAGTGGGCTCTGCTGGCAGACGGCGTCCCTGCAAACAAGATATATGAAGTGCTAAGCACTGAAGAAGGGGTAAATCGCGCGTTCAAAAAACTGGACACCATCAAAAGTCAGGTTGTCTGGTGGGAAGCCGGTGCACAACCACCGCAATTATTGGCCGATTTGGAAGTTTCCATTGCCAGTGGCTACAATGGCCGTTTCTTTAATGCTGAAGTTGTCGAGAAGCAGCCATTTGTCACCATCTGGGATGGCCAAATGTTCGAGCTTGATGGCTGGGTAGTCCCCAAAGGCAAGCTGACCAAGGAAGTGAAAGAGTACATCAGATTTGCCACTGACACTCAAAGGCTGGCAGACCAGGCAAAATACATTTCATACGGCCCTGCACGCGCCTCATCCGCACCACTGGTGAGCACGCATGCCGATACCGGTGTTGATATGAAGCCCTATATGCCGACCAACCCGAAAAACTTCTTTAATCCAATCAAGAAGGATGCCGTATGGTGGGCTGACAACGGTGATGAAATGCGTCAACGTTTCAATGCCTGGCTGACCAAATAACAGTGTCCGGCTACCAAATGACAGTGTTTTATCGCTGAATGATTGGCGAATGGCATAAGTGCTTCCATCCCATGCCATTCGCCGGTTTTGATGTCGGAGATATTCTGTTAGTTTGAATACGATTCTGTTCGTTTAAATACAGTTCAGTTCGCAAGAATAAATAATGCATTGAATGCGAGGCAAATTCCGTAATGTCCCGGGCTAACCAAATGCCGCTGACCACCTTACTATCCACTGCCGATGGCGTCCCCCTGAAAGTCAGTTTGCGCCGTGCGCAGCGAAGACAACGGATATGGGCGATGCTGTTGGTTACTCCCCTGTTGCTGTTCATTCTGGCATCCTTTGTGGTACCGGTACTGAATATGGCATGGAGGGGAGTGGATAACTCCGAGGTAGTGACCTATATGCCAAAAACCACGGAGGCCCTACAATCCTGGGATGGAGAAGGACTTCCGAATGAGGCTACGTTTGCTGCCCTGGCAGCGGATCTGAAAACCAGCTTTGAAAGCAAGGAGATCGGCAAGGTCGCCCGACGGCTTAACTATGAGCGGCAGGGAATGCGGAGTTTGATTATGGGATCGGCCCGCAAGGCTCGAAAACTTGAATCCGGCCCCTATCAAGAAGCGATGCTCAAGATAGACGAGGATTGGGGGAACCCTGTTACCTGGCGTTTGCTCAAGCGCGAATCCCATCCCTATACCTTTTCGTATCTGTTGGCAGCAATAGACGCAGGCTACGATGACCAGGGTGATATTGCCATAAATCCTCCGGAAACGAGGCTTTATATGCCCCTGTTCAGTCGCACTCTGATCTTAAGTACTGCGGTGACCATACTTTGTATCCTATTGGGATATCCCGTAGCCTATCTGCTGGCCAATTTACCACTTCGCACCAGTAACCTATTGATGATTCTAGTGCTGTTGCCGTTCTGGACATCGCTGTTGGTGCGCACCACCACCTGGATAGCCATACTGCAAACCCAGGGTGTACTTAACGATCTGCTGGTCTGGCTGCAGGTGATTGATGAGCAAGGCCGGATACAAATGATCTTCAACAAAACCGGTACTCTGGTGGCGATGACCCATATTCTATTGCCGTTCATGATATTGCCGCTATTCAGTGTCATGAAAACGGTTCCGCCCAGTTATCTGCGCGCGGCTCGATCACTGGGGGCTACACCTTTGGTGGCATTTTGGAAGGTCTACGTCCCGCAAACCATCAGTGGGATTGGGGCCGGCAGTTTGTTGGTTTTTATCCTGTCCATCGGCTATTTCATCACGCCGGCTTTGGTTGGCGGACAATCGGGACAGCTGATCAGTAACATGATTGCTTACCATATGCAGCGTTCCCTTAACTGGGGGTTAGCGGGTGCTTTAGGCGTAATGCTACTGGCAGTAGTGCTGGTACTGTATGCGATTTATAACAAATTAATCGGCATCGATAAGATGAAAATGGGGTAACTAATGTCTGCACTGCCTCCTTACGCGTCCCCGCTTGAGCGGATCTGGCACTACAGCTACAGAGTTTTCTGTGCGCTGGTCTTTATATTCCTGATCGGCCCTATCCTGGTCATTATTCCGCTCTCCTTTAATGCTGAGCCCTATTTTACATTTACCCAGGAGATGCTGTCGCTGGATCCTGCTGGTTATTCACTACGCTGGTATGAGGACTTTTTTTCCAGTCAGGACTGGATGAGTTCCATAGGTAACAGTTTCATTATCGGCATTGCCTCTACTATCCTGGCGACGGTATTGGGCACCCTGGCGGCGCTGGGTCTCTCAAGATCGCATATGCCCTACCGCTCCCTGATTATGAGCATCCTGATCTCTCCGATGATCGTCCCTCTGATTATCTCGGCGGCGGGTATGTTCTTCTTCTATTCGAGCATGGAACTATCGCAAACCTATGTCGGCGTGATTCTGGCCCACACCGTTTTAGGGACGCCCTTTGTAGTCATTACGGTCACAGCTACCCTGGCCGGTTTCGATCAGTCACTGATCAGGGCCTCCGCCAGCCTCGGGGCTTCTCCGACTTATACATTCTTCAACGTCACCTTACCTCTGGTGACACCGGGTGTGGTCTCAGGAGCGTTGTTTGCGTTTATCACCTCTTTTGATGAAGTGGTGGTGGTCATATTCCTGGCCGGCGTTGAACAGAAGACGATTCCATTACAGATGTGGAGTGGAATCCGCGAACAGATAAGCCCAACCATTCTCGCAGTCGCCACCATTCTGGTTTGCATCTCCATTGCCCTGCTAACCGTGATGGAGCTGTTGAGACGCCGTAACGAACGGTTGCGCGGCTTGTCTCCCGGCTAAACTCTAAAAGGATATTGGCGTCAAAGAAGTTTCCTAATCCCGCCTCAGCCTTGGTCATTATGCTACCAAGGCTGAGGCGGAAAAGGGTCAGGTTAAGCCCTCTGCAGTTTTGCCTCCGTCTCCAAAACCACCTGAGTCATGCGCAGTAAGCTGTCAGGATTAAGTGACATCGACTCAATCCCCTGCTCCACCAGCCATTGCGTGATTTCCGGAAAATCCGAAGGCGCCTGCCCACAAATACCCACGTACTTACCCGCTTTCCTGCAGGCTTCTATAGCCATCTGCATCATCTTCAACACAGCTTCGTTACGCTCATCTCCGCCTTTCATTCCAGCATCCCGGTCCATACCTAACGTCAGTTGAGTCAGATCGTTGGAACCGATAGAAAAGCCATCGCAATGTTCCAGAAACTGGTCCGCGAGCAATGCGTTGGCGGGAATCTCGCACATGATCATGATCTTCAGACCGTTTTCCCCTCGCACCAGCCCCTCTTCTGCCAGTAGCTTCAGCACGTCCTCCTGTTCATGCAAGGTGCGTACAAAAGGGATCATGATGTTTACGTTACTTAATCCCATTTCTTCCCGGACTTTCTTGATCGCCAGGCATTCCAAGGCAAAGCTGTCGTGGAAAGCCTTGGTGGGATAGCGGTAAGCACCCCTGAACCCAATCATCGGGTTTTCTTCTGTCGGCTCGTACAGGCTACCGCCAATCAAAGAACGATATTCGTTCGACTTGAAATCACTCATACGCACAATAATCGGTTTTGGATAGACCGCAGCCGCAATAGTGGAAATACCTTCACATAAACGGCGTACGTAAAAGTCTGTCGGGCTATCGTAACCGGCCATTTTTTCATGAATTTGTTTACGGATTTCCCGGTCAAGCTTGTGGTAATCGAGCAGCGCATGGGGATGTACGCCAATCGACGTATTAATAATAAATTCCAAACGCGCCAGCCCCACCCCATCATTTGGTAGCTGCGCCACCTTGAAGGCTATCTCAGGATTGGCCAGATTAAGCATAATCTTGGTCTTCGGTTTCTCAAGCCCGGTCAGGTCTACCTCGGCTTTTTCAAAAGCCAGTTCACCTTCGTAAATATTCCCGACATCGCCTTCGGCACAGGACAGGGTCAACATTTCATCACTAACAATGCTAATTGTGGCATCACCACAACCCACCACCGCGGGAATGCCTAGCTCTCTGGCAATAATGGCAGCATGACAGGTCCGGCCTCCGCGGTTGGTCACAATACCGCTGGCTATTTTCATAATCGGTTCCCAGTCGGGGTCCGTCATATCAGTGACCAGGATTTCGCCGGGCCTAACTTCATTAATTTGTTCCGCGCTCATAATGACACGGGCTTTACCAGTGGCTATTTTTTCACCGACAGCTTTACCCTGGGTAATCACCTTACCGCTTTCTTTCAGGCTATAGACTTCCTGGACCAGCGAATTGCGCTGGGACTGCACGGTCTCAGGGCGGGCCTGGACGATAAACAGTTCTCCGGTCACACCATCCTTTGCCCATTCGATATCCATCGGCCGGTCCTTACCGGCTTTTTGGGAGTAGTGCTTCTCGATTGTCACCGCGTAGTTGGCCAGGGCGAGGACCTCGTCGTCCTCCAAGCAAAAGCTATGTTGAGCTCCTAGACTTACATCAACGTTTAAAGTAGATAGACCTGCGGCAGAGTCGTCCCCATACACCATCTTGATGGCTTTGTTACCAAGCCGACGCTTGAGTATGGGCCGATGACCTGTTTCCAACGTTGGCTTGAAGACATAGAATTCGTCAGGGTCTACGGCACCCTGTACAACATTTTCCCCAAGCCCGTATGCTCCAGTAATAAAGACCACGTCACGAAATCCCGATTCCGTATCCAGTGTAAATATGACACCTGCCGCCCCTTTGTCTGAGCGCACCATTTTCTGCACGCCGATAGACAGGGCAACATCCATATGGGTAAAGCCTTTATCGACGCGATAGGAAATTGCCCGATTGGTATACAGAGAAGCAAATACGCGCTTGCAGGTTTTGATGAGTTGTTCTTCACCGGATATATTGAGATAAGTTTCCTGCTGCCCGGCAAAAGATGCATCGGGAAGGTCTTCCGCCGTCGCCGAGCTTCGCACAGCAACATCGATCTCTCTGCCTTCGGCTCCACAAAGTTCACGATAGGCTGCAAGTATTTCTCCGCGCAAATCCTGCGGCATTTCCGCATCACCCACCCAACGACGTATAGTTGCGCCTTTTTCCGCCAGAGCGTCTACGTCTGCGCTATCCAATGACTCAAGCTCAGCTGCAATTTTGTCTTGCAGGTCATTGCTTTGAATGTAGTGCCGATAGCCGTCTGCCGTGGTAGCAAAACCATTTGGGACTTTTACGCCCTGGCTGGACAATTCCCGATACATCTCCCCCAGAGAGGCGTTTTTACCTCCCACCTTGGGTACATCTTCTATACCTAATTCAGCGAAACGTTTTATAAAGCGAAAATCAGACATAGTTCTTCCTTATTTGTGTTAGTGGTCAACATTGATAGGGCGCTAACCATGGAGAATTGGACAACACGAGAGTGAACAGCTAACTGAGAACCAGACTCTTGATGTCTTTTACGCATCAGCGGGCAGGGAATCCGAATACGTTCAGTGAATATATTAACTAGGCTAGCAACGAAACCCTGCTTAAAGATTGATCACTGTCAATCTGCGTGAGGAAATTCGATTGAGGAAAGTAGTTGGAATAATGGTGTTAATATCCAGATTATTCCCAACGCATGATACCGTTGTACTCAGTGCAACCTGTCACTGCACTAACGGCATCAGAAATGTAGACCTGTTGCTCTTCCGAGACCGGATAGGTTAAGTACTCTGAACACTTCGCACTTTGACCATTGCCTACCACTACTTTGGTTTCCGGCTTAAGGGTACAACTCACCATTTTATCCAGCGGCGACCACTGGTAGCAGATTTCATAATCTGAACGGTAGGTTGAAATCCTACCACTGGGTTTATCGAACGCCCACCATTGTCCAAACTGACTGTTCGGGTTAGTACTATTCCACGCCCGGAAAATAGTCACCTGCGTGTTCGCCTTACTTTTATAGACCCTGCCCTGACACAATTTTCCTGCTTCCGGCTCCCCAATGGCTTCGTTTAAAAGCTGTGCATCCTGGGCAGGCTCAAAGTGAGAAGCTAATTCCGGCGGTAAATCCATACCACCAATGCAGGCCTGAGGTGTTGCTTTCACCTCATCAATAGGTGGAGAACCAGCACAGCCGTATAGCGCAACCAACAACAGGCTGACGAGCATCCTTTTCATAACGCACTCCTTTTAGATTTCTTTGGGTAAAAGTCCGATGATTTACTTATGGCTACTTTCGGAACATCCAGCCATTTTTCTTACTGGTTATTTATCAATACTGGATCAGGCAGGTGGATAGATCAATTATTCTTCCCCTAATGACCCGCCTTTTTATACAGTGTCACCAACTGGAAATGCACAATCTTCTAATCCAACTGAATCTTCCAGTGCTGGCGCTCCACCTGCAGTTTCGCCAGGTCCAGGATTTCATGGACCAGCCCAACTACTTCCGCATCCAGATTGTCCCAGGCAGTTTCGCCCGTTCTCAGGCTAGTCTTCAGACTAACGAAGGTAGCTAAAAATCCCTTGCTCGAGTGGAAGAGGCTGTGCGCTCATTGGATATCGCCGCCCATGCCGGTACCGCCTTCGACGGCCGGCACCTGTATCAGATCTCTGGAGATCAAATCCTTAAGATCGACCCGAGCAATAGCGACATACTGGCAACAATTCCAGCGCCCAACGGTGGCGGCTCCAGTCCTACCTGGGCTGACTCTGGACAGGGCAGTACCGGGACCGGAAAATTCTTAAATTGGACCCACAGACAGGGGCAATTCTTAACACCATCGAATCCAATCGCTTCGTAACCGGAGTTACCTGGGTGGAAGGCGAGTTCTGGCACGGCACCTGGGAAAATGAAGAGAGCGAATTGCGGAACCTGGACCCCAATACCGGAGAAGTCTTAAAGTGCCTTGATATGCCCACCGGGATCAGAAGCCCGTTAACTGCACAATCAATCTCATTGCTAAGTACTTGGGTTAATTGGAAATTACCTGGAGCCAGATAAACATTAGCTGGATAGGTGTGAATCTGGTTCCGACTATTGTATCAATCCATCGTGGCCTTAACAGGTTCTGGGGCTATACTTATATTGTCCATTGACACTTTCAGGTCTGGGCTAGTCAGACCGTTCCAAAGTAAACGAATCAAGTTAACGTTACTTCCCTTCAGTGCCGTCGTAGCAGCAAAGTTTGGCATAGGGTTGGACCATGATGAATCGATCATTTTTATTTAATGTTTTTTTGAAATATAAATTTCTCCTATTTGGCCATTTAGTTATTTGCGCCAGATATTTGATTGTAGCCCTATCAGAGGTTTCAGATGATTAAAAAATCTAGTGCAGCTCTCTCGCTGCTGGCCAGTGTACTGGTCTCCACCTCCGCTTTTTCCGCAGGCACCCATTGGTCCTATTCCGGTGAGGAAGGTCCTGCTCTCTGGGGTCAGTTAGACCCTGAGTTTGCCACCTGCGCCACCGGCAAAAACCAATCCCCCGTAAACCTGACCGGCATGGTTGAAGGAGAACTCCCCAAGATCGATATCAATTACAAAACAGGTGGTGGAGAAATCGTCAATAACGGCCACACCATCCAGGTCAACTATGCATCAGGCAGCTCTATCAGTATTAACAGCCACCAGTTCGAGTTGAAACAGTTCCACTTCCATTCTCCCAGTGAGAATGCCATTGAGGGCCAAAACTTCCCGATGGAAGGTCATTTCGTTCATGCCGATAAGGATGGCAACCTAGCCGTGATTGCGGTCATGTTCAAGGAAGGAGAGGCCAATACCGAGCTGGCCAAAGCCTGGGCACAAATGCCCAAAGAAGCTGGGGACAAGGTTCACCTGTCTGCCAGTGTTGATGCCACCAAACTACTGCCCGCAGACCACGACTATTACCGTTTCAACGGCTCCCTGACCACGCCACCTTGCTCCGAAGGAGTCTGGTGGCTGGTCATGAAGAACTACGACACAGCTTCTCCTGAGCAGATCAAGCAATTCACCCACACCATGCATCATCCCAACAACCGACCTCTGCAGCCGGTGAATGCCCGGGTGATTGTGCAATAATTTCCTACTCTTCATTCTTGCGGGTGCCCGTGATCGGGCACCCGCACCATTTCAATATCCCTACTCTTTCTACAATAATGAAGTCTATTTCTGTTTTTTTTGCAATTCTTGACTGAGAAGTGAATCGCAAAAATCATTACAAAATAGTCAGTTGGGTAACGCTTGACCATCTACAACTGGCCATGCCGGAACTGATCACTTGCTGTCTGTTTTGCCTGTTATTGCCGGCCCCCCTATTTGCCTACGCTGGTTGCTGGATGGGAGCCGCCACCGTCAAAGCCTGCTTGCTGACAACCCTGAAAACTGTGACGGCATGCTCCAGAGCATAATGCGCCGCATTAAATGGCTAACAGGCCTGGACACGCCAGCCCTCACACACCATTGACTTCCTCATTGGGGTCGAACGAGTGATGCATATGCCGGACTTTCCATGCTCCGTCTTCGCGCTCCAGAACATAAGTCGTTCGTACCCCTGGGAGAGGCTTCGAGGAATACCGAAGTACTGCCGTGATACACGCCATATCGCCCGAAACAAATACACGGGTATTCTCTCGAATCAGGCTCCCGATTTCTCCGTTTTTGAAGAAACCCGCGACTTTAGCCTCATGATCCTCATAGGTACTGGAGTCACAGTTAGCATGATTATCAAAGAAAACCACACCATCGTCGGAAACATGCAGAGACCTGAATTTATTGATGTTTCTGGAATAGAAGCACTGGTCATACTCATCCATGAATGACTTAAAAGGTTGAATGGATTCCTCATCAAACAGTTCCATGGCACATCCCTCCCGGATTACAGAACATCCAAACGACTTTCAGCTCCCCATGCTGGTTATTGCCGAATAATCGGTCTAACCTAATATAGGTGATGTCTGTTTCTCATGTGAATGCTAATTTTGGTCTGACTACAGTTAGCCGCTTCGGCAATATCACTGCCAACGCAGTATCTGTGCAGCCATTCCAGCGATTGGCCGCAGCACAAAACCACTACTGAAGAGTCACTTACCTGGATGTTAGTGAGCGGCTTCAGAGTTCAGTGTTTGCAGGCTGATGGGGAGGACAAAATGTTTTATAAAAGCATCAGGTTTTGTAAAAGCATAGTATTTTCCATAGTAGCAACCCTTTTCTTATCTCCAGTCGTTTTTGCCGAAACAAAGGATAATAGTGTCCTTGTCGTGAAGATGCGCAAGACAATATATAAGGATGAAATGGAGCAGAGAAATAATTATAAATATAAGTTACTTGAGTTACTGCTAGATAAAACTGAAAGCGAGTACGGTGAATATAAGATTGCGCTCACTGAGATACCGACCCAGGGACGGGTGATCACGGATGTTATTGATGGACGATTGGATATCATAATGACCGTGACTTCTCGAGAAAGAGAAATATCGATGATTCCTATAAGAATACCAATATATAAGGGTCTTTATGGGTATCGTATTTTTTTAATTAATAGAAGTGACCAATACAAGTTTGATGCCGTTGAAACTGAAGATGATCTAAAGAAACTGATTGCCGGCCAAGGTTCTCACTGGCCGGACTATAAAATACTGGAGGCAAATGGTTATAGGGTAGCTGGTACTTCTGAGCATGCCCTTCTCTATAGCATGCTTAAGGCAAAGCGGTTCGATTACTTTCCCAGAGGAGTCCATGAACCTTGGCTGGAACTCAAACAACATCCGGATAGCGACTTTATCGTTGAACAAAAACTTTGTATTGCCTACCCCTCACCCGGATACATTTTTGTTACGCCTAAGAATAAAAAATTGGCTGAAAGACTAGAAAAAGGGTTCATGATCGCAATTGCGGATGGTAGCTTTGATCAGTTATTTTTCACGCACCCAGATATCAAAGAAACCTTGGATAGGGCACAACTTGGCAAAAGGAAGATATTCTATTTGGAAAATCCTCTTTTATCGAGAGAAACGCCATTGAGTATTGAAAAGTTATGGTATAGACCGTGACAACACAGCTCTGAGTTCCTGTCACCTTGCCAGAATGGCCGAGGCTTCCCTGACCAGCTGCACTGCACCTTTTTTCGGAGTCATCACTCCAAAGCCAATCTCATGGCTGATTCGCTGGAGAACGATAGCAACCTCCCCGGCCCCCTGTGGTGGTGTTGGAGGTAAGGGGCCAGTGAACGGGGCCAGTAAATCGATATATGTAGTCGTAGCCCGGCTGACGTCATCCAGCAGAGGGAAAAGCACCTGTCTCATGGCTGGAGAGGCAGGAACCCCCCGATCGACACCTAGAATCTCTACTCCCCGTGGATCCATCACCAGGAAATTAGCGAGCGCCACAGCGACTTCAGGTACCTTGGAACCCGCCGCCACCGAAAGCATTTGAGAAGGTTTGTAGTAGTGTCCTGGCTTACCTCCATTGGCCACCGGAAAGGGTATGAGAGAAAGTTCCTCGGACAAGCGTTGCTGGTAGTTCACAAACATATTGGAGTGGGCAAAATCCATCGAGGCATAGCCCAGCGTCAACGGCGAAGTTTCAATAGAGTGTTTATACAGCACCTGAATATCCGCCGGTACACAACCGTTAAACTCTCGGATGCGTGCCCAATAAGTAAACCATTCCACCGCATCCGCAGTTTCGAAATTCAGATTGCCTTCGGCATCGAAAAGCGCCTTGCCACGTTGCCTCAGCCAGTTTTCAAAGACGATTTCCAAGCCACTGGCATCCAGGGTGGCATAATAGTTCTCCCGTTTGTTGCGCTTGGCGAAAATCTCGCATTTATCGCTAAAGGCCTCCCAGGTGGTGCCGAACGTGGGCGGTTCTACTCCGACTTCTGCCCAGCTCTGCACATCGACGTAGGCAGAGGTGGAATTAATCCCCAGATTCACCCCGTAGAGCTTGCCGTTAACTCGGCAGGAATTGATATTGTGTTCACCAAAACTCTCAATATCGAGTGTAGTACCGAGATAGTCATCAAGCGGCAACAGCACCTCATTTTCGGCATACTCTTTCAGATAACGATAATCCATCTGGATGAGATCCGGGGTCTGCCGGGTGGCCACCTGGGTAACGAAACGCTGCCAGTAATCCAACCAGCTGGTGTATTCCGTTTCAATATTGATACCGGGATTAACCGCCTTGAATGCGTTAACAGCCCGGTTGGTCAGTTCTGCTCGTTCAGGGGTTCCCCACCACATGAAGCGAAGCCATTTATCCTCAGAAGCCGCTTTTGAGCCAAAGATGGCAAGGGCCATCCCAGCTGCTGCCCCGTTTAGAAATGTCCGACGAGTCAGGTCACAAGTTTTCACCAGAGATCCTCCTTCTCAGGATTCATTACCACCGACATTATTGGTCTGATCGGGGTTAGATACTACTAAGTTAGATACTACTAGTTAGACACCACTAGATCGTAAGCTCACTCTTAACCTTGATCAGCACCTCTGAAGCCGGCATCGGATGTGCAAAATAATAGCCTTGAACCTGGGAACAGCCCTCCTTCTTCAGTAGTTGCAGCTGTTGAGCAGTCTCGACGCCTTCCGCAATGGACTCAACTCCAAGGGAAGAACACAGGCCGCATACCGCATGTACCACCGCTTGACTGTCCCTGGAATACACGACGTCATGGACAAACGACCTGTCTATCTTGATCTTGTCAAAATTGAATTTCCGAATGTAGCTCAAGCTGGAGTATCCGGTACCGAAATCGTCCATGGCGATGTGCACTCCCATACCCCGTAACGTCTCCAATATCGCAATGGAGGAACAGGTATCCTCCATCAATATCCCTTCTGTTATTTCCAGCTCCAGACGGTGGGGGGCGAGGCCGGATGATGACAGTGCCTCTTCGATATCTTCCATGAGTGTCTCGCTACGAAATTGTACCGGCGATATATTTACTGCCACCAGGAGATTGTCGGGCCATTGCATCGCATCGTTGCATGCCTGCATCAAAACCCATCTACCGATACGGCTGATGAGCCCGGTTTCCTCAGCGATAGGGATAAAATCCGCCGGAGAAATAAAACCGCGATACTTATGCTTCCAGCGCAAAAGCGCTTCAAAGCCTTCAATATTGTTGCGTTCAAGTCCTATTTGCGATTGGTAGTACAGTTCCAGCTCGTTGGCTTCCATTGCATGTCGCAAGTCCAGTTCCAAAGCACGTTTGGCTTGGATCTGCGCATCCATTTCAGGTTCAAAGAACCAGTAGGTATTACGGCCCTCTCGTTTGGCCCGATACAGCGCCATGTCACCACACTTCATCAACTTGTCGGGATCCTTTCCATCTGTGGGAGCCATGGCAATGCCCACAGAGATGCCCACCACAATATTTTGTCCATCAATATCATAAGGCAAGCCGACGGTATGGATGATGCGGCTTGAAATTCGGGCGGCGTCTTCGGTTTGAGGATTATCGGTCAGCAGAATGGCAAATTCATCGCCGCCGAGGCGTGCAACTTTATCCATCTCACGAAGACACGAGCACAGCCGTTCTGCGACAGCGACCAACAACTGATCACCGACCGGATGACCCAAGGTATCATTGACCGTTTTAAACTGGTCCAGATCCATATAGAGCAGGGCCACACTTTGCTGTGGCTTCATATCGGCTAATATCCGCTTGAATTTATCCCGGAATAATCTTCGGTTAGCCATACCGGTCAAAGTATCGTGATGGGCCAGATGGGTGATCTTCTCTTCCTGTCGGCGTCTTTCAGTAATGTCCTCATGGATAGAAACCAAGCCGCCTTCAGGGGTTCTGGCGGTTTTGACGACGATAGTACGCTCATTGCGAAAATTCATGATCTGCTGGCTGTTCATGAAGGCCAATCGCCCTTCCGGCTTGTCTCTCTTGCTGTCGGGGTTGATCAGTTTTGCACCGTTGGCAGTGCAGGCCATCAGGATATCCCGCAGTGGCGTTCCCACCGACACCTGATCGGGAGTCAGATCATAAAGTGTCAGAAACCGGCTATTGCTCATCAACAGCTGATCATTCGCGTCAATCAGGCACATACCCTGGGGAATGCTCTCAATGGCGGCGGAAAGACGCTCAAACTGGGTTCTTATCTTAGCTTGCGATTCGTCCAGCAGCCGTTGACGGGCATCCGCCAGATCGACCATCAGATCATTAAAGGAGTGTGCCAAGGCACCAATTTCGTCTCTTCTTTCCAGCATCCCTACAGGCATATCATGGGTAAGTTCCTCACTCTTTCGCAACCGCAAAACAAATTCCTTGAGCCTTTCGATCGGCCTGGTGAGTTGCGCTGATAAGAATAGTCCCATCAGGAGCAGAACAACCGCGACAAGACTGGTGACGCCGGCCACCACCCAACGTGCCTCGGTGATGGTGCGGTTGGTATTCTCTGTCGCTTGCTGGTAGCGCTTGCGGGCTTCCATTTCCATTCCCTGAAGCGCCGAAGCCAGAGCGATATCCGCCCGGGTCAGCTCCATTCTCGGTATCACCGTCCCGGAATGGAACAAGTTGGCCCGACGCCAGATGTCATGGACACCAACCGGCCCCACAACCGCCTGCGACAGCTGTTCCAGTTGTTCGGAGATATTGCTGCTCTCTCGCAGATACCCTGCGTCCCTGAGTCTGGGCGCAATTTTCTGATATTCGGAAGTCAACGCCTGAATGGCGGTCTCATGAAGCTGGGTTTGCCGGTTGCCGCTTTTGACAGAGTTGTTTGAATGAGAGTGGATCAGGCCGTTAACAAGCTCACCAAGTTGGAACTTCATCAGGTAGAGACTTTGCACCACAGGCCAGATATTCTGAATGCCATAATTCGAGCTGGACAATTTATCCCTGCCCTCGCGGATTCCTTCACCCTCCTCGAAGGTGGGGGAAGAGAGGGGCTGAGTAAAATCAGAACTCAAACTATCAAGCAGCATATTCAGTTCAACAATACTGTCTGTCGCCTGCTGTATCTGTTCCTCGTACTGTTTCTGCAGGGCGGCCTTGGTGTCACAAATCGTCGACAGATTGCCAATAGCATGTATCAGCTCATCCAGGGCTGATCTTACCTTTACCTCATATTCCCGGATTCCGACCTCGTTCAGAAAGGTCGCAAGACCCTCTATAACGGTTAAGTCCTTCTTCAACGAACCATTGAGCAACAGCCGATGGGAACCATCGGCCGCCTCACAGGCCACCAAAAGATCATGGGCCCTGTTGGTCAGGCTACGCATGGCATTGGATGCGTTGATCGCATTGGTGAGTAAAGGCAAGTTTATTTGAGTGGTCGATGTCACCGAGGTTGCAACCGTATTGGTATAACTTAAGCCGATCCAGCCACTGACAAAGGCAATTACCGCAACAGTGATTGCAGCGCAAAATACCTTAAAGCGAAGACGACTTGTGAATACCTGCAACCATTGTTTCAATGGTACTTCCTCATAGCCAATCTAACCCTATTGGTTTGTATCGGCCCTCAGGGTACTGCTTACTTACATGCGCGGTCTTCCTTTCCCCAACCTCGTGCCTTAATACATTTGGAATGTGTGGAACTATCTAATAAGAATAGACATCCGGCACCCAGAAAACCACATTTTAGCGGAGAAAATTGAAGTGTAATCTGCTGAAGTTACGGGTGTGACGTCTCGATTGACGCCGGGTGGACGACAAAATGCTGACTCCGCCCCTTCACTGACGCCGAAGTCGCCGAACACTTGGGACAGGAGGTATAGAAAAAAACAGCTTTCTGACCTCCATATCCCGTTTTATCACCGCTCCAAAATTTAATGGTCTATCTCCTTGATCAAATCCTGTTGAGTTGTTAGTCATCGACTGTTAACCAGTTTTCATCCTGAAACGCCAACCTTCCTTGCAGGCCGCGCTTGCAGGCCGCGCTTGGAATTTTAATTCACTGAAGCATTAACTTTGCTACGGCAAACAGTCCCATTCCGAGTCCTACCACCAGCAGTGTCCTATGGGTTATCAGAGACAAGACGACTGTGCCGATCCCGGCTACCAGAAATGGGTCATCCAGACCTGAAGTGAACTGCCCATTATCGGACATAAAAACGATGGGGACCCACATCGCTGTCAACACTGAGGGTGCGGTATAATGGAGCATCCTTTTGAGCGGCCCGCTTAGGCTGAACGATAGGAGACTGGAAAAAAACATGAACCGGCAATAGAACGTAATACCGGCCATCATAAAAATCATCAACCAGATCATGTTCGCCCCCGCTCCTCAATCAACGACAACATGAATCCACTTATCATTCCGACACCAGTGGCAATAATAAGCCCCTGCCCTACATTAAAAAACTCACAAACCAACGCAGTCATCCCACTCGCCAGTACCGCACAAAATACCGAGCAGGAACGGATACCGGGAATGACAATAGCGATAAAGGTGGCGGCAATGGCAAATTCAAGCCCCAGCTCCTGCAGGTCGGGCAGCAGCTTTCCCGCGACAATTCCCGTGAACGTGGCCAGATTCCACATCAGATAAAACATAAAACCAGTGACCAGCGAGTACAACGGACTGAAAAAATCGTGCTTAGCCCGGAACGCCATGGTGACGGCAAACATTTCATCGGTCAGGAAAAAGGCCAGGATTGTCCGCCACGCCAGGGATAGAGGTTTAATGTCCTCTCTTAGAACCGCCGCATACAACAAGTGTCGGGAACTGATCACAACAGTGGAGGTCAGGATAGATGATAAAGAGCCCGCCCCGCCGATAATGGAAAGACAGGCCAACTGAGCGGCTCCGGCGAATACCAGCAATGACATGAACTGTGCCTGGAGTGGCGTCAACCCGACTTCAATTGCCAGTGAGCCACACAACACACCCCAGGGGGTTACCGCTAACGCCAGTGGCAGAATATCCATGACCGCCTGCAGCACCAACCGGGGACCAGCAGCGGGATACGAGGGACTGCCAATACTCGATTCTTGGAGCACTTGAAAATCTGACACGGCACCTACCTTACCCATTCAAAGAGTTGGCAGCTTACCGCGAGTCGTTATGGCGTTATTGTACGATATTGCTCTGTTGCTGATAGCGACCAGGTGTTGTCCCCAGCGCTCTTTTGAAATGCAGACTGAAATGGCTCTGGTCGTGGAAACCGCAGTCCACGGCCACTTGTGCAGGTTTCCGCCCCAATTTCAACATGGCCTTCGACAGTTTCAAGCGTGCCTGAATCTGGTAACCATGAGGGGCCAGGCCAAACTGCTTTTTGAATTGACGGACCAGGTGATAAGGACTCAAACCTGCCAACCCCGACAACTCCCGAAGAGAAACATCCAGGGTTGGCTGACTGTCGATAAAGTCCTTCACCAGATACAAGGCCCGTTTGGCCGATGATATTTCCCTGGGGGTATGCTGCGTACGGGAATGCCGAAGCACCAGCCCGGTCATCACAGCATAGAGAATCGTCTCGGTCAGTAACTTTCCGCAGCCAATATCCATATGAGAAAACAGAAGCCGAATCTGGCCAGCCAGAAACGGATCATTGACGACTGCCTCCGGAAAATACGGCACGCCGTTATTCTCCCGAAACAAATCCGTACAGACCTCCGCAAACTGCTCCGGCAGAGGATAGATGGCTCGATAAGCCCAACCATAGGAAGTGGCGGATTCTCCGGTATGTACATCATCCGCATTGACCAGGATGATACTGTCCTCGCCTGCCACATGATTGCCACCTGTGCGGAAGAAACGCTGGGCACCACGCTCGACCACACCAATGGTATAACCTTCATGGACATGCCGGGAAAAGTTCTGCTTAAGGTACTGGGCACGAACGAACTCCAGACCGTCCAGCACGTTCAGTGTACCGAAATCTGCAATTTCTGAGTTACGATTATCCGCCATTACCCAATCCTCGTCGCAAGACATGAGATTCCTATAGCATGCTGTCTAATGCAAACTGATTCTTGTATAAAATTGCGCATCCTCTCGTTATAGGTTTAGAACGTTAATTTCCTCATTGTTCAGCTTCCCCTGCATAGCCTGCCCTTGTTAAATCAAATTTAGTGCTGAGTAGCCTGGTGCGATGAATTGCCGGACCCCGTTTGCAGCCTCTTGCTCAATAGTTTTCATCCTTGTACCACGCTAATGTCCGCCTGGAAATTGGTGTTTCTGGACGGATATTAATTATATGAATCAATAGGGTCTGCTTCTCTTCATATTTATGAATAGTCCTATATAAAGTGGAATGATTGATTGGAGAGCAAAGAGCAAAGTTCATTTGTTTGAGGGCTGAGTACACCTGAATCTTAATAGCCACTCTTTTTACTTAGTGGTGTGACGGTATGCCCCGTCCCAGTCTTGCGGAAGGTTTTGCTCCCGCAACACGGCTATACGTTCCCGGTAAAGTGAATATAGCCGACACTCAGGCTCCTCATGATGAAGCTGTTGCAACAGGTCGTCCGCCAGTTGCCATTGACGTTCCCGATAATGTTGAATGGCCTGGTGGAAACGATCCAGGCGATCAAGACAAGCCGCACTGAGTTGGTCGATTTCCCCCAGCGGTTCGAAAGCGTTGATGGGGATATCTTTGCCTTTGACCTGAAGCCGGTCGCAGAACCGGAAGGCATAGGTGTCGATGCCTTTGACGGTATCTTCACCCAATAAGATTTCCACACCATAGAACTTGGTCAGGCCTTCCAGCCGCGAGCCGAGGTTAACGGCATCACCCAACACCGTGTAGGCTTTACGGTATTCCGACCCCATATCCCCAACATTCATCAACCCTGTATTCAGCCCGACCCCAATGCGGATAGCCGGCAGTCCCTGAGCCTCCAAGTCGGCCGAGAGCCGCTTGGTAATTGCCTGCATTTCCAGCGCGGTGCGTATTGCCTTTTGGCGATGCTGAGAGTCATCCACCGGCGCACCCCAGAAGGCCATCACCATGTCGCCGACATATTTGTCGATGGTGCCGTCATGCCGGAAGATGGCTTCGGTAATGGGAGTGAAATAGATATTCAACAGGGTCTTCAGCTGGGTCGCAGTGAGTTGCTCCGAGATGGTCGTAAAACTGCGGATATCAGCGAATAGCACCGTTAGCTCCTTACTTTCCCCGGCCATGGAGTATAGTTCCGGGGTATCCAGCATCTGGTTGATATGGGCAGGCGGTACATATTGGGCGAACATACCGCGAATGCGGCGTTCGATGGTGTATTCCTGAATAAACTCCGTCACCAGATACCAGCTGAATACCGCCTGAGTCAGCAGCAATGTACTGACCAGCGGGAACTCCAGTTGCCAGTGGGCCCAGAGCAAGGTATTCCCTGCTACCAGAACCAGGGAGACAACGATCGAGCTGAGTACCATGGTCAGTGGGCGTCTACCGGGAAACATCCACATCAGCAACAACAGCAGAAACACCTGAAAAACCAGCAAAGCCCCTGGCGTCCATACCGGCCTGAAGGGAAAGCTGCCACTCAGAATGGATTGGGCCACCAGGGCCTGCACCTCCACACCAGGGTAGGCTGTACCAAAGGGTGTGCTGACCAGATCGGACAGCCCGATCGCAGAGGTCCCCACAAACACCATTTTCCCGTTCAGTTCTCCGGCTTCGAGTGCTCCGGCCAGCACCTGCCAGGCGGGAATGTAGCGAAAGTAGCCCCTGCCCTGCTGAAACGGCACCAGCACCCGGCCAACAGCATCCGTATTGATGGGAGTATCCGTCACCCTGAATTGGGAAAGAGCCTGGATATCGCCCACCGGCACAAACGTTAGTTCCAGATCTTCCGCCAGTAGATAGGCCATGGTTGCGGCCAGAGCCAGCGAGGGGTATACCTTGCCATCATGCGCCATCACTACCGGGGTACGCCGGATAACCCCATCAGCATCGGGAAAGGTTGTCACGAACCCACTGCCTGTAGCGGCCTGCGCCAATTCCTGAAGAGGTCCGGTATAACCAGCCGATCTGATGAGGACATGGTTATCCGGCAGTGTTGCCAGAGGCGTTGGCAGAGCGCTGGTCTGCAATGCCGTATCAGTATGTAGGAAGAAGCCGAGAATGGTATCTAGTTCAGCCAGGTACCTGGCGAAATTCTGGTCCGGCTGCCAGGCTGCCACCAGTTTATCCAGCAGCTTGTGTTCGTCGGCAGTTAATGTGGGAGCTTGTTCATCAAGCACCAGGAATTCCGGTGCCTCGGGCTCCGAAAACACAATATCGAAGGCGACCACAGTAGCTTCTGCGGTCTTCAGTCTGTCCAACAACGTTGATATCCGGAACCGGCTCCAGGGCCAATGACCTTCGTGAAAGATCGATGCCTCATCGATATCCACAATCACGACATCCGTATCCGCCGGAGCTTGGGTATAAAACGCCGCCAGTTGCGCACGCCAGTCATAGAAAATGTAATCAAGCCGGTTGAGGATGGACCGGTCTCCCACCTGGGTGGCTAGCTGCCAGAATACTATCACTATGGCGATCAGCATTACCGGTAGTCGTTTTAGCAAGCCTGAGAATATGCGCATGTCGTATGGTTCAGAGTCGGTTCCCGGTTATCGGACTAAAAGAAATAAGGCGGTTGGGTGGAAATATCATCCTGGCTTCCTAGACTTATCTATACTGGGACCGTCTCAACCAGGCCCGCAAAAGGAATTACCGTGCTGCCGATACTACGAATGATCCGTTTGCTGTTTGTTTTATCTCTTACTCTTTGGTCTGCGGCCAGTCCAGCGCAGGACATTGTTAAGGATAGTCCAATCATCGCCACCCTGAAGGCTTTGTACGCCGGCGGAAAGTACGAGGAGGCCTATAAGTTTGGAATCCTGCAGTTGGAATTGATGGAAGGCATTCCCGATTTTGATTTCTATTTTGGCCTGTCCGCCTTACAAAGCGGGCACTATCCTGATGCCCGCTTTGTTTTCGAGAGATTGGTGGCACTCTATCCCAACCAGGACCGGTTTCGGCTGGAGTATGCGCGGACCCTGTTTCAACTCAATCAGTACGATATGGCAAGAGACCAGTTTCAGCAGGTGCTCACCAAGCAGCCACCACAAACGGTAACCGAGAATATCAATCAGTTTCTTACCGCCATAGACGAACGTCAGCAGCAGTCAAAACGGCGCTGGTCAGGCTCGGTGGATATAGGCGGCGGTTATGACAACAATATCAATAACGCCACCGATGACCGCTTTGTCGGCCTGTTTGAACTGCCCGACTCGGCATTGCAGGCAGAAAGCCCCTTTGCCTCCCTGCGTACGAACCTTAACTACAGCTATCCTGTCGACCAACTGAGCTCTGCCAACCTGGGTTTTGACAGTCAGTCCAAACATAATCTTGACCAGACCGATTTTGATCTGGATTCCATGCGTCTCAGTGCTTTCTGGAAAACCACTGAAGCCACCCGCGAACTTCAAGGAGGCATTTCCTACCAGCATGTGCTCCTGGACGGGGAAGATTATCAGCGCAGCTCCGGCCTGTTCGGGCAATGGAAAGAGCAGTGGGGAGAGCACCTGCTGAGTTATGTCTATACCGGTGTATTTATAAAAGACTCCTTCGCCGACGACCTGCTGAACAATTATTTCCCCCTGCTCAGCCTGACGATGCTGGCCCCCCAAGGTAAATTACTTCATTCCCTGACGCTGTTCGCCGGCACTGAAAACCCACGTACCGAAGGCGGTGCATCACAAGCCAAACAGTTCCAGAGTGTTGGTTACAAGATAAGTTATCAGGCAACAGCCGAGCTGGTGCCCTATCTGAGCGTTTCAGGCTTCTTTAGCCGCTATAAGGCCGAACATCCAGTGTTCGAAGATACGCGTAAAGATGAATCCTATCAGGCAAGCACCGGTGGCGAATGGCGCATCAATACCCGTTTCAGCGTGCTGGCGGACCTGACTTATACAGAGAACGAAAGCAATCTAAGCCTGTACGACTATACTCGCTGGAAGGGCGAAACCCGGGTTCGTTGGCGGTATTAACTTATTTAACGACAGAACAGGATTATCCCGCGCTACGACAGAACAGGGTTATCCCGCGCAACGACGACGCTGCCTGCTGCGTGACGATCATAATCTAAAAAGGACGGTGCTATGGGAACTTTACCGACCATTCGTTTTGGGGGGCTGCTGATTCTTCTGGCAGTCATGAGTCTGGAAGTCCAGGCGGCACAGGAAGCTGCAAAGGTCATCATGGTGAAAGGTTCAGCCCAAGCCACCGATGCCGACGGCCGGCAACGTTCGCTGGCCAGGCGCTCATTGATCTATGTCGGCGACACCCTCAGCACAGATGACGGTTCCATGCTGCAACTGCGATTTACCGACAAGGCGCTCATGACTCTGCGGGAAAACACCCAATTTCAAATCCAGGAATATGTTGCCGGGGACGGCGACAAAGGCGGTGCCGCCATTATGCAGTTACTGGCAGGAGGCTTCCGCACCATTACCGGGACTATCGGCAAGGGTAATAGTGATTCCTACAAAGTATCCACCGGCGCCGCCAGTATCGGCATTCGCGGAACCCATTACGAAGCCCTGGAAATCAAAGATCAAAAATTGCTGGTGGCCGTTTGGGGTGGCGGCATCCGGCTGGAAAACAACGCCGGTGTTCTGGAGCTGGGCCAGGATGTGGCATTCCGTTACTCAGAAGTCGCACCGGGAAAAGCCCCCATTGGCCTGCTCAACCCACCAGCCCCATTGCAACAGGGCTTGCCGTTGCCGGTGTCACGGACTAAGCGATCGCCAAACAATGCAACCGCCGACAATGAAAGCAGTTCCGATGCTGGCGACAACAACACCAACCCACCGGAAGACCAGCAGGCAGTGGCAGAGGCAACGGCGGAAGAGCACCCGTTTATGGCAGCAGAAGGTGACATGGAACTGACACACCTGGAAGGCGACGACATTGATACCGCCCTGGCAGGAAATGCGCCATTAACCGTAGAGCTATCCGAACCGTTGGATTTTCTCACCCAGGACCAGAATCTGGATTTCACCCAGACCAATCCCGAATTGACCGACACGCTCACCACTCCTCCAAACCCCTATACCACACCGGCTACTCAGGACCCACGCCTGACCATCGATGAATTTAATCAGATCGGTTCGACATCCATACTTGGCACCGGTGTCATGAGAGGTCCGGGGGTGGAAATTCTGGCCACCATCATTGCTCAAAATGCCATAACACCATTCAATTACGCCACTGCTGGGACGGCAAAGTTCACCATCGACTATTACTACAATGTGCCGAATTCCACACCACCGATTTACTCCGTCAATATCAGCCTGAATAACAACATTACCGACCTCAACAGCCTCATAGCAGACATCCAGGATGAACTGGGCCCCTCCGGCGCTCCTATAGGCGTGAGGGAGTCCATGCTGCATCCGGGGAAACTGGAATTCTACAACACCACTAATGATACTTCCGTGCAGTTCGGGCTGGTGGCTTATGACACCACTAGCTCAACCGCACTCCCCTCCGATCTGCAGGCCACCCTGGGCGACATTGCTGACGGCACCCATGGCTTCGGAGGAATAGACAGTCCCCAGCCCGGTAATTTTAAAGCGGTTTTCAATGCTGACGGAGAACTGGTAGTTATCAAGAAGGATGACTTGCAGGATACAACCGACCCCGGTCCCATGCCAGCTCCGGACGTTTTCGTCAACCCAAACGACCTGACTCCCTACGACGTGGCCCGCCAGGGTGAAGCCACAATGACCGACTACAATCCAGCCGTCGGTGGTCGCAGCAACATCAGTTGGGGAGCCTGGAATGCCTCGACAAGTAATCCTGTGTACATCTACGAAGATCCCAGTCATCCCTCCGTGTTCAAAAAGGAAGATGAGTCCATTTACTGGCTCACGGCGGAAGCCGCCAATGCAACTTCTCTTACCGGTACCGCCACCTTTGATGCCACGCCGGATTTTATTGGCAGTGGCTCCGATGGAGCCGTGACGAATGTGTTTGGCTCTTTCGATGTTAATTTCGATTCCGGCGTGGTCAACAACGGTGCGCTGCACGTGACAACCACCAATCAGGACTGGCAGGTGCAAATGTCAGGCATCTATAAGGCGTCACAGGCATCATTGAGCGTCGATGACGGCTTTATCAGCGGCTCCATCAACTGCTCCAACTGCGTCAACGGCAATCTCACCGGCATATTTGTAGCGCCGGGAGATGCTTTTGCCGGCGGCTTCGACCTACAGAAATCCGACGATCACCAGACCCACGTGGAAGGGTTGATTCTCATGGAAAAGCAGTAGGCGTACAGAAAAACAAAGGCATAAAGATAGCCAAGACACACAGATAACAGAGGCACTAAAGACATGCGCTTTATTGACAATACATCTGAAAGGCTCACTACGTTGGGAGCCAGTGTTAACCAGTCCAGCAAAAAGTTATTCCAGAGCATCAAAATGCTCTGTGAAGAAGTGACCATTGACGAATTGGATGACCTCTACCGCGAACATGACGAAGGTTACTTGTATTTTGTTGAGAGTGGCGAGCTGGATGTGACGACTGACGATAACGCCGTTTACTATTTCGAACCCGGCGACTTGATCGGCCTGCAGGAACTTTCAGGATTCCCGGAGCCGGTGATCCGCAGCGATGGACCGGCAGTGCTCTACCGGATCGACCGCAATACCTTCAAAGAGGCAGCCAGTGGCCTACAACAGTTCAAGGACTATCTGTTGCAGCTGTCCGCCTTCTTCGCCGAAGCCTGTTGCCAGGGGATCGATGCCCCAGCCCAGGCCAAGACCAGTTTTAAAACCTTCAAGGAAGGAGAAGTGATCATCCGCGAAGGCGATGCAGCTGAAGAAGTCTTTGACCTGGTCAGCGGCGCTGCCGCCGTCTTTGTCCAGGGCCAGCAAGTCGGCACCGTAGGCCCTAGTGAGATATTCGGAGCCATGGCAGCCCTCACCAAAACACCCCGCACCGCCACCGTTATCGCGCAACGCCCCTGCACGGTAATGAGTGTCCCGATGGATGAGTTTGTTGCCCTGATCCGTCACCAACCCCGCACCGGCCTGGCATTGCTGGAGAATATGGCGCAGCAGATACTCGCATTGAATAAGAAACTGGTGGATGTGATGGAGGTAAAGTCGCAATAGTCAGGTAAGACTCGCACTCATGTTTAGGTTCATGTTTACGAGTAGGATAAATGGCCGGTTGAAACATTCACACCAATGCTTATTACGATTGGATCGCAGGTATTATTAACTTCAATAAAGTTGGTGGCCTAGAAGACTTGATAAGTATGCTCAGAATGCTACGTTTCAGGCTTCAAAGTGGCAGCGTACCGCCGAAGATATGGGCTTAGAATGGAGAAGCGAGTATGACGTTTTTTACTATGTACAGTGATTTTGACCACTACGTCTGTATTGGTTTCGATGATATACAAATGAAACGGATATTCGGCGATGATCCGAGACAGCGCTTTGACTACACCCAAGGTAATAGACCATTCAAAAGGTCAATACCAGAAAAATTGAATATCAATTTTCAACGTGAACGCGGTAGTAAATCTGGAGCAAAACTTCCCGATATCCAGGTACTGACAAGGCACAATACCAACCTGTTTTTAAGTCTGACCGCCTATGATGTGCTGAAAGATATCATCGCTGACGCTGGAGAATTCATCCCCGTTTCTTATGAAGAGGGAGATGGCTATATTTTCAATGTCCTTTGCATAGCCGAAGATGTAGATGGCCTGGATATGGCTTTGTGCATCAAAAATGATTGGGGCGACGTGGAGAATATGGGCTTCCGGGAGGAAAACCTGAAAAGTCTGACCTTATTCAAAACCAAGTTTGATGGGTTCAATAACCTTTATTGCCGTGAGGATGTGAAGGCTGCTATCGAAAATGCAGGGCTTTGGGGGGTCTTGTTCTCACCTGACTTAGGCACTCAGTTTGGCATGACGCAAGGGCAGAAAGCATCGCCACACTAATGTGGAAAAAGGTAGCAGATTTAGCACGAGAACCTACTCCAACTAATTTGACGAATTCGTTGTTATACGCTTTTTAAATTTCGTTATTCGCCTTCTTTATAGCCATATTTATCTGAAACCTCATAAAGCTTATTTAGTGCTTCACAGTACTCATGATATTCTTCCAATGCTCGGGTTTGTTCATCCATAAATTCTTCAAAAGTTTGTCCAAGCTCGGAGGCCCGCTGCTGTATGAACGCGTAAGCAAATGATGGCTTGTCGTCTTCTATATTCTCTTTATCGAAAGACAGCAGCTGAGCGTATATATCAGCCATGCCCATTCTGAGCCCCTTACTTATTCCATCAATTTTTGCTTCGAACACTGCATCATCATTTGAGTCCATTTAGATTTCCTTAAATATTATTGTTCACCACACCGTAACAGCGCCTTGTTACGCAACTCGTACATATATCCGTTTACAGTTTAGCAAGCAACACACCATATATTGGTGTAGATGAATCTGCTATTAGCTTTACATCAGCTACTAAATAACCAATTGATGGGTCTTCCCTTAAACGAACAAGATGAGGACATCCATTGAATATTGAATGAACGGAACCAACAATAGGCCTATACAGTCAATTCGGCTACCTGGAATAACCAACTCGATCATCCCGCGATCAGATTTAGATTAGCGACGGGGTAATCTGACCACGGATTTCATGAAATCCCCACTTTGCGCTCGCAGGAATCCCTCGCACTGGGGGCGATAGTCAGATAGATGGGGTGTTTTAGCTTAGATCTGAACGTCTACAGATAATGATTAGGTGG
>JBNKWQ010000052.1:0-145222 GCA_050299855.1 Hahella sp.
TTGTACGAGTCACTAACTTAAGACTATTCTGTGTCTCCACAGCCGTCTCAGCTAGCGCCCACAACAAATTACTTGATTGATTTGTTAAAGATTCTCGCCAGGGCATTCATCCCTCAGCGGCGCGCCATTCTACAGTGTTGACTCTCGTTGTCAAACTGTTTTTTACCACTCCCTTCGCAGCGCCGGTAACCTGAACGCCTAAACCTCAGCAAGTCACCCATTCTTCCCTGACTCTTCCACCCCTCAACCCCTCGTTTCCGGTGGGCTTCGCTGCAGAAGAGGTGCGCATTATACGGAGCCGATTAGACAATGCAACATCTATTTCCAAAAAAATATGAGGAATTAAAAGTTAAGTTTTTACCGCTTAGGACTGAAGGGCCGGAGCCTGTTGCTGCCGCACTCTTTTAGACTGAAACCAGTACATCCGGATGCCTAAAAGCAACAACAATATTGCGCCGTATAGTACGGGCTCAGCGTAGTCAGCCCTGGTCTGCCAAGTAAAATGGGTTATAACCAGCAAACCAATCAAGTAGACGCTCTTGTGCAGCGACTTCCAACGCTTACCCAACTTTCTGACCATATACTTTGGTGATGTAGCAGCCAGCCCAGTTAATAGCACAAAAGCCAGCATACCGACGGTAATATAAGGACGTTTAGTTATTTCCTCTACAAACAGGGATAAGTCCAACACAAGCAGGAATCCGCTAGTCACATGCAACACTGCATAAAACCATGCATACAAACCAATCATGCGGCGAAACTGTACTGCCCATCGCCACTTCAGTAGACGATTCAAAGGCGTTATTGCCAAACTGATCATCAAGATGATCATCGACCAAAGCCCATTAAACCGGGTAATAGCCTCTCCAGGGTCCGGCCCCAGTCCACGACCAAGAATCTGAAATCCCAAATAGATAAGCGGCGCTAGCCCCAACAGAAAAACGCCCCACCACCTGAACAGTTTGATTTTATCATTACGAAACATCAGAAATATGCCTTCAAATCCATTCCCGAATACAAACTCGCCACCTCATCCGCATAGCCATTAAACATTTGAGTCGAAATACGTTTAGGCCCAAATAGTCCGCCGGGAAGCCTTCTCTCAGTTCCCTGACTCCAGCGCGGGTGATCTACCCCGGGATTAACATTGGCATAAAACCCATATTCCTGTGGAGCAATGTTATTCCAAGTGGTGTACGGCAATTTATCGACAAAGCGTATTGCCACTATCGACTTTATGCTCTTAAAGCCGTATTTCCAGGGAACCACCAATCTGAAGGGAGCACCGTTTTGATTCGGCAATATTTTTCCATAGAGCCCCACTGCGGCCAGAGTCAAAGGATGCATGGCCTCATCAATCCGCAAGCCTTCACGATAAGGCCAGTCGATACTGGAAAAAATTGATTTTTGACCAGGCATTTGCTCCGGACGATATAGCGTCTCGAAAGCGACATATTTCGCATCCATCGTTGGCTCAAATTTTTTCAGTAGCATAGCAAGAGGTATTCCCACCCATGGAATAACCATGGACCAGGCTTCCACGCAACGTATCCTGTATATACGCTCTTCTAGTTGAGATTCCTTGAGAAGGTCTTCCAAGTCGTAATTACCTGGCTTGGCGCAAGCGCCCTCCACCTTTACTTTCCAGGGCTGAATATCTAATGAATCTGAATTTTCTGACGGATCAGACTTGCTCGTCCCGAATTCATAGAAGTTGTTATAGCGCAACACGTCGTCGTACGGTGTCATTTCCTCAGTGGTCGTAAAAGCTCCCTGTGTTGCAGAACTAATTTGACCACCCATTTTATTTGCCCAGGCTATTCGCGAGGCATTTTCTTTGGCGCTATGGGCTGATACCGAAAACAGGGAAGGAACAGCGCCGACCGCAACAGCTGCTGCGGTTGACTTCATAAAGCTGCGTCGAGAGAGATAAACTTGCTCGTCTGTAATTTCGGAAGGAAGAATATCAGTAGGGCGTCTTATCAACATCATCGTGGCCTTTGCTATCGGTCGTATAAACACTTACGAATAGCTTGGACCACAAGTTTGAATAAAAATTCGATTTAACGCCGACTTTTTAGTTCTTATCTGATGGCCCACCAGCAGATACAGCCTGCGCAATCCTTTTTTTCCGCCACCGTTGCAGTGATAAAAAGGGACCCGACAATGTATAAATCATAAAACCAGCTAATAACACCTGGGCCGGCGCCGTCGCTATTACCGCGTATATGAGCACAACAATCAGAATAGCAACAAAGGGAACCCGCCCTTTTAAGTCCAGCTCCTTAAAACTATGGAAGAGGATGTTACTCACCATCAACACCCCTGCCCCAGCAACGACTATTACAGCGGCATAGGCAAGAAGCAGGTTCATTTCGAATTCATGCAGACTCCACACTGTCCCCGCCACCACTGCTGCTGCTGCTGGGCTCGGCAAGCCAACAAAAAAACGCTTATCCACTGATCCAATTTGAGTATTAAATCTTGCCAGCCTAAGTGCCGCACCTGCCACATAGATAAATGCTGCCACCCACCCCACTTTTCCCAGGTCAGACAAAGCCCAAGTAAAAGCCACCAAAGCAGGGGCTACACCAAATGAAACCATGTCCGCCAGGGAGTCATATTCAGCACCAAATGCACTTTGGGTATTTGTCATACGAGCCACACGACCATCCAGACCATCCAGAATCATGGACACGAAGATAGCAATTGAGGCGTTCTCGAAGTTGCCATTCATCGCGGCAACTATGGCATAGAATCCGGAAAACAATGCCCCCGTCGTAAACAGGTTAGGCAACAAATACACCCCTCGGCGACGTACTTTGGCACCTTCGACCAATTCCTCCTCCACAACTTCAGCCCCCAATATATTGTCGTCACATTTATGCTCCGAAGGTTGCTTTGTTGAGTTTGAGCCTGCTGGCTTAGCTTCCTTTTGTGTCATGCAATTCTCTTCACCAATAAAAGTGCTATTAATATACAGAACCCTGAAAGGCTTCGCACATACAAAAAACGCGGCAATCGCCGCGTTTTCTCACTGCTGATGAGCACTTAGTTCTTGGACTTATCAACAATCTTGTTGGAAGCGATCCAAGGCATCATGCTCCGCAGCTTTTCACCGACAGTTTCAATCGGGTGAGCTGCATTCAGACGACGATAGGCCGTCATTGATGCATAGTTGGAGGCACCTTCCTGGACAAACATCTTAGCGTACTCACCAGTCTGGATGCGCTTCAAAGCATTACGCATTGCTTCACGCGATTGATCATTTATAACTTCTGGCCCAGTGACATATTCACCGTATTCAGCGTTATTGGAAATAGAATAGTTCATGTTGGCAATGCCGCCTTCGTACATCAGATCGACAATCAACTTCAATTCGTGCAGACATTCAAAATAGGCCATTTCGGGAGCATAACCAGCTTCAACCAAAGTTTCAAAACCAGCCTTCACCAACTCTACAGCACCACCGCACAGAACCGCTTGCTCACCAAACAGGTCAGTTTCGGTTTCATCTTTGAATGTAGTTTCGATAATACCGGTACGACCGCCACCAACACCACAAGCATAGGAAAGAGCAACATTTTTCGCCATGCCGGAAGCATCCTGAAAGATGGCAATCAGATCAGGAATACCACCACCCTTCACGAACTCTGAACGTACGGTATGGCCTGGAGCCTTAGGAGCAACCATGATAACGTCCAGATCCGCACGAGGAACCACCTGGTTGTAATGAATACTGAATCCGTGGGCAAACGCTAGAGTAGCGCCTTGCTTGATATTTGGTTCGATCTCGCTTTTATATAATTGAGACTGGAACTCATCCGGGGTAAGAATCATGACCACATCTGATTCCGCCACTGCCGCTTTCACTTCCTTAACAGCCAAGCCAGCACCTTCGGCTTTCGCCCAGGAAGCTGAGCCCTGACGCAGACCCACTCGCACGTCTACACCACTGTCTTTCAAGTTATTGGCGTGCGCATGACCTTGAGATCCATAACCAATGATCGCAACCTTTTTACCCTGAATAATGGAAAGATCACAGTCTTTATCGTAATAAACTTGCATTTTGTTCACCTATTTCAACGAGCGTGTTGCGCTCACTCAGTCGTTTTATAAAAATGTCGCGTTATAAATAATTTAGCCAGGCTTTCCTGGGCCGCGCCCAAGGATCACTCCCTCTATAACGAGAGTGTTTTCTCACCACGTGCGATTCCTGAAACACCGCTTCGAACCACTTCTAATACACCACTTTGGCCTACTGCCTGGATAAAGGCATCCAGCTTTTCACTTTCGCCGGCAAGCTGAATGGTATAAACCGTACTGGTAACATCGACGATCTGACCGCGAAATATATCCACTGTGCGCTTAATTTCAGCTCTCTGCGCCCCTGTAGCTTTGAGCTTGATTAACATCAGCTCACGCTCCACATGGGCACCTTCAGTCAGATCAACCACTTTAACCACCTCAACCAGCTTGTTCAGCTGCTTAGTGATCTGCTCTATGACCCGATCAGATCCAATGGTGGTAACCGTCAGGCGGGACAGTGTGATATCTTCTGTTGCTGCCACTGTCAGTGTCTCAATGTTGTAATTGCGTTGGGAGAAAAGACCTACTACTCGGGACAGTGCGCCAGGTTCATTTTCCAAAAGCATGGAGATAATACGTCGCATTGCCCTTAAACCCTCTCAGTCTTGCTCAGCCACATGTCTTTCATTGACCCACGGGCAACTTGCATCGGATAAACGTGTTCATGAGGATCAACATAGATGTCCACAAACACCAGCTTATCCTTCATCGCAAAAGCCTTCTTCAGACCTTCTTCAAGATCCTCCGGCTTGCGAATAGTCACCCCCTCATGGCCATAGGCTTTTGCCAGCATCATGAAATCGGGCAAGGACTCCATATAAGACTGCGAATGACGCGCCTCATAATTCATATCCTGCCACTGACGAACCATACCTAGAGACTGGTTATTCAGGTTGATGATTTTGATGGGCAAATCGTACTGCTTACAGGTGGACAGTTCCTGTATATTCATCTGAATACTGCCTTCACCAGTCACACAGACCACTTCTTCCTCGGGAAAATTGAGCTTAATTCCCATAGCAGCAGGCAAGCCGAACCCCATAGTGCCCAGACCGCCAGAATTAACCCAACGATTAGGCTTTTCGAACTTGTAGTACTGAGCAGTGAACATCTGGTGCTGACCGACATCTGAGGTTACGAAGGCGCTACCCTTAGTAACCTTACATAGCATCTCGATTGCTTGCTGCGGCTTGATCATCTCGCTGTCATCAGTTCGATAGCGGCCACCATGATAGGCACGCCATTCCTCAATCTGCTTCCACCAAGCTGCCAAAGCAGCATCTGAACCGTCTTGCGATTCTTTGACAATTCCCAGCATATCTTTCAGAACAGTGGTTGCTGGGCCTACGATTGGCACATCAACCTGAATTGTTTTAGAGATAGAAGCTGGATCCACATCAACATGAATAATACGGGCGCCAGGACAAAACTTGTCGGTAGAGTTAGTTACCCGGTCGTCAAAGCGAGCACCGACTGCCAGGATCAAATCGCTATGGTGCATAGCCATATTTGATTCATAACTACCGTGCATACCCAACCAACCCAGGCATTGTCTATCGCTGGCTGGAAAACAACCAATCCCCATAAGGGTTGTAGTGACAGGGAAGTTCAGCTGATGAGCAAGCTCAAGCAGCTCCTTTGAAGCTCGTCCCAGGACAACGCCACCACCGGCATAGATAATGGGGCGCTTGGCTGCCAACATCATGTCTGCTGCCTTCTTGATCTGTCCGGCATGCCCACGAGCGGGTGGAGTGTAGGAACGAAGCTTGACCTTCTTAGGATAGACATACTCAAAGCGTTCATTTGGTGTGGTCATGTCCTTCGGGATGTCGACCACTACCGGCCCAGGACGACCTGTTTGAGCCAGATAAAAGGCTTTTTTGAGTATTTCGGGAATTTCACGGGGGTCACGTACGCTCAGGTTGTGTTTCACCACAGGACGGGATACCCCCATCATATCGGTTTCCTGAAACGCGTCTTCACCTATCAGTGTCGAGGGGACCTGACCGCAAAGCACAACCATGGGAATAGAATCCATATAGGCAGTCGCGATACCCGTTATAGTGTTGGTCGCTCCCGGACCTGAGGTCACCAATACTACACCAGGCTTACCCGTTGCTCTGGCATAGCCATCCGCCATGTGGGTAGCGGCCTGTTCGTGCCGGACCAGAATATGTTTGACTTTGTTCTGACGGAACAGTGCATCATAAATATGCAATGCTGCTCCGCCCGGATACCCATAGATGTACTCGATACCCTCGTCTTGCAGAAAGCGCACGATCATATCGGCGCCGGATAACATTTCTGCGCTCACAATGTCCTCTCTTTTTATACGTACCTCTACGCACGTATTTTAACGGCTGGTTGCTGGTCTGTTTGCAAAACCCCAGTCGCTGCAAAATGTCATACAGCTCATATGGTTACTGCGGATACTGCCACACTAGCTAGTCATCTTGAGAGGTTATCTCTAGATTTGCTCACACGTGCCTGTTTGGCACGAAACGTTTGACGACCACGCCAGGTTGTGGGTAGTCTGGATCGTAGATTTTATCGTGTGGTTCGTGCGGAAGAAGACCTTTTCTGGTGTTGCCTATCGGACCCTCCGCTCAAGCAATCGCCAATTCTGACATCCCAGCCAGAACTGTCAATAGTTAAAGCGGTTTAATGCCTTTACCAAAGTACTTCTTTCTACTATCTTTTGAAGTAACTCAAGGCCGAAATCTGCCGAATTTTAGGACGTCTCGGAGACAAATCCCTCTATGCGTAAAGTGTTATCAGCTGTAGTGCTAATTGGCATGTGCCTGCCTGCCTTCGCGGCAGGCGTCTACAAATGGGTCGACGAAAATGGTGTTATTCACTATTCGGACAAGAAACCGGACCATCAAAGCTCCGAGCAACTGAACGTTCGCACAAGCCCCGCCCCCAAGGCCCAAGACAGACCCAGCGCTCAAGATCAAAATAAAGCTTTATCAGATAAGAATGAAGTTGAACGACTACGTAAGCAACAAGCCGAAGAAACTGCTCAAGCCGATGCCCGCCAGAGTGAGCGCTGTGACGCAGCTAGAAAAAATCTGGAAACTCTAAGAACAACAGCTCGAATTAGAGAAGAAGGTGCAGATGGTGAGTTGCGCTACCTGACTCCGGAAGATATCCTCGACCGCAAAAAGCAAAGTCAGAGCATCCTGGAGAATGAGTGTCAGTAATAGGCAATTGACTTGAAATAAAACGGGGCTTCACTGCCCCGTTTTATTTACAACAGGTTTATTGGTAAGGACACGCCATGCCTAACCATTAATGGACGCTTTGAATGTTGAAAACCAGTTGCCCCTCTACTACTTGCCCTTGAATCTTATCGCCTCGTTGAAACTTACCGTTCAAGATGGCCTGGGCTAACGGATTTTCCACTTTCTGCTGGATCGCTCGCTTTAGAGGCCTTGCCCCATAAACTGGATCGAAGCCTGCCTCTGCCAGGGAGGACATAGCTTCTTCAGTCAAGGCAACCACCATTTCCTGCTCAGCCAAACGCTTGTTAAGGATATCCAACTGGAACTGTGCGATACCTTTTATCTGCCCAGCTGACAAAGGATGAAATACCACCACTTCATCAATACGATTGACAAATTCCGGGCGAAAATGATGCGCAACAACGTCCAACACCGCATCCTTTATTTCGCCATAACTCTCACCCTTAGCTCCCACAGTCTGAATCAGATCAGATCCGAGGTTGGACGTCATCACTATTACGGTATTGCGAAAATCAACAGTTCTTCCCTGCCCATCTGTCAGTCGGCCATCTTCTAAAACCTGCAGAAGAATATTAAACACGTCAGGATGTGCTTTTTCGACTTCATCCAAGAGAAGTACTGAGTATGGTTTACGACGCACAGCCTCTGTCAAATATCCCCCTTCCTCATAGCCAACATAACCAGGAGGAGCACCGATCAACCGCGCCACAGAGTGTTTCTCCATAAACTCCGACATATCAATTCGCACCATAGCTTCCTCAGTGTCGAATAAAAACGATGCCAAAGCCTTACAAAGCTCTGTTTTCCCAACCCCTGTGGGCCCCAGGAACATAAAGGAACCGTTTGGACGGTTTGGATCACTCAGGCCCGCCCTGGAACGGCGCACGGCGTTAGATACAGCCGTTACGGCTTCATCCTGCCCTATCACCCGGTGATGCAGAGCCTCCTCCATACGCAGCAGCTTTTCCCGTTCGCCTTCCAGCATTTTGGATACTGGTATGCCTGTCCACTTGGAGACGATTTCTGCAATTTCCTCTTCAGAGACTTTGTTTCGCAGCAGTTTCATTTCCAGCATTTCAGCCTGACTTGCCATGTCGAGTTGCTTTTCGAGTTCTGGAATCCGTCCGTATTGCAATTCGGACATTTTGGTCAGGTCACCCTGACGACGGGCATTTTCAAGGTCTACCCGCGCCTGCTCCAATTGACTCTTAATCTGCTGCGTCCCTTGCAACGCCGCTTTTTCAGAGCTCCAGACTTCATCCAAATCAGCAAACTCACGCTCCAGCTCGGCAATCTGGTCATGCAATTCATCGAGACTCTTTTTAGACGCAGCATCCTTTTCTTTTTTCAGTGCTTCACGCTGCATTTTCAACTGAATCAAACGACGCTCCAGCCGATCTAGAGGCTCGGGCTTAGAGTCTATTTCCATCCGTATCTGACTGGCTGCCTCATCTACCAAATCGATAGCTTTGTCGGGAAGCTGACGATCAGTAATGTAGCGGTGCGAAAGTTTGGCGGCAGCAATAATGGCACTGTCAGTAATTTCAACACCATGATGGACTTCGTATCTTTCTTTCAGTCCTCGCAAGATCGCAATGGTATCCTCCACATTAGGCTCATCGACCAGTACTTTCTGAAAACGGCGCTCCAAAGCGGCATCTTTTTCAATGAATTCGCGGTATTCATCCAGTGTCGTGGCGCCAACGCAGTGGAGCTCGCCACGCGCCAGTGCAGGCTTCAACATGTTACCCGCATCCATGGCACCATCGGCCTTCCCGGCCCCCACCATGGTGTGCAACTCATCAATAAACAGAATAATTTGACCTTCCTGTTTGGCCAACTCATTCAATACACCTTTCAAACGCTCCTCAAATTCACCTCGGAATTTTGCCCCCGCTATCAGGGACCCCATATCCAGAGACAAAACACGCTTGTTTTTAAGCCCTTCAGGCACTTCGCCGTCCACAATGCGCTGCGCCAATCCCTCGACAATGGCCGTTTTACCCACACCAGGCTCGCCAATTAATACTGGGTTATTTTTGCGGCGACGTTGCAACACCTGAATAGTCCGGCGAATTTCGTCATCACGCCCAATAACAGGGTCCAACTTACCTTCCTGAGCCCTGGCTGTTAAATCAATAGTAAAACGGTCCAGCGCCTGCCGGTTTTCTTCTGCACCGGGATCAGATACTTTTTCACCGCCACGCATTTGCTCTATAGCCTTCTCCAGGTAGTCTTTGCTGCCGCCACATTCTTTTAGAAGCTGACCAATAATTCCGCGATCTTCCATTGCCGCCAATAGCACCACTTCACTGGAAATGTATTGATCTTTTCTTTTTTGAGCGAGCTTGTCTGCCAAATTGAGCAGACGCCCCAGTTCATTGGAAAGGTGTACATCCGCATCCGCGCCCTGCACCTGAGGCAGCTTATTTAACTCCTCAGCTAACCTCTGCTTAAGCTCGTCAATATTGACCTTAGCCTGTCGCAACAAAGGAATGATTGCGGTACCTGGCTGATCCAGCATGGCCTGAATCAGATGGACTGGCTCGATAAAATTGTGGTCTCGCCCGAGCGCCATGGACTGGGCTTCAGAAAGCGCTGTTTGCAGCCGGCTGGTGAACTTATCAAATCTCATAGAGAACCTCTGAATCTGCTTTGCGAGCCGGCCATATAGAGACACAGGTCGCAGTGATCATGAATTACCCTAGATGTGGGGCCGGACTTACCGAGGTTCAAGTTCAGGAAAAGTGCTGAAGTAGCTTAGGGGGCAATAAATTGATCTAACTCAATTGCTTGGAAAAGCCAAACATTAAAAAAACAGACCCTAAGCAGTTTTCCATATCAACGTAGCCATTCGCCCAGTGACTCCATCCCGCCGAAAAGAGTAGAAGTGGTCAACATCTGTATATGTACAACGGCCACCCCCGTATACCTGACCAACGCCGGCAGTCTCCAGGATCATTTGTGCAAGACGATATAAGTCAGCCAAATATTTGCCAGGTTTATCTTGCACTGCAATAAAGGCAGCCTTTGTAGCAGGGTTGTTATCACAAAAGGCTTGCAACACATCCTCTCCAACTTCAAAAGCATCAGAACCAATCGCAGGCCCCAACCAGACCATCACATTGGCAGGATTGGTGAATTGCGCCAAAGTCTTTTGCAAAACACCTCCCGACAGCCCCCGCCAACCCGCATGGGCAGCGGCAACCTGACATCCATCCAAAGAAGCAAATAACACAGGCAAACAATCTGCCGTCATAATGGCACAGGCCAAACCTACCCGGCGCGTCGTAGCGGCGTCCGCTTCAACTTGCTCAAGGACTTGATCGAGCTGATACACATGAGTGCCATGGATCTGTTTCATCCATTGGATTTGGGTGACAGGCACATGCATGGCCTCAGCTAATATTGCCCTGTTGGTAGCCACCTGTCCGACTTCATCGCCGACATGATCTCCAAGATTAAAACTGTCAAAAGGAGGCAAACTCCCCCCGCCCAATCTTGTCGTAGACACCGCTCTAACATTTGTTGGCGCAGGCCAATCGGGATATATCATTTCAGGCGCTCTACTGTTCAAGCTTCCACCTCAGCTGTCAAAGCGTTTATTAATTGCTGGATATCCTCCGCCAAAGGCACCTCCCAGCTTAACTCCTCACCAGTTTCCGGATGATGCAACTGCAAAGCCTTGGCATGCAATGCCTGCCTGGGAAACTCCTGGATCAACTGCAATGTTCCAGCACTTAACCCTTTAGGTAATCTTGAGCGACCACCATAGACCGGGTCACCCACAATACCGTGGTTAATATGCGCCAAATGGACCCGAATCTGGTGAGTCCGTCCGGTTTCCAGTTTCAAACGCAGATGTGTAAAGCCGTGCAGTCTTTGCAGTACCCGATAATGGGTCACGGCTTTTTTACCCTTAGCCACCACCGCCATTTTCTGACGATGCTGGGGATGACGGGCAATGGGCTGATCCACTATTCCGCCACCGGTTAATTCTCCCAGCGCCAAGGCTTCGTATTCCCTTCCCATCGCCCGGGTTTGAAGCTGATTCACCAGAGACTGGTGTGCCAGCAATGATTTAGCGACAACCATTAATCCGGAGGTATCTTTATCCAGGCGGTGCACAACCCCAGCCCGCGGCAACTGATCCAATTGGGGACAATGGTGTAACACTGCGTTGACCAAGGTGCCATCCCTATGGCCAGGCGCTGGATGGACTACAAGATTCGCGGGTTTATTAATCACCAGCAAGTGTTCATCTTCGTAAACTATCTCCAGATCAATGGCCTCTGCACCCCAATCACCCTCAGGCTCCAATGTCACATCTAATGTAATTTCATCCCTTATCATTACTTTATCTTTGGGTTTTATAGCCGCGCCATTAACCTTCAGCACCCCCAATTTTATCCAGCTTTGCAGGCGGGAGCGGGAGTATTGCGGCATCAGCTCAACAGCAACCAGGTCAATGCGTTGCATGCCAAGGTGGTCAGGGACGATAAAAGTGTGCTGGATATGATCGGTCATGTATTAATTTCTGTTCAGCTAGAGTCAATTCACCCGTAACTTTGGGTGTCGGGGCTGTTGCATGTATCGGGGTTGTGGAATAATGACGCGCCTCAGGCATTTGTTAGCAGTGGGTCGAAAAACTTTTTTTGCTTACCCAGCTCGCGAGTCACCTGACACAATTTGTTTTCCGGTATGAAAATAATTTTCAGCCTTCTTCGATAAGCCGGAATTTCCAGACAGTTTACTTGAATGATGTTGTTGCTATCCATGCATAGTTCTATAGCCGTTGCCAAATTATCAAAGCTGATCAATTTACTGATCAAAGACACTCGCAAAGTTATTACCATTCTGATGCTGGCAGGCCTCACCGCTTGCGCTTCAGGTCCGCAGCAAATTCTTAGCGAAAAAGAATATTACGACAAATCCAAAACCGCTCTGGATAACGGCAACTTCCTCGAAGCATCCCGTCATCTTGAAGATCTGGAAACTTACCATCCGTTTGGACGTTATGCCGAACAGGCGCAGTTGGACCTGATTTACGCCCGTTACAGTGCACTGGACCCTGAAGGAGCTGCTGCAGCGGCTGAGCGCTTTATTCGTCTACATCCCGAAAGCCCCAACGTCGACTACGCCTACTATATTAAGGGGCTCTCGTCATACTACGCTGATGTCAGCCTCAGTGGACGCTACTTCCCCCTCAATATGGATTCCCGTGATCCTGGACGCGCCAGGGAAGCTTTCCAGGATTTTTCCACCCTGGTGACGCAGTTCCCTGAAAGCCCCTATGCGGCCGATGCGGAGAAACGCATGACTACGCTAAAGAATCGTCTGGCGGAATATGAATTGATAGTAGCGCAGTACTATATCCGCAGGCAGGCCTATATTGCCGCCACTTCAAGAGTTCAATATGTTATTGAAAACTACCCGGAAACAACGGCCCTACCAGACGCTTTAGCCCTATCGGTGGAACTTTATCGCCTGCTAGGCATGAAGGATCATGCTGACGACGCCCTGGTAGTACTCGCCACCAGCTTCCCTGACCACAACAGCTTTGATTACGACATGCATTTCAAGGGCGGCATGATCACTGAAGAAAGTCGAGATATTTCGAGCGTATTTGATCTCGACTTTATCGAATAACAATTGCGCTATTCACCCAGCTTCCAACCAGAGGTAATAGGATAACGGCGGTCACGGCCAAACCCACGAGCAGTAATTCTAGGGCCAACTGCCGCCTGGCGCCGCTTATATTCATTCACATCAACCAGCCTGGCGACACGATAGGTTGCTTCTCGATCATATCCTTTCGCCACTATCCCCTCTGCGCTGACATCCTGCTCAACATATAAAGAAAGCATCTGGTCCAAAATATCATAGGGAGGCAGGCTATCTTCATCAATCTGATCCGGTGCCAACTCTGCTGACGGTGGACGCGTAATGACCCTCTCGGGAATCACATAGGAAAGTGTATTTCGGTACCTGGCCAGCCTGAATACCATGGTTTTGAATACGTCCTTCAGCACATCATAACCTCCGGCCATGTCTCCATAGAGCGTGGCATAACCAACAGCCATTTCGCTCTTGTTGCCGGTCGTCAAAACCAGCGCCCCCGTCTTATTGGAAATGCTCATTAATATAACGCCCCGGATTCGGGCCTGTATATTTTCTTCCGTTGTATCCCTGGCATAACCTTCAAACAGCGGACCCAATGCCTGCATATAGCTGTCATACATAGGCTCAATGGAAACTACATCATACTTAACACCCAGTGCCACCGCCTCTTCTTCCGCGTCTTCCAGGCTCATTTGCGAGGTGTATCGAAACGGTAACATTAGGGCCCGCACGCGATCTGCGCCCAATGCATCGACAGCAACCGCCAGGGTGACAGCCGAATCGATGCCGCCAGACAATCCTAACACCACCGATTTAAAACCATTTTTATTAACATAATCTCTGACAGCCAGCACTAACGCCTTATAAATCGTCTCTTCTAACGACAACTCCAATGATTTCCCCGCCCCGGTGTTGCCGGAAACCACCTGCTGTATGGTGACAGGATACAGGCCAGTTTCGTACTGAGGCGCAGCAAAAGTGACATCCCCATCGGCGTTAACCGCGAATGAGCCACCATCGAATATCAGCTCGTCCTGACCACCGATCAGATTCACATACAGCACCGGCAACGCGTTATCCCGCGCCCGTTTTTGAACCAAAGATTTACGCTCCCTGTGTTTTTCCATATGGAAGGGAGAGGCATTTATATTAATCAGGAAATCAGCGCCCAGTGCAGCGGTGTCAGCGGTAGGTTCCGCCTCCCAAATATCCTCGCAGACAGTCAGTCCTACACGATACCCTTTCCAATCGACAACTGTTGGCTTGGTACCCGGTTCGAAATAGCGTTTTTCGTCAAACACCTGGTAATTCGGCAGGCAACGCTTAAAGTACCAGCCTTTGACTTCCCCACTATCAATAAAGGCCGCTGCATTATAAAGTTTACCGTCATGTTTCCAAGGCAAACCAAGGACCATAGCAACTTCAGTATTCGACGCCTGCACCCGATTTAAGGCACTTTCAATGCGGGCCTGTAAACTGGGACGTAATAAAAGGTCTTCAGGAGGATACCCACTGAGCGTTAGTTCAGGAAAAATTACCAGATCAGCCTGATGTTCTTCACGAGCGGATTTTGCCGCCGCGATAACCTTGTCGGCGTTACCCGGGATATCGCCAACAAGACAGTCTATTTGGGCGAAAACCACGATCGGATTAAAGGATTCTTTTGCAATTGTGGACATCTTGACTCCGGGTGGATTGAACTTATCTCATTTGGGGTTGCATTATACTGTTTTCATTGAGATTCTGAGCCCCTTAAGGAAAAAACTTCATACATGACTTTTGTCCCCTCATTTACGACGTCAAAACTGTTCAGAGTTTACAATCACTACCGAGTGACTGTCGGCCTACTTCTGTTGGGCTCGCTCTTCTTACAGCACTCCGGCTCCGCATCTCAGGCATTTCAACCTTTCTATTTTAAAGTAGTAGTATTCAGCTTTGCCGGCGTCCATCTTTTTACGGGTTTTTTACTACTGGCCGGGATTCAGCCACAAGTGCGGCATATTATGGTGTCGCTACTTCTGGAGTTGATACTGATTACCGCCATGCTGATATTTGGCAATGGTATTTCCGGTGGCTTGGGCAACATGCTGGTCATCACCGTTGCGGCCAGTAATATCATGCTTCGCAGCCAACTCGGGCTTTTAATTGCAGCGCTGGCCAGCCTTAGTGTGATGGGACAGGAAATATATCTGCTTCTTGAATCCGAAAGTAATGTCGATGCTGTGTTTCGGGCGGGTGTACTGGGGGTTGTGTATTTTGCTACGGCCCTATTAGTGCGAAATCTTTCTTTTAGAATTTCCGCTAGTGAAGACCTGGCCAGACGCAGAGCCCAGAATATTCATGAACTGGAACAGCTTAACCATCAAATCATTCAACGAATGCTTACGGGGATAGTTGTCGCGAACGAATTTGGCCAAGTACGTATGGCCAATCAGGCGGCACTCAGTCTGCTGGGACTGGATTCAGATGAAACCATGGGCATGCTCCCAGATGATCTTCTCGACAGGCTTAGAGACTGGCAACTTGACCCCAGCCGTAAGTCCCCCCCCTTCCGGGGATCCTCTCATCGCGCTCCAATACAGGCCAGCTTTGCCATGCTGCAAAAAGAAGAGGGCCAGGATATTTTGATTTTCCTAGAGGATACGGGAAAGATTGCCCAGCAGGCCCAACAACTAAAACTAGCGTCTCTAGGCAGACTGACAGCAGGCATTGCCCACGAAATCCGTAATCCCCTTGGTGCTGCCAGCCATGCCGCGCAACTATTATTGGAATCTGAAGAATTGGCATCTGCCGACCGCCAGATGGTAGAGATCGTCGTACGCCATGCCGAGCGTATGAATGGCATTATTGAAAATGTCCTGGAGTTATCTCGAGGAAAAACCAGCACGCCAGAATTGATAGATCTTCATGACTGGCTCCAGGACTATATCCGCGACTTTACTGCTGCCGGCACAATATCGATGGATATTGAAATCAAACTATTAAAAGGAGGTGTCCAGGGGCGATTTGATGTCAGCCATCTGCACCAGGTCCTGAATAACCTTATCGGTAACGGAATTCGTTATAGCAAAGTTGCGACCGGATACCCCTGGGTCGGAATAGAAATAGGCGAAATTGAAGACACCAGACAGGCCTATCTAGATATACTCGATAATGGTCCAGGGGTTTCAGAAGAACAATTACCCCACCTTTTCGAGCCTTTTTATACTACAGATAAAAAAGGTACCGGACTGGGCCTATACTTATCCAAAGAACTATGTGAAGCGAATCAGGCCCAACTGGACTACTTTTTAAGAGAAACAGGGGGAAGCCGCTTCCGTATCACCTTCCCACACCCTAAACGCACGACTTGATAAAAAATATGACAAAACGAGTACTAATAGTCGACGACGAACCTGATATCCGGGCTTTGATCGAGATTACCCTGAACCGCATGCAGCTGAACACTGTCGCGGCTGAAAACGTGACTCAGGCGACCAGCTTTCTGGCTACTGACCGCTTTGACCTGGTGCTGACGGACATGAACATGCCGGACGGTAATGGAATTGAACTGGTATCCCATATTCAGGCGAATTATCCCAACACGCCTGTCGCCGTAATCACGGCCTACGGCAGTATAGATACAGCCATATCAGCCCTTAAGGCCGGAGCCTTTGATTTTGTTTCCAAACCTGTCGACCTTACCAGGCTTCGAGAACTGGTCAACAGTGCTATCAAACTGGCGCCAACCACCGCCCCTCCAGCGCCCGTACCATCAAAACTATTAGGTAATTCCAAAACGATGGAACGGCTTCGTGGACAAATTCGCAAGCTCGCTCGCAGTCAGGCGCCTATCTATATAAGCGGTGAGTCCGGTAGCGGCAAAGAAATGGTGGCTCGCTCAATTCACGAACAAGGCCCTCGCAGTAAAGGGCCTTTTGTTCCTGTGAACTGTGGAGCCATTCCAAGCGAGTTAATGGAGAGTGAATTTTTTGGTCACAAGAAAGGGGCATTTACAGGCGCAGTTGAGAACAAAGAGGGCCTTTTCCGAGCGGCAGACGGTGGCACCCTCTTTCTCGATGAGGTAGCAGATCTGCCTCTGACCATGCAGGTGAAATTACTAAGGGCCATACAAGAGAAAGCCGTTCGTCCGGTAGGTGAACAATCTGAGATCAAAGTTGATGTAAGGATCCTCAGCGCAACACATAAGGATCTTCACCAATTGGTGGAAGAAAGCCTTTTCAGACAGGATCTTTTTTATCGTATCAACGTCATCGAACTCAAAGTCCCCAGTCTCAGAGAGCGCAATGAAGATGTTGAACTACTGGCCAATCATATTTTGGCGCAGCTTGCCAAGGAGTGTGAATTACCTCCTATCACACTTAGCGCTGAGGCACTAAATAACCTCAAAGGTTACCACTTCCCAGGCAATGTTAGAGAGCTTGAAAACATTCTGGAGAGAGCTTTTACGCTAAGCGAGGAAGATGAAATACAGGCAGATGACATCCAGTTACCCAATACAGAAGGCAGCGAACGCGTGGGGGCAAGTTCAGAGATGGACGTACCCGATTTTGATCATGCTGATGATAACTTGGAAAATTTCCTGGAGAACATTGAAAAACAAGCCATAGAAAAAGCCCTGGAAGAAACCCGCTGGAATAAAACTGCAGCCGCCAAAAAGCTGGGGATAAGCTTCAGGGCACTACGTTACCGGCTGAAAAAATTGGGGATGGAATAGTAATAGATTGTTCTATACAGAGCTGCCCGGATAAATACATATTCACCCGGGCACGGGGTCTTCTACTGGTTGACTGGCGATATAGTCAATTCTCCCTTCAAGGGAATATGGTTGAGGGGCTACTACCGGCTCCTCACCTAAAACCAAAGCACTCATCAGTTTGACTGAAGCCGGGGCCAACACCAGCCCGTTACGAAACTGCCCTGCATTAACATAAACGCCCTCAGCACCTGGAACACCGCCAATAAAGGGGACACCCTTTGGAGAACCAGGCCGAAGACCTGCCCAATGCTCCACCACCAGAGCTTTTGCCAGGGAGGGAACCATGTTCCGGGCGGCTGCCACGAGCTCTGTCTTGGCACTCTCGGTTTTTGACTTATCAAAACCAACATACTCCAGGGTACTTCCTGCCAGCACCAATCCATCCCGTCTAGGAATCACATATTTGCCCTGGTTAAGTACGATTCGGTTAATTTCACCAACCGCCGATTTAAATGCCACCATCTGGCCACGCACTGGTTCTACAGGCAGATTCACTCCGATACTTGCGAGAATGCTGGATGACCAGGCACCTGATGTGACAATGCAGGCATCACCTCCAATTTCCCCGGTGTTGGTGTTCACCAGATGAAATTTATCGGCGAGTAACTTGATACCCAACACTTCAGTATTTTCCAATAAAGTAACTTGTGGCAAAGCCTCCAGTATCCTGCGCAACGCCTGACACATCCGTGGATTACGCACACTACAGACCTGGGGCATAAACATGCCCTGCTCAAACCCTGGTTTAAGACCGGGTTCAAGTTCATAGAGTCGATCCGCTCCAACTTCCTCCAGCCACAATTGCTGGGTCTGAGACCAGGCTAACGCCTCCTGCCGATCCTCAATAGACAATACCAACAATCCCGTCCTGGTAAGCTGAGGGTCAACTCCGCTTTCAGCCTCCAGGGACTCCACAAGGTTAGGATAATATTCCTGGGACCAGGTGGATAGCGCAGTGACAGCCGGGCTATAGCGCCAGGGATATAATGGCGAAATAATCCCACCGCCTGCCCAGCTGGCCTCGCGGCCGCACATATGTCGCTCCACCAGAACAACCTCGACACCTGCCAAGGCAAGCTCTCTTGCCTGCATCATGCCGATCACACCGCCACCGATAATAATAACTTTCATCACAATCCTGTCGCCTCTTGACCTGATAAAAACAATTTTGTGCTGACCTTAGCCTTTTATCTATGCATAATAAAGAAGCCAATTGGATTGGCTCTACGGATAAGCCCCACTAAAAAGGAATTTCTTATGAAACGTAACGGATATACGTTAATTGAACTAATCGTCACCCTGGCACTGGCCAGCACCCTTATTTTTCTCGCAATACCTTCTGTTACTTCACTCTTGCAGAAGCAAACAGTTATCAGTCAGATTCATCTGTTAAATAAAACACTGAATAAAGCCCGCAGATTAGCCGTTATAAGCAGCCAAATCACCGTTGCCTGCACGTTAACTCCGGCCAAAACCTGTGCAGGTGAGCTGTCCAATCAGCTAGACGTGTTTGTCGATAAAAACCAGAATCGCAGGTTAGACCCCAGCGAGGAAAGACTTCAACACATTGAAATTGATTCAGGACTTCAACTAAAACCAAGACTTTCTGCAGGGCGCGCCTACATTACCTTCAACCCTACTGGTACAACAAATGGCACTTTTGGCTCACTACAACTGTGCCAGCCCTCATATGCTCCGGAGAACCAACGCGCCATAATCATCACACGCACAGGGCGCATCAGGCTTTCTCAGGATACTAACCATGATGGCCTGCATGAGACAGGTTCAGGGCCGATTTGCCAATCCACTTAGCGCTGAAATAGCCTTTATCTTCACTAGGCAACCCAAAAATGCTAACTGGTCGACATCTTTTGTTGACCAGCAACCGTTCATCACGGACATTACTCCGCTCATCTGCCATTGATGGTTTCCCTGTCTATACTGCAATACTGTATCGATAAGAGAAATTGCAATGGAAAGGAAAATGTACTCACGTGGCTTTACATTAATCGAGCTGATGATGGTAGTGGTCATTGCTGCAATCTTAGCGACCATTGGCGCGCCCGCCATGCTTAATATGATTCAAGCCAATCAATTGTCTGCAGAAAAAAATCGTCTGGTAGCCTCTATAAATTTCGCACGTAGCGAAGCAATTAAACGAAATCAGGTGGTTACCTTAAATCGTAGCAGCGGAAGTAACAACGACTGGTCTGATGGCTGGTCAATATATGCAGCTACGGGTGGTGCTGGTAATGCTGATTTCGCCGCCGGCGATATCATCCTTCGACAGGAAGCTGCCTCTCCAGAAGCTATTACTATGACTGCAGACAATGATGCCAATGAGTGGCTCAGTTACAACGGTGATGGCACGTTACTAGAAGGAGCCTCCGCCGGCTTCTACATCTGTGACGATCGTGGAGCAACCGAAGGATTTTCAATTTCAATTGCATTAACCGGAAGAGCAACTTTGGGGGGGATTCCTGATGGCGATGACTGCACACCTTAATTTCAGAAGAAGCAGTCAATCCGGCTTTGGAATGATTGAAATTTTAGTAACTGTTTTGGTTTTTGCGATCGGATTATTAGGCCTCGCAGCGATGCAAATCCAGTCACTAAAAGGCACTTCAGACAGCGGCCAACGCAGTAAAGCCGTTTGGCTGGCCCAGGAAATGGCAGAAAGAATGCGCGCCAACCCTGATGGTGTTGATGATGGAGATTATCTCGCCGCGCCTGCCAATGGATCTAATTGCGGAGCAGCACCTGCCAAGTATTGCAGCAACTATTATGATGGAGCTGCGACACAAAATACTGGTGGAGGATGTAACTCCCAGGAAATGGCCACTTTCGATGTCTGGGAGTTAGCTTGCGGGTATAACAATGCCGGCGGCAACAATAACCGTGGCAACTTAGTGGACTATTTAGCATCGCCCACACTAACCCTTGCCTGCCCTGGAGCAGATTGTCCTGACAACGACGACTATACCATCACAGTGACCTGGTTAGGCCGTGGAGAGGGGAACAATGATACGCAAAGAGTTCAGCTGACGGTGAGGCCTTAATCATGTCGCAAATCATGCAAATGAAGAAATACCAGGCAGGCCTGTCAATCATAGAGTTTATGGTTGCCATTACCCTGGGCTTAATCCTGTTAGCGGGTATTACGCAGATATTTCTAACCAACAAGACCACCTTCAATATTACTGACTCGTTAGGAAGGCTTGAGGAAAATGGTCGTTTTGCTATGGAAATACTTGCACAGAATGTCCGTATGGCAGGGTATCAAGACCCAGATGAGGGAGAATTACCCCCGCCATTTTATTCTGCTGACGAGTCCGACACACCGTGCGTCTCGGCGAATACTTACTGCACAAATGACGGAGGCGGCAATGCCAGCGATCGAATTGCGATCCGCCTCAACCCCAGAGACAACAAAGATTGTACAGGCACACTAACGGCCGAGACGATTGCTAATGTTTTCTGGGTCCAGGATGACCCAGCTAACAACGACCTTCCGACTTTATATTGTCGCGGCTACATTCCAGGTACAGGCTGGATTGCTGCAGCTCAACCAATTGTGCCCGGCATCGAAAACTTTCAGGTGCTCTATGGTGTGGCTTCCGGTGCAGGTACGGCTGGAGTACCCGACAAGTATGTCACCGCTACACAAATTAGCTCCTCGGAGTGGAAAATGGTTAAGAGTGTCCGAATAGCCGTTCTTGCACGCGCTGGAGGCAGTACAGGCGGGGAGGTTACTACCCGTAATTTCTCCGTACTTGATGCAGGTGGGTTGAGCTACACAGACAACCAACCGCGAGCTCTCTACTCAACCACCATTTCGCTCAACAATATTGTTTTATAGAGGCTTGACTATGCTTTCTATCAGCCACCAAAAGGGCTCTACCCTAATATTCAGTATGATTTTTTTACTCATACTGACCGTGCTCGCAATTTCTACAATGAGCACGTCCTATCTGGATGAAAAAATGTCAGCAAATGTTCAGTTTAAAAACCAGGTCTTCCAAGAAGCTCAAAGCGAGATTGAAGGCCAGTTACAAGATTATCGTTTAAGTACAGACAAGCTTTCTGATGCAACCGGGTTCGACTTAACCTACGACCATACAGCCGATGAAGCAGATAACACTTTACCTCTACAAGTTAATGCCGCAAGCGCGACAGTAGACAAATCCTTAACTCTCAGCTGCACAGGCAGGACCAACGTCAGCGGCGGAGCATTGGGCGCAGAGTCTACGGGGAGGAAGTTTGAACTAAACGTTCGCGCAGCTTTGAATAATGTCGGAACTGCATCCGATCAAACCCAGGGTTTTACCTACGAATTTAATGACACGAATACATTTAAAGAATCAGGTGACTGTGGTGGCATTTAATGCACAGGAGAACAGAATGAAAGCATACAAACTGGCAATTTTGCTATTAACCCTTGGCTTAGCTTCCACAGCCTGGCCAATTGAGGTAGGGGAAGCCATTAAGACTTTCCCTCTCAAAACCAATATCGACAGCTGGGAAGTTTCCCAAATAAATCTTGGTTATGCTCTTTCAGGAGCGATTAATAAAGTCACAGTTAAAAAATGCGACACCTGTGCGGCTGTTTCTTTTAGCGCCACTGACTCGACAGTCTTTCGTTTGGAGGAACAAGTTATAACCCGCGATAAAGCTGTTCTTTTGAATAATCGCGATGGTGTTATCTCATTTAGACCAGGCACTAACGAAGCACTAAGGGTCATTTTTTTTGAGGAGGTGAGACAATGAAGTATTTTAACCGCTCATTCATACATGGGCTACTAAGCTTCTCACTTGTGGCTATTCCGGGCGTTACCTATGCCGATGACACCAGCATTTATTTTAATGCGGAAGCTGTCGAAGGTGGAACCGGTAGAGCCAACCTTCTCTTCGTAATTGATAATTCGGGAAGTATGGTGAATAACGATGTTGTCAGTTCAAATGAATCCGATTTTGATTCGACTACTGACTACGATCCACCTGATGGAGAAACTGACTATCGAGATACCGATATCTACTATGTGTTCAAATGGGTAAATGGGAGCCGGGTTCTTCAAGGTTACCTTCCGCTGGATAAGAACACCTGTAAAACCCTGACTGATGAGGTGGCTGAAGATGGCGAATATGAGGGCAGAATTAGAGAACACAGACTAAAATATGGAAATCGTCGCTGGAGGTCACTGGAATTTCTTAGCGATAATAACTATTACATTCAAAACAAAGTTGAGTGCAAGGAGGACTATAGTTTCCATGGTGAAACCGATGCTGATGATAAGGTTTATACGATACAAAATGAGGATGGCTGGACTTCTGTGGCAAGTGATGGCACAAACGATATGTTTGGTTCTAGAGATACCCATATCATCGTAGATGGCAATAAGATGAACTTTTACACCTATTATCTTGAGGAGGTGTCCAAGACTCGTTTGCAGACTGTTATCGACGTCACCAAAGCGATGGCAAGCAATTTATCCAACGTCAATGTCGGCTTGATGGTTTTCAACTATAACAGTGGTGGCCGTGTCGAAAGTCCGGTACAAAACATTAACACGTCTAGAGACTCCTTCAAGACAGCTGTCGATGACGTGTTTGAAGAAACCTATACGCCGTTGTCAGAAGTACTTTGGGAAGCCTATGCTTATATGTCAGGTGGCGATGTTTACTTTGGCGAGCGGGATTCAACTGTATATGGCCGCAACGGTAAAAATGTCAGTGTCGCCTCTAGCCGGGTAGACGGCGACATCGATTCCATGGAATATGAATCCCCTATTACACTCTCCTGCCAACCAAACCATATAATTTTCCTATCGGACGGAGAAGAGACCAGTGACGGGGAAGCAGACGGCTTTATCGAAAATTTAACCGGTGAAGAATGCTCTGGAAATTGTATGGATGAATTGTCTGGTTACATGGCCAACTATGATATTTCTGACCTGGACGGCACCCAAACAATTACCACCCATACCATCGGCTTTTCGTTAGACCACCCACTACTGTCAGCAACAGCAGCAGCAGGTGGTGGGGTCTACAAAAGAGCGGACAACTATAACGAATTGTTAGCCGCTTTCAGTGAAATCGTGGCAGACATCGACGTCTCTGATACCACCTTCGTTGCACCTGCAGTCTCGGTCAACTCGTTCAACAACCTTCAACACCTGGATCAAATTTACTACGCCTTGTTTAAACCACAACCATCTACCCGGTGGCATGGCAACTTGAAAAGATTTCGTATTGACAACAATGGCGATATAAAAGATTACTTTGACGTTAATGCCATCGATCCCGCAACGGGATACTTCAGATCAGGTGCCGTCAGCTATTGGCCAGAAGCCGGTACACTGTCGGGAGAAGGTGATGGCGGCGACGTACAAGAAGGGGGAGTTAGAAACCACCTCACAACTACACGCAATCTTTTCACATTCACCACAGGCACTGACCCCTTGGACATATCCAACGTCAGTTTAAATGTGGACGCACAAAAATTGCAGACGGCTAATGCTGCGGTAACTGCATCAATGCTAGGCGCGACTGTTGATGCCACATATCGAGACACCCTGTTGAAGTGGGTACGTGGTCAAGATACGGATGACAATGATGGTGACGGCTCGACTGTTGATGCCAGTGGCTATTTGCCTGACCCCTTACATAGCCAGCCCACTGTTATTACATATGGCGGTACTGAAGATGATCCTGAAAGCCTACTATTTTATGGCGACAATTTAGGAGTTCTTCATGCGATAAACACTAAAACTGGCGATGAAGTTTTCGGTTTTCTACCACCTGAACTTCTCGGAAACATTGAATCTTTCTACGATGATGCCTCTACAACAGATAAAGTGTACGGCCTCGACGGTAGAGTTTCTGTCTGGATTAAGGATGTCGACAACGACGGCTCCATTGATACCGGCGACGGAGACTTTGTCCGTGTCATCATTGGGATGCGCCGTGGTGGTACCAGTTACTACGCGCTTGACGTATCTGATGTTACTTTCAGCAATGATGGGGCAACCGTTACTGCGAACCCTAAACTCATGTGGCAAATAACGGGAGACCCGACACCAACATTGTCTGCACTTACGAGCCCTGCATCGGACCGTACAGCTGGGCGCTCAGATGCTGAAAAATCTGAACTCAATAAACTGAAAGAACTTGGGCAAACCTGGGGTACAGCCCAGTTGGGACGCGTAAACTGGTGTGATGGTGCTGATTGTGATAATCGTATCGTCGCCTTCTTTACTGGAGGATACGACGCCGATCAAGATAGTTTGACTGACCCGTTAGACTCCAACGACAGCGTGGGTAGAGCGTTGTTCATGGTAGATGCAGAAACAGGTGAAATACTTTGGTCTGCAGGAAACGGCGCTGCCCATACTGAGAACTTCGCCACAATGACGCACAGCTTCCCTGCGGATTTGAGCCTTGGAGATCTTAACGGTGACCGTTTGGTAGATGTTGCATTTGCGGTAGATGTTGCGGGAAAAGTCTGGCGCTTTGACTTTAATAAAGACACAACTGGCGCAGATGATTTCCTCACCAGCGCTGGAATTATTGCCAATCTGAGCGGCGATAATCGTAAGTTCTTTAATCGACCAGACGCATCCTACTATAGCGAGCGCGGCTCAAGCCCATATCTTATAGTCGCTCTGGGATCAGGTAATCGTCCAGACCCAGGCTCTGATGATGCATCGGACAAATTCTTCGCTTTTACTGACCCTAATGCGTCCAGTGCACCTGACAGCTATAACTATGTGGAAGAGGAAGATGCAGATGGCAATGTCATATCAACCAGTGTAATAACTGTCGATGATCTCTTTGATGCAACCAGCAATACTATACAGGAAGGTGCTACAGCAGATGATCGCTCTACTGCTTTAACTGCGCTAGGTGAAAGCCATGGCTGGTATATAAGTTTAGACAATGGCATCAAAGTGCTTTCTGACTCGGTGACAGTAAACAATACTTTGATTTTCACAACTTTTAACCCGGCAGTTGATAGCGGTGATCCTTGTGCTGCCAATGTAGGATCTGGCCAGGTCTGGATTGTCAATGCCACCAATGCAACAGCTGTTGCAAATATTGACGGGGATACTAGTACTGGTGACGTCTCAAGCAATGGCAACGAAGGACTGGAGCGTTCTGTTGGCCTTAACCACCCTGGAATACCATCTTCGCCTGCAATTATTTACACTGCTCCAGAAGTAAGTGTAGATGTAGATGGCAATGAAACGATTGAAGAAGGTGGTGAAATAGTTTGCGTTTCAACAGAATGTTTGAACTCGCCAGACTTGGATCCTCTGGACAAAATTTTCTGGAGAGAGAACCAATCTGATGACCTTTAATTGTAAAGCACAATCCCCTGCGGCAGAGCAGGGGTTTACCCTGATGGAACTCTTGGTTGTACTTGCCATAGTGGCCATAATAGCTGGCATTGCTCTGCCAGCTTACCAAAGCCAAATGACAAAAACGCGAACCACAGATGGACAAAGCATGGTGACACGTATTATGCAGGCTCAAGAACGTTACTTTACCGAGAACCTGACGTATGTTACCAACTTAACCACGTTAGGGTTCGCAGCCAATCCGGCCATTTCCGACGAGGGATATTATCAGGTGGCTGCAGCCACCTGTGGAGTTGATGTTGACGGCGATGGGGATAGTGACGAAATTAACGAGTGCGTCCTACTCACCGCAACACCTGTAGCAGGAGGTGCTCAGGATGGTGAGCCAAACCTAACGCTTAATAGCCTGGGAACTCGAAGCTGGTAAACAACCGCGTAGAGAGTTGAGGTTATTCCTGCACCACAGGAATCCTCAACTCCTTAGGCATAGAAAACACAATATTTTCCTGCACCCCCGCAATCTCCTGCGGGGGTTTTCCTCCCAGTTCACGTAGTCTTTCAATGACTTGCTGAACCAATACTTCCGGGGCCGATGCTCCTGCCGTAACACCAACCTGTCGGCAATCAACAAACCAATCTGCCTGAATTTCATGAGCACCATCGATCAGGTAGGCTTTTGCGTTCATGCGTTCAGCCAATTCTCTCAACCTGTTGGAGTTGGAGCTATTGATTGAACCCACAACAAGCACCACACCGCACTCAGCAGCCAATTCTTTAACCGCATCCTGACGGTTCTGAGTGGCATAACAGATGTCGTCTTTCTTGGGGCCTTTTATTTCAGGAAACTTGCCTCTCAAAGCATCAATGACCTTCGCGGTATCATCCATAGAGAGTGTTGTTTGAGTCACATACGCGAGATTGGAGGGGTCTTTCACTTCTAAATTTGCGACATCGGCTTCATTTTCCACCAAGTAGATATCGCCGCCATTGCTGCGATCGTACTGCCCCATGGTGCCTTCAACTTCCGGGTGGCCTTGATGGCCGATCAACACACATTCACAACCGTCGCGGGAATAACGCATCACTTCCAGGTGCACTTTGGTAACCAGCGGGCAAGTAGCATCGAATACTTTCAATCCACGCTGGTCGGCTTCCTGGCGCACTGCCTGGGAGACCCCATGGGCACTGAAAATAACCAGGGAATCGTCGGGCACTTCATGCAATTCATCAACAAACCTGGCCCCGCGCTGGCGGAGATTTTCGACAACAAAGCGGTTATGCACCACCTCATGACGGACATAGATGGGGGCACCAAAGACATCGAGAGCCCGATTAACTATTTCGATGGCTCTATCGACTCCGGCACAAAAGCCACGTGGATTGGCCAGCTTAATGTCCATGGGTATCCTCACTGTCTGCGGAAGACAGCTCAATTATTTCCACTTCGAATTCCAGCTCTCGTCCAGCCAGCGGATGGTTAAAATCCACCACCACTTCAGTATCTCTCACTTCCTTAATTACTCCGGGCAACTCCGCTTTGGCGGCATCCGCAAAAGACATCACCATTCCGGGTTCCAATTGCTCGACATGAGAAAAGTGATCCTTGCTAAAGGTCTGTAGATTCTGCGGGTTTTGCATACCAAATCCATGCTCAGGCAGGACATTAAAAGTATGACGTTCGCCCACCCTCATTCCACGTATCAACTCTTCAAAACCTACCGGCAGGGTTCCATCGCCAAATTCGAATACACCCGGCGCTCCGCCAAAAGTGGAATCAACCACATCACCATCTGCCAATCTCAGTGCAAAATGCAATTTAATGCGGACACCATGACCTACGTACAACTCACTCATGAAACTTTCTCTTGCTCGGATTTCTGCTCAGGATTCTGGTGCTGTCTGAATATATCGATGGCAATCATTACTGCACCCACGGTGATCGCCGAGTCGGCAATATTAAACGCCGGAAAATGATACTTGTCGTAGTAAAAGTGAAGGAAGTCCACCACGTAGCCATGTACCACCCGATCATATAAATTTCCTAACGCCCCTCCCAGGACAAGACTTAGCGCGCAGGCTATCCATTTTTCGCTTGGTTTCAGTTTTGTCAGCCAGAGTGTCAGCATAATGCTGACCAAAACCGCCAGTACTGCAAAAAACCAGCGTTGCCAGCCGGAAGCATCAGCAAGGAAACTAAAAGCCGCCCCGGTATTGTGTAATAAGGTCAGGTTAAAGAACGGCAATACGGGTACAGACAACGCATAGTCGAGTTGTGTGGAGGCCAGGAATTTGGTTAACAGGTCAATGCCAATAACAAATGCACTTAACCACAACCAATTCAACATTTTGATATTTCGCTCTGACTTCATATTTAATTGGACACTAGCCCTTAGCGTATTGTGGTAGACAGGCACTATTGCCCATCTACCCACTCACTATACCACTGAGTCCTTATCCCTCTTAACTCTTACCCACTTTCTCTTAATCCTTTTAACAGACAGGTTAAGCGAAACTACGAGGTTCGCCATCGCCATCCACATTATCAATGCAGCGACTGCAGAGATCCGGATGAGATGCATGGGTTCCAACATCAGGAAGATGGTGCCAGCAACGCTCACATTTGGTATAGGATGAAGCGGCAATCCTTATACTTAAACCTGGCACCTCAGTCACAGTCGCCTCCTCGGCCCCGGAATCATCAGCAGCACTCACTGACGCGCGGGAAGTAATCAATACAAACCTGAGCTCATTACCAATTTTGTTCAATCCTGCTGCCAATTCGCTGCTGCAGTAGAGGTCGATCTCTGTCCCGAGGGAACCCTTCACTTTCCCTGCTGTACGCGCTTCTTCCAAAGACTTGTTCACTGCAGATTTCACTTCCAGGATCTGGTTCCAGTAGTCGCGTCCCAGCTCCACGCCAGATTCTAACGGCTTTAAACCATCATAATATGTTTCAAGGAACACAGAGACCGAACGCTCACCCGGCAGGCAACTCCAGATTTCTTCCGCAGTGAAGCTGAGGATAGGTGCAATCCAGCGGGCTAACGCTTCTGCGATATGATGGAGCGCTGTTTGCGCTGAGCGGCGCGCGATACTATCCCGCTGAGTGGTGTATTGCCGATCCTTGATGATATCGAGGTAAAAGCCCCCCAACTCAAGGGCGCAGAAGTTATGGATCTTCTGATACACCTGCACAAAATTGTATTGCTCATAAGACTTTTTCAACTCTTCCTGAATCAGCCAGGCTTTGTCGACAATCCAACGATCAAGCGCCAGTAGTTCGTCCAACGGTAATGCGTGTTGTTCGGGCTCAAAACCGTTCAGATTGGCAAGCAGGAATCTTGCAGTATTCCGGATACGACGATAGCTGTCGGCTGTCCGCTTCAGAATTTCCCGGGACAGCGCCATCTCGGCACTGTAATCGGTTGCCGCAACCCAGAGTCGCAGAATATCGGCACCCAGTTCATTCATGATTTCCTGGGGCTCAATGCCGTTACCGAGAGACTTGGACATTTTGTGCCCCTTCTCATCGACGGTAAACCCATGTGTAAGCACTTGGCGATAAGGAGCTTTGCCTTTAATCGCGACAGCTGTTTTCAAGGAGGACTGGAACCAGCCACGATGCTGGTCGGAGCCTTCCAAATAGAGATCCGCAGGAAAACGCCCCAGTTCCGGGCGAGGCTCCAGTACTGCGCTATGTGTGACGCCGGAATCGAACCAGACATCCAAGGTGTCTGTCACTTTCTTGTAGTTTCCAGCCCCATCGCCCAACAGTTCGGCGGCATCTAGATCCCACCAGGCATCCATCCCGACTTTCTCAACACGTAACGCAACTTGTTCAATCAACTCGGCAGTGTCGGGATGTAGCTCTTCCGTATCCTTGTGTACAAAGAAGGCGATTGGCACCCCCCAGGTCCGCTGTCGGGAGATACACCAGTCAGGACTTTGTGTCACCATGGCTTCAATACGATTCTGCCCCCAGGCAGGTACCCAGCGAACCTGTTTTATCTCTTCCAGCGCGGCTTGCTTGAGCCCCGCTTTTTCCATGCTGATGAACCACTGTGGTGTGGCGCGATAGATCAAAGGGGTCTTGGTGCGCCAGCAATGAGCGTAACTATGAGTCAATTTGCCATGGCTGAGCAGATTCTGATGCTCTTTCAACACCTCGATAATATGGTCATCAACTTTATAGACATGCTCACCAGCAAATAACTGTACGCTATCGCGATAAACACCTTTGTCGTCTAATGGATTAATCGTAGCGATGTCATACTTTAGACATACCGCGAAATCTTCCATCCCATGGTCTGGGGCTGTATGAACCAGACCAGTACCAGCGTCCAGGGTGACATGGTCTCCCAACAGAATTGGCACGATTCGATCATAAAATGGATGATGGAAATTCAATTTTTCAAGAGCGTGGCCTTTGCAATGCCCCACCACTTGATGGTTTTCCAGCTTGGCACGCCCGATAACGCTATCCACAAGGCTCTCAGCCATCAGTAAGCGCTCAGCGCCCTGACCACGGTCTATCTGCACCAGTACATAATCAATCTCAGCGCCAGCCGAAATTGCCAGTGAGGCAGGCAGTGTCCAGGGAGTGGTTGTCCAGATTACGGCGGACACCTTCCCTTCGCCTCCGGCATCAGCAAAGGCATTCAGTACAGCCTGCTGATCAACTACCGGATAGGTAACATCAATGGAGTTTGACGTCTTATCATGATATTCAACTTCTGCTTCAGCGAGAGCCGAACCACCCACGACACTCCAGTAAACCGGCTTATAACCTTTCTGCAGGTGGCCGCTTACCGCAATCTTGCCTAAAGCTCGAATAATGTCAGCCTCGGTTTGAAAATCCATGGTCAAATAAGGCTTATCCCAGGACCCAAAGACACCCAGACGGATAAAATCCTTACGCTGACCTTCTACCTGTTTCTGCGCGTACTCACGGCACTTTTGGCGAAACTCTTTAAAGCCCACTTTCTCACCGGCTTTACCAATCATGGTTTCCACTTTGTGCTCAATTGGCAGCCCATGGCAGTCCCAGCCAGGAACATAAGGGGCATCAAATCCAGCCACCGATCTGGATTTCACAATGATGTCTTTCAGAATCTTGTTAACCGCATGCCCAAGGTGAATATTTCCGTTGGCATAGGGAGGACCGTCATGAAGAATAAACTTTTCGCGACCTTCAAATTCTGCCCGAATCTTCTCGTATAATCCCATTTCCTGCCATTTCTGCAACAATATGGGTTCACGCTGCGGGAGGTTTCCACGCATCGGAAAGTCAGTCTCTGGAAGGTTCAGAGTGTGTTTATAGTCGCTCATAAAGTACCTAAAAAGCTCACAGCCACCAGAGTGGCTTCAGTGGTTGGTCCATAAATAAATTTTATTGTTCAACAATGGGCTTTCGCCTAGAGGCAAAAAACTGCCTTGCTTCTTCAATATCCCGGTGAATTCGGCCCTTAAGTTCCTCCAGGCCGGAGAATCGTATTTCTTCGCGTAATTTCTTTAAAAATATCACTTGCAGACGCTGGCCATAGAGCTCTTGATCGAAATTTAGCAGATGTACTTCCAGATTGGGCGTTGGATCACCATTTTCAATGGTTGGGCGCCAGCCAACATTAGCTACCCCCGGATACACCTGCCCTGCCGAAGTGCGGGTTTCAACAGTATAAACACCGCTAAGCACCGGTTTTTTTCCACAGAGATTCAGATTGGCGGTAGGAACCTGTAGCTGCCTACCTAGTTTACGCCCATGAACAACACGCCCTTTGATGTTATAGGGTCGACCAAGTAAAGCCCCAGCCTCCTCAAAATTACCGGCTGCAAGGAGCTCTCTGATTCGCGTACTACTGACCCTATCACCATCAATTTCTACAGTAGCAGTATGATCGACGCTAAACCCATTTAACGCCCCTGCCTGCTGCAACAGATAAAAATCCCCTTTCCGGTCACAGCCAAATCGAAAATCATCGCCCACCACCAGATGTTGAACTCCAAGACCTTCTACCAACACCTGATCAATAAACTTCTGCGCGGAAAGCTGGCGAAATCGGTGATTAAACTGCAAACAAACCAACGCATCGACACCCAAATTGGCAATCGCTTCCATTTTCTCCCGAAAACGCATCAGTCTGGCGGGAGCATTTTCCGCATCGAAATATTCCCGTGGCTGAGGTTCAAACACCATTACGACTGCCGGCAGATTCAGCGATTTAGCCTGAGCCTGCAATTGCCTGATAATGATTTGGTGCCCCTGGTGTACACCATCGAAATTTCCAATAGTTGCAACACACCCCTGCGGAAAGGGTGCCAGGTTATGGAGTCCACGAATCAGTCTCATTCAAAGCCAGCGCCAAACAAAACGGCGATTATAAAGCAACTGGGCGAGTCTGCCCAATGACTCAGCCATCTAAATGACGAGTTACCGGGCTATTTGCCAAACAGATTACAAAATGTCACCGCAAGAAGAGGAATATCTCTCAATCCCGCATCCGAAAATCCCGAAGCCGAACGCCGGACAAAAACAGAATGGTAAAATAACAGGCTGCCCCCATCACACAGAGCCCGGCAAGCCAGGCCACTTTGCCCCAGACGTCAGCTTGCAGCCAGAATTCGCTGGCCGGGCTCAGCCAGACAAGCAAGGCCACCATGCCGCTCGCAGCTGCCAGCAATCGCATACTGAAAGCCCCCCAACCTTCTTGAGCCTGGTATATTTTTTGATGCTTCAACCCCCGCCACAATAACCCAGCATTCAATAACGCAGACAGACTGGTTGCCAGGGCCAAGCCTGCATGGGCCAAAGGCCAAACCAATATAAGGTTAAACACCATGTTGGCCACCATGGCAATCACCCCTATTTTCACGGGAGTTTTGGTATCCTGGCGAGAAAAATAGCCTGTAGCCAATACTTTGATCAACATGAAAAACATCAAGCCAGCCGCATACGCTCTCAGGCTTCTAGCCGACATCAACACATCATTGTCCGTCAGTGCACCATGCTGAAACAGGGTGGCCACCAGCGGAACAGCCAACACCCCTAAAGCCAGCGCAGCAGGCAAACCTATCAACATCACCGAACGCAGCGCCCAGTCCAAAGTGGCGGAGAATTGCGAAGAGTCCGCAGCTGCGTGCTTTCTCGATAAGCTGGGTAGTATCACCGTTGCTATTGCAATACCAAATACCCCAAGGGGTAATTCGGACAATCGGTCAGAGTAATAAAGCCAGGAAACGCTACCAGTCACCAGGAATGAAGCCAGGACTGTATCCAGCAATAAATTGATCTGACTGATGGACACACCAAAAAGGGCCGGGGTCATCAATTTCATTATTCTTCTGACTCCTGCATGGCGGGTGTCAACACGCGGTTTTGGCAGTAAATTTAGTCGCGCCAAAAAGGGCAATTGAAATAACAGCTGAGCAAATCCCGCTATCATCACACCCCAGGCTAACGCCATTACAGAAACATCCATATAAGGCGTCAGAAAATATACAGAGGCGATTAAGCTAAGATTGAGCAACACCGGCGTAAATGCCGGAACGGCAAAGTTGCCATAACAATTTAGTATTGCACCGGCAAAGGCTGTCATTGAGATCAGCAAGAGATAAGGAAAAGTTATCCGCAGCATCTCAATGGTTAAATCAAATTTGGGTCCATCATCAAGAAATCCAGGAGCAAACACTGCAGCCACTACTGGAGCAAACACGATTGCCAGCGCTGTAATTATTAGCAAAACCAGCCCCAAGGTGCCCGCCACACTATTAAGCAACAACCGTATATCGGCAGGGGCTACCGTGGTCCGGTACTCTGATAGAACAGGGACAAAAGCCTGGGCAAACGCCCCCTCGGCGAACAATCGCCGCATAAAATTGGGAATTTTAAACGCTACGAAAAATGCATCCGCACCCGCTCCGGCCCCAAAGAAATTGGCAATCACTATATCTCGGACAAGTCCGAGTAGGCGGGACAACATGGTCATCATGCCGACGAGACCACTGGAGCGCAGCAGAGAGCCAGGCTTGGTTTCTGAAATATTTTTTACTTCCGGTTTACTGTCGCTCAATGAGCAACTCCTCTATTAATACCCTGCCAGCTTAACGTCCCAAGAAGTGCCAGGACTATGCGCGGCACACATGCTATCATGCGCACAAAAGTCGGAGAACCTCGAATTAGTTAGCGAATTATTGGGGATTTTTTAACCTGACCATTGACAAATCACGCCGGAAACGGCATCCTTCCGCGTCATTTATTTCGGCGGACCCTTCCCCGATACCTTTGACAATGTCGAACGTGGTTGAATGACAAAGTTGATCGTATCGACAGCATCGAATTGAGGAGTTTACAGGTGGCGAATAACCCATCATCCAAAAAGCGCGCCAGACAACAAGTCCAGCGTCGCGCTCACAACATGAGCCTGCGTTCCATGGTTCGCACTTATGTTAAGAAAGTTAGTGCACAAATCGAAGCCGGTAGCTACGAAAGCGCCACTCAAGCGTTTCAGGCTGCAACTCCGATCATCGACTCAATGGTTAACAAAGGGATTTTCAGCAAGAATAAAGCTGCCCGCACCAAGAGCCGGCTGAACGCAAAGATCAAAGCCCTGAAAGCAGAGTAATCTTGCCACTGGGTCAAAAAAGCCGGCTTAAGCCGGTTTTTTTATACCTACAGTTTACTTCCAGAAAATCCGATCGCTACCACTTTCTATAAAAGCACCATATTGTCACGATGAATCAATTCCGGCTCATTCACATAACCTAAAATTGACTCTACAGCACTGGAAGGCTGGCCGATAATTTTCAGAGCCTCCTCCGCATCATAGTTCACCAGCCCACGAGCCACTTCCCGTCCCGACTCGTCAACACAACTCACCATGTCGCCACGCTGAAAACGACCACTGGCAGCCTTAACCCCCACAGGCAATAAGCTTCTACCTTGACGGGTTAGCACCTTCACCGCACCCTCATCGAGAATAAGCTGCCCCTTGGTCTTTAGCTGCCCAGCTAACCATTGCTTACGGGCATCTAAACGAGCCTGATCAGGCAACAATAGCGTCCCCAACACCTCACCTTGACGCAGACGCCGCAGCACACCCTCCTGCCTTCCACCGACAATAACTGTGGAGGCTCCCGAGCGGGCCGCCAACCGCGCAGCCCTGAGTTTGGTATACATTCCCCCGCGCCCCAAGACTCCCGATGAGCCAGAAGCCATAGTATCCAGCTCGGCATCATTGGCCATAGCCAGTGAAATCAATTGCGCATCCAGCTGCTTGCGGGGATCAGCACTGTACAAACCCATCTGGTCTGTCAGTATAATTAATGTGTCCGCCTCTAACAGATTGGCCACCAGCGCCGCCAGAGTATCATTATCGCCAAAGCGAATTTCGTCAGTAACAACCGTATCATTCTCATTGATAATCGGAATCACATTCATCGACACCAAAGCACGTAAGGCGCTTCTCGCATTCAGATAACGGCGACGATCAGACAAGTCATCGTGAGTTAGAAGAATTTGCGCCGTATGTCGACCATGGAGCTTAAACTGAGCCTCCCATGCCTGCACTAACCCCATCTGCCCCACTGCCGCCGCAGCTTGCAATTCATGCAAATGATGAGGACGCGCACTCCAGCCCAGCCGACTCATCCCCTCCGCCACAGAACCAGAGGAGACCACCACAATTTCAACGCCTTCAGAAGCAAGGTTTGCCAGCTGCTCAACCCAGGGAGCCATCGCCTCAAGAGCCAAACCACGCCCATCGTTAGTAAGCAAAGCACTACCTATTTTAACCACCCATCGGCGGCCGCTTCGCAAAGCTTTTCGTGCAGCCACGCCATCCACAGCACCTAGCAGCAGGCTCTCTGCCGTCATGCAGTCATTCTCCAACTAAATCCCAACAAACCACCACATGCTGAAACCCTGAACAGGTCAGCACATAGGTAACCGCTAACTAATATGGAGCGTATACGATTTCGACATCACCATCGTCATCGTCGTCACCATCGTCTCCACCTTCATCCTTAGCCTTTTTACGTGCCAACCGACGCTGCTCTTGCAACTCCTGAATCCGCTCGCGCGCCTCCTGATCCATCTGCTCTCGGGTTTCCCGCTCCAGATCAGCCAGCTCAGGATTTTCTTTCTCAAGCGCCGAACGCTCATCCATCCAGGCCATTATATCCTGACACAACCGATCAGTACCTTCTCCAGCCAGAGCAGAGATACTATATACCGGCCCATGCCAATCCTGCTGCGATAAAATGGCCTGCCGCAATTCTTCCTGCTCATCTTCCAGCAACATATCCATCTTATTGAGCACAAGCCAACGCTCACGCCCAGCAAGTGTCGGACTAAATTTCTGCAACTCTGCTGCAATTTTTTGGATAGATTCGGCTGGATTCGAAGCATCGGGAGGCACTACATCCACAATGTGCAACAATAAACGCGTCCGCACCAGATGCTTTAAGAAGCGAATTCCCAATCCCGCACCCTCTGACGCCCCCTCAATCAACCCAGGAATATCAGCCACAACAAAACTACGGTGCTGCTGAACCCGCACAACACCCAGGTTTGGTACCAGCGTGGTAAATGGATAATCAGCAACCTTGGGTTTGGCCGCCGAGATACTTCGAATCAATGTAGACTTACCTGCATTAGGCAACCCAAGCAACCCAACATCAGCCAACACTTTCAACTCAAGTCGCAGGTTCCGACTTTCGCCAGCCTGCCCCGGCTTTGTCTGTCGCGGCGCCTGGTTTACGCTTGATTTATAGCGAGTATTACCCAGCCCATGAAAACCACCCTGCGCCACTTTCAGCGTTTGCCCCACCTGAGTAAGATCACCGATCACCTCATCCAGATCCACATCCACAACCGTGGTCCCAACAGGCACCTTAAGGTAAATATCGTCTCCGGCAGAGCCAGTGCAATTACCGCCGCGCCCGGGTTGACCATTGGCAGCTTTAAACTTTCGCGTATAACGGAAATCAATCAACGTGTTGATCGCCTCGTCCGCCTGCAGGAAGACTGAGCCACCATCACCGCCATCACCTCCATCGGGGCCACCCTTAGGGATATATTTTTCGCGGCGAAAACTCAGGCAGCCATCGCCACCCTTCCCCGCTTCAACATAGATAGTGGCTTCATCCACGAATCTCATTTGTGACCCCCAATAACAGGTATTAAAAAAGGGCTACAACGCCCAATAAAGTCTGGCACAAACAAAAAAGCTCCGCCAAGGCGGAGCTTATTGATATGACCTAGAGTCTTATTCCGCAGCTTCGACGCTAGCAGCTTGAACACTAATAGTGCGACGCTTCAAAGGTCCACTTACAGAAAACTTAACTACACCATCCGCTTTTGCAAACAGAGTGTGGTCACGACCACAGCCTACATTTTCACCAGGATGGAACTCAGTCCCACGCTGACGAATCAGGATGTTGCCCGCTTTCACCACCTGACCACCGAAACGCTTAACGCCTAAGCGTTTCGACTCGGAATCACGACCGTTACGGCTACTACCTGCCGCCTTCTTATGAGCCATTATCTGTCTCCTTTAAACCTTGTGAGTACTGATGATTACACCGAAACCAATCGGCGCATCAAAGTGCTTAACCGGAAATACCAGTAATTTTAACTTCCGTGAACCACTGACGGTGGCCCTGACGCTTCATGTGGTGCTTACGACGACGGAACTTAATGATGTTCACTTTCTTGTGTCGGCCATGAGTTACGATTTCCGCAGAAACCTTGGCACCTTCCACTACCGGCGCACCAACTTTAACGTCATCGCCATTGGCAACCAACAATACTTTATCAAACTCAACAGTGGCGCCGGTTTCCATTTCAATTTTTTCCAGCTTGATAAGCTCACCTTCACGAACACGGTGCTGCTTACCACCACTTACGATTACTGCGTACATGCGCGACAATCTCCAGTATATCTTTGCTAAGCCTCCAACTGGCCCGATCTAACATCGAGTTTGTGCCAATTGTAGACATCTGTGCCATTTCTTCAGGTCCGTACCAGTTTCGACGGGCGCTTTTCCGAGCACCCTCTAGACAGGGAATGGTTTTCAACGGGCGCAAGATTATACATCCAAGCAGGTTATTTAGCAATCAGCTATTAAGCACTAAACAGACCCTATTTACAGCACTCAAATTCGCTGGTTTATGCTGTATAACTTGACAGCTCTGCTGCCCGCCCCATAGCATTGCCATCCCAATAGATATCTAATGCAGCGTGCCCTTGGGTTCGCTCAAATCCGGTAATTCCATAACAATGCAGGCACAACTCATATACAACACTGTGAGCGATGATTTTGCGGCAGTGGACGAGCTGATTACATCCCAGCTATTTTCCAGAGTTCCACTCGTGGAAAAGATTGGGCAGTATATTGTAGAGTCAGGCGGCAAGCGCCTGCGGCCATTACTGGTACTATTAGTCAGTAACGCCATGACAAACTCTTCAACCAACTATCGCAAATTGGCAGCAATTATTGAATTTCTGCACACCGCGACCTTGTTGCACGACGATGTAGTTGACACCTCCTCCCTCAGGCGAGGTCGTGATACCGCCAACGCAAAGTGGGGCAATGCTCCGAGCGTCCTTGTTGGAGACTTTCTTTACTCCCGTGCTTTTCAAATGATGGTTGAATTGGACAACATGCAGGTGATGCGCATTTTGTCTGATGCCACTAATGTCATTGCCGAAGGTGAGGTTCTGCAATTAACCAATTGCCGTAACCCGGACCTGACCCATACCCAGTATATGGAAGTAATAACGGCCAAGACCGCCAAACTTTTTGAGGCAGCCTCTCATAGCGCAGCAACCCTTGCTGGAGGTACTGCAGCACAGTGCGATGCAGCCAAGATTTATGGCCTGGAACTAGGCATTGCTTTCCAACTTGTCGATGACGTTCTTGACTATACCGGCAATGCCAGTGAAATGGGCAAGAATGTCGGCGATGACCTTGCAGAAGGCAAACCCACACTCCCATTGCTTTATGCCCAGGAAAACGGCACGGGGCAAGATCGCGCGCTGATACGAAAAGCGATAAGAGACGGGGGATTGGATAGCCTGGACGAAATCCTTGCAGCCGTGCGCACTTCAGGCGCCCTGGACTTTACACTGCAGCAGGCTCGCCAGCATGCTGCCAGCGCAGTCCAGCAGCTTGAACTGTTTCCGGCCGGGCAACATAGAGATTCACTTCAGGCACTTGCACAATTTGCAGTGGATCGAAACAAATAAGCTTCGGGTAGCCCCTCTTTTTCTACTTCTACCGTTTCGCCCATCAGCCTGTTAAAGTAAGCCAACACGCCAGTTAAGAAGATGTGACCACATGCAGCAGCTGTCAGAATTAGATGCCTCTTTCCTGTACTTGGAAAGTGAAAGCTCCCCAATGCATATTGGCGGGATCTATATTCTGAATTGCCAGGACAGAGGAAGGCCTCTTAGCTACGATGAACTTTACCAGCACATCAGCAAGCGGTTGCCTGCCACCAAACGTTTTCGCCAAAGACTGGTCGAAGTCCCCCTAAAACTGGACCATCCTTATTGGGTAGATGATCCAGACTTTGATTTGGCACATCACCTGAGTTATCTATCCCTGCAGAGTGAATCATCTGATCAACTGCTAGAAGTCTCTTCCCGCATCCTTTCCGAGCCGCTTAACCGGGAAAGGCCGCTATGGCACATCACCCTCATTAACAACTTTTCCGATATCAACGACTTCCCCGGCGCCTGCTGCGCTTTAGTAGTAAAAATTCATCACTCTGCTGTCGACGGTGTGACCGGTGAAGAACTTATGGGAGTCCTATTAGATTTTACGCCCGATGACACCAGAAAATTACCGACAGTAGAATGGAACCCTCAACCTTTACCATCAAAAGCTCGATTAATAGGCAACGCCTATGGCAGTGCTCTAACCACTCCATTCCGTCTGGCAAATTTGGCAAAAGATGCAGCAGCTTCCGCATTTTATGCATTACTTATGCAACGCTTGCACAGGTTATCACTGCCGCCGGGCCTGTTTAGCGCACCACTCACCACTTTAAATCGCCCTATTGATCAGTCAAGAAGTGTCAGGTATTACGAGTGCAGCCTCAACCAACTAAAACACCTTAAAAAATCCTATCCTGAAATCACACTGAATGATGTAGTAGTGACACTTTGCTCAGAAGTACTAATTCGATATCTCGACGAGCAAGTCGGAGGCAAACCGCCCATCTCCCCTCTCATTGCCATGCAACCCATTTCCGTGCGCTCAAAAAGGATCGACAGCCCTACCGGCACACAGCTATCTGCATTATTACTCTCTCTGGCCACAGACGAGCCTAATCTTGCGATTCGCCTGAAACGCGTTCACGACCATGCCAAGTCATCACAGGTTTACAGTCAGGCAATATCGGCAACTCGCCTCACTCAACTGGTCCCTTCAGCGATGCTAGGCCTTTCGGCCCGAATTTATACGGAATTCCAACTCGCACAACGGCACAAGCCGCTATTTAATGTACCCATCACCAATATTCCCGGTCCACAGTACCCACTATATTTTGATGGCGCACGTGTCGACTATCAGTTTTCCACCGCCCCCCTGTTTGACGGATTAGGACTGGTTTTCGTGATTTCAAGTTATGCCGGCAAGGTCACCTTCACACTTACAAGCTGCCCAGCCGTGGTGCCAGACCCTGACAAACTGATTGAGCTCTTCTCCCCGGCACTGGAAAAGCTCAAAACAGACTTAGCCGAAACAGACTTGAATAGTATTGAAGATACTCCCCAGGAAATCCCTTCCAACTTGCTGGGTGGACTGGTTAGTGATGTCGTTTCGCTATTTAGCAATCTGTTTACCGGCAGTGACAAAGTCAACGCAACAGAAGAACAAAAATAGCTACCCTCAGAAACTACCAGGCACCAATCAAGTTAGAACTTTAAAGCCTGGTAAATAAAGACCCGAATGTCAGGGTGCCAGAATTGTGGCGTCAACCCCGCTTTCTGCTTCAGCGCCGCCACAAAATCAGCAGGCTTACTCAATGACTCCCATACCGACGGCAGGAAGGTAGCACGATGGTGCTGCCACCTCAGTATCAAGCCATCAACACCTGGCCGCAATTTTGACAACAACTCTGCCTCGGAAGCCACGAACAGAGGTTCTGGTTGGCTAAGAATGGATATTTCCAAATCACAACGAGGCCAGTCCGCCGCATCTAAACGCTCAAACCTGGGATCGCGAAATGCTGCAGAAAAGGCGTTTTCGGCAACGTCCAGCACCAGAGGCTTCTCTGCCTCCAAGGTCCCAATACATCCTCGTAAGACCCCTTGAATCGTAAGTGTCACAAAACTTGCCCCTGGCTCAATTAGCACGCCACTCATCTCCTCAAGGGATGGAAACAAGGGTTCCGCAGCTATCAGACCATGGCCAATAGACTGATGGGCAACCTCCTTGAGAATGGCGCGATCTTCTTTTCCCAGCTCAGTGCAGGACATAGGCACCATACCCCACTACTCTCTGCTTATCGCCGGCAGTATCACCAGAGTTGGCTACCAAAAGCTGTTCAACGCTGATATTCCGACTAATCGCTTGTTTCATGAGCCCATTTAAGACGCGACAACCACAAGCCTCATCACCGTGGAGGTTAAACTCTCGATTAAGAATTCGCATCGAAGTATGACCGTCCTTTTCCCTGGCTGAATCATAGTCAAGGTAATGGCTAAGATCTGAACTCGCGACTATTATTGTGTCCTCCCCCCCCCACAGCAGATCCAATACTTCAGCAACCGCAGAAGCATTGGCATCCCCCACAACTAACGGCAACAACTCAAAATCTTCAAGACAGTACTGCAAAAAGGGTAACTGTACTTCAAGGCTGTGTTCCTGTGCGTGAGGCGAATCGTGCTCAATTACCTGAGTCAGACCAATCACTTTGGCCTTTAACTCTTGGGATAAAGTTACAATTCCGAGTGGAGTGCGAAACTCTGTGACTGTCGGTACTGCCAACCCATCAAAGGCGACACGATGACTAGGACCCAGCAAAATCACTTTCCTAATGAGCTGCGCAAAGGGAAGGAGCTGCGAATAGGCTCTGGCAGCGATGGAACCGGAATAAACCAACCCGGCATGCGGAACAATTATAGCTTTTGGCATTTTTCCGCCAGGATTTCCAACTTGAGACAGAAATCCTGAGATCATTGCCTTTAGCTGACTAGGGTCGGCTGGATAAAACAAACCTTCTACGGCAGGTTCTCTAGTGCTCATATTTCACCTCCTGCGCTTTAGTGTTACTAGCTATAATTTTAGCAGATCCCTCTACAGACCCCAGCATTTACGAACTTATTGGTGGTAAGGTAATGAAAACAAAAAGGCGCCCCTCAAGAGCGCCTCTTTCGCTAATTAACCATATGTTTTCAATAGAAATACATAGAGGTTAACAGGCTATCATTCCCACTTACTGAAATGCCCAGCGTAAGAATTCCTTTTTCTCTTCAGCTGAAGACTTACCCCAAAGGACTTTTAGCGCATCCAATCGCGACAGACCGGTTTCTAACGAACTGACCGGTGCAGCCGGAATAGCTGCAACACTCGCAGTGACTGCTGCCCCAGAGGTAGTTGCAGGAAATGCAGTCGCAGGCTGGCTGATAGTCGCTGCAACAGGGGGCGTATCCGACGGTTTAACGTAACGACTGTCTTTCGCCACACTTCTTCCCTCATCGGTAACCAAAACGGCGGAAAAAGTCTTGGCAAATTTTTGCGCATCAGCACGACTTTCGGGACGCACAAAGTTAAAGGTGTAGGTTTTACCAGCCACCATATTTATCTTGGTTTGTCGTAGTTCTGATTCCACCACTTCGGCACGACGTTCTTCAGCATCATTAGATTGACGCGTTTTGGACCACAGACCGGCATATTTATAAACAACGGTATGTTCTCCCGGCGTTAAATCATAGGTCAGAGCCAGGTTTTCCAGCAGATAATCTTTCTGAGCCTTACCATCCAGCTCGACAAGATCAATATCTTCAGGAACCTCCAGTTTGGCTACCTGGTTGGGCGGAAGAGTGTCCCCTTCATAGACCTTTACCACTCGCGATGAAGCCGTACAGGCCGACAGCAACACCACTGTGACCAGCACCATAATCCATTGAAAACATCCCCGAACAAAACTCATAAATTCCTCATATACAATCTTCTAACGTGGGCAGTCTCTAGGACTTACCGGCACAAAACTAAAACGCCGGTCATTGTGATATGGCAGAGTTTGCGATGCAACCCACATCAGCAATGCGGATATCAGTCTATGGGGCTATTTTCTAATATTGCGCCCTGGAGAAATATGTGCCATGTTTATTTCGTGTACAATAGGACAGGATTTAGACGGAGAGTACGTCATGGACACATTGAATCGCACTGGAGAGAGCGGCTCTGCACCTTTCAGAACCGATCGTTTTTTTTCTGTAAGTGATAAGTGGTATTTCTCTACCAGAGAAGGCTTTGACAGCGGCCCCTATGCTAACAAAGGCCGTGCAGAAGAAGGACTGAAGCGTTTCCTGAAAGTAGCCCAACTAATTCCGGGCGGCAGTCAGAAAACATCCAGGGCGCATCGCATCTATTAAAGCCAAAGACAGACACAAGGAGGATTTCTTAAACGCCCAGGGCGTAGAGGCTTGCTCGTGTTGCAATCAGCGCCATCACCCCGGCCAGGATATCATCCAGCATAATTCCGAGCCCGCCATGTACATGTTTATCGCACCAACTGATCGGCCAGGGTTTCCAGATGTCAAAGAGCCGAAAGTAAGCAAACCCAAGGATCATGCCCCAACTATTCCATGGCAGTCCAATTAATGTCAGCCATTGCGCCACCCACTCATCCCAGACGATGGATCCATGATCGTGGGTCTTCCAGTCCCGGGCAGTTTTGCCACACAAATAGATACCAAGCAGCGCTGCAACCATAATGATTGCCAACTGCACAATCCACGAAAGATGTGACAGCAAAGCCATATATACCAGCACTGCTACAAGTGAACCTGCTGTACCGGGAGCCTTTGAGCTCAAACCACTTCCCAACCCGGTAGCCAACAAGTGAACCGGGTTACGCAGCGTAGCCATTGCTGATGGCTTAAAACCTGACTTAACGCCTACGGTCATTCGTCTGCTACTTCCTTACTAAAATGATTAAACCCTTTGGATTGCTGAAGAATCCGCTCGCCTGTCGGCTTAAGCAATACCAGGTCAATTGCTGCTTGGATAGCACCAACTCGAGTCAATGGCAGACTCTCACTGGAACAAAGTGCTATCGTTTCACGGATTTCCGGAGATGCCGTAAAGCACAGTTCGTAGTCATCACCACCGCTTAGGGCATATTGGACGGCAACTTCCCGCCCTTTTAAATCCACCAGCTCCTGCCGTAGCGGCAGAGATGATTCGAAAATCTCTGCACCAACATTTGACGCGTCCAAAAGATGTTGCAAATCTGCCAGCAGGCCGTCAGATATATCAATGGCAGCACTCGCCCGCCCTAGCAGGCTAACACCCAATTTCAGTCGGGGCTGAGGACAAATATAATCCTCAAGAAGCAACTCCCATTGTTTGGGGCAATTACCCTGCCTGGCAAGCCCCAATCCCGCAACAGCGCCACCTAACCAGCCGGAAACCCAAATATCATCTCCAACTTTTGCGCCTGACCTGCACAAGGCGGAACCTATTGGAACCTGCCCCAGCACGGTAACCGACACTGTAAGAGGACCTTTAACGGTATCTCCCCCCAGCAAAGGGATTTGCCATGTCGCGGCGGCTTTTCGTAATGCATCGGCAAATGATTCACACCAATCAATATCCAGCTGAGGAATGGAGAGTGAAAGTGTAAAGCCTAAAGGTGAGGCCCCCATGGCAGCCAAATCACTGACAGCCGCACCTAGAGCCCGGTCGGCAACCCAGCTTCCCGGGCTGGCTTCAAGGAAATGACGCCCTGATACCATAGCATCGGTCGAAATTACTATCTGCTGGCCTGTAGGGTTGAGAATTGCACAGTCATCGCCAATACCCAGCGCTACCTGCGGATAACGTGCCAAATCCGCCTCATGTGGCTGACGGAAGAACTTGTTGATCAGCTCGAACTCATCCATAGCTTTTACGGCCTGGTTAGCCCAGTAATGTGCAGGGCTGCCCCCAGTTCAACGAGAGTTTTTGGCCGCGTCTATTTCAACCTGGCGAAACTGAGGCGCTAGACGATCCAGGATACCGTTAACGAACTTATGCCCATCGGTACCACCAAACTTCTTAGCCAGCTCAATCGCTTCATTGATCACCACACGATAGGGAACATCGACGCGATTCATGAGCTCGAAGGCCCCCATACGACTGATCGCCAGCTCAATGGGATCCACATCCTGCACTTTGCGATCCAGAAGTGGTGTCAACACCCCGTCTATCTGGCGAACTTCAGCTGCAACACCTCTCAGCAGCTCACGAAAATACTCCTTGTCGACCTTTTCGAAATCATTATCGACAATAAATTCAGCCTCAACCTGACTGATGGAAGAATTCGCGACCTGCCATTGATAAAGAGCCTGCAACACCAACCGACGCGCCTTACGACGCTTGTCAGCCATACTGGGGCCAGACCTTTTAGGGGAGTCACCAGCGCCTTTCCATGAACCGTTGTTTTCGTGTTCGCTCACTTTAGACGCCTACCTGCTGAAGAACTCCAACCATCTCAAATGCGGACAATGCCGCTTCAGCACCTTTGTTCCCAGCCTTAGTACCAGAACGCTCGATTGCCTGTTCAATACTGTCTACGGTAAGAACACCAAAGGCGACAGGAATACCCGTTTGTAACGAAACCTGACCCAAACCTTTAACACATTCGCCAGCAACATATTCAAAATGGGGCGTACCACCACGGATCACAGCACCGAGAGCGATAATAGCGTCTGGCCCCTGTTTTTCAGCAATCTGCTTGACCATTACCGGCATTTCAAACGCACCCGGTACACGATAAATTGTCATCTGCGACTCTTTAACACCATGACGCTTCAGCGCATCCAACGCACCTTCCAGCAGGCTTTCCACCACAAAACTGTTAAACCGACCCACCACGATGGCATATTCAGCATTGGCACCCTGCATGAAATCGCCTTCAATCACTTTTACTGACATTCAGTTTCTCCTGTCGTTAACCTTCGTGAGTTACGGTAACCGGGTCGCCCTGATAGGGCAGGTATTCCACAACTTCCAAATCAAATCCTGATAAAGCACTAAAACGTACCGGCGCACTCAGTACCCGCATCTTGCCAACACCAAGATCCCGCAGAATCTGAGAACCAGTGCCTATCGTCTGGTAGGCAATAGAGCCAGTGGTGTCTGCCATAGGCTTTCTATTTCGGGAACGGAAAAAGTCCTGCACCCGCTTACTCATATCACCTTCGCCGGATTCACTATCCAGCAGTACCACGACACCTTCGCCAGCTTCAGCTACCTGGAGCAGGGCCTTTTGAATTGGCCAGCTCTCTGAGTTTTCGCGAATGGCTCCAAATAAATCACGCAGTACGTCTGCAAAATGGACACGTACCAGTGTCGGTTTATCTGACACCGGCTGCCCCATCACCAAAGCCAGATGGATATTGCCCTGAATGGTATCCCGATAGGTAATCAGATTGAACGTACCATATTCAGTCGGCAATTCATGTTCATCAATACGCTCAACCGTCTGCTCGGTTACCGCACGGTAATGGATCAGGTCGGCTATTGTGCCTATTTTCAGACCGTGTACTTCGGCAAATTTTTCCAGCTCCGGACGGCGGGACATTGAGCCGTCTTCATTCATGATTTCAACAATCACCGCTGCAGATTCAAATCCAGCCAACCTGGCTAGATCACAACCAGCTTCAGTATGGCCGGCACGACTCAGAACGCCTCCGGGCTGGGCCATCAAAGGAAAAATATGGCCTGGCATCGCAATATCTTCCGGCTTGGTATTACGCCCTACAGCCACTCTCACTGTATGTGCACGATCTGCCGCGGAGATACCTGTAGTGACGCCTTCTGCCGCCTCAATCGATACCGTAAAGTTAGTGCCGAATTGGGCCTGATTGGAGTGCACCATCAGCGGTAATTGCAGATACTCACAGCGCTCACGACTCATCGGCAGGCAGATCAGGCCGCGGGCATGTTTGGCCATAAAATTGATATCTTCCGGGCGCACCATTTCAGCGGCCATAATTAGATCGCCTTCATTTTCGCGATCTTCGTCGTCCATCAGAATGACCATCTTCCCCTGACGGATGTCAGCGATCAATTCCTCTACAGTATTCAGTTTCATATTCAATCTCTATCTTATGCCTTCAGGGTTTTAAAAACCCATGTAGTGCCAGGAATTGTCTATTGAGTTTAGACTCTTGGCTTGGTGTTGCCGAATTATCAGCGGTGGCACCTTTTAATAGCTGCTCCATGTAACGTGCAAGAATATCGACTTCAAGATGGACACTTGAACCCGGCTTCAGGTGTCCAAGCGTGGTCTCCGACGCCGTATGCGGAACAATATTCAGTTCAAAGCAGGTCTCATCCACTCTATTGACTGTCAGACTCACACCATCGACAGTAACTGATCCTTTCGATGCCAGATACCGCAACATGGAAGCCGGAGGTTGAATGGACATGCGGATAGAACGAGCGTCCTGGGATTTCCCTATCACTTTGCCCACTCCATCGACATGACCGGTGACAATATGCCCCCCCAACCGACTGCTCAACATCAAAGCTTTTTCAAGATTCAGGGCCTTTCCCTTACCCCAACTGTCAATACAGGTATGTTGGACCGTCTCCAGAGATACATCCGCATTGAACCAGTTACTCCCGAACAGAGTAACGGTCAGGCAAACACCATTAACGGCAATACTATCTCCCAGCCCGACATCCAGCATGAATTGCCTGGGCGTACTGATGGTGAGTGAATAATCGCCGCCTTTTTTGGCGATAGAACTCAACTGCCCTACAGCTTCTATTAACCCGGTAAACATTTGCTACTCGCTTTTTGCCTGCACTGGTTTATAGATCAGCCTTAGATCACTTCCAATTGAGCGGCAATCCTCCAACCTGAACCGGGGTAACTGCTCCATCTTCTGCCAGCCGCCCAAAGACAATGCCGGACGCGCATCCGCCCCCATCAACATAGCGCCCTGGTACCACCAGAGTTCATCCACCAGTCCGGCTTCCATAAAGGCTCCTGCGAGAGTTGCACCGGCCTCAACTAATACTTCATTACAGCCTTCAGAGGCCATTACCGACAAAATCTCAATTAGATCAAGACGGCCAGGCTCTGTTTCAGAAGCACTTATAAAACGGACATTTTCGCCAAATCCTTTGACTTCAAGTACAGCTTTTCCCACCTTGGAGGCAAACACCAAAACCTTGTCACCAAGCTGTACTATCTTATGCTCAGGGTTCAATTGACCAGTGGCATCCAGAATCACTCTGAGTGGCTGGACGATTTCGGCTTCTGATACCAGTAGGACACTTCGCACATTGAGCGAAGGATCATCTGCTAATACAGTGCCGATGCCGGTTAACACCGCAGAACTGCGGGCTCGTAGTTTTTGGACATCCTCGCGGGCTTCAGGCCCGGTAATCCATTGACTCACACCATTGGCCAAAGCAGCCCGCCCATCCAGACTACTGGCCATTTTCAGTCGAACTAGAGGCTGTCCTTGCTGCATCCTTTTTAAAAAACCGGCATTCAACGCACGGGCAGCATCTTCCATACATCCGGAAACTGTCTGAATCCCCGCTGCCTCCAGCTTTGCCAATCCCTGTCCTGCAACCTGAGGATTGGGATCCTGGATAGCGGCAATCACCCGACGAACGCCAGCATTAATCAATGCATTCGCACAAGGTGGTGTTTTACCGAAATGTGAACATGGCTCAAGAGTCACATAACAATCTGCACCGTTGGCCTTGTCGCCTGCGGCCTGCAGGGCATTTATTTCAGCATGCCCCTCACCGGCTTTGCGATGCCAACCGGTACCGACGACATTACCGTTATTAACCAGCACGCAGCCGACACGTGGATTAGGATGCGTACTATAGAGACCTCTTTCCGCCTCACGTAGCGCCAGGGCCATCATTTCGTAGTCAAACGGTTGCAGTGGCATAGATTTGTTCAGTCTTGACCCATTTTTTCAGGATGGTCAGTATCCTGGGAAAGTTTGTCGATTTCAGCGCGAAACTCATTGAGATCCTGAAAGCTCCGATACACAGAGGCAAAGCGCACATAGGCAACCTGATCGAGCTGCCGCAGTTCTTTCATCACTTCCTCGCCAATAACACGTGAATCCATTTCCCGCTCACCAGTAGAGCGCATACGGAATTTGATACGGTCTAGTGCGGCTTCAATCTGCTCAACACTCACAGGTCGTTTTTCCAGCGCCTTCATCAGGCCTGCACGTAGCTTGCCTTCGTTAAATGGCTCTCTGATCCCATCCTGCTTAACGATGCGCGGCATCACCAGTTCTGCAGCTTCATATGTGGTAAACCTCTCAGAACAGGAAACACACTCCCTGCGGCGTCTAACCTGACTGCCGTCGGCTACTAACCGAGAGTCAATCACCTTGGTATCAGCTGCGCTGCAAAATGGGCAATGCATGTATCACTCCGAAAGGTAAGAATTTGGGAAGGCGCAGGGCAACATTAGGCCCTGCGCACAATCGGTCAGGCGTAGACGGGGAACTTCTTGCAAAGTTCAAGTACTTGTTGTTTCACGCGCTGAATTGTTTCTTCATTGGTAATATCCTCAAGAACATCGCACATCCAGCCCGTGAGTTCGCGAGCTTCGGCTTCACCCATGCCACGCGTAGTCATAGCAGGGGTCCCGATCCTCAAACCACTGGTCACAAATGGTGAGCGCGGATCATTGGGAACAGCATTTTTGTTTACGGTGATGTTGGCACGACCCAGGGCAGCATCTGCATCTTTACCGGTGATATCCTTGCTGATCAGGTCCAGCAGGAACAGATGATCGTCAGTACCGCCGGATACGATGTTATAGCCACGGGCGATAAATGTTTCCGCCATCACCCGGGCGTTAACCACGACCTGCTTCTGGTATGCCTTGAATTCGTCGCTCATCGCCTCCTTAAAGCACACCGCCTTGGCTGCAATAATATGCATCAGCGGTCCGCCCTGACTTTCAGGGAATACGGCAAAATTGAGTTTCTTTTCCAGCTCTTCATTGGCTTTGGCCAGAATCAGGCCGCCACGTGGACCGCGCAAGGTCTTATGAGTCGTGGTGGTGGTAACGTCAGCAATATTGACCGGGCTGGGATAAACCCCTGCAGCTACCAGTCCCGCAATATGCGCCATATCCACAAACAGGTAAGCGCCGACTTCATCGGCAATCTCCCGGAATTTCTGCCAGTCGATAATGCGTGAGTATGCTGAAAAGCCCGCCACGATCATCTTGGGCTTGTGTTCACGTGCCAGTGAGGCCACTTCTTCGTAATCAATTTCGCCGGTTTCGCTGTTTATGCCGTACTGGACAGCCTTGTAAATACGGCCGGAAAAGCTGACCGATGCACCGTGAGTCAAATGGCCGCCATGAGCCAGACTCATGCCGAGAATGGTGTCGCCCGGCTTACACAAAGCCATATAAACAGCAGCATTAGCCTGGGAACCTGAATGAGGCTGAACGTTGGCAAAATCAGCACCGAACAGTTCTTTGGCACGGTCGATAGCCAGTTGCTCAACGATATCCACGTATTCACAGCCGCCATAATAACGCTTGGCGGGGTAACCTTCGGCATATTTGTTGGTCAGACCGGAACCCTGAGCCTGCATTACCCGAGGGCTGGTGTAGTTTTCAGATGCAATGAGCTCAATGTGCTCTTCCTGTCTATGCTCTTCTTTTTCCATTGCAGACCATACTTCAGGGTCAAAGCTTGCAATTGTCATATCGCGGGTAAACATCAGGCTGCCTCTACATTTAGCTAGGTGACGTCCAAAGGAGTGTTGGAAACTTCCGCTCGCAAGGAATACCAAACAGTGCCTTGGCTCAAAGAAAGGGCGCCATTTTAATCGATTCTGTGAATTCCTTCATCCTATTTCGCCCCATTTGGCGACCACTGGCCAGGGGCTTTCCAGAGAGACTCTGCTGGAAGTTGGATTTGCGCAAAAATGGCATTTCCGCTACTTTACATCACCATCGCTTGCCGCATGTGGCGACTCTCCTGAAGCGGCCCAACTACTTGACTCGTGATCACTGTATTGACCAGTCACGACACAGCAAGGCTTCATATATTCGACTGTTCCGACAACATGGAACGAAGGCCTAATTTCCATCAGCAATACATCAACAAAGGTTCTGTCCACTTATGGCTCAATATTCCCATCAATCCTATTTATTTTTCGTTAGGTTTCGCTAGATGTATGGGTAAAAGCCAGTAAATTCAAACCTTCCAGAAACCCCCACCACTTCATAAAACCCTTCAGTTTTGCACACTAAATAAACATTTAGTTAACTTATGCCATTTTTGGCCAAATTCAGACTTCAAAACTTAACTTAGATGCCTGAATTCACAATCGCTCCTGCCCGCTTTCATCGGCAACTTCGTGCCCAAATTAAATAACTTTATCCGTGGGCTATGCCCACTTTAAGTGATTCTATCCAGATTCAACAAAAAACCGGAAATCGCTTTCTTCTTTCGCTTTTCTTATCAGATTCTCAGCAGTTTACCTTGATGGACTCATCAAGCAGAAACGTTCTGCTTTTGAACAGTCTCCAAATTCCACCAACCGGAATTTCGATCTGTACAGTGTTTATGGTTGCAGCAGGTTTAGCCCATGTAAATTAGGATAAAAGCAACCTCTCGGTTGATTGCGTACAACAATGTGAATGTACGCTTTCCGAGGTGCATAGATGATCAATAGCAAGCCCCTCCTTGCTTGAAGTTGATCATTTTTTGAAATAGTCTTCGATTGATCCCAGCCAAGTTCCGAGAAGGGTATGCAGACCGAAGTATCAACAGCTCAGCTTATTGAAAGACTTGAAGAAATTACCAAGGATGATCAGATCATGGCATTATCCCGGCAACTTCAGGTTTTGCAGAAGAAGCTGGAAAAAGTACATCGAGAATCTGAAAACAAAGACAAAGAACTTACCAAAGCCAAGAAAAACCTCGCTCAGCAACGAGAAAGTAACAAAAATATTCAGAAGTCTCTGAATCAGAAACTGCAGGCACAAACGACTACCCGGAAGGCGCTTGAAGAAACTCAGAAGAGAGTGGAGCGACTTGAAACAGCGTTGGAAGCGATTGCCAATGTTGATGGAACGGAAAAGGAAGTTGCCCAATGGAACGACCTGGAATGGGGAATATTTCGAACCGCCAAAGACAATAGTTATCGAATTACAAACCTTCAGCATGACTATAGCTTTCGCATAACGATCAGTGACGGGCAGCCCCTATTGCCAGACATCACTTCCCCTCCGAAACATGTTGTACTCAAGGCTTTAGAGTTAGCCTATAAATAACCTATCCCTCTGACACATTGCGCCCTATTTAGAAGTGTTCAAACTAACGGACTACAGCCGTCTGGTGTCCAACGTTATCGCCAGGGTAATAGCGTTTTGCATGTTGCTTCGCTAAACAAGGGTTGTTACAGTCTCTAACCGTTCATGAGAGTAATTCTCTTTTATGGGTGCTGTGGCAGGTATACCTGAAACTAGTGCCGGCCAGCAGCCTTGGTGAGCCAACATCAAGGTTGCTGCGATTCTCCCCCCCCTAGGCGATGCAAACAGCCAAGTCCATGCAATATCCCGATACATTCTTCTAGCCGCATCGATGGTCGTCGATGAATGCTGCTTATTAAGAATGTCCAAAAAGCAGCCAATTTCACTGAAAAAGTTGGTCTTAAAGCCAGTCTCAATTTTCCTCCTGAAATAATTAGCTAAAATCATATTGTTCACCAACATTTTTGATGGGGTGAGTCTGAGTAGCCATAGAAGGAATAAGCAATTGATGCGAGTTATCTCGCAAAATGATGGGGCTTAGGGATTCGACGTATCAATCAGATTCGAACAACCCTGAGGCACTTCACTTCATTGCCATTAATGGCTGGCCGAAGTATAGGAAACGTCAGATTAAAGAAAGTGAAGGGACGAATTGGGAATGAAGTCGTTATTAAAGAAAATGTGGTATGCATTGCTTACCACTCTAGGGGGGCTGTTTACAGTAGGACTTCTGGGCAGCCAAGGGTATCCCGGGGTTGGAATCATAGTACTGTTCATAGGGCTTCCTATTGCCTTATATCTAATTTTCCGCTCACGAAAACCGCCCAGCGCAAAGATAGAAGAGCCTGTGATCAGCACAACAATTGAAGTCAGGTCGTCGTTTGAGAAGCCAAGATCCAGAACCGTAAATGTTGGTTCAGCATCGTATTCCATTCCCAAGCAGACAAAGCAAAAGTTCAGATTCCTTGGTAAGGGAGAAAGCGTCAGCGTCCACGGCTATGAGTTAGGCGGTCTGATCTATCTCGGTAACACTTCAGACCAAACGTTCGATGAAGAACCGGCGGTTATCAACCCCAAACTCCCCGTGAAAAAAGTGAATCTGGCTGATCCTCTAGATTATTGGCCGAATTATTCGCGAATCAACGCCGCCCAGCGTAATCGGTACCTAACGTGGCTAAGTGAAGGAAGGGGGGATACAGATGAGTTAGGGTACGTTTTTTTGTACTTTTATGGCTTCGAGCGCTACGTGCTACGCGACGCATGCCAGGATTCAGATGAACAGAGGGATCAAAACCTTTCTGACATTGTTGGTGAACTACTACGCCTTCGTAAGTTGTTCGCACACAACCGTAGCTTCGAAAGCTATACCACTCAACTGTTGGATGTTATCTACGTTGTATACTGGCCTAACCGCTTAGGTGAACGAAAGTCCTCATTCCCCAGTAACAAATCGATTGCTGCCCAGTATGCGATAGCGCAAGTGGCCAATACCACTCCGGATACTCCATTGGATTTTGACTGGGCTTTACATTGGATATTGGGCTTTGGCCCGGTCAGCAGAACCAAGACCATCCGTGAGCAGTACCCGGTGCTCCGTTCGTTATTTAAAGCAGTATATGAAACTGCAACTAAAGGCGGATTGAAGGTACCTTCGTGCAAAACCAAACTCCAATTGTGGGTAAATACTGCATCACGGGGATTGGGTGACGTGTCTCAGTTGCAAGTGCCAGATAATTGGTGCGACCCCACTGCTTTAAAGCGGCCCATATCTCAGCTCATAGCAGTCCATGAAGAGGTAATGCCTGCACTCCGAACGTTGGCCAAATCGGTTGCGAAGAAAGATATTGCCGGCATCCTTGCGGCGTGGCCCTCAGGAGTGCCCACTGATTCAGTACCTAAGCTGCACCAAGTTATCCAGCGGGTGAAAGTGTTTATTGAAAAGCACCGATCACCGGATGTCGCTACACTTGGTAAGCTGATCGGTATACCCGTGGCAGAAAAGGTAAGTGCCGCCCAGATGAAACAAATGGCCACTGCATTAGAAACCTGTGGCTACGTATTGGTACCGGATCCACAAATTACCTCTTCAGCCATCAAAGCTGAGGACACCGTCCTTGTATATCGTGGGTCGCGACTAGATGAACTTTCACCAGAAGCCCAATGGGTTGCCCTCTCAGTACATATGGGCTGTATTCTTGCCATGGCAGATGGCAACATTCATCGTAACGAGAAAACTGCGCTGCAGCGCATAGTCAATGCGCATCCAAACTCCAGTGAACGAGAATACCTCGAAGCCTATCTTGACTGGCGGCTAGGACACCCACCAAGTACCGCCGGATTGAAGAAACAGATTGACGCCCTTACAGACTCTCAAAGAAATGAGATCGGTAAAACGCTGATCAGTGTGGCGATAGCTGACGGGGAGCTACCAAGTAGCGAAATCAAGCAACTTGAGAAACTCTACGGACGGCTAGGTCTTGATCCAGTTTTGGTCACCCAATACCTGCATACCTCAGTTGTCAGTCCCACACAAACATTAACACCAGATACCACAGATCAAGATCAGGGAAGTGAAATTCGCCTCGATGAGTCGGCACTTATAGCTCATGCGGAATCCACTAAAGAGGTCCAGGACGTCCTGCATCGCATTTTTCAGGATGAACCAGAGGTAGAGGAAGCTTTGGCTAACGTTAACTCGGCCAGTGATGTTTGGCATGAAGGCCGACTTGACCCGGCACATGAAGAACTAGCCTCATGGCTGTTGACAGGAGAGGAATGGAGCATGGACCAGATCACCTTAAAATGCCGTGAGCTTGACCTGCTGGCCCAGGGGGCATTGGAAGCGATTAATGATGCAGCCTTTGAAGCTCTGGGAGATAGCCTGCTTGAGCTGGGTGACCCGGTTGAAGTCTACCGCGACGTGATGCCGGCGTAAGTACAAAATTTTGGAGATAACAATGACAACGAAGAAAATACGCCCCCGTGTACGCGACGGCATATTACGCGCGCTCAGTGCGGGTGTTGTGCCAGTACAAGGACTACAATTTATTCAGGTTGGGCGTGCCCCCGAGATCAAGGCCATGATACGAAGCGTGGAAGCTGTGGCGGATGGCTCGTCGGTGTTCAAATTGATTGTTGGTGACTATGGCGCTGGGAAGACCTTTTTCCTGCATCTGGTGCGACAAGTAGCTTTTGAGCATAAGCTCGTGACCGTCCATGCAGACTTTTCTCCCGAACGCAGACTGGTAGCATCAGGGGGACAGGCGAGAAGTTTGTATTCAGAACTTATTTCGAATATGGCCACACGCAACCGTCCAGAGGGCAATGCCCTGTCAGGAATCATCGAAATGTTCGTGGCACAAGCCATCAAAGATGCAGAAGAAAAGGCTGTCTCAGCGGATCAAGTTATTGAAGAGCGCTTATCCTCGCTTCAGGACTTGGTGGCGGGCTGGGATTTCGCCCGGGTGGTCGCCAGTTTCTGCCGTGGCCATGAACAAGGTAATGAATCGTTGAAGGCGGCCGCACTGCGGTGGTTGCGAGGAGAGTTTACCACTAAGACAGAGGCTCGGAAGGAGCTGGATGTCCGCACCATCATTGATGACTCGAACATCTACGATGCACTCAAGCTGATGACTCGGTTCGTCACCATGGCTGGCTACGGGGGGGTGTTTGTCATGCTCGACGAAGCAGTCAACCTCTTCAAAATAGCCAATTCTCAATCCCGAACGACCAATTACGAGATGATCTTGCGGATTCTGAATGACACTCTACAATCCGGTGCCGGCGCCCAGAACTTAGGCGTATTAATTGGCATCACCCCAGAAGCGTTATTCGATCCTCGCCGCGGATTATGCTCATATGACGCCCTAGCTTCGCGCTTGGCACCGAATCGCTTTGCTGAGCAGTCCGGACTTGTTGACTTCAATCAACCCAGTATCCATTTGCAGAACCTCACTCCAGAAGAGCTGTTCCTCCTCCTTGGTAATATTCGGAATGTTTTCGCTGGTGGAGACTCGGATCAATATCTCATTGATGATGAAGGCCTGAAAGCGTTTATGAATCACTGCCAGAAAACTATCGGGGCGGCTTATTTCAAAACCCCCCGGGAAACCGTGCGAGGATTTGTGAACCTGCTTTCGATGCTTGAGCAATATCCTGCTAAACATTGGCGCGATTTTATTGAGCAGGTCCGCATTAAGGAGGATCGCCCCTCAGAGCATGACATTCACGATGCCAGTGAGAGCAACATGGGTGGTCTCGAGAACTTTAAGCTGTGACATGAGTGAGTCAAATAGCTTTAACCGGCTCAGCCATGGGGTCCAGCGGTGGATATACCGTCAGGGCTGGCAGTCGCTACGTGCGGTCCAGGAGAAAGCAACCCCCGTAATCCTTGATGCTAGCAAAGACATCCTCATCACGGCACCTACAGCCGGAGGGAAAACTGAGGCCGCTTTTTTACCCGTTATCAGTTGGCTGGAAGATAGAGGGCCTGAATGTGGATACGGAGTATTATGCCTAAGTCCCCTGAAAGCCCTGATCAATGATCAATTCCAGCGCTTGGAGATGCTTTGTGAGAGTTCTGGGACGGCAATTACACCCTGGCACGGAGATATAAGTTCCAGCCTGAAAAAGCGCTCATGGAAGTCGCCCCAGGGAGTGTTGCTAATTACACCGGAGTCTCTGGAAGCCATGTTTGTGACCCGAGCTCACGAACTCAAAGCACGGGTGCAGAATCTGCATTATGTGGTGATTGATGAGTTTCATGCGTTCATTGGTCGCGAAAGAGGCCAACAGCTACTGTCGCTACTGGCTCGTCTGGAGCAGCTTATTGGTCGGCCTCTCTGTCGGATAGCCTTGTCCGCCACTATTGGGGATCCGGATATGGCATTAGGCTTTCTCCGCCCGGATGGAAGTCGCTCAGGAATCCATTTGGATGTTGCGCATGAGTCGCTGCAGCTTCAGTTGATGCTGAAATCATACATCCCGCCACAAGATGACCTGCCTGTATCCATTGAAATGGCACAGGATCTCTTCCTGTGGCTTCGAGGTAGTAGCCATTTGGTGTTTGCCAATAGTCGGCGAACAGTAGAGGAAATCACCGACCGGCTGGGGAAACTTTGTGAAACCCGAGGGTTACCTTTGGAGTTTTTCGCCCATCATGGTTCATTGAGCAGAGATGTTCGGCACTTTGTTGAGCAACGCTTGAAGGGCGGAGAGAAACCTACAACAGCGGTGGCAACCTCCACGCTAGAGCTTGGTATCGATATCGGAGAGGTGACATCTGTTGCGCAAATCGGCGCGCCAGCGAATGTCAGCAGCCTCCGACAACGGTTGGGACGCTCTGGTCGCCGTGAGGGAACCCCTGCCATACTACGATTGCTGGTCACAGGTCATGGTGATCGTAATAACCCATCACCAATAGACCTCCTTGAGGCTGAGTTATTTCAGGCTATCGCAGTAATTGAGCTGATGCTGGAACGGTGGGTAGAGCCACCGGATCAGTATTCGTTACACCTTTCCACATTGGTGCAGCAGATTCTTTCGATGATTGCATTCAAAGGGGGGATTAACGCGGCCAGTGCATATAGAACTCTTTGCCAGCAAGGGCCTTGGCAGAATATTACCCCGGATTTTTTTGCCCGAGTACTAAGGGGCCTTGGTGCCAATCAAGTGGTTCGACAACTGCCCACTGGCGAACTCATAGTCGATGATGTCGGTGAGAGAATTGTTAGTAGCCATACCTTTTACACTGCGTTTGAAGTGCCGGAGGAGTATCGACTAGTAGCCAAAGGCAAAACCCTTGGTACATTGCCCTTGACAACCCCTTATATGGAAGGTCAGCTATTAATATTCAGTGGTCGCCGATGGGCGGTTCAGTCAATCGACCCTCAGGCCAAGGTGATGACGCTCGTCAGAGCTAAGAGTGGTCTAGCTCCCACGTTTGGCGGGGAGTCCGCGCCCGTTCACCAGCGTATTCGTCAGCGCATGCGCGAGTTATATTTGCGCGATGATCTTCCTCGCTTTTGTGATTCACAATCTGCTGAATTGGTAGCTCGAGCACGCCAGTACTTTCGTGATCGACATGTTGATACAAGACACTTTGTCCAGGACGATAGAAATTTATTTTGGTTTATCTGGGATGACGACCGCATGCTCGATACGCTGAAGATCTTGGCCACACTGATCGATCACCCTGCTGATCGGATGGGTCCGTGCATCATGGTGCAATACACAGGTGATCCAAGGCATTTGATCAGTAAGATCCATGATTACCTGACCGACTACACACAAGATGATCTGGCCACCGAGATTAAGCCACAGCCTCTCGGTAAGTTCGATGAATCCCTCTCGGAAGACGTGATAAGAGAGGCATTTGTTCGGGAAAAGCTTGATGTTGAAAGGGCAGCCGCCTACATCAGTGGCCTAATGGCAAACTTGGCTAGAGACTAAATTAGGATACGATCTGACGTTGCTAGCAGTACTTTTTTGTGTCTATAGAACAGATCGAGCTTGGCCATCTCCCCACATTCCTCTATTCACATAATTGATATATTTAGTAACACTCATACTTGAGACTTAAGATTTGATTATTCATTAGTAGCTGAAAATGGGGTTAGCAGCTTATTGTCCGATGGTGACGCGATATGACTGTTGACCACCGTGCTGTCCACCCGCAGACAATCCATATCGATCACACCCCGTTCCAACGCGGCCACCCCCAGCCATTCAAACACGGCCTTCAGGGTTTGTGGGCGTAGCCGACGGATGTTGCCGCTCAGCGCCGATTTACCCGGCCGGCAATCCCACCTCAGGAGGGTAAACGAGCGATAACTGGCGGAGTCGGCCAAATGGAACGCCAGCATCTCGTAGCTGACGCCGGTAATCTGCTTGAGCAGCATGCATCGGAAGATGCTTTCCACAGACAAACCTTTACGCCCAGTGGACTGTACTCCATCCGTCAACAAATCCTGCTCAAGCAGGGTCAGTACCTCCGGGTGAGCGTCCAGCAAAGACGATAGATTGCTGAGAAAATCGCTGAACTTGAGTTAAGCATACTCGTCAAATAGACTCGTTTGTGCTGTGCGGGTTTCTCACATCCCTAAGTCCGTATATGATTGTGAAATTTCAGGTTGCGCGTTAGCCATTCTCCAAGCCTAAATGTTACCAAAATGCGTGTGGGCTGACCTACCTGAAGCTCTAAAATCCAGCCTCGCAAAAACTAAACGAATGGTGTAGGCCTCTTTCCTGATAGTCGAAAGTGAGAAAATCTTATATAGTCCCGGCTTTTCGCTTGAGGGAAGCCTGTCAATCCTCAGCTATTCCCCCTGGATTATTCGCCATCACAAGGAGCAAACTAGTGGCCATCTACCTGAACTACAACAATCTCACCGTTAAAGGCAATGTCACAGCCGAAGGCTATAAAGACTGGATTCGTCTGGACAGCTTCAGCTTCGGCAATAGCCGTCACATCACCATGGAAGCCGGCCACATGTCCAACCGGGAAGCCACCCGTCCTTCCCTGACGACGGTATCCATTAGCAAACTGATGGACTCCGCGACTTCCGGCCTGTTCAAGGAATCCCTGACCGGTGATGCCGGTGTTAAAGTAGTTATCGATGTGGTTCGCACCTCAGCGGATAAGATCGAAAAATACGTTTCCTATGAACTGGAAGACGTGATGATCAGTGATTACAAAGTGAGCGCCGGGGCTGATTCCGCTCCTTCCGAAACCCTCTCCCTGAGCTATTCCAAACTCACCATGAGCTACACCGCCGCCGATCGGGCTAACAAAGGCGGCTCCCCTGAGCGTGTGGGTTACGACCTGGAAGCTGGCAAGAAGCTTTAAATCCGGTTTAAACGGACGATAAAACAGGGGCGGATAACGCGCCTGTTTTCCGAAATATGGCTAGACATGGAGATCTACTGCAAGATGAATGCACCCGCCAATTTTGATACCAGAATCCCTCAACCCACCGTGGTCAACCATGGCTTTCAACGGGTGATGGGCAACGCTGCCTCCGGCTATATCCTGGTGTCCGATATCACGGACGACATGCCTTTTATCAATGGACGCAAACTCTTTATCGAAGGCAAGGTAGCCAAACTTTTCGCCAGTTTGATATTGGGCAATGAACGCGCCTACGCCACGAAGGTCATGCACGGCCTTTCTCAACTGCGTTCCAGCGCGGGAGGCTTTGAATCCTACTCCAATGCGCGTAACGCCTTCGAACATGTGAGCCTGATCGAAGATATGCGGATCAGCTATATCATCTTACAGGAAGGAAACAGTCAGGGGCTGTCAGCGGGGATATACATCACCGATATCGAGATCGTGCAACATGCGAAAGGGCATCAACCAGGGTTGTATCAAGTCCAAGGTAAAGACAAGGGCTGGGCGGTTGATGAAGAAGTAATCAACACGATCCCCACTCGTCATGCGGCTATTAATGGGCTTGCGAATAGGCTGGAAAATGCTGCAATGAACATTATGCCAGACATAATCACCGAAGCGGCCTACAAGGAAGAAGCTTCTAAAGTGGAAGCCGAAGGTTACACCCTGGCTTACAACCCGCCACCACTGTACCGTCGGGGCACGGAATGGATCACGCCCGAGCAAAAAGCCAGCTCCGCCGATTTCACCGCCAACCTGCTGGCGAAGGCCCTGTACGACGCTCAGGTAAAAGGCCAGGAGGTGAAGTGGACCGTACACGGCGATGGAGCCATTCTGCTGCTGAACGCCTTGAAGAAGTTACCGCCATATCTCCCACTGACCAAGCACACTCTGTTCTTCGCCGCTCCGGCCCCGGTGATGACCAAGCTGTTCGACGAAGTGGAGCGACACAAGATGGCCCTGGCCAAAGACGTGATGAAATTCCAGAGCGACGACTGGCGCAGCATCACGGTCCGCACCAGGCAGCAGTGGCAGGTCAGCCAGCGTCTCCAGGCCTGGGGCGAGGAATACAGCGAAACTTCGGCCCGCTTGGCCTATCGGGCGAAGAAAGACGTCCAGAGCGTCGGCATCCGGGTCATTGGGGCGGCGGGCACCACCTTCGGCCTGTGTCACCTTGGTGATGCCATATCTAGCGGAGTGACACCGAGCGAGGCGATAAGCGCCTGGATCGGCGGAATCGCGGGGGCCGCCACCGTGGGCTGGGCCACCTGGACCAAAGCCGACCTCTACCGTAATATGGCGGGGGTTTACAGCACAGACAAAAGTATCAATCCCCACATGAGCCCGCATAAAAGCAGTGAGGATTTCAATATTCAGGCCCAACAACAGATGAGCCAGAACGGCAAAGCCAAAACCCTGTTCGGCATGGTACGGGATATGGGCAAAAATCTGCGGAGTCGCTGGTAATGCGCTGGTTGCAACGTTTTAAAGCCTCCAAGATGAACCCGATGAGACCGGACATTGAGAAGGCTCCCTGGATGAGCTTTGACTTGTCGGGCACGCAACTTCGGTTCCGTTGCCCACCTCATGAAGTGATTGGACCTATGAAACTTGGTCCACAGAGCGTGCCTATTTACCAGGATGACGTGTTCAAACCCTGGATGAACTCGGAAGGTAGAGGGATGTTTATCCGTTTGCTCTTCACAGGCTGGAATTTCTGGGACAAACCCTTCGGGGAAGGGGCTATTGGAGATGTCTCGCTTGATATTGTTCTGACCAAACGTCATCCCCACTACCGGAAAATCGATAGCCTGTTGAAGCAGGCGGATATGAAGGCGTGGCTGTTAAGTCGTTGTGACAGTTTTTGGGGGGGGGCAAACAGGGATAAGTGGGAAAGTCGAGAAATTAAGGTTATGCCGGTTATACCAGAGCAGCATTTTTGGCGTTACCCACAATCTCCCGACGATATACAGCAAGTGGAAGTCAATGGTACGCAGTGGTACAGCTATATTGCCGACAGACCCAACGGCCCCAAACAACGGCTGTGGCATGTGGCGATTTCGGATGACCATGAACTGGAGTTAGATTTCCGACCTGGCGCTACAAACCGGCTCTACTATGAACCCGACCATGACCTGGACGGTGCCGTGGAAAAGAGCATCAAGGAATTCATGTCCCACGTTCATCTCAAGTTATCTCCAGACGCGCAAAAGCGTTATGACGAGGTGAAGGCAGAGGAAGCGGTAGCCACCCCCCGTACTTCCGCATAGACCGGGGTCGGGCCCCCAGGGCACGACCCTTAGTAGCGCCCCCACAACCTGCTGACAGAAAACAATCCCACCGTGAAGAATATAAAAACCCCAATCAGAGACTGTGTCTGCCCTCTTTACGAATTGAGAGTGCTCGCTGAGACGCTGCTCCGTAACGACCAATTAACAGTTTATGGTTATCAGTGGCTGATGGAGTATTGTGACGAAGTTGAAAACCAGGAGCCCGACAAGACTAGCGATAGAAATTAGACCTTTGCGTGTCTGGTCTGGCAGATAGCGACAAATTGACTGTCGGCTCTAACAAAAGGAGCGATTTTCAATCATCTCAAGAAATTAATTCATATTTATCATGTAGATACGTGTTTATGGATGGGAACTAACTAGAGTCGTTTAACTTGCTTAAACACTCTCAGGTTATCTCTTGCTAAACTGAACCAGAGGTTGGTCCAGCTTCGTTTGCGTTACACCATACATATCTGCATTTGCCTGCCATATTTTAAATCTCTCAAGCAATTTTTGATTTACAGCCTTGAGTCTTTGATTGTCTTCGGTCAGTTTTTCGATACGCTCATTCGCTTCGTTAATGTCATTGATCCAGCCTGCTTTCTCGGTTGGAGCCTTTAGCGCAGCCTTGCGATCCTTCATTGCTATTTTAAGCCCTGTCAATTTCGCATAAGACTGGCGAGTTTTGCTGATCCCAAGCTTCTTTTCGCACGCCTCGACTAGAAGTGGCCATGTCAGCTTAGGCGCAGACCATTCATCAATTAGCTTTTTGATGCGCGCCACATCCTTTTGCGTTAAGTGTTTTCCCATCGCTATACCTCTATCTCATCCAACATGGCTGACAGCTCATCCAAAGCTGGCAACGCCTCTTGATCCTTGATCTCAATTACCTGCGGTTCGATAAGACCCACCATTGCGGCGGCATTGTTCGTAATATTCCAACCATTATCAACATTCCACACGATGTCGCCATTTTCAAGCTCAGGATCTTCAAGGAGTTTGATCAGCGCGTCGCACTTAAAAAGATCTTTGCTCACTTTTTTAACCCATTCCGTTGCACCAATTTCCCCTCGAGACTCCGCAGCAATCGCATCGCTATAGCGTTTCTGCAGGTAATCCCGCTCCTCTTTGAGATTCTTAAGTTTTTCGTCATCGCCCTTCACGCAGGCGAGTTTTCCGCATCGCAGACACGATCCCATTTTAGGGCAAGGCTCGCTCGCAAAATTGTGCACACAAACGCCTACATGCGATTGATGAATGACTCGATCCTGATCGCTTTCTGCAAGGTCAGTCACATCGCTCAGGCTCAAGGGTGCATTCGTCCTGACCTTCTCTAGGCGCTTGGCGTTAATCTGTTTAGTTTTGGGGTGAACTGCTGCAACCGCTTGGGTGCGCTCCTCGACCGTTTCATGGTTGTACACAGATCCCATACTCGTGCGCCCTGAGAATGCATCTATCAGCAGTTGTGACAAACCTGCTCGCTGCATCTCCGTATTCAGCTCATGGCGAAAGGCGTGCGAGTTCACCCGAACCCCCTTGTATCCGTGCCGCTCAAAAATACTCGGTTGTTTCGAACTGCCACCCAATTGCGCCGACATGCGCCCCTGTTTAGCTGCGATTTCCACGCCGAAGTTGGCCAACTTAGCTACGGCACTCTCTGCTACAAGAGCACCTGTGCGCACCGTGAATAGCGCATCACGGTACTTAACACGCTGCTTACCATCTTCGGGACGCGTTGTGTACGGGAAGTCCTTCGGCAGATATTTTTCACGCATCAGGATATTGAGTTTGCGCAGCGTAATGACAAATTTATCGTCAAATTCAATTCTCTGAAGACCGGGCTTACCCTCAAGATAAATTGGCTTTCCCTTACTAGTATCCCAGCCATCCTGTATCTCATCCAGTATAGCCCTTGCGGCAGGACCTAATGACTTGAGTTCAGCCATCGGGATTAAGAAAGACACCTTGAATTTGGAGCGTGGCGAGTTTTTCCCTACCACATGGATTTTGAGAGCAGAGCACACTTCCGAGTAGGTCAGCGGATCATCTAGGCTTTTATCCGGCACCCCCTCATGCGGCGGAAACTCATCTGGATGGTCTTCTAGCCAGGCTGCATATGTACGAGCTTCTTCCGTTATGGGTAGCATCCTTTCGATAAGGCGTTCCACAACCGGCTCCATGCCCGTCATAACTGGTTTAAGTACAGCCCCGAAACCTTTCTCTGCATACCATCGCAAAAACATGCGCTGACCGACTCCCTTATGCTCTTTGAAAACGATGGGGGCGCACTCAACATCTGCCAATTCACCGATGCGGCCGGGCTGACTCAGCAAGAGGCCGCACGCTGAAGTGATAACAATATCCAATGGATCGGTCAATTTGTTGTTGAACAGTTCACCCAAAGCTAAGATTGACTCTCGACTCGGTAACTTCTTCTCACGATCCAGCTTCTGCTGCTTTAGAGTACCTCTCCCTTGATATATCAGCGGAGAACTCCATCGAAAGGAAGTGGCAAGTAGTCTTTTACTTCCCATCAACTTTATGATTCTTTCAAGCGTTTTGCTTCTTAAGTACGCAGTTTGGGATAACGGCCATTGTAACTGCATAAGCCCGCATGCACGGTTGCAGACCGCAGCCGACACCTGCGTAACATCCCGTGCGCCCGTCAGCTCGACCAGAGCCATCTCAAGAGCCTTGAGAGCGCCAAGCCAACCACCAATGGATTTTTTCCTATGAAACACACAACGATTCACTACGACCGCCTTGGCGAAATCCATGAAGGGTGGTTGCATAACTAACCTGGTTTCAGCAGTGGCTCTTCTAGGTGATCCCAGCGCCGTAAAGGTAGCGCTTTCTATTCCCGATTCATGCCATGAATCCATATCCCATCGAATGCTTGCATGGACTCGATCAGGAACGCCCTTTGGCAGAGTAGCCTGCGCCCACACGATAAAGGCATCCAATTGCTCGGCAGCCTCAAGATCAGCCTTGGACTTAAAATCAATGATGTTGCTCATGCTTCACCCTCGCCAACATTAGAAGATTCAAGCATGGCCCTGCAGTCGAGAATCACCTTGCGGCAGGCCAGAATGGCACGATTCCAGATTGCCCCCGTAGTTTTATCTGTGGCGATGGTTTGCGCACGGCGGCGCTCCATACGCTCAAGGACTACGCTATGATCAGCATCGAGGAGTGGTTGGAATTTGCTGCACGTATAGCAGCTAAAGGGCGCATCCAGGTGGCACAATGCATCCGTACCGCAGACCGCCAAATCCTCAATCTGGCGATCCTCTCGATCACCATTCTTAGCAGAGTCGCGTTCCTTTACGATCGTGCCTGTAAACGCACTTACAACCAGCGTGAGATGGTCACTCATCTTTTCGTCAATCAGTGCCATCAACTCCGCTGAGATCTGCCTGTATTTACGGACTGACCTTGTATTTTTATGCATGAGCGCGCGAGCCATTGCCAACTCATCCAGCCCAGCGTTCGAGAGATCTGTTCCGAGCGTATGCTTAAAGCGATGACCTCTCGTGACTTTCAAAGGCTGATGAGTTCGCGGAGAAATCGGAAATCCAGGCATACGCTCCATGCGCTCCAACCAATCTTTTATTGAGCGAGTCGGTGCATGAAACCGCGCCTGTGGTGCAACCTCAAGCGCTTTGAAATCAGGATAATCAACCAATACTGGAACTTGCCATCTACTAAAAGAACCACATCCAGGATCAATTTTTTGACGAAAGAGCGGCACATTTTTGATTGCTTTATCCCAATCAGCTCGATCAGGGTATTCTTGCTTGAGATGCGCTAGGATAATCGCCTGATAGGCCTGAATGGTATTGTAGAGGTCTTCATCCAAGTTGAAGGTCTCTGACTTTGCTCGGAAGCCTGCACCATCTTCCTCTCTCTGCTTCGCCCAGTAGATCCGAATTTTGTAGCCCTGTTCGCACTTTATAAAATCGTCAAAGACCATCATTCGAAGCTGACATCCGCGCTGCCCGTAGATCATCAACAACCGCATATAGAGGTAGTGCTCAGGATCTAAATTTTCATGGCAGAACTGTTCATGCAACCAGTAATGCAATGCATTTTGCTCCTCTTGGGTAAACGGTCCTTTCTCTGGATCTAGACTAAGAATTGGATCGTTTTTCGAACGTTTTTTTCGGGGCAAATCTTTGTACGCATCAACTAGAGTGACTGAAGGCCGCCGTTCAAGTGCTTCGCACGCCTGCCAAAACACCATAAAACCCACTAGGTTGGAAAATTCGGTTATGCTAAAGCGCTCGCGAAAATCGATCAGATGATCTTCATTTAGGGGATCAAGACATGCATGAGCGGCCCGCGACAGCACCGAAACGACTAACGCTACAGTGCCTTGTGCTACCTCAGCCATGCGATATGCTAAGGCAGCTTGTAACCAACGCTGCCAACTAGATGGCACGCACGCAATTGCAGTCTGCCAGTTAACCTTGTCTGTACTTGCTTTGTTAGGATTCCACATAGGCATAGTGGGAGTGAAATACTCACCACACCTTGCCGGTCTGGGCGTATCTAGCCAATCATCCAGAGTATCCTCAGTGGGGGCTGTGAGAGCTTCAATTTCGATACTCATTCTGCACATCCTTCACTAATTTTGGCCTCTACCCCAGCGCGTATTGCTTTGAATTTATCCGAGCGCTTTTCCATGGCGTTATCTGCTTCTTCCTTCCAGAATTTAGCCCCGTAGAGGCCAGGCATATTAGATTCAGCACTCCACCCAAAGGCAAAAGTGAGAACCTTTTGAACCTGCGTCGTGCAATACTCTGGCGTAAGGGCATCCAACTCATCCCTCATACTTTCTAGCAGTGTATAGACTGCATCATGACGCAGTATATGAAGATGAATGTGTTTCAGTTCTGGCACTGCAGCTCCCAAACGAGGCAGAACGCCATCCAGCGCTTTAATGCTCAATGCCTTGCCTTCATTTCGACGATGGGATACCAACAAGAAAGGATGCTTTTTGGCCGCAGATGACTTCTTCAAGATTCGATAATTATCCACATAATCCTTTAGCGCCCAGCTAAGCTCATCACTCATCACCAGCTGACGCTCGTGGGTCTTAAATTGAGGGGCGTCTGGACGCACATCGATCGCCTCATTCTCAAGATTAACAATGGCTAGCTGACCGCTATGCCAATGAATATCGCAAATTTTAATTAGTAGCATTTCAGAACGACGCAACCCCATGTCGAGCCCCAACAGCAACACGATATAATTACGCAACTTCAGCGCTTTATTTGCGAATGGATTCTCAGCACTCTCTGGATGCATGACTTCCAACAAACGCTCACGTTCCTGATGGGCAAGACCTTTCATATCGTCAACCTTGCCCTTTTTCCACGCAGGTTTAGCAGCTTTTATCTTGCGATTAAAGCGCAGATATACGTCATCAATCGCTCCTTCGCTCGTGGAACTATCGCCTAGTTTGTCATAGAGAAATTTGAGGTAGTCCCGCACAGACTCAAGCCGCTGTTGAGCATGTACTCTACCCACGCATTTAAACGCTGCAGGAATCAGTCGAGCACCTCTATATTTTTTATCTAAAGTTGTTTTTTGGAAAGCCGCGTCCGCGACAAAGCGAGAGATCTCTTCATCGGTCAGATAACTGGACTCAGGCCGTTGTTCCAAGCGGGTAATCAGATCTATCGACTCATACTCAAGAAAATCCTCAAATAACCCAATGTGATCAAGATACTTTTTTTGTGTATTCAATGCTCGAGCTGAGAGCTCGATGGTTGCATAAAGATTTGGATAATAGACAGGGAAGCACTCTTTCATTAACAACTTTGCTCTAAAACCATTTAACATTATCTCTACTGTTTGGTGACTCATAATCCGCTCCCAAAACTTAACTTTTTTAACTAAAGTAACGACCAAATCTACAATCAAATACAACTTAACTTTTTGAAATTTACATTTCGTGCACGAAAAGTCTTATAAGGGCGCGTAAATAGTGACTAAAAGGAAAAATACAATATGTCAAAAGGTGACAAAACAGGTAAAACAGGTTCTTATGTCTACACCATGAATCGCGTCGGCAAGGTGGTTCCACCGAAGCGCGAGATCCTGAAAGATATTTCCCTCTCCTTTTTCCCCGGCGCCAAGATCGGAGTTCTGGGCCTCAATGGTTCAGGTAAATCCACGCTGCTGCGCATCATGGCCGGCCTTGATACCGATATACAGGGCGAAGCCAGGCCGCAGCCGGGTCTTAACGTCGGTTACCTGCCTCAGGAACCTCATTTGGATGAAAGCAAAGACGTACGCGGCAACATTGAAGAAGCGGTAAGTGAGATCAAAGGCGCGCTGACTCGTCTCGATGAAGTCTATGCTGCCTACGCCGAACCAGACGCCGATTTCGACGCGCTGGCAGCCGAGCAGGCCAAACTGGAAGCGATCATTCAGGCCACTGACGGACATAACCTGGATCGAACACTGGAAGTCGCAGCAAACGCTCTTCGCCTCCCTCCCTGGGAAGCAGACGTGAGCAAACTGTCCGGTGGAGAAAGGCGCCGTGTAGCACTGTGCAAACTATTGCTTTCTAAGCCAGACATGCTGCTACTGGACGAACCTACCAACCACTTGGATGCCGAAAGCGTTGCCTGGCTCGAACGCTTCCTGCTGGAATATCCCGGTACAGTAGTGGCAATCACACACGACCGCTACTTCCTGGATAATGCTGCAGGCTGGATTTTGGAGCTGGACCGTGGTCGCGGTATTCCTTACGAAGGCAACTATAGCCAATGGCTGGAAGCCAAGGAAATTCGCCTGGAACAGGAAGAGCGCTCAGAAGCGGCCCATCAGAAAACCATTAAGTCCGAACTTGAGTGGGTGCGTAGCAACGCCAAGGGCCGCCATGCCAAAAGCAAGGCCCGTCTGGCACGTTTTGAAGAACTATCCTCCCAGGATTTCCAGAGCCGTAACGAAACCAATGAGATTTATATTCCGCCCGGCCCACGTCTTGGCAACGTTGTCTTTGAAATCGATGACGTCAGCAAACGATACGGTGACAAGGTTCTCTTCGAGCACCTGAGCTTCAATGTTCCTGCCGGCAGCATCGTCGGGGTGATCGGTGGAAACGGAGCAGGTAAATCCACCTTATTCAAGATGCTGGCAGGCATAGAGGGACCCGATAGCGGCAGTATTCGTGTCGGCGAAACCGTGCAATTGGCCTATGTAGGACAAATGCGTGAGTTGGACGATAGCAAAACGGTCTGGGAGGAAGTCAGCGACGGCCTGGACATGATCGAAGTGGGACAATACCGCACCCCTTCACGCGCTTACTTGTCACGCTTTAATTTCCGCGGTAGCGATCAACAGAAAAGAGTCAGTGAACTCTCCGGTGGCGAACGTAATCGTCTGTTCCTCGCCAAACTTCTCAAGCAGGGCGGTAATGTGCTGCTGCTCGACGAGCCCACTAATGACCTCGATGTGGAAACGCTCCGGGCGCTGGAAGAGGCCTTGCTGGCATTCCCGGGTTGTGCCGTGGTCATCTCCCACGATCGCTGGTTCCTGGACCGGATTGCGACCCATATCCTGGCCTATGAAGGGGACAGCGAAGTGGTCTGGTTTGAAGGCAACTTCACTGAATATGACGAGGATTACAAGAAACGTGTGGGGGTTAGTGCTGCCGTCCCCAAAAGGGTCAAGTACAAGCGTTTGGCCTGATTCCACTACCGGGGAGAGCGCTTTCTCCCCGGTCCCCTCCCATTTAATAAATCGCCTTTCTCACCAATCAGCCAGATCTCCAGGCTTTACAAATAATTATCTGATCTGAAATGGTGGTTCGCTGACGTGAACTTCTGCCAAACACGGACTATAGTTTTAAAGTACAGTTAAGGAATCCGACACATGTCCGCAGAAGATCCAAACTCTGAACGCCGCCGTTTCCAGCGTATCCCTTTTCAGGCTTCGGTCACCATTCAGCAGGAGTCGCGAAAGTGGTTTGCTGATCTGATCGACATTTCTTTCAGAGGTGCCCTGATCAGCAAACCAAATCATTGGGACAACGCCCAAACCAGCGCAATATTCCGGATTCAGATCGAAATTGATACCGAAACCTACATTCGTTTTGCTGCAAGTGTCCGGCACGAAGGAGCCACACAACTGGGCTTTCACTGTGAAAACATGGATCTGGACAGTGCCTCAGTTCTGAGGAGACTCGTGGAATTAAACCTTGGCGATCCTAAATTGCTGGAAAGGGAACTCGCCAGCCTGATGGAGGGCTAAGCGGGCACTACAATAGCTCCAACGCTTCTTGCAGTTTACTGACGCCCTGCACAACCATCCCTTCGGGTATTTTTCGTGGCACATTGGCGTGCGGCACTATCGCCTTGGTAAAGCCATGTTTAGAGGCTTCCATTACTCTCTCCTGGCCGCTGCTGACAGGACGAATCTCCCCTGACAGACCAACTTCACCAAACACCACCCAGTCCCGTGGAATTGTTCGATCACGAAAACTGGAGGCAATTGCCAGTAAAACAGACAGGTCCGCACTGGTTTCAGCCACCTTAACGCCGCCTACCACGTTAATAAAAACGTCCTGGTCACCGACATGCAATCCGCCATGCCGATGCAACACAGCCAACAGCAACCCTAAACGTTGCGGCTCCATCCCCACGGCCAATCTACGTGGTGCAGCACCGTAACCCTGGTCTACCAGCGCCTGTATTTCCACCAGTAAAGGCCGGGTACCTTCCCAGATAACCGTCACTGTGCTGCCTGCTGCGACTTCTCCATCACGGTTCAGAAATATTGCGCTCGGATTTTTTACATCCTTCAAGCCGGTCTCAAGCATGGCAAACACCCCCAGCTCATTAACCGCGCCGAAACGATTCTTGATGGCGCGCAGGGTACGATAGCGGCTGTCTTCGCTGCCTTCGAGCATAATCGAGGCATCAATCATATGCTCCAGAACTTTGGGGCCCGCCAGCGAACCATCTTTGGTAACGTGACCAACTATCAGCACAATGGTGCCGGATTGCTTGGCAAATCGGGTTAGCGCTGCCGCTGCCTCCCGGACCTGGGCCACACTACCAGGCGCTGACTGTAACTCGGCATTGAACATAACCTGGATACTATCGACCACCATAACGTTTGGCGTGAAGTCCTGTGCGGTATGGACAATCGCCTCTACATCCGTTTCCGCCATCACCTGCAGACCATGGGAATCCAACTGCAGACGTTTTGAACGCATGGCGATTTGCTGTACGGATTCTTCACCAGTGACATAAAGCACCTTCACATCCCGCGCCAGTCGGCAGGTAGTTTGCAGTAAGAGCGTGCTCTTGCCTGCCCCAGGGTGCCCGCCTAACAGCACAACAGAGCCAGGCACCAGACCACCACCCAGCACACGGTCCAGCTCAGGACTCCCAGTAGCGACTCTGGGAAGCTCTTCCAGCTCGACCTGATCCAGGCTTTGCAATTGAGCCCGCTGGCCGGTATAGCCACCACCCGCAACCCGGGCCGAACCCGGCCGGGCTGCCGCTTCACGGAACTCACTAATGGTATTCCAGGCGTGGCATTGCAGGCACTGACCTACCCATTTACGGTAGTCAGCGCCACATTCGGTACAGACAAACTGGACTTTAGCTTTGGCCATATTGAGTCAAGAACCTATTTTTTGGACTACCGGTAAAGGCTTTCAGAATTGTAGGCACAGGTTTCAGGATTGATGGTATTGGCGACTAAACTCATGCACTGCATTAATAAACACACCTGCATTGGCAGGATCTACTTCAGGCGTAATGCCATGGCCGAGATTGAACACATGACCATTGCCTTGCCCAAACCTACCGAGGATATGAGCCACCTGTTCACGAATAGCCTCTGGAGAAGCATAAAGCACAGCCGGATCCATATTCCCCTGCAATGCCACTTGGCTCCCAACTCGCTGACGGGCATCGCCGATATCGGTGGTCCAGTCCAGTCCCAGGGCATCAACACTGGTGGCTGCCATAGACTCCAGCCACTGACCACCATTTTTGGTAAACATAATGACCGGAACAGGACGCCCTTCGTGTTCACGTATCAGGCCATCGACAATCTTTTTCATGTAGGCAAGCGAAAAATTTAGATAGCCTTCGCGTGTTAGTGAGCCGCCCCAGGTATCAAAAATCTGCACCGCCTGGGCGCCGGCTCGTATTTGGGCATTCAGATAGTCCGTCACCGAGAGGGCGAGCTTGTCGAGCAACTCATGCAAGACATCAGGGTTACCGTAGGCCAGCTTCTTGATTTCGCGGAAGTCTTTACTGGAACCACCCTCGACCATATAGGTTGCCAATGTCCAAGGGCTACCGGAGAAACCTATTAACGGAACCCTGCCATTCAAAGCGCCACGAATGGTGGAAACCGCCTTCATGACGTAATCCAGATCCACTTCTGCTTTGGTTACCGGCAATGCCCGGACGTCTTCCATCGTGCGAACGGTTTTTTTAAAGCGCGGCCCTTCGCCGGTTTCAAAATATAGCCCTAGCCCCATCGCATCCGGCACCGTCAAAATATCTGAAAACAGGATAGCTGCATCCAGCGGATAACGTTCCAGGGGTTGCAGGGTCACTTCGCAGGCAAAATCCGGATTGGTACATAAATCCATAAAACTACCTGCCTGTGCCCTGGAGGCACGGTATTCAGGTAAATAGCGACCGGCCTGGCGCATCATCCATACCGGGGTGACGTCCACGGGTTGGCGCATAAGCGCACGTAAAAATCGATCGTTCTTTAATTCAGACATTGATTCTCCAAAACTAACTCATGCAAATGGGTAACGACCGCCTGGGAAAGTGAAAGTGCGGATATCGCCAACAGCCTCAAAACACCACCTGCCAAAAACCTGACCACAATAACCAAGATCACCGTTTTAGCCAAACAAAAAAGGCATGGTTAACCATGCCTTTTTTTGTTCTCACAGAGGATTAGCCTGCGCTGAATTCTCAGACTTCCAGGTAATCCAGGATACCTTCAGCCGCCTGGCGCCCTTCCCAGATGGCAGTCACAACCAGGTCAGACCCTCTGACCATATCACCACCGGCAAAGATCTTTTCATTGGTGGTTTGGAATTTGAACTGCTGGGTTTCCGGGGCAATAACTCTGCCGGAATCATCCAGTTCAACGCCAAATTCCTGCATCCATGGTGTTGGGCTTGGGCGGAAACCAAACGCGATCAACACAGCATCGGCAGGTAACACCTCTTCACTTCCAGGCACGACTTCAGGACGGCGGCGTCCATTTTCGTCAGCTTCCCCCAAGCGGGTCTGCACAACTTTAACGCCTTCGACCTTGTCTTCACCGATAATAGCAATCGGCTGACGGTTGAACAGAAAGTTAACCCCTTCTTCCTTGGCATTAACGACTTCTTTACGTGAACCGGGCATGTTCGCCTCATCACGACGATATGCACAGCTAACACTCTTGGCACCCTGACGAATCGCCGTACGGTTACAGTCCATCGCGGTATCACCACCACCAAGAATCACTACTCGCTGCCCCTTCATATCGATGTAATCATCAGGTGATTTTTCGAACTCCAGGCAACGATTCACGTTGGAAATCAGATACGGCAGTGCATCATATACGCCAAGCAACTCTTCGCCTGGGAACCCACCTTTCATGTAGTTATAAGTTCCCATGCCCATGAATACAGCGTCGTACTCATTCAGCAGGGACTGCAAGGTTACGTCCTTTCCGACTTCAGTATTAAGGCGGAACTCAATTCCCATACCTTCAAACACCTCACGGCGGCGTGACATGACGGTTTTTTCCAGTTTGAACTCAGGAATACCGAAAGTCAGCAAACCACCAATTTCAGGATAGCGGTCAAAGACCACCGGCTTGATGCCATTGCGGATAAGAACATCCGCACAACCCAACCCTGCCGGACCCGCGCCTATGATGGCCACCTTCTTGTCGGTCATCACCACTTTGGACATGTCCGGGCGCCAGCCCAAGGCAAAGGCAGTATCGGTAATATATTTTTCTGCTGAACCGATGGTAACAGCACCAAAGCCGTCATTCAGAGTACAAGCCCCCTCACAGAGACGATCCTGAGGGCACACCCGCCCGCAAACTTCCGGCAACGTATTGGTTTGATGGGATAGCTCCACCGCTTCCATGATGTTGCCTTCAGAAATCAGCTTCAACCAGTTCGGAATAAAGTTGTGTACGGGACACTTCCACTCACAGTAGGGATTGCCGCACTCCAAACAGCGATGAGACTGGTCTTTAGCCTCTTCCTCTTTGAAAGGCTTGTAGATCTCCACGAACTTTTTCTTGCGCCGGCTAACAGGCAACTTGTCCGGGTCTTGCCTTCCTACATCGAGGAACTGAAAGTTATTACTCAGTCTCTCAGCCATGCGTTATAACCTCTAAACTCATCAATCAATAAAAGGGATTCTTTACACGTATTCTGCGGCAGGTACCGCGCCCGGATTCTATTCCGGACGGGCACGTGTGCTGTCGAACAAACTGGCCAAACTTGCGGCTTTGGGTTTGACCAGCCAGAAACGGCCGACATAATCGTCAAAGTTGTCCCAAATATTCTGCACCCAGTTACTGCCGGTTTCTGCTATATGCTCTGCGATAACATCACGCAGGTGATTCCGGTAGGCTTCAGTTTGTTCACTGGTGATCCGGTGAATTTCCACCAGCTCGTGGTTATAGCGGTCCACGAAACGATTTTCCAGATCCAGAACATAGGCAAAACCACCGGTCATCCCGGCACCAAAGTTATATCCGGTTTTTCCGAGCACCGCCACCATACCGCCTGTCATGTACTCACAGCAGTGATCACCCACGCCCTCAACCACAACATGTGCACCAGAGTTACGCACAGCAAAACGCTCACCAGCCACACCTGCTGCAAACAACTTGCCGCCGGTTGCGCCATAGAGGCAGGTATTGCCGATAATGGCAGTTTCCTGAGAAGCGAATGAGCTTACAGCAGGCGGACGAATTGTCAGCTTACCGCCAGTCATGCCTTTCCCAACGTAATCGTTAGCGTCACCTTCCAGGAGCATATGCAGGCCACCGGCGTTCCAGACACCGAAGCTTTGCCCTGCTGTACCGGTAAGCTTCAGCACTATCGGGCTGTCCGCCATACCGAGATTGCCGTGTCGCCTGGCAATTTCGCCTGAAAGCCGGGCACCGATGGAACGATCACAGTTGGTGACATCAAAAGCGAAGTCACCACCGGTTTTGTTTTCAATCGCCTGCAGGGTGGTCGCGACCATTTTTTCCGCCAGGCTTCCCTGGTCATAGGGAATATTACGTTCTACCTGACAGGTATGGGGCTTATCGGCTGGGATATTGTCGCTGCAAAGAATTGGAGTCAAATTCAGATTGCGCTGCTTAGGCGTATTGCCTGGCAGGATTTTCAGCAAATCAGTTCTGCCAACCAACTCTTCCAGCGTACGAACACCTATCCTGGCCATCCATTCGCGGGTCTCGGCTGCAACAAACTTGAAGTAGTTCATCGCCATTTCTACAGTGCCCTGGAAGTGTTTGTCACGCAGGGCTTTGTTTTGGGTAGCAACGCCGGTCGCACAGTTATTCAGGTGGCAGATACGCAGATACTTACAGCCCAGTGCTACCATAGGTCCAGTACCGAAACCGAAGCTCTCTGCTCCCAGAATTGCCGCTTTGACAACATCCAGACCAGTTTTCAGACCACCGTCCGTCTGCAGGCGAACCTTGCCACGCAAATCGTTACCACGAAGGGTTTGATGAGCTTCGGACAGACCGAGCTCCCAAGGAGAGCCGGCATACTTGATCGAAGTTAATGGACTGGCACCTGTGCCGCCGTCATAGCCGGAAATTGTGATCAGATCCGCGTATGCCTTGGCAACACCCGCAGCAATCGTACCGACGCCTGGCTCAGATACCAGTTTTACCGAAACCAAAGCTTCAGGGTTAACCTGCTTCAGATCAAAGATCAACTGGGCCAGATCTTCAATAGAGTAAATATCGTGGTGCGGTGGTGGCGATATTAGCGTTACACCAGGTACCGAGAAACGCAAACGGGCAATCAACTCATTGACTTTACCGCCGGGCAGCTGACCACCCTCGCCAGGCTTGGCGCCCTGAGCCACTTTGATTTGCAGCACTTCCGCCCCAACCAGATAGTGAGGGGTTACGCCAAAGCGCCCGGAGGCGACCTGGCGGATTTTGGAACGACGCTCGGTGCCATAACGGGCCGGATCTTCGCCGCCCTCACCGGAATTGGAACGTCCGCCAAGACGGTTCATTGCCACGGCAAGAGCTTCATGTGCCTCAGGCGACAACGCCCCTATGGACATAGCTGCAGAGTCAAACCGTTTGTATATATTTTCTACCGGTTCAACTTCGTCAAGTTCAATGGCTTTAAGCTTGTCAGAAAAGGTAAACAAATCGCGGATAGTCGTTACCGGACGGCCATTGACGTAGGATGCGTACTCCTGGTATATCCCATAGTCGCCATTCTGGACGGCATCCTGCAGGGTACGGATAACATCAGGATTGTAGGCATGGTACTCGCCACCGTGAATAAACTTCAGTGAACCGCCCTGAAGAATGGGCTTGCGCTTATTCCAAGCCAGTTTCGCCAGATGCTCCTGTTCACTCTGTATATCGTAGAAAGTGGCACCTTCAATCCGGCTCGCCACCCCCTTAAAACAGAGATCGACAATTTCGCCTGACAGTCCGACTGCTTCAAAAAGCTGCGCACCGCGATAGGAGGCGATAGTGGAAATTCCCATTTTGGAGAGTATTTTCAACAGCCCTTTATTGATCCCTCTACGATAGTTGTTCTTCGCCTCAATAGGATCAATCAGTACCTGACCTGAATTAATCAAATCATTCAGTACCTGATAAGCCAGATAGGGGTATACCGCCGTTGCGCCAAAACCGAAGAGCACAGCAAAATGATGCGGATCACGAGCCCAGGCAGTTTCCACAATAATGTTGGAGTCGGTTCGCAGGCCTTTTTCCACCAGGCGATGATGCACGGCACCAGTTGCCATAAAGGTATTAATCGGCAAATCACCCTCTTTGATGTTTTTGTCGCTCAGCACCAGCAGTACTTTACCTCTGCGAACAGCCTGTTCTGCCTGATCAGTCACAGATTCCACTGCTTGTTTCAGCCCTAGCTCAGGACGGAACGACAATGAAATAGTTTCAGTTTCAAAGCCCGGGCGGTCGTCCGCGATGATGCGCAGGAATTTAGCTGGGGACAGTACTGGTGTGCTTAGAATAATCCTGTTGGCATGCTCAGGGCTTTCCTCAAATACGTTGCGTTCAGCGCCCAAACAGGTTTCCAGCGACATAACGATAGTTTCGCGCAAAGGATCGATAGGGGGGTTGGTAACCTGGGCAAATTTTTGACGGAAGTAGTCTGCTACGGAACGAACTTTGTCAGAAAGCACAGCCGTGGGTGTGTCATCACCCATGGACCCCACAGCCTCCTGGCCTGTTTCAGCCAGTGGACGCAATACCTGATCCCGCTCTTCAAATGTCACCATATACATTTTCATGTATGCGGTGAGTTCATCTTTACTCATCAGCGCAAAGTCTGGTGTCTGCTGATTGAGCTTGGTCTCAATTCGTAGCGCGTTCTCGCGCAACCACTTTTTATAGGGCTTGGCAGATTTCAGACGATCATCTATGTCACGTGTATGCAGAACCTCACCGGACTGGGTATCCACAGCCAATATCTGACCAGGACCTACACGGCCTTTGGCAACCACATCTTCCGGCTTATAACTATAGGTGCCGATCTCTGAGGCCAGAGTAATAAATCCGTTTTTAGTGATAACCCAACGCGACGGACGTAAGCCGTTACGATCCAACAGACATACCGCATAGCGACCATCGGTCAAGACCACACCTGCTGGGCCATCCCAGGGCTCCATATGCATGGAGTTGTATTCATAGAAAGCGCGCAGGTCTGCATCCATGGTATCCACATTTTGCCATGCGGGTGGAATCATCATGCGCACGGCACGAAACAGATCGACACCGCCGGCCAGCAGAACTTCCAACATGTTGTCCATTGAGGAGGAATCAGAACCGGTACGGTTAACAATCGGCTGAAGCTCCTGTAGGTCCGGCAGTAGATCAGTCTTGAACTTGTTGGCACGGGCCAGTGCCCAGTTGCGGTTTCCTTCTACGGTATTGATTTCACCATTATGCGCCAGATAACGGAAAGGCTGGGCCAACGGCCAGCGAGGCATGGTGTTCGTGGAGAAGCGCTGATGAAACACACAAATTGCAGTTTCAAGACGCTCATCACCCAGATCTTTATAAAAGTTAGGCAAATCCACAGGCATCATCAAGCCTTTGTACGACAGCACCTGATCGGAAAGTGAGCAAATGTAGAACTCTGAATCTTCTACCAGTGCCTTTTCGGCCTTACGACGGGCGACGAATAACTTGATACTGAATTCGTGTTGATCCAGGCTATTATCGACACCAACAAACAGCTGCTCTATACCAGGCAGACAATCCAGTGCCATCGGGCCCAAGCAAGCAGTGTCAGTTGGCACTACCCGCCAACCAAGCGATTTTAATCCCTCTGAACTCAAAGCCGCTTCCAACTGCTCACGAGCATACTTGGCTTTGGCCGGGTCAGTATTTAAAAACACCATGCCGACAGCAAAGCGGGATCCCAATTCAATACCAAGATCCTCTCTGGCGACTTCGCGCAAAAATGAATCTGGCTTCTGTATCAGGAGACCACAACCGTCGCCTGTTTTGCCATCTGCAGCAATACCGCCGCGATGTGTCATACAGGTGAGCGACTCAATTGCGGTACGCAGGAGGTCATGACTACGCTCGCCTTGCATATGGGCGATTAGACCAAACCCGCAATTGTCTTTGAACTCACTAGGTTGATACAGACCTGTTTTCATAAATTTTCTCTCATTCAAATCCTTACAAATCAAAAGCTTACCAACCATAATCTCGATAAAAATCGCTTTTGATAGGCAAAAATGGGCCGCCCATTCTACACTCGGGCAGGCCATTGCTCAAATCTAAAGGGAATTGTTAATAAGTAATAGTACCTAAACGGCCATCATGGTATTACGAAGCCCATCTGTAAAGGTTTCGTTTCAGGGCCAATAGCACGACAAACCCGGGACGTAGGTTGGTGACTAAGGTAAAAGCCAAACAATTAGTTTCAGAAAATAAGCATAAGGCTTCTTAATCAGAGGCAACTTGCACGCCAGAGAGGCTTCTAATCCAGGCTCCTGCATCCTGAATATCTGATGGTAATGCAGCTAGTCCTGCCCTGGCAGCCTCTTTATCAGAATAAACTCCATGCAAAACGACATACCAGTCTTTTTCCTGATAAAAAGAATGAACATAAAAATAGCTATTTTTATCCTGACGCCTATTTAAAAAGCTGCGTATGGTTTGCTCGGACAAGGATCCCATTACCTGTATGGTCCAGCTACCGGAAGGCTGAGAACGCACCCAAGCTTGCTCACGCTTGAGCAGATCAGCAGATGTTCTGGCTGCAGGCTTCGGCACCACTGCCGTAGTATCTGCCGCCAACGACTCGCGGCCAGTCTCGTCGGAGGTACTTTCTCCAGACTTTTGCACTATTTCCTGCGGGATCGGCTCTTTCTGCACCAGGTCAGAACCCTCAACAGCTACGACCATCGATTTGGAGGACTCAGTCATTTGACTGCCAGTTGTAGCTCCATCCACGTCGCCGGCTGAAGCAGATTTTTGACTTGAACCAGTTTCAGGCAGCTTGGATAATTTATTAACAGCAGCGACATCTTGCTCAGACTTATCACTGGCAACGACATCTGAAGCTACCTCTTCGATAGAGTCCGCTTCTACCTCACCAGTGTTTGGAATCTTAGAAAAGACTGCATCATCTTGCTCCGATGCAATCTGAGGAATCAATGAGGCATCTTCACTTTCAGCGGCCTGTTGAGGAAGCTGAATAGTATATCGCGCCTGCTCGGAGTCTGGGGATTTCGGCGAGTCTGCAGAATCTCCCGCATATTGAATCCCCACTAGCAGCACTGCCAAACCCAGGGCTGTAAACACCAAGCCGGCAAACAACACACTTAGTTGCCGTGGGCGCAGACCAGAGGCTTTTTTTTGTTCCAAGCCTGTCAAAAGGACTGATGCAGCAATTCTATTGATACGACCAGGCAACCCTTTCCCAAGCTGATGAATCTTATCCGATACCGCGTCTGGTATAGCTGGAGTACCACTCCAGCCTGACTTTTCCAGTCGGTATTTAACATAGTTAGCCGAATCTTGCGCAGAGAAGTTCCGAAGTTGCAACTGATGAAAAGGCTGAATCTCAGAAGCTGGAAATAAACGACGGATCTGATCAATCATCTGTTGCTGAGCGAGAAGCACCAGACCAAAAGCCCCTGAATGCCGTGGATTGAAACGCTTGGCCAATAGTTCCAGACTCTCGTCAGACAGCTCATGTGCGTCATCTATAATGAACAAGGTCCGCAGCCCATGGCTAAAACGGCTGGCACAGGTTTCGAGAATTCGTGTGGCGACTTTTTCAATGGTTTCACCCTTTGATACGGCCACTCCCATTTGCTTTGCCAGCTGTATGACAAGACTGGAACTACCTTCAAGAAGACCTGGTGTAATCCAGACAATTTTTAGAGCATCCTTTTCATACTCTTTCAATTGCTCAAGAAGGTAGGTCTTGCCGCAACCCTTATCACCGGTAACAACCAGGATATGGTCGGAAAAATGCACTAAGTGTCGCAAATTATCGAGATTTTCCTGCCGCTGACAGCCCGTATAGAAGCAGTCGTTTAGCAGACCAAATGGGTCGACATTAACGCCGTATTGTTGCTGCCAATGAGCGGCAGTAAACGCTGGATCTCGAATTTTTTCCTTGATGGACATAGCATTAGCCCTAATGTCGGGCGAAGGCAGACAACGTTTGTTCCAGGTGGGCTGGCGCAAAATCAGAGGATATGCATGCATTACCCAGCTTCTGCAATAGTATCAGGCGAAGCTGACCATCCAGCACCTTTTTATCAATCGACATATAGCGAACAAAGTCATCACACCCCATGGATTGCGGCGGCCTGACAGGCAGGTTCGCCTTACTGAACAATCGAATTATTCGCTCTACATCAGCCTCGGTAAGATTTCCACTTCGTTTGGAGAGATCTGCCGCCATAACGGTTCCAGCAGCAACAGCTTCTCCATGCAACCACTCTTTATAGTGTGTGAAAGCCTCGATGGCATGCCCAAAAGTATGACCAAGATTCAATATTGCACGCACACCCTGCTCAGTTTCATCTTGAGACACAATGTGCGCCTTGATTTCACAAGAACGCTTAATGGCAAATTCCAAAACCTCATCATCCATAGCCATCAGGCTATCCAAGTTGAGCTCAATCCATTCGAGAAAGGCAATATCACTGATCAACCCATACTTTATGACTTCAGCCAGACCGGCAGAAAACTGATTATCCGGCAGTGTTTTCAGGGTAGATGTGTCAATCAATACGGCTTGAGGCTGATAAAACGCCCCAATCATGTTCTTACCCTGAGGGTGATTAATACCGGTTTTACCACCTACGGAGGAATCCACTTGCGATAACAAGGTTGTTGGGACCTGTATAAAGTTAACCCCACGTTGATAGGAGGCCGCTGCAAAGCCAGTCATGTCGCCGACCACACCACCACCCAACGCTATCAAGGTCGTTGCCCGGTTATGACGCTGACCGATAAGATGATCGAATATTAGATTCAACGATTCCAGGTTCTTAAATTCTTCACCATCTTCAAGAACGGTGACATCTACATCAAAGCCAACCAGTAATGATTTAACTTTATCAAGGTAGATAGGGGCAACAGTTTCATTTGTAACAATCATTACCTGTCGCCCGGAGATGTATCTTGCCAGCAACTCAGGATTGTCCAATACGCCGGACCCTATAAATATCGGGTAGCTACGATCATCAAGATCAACGTTTAAGACTTCCACTATTATTCGACCTTTTGAGAATGACGGTTCCAGGAAGCGCACTCATGAATAGCTTTGATAATTTCTCTGACAACGGCTCTCGGGCGCTTTTGATCTGTACTAATAACATAGTCTGCCAATGAGCGGTAGATGGGCTCACGAACAGCCATTAGATTTTGCAATACTGTCTTGGGATCTTTGCTTTGTAAAAGAGGTCGTTTTCTGTCTTTGCGGGTGCGCTGGTATTGCTGTTCAACAGAAGTGTGAAGATAGACGACAAACCCGTTAACTTTCAGATGGTGCTGATTTTCCGGGCTGACAACTGCTCCGCCACCTGTTGCTACTACAATGTCCGGAATCTGTGAAAGCTCTTCAATAACAGACTTTTCACGCGCCCGAAACCCTGCTTCGCCTTCCACGTCAAAAATCCAGGGAATATCAGCTCCGGAACGCTCTTCAATTTCCCGGTCAGAATCCTTGAATTCGAAGTGCATTTCCTTAGCCAGCATTTTGCCAATGGTTGTCTTGCCGGTACCCATTGGACCGACCAAAACAACATTATGTTTACTCTCTTGCATGCATCATCGCCTATCGCCAAAAGCGCTGCGGAGCATATCATGAGTTTGGGCCTAAGCTCTAGCTTGGGGCTTTTATAACGAATAAAGCCACCCGAAGGTGGCTTTATATTAACAGGAGCTTGAATCAGTTTTCGATCAAGCCGTTGGTAATGAGTTTTGGCGTAATGAACACTAACAACTCTGAACGCTCATCATTTTGTTCAGTCTTTGTGAATAAACGACCAAGATACGGTATATCTCCAAGAAACGGGGTCTTAGTGATAGTTTCAGATTGTTCGGCAGTGAATATACCGCCCAGAACAATAGTCTCACCATTTCCAACCAATACCTGTGTTGTAATTTCATTGGTATCAATACTGGGTATCCCTGCCGTTGTTGCGCCTCGGCTATCCTGGTTTATTACGAGATCCATAATAATCTTATCGTCAGGTGTAATCTGCGGTGTAACCTCTAAAGACAATACCGCTTTTTTGAACGACACAGATGTTGCGCCACTTGAAGACGCTTCCTGGTAAGGAATCTCTTCACCAGACTCTATTCGTGCTGTCTGACGATCAGCGGTGACAATTTTTGGTTGCGCGACAATCTCGCCTTTTCCATCTGATTCGAAAGCAGACAATTCTAATTGCAGGACGTTAAAACCTTGCTGAAACCCAATGGCAATACTGGAAGCATTCGTTCTAGTCACCCCCAAATCTACTGCCAACGCATCTGGAAAACTTGCTATTGTTGGCAAATCACCCGTTGGGTCCTGACGAAATTCGTTTAATCCATTAAAAGCTTCAATATTCGAATTTGAACCGCCACCAATAATCCAATCACCTGACCCATTTTCTTTAAACCTTGTCCCCCCCCAAGTAATACCTAACTCGTCAATAGCGTCAGTTCTCGCTCTAACAATACGCGCTTCGATAAGCACTTGACTTACAGGGACATCCCAGGTGCTAATGAGACGACGAACCTCCGCGACCTTCTCGGAACTTTCTCTTATGCTAATTGTATTGGTGCGCACGTCTGAACTTATAAAGCCACGCTCTGATATCAAGTCATTATCTGCCTCGAGAAGAGTCACAATATCGGCAGCTTTAGCATAATTGATCTGAATTACCTCCAAGCGCACAGGCGCTAATTCTTTTACCTGCTTACTAGCTTCAAGCTCCAGCCTTTCCCGAGCGGCAATTTCTTCCGCAGGAGCAACCAATAAAACATTCCCTACTCGCCTCTGGTCAAGACCCTTAGTTTTAAGCACCAACTCAAGCGCCTGATCCCATGGAACATTTTGCAGCCGTAGGGTAATTCTCCCACCAACAGTATCGCTGGCAACCAAGTTCAGACCAGTAAAATCTGCAATTAACTGCAGGACTGAGCGCACTTCAATATCCTGGAAGTTCAGAGAAAGTTTCTCACCTGAATAGGGAAACTTATCTTTCTGCCGCTGCTCTGACTCTTCAACGGTGAGGGGTTCTACTGCCAAAGTAAACTGATTGTCCGACTGATATGCCAAATAATCAAATTCTCCCTGAGGCCGAACCATTACCACAGCATCGTTTTCTTCAACATATGAATCTACAATTTGTACTGGTGTAGCAAAATCGATAACGTCAAGACGACGACGCAACTCTGCTGGCAAACTGACTCCTACAAACACCAACTTAATATTACCGGCTTCTTCAGCCATATCGACACTGACTTTATCACTACTCATGTTAACAATAACCCGGCCGTCCCCGCCTTCTCCCCGCCGAAAATCAATATCAGTAATACTAAGCTTGCCTGAAGGGGCGGCCGCAGATGAAGTTTGCGTCTGCGGAACATTGCTTTGCATCGCTTGGGAACTCTGAGATGCACCCAACTCAACAAAAATTGCGTTGCCATTTAAAGAAGTTGCATATGGAACCAACTCTAGTAAATTGACGATAACCCTTGTACGCCCACCTGCTTCCAAAACAGTAACATTTTGAGTATTCCCTTTAGAAAGCTGGTGATATTTCTCAGTAAGAGAGTTCGACACCCCTTCAAAATCCAAAACTATTCTCGCAGGCTGTTCAATCGAATAGCCTTTCGGCACTGGTGGCGGGGTATCGAAGCTAAGCTTCACCTCAGTACGGTCACCTGGCAACGCAACAAAATCAATTCCCGTGAGGTTTGCGGCTTGTGCCAACCCACCCATCATTAGCGCAACGAGAGTGAACCAACCCTTACAAATAAGCGCTTTCATCTTCTTCTCCAAATAACTCTCACTTGGTGCTCGATTCACTATCATCAATTAACTTCCTTTAGACCCATAGTCCTGGGACGCTCAAACCAGCCCCCCTGACCATCTGAAACAATTTCGACCAGCTCAATTTGTGACTCAGTAACATTCATCACCCGGCCATGATTCTTACCCAAATAGTTTCCGATCCGAATTCGGTGAATCCCTCCATCTCCATCGCTGATCAGAGCATAGAGGGTCGGATCGCCCTGTTTTACGATCGTTCCCACCATCTGCATGTTGCCAATTGAAAATGATTCGAGTAACTCCGGTGGCCGATTAAAATCGGGCTTGACATTACTTTTTGGCTTTTGCTCAACCGATGCAAGCTGCACAGCTTGCGGAGGACTAAAAGGAGAGCGTCTATTGGCTGCGCTGTATGAAAAGGCCTCATAAACTTTAAATTCAGGTAAAGGCTCAATTCTCTTCTTAGGGCGAGCCTTTACTTCTTTGACATAATTTTCAAGGTCATCAAACCCAGAACCAGTTGAGCAGCCAGTCAATGGAACAAATCCCAAAATAATCACTAGGCCGAAGATATATCTAAGCATTAATTCGCTCCGCTTCCGCTATATCGATAGGTCTTAGCCTGTATTTTCATTGAGAGCGCATCCCCAGTTTGCTGTCCCTTTTCAATTGAAAAGTTGTGAAGGGTCACAATACGAGGCAATCCAGCTACACCGCTCACAAAAGCGGCTATATCGTGATAAGTTCCCCGAAGTTCGATATTAATTGGAAGCTCAATATAGAACTCTTTGGAAATTTCGCTCTGCAAATCAATCAAAGATAGCTCCAGGCCACTTAGTGACCCCACTGTGGATATATCTTCTAATAGGCCAGGTACTTCCGTATCACTTGGAAGTTGCCTTAGCAGCGCTCCAAATGTTTTTTCCATTTGGACCATCTGCTCCTTATACTCATCCAAATTAGCCACCTGCCCCGCCTTTCCTTCAAACTGGCTTTTTAGATCTCTTTCTTCTTGCTCGACACGAGCAAGCTGGCTATCGAGATCTTTAATATCAAACCAATAGACCGCACCAAGAATTAAGGCAATAACAATCGCATAACAAATAACTTTAATAGGCCCAGGCCATGAACCGGCATTGTTAAAATCCAAGTCGTTTATATCAAAGCCTTTCAGGCTTTCTAATGAGTCCGCTAAACTCATATCATGCGCCTCCCTTCTGGTCAGTCTCAGGCGTTTCCTGCTTGACCGTCATTTCAAACGCACTCTTAGACTCATCTCCTGTAAGAGCTTTGACTGAACTCAGGTTTGGCTCTTTATACCATGCTGACTGATCCAGATTTCTCATCAAGTTGGATATTCGGCTATTCGATTCGCCGACCCCCTTAACAGAGAGGTTTTCCCCCGATTTCGATAAAGAGGTCAAATAAACCCCTTCCGGCATCACACGAACCAACTCATCAAATTGACGAACTATAACAGGCCTCTTGCCCTGCAGATCCTGAATAACTCTCATCCGTTCGATCAATTCATCGCGTTTTTTCTTTAGCTCCTGAATTTCCGTGATTTGCTTGTCCAGCTGAGTAATTTCGTTTTTAACAAAATTATTTCGTTGTTGCTGGTATTCAATATTTGAGCTTACATTTTGATGCCACAGGAATCCTAGCCCGGCACTGACAAACAGAAAACCAACCAAAACAGTAATAAACTGCTTTTGTCGCTCTGCCCTTAGCTCTTCACGCCAGGGGCGTAAGTTAATTTTTGCCATCAGTCAAAACTCCTCATCGCCAATCCACACGCAATCATCAACGAGGGTGCATCATTACTCAGGGCAGATGCATTAACCTTTGAAGAAACCGTCATATCTGCAAAAGGGTTTGCCACCAGGGTTGTAGTGCCAACGCGCTCCTGAACTAGTTCAGAAAGGTCCGGTATTGAAGCAGTGCCTCCTGCAAGCACAATATAGTCAACCTCATTATATTGAGTTGACGAAAAGAAAAACTGCAATGACCGGGCAACCTGCTGTACTACAGCCTCTTTAAATGGCTCAAGTACTTCCTGATCATAGTCATCCGGCAATCCACCTTGCTTCTTGGCAAGGCCCGCCTCTTCCTGTGACAATCCATAGCGTCTCTGAATTTCCTCGGTCAGCTGTTTGCCGCCAAATAGCTGTTCCCGGGTATAGATTGTTTTACCGTCGGACAAAACGCTTAACGTTGTCATTGTGGCGCCAATATCAAGAACAGCCACCGTTTGAGCTTCCCCAACGCTTTCCAGCTGACTCTCAATTAAGGCAACCGCTCGTTCCATCGCATAAGCTTCGACATCCACTACTTTGGTAGTCAAACCGCCTATATCCAGAGAATCCTCTCGTAGTTCAACATTTTCACGGCGACAGGCAGCAAGCAGAACATCTTGCATCTCTGGATTGATATCGTTAGTGCCCACCACTTCAAAATCCAACGCCACTTCATCCAAAGGGTAAGGAATGTATTGGTCAGCTTCCAACTCAATCTGTGATTCCAGATCCTGCTCCCTTACTGAAGCATTCATCTGAATAACTTTGGTAATGACGGCAGAACCAGCAACAGCAACAGCGGCCTGTTTAGTATTCGGACGGGCCTTGCTAACAACTCTGGAGATAACCTCCCCAACAGCTTCAGCATCGTTAATATTTTTTTCTACAACTGCATTGGGAGGTAGAGGTTCCACCGCGTAGCTATCAACGCGATAACGACCACCGTGCTGGCTCAATTCGATCAATTTGACCGAGGTTGAGCTAATATCCAGGCCTAGAAGCGGCTGTTTTTTCTTTCCTAATAGTCCAAACACAAAGGTGCCTTCTCGATAATGCTTCTACACGGTTAACAGAACTTTGCTAAAACAAGCATAGACAACAATTAAAGATTACTAAAACGTGCCCAAGAAAAAGCGTATAATTGAGTCTGCTCGTCAAACCTAAAGAGATTTCTTAAATAATAGACATAGATTCAAAAGATGTCAGGAAAAACATGCGAAATTTTGTGAGACTGTTACGGTTTTTTTGTTGGTTTTTTGTAGTAACTCTTTCCGGAGGCTTACTAGTAGCAACAAGTTTTTATCTGATTCTTTCGCCTCACTTGCCTGAGGTCGAACAACTTCGTTCGGTTCAGTTACAAACTCCCTTACGTATTTACTCTCGCGATCAGCAATTGATTGCCGAGTTTGGCGAAAAGCGCCGTACTCCAATTGATATCCAAAAAGCACCTGTCAATTTACTCAACGCATTTATGGCTGCTGAAGACAGTCGCTTCTACGAACATAGCGGCGTTGATATTAAAGGCCTGATGCGCGCGTCCCTGCAATTAGTGAGCACTGGAAGTATTCAATCCGGAGGAAGCACCATCACCATGCAGGTGGCGAAAAATTTCTTCCTCAGCCAAGAGCGCACCTTTACTCGCAAGTTCAACGAAATCCTTTTAGCACTTAAAATAGAACAAGAGCTTGAAAAAAGTGAGATTTTAGAACTTTACCTTAATAAGATTTACCTTGGGAATCGGGCATATGGGGTAGAGGCCGCTGCTAATGTTTACTATGGAAGAACTATAAATGAGCTGACACTAGCCGAAAGCGCCATGATCGCAGGATTACCCAAAGCACCCTCACGCTATAATCCACTGGCATCACCTGAAAGAGCATTAATTCGCCGAAATTGGATTCTGGATAGAATGCTTGAGCTGGGCTTTATAGGCTCCGATGCCCACAAAGAAGCCAAGCAGGCCACTCTTACGGCCAGATATCATGGCACCCAACCAGAAATAGATGCACCCTATATTGCCGAAATGGCAAGACAGGAAATTGTTGACCGCTATGGCCTTGGCGCGTACACAGATGGCATTCACGTCATTTTGACAATTGACAGCAAATTACAGGCAGCGGCAGATGCTGCAGTTAAAAAAGGACTGTTAGCTTACAGTCGTCGCCACGGATATAAAGGCCCGGTTTCCAGCTTGGGTGAAAGTGCACTTACAGATATTGCAGCCTCACTGGAACTCCTAAAAGATCTTCCCAACACTCAGGGACTACAGCCAGCTATAGTGACGGCTATTGATGAAAAAGCGATCACTGCTACCGCTAAAATGTTCGGCGAAGTCAATATTTCCTGGGATGGCCTAAGGTGGGCAAATCCATATTACGACGTTAACAGCCAAGGCCCACGCCCTAAAAATGCAGGCGAAATTGTCAAACTAGGTGATGTTGTTTATATCAGTCTTGATGATGAAGGCTACAAACTGGCTCAAATACCTGAAGTTCAAGGTGCATTAGTTTCATTGGACCCTGAAGATGGATCAATACTGGCACTGACCGGCGGTTTCGATTTCTATTTCAGCAAATTCAATCGAGCCACTCAGGCACGTCGCCAACCCGGCTCGAATTTCAAGCCTTTTGTTTATCTTGCCGCATTAGAAAATGGAGCAACTGCATCCACCATCATCAATGATGCTCCGGTAGTGTTTGAGGACTCCCAGCTTGAGGCTTCATGGCGCCCTCAAAATTCGTCAGGAAAGTTTTATGGTCCGACCAGACTTAGAAGAGCACTCTACCTATCTCGCAATCTGGTATCTATTCGACTTGTCCAGAAAACCGGCATAAACAATATAGTGAATGGTGTTGCTCAAGTTGGATTTGACCCCAAAAGGATTCCAAACGACCTGTCAATTGCCCTGGGCTCAGCTGCATTTACTCCAATGGAGGTCGCCTCAGGTTACGCTGCATTAGCGAACGGCGGACATAGAGTTAAACCATTTCTGATCGACAAAATCATTGATCATGAAGGGCAAATCATTTATAGCGCCACACCCATGATTGCCTGCCGCAAGTGCACAACAGCAGCGACTGCAGAATCTGACGGGTTAAATAACACAGACACAGGCAGTCAACCTGCCGTATCAGTTGACACCAAGCAACCAGAAGTGGCTCCACTAATTGCCGACCCCCGCTCTGTGTTTATACTAAACAGTATGCTGCAAGATGTTATTCGACACGGCACAGGCACGGGTGCAAAAACATTAAACCGTGCGGATCTAGCCGGAAAGACCGGTACAACGAACGATCAGGTTGACGCCTGGTTCTCAGGCTACAACGGCAATATTGCTACGACTGCATGGGTTGGTTTTGATCAGCCAGACACCCTCGGCAGAAGAGAGTACGGCAGTCGCGCTGCGCTTCCCATATGGGTGGATTATATGCGAGTTGCTCTTGACGGAATGCCGAACGCCCCACTAAGACAACCCCCAGGAATTGTCACCGTCAAAATTGATCCAGACACAGGCGAAAGAGCCGCACCAGGACAACCAGACGCCATATTCGAAATATTTACGGAAGAGACCGCACCACAGTTGACAGTTGTTGAAGACCCTTCTTCAGAGGCTGAAACGCCACCACAGGCAGAGGGACCTCCGCCCGAAATGATTTTCTAGAGGCACAAAAAAACCGCATTAACATGCGGTTTTTTTACACAAATAAGCTAATACATATTAAACGATTTTTATATCGTCAATAGAATTTAGCGGATAGTGAGCCGGGTACGGCAAGCGCGCAACACCGCTATCAACTGCTGCCTTAGCTACTGCGGCACAAACCTCTGTCAGCAAACGAATATCCATTGGCTTGGGAATAATGTAGTTCTTGCCGAACTCAAAAATCTCACCGCCATATGCATCGATTACATCCTGAGGCACCGGCTTTTTAGCCAATTCCCGGATTGCCTCAACAGCAGCAACTTTCATTTCTTCATTAATAGCGGAAGCTCTAACGTCTAAAGCCCCACGAAAAATAAACGGGAAGCCAAGAACGTTATTTACCTGATTGGGGTAGTCCGAGCGACCAGTTGCCATAATAAGATCGTCACGGGTAGCCAATGCCAGCTCTGGCTTAATTTCCGGGTCGGGATTGGAACACGCAAATACAACTGGGTTTGGAGCCATACTTGCAAGCGCTTCCGCCGGTAACAAATCCGGGCCAGACAGGCCGACAAACACATCAGCGCCATCACAGGCATCCGCCAGCGTACGCCTATCCGTATCAACGGCAAACATTGCTTTATACTGGTTCAGATCATCACGACCAGAGTGTATGACACCCTTACGATCCAGCATAAAGATGTTTTCTGATTTGGCTCCGCAGCTTATCAGCAGTTTCATACAGGCAACTGCCGCTGCACCTGCACCTAGGCACACAATCTTGGCGTTTTCGATAGTTTTACCCTGAAGCTCCAATGCGTTCAGCATACCCGCGGCAGTTACAATTGCCGTGCCGTGTTGGTCATCATGGAACACAGGAATATCACACTGCTCAATCAGCACGCGCTCAATTTCGAAGCATTCCGGCGCTTTAATATCTTCCAGATTAATGCCGCCAAAGGTATCAGCAATGCGAGCTACAGTATCGATAAACGCCTGCGGGCTTTCGGCTTTAACTTCAATGTCAAAAACATCAATGCCGGCAAAGCGCTTGAAGAGAACACCTTTACCTTCCATCACCGGCTTACTCGCCAAAGGACCCAGGTTACCCAACCCCAGAATGGCAGTACCGTCTGAAATTACCGCAACAAGGTTACCCTTATTGGTATATTTGTATGCAAGATCTTGGTCTTTAGCGATCTCGCGACATGGCTCAGCAACACCTGGACTATAGGCCAAAGACAAGTCCCTTGAAGTTGCAGTCGGTTTTGTTATTTCCACACTCAGCTTGCCTGGTCGTGGATTAGCGTGATACTCAAGCGCAGCTTTTTTTAAATCTTCTGACATTGCTTATTTCCTACTTTCTATAATTGGAAAGGCTCTCAGTCGCAACAAGCGAAATATTGCGCCATTCACCGTAATCCATAGAGACCCAATTTCCGAGGGTCCACATTATTACGTGTTTACTTTATGTGCTCAAGTGAAATGCAGCTGCATACTGCAACTGACTTTACCGGTTGACCAGGATCAAATTCTTTTGCAAACGAAATCGCTGATCAATCCAAGACATCACACACGCTGATTCAGGGCAAAAAAAAGCCCGCAAAAGCGGGCTCTTTAGATGTGCGTATATTCCGATTAACCGGAACGACCCATACGACCACCGAAACGCTTGTTGAAGCGATCGATACGTCCACCAGCATCAAGAACTTTCTGCTTACCGGTATAGAATGGGTGACAGGCTGAGCATACGTCCAAGTGAATATTTTCACACAGTGTAGACCGTGTCTGGATTTCATTACCGCAACTGCAAGTTGCTGTAATTACTTTGTATTCAGGATGAATTCCCTGCTTCATAACAAACCTCGCAAATTCTGCCGCTACCCGTTCAACTTATCTTGCCGGGCACCGCATTAATGGGCAAACTTAAATGAATCGATCATCTGCCTGTGAAAAGGACGCGTGATAATACCAGAACGCACTTTTTTCACAAGCCCTAATTGTAACATCTCACAGAATGTCAAGCCGATTTGTAGTTAGTGTCGCCGTAGCGGTCCCCCTTCGAAAAACTTTTGACTATTTACCTTGCCCAGACTGGTCTTCGCAGGAGGATTATCTGATCGGGGCCCGTTGTGTGGTGCCTATGGGTACCCGAAAAATGGTGGGGGTCATCACTCAGGTGCACTCATCCCCACAAATTGAAATTAGCCGCCTTCGGCCTATTGACCAAATTCTCGATCAAACTGCCCTGATACCGACCAGCGTACTGTTATTGGCTCAATGGATCAGCGACTACTATCACGCACCTCTGGGCGAAGTACTTATCAATACGCTTCCACCATTATTGCGAAAACCCCATAAATGGGATGAGCTACAGGGTAAAATTGCCACCACCCTTTGGCTACCTAGCTCTTCCCCTAGCCAACCTGTTAAAGGCAGAAAACAACAGGAACTCTGGACCATTCTTCAGCGACACCCAAGCGGAATGAAGCAACAAGAGCTGAAATCACTTGGATTTTCCAGTGCCCAGCTTAAAAGCCTGGAAGCCAAGCAACTCATTTCCAAATCAACACTATTGCTTCCACCTGAAACCACTAATTCTGAAACATGCACCCATCCACAGTTGAATCATGAACAATCAGCAGCCCTTGAAGCTCTGCTAAAAAATCGTCAACAGTTCAATACAACCGTTCTTGAAGGTGTTACGGGCAGTGGAAAAACCGAAGTTTATCTGGAATGGATCCATGCCTTGCTAAAGGAGACTCCAACGGGGCAGATACTGGTGCTTATCCCGGAAATCGCCCTAACACCACAAACCCTAAGACGCTTCCGTCAACGCTTCGGGAATGCTGTCTGCGTTTACCATAGCGGAATGAATGAGAGTGAGCGACTACTTACATGGGCCTTAACGGCCAACGGCGAAGCTCGGGTGACAGTTGCCACACGTTCAGGTATTACACTGCCGTTCCAAAAACTGGCTGGAATAATCGTTGACGAAGAACATGACTCCTCTTTCAAACAACAGGATGGAGCTCGTTACCATACGCGCGACTTGGCCTTGATTCGCGCTCAATACTTCAATTGCCCGGTGGTTCTAGGCAGTGCCACTCCGTCCTTTGAGTCGCTATTTAATGTAAAAAAATCTAAATACCAGCACCTGAAGCTAACCAATCGGGCAATTCCCACGCCGCTACCCAAGGTTCATCTTATAGACACCCGTAGCAGACCGCTGGAGGGGGGGATCTCCCCGCCATTACTGCTTGAAATCCGGCAGGCCGTCGCAAGGGGTGAGCAAGTATTAGTATTTCTAAACAGGAGAGGGTTTTCACCTGTTGTCATGTGCGTGGATTGCGGCTGGCTGGCCGAGTGCAGGTCCTGCGATACACGGCTCACTTATCATCGCCACCAACAATTGCTGCGCTGCCATCACTGCGATAAAGCCTACCGCTTACCCACAAAATGCCCTAAATGCGAATCTGCAAATATTAAACCGATCGGCGCTGGCACCGAGCGCACGGAAGACTATCTGGAAGCAGCATTTCCTGACACACCCGTCATACGAATAGATCGAGACACCATTCAGACCAAAGGCAGCCTTGATGAAAGACTTGCACCGATCAGCCGGGGGGATCCCTGCCTGATAGTGGGCACCCAAATGCTGGCCAAAGGGCATGATTTCCCAAACCTTTCAACGGTAGCCATTTTGAATGCCGACGGTGGACTATTCAGCAGCGACTTCCGCAGCACTGAAAAAACAGCTCAACTACTCATTCAGGTCGCAGGCCGGGCGGGCAGAAGAGAAACCGAAGGCCGCGTGTTTATTCAGACCCATTTCACCGACCATCCATTACTCCAAGCTATTGTCAAACATGACTACAGCAGTATTTATGAATCAGAAATGTCCTTGCGAAAACAGGGTCATTTCCCGCCGGTATATGCGATGGCACTGATACGGGGGGAAGGCCGCAGCCTCGAACAAACCATGCAGGCTTTATGGAAGGTGCGGGATTCAATGGAAACAGGATTTATAGAGCCCCCAGAAATACATGGACCTTTCCCGGCCGTTATCCAAAAGAAACAGAACCGATTTCATGGCCTGCTCTGGTGCCTTGCAGACGACAAAGCCCAGTTACGCCGCTTTCTCAAAAACTGGCTGGAACACACAGAAAACCACAAAACCAAACTACCGAGTGGATTTCGCTGGCATCTTGATGTTGATCCTTTGGAAACCCTATAAGGCCATGGTGGTCCGTGGTAATCACCTACCCTCCATGGTTATGCTCCACTGTTGCGGACCCCGGCGAGGTGTAGGATAATCTGCCGACTCCACGGGGTCGGCTACAGATTATATTTGCCTGACAGTTTAAGGTATGCTCCCTCAGATTCAGCAACCTCTACCAGCAGACAGTGAGACCAATTAACTTTTGTCGACATCTGCACTTAACACGCCTGAGATATTTTGAGCGTAATATTCCTTTTCAGGGCAAGGGTCGACACCCCCAAGCCATACATCAGTTGTCATCGGATTTATTAGAATGAAGCAAACCATCGCCTCTCTGCTTCGCGTTGCGCTTAGCAAGCTGAGCCATGAAAACATCCTGGCGGAAGACCAGATTCCAAAATCGATTCTGGTAGAAAACGCCAGAGACAAAAGTCACGGAGACCTTGCCAGCAATGTAGCCCTAACCATGGCGAAACAGGCAAAGATGCCTCCGAGACAATTGGCCGAAGCCATAGTCAATCACCTTCCTTCCTCTCATCATGTTGTGGATGTGCAGATTGCCGGACCTGGCTTTATTAACTTTTTTGTCAGTGCGACCAGCCAGTTTGAGATAATTGGCAGCATTTTAGCCGCAGAAGACAGCTTTGGTCGTAGCAACTTTGGCCAGAAAAGCCGCATCCAGGTTGAATTTGTATCTGCAAACCCTACAGGCCCACTCCATGTAGGTCATGGCCGCGGTGCCGCCTATGGCGCGACTATCGCCGAGCTTTTGAGCGCTGTGGGTTACTCAGTACATAGTGAGTATTATGTCAATGACGCCGGTCGCCAAATGAGTATTCTGGCCGCCAGCGTCTGGCTAAGATATCTGGAGTCTTTAGGAGAAACATTCGCCTTTCCAAGCAACGGCTACAAAGGCGCTTATGTCAAAGATATTGCCGCTGAACTAACAGTCAAATTTGGCGAGTCCCTCAGGCACTCTTCTGATACTGTATTTGCCGGCGTCCCGGCTGACGAACCTGCCGGCGGAGACAAAGAAGTTCACATAGATGCACTCATTAACCGCTGCCGGCAGCTATTGGGTGACGAAAAATACCAAGCCGTTTTTAATGCAGGCCTGAATGGTATCTTGAACGACATCAAGGACGACTTGTCTGAATTCGGCGTCAACTACAACGAATGGTTCTCCGAAAAATCGCTTGCTGCCGATATAGAAAAAGCCCTTTCTCGCCTGAATGAAGCCGGCCACCTTTACGAACAGGATGGGGCACTCTGGTTTCGTTCAACTACATTTGGCGACGATAAGGACCGGGTTGTTAAGCGCGAAAATGGTGAAGCCACCTACTTTGCATCGGATATAGCCTACCATCTGAACAAATTTGAACGAGGATTTGATCGGGTCATCAATATCTGGGGGGCCGACCATCACGGCTACATAGCCCGGGTAAAAGCCGCATTGCAGGCTTTAGGGCTGGACGAAACCAAACTGGATATCAAGCTTGTACAATTCGCTATACTGTATCGCGGCGAAGAAAGAGTGCAAATGTCTACCCGTAGCGGCGAATTCGTTACCCTCCGGGAACTCCGTCATGAAGTGGGGAATGACGCCGCCCGGTTTGTCTATGTAACCCGCAAAACCGAGCAACATATGGATTTTGACCTGGAGTTGGCAAAATCTGAAAGTAAAGACAATCCAGTTTACTACGTCCAATATGCTCACGCCCGTATTTGCAGTGTCATCCGCAAACTAACAGACTCCGGGCTGGAATGGGATAAGCAGGAAGGTCTTGAACTTCTACACCGTCTGAATCAGGAAGCTGAGAAAGATTTGTTTACTCAGCTGAATCAATATCCGGAAGTGGTACACAATGCCGCGGTCAATCTGGAACCCCATCAGTTAACCCATTACCTCAGAGAGCTTGCTGCCACCTTCCACGGCTACTACAACTCACACAAAGTGCTAGAAGATGATGCAAACTTACGTAACGCGCGGTTGACTCTAAGCATGGCTGTCAGACAAATTATAAGTAACGGCCTTGGCCTGTTGGGCGTTTCCGCACCTACCCATATGTAAATCATCTTCCATACAAACTTTGGTGCCTGATCGAAATAATGGCCAAAAAAGCAAATACCACAACACAGAAAAGCATCCCGGCCTGGGTCTGGTTTTTTAACCTCGCCTTGGCTGCACTCTTTCTATATTTCCTGTATTACTTAAAGTCAGTGCCTGAAAGTCAGGATATTGACCTCTCTACCCAACCATCCAAGCAACAACAGCATGAAGTAACAGCTACCTCTCCGGCCACAAAGAAAGAGCAGGATGACACACGTTTCAAGTTCTATGACATGCTGCCGGAAACAAAAGTAGTGGCACCAAAGGTGGAAGAATACACGCCCAAAAAGCTGCCGGAGAATACTATCTATATGCTGCAGACAGGTTCTTTTCGAGCCTTTAGCGATGCAGAGAGGCAGAGAGCAACCATCGGCTTCCAAGGACTGAAAGCCCAGGTTGAAGAATACAAAATCACTGACGACAACGTTTGGTATCGCGTTCAAGTTGGTCCTTTTCACTCGCGCTCTAAAATGAATGGGGCAATGGACCGTTTAGTCGCTATTAACATCCAACCTCTCGTAAAGAAGATAGCTACAGAGCAAGAACAGTGAATTGACTTCCGGAAGTCTGCTATTTCCAAAAAGCAGACTTTTTTATCCTTGAATTCCATTGATGCGACTCCATATCTGAAGCTTGATTCAATTTGCCTGGAGTAAGGCATGACAACCATAGTTTCCGTTCGCAGAGAAGGCCACGTTGCCATGGGTGGCGATGGCCAGGTTTCCCTGGGCAATACCGTAATGAAAGGTAATGCCCGCAAAGTTAGGCGTCTATACCATGACAAGGTTATAGCGGGATTTGCTGGTGGCACAGCTGATGCGTTCACCTTATTCGAAAGATTTGAAGCGCAATTGGAGAAACACCAGGGTAATTTGGTTCGGGCTGCCGTTGAGCTGGCTAAAGACTGGCGCACAGATAGAGCCTTAAGGCGCCTTGAAGCCCTCCTGGCAGTGGCGGATGAAAACGCATCCCTCATTATTACCGGCAATGGCGATGTTATAGAACCAGAACAGAGTTTAATTGCCATCGGCAGTGGCGGACCTTACGCACAGGCAGCAGCACGCGCCCTCCTGGAAAATACAGAGTTAGATGCCCGAGAGATTGTTGAGAAAAGCCTCGAAATCGCCGGAGATATCTGTGTTTTTACCAACCAGAATCGCACTCTGGAAGAAATTGTTATTCCTTCTTCAGACTCACAATAGAACTTAGCTAAAAGGTCACTCAAGATGTCAGGCATGACACCCCGCGAAATCGTGCAAGAACTTGATCATCATATTATTGGTCAAACATCCGCCAAAAGAGCTGTGGCGATAGCGTTGCGTAACCGCTGGCGGCGCATGCAAATTGACGAAAAGCTTCGAGACGAAGTCACACCAAAGAATATTCTAATGATCGGCCCTACCGGGGTGGGGAAAACAGAAATTGCCCGACGTCTGGCCAAATTGGCCGATGCCCCTTTTATGAAAGTTGAAGCAACCAAATTCACCGAAGTGGGCTACGTCGGCCGGGATGTAGAATCCATCATCCGAGACCTGGCGGATATGGCGATCAAAATGCTGCGCGAAAAAGAAATGGCCAAGGTTGAAAACCGGGCCCTGGATGCAGCTGAAGACAGAATACTGGACGCGCTGCTGCCACCTGCACGCTCCTTCGGGTCCGAAGACACTCCACCCGACCAGGAATCATCGGCTCGCCAGGTCTTCCGTAAAAAGCTGAGAGAAGGCGTTCTCGATGACAAAGAGATAGACATCGAAATTAAGTCTACTCCTGTAGGCGTTGAAATCATGGCTCCCCCAGGCATGGAAGAAATGACCAGCCAGTTACAGAATATGTTCTCCAGCATCTCTGGTGATCGCAAGCGTAACAAGCGCATGAAAGTTGTGGATGCCATGAAAAAAATCAAGGATGAAGAAGCAGCCAAGCTTATTAACGAGGAAGAGCTCAAACAGCGGGCTCTGGCACTTGTTGAGCAAAATGGTATCGTTTTTATCGACGAAATTGACAAAGTTGCCAGAAGAGCTGAAACAGGCAGTGCCGATGTCTCCCGTGAGGGAGTACAGCGTGACTTATTGCCGCTAATAGAAGGCTGCACCGTCAGCACTAAATTCGGCATGATCAAAACGGATCACATACTGTTTATAGCCTCTGGCGCATTCCATCTGTCAAAACCCTCTGATCTGATTCCCGAGCTGCAGGGACGCCTACCAATAAGAGTCGAACTGGAAGCATTGTCTCCTGGGGATTTCGAACGCATCCTGACGGAACCTAACGCGTCGTTGACAGAACAGTATATAGCCCTCATGGAGACAGAGGCAGTCTCTATCAATTTCACACCTGCAGCGATCAAACGGGTTGCTGAAATTGCCTGGAAAGTGAATGAGAATACCGAAAACATCGGAGCGCGCCGACTTCATACTGTTATGGAAAAATTACTGGAAGAACTTTCCTTCGGTGCCGGCGATCAAATTCGGGAACAATTCGAGATAACACCAGAATATGTCGACCAATGCCTCGGAGAGCTGTCTGAGGATGAGGACCTGAGTCGCTATATACTTTAGCGGCAGCGATAGCACTTGAGTGATTGATGATGTCGAATGTGCCTACAAAAATCCTGCTTCACCAAAAGTCCCGCACACTGGAACTCCATTTTGGCACAGACCTTCATAAGACACTTGGCGCAGAGTTTTTGCGAGTCAACTCTCCTAGCGCTGAAGTTAGGGGGCACGGAGGTCAAGGAGGACAGCTACCACTAGATAAACAGGATGTGGGCATCGAGGGTATTGAAGTGGTAGGCAATTATGCACTGAAAATCACTTTCAGCGATGGGCACGATAGTGGTCTTTATTCCTGGGAATACCTGAAGGGCCTTTGCATCAATCAGGAAAAATTCTGGCAGGCCTATCTTAAGCAGAGTTCCCGCATCGAAAAGTAGGTTTGCGATTGACCTAATGCTGGGTATAAAAAACCCTTCGTCCAAATGGGGTTTGATAGGAGGGGGAATCGGACGAAGGGTTAAAACCAGATCAAGTTACCCCTTCCTATCTGTATAACAACCACAGATCTAACTGTATTACAGCCAGACAGAGGTAAGGGAGTTAAATTATCTTCTTGGCACTCTGTAAAATATCCGCCACACCTTCCATGCCTGCACCAATACGGTTCCAGTAGCCACTTCCCTGGCGCTTCCGCTCATTGGCGACATATAGAGGCAACATCTCTCCATACAGACTGGTACTGATAGTACGTTGTTCATCCTCCAGAATCTCGCGCCTGATCTTAATATTGAATGGAGCCAGTTCAGCAGACAACGCCTCATACCTATTGAGAAGGTCCTGGCGAGTCATCTGGTAGGCATGCTCACAGACAATCCGCCGCGACTGAAAGCTGAATACGTTGGAAAAGAACAGTTTGGCATCATCACGAGTCGGCTCGAATAGACTGATTACCGCATTTGGATATTCTTTTTCATACATGGCCATTCCCGCTCTCATTCGCGAATAAACCATTGTCCTGTAGGTTTGTGCGAGAATATTCGGCATTCCCCTGTTCAACAAAGCACCTGGCACCATGGTTCCCGCTTCAACAGCGGCCTGAACATCGATAGGGACAACTGGATTGATCGCGAGAATTAAATCGGCTCCGTCCTCTAATGCCACAGAAGCATGGATACCCTTGCGCAAGGTTCCGTCGGCATAATAACGTCCGTCGACTTCGACCGGTGTATAAAGGCCCGGTGCTGCGACGCTGGCCTGAACGGCTTTGGAAATGGGTACATGGTCGTAGCCTGGCGCTCCAAATCGGACAGTTTCACTACTTTCCACGTCCGCAGAAATCAAGTACAACCGGCGGCTAAGCTTGCGAAAATCGTTAGTGCGCCCAAGTAAACTGAAGGAACGTTCGAGGTACTCATGCACCCCCTCATTTTCGAATATCCCGGTCGGCATTGCTTGTGCCAATACCGTCATAGCTTCGACAAAACTTTGATCACGTGGGTTTTCGACAAACCGGGCACATGCTTCCATAACCAGAGCCGGCACAGACACTGCGCGGCGAAGATATTCTCTTATAGCCGGACGGAAAAAAACTTCAGGGTGAAATGGGTGAACATCAGCTTCATTCTTAACGAAAATCCGGCACATCTGCGCCGTTGTCATCTGGTTGGCAAGATTCGCAGCAACAAAAGCACCGGCGCTAACCCCCACATAGACATATAGATCGTTAAAGTCAACTCCGTCCAAAGCTTCATCCAATGCTCTCAGGGCACCTATTTCATATATGCCGCCAAGAGCACCTCCGCCACCTAATACCAGGCCGACTTTGGGCAAAGCTTTGTCTTTAGAGGGGTTTTCCACCATAAGGGTATCCGCTTGAGCTAATGATATGTACTCTTTAAATTAAACTGCCTGCACGAAAAAAACTTGGCGAATCCTGCCACAATATGGTGGAAACACCCTTCCCTTAGCACAAAAAGTAACAAAGCCAATTAGAATAAACATACTAAACAGCAGCAATTAAGAGATGTACCTGAAAATACTGACAGGTTCAGTGTTTTAGTGGGCGGGTGAATTGATCGAAGCCGATCTCCTTCAGGGCCAACTCCAGCGAACTCTTCACTACCTGAGGACTGTCCATTGTGAGTAAACGCATGAGCAGATCTTCCGCCCATCGCAGAGATATGTTTCGCAGGACAGATTTTACTTTAGGCAGGTTCACAGCATTCATGGACAGTATGTCATAGCCCATGGCGGTCAACAGTATGGCTCCGCCGGGATCTCCTGCAAGTTCACCACAGATGCTGGCTTGTTTACCAACTGCGTGAGCATCACATACGATTTTATAAAGTGCCTGCAGAACGGCGGGGTGAAAGGAGTGGTAGAGGCTTGCCACCCGTGGATTATTGCGATCCACAGCCAGCATATATTGAGTCAGATCATTACTACCAACACTGATGAAATCTACGCGTTCAGAAATCTCTTTTACCTGGAAGATAGCACTGGGAACCTCAATCATCACACCTACGGGTGGCATTTTCGCATCTATGCCCTCCTCCCTTACTTCATGATACACCCGATAAATCAGATGCAGCGCTTCTTCCACTTCCGAAATATTCGATATCATTGGCAACATAATGCGTAGATTATCCAAGCCCTCGCTGGCTTTGAGCATGGCTCTTACCTGGACCAGAAAAATCTCCGGATGATCTAGAGTAACCCGTATTCCACGCCAACCAAGAAAGGGGTTTTCCTCATTAATAGGGAAGTAGGTCAGCGCCTTGTCTCCACCTATATCCAGAGTTCTCATGGTCACCAGTGAAGGCGCAAATGCGTCAAGTTGCTCTCGATAACAATCCCGTTGTTCCATTTCGCTGGGAAAACGGTCATTAATCATGAATGGCACTTCAGTTCGATATAGCCCCACTCCTTCGGCACCATGACTCAATGAACGCATTACGTCAGTCATTAGACCAGTATTCACCCAAAGAGGAACATGATGGCCATCGGTGGTGACACAGGGCAAATCCCGTAGCGCCTCAAACCCCTTGGAAATTTGCTCTTCTTCTTCCACCAACGAGGCATAAGACGCGAGAAATTCGGGGGACAAATGGCTATATACAAGGCCCTTGTAGCCATCAACTATTAATTCACGGCCATCCAATTTGCTTATTGGCATATCTACTACGCCCATAACGCAGGGTAACCCCATTGCTCGGGCTAATATGGCAACATGGGAGTTACCTGACCCTTGCACAGAGACCAAAGCCCGTAGCTTTTCCTTGGGCACTTCCCCCAGCATTGATGGTGTCAGCTCTTCACTGACCAGTACCGTATCGGGTGGAAATTCACGCAGCTCATCGGTCTTGGGCTTTTGCAAATAGGCCAGAATCCTTTGTCCTAGATCCTTAATATCAACTGCCCTTTCACGCAGATAGGGATCATTGATGGCTTCAAAGTGGCGAACGTACTCCTGCACCACATCTCTCAGCGCCCCCTGGGCCCACTTGCCTTGCCGGACTATATTTTTTACTTCGCCACTAAGTGCATTGTCATCCAGCATGCCTAGATAGACATCGAACAGTGCTTGCTCTTCCGGCCTTAACTGGCTGGACAGACGGGCTCCTACGTCACGGATATCATTTTTAACTGACACCACAGCACTTTCGAAAAAGGCAATTTCTGCATCAATATCCGTACAGACTTTATCGGGCACAGACTTCAGATCGGCATGGGGGTAAAAGACGACACAGGTGCCTATAGCCACTCCTGCCGAACCGGCCACACCTTTAAAACAAATATCTTTGGCTTTCTGCCCGGTAAAATCCAGACCGGAAATAATGTCCGTTGCCTCACCATGGGCAATAATTGCTGCCAACTGCGCAGATATGGTGACCAGAAAAGCTTCTTCACCTTCATCAAAGAGGCGGCTGGCGCGCTGCTGCACTACCAGCACCCCTAACACTTTTCGATGGTGAATTATGGGAACGCCGAGAAATGACTTGTATTTTTCTTCACCCGTTTCGGGAAAATAGCGGTAACGGGGATGTGCTGGGGCGTTATGCAGGTTGAGCGGCTCTTCCCGAACACCGACCAAGCCGACAAGGCCTTCTGAGTGGCCAAGTTTCACCTTACCGATAGCTTCAGGGTTAAGCCCCTGGGAGGCCATCAAAATATATCGATTGGTTTCAGGATCCAACAAGTAAATTGAACACACTTCCGTGTTCATGGCTTCATGCACCCGATCGACAATAAGCTCCAATGCCACTCCCAGGTCGGGGGCTGCATTGACCTCTTGTACTATACTTCTTAGTACATTCAGCATGGTCTACCTGTACGTAACATAGTGCCGTCTGGGACGACAACATTGGCGGATTTTGTGACTGATATGCTGCCGGCTTTCGCAACCGTCATTGATTTTTATTCCAGCAATATCCGTCATTATTATTATCGCTACAGATTACAATAAATCTGCGAGATCTTTATAACAGCCCAGTTTTCCCTACATTTCTGTAGGACGAGGCAATGTCCTTCAGTGGAAGGACCTTTATATCATATCTGACTGTCTCAACCAGAGTACGGTCAAGTCTAACAACACAATGAATTTACTAGGAAGATTCCCGTTTGAACAGGACCGGAGCAAATTCTTTCATTGCGCGCCGGTATACTTCCCGTTTAAAAGACACTACCTGCCCCAGAGGATACCAGTAACTAACCCAGCGCCAGCCATCAAATTCCGGCTGATCACAATCGTCCATACAGATTCGGCTATCTTCGGCTACGAGCTTCAACATAAACCACTTTTGCTTTTGCCCAACACAAATAGGGTGTGAGTCATGTCGTATCATTTTCTTGGGAAGGCGGTAACGCAACCACCCTCTGGTTCCGGCAACAATTTCTACCGCATCGGGCGTGAGACCCACTTCTTCTTTCAATTCTCTGTACAAGGCTTCTTCGGGTGACTCATCCCGTTTAATTCCCCCTTGCGGAAACTGCCAGGAATCCTGATTAATACGACGAGCCCAAAGTACCTGACTGCGATCATTGCAGAGAATAATACCTACATTTGGGCGATAGCCTTCGGAATCGATCACGTTTATGTTCCTTTAGTTATGCAGGCATTGTTCCACAAGTTGCCAGCGTGATTCAAACTATCGCTACAACACCCTGACAGTGGCTTACAATAGGTTTTGCTAGACTGATATTCTCCTGACAATAGGCCGGTGGATACGGCTTGAGTTACAATTCTCGTTTTTGCATAAGGAATCACTATTTTGGCCCTCGCCATCTTCGATCTCGACAACACCCTGATAGCAGGAGACAGCGACCATACATGGGGCGACTATCTGGTCAGCCTTGGCGTTGTAGACGACACCACCTTCAAAGCAACTAACGATAAGTTTTACCAGGATTACCTCCGTGGCGAGCTGGATATTCTTGCCTACGTCAGGTTTGTTGTAGAACCCTTGTCGCGTCACCCGCTGGAGCAATTGCATGCCTGGCGTGATCAATTCCTGAAAGACGCGATTGCCCCCTTGCTGCTAGTCAAAGCCACAGAGCTTCTGCAAAAGCACCGCGACCAGAACGACTATCTGCTCATCATTACAGCCACTAACCGCTTCGTCACTGAGCCGATTGCAGAGCTTTTAGGTGTGGATCAGCTGATTGCCACAGAACTTGAATTCAAGGATGGGCGTTACACCGGTGAAGTGGCAGGCATCCCCAGCTATCAGGATGGGAAGGTTACCCGGCTCAATGAGTGGTTAAAGGACCATCCCTTTGACCTCAATGATGCGTATTTTTATAGCGATAGCCATAATGATATCCCCCTTTTGGAGCAAGTCGGACATCCCGTCGTTGTGGACGGTGACGAACAGCTTTTGAACTATGCAGCAGAAAAACATTGGCCAACCATGAGCCTTCGTTGACAAGGATGTGCATCGCATGCCACTGAAAAGATTTTTGCTTATCGCTTTATCTGTTTGCCTGGGGATATCTGCCTGCAGTGATACAGGCAAAGACAAGACAGTATCTGCTTCGTCTGAGCCACCTCAACCCCAGGAGATTACTACCAGGCAGGAACCTGATGAAGATTCGGCAGAACTTCAACGTGTTAATGCACTTGCGGATCGACTGCACCAACAGGCTTTGAATGCCGGTAATCGATTACTCTCTGCTGTTAACCAGCTGGCAATGAATACCGACAATGCGCACCTTGCTACCGCCAGGGACCGTTGGCTTGAAGCCCATCAAACGCTACAGTCGCTCTGGCCCCTGTACCAGTTGGATAAGCCTCGGACACTACTTGTAAGCTCCCAACCTGAGACTGGATTTTCGTTTTCAAGTCTACTGGATGCCACGCCAATGCTGCCCGGCTATCTGGACACTGTGCCCGGCTATCCAGACAGCGGCATTACCCATGCACCCGGACTAGAGCTATCCGCAACTTTGTTGCAGGAAAAACATCAATATGCCGACCCGCTATTTCTGACTTTTGGCCTGCACCCCATTGAATTCATGCTGTGGTCTGAATCTGGGCTCACCGCCGACATTCGGCGTCTTGAAGCAACACCCGAATCACAGCAGAAACAATCCGATCAAGAGCAGGTGGCCGTTGAACCCGGCACGACAAAGCGCCGTCTGCTATTGATTCAACTAATGGCATTGCAATATCCAGTTCACCTGTCACAGCTTTACGCCAAATGGCGGGAATTGCACTTCAGTCGGTTACTGGCCGCCAAAGGTTCTGTACAAAACCAAGCGCAGGTAGATCAAGACCCCGTACTGGAAACGATTATGAAGTACATAGATGCACAAATTCTGGGCGCCCTAAAGCCGACTCAGGACGAGCCTGGCTGGGTTTATCAGGAACACATGGCCTATTCTCTCAATTCCCAGTCATTCTGGCAGGGGCGTATGACTGGATTGATCGAGGTGCTTGGTTTGCTGAGCCTCAACGAAGGTGAAGCCCTGAAGTTAACGACAGATCTTTCCACCTGTGTGGTCGGTTTGGACCCTGTTTCTACAGATATTGGCGGGGATGTTCACGCCTGCGAAACAATGGCCCTGGCATTACGAGAAAAAGTGATCATTCTCTTTGCGTATTCACACAAGTGACCCGCTCAACTGAAGACTATGTGATCGACGTACCGACTCCAAAGGAATACTCACACCTGACCACGGAACATTGCCTCTTTTTCACTTAGGTTTTGATTTTATATAGGCTTGCTTGTTAGAGGATCATGAGCGAGTGCCAGACTCTTAATGATGATTGAGATCTTTCCGATATGACGGGTTTACCGTAGCAGTGTCGGCCAAATGGTCTAAACTGAATTATCAACTCCGATTTTTATCCCTTGACGACATACCGGAAAATTATTACCGCGTGTAGAAGTTCGATCCACCAGGAGAGTGGCTGGCGATGGTAACAGAGCTATCTGAAGATCAAATCAAGCATATTCTGCAAGGCATCAAAATCCCCCCTCAACCACAAATTTTGGTGGATATTCAAATGGAGCAGTTCATGCCTGACCCGGATATAGGCAGAATTGCGGCCCTGATCAGCCAGGATGTCGGGCTTTCCGGGACAATTTTAAAGTTCGTGAATTCCCCTTTGTTCGGGCTATCAAATAAGATCACTTCAATAAAACAAGCTGTATCCATACTGGGTATCAAGAGTGTCGTCAATATTATCAATGGCATCTCGATCAAAGGTGAAATGTCCGATGAAGCCATTGTCGAATTGACTCGTTTCTGGGACACCGCCAACGATATTTCCAATATTTCTGCAAGCATTGCCAAAAAAGTGGGCTTCCATTCACCGGATGAAGCCTATTTACTAGGCTTATTCCATAACTGTGGAATCCCACTTATGGTCTCCAGATTTCCGGACTATATGCGGGTATTGGAAGAAGCTTATGCCCAAGTGGACAAACGTATTACAGAGACCGAAAACGAGCACTTTAGCACCAATCACGCTGTTGTCGGTTACTACACCGCAAAATCCTGGAACTTGCCGCGCCATTTATGCGAGGTCATTGCTGAACACCACTCAGCGGACAGTCTCTTTGCCATCAAGGACGGACGCAATGCGGACAAAAAATCACTTCTTGCCATCCTGAAAACTGCAGAGCATATATGTGGCAATTTTCATATTTTCGGTAAACAAAGCGAGGACTTTGAGTGGCTACGGATTGAGGCGGATGTACTGGAGTTTCTCGGACTAACTCAATATGACGTAGGAGAGATGATGGATACTTTCTCGGAACTGGGTATCAGTGTCTATAACCACTAAGGTTGCCTCCAGGCTTGGACCAACCGAGATTGCTACCGACAGGTGCACCTGGCAATAGCAGGCCCACCTGTCTCAATATCTGCCGTTTATTCTTCTGCTTCGCACTGTTCTTTATATTCAGTAGCTGACAGCAGGCCTTCCAGTTCACTGGCATCTTCCACGCTTAACTTGAAAAACCAGCCATCGTTATAGGGATCGCTGTTAACCAATTCCGGTGTCTCCTGCAGGTCTTCATTGACCTCTACCACTTTACCGGCAATGGGGGCATAAATGTCTGATGCGGCCTTCACCGACTCGACCACCCCAGCCTCTTCACTGGCGGCTAAATTGGAACCGACGTCAGGCAACTCGACAAAAACCACATCACCCAACAAATCCTGAGCATGGTCGGTAACACCAACGGTGACAATGCCACCTTCTTCAACACGCACCCATTCGTGGGAAGAAGTATATTTCAGTTCTCCAGGAATATTGCTCATTTCTTGACCCTTTTATTATCTCTTCTAAGATTTCGGGAACTATCTATGATCTTCCGGCTATTATCAAGAGGTAACAATGACTGATCAGGACCGGTCAGCCAGCACTTCATGTCTCTAATTCGCCCTAGAGCAAGTCTAGCTCAGGTTCCCAACAATCAAGCTGATCATTTTGTCAGCCCCAGAAATCCCATTAGCCCAAAACTCTGTTATTAAAGCGCTGGAAGAATGCTTGTATCGCGGGAAGAGTTTTCTCAAAGTCCTCAAATTCATGACCCCCACCAGGCTGCACCCAAAGTGGATGAAATCGGAACTTGGCCACAGCTTCACCGTAGTCAAGCGTCTGATCCCCCGTCTGTAGAAGTGTCAACACTTGCTGGGTATGCGATGGCGGCGGGGTATCAATAGCCAGCAATTCCTCCATGTGCTGAGCCCCCAACTCATAGACTTCTCCCGTATAAAGATTAGTGTTGGGTCCCAAATAGTCTTTGAGCAGGCGATATGGATAGATCGCAGGATTAATCAGGCCGGCAGGCACCCCGTAGCGACAACTTAGATAAAGGGCATAATAGCCCCCCAGCGAGCTGCCGATGATTCCGAAAGGAGGCTCTGCACCAACAGAGAAGCATAGTGATTCAATATGCCGAATGGCATCACAGGGTGAAACCGGCAGAGCTGGAATTTTTATTTCTAACTGAGGGTGTTGCAGACGCAACCAGCGCTTAACCAACTGCGCTTTATACGACTGGGGTGAGCTGTTAAATCCATGCAAATAAAGCAGATAGGGTTGCACTAAACTGAAAATCTCAATCAGATTTGAATCAGACACTCGAACCAGAATGAGCGTCTAATAAGGTAACTAATAACCTTTGCTGGTCATATCAACCACAAATTCTATGTGATCTGCCCGCACAACAGCGGTTTCTATATCGCCGTTGGAACCGAGCTTCAACCAGCGGTAGCCAGGAGCCAAATCATCAACGGCAAAATCTTCACTTTGGGGTTTGAACTGCACGCAGGTTGAAGGTGACGCTAACAGACGTACCCCCTTTCGCATCTGATCATATTCCTGGTGAATGTGCCCCCAAAGAATCAGCCTGACATGGCTGAACCTGTCGGTAATGGCAAAAAATTCATCCGCATTATGCAGGCCGATGGTGTCCAGCCAGGCACAATTTATTTTCACAGGATGGTGATGAAAGCAAATGGCCACGAATTTATCCTGATCAGCATTCAGTTCTCTTTCGAGCAATGCCAGTTCGTCTTTGCCGAATTCGCCATATACCTTGTTGCGAACGGAGGAATCCAGAAAAATCAACTTCCAGCGACCAACGATTTTCACTTTTATCAGGACGTCAGGATTGGACACTGTGTCGGCCATAATGACCGGATCATCATGGTTACCAGAGAACCAGACCATCGGACAGTTAAATTGAGCCATTTTGGATTCAAAGCACTGATAGGCCTCCGCACTGCCATCCTGGGCAAGATCCCCAGTGGCCAGCACCAAATCAGGCACAACCGGCCTTTTCAGAACGAGTTCAAGCACAGCATCGAGACTATCCCGGGTGTTCATACCAAGAAGAGTGCCGTCGCCTTCCTTTCGCAAGTGAGAGTCGGTCACCTGAATTATATTCAACCAGTCTTGCTGCTTCGCCACCCGTAACGGCCCCGTTTTCCTTTTAAGATATCCCGCTGATTACTTATATCAGGAGTTATGAGGAGTGATTTCTCTTTAACTCGTTATAAACGATATAAGTAGAACCGATTATTTTCCAGTCAATCATTCACAATTTGCTGGAAAAGTAGGAGGTTACGACATTTGAACCTAATAATGACGATGGCGTCTATAACTTGGCATTGATTGTTGTTGGCTTAAGAGAATAGCTAAAAGGGTGCTACAGCCCTTTTAGAGATACATTAGCATGACCATGGCTAAGGCAATATCCCAGCCACTCTGAGAGAAACTGATTCAACTGCAGTTTTTCATCAGGCAAGTGCATTTTGTGGTTAGGATAATCGTTGACTGCCTCAACTCGCGGGTGCTCTGCGGCACTAATAACTTCAACCATGCGCGCATCATGATAGATCCGCACCGTTAACTGAGGATTATTGAGCCATTTGCCAGCCGCCTGCACCTGCTCGAGCAACACCAGGTCTGTGTAGCGGCTGGACTCAAGGACCTGAAGGCGTATATCACCAAGATACGCTCCCTGACTGTGCAGCTGGTACAACACCTCAGAACCGACTTCCAGACGAGAAATCAGCTTGCATATGCGCACGTAGTTCGACTCACAAATCGCTCCGAACTTAGCGATATCAGGGACATAACGTTGTTTCACACAAGATCCTCACATCTTTTTTCCCGCGGCATTTAGGCCATAACTCCTTATCCCTGGTCGGTACATTATTTTCCAATATGCCTTAGGGTCTGTTGACAATCCGTGGAATATTTCCAAACGCCTGTTTTCCAAATACCCATCATCCATATATCTGGCAGGCACTAAGTCAAATTAAGCCACTCATGTTGCAACTGTTCGTGATTTAGCTCCAACCATTGTAGGCCAATAATAGACGCGGCATTGTTAATTGCTCCGCTTTTCACCAATCCATAGGCATCCTGACGCGACATCACATGGACCCTGATATCCTCGCCCTCCTCTTCCAGTCCGTGAATTCCTCCTACACCAGCAACACTGACCAAACCGCAAAACAGGTCAATCCACTCAGAACTTCCACCGGGTGATGGAAAATACTGGCAGATTGGCTTGAGCACGCGTATTTTCAGCCCTGCTTCCTCTTCGGCTTCCCTGATAGCCACCTGTTGCGGACTCTCCCCGGGGTCATTCATACCTGCTACAAGTTCCAGCAGCCAGGGGCTCATTCCTTCCCTGATGGCCCCTACCCGAAATTGTTCACAGAGTACTACTGCATCTTGTTCCGGATCATAAGGCAGTAGACAAGTTGCACTCCCCCTCACAAACAGTTCACGGTTTAATTCCGGCCCCCAACCTCCGGCAAATAATCTGTGCCTGAGCTTGAGTGACTGAATTTTAAAAAAGCCGTCGTAGCGGCTTTCCGTGTGGATAACCTCCAAGTCATCTTGTCCAAAGGTTGCATCATCTGCAAGCATGCAATTATCTCCACTAGTAGCCTATTTGAATTCTTTAGCAAAATCCCTGAGTACTGTTTAGTATCCATCCGTGCTCTATTCAGTATCCATCAGTGCTCTATTCAGTATCCCTCGAAGCTCTGGCAGCATTCTGGGAACAGTATCAAAATTTACTCAAACTTTTACCTAGGGTCTGTTGACCTTAGGCTAAAGACTGTCGTAGTTAAAGTCGACAGCCTTTTTTGTCTGGCAAGAGCATTAATAGTGCCTAGTTGTAATTAATTGCGAAAATGGCCGGCACCGAAGGAGGAGATGCCTCCGGCCAAGCTCTCCGGTGTCAGATGCAGATTTTTAAACCTCATGGTACAGGCTGGCACCCTGCTCTTTAAATTCCCGCGATTTTTCATCCATTCCCTGAGATGAGATATCGCCGGCATCAACTCCCTGATTTTGCTCCGCGTAGTCACGAACCTCCTGACTGATTTTCATCGAACAGAATTTTGGTCCACACATGGAGCAGAAGTGAGCCACTTTGGCCGAATCTTTGGGCAGAGTTTCATCATGAAATGCTTTGGCAGTGTCCGGATCCAGAGCCAGATTAAACTGGTCTTCCCAGCGAAATTCAAAACGCGCTTTGGATAGGGCATTATCCCGCAACTGAGCTCCAGGGTGTCCCTTGGCGAGATCTGCCGCATGGGCAGCAATTTTATAAGTGATTATGCCGTCTTTAACGTCCTGTTTATCTGGCAATCCCAGGTGCTCCTTGGGGGTTACATAGCAGAGCATGGCGCAACCATACCAGCCGATCATAGCGGCGCCGATACCTGAAGTTATATGATCGTAACCTGGGGCGATATCCGTAGTCAGCGGCCCTAAAGTATAGAACGGCGCCTCATCACATTCGCGCAACTGCTTATCCATATTCTCTTTGATAAGGTGCATGGGAACATGTCCCGGACCTTCGATCATCACTTGGACATCATGCTTCCAGGCAATTTTAGTCAACTCACCAAGCGTCTCCAGTTCCCCAAACTGGGCCGCATCGTTAGCATCAGCAATGCTGCCCGGTCGTAATCCATCCCCCATGGATACTGAGACGTCATAAGCCTTCAGTATTTCACACAGTTCCTCAAAATGGGTATATAGGAAATTTTCCTGATGATGGGCCAAACACCACTTTGCCATGATTGAGCCGCCCCTGGAGACAATACCGGTGGTCCTGCCTGCCGTTAGCGGCACGTAACGAAGCAACACCCCGGCATGCAGGGTAAAGTAGTCAACGCCCTGCTCGGCCTGCTCTATCAGCGTATCTCTGACGATATCCCAAGTCAGCTCTTCAGCAATCCCGCCAACTTTCTCCAGCGCCTGGTACATGGGCACGGTACCAATGGGTACCGGTGAATTGCGGATAATCCATTCGCGGGTTTCATGAATATGTTTACCCGTGGACAGGTCCATCACGGTATCGGCGCCCCAACGAATCCCCCAGGTCAGCTTCTCCACTTCTTCTTCGATAGTGGAGGTGACGGCAGAGTTACCTATATTACCATTGATCTTTACCAGAAAATTACGCCCGATAATCATGGGTTCAGATTCTGGATGGTTGACGTTGGCAGGAATAATAGCGCGTCCGCGCGCCACCTCATCGCGTACAAATTCCGGTGTAATTTCTGCAGGTATGGCAGCCCCAAAAGCTTGTCCCGGATGTTGTTGATGTAACGAAGGATGCTGGGGAAGTTGGGCTCGCTTCATATTCTCACGGATAGCGATATATTCCATCTCCGGCGTGATGATCCCCTGTCGGGCATAATGTAGCTGGGTAACATTACTGCCACTTCTTGCACGTCGTGGCTGGTGCTGGAATCCGAACCGTAACGGGTCCAGGGTTAAGTCACTGTTTCTCTGACGTGCGAACTTAGAAGTGAATTGTGATAACAATTCGGTATCCTGACGCTCCTCAATCCAGCCACTTCTTATACGCCGCAATCCTCGACGCAGATCAATGTCGGCTTTGGGATCGGTGTATGGTCCTGAGGTATCATAGACAATCACAGGAGGGTTTTCTTCAACCCCATTCTTGGTCGGTGTCGGGCTCAGGTTAATTTCCCGAAAGGGCACCTGTATATCGGGGCGACTGCCTTGGAGAAAAATTTTTCGACTGTTTGGCAAAGGTTCGATTGCCGCACAATCCACTGCAGCAGATTCAGAGAGAAATGAGGTTGTGGTCATGTTGAACATCCTTTCCCTGCTAACAGTGGTTGCAGGGCATCAGCGAAATATAAAGGGCGGGAACTAGCCCTGGTCGACTAATGCGGGATGATCTGATCGTGGGGGGGAATCCGGATTCCGGGAAAACTTTACTGGAATATGGCTTCTCTGCTTCCTACGCCGGCATTATCCGGATCAGGTCAACGGGTCCCACCTTTTGGTGATCTCAGCCAATTAAATCAATCAGCACCCCGACAAGAGTGTTTCAAAGTGTAGAGATTATGAGTATCATTGTCCAACATGTAATCACCGAACACATTTACCATCTATTCCTGTTTCTCTATGAAATAAGCCCTTTACTTTTCAGACAATCGTATTCACTGTGACACACAGAATTTAATGCCGGTTTTAACCGGTAAAATACAGATACTTAGAGGCCGAAGACCCTTTAAAAGGTAACCACATGACACTTAGTTTACGCTCTCTTCCCTTACTTGCGGGCAGCCTGTTTTTTTCCCTGTCTGCCAATGCCATAGACTTGGCCATCGCTTATCAAAAGGCCACAGAATATGATTCAGAACTGGCCACCGCATTGGCGGCCCGTAATGCCTCCGCGGAAAATGTGACCATTTCAAGGTCTGGACTGCTGCCCGAGGTTGTTCTCGGAGGCGCTGTCACTCATCACGACCTGGACAAAGATCAAGGTTCAGATGACAGCTATCTCACACAAGGTGCAGAACTCCAGGTCACCCAGCCCTTGCTGAAATTCGATACTTACTATTCCTTTAGAGCCAGTGAGTATGCGCAGAATCAGGCTGATGCTGATCTTCGCAGTGCGGAACAGGATCTTATTTTCAGAACGGCAGATGCGTACTTCGGCGTCCTTAGGGCCTGGGATGATCTTACCACGGCCAAACGTGCTGAAGAGGCGTTCAAGCGTCAGTGGGAACAGGCCAAAGAGCGGTTTGAAGTCGGTCTGATAGCGATCACCGAAGTGCATGAGTCCAAGGCGACTTATGACTCCGGTAAAGTTACCCGCATTAATGCCCAGGGACAGCTCGATGTGGCATTGGAAACCCTGGAGCGTATTACCGGTGAATATTTTGGCCGTATTCAAACGCTCAGCCCGGACTACCCGGTCGCCATGCTGGAACCTAACTCAGTAACTGAGTGGGAAAACCTGGCCTTTGAAAATAATCCGCAGTTGCTGTCAGCACGCTGGAGTGTACAGAGTGCAGACAGTACTGTTTCTTCACGAAACGCAGGCCACTACCCGACTTTGGATGCCGTTGCCAGCTACGGCTATAGCGATTTCAATGGCCCAAGTCCATCGGACAACCAAACCACCGATGCGAGTATTGCCTTAAACCTGACCATCCCACTTTATACTGGCGGTGGCACTCAGGCAGGTGTACGCCAGGCAAGATACCAACTGGAACAGGCACAGGAAGTGCTGAATACCACGCAACGCAACATTCGTCTGCAATTGCGCAGTCTCTATCGCACATTGCAAACCAACATTGAAGCCATTCAGGCGCGTCAGCAGGAAATAGTTTCCAACGAAAGCGCTCTGCAAGCTACCCGTGCCGGGTATGATGTGGGCACACGGAATATTGTCGAAGTGCTGGATGCTGAACGTCGTTATTTCCAGTCGCTTTCCAATTATGCAAATGCGCGCTATGACTTTGTCGTCAATCAGATCTCTTTCAAGCAGACTGCGGGCGTGTTGTCCATGGCTGATATTGAAAGCATCAACCAGTGGTTAACCGCACCGGTAAATGTTGGCAGCCGCTAAAACCTCTGTTCGGTTTATCGTTGTTTGCCTGGACACACTAAAAGTTTGCACCAGCCACGAGGTGGGCGTAGCGAAAGCAAGATATTGAAAATTGGAACCCCTGAACCGGCAATCGTCCGGTATCAGGGTTTATCCTGCATATACAGGTATGTGCTGTTTTATTCCTGCCAACAAGCGCTCTAGTGCCCCTTGATTGGATTCTACAAAAGCCCTGCCCTGCCTCCCCATTCTTTGCCGCCGTTCAGCATTCTCCAGCAGCGACTGTAATTCATCTGACAATGAATTTTCGTGTACGGTCACCAGCGCCTGCTCAGCTTCCAGTCGCGAACAGATATCCAAAAAATTAAAAACATGCGGCCCCATTACAACAGGTAATCCCAATGCGGCAGGCTCTAATGGATTATGTCCACCACGCTCGATCAGGCTCCCCCCTACAAAGGCGATATCTGCTGCTGCATAGAAACGCATCAGCTCCCCCATGGTATCTCCCAGAATAACCTGCGTTTCCGACGTAAATGTTTCCGCCCTGCTCCGCCGCACGGCATCAATGCCAAAAGATTCTATAAGCTTTGCCACACTATCAAATCGCTCTGGATGGCGAGGTACAATAACCAACAGCATGTCCTGATACATAGGCCGCAGCTGCTGAAAAGCTTTCAGCAAAATAGCCTCTTCACCTTCGTGGGTGCTACCAGCTACTACGACTCTTCTTCGCGCCCCCCAGGCCTCCCGCCATATTCTGCCCTGAGATTGAAGCTCAGCATCAAGATACAAATCGAACTTGACACTTCCTGTCACCGCCAGCTTGCCTGGCGCAACTCCCAGGCGTTCAAACCGGGCAGCATCTTGAGTATTTTGCGCTGCCACCCAATTGATAGCGGCAAACATTGGGCCGGCCAGACTACGCACTTTCTCGTAGCCTTTGGCCGAGCGTTCGGAAAGCCTCCCATTAGCCAACAGAGTGGGTATTTTTCTGGATTTGCAATAATGAATCCAATTCGGCCAGAGTTCAGTTTCCATGACGATCAATCCAACCGGCCGAATACGGGCAAAGAAACGCTGAATACATCCAGGTAAATCATAAGGGGCATAGACATGAAACACTTGATCACCAAATAAAGTCTGAACCCTTTCAGATCCAGTCGGAGTCATGGTTGTGACAACAAGAGAGAGGTCCGGATACTCAGAACGCAGAGACTTAATCAGGGGTATGGCCGCGATCGTTTCCCCCACCGATACGGCATGAATCCAGAGAAAAGGACCTTGCACATTTGGAGCATCAAAAATGCCTAGCCGCTCCAGCCAGCGACGACGGTACTCGGGGGCACGGCGCCCCCGCCACCACAAGCGCAGCAAGACCACAGGGAAAATGGCATAGTAAAGCAGTGTGTACAAATATCGGCTCATAGAGGGACAGACATTCCAAAGATCGCAAGTGAAGAATTACAAAGTCGGCAGTTTAGCATAAGTATCGAAAACCAAAGTCTTGTTCCAAATGCGATCGATGAATGACAATCTGTCACCCATCAGCGTTTGGGTAAACCTTGGTGACAAGCTATAATGGCGCCCGACTTGCAACCTTGAGACCTGTACATGGCAGAAATACTGGAAACCGATATTGTCGTTGTTGGCGGAGGCATTGCCGGACTTTGGCTTAACTACCGCCTTCGTCAAGCAGGTTTCAGCACAGTATTGCTGGAACGTAACGCCCTGGGAGGAGGTCAGTCTGTTCGGTCTCAGGGCATCATCCATGGCGGTACGAAATATGCTATTCATGGAGCGCTGACGAACGCTGCCAACGCCATTTCGGATATGCCGGAGCGTTGGCGCGCATGCCTGCGTGGTGAAAGTGACGTTGACCTGCGCTCGGCTAAAATTCTATCAGAACATCACTACATGTGGTCGCGTGATCGCCTGATGTCAAAGCTCACGTCTTTTTTCGCCAGCAAAGCTGTACGTGGCAAAGTTGAGACTGATGATCCGGGCCAGCGTCCTGTGGCATTCCAGAATCCTCAGTTCCACGGTAATTTTTATGCTTTAAATGAAATTGTGCTGGATGTCCCGACGGTGATACAAGCACTGACCGCCCCGTTCTCTGACGGTATTTACCAATATGATTGTGCCCAGCACAGTTGCCTGGAGCTGGACCCCGCCTCAAACAACGAGTCTGTGGAAGCCGTGCAGATTTTCGGCAAAAGCAAACGCCTGCGTATTAAAGCCCAGCGTTATATTCTTACTGCTGGGGAAGGCAATGAAAGTGTTCTGCACAGTGCGAACCTGCATGGACCGGCAATGCAAAGACGCCCGTTACATATGGTCATGGTCAAGCATCAATACCCACACCCGGTATATGCCCACTGCATAGGTTCCGGCACCAAGCCGCTACTGACCATCACCACTCACTACATGGCAGACGGTCAGCCGGTATGGTATTTGGGGGGCAATCTTGCTGAAACAGGTGTCGAGCTGGACAAGCAAACACAGCTGGCATCGGCAAAGTCACTGGTAAAAGAACTCCTTCCCTGGGTTGAACTCGGCCAGGCAGAATGGGAAAGCTTTATGATCCATCGCGCTGAGCCACAGCAAAACGCCATGCTTAGACCTGACTCAGCCTTTGTCCATAGCACGGGGAATCTGGTGACCTGCTGGCCAACCAAGCTGGCATTGACCCCAAACCTCGTTGATGATGTGTTGGCGAAGCTGGAACAGGATGACATTAAACCTAAACACAAACTCGACTATAGCCAGCTGCAATTTATGCCAAGACCACCCGTAAGCACACCTGTGTGGCAGGAGCTGCTGGGATGAATTACCGACCTTTAGGCAAAACCGGGCTGGTAGTGAGCAGCCTTGGTCTGGGCACCGTAAAGCTGGGACGCAATCAGGGCGTCAAATATCCGGAAGGATTTGAACTCCCGACTGATTTTGAAGCCGCCGCCATATTGAATCTGGCTTCCAGCCTGGGTATTAATCTGATCGATACGGCACCGGCTTATGGCACCAGCGAAGAACGCCTCGGTTCATTGTTAAAAGGACAACGTGATCGCTGGATACTTTGCAGCAAGGTAGGCGAAGAGTTTCAGCAGGGCGCCTCCCATTATGATTTCTCACCGGACCATATCCGCAAAAGTGTTGAACGCAGCTTGCAACGTTTGCAAACAGATTATCTGGATCTGGTCCTGGTTCATTCCGATGGTAACGATCTTGAGATTATCCGTCAGCATGGTGCACTTAATACCCTGGCAGATCTTAAAAGAGAAGGGCTGATCCGAGCGACAGGCATGTCGACCAAAACGGTAGTAGGCGGTATTGAAGCACTACAGCACAGCGACGTCGTAATGGTGACCTATAATCTGAATGAACGTGGCGAAGAAAAAGTACTGGATGAAGCATTACGCCTGGAAAAAGGCGCTCTGATCAAGAAGGCTCTTGCCAGCGGCCATCTATGCCTGCAGCCGGGCGAAGATCCAGTGACGGAGAGCTTTCGCTTTGTTTTCTCCCACCCTGGAGTGACCAGTGCCATTGTCGGCACGATCAACCCTCTACACCTGAAGGCCAATGTTGATGCATTGGCCCGCCTGTAGAAGAAAGGTAAAGTTCTCTGCCTCTATCGGTTGAGAAATCAAACCTTTGATCATAGATCCTGAAGCCGTCTCTTCATCATTGAGTTGGCTTATCCCTGCGCCAGCAAACTTCTCAGATCAATAATTGCCGCATTGGCACGGGAAATATAAGAGGCCATCGTCAGAGAATGGTTTGCAAGCATTCCGAATCCGCTACCATTGAGAATGGTTGGACTCCAAACAGTTTCCTGTGTTGCTTCCAGTTCTACAATAATCTGCCGCAGGCTGACGCTGGCATTTTTGCCCTTCAGTACTTCGGCAAAATCCACCTCAATGGCCTTTAGCAGATGAATGAGCGCCCAGGCAGTGCCACGCGCTTCATAGAATACGTCGTCAACTTCAAGCCAGGCGGTCTTGAGCTCTTGTTCCACCATACCGGGTGTGGATTGTCTGGCAGAGGGATCACCTGCCAGATCAACGTTAAACTGTCTTTTGCCGACACTTTCACTCAAGCGCTGGGAGAGACTTCCCAATCGGGTCTCGACATCCGTTAACCAGCTTCGTAAATTATCCGCCCGCGAATAAAACTGAGCATCAGTGCGATCATCATCTGACAGACGCTGCAAGTAGCTTTTAAAAGCCTTAACGCCGCGACGATATTCAGATTCAGTGGAGGGAATAATCCATGAGTCACTATCAAAATGCATTTGCGGTTCAGCGATCGTCAGATCTTTATCTTCAACAGACTGGCTCTGCGAGCGGCTGATTTCCTTGCGTAAGGCTCGACTCATGTCGCGGACCTGTACCAAGACGCCATATTCCCAATTGGAAATATTATCCAGCCACAGCCCAGGCGGAAAAACATCGTTGGTTATATAGCCGCCTGGCTTGTCCAACAAGGTTTCCACCAGAGCTATCACGGTGGCCGTTGTGTTGGACCCGACCACTACCTGACCGTTAAACTCTGCAACCTGTTGGCGGGTAACGGCTTCAACATCAAACAGGTCCGGCTCCTGGCTCCAATACCATCCAACAAAGAGGGCAACCACCAGATATAAGGCTAATAGTGCTCCCAGCGTCCTGACCAGTTTGCTGCCTCCCATGTAGTCTTCCAAATCTTCCCACCGTTCGATAAAAAATTCTTTCACTGATTGCCACATAAGTATTCCGTCTCACCCTTCTCCGGGTCACCCCATGGTCCATGACCATGACGTTGCTGCTAAATAATTGGACCAAAACGTTATCAGGTTGTAGATAGTAGTTATTAGATTGTAGATAGTAGTTATCAGGTTGTAGATGGTAGTTATTAGATTGTAGATAGTAGTCATCTGATGGCAGTCATGCTACCGGTTAGTGACCAGCTCTCCCGAAAAAGTGCCAAGTATTTCCGAAAAGTCATATGCAGAGGTTAGAAATTTCCCGGAGTTCCTAGCCAATATTAAAATGTACAGGCTCTGGCTGAGGATGGCATATATGGTAACCCATTGCACCATCCACCCCAATTTTGGTCAGGCAATCCCATTCCTCCTGCCGTTCAATGCCCACAGCGATAACCTGACTACCCTGAGAGTGGGCAATTTGCACAATCGCGCGCAAATAGAACTGATGCCCATCATCGGTATCTATATCCCGAACTAGGCCTGGGTCGATTTTTATCACATCAACAGGCATATCTTTGAGGTAGCCAAAAGGTAACCCGGTGGTGCCGAAGCGTCCAATTGCCATCTTGAAGCCGAATCGGATGCGTAGCTGTATCAAACTGTCCACGCCGGCCCAGCATGCCTGCAAGGCAAATTCCGGACATTCCAGTATCAGGCGCTTGGCCTCTAACTGATAGCGTTGCAGGACTGTTGAAAGTACAGTTTCAAGGTTAGGCAGTGCCAGGGTTTGCGCTGACAGCAGCACACAAAAGGAACTGTCTTCCGAGTGTCGGCTCAAGCGTTCCAAAGCTTGCTCTAAGATATGCACATCCAACTCAGGGGTCATCGCGAATCGCTCGACCATCGGAAGAAAGACTGCGGCGGGGTGCTCTCCATCTTCGCCGGGCAATCGAGCAAAAACCTGCTGCACCATAACCCGGCGGTTTTCCTGGGCAACCACAGGTTGATAGTTAAGAATAAAACCTCGTCGATCAATCGCTTCACGCAGAACCTGCTGCCATTTACCCGCACCCCAGGCATTATCATAACGTCCGGGCTGATTGTCTTTGTATATGGCCCAGCCCCCCCCCTCCTGCAATACAGCATCCTGCGCAGCAAAATCTGCTGCCGATAACAGGTTGGATAAGCGGTCCCCGTCTTTTGACAACACCAATCCAATGGCCATCTGGCAGTGGTTGTCGGCCTCACCAAACGCCTCAAGGGCGCGAACGCGTATTAGAATCCGATCGATTAGTTGCGTGATCTGTTCCAGGTCCGACTTGGGAATGAACAAGGAGTAGGAACTACCGGCATGACGAGCAACAAAGCTCCCCAAAATGGCTTTCACTTCATCCTGGATAATAGCGCCTAATTCCTGGAGAAGGAGATCACCAGCTGGGCGACCGAATTTTTCGTTGTACTGGGTGAACCGCTTTAACACCAGCAGACCCAAAGTACCTACTGCCTCACCACTACCAGATGACAGATTAGCCTGCATGCGTTTATCAAAAGCATGCCGGTTCATCAGTCCTGAAACAGGATCCACTAATGCATTTTCCCTAAGAGACTCAATCGTTTGGAGCTGCTCAGAAAATACTTTATTCAATGAAGAAGCCATAATGTTGACAGCCTGGGTAACCCGCTGCATCTCTCTGGTCAGGGGCAGAGGCAATTGCACATCGAATTGCCTTGATGCAATTTTATCGGCTGCCATTTCCAATCGATGTAATGGCCGCAACAATTGCTTTAGCAGCAAATGCAATAGAACAAAGGCGAGGGTTCCCAACCCCAGGTAAAGCAGGCTCTGCTGCTTGACCGTTGCCCACAGGTCCCGGTAGGCAAAGCCCGGATGGCTGGTTATCTGTACAATTCCTACCGATTGCCAGCCAGCCATAATCTCCGCCTCCCCTACCGGCGTAGCCAATGGCAATAAGCGAACAAACCATTCGGGAACCGATTCCAGTTTGACACTGGCACTGCGGTTAATGACCACCTGATTCTGGCTGTCCAGCAGACGGACATTGAGATACGCTCCGGAATCAAAAATCACATCAATCATTAAGGAGGCCGCCACCCAATCCCCTTCAGAAGCTCCTGAAGATAGTGACAAGCCCAATGCAGTAGCGGAGTCCTGGCCGTGTGAAGCCAATTGTTCCTGCAGATAAATTCGCTTCTGCAGAATATTCAATGTCAGCCCTCCCGCCAGCAAAATCAAGAGTACGGAATAGACGACTGCCAGTAAGAGCCCTCTAAAGGTTATAGAGCGTGGCGATTGTTGGTTGTTGTTATCCACCAAAAAATTGTCTCCGCATAAAACCCAGCTACTCAGAATTCACTTTCCAAGCTCAATTATGCTGATTAAAGTCTCATTTGAACAAGAAGTTACAGAGCTATACAGTTTCGTACTATGATGACGATCCGAAAAACCACTACTATACTTCATCTCATTGAAAGAATAACAATAGAAGAGCCTGAACGGAGCGCCAACTGTCAGCCCTGCAGATTTTGACGGTTTCCATACCTGAAACTGAATTCCTCTATGACCTGACCTTGACTCTTCAGGATATCCGATGACGAGCATCACTTTTTTATGACCATCGAAAGCCAAAGGGATAAACTCAAGCAACACTTCGCGGGCAGAGTCACCACCCAGGCAAGGGTTGTGCTTGAAGCTTGGCAACATCTAAAAATCCGTCAATGGACAGACTCCCAATGGTTCGCAGATTTTCAGCATGCCACAATCAAGCTGGGGCGTTATGCCGCGCGCTTTGACATGACCGATCACCTGAGTATTGCCCAGGCAATCAATCAGGATCTTAAAAAAATTCAAATCAGAGGTAGTGAAGCCTCCTCACAGGAAATTGAAGCAGTGGAATCCCATGTGCTTGAGTTGGCCAGCCTTACTCAGCGTAAATCTGACAAACCAGGCATGTATGCGCAGCGTACCTATATCCGGGCACCTGTCTATATTGCGATCAATAATGACAGGATGGCCGAGCGCATAATTCAGCAAATGCAATTTTTCGGTTTCCGGGGTGAACGTTACTATGACCATGAGTCACTCATTGCAGCTACCCAAAAGAGCAAACCTGAAACCCTGATTCTAGACGTAGACTTCGGAGACGAAGATCGTGCAGGTCTGGAAGTGATCAAAACAATCCAGGGCAATCATGAAACCCCTATTCCAGTGTTATTCATATGTTCTGATGAAGGCGACATACAGACACGCCTGATTGCGGCACGCAATGGCGGTGAAGAATTCTTCGCTGGTCAGTTTGATGCATCCCAGCTCATCGAAAAGGTAGAAACATTTACCCGCACCAGCAGCCAGCCACCTTATCGCGTCATGGTAGTGGATGACTCCAAAGCCCAGGCCGCCTTTATTGAAAGTGCGCTGAAGAAGGCCGGTATCATTTCCAAAATTATCACCGATCCCATGCAGGTGCTGGTAGCACTGAATGAGTTCTCTCCCGAGCTTATCATCATGGACATGTACATGCCTGGCTGCACCGGCACAGAGCTTGCCAAAGTCATACGCCAACAGGACAGATTTGTCAGCGTTCCGATTATTTATCTCTCAGCTGAAGACGACATCAACAAGCAACTCCATGCTATGAGCCTTGGTGGAGATGACTTTCTGGTTAAACCGATTGTTCCCCGGCATCTGGTGGCAACAATCCATAACCGGGGTCGCAGAGCAAGATCTCTGCTGGCACTGATGATCCGGGATAGTCTTACCGGACTGTTCAACCATACCCATACTCTGTATCTACTGAATACTGAGATCGAAAAATCCCGTACCTCTCAGAAGCCCTTGTGCTTTGCCATGATGGATATCGATTTTTTCAAGAAAATCAATGACAGTTACGGCCACCCCATTGGCGACCGTGTACTGAAAAGTATTTCACTGTTCCTGAAACAACGCTTGCGGAAGTCTGATTATATAGGCCGTTACGGCGGCGAAGAATTTGCCATTATTCTGCCGAATACCCAAGAGACAGATGCAAAAGACATCATGAATGAAATTCGGGAAAAATTTTCTGAATTGATTCACCCTGCAGATGAAGAACATTTCAAAGCCACCTTCAGTTGCGGAATTGCCTCACTCGGGGCAAACGACAATCAACAGACTCTGGCGCAAAAAGCAGATAAGGCACTCTATGAAGCCAAACACAATGGTCGCAACTGTGTAAAAGTTTACCGCGACTAAATTGAGCGGCCTTGGCCGCTTAGTCTCGGCGCTGCTTCAGACATGCTGGAAACCGGCGCTCCAGGCCTGTTTCCTCCGCACAGTTATTAAGAGTTCCAGCCTCTGTTATTGGATACATCAGCCACAAATACCGCAACGAATAGATTCCATATACCAAAGTATGACCGGTTTTCACTGCAATTTCCTTGAATAGACCTATTAAAAGAGTCAAACTTCTGCAAACTTGCTGAAACCAACGACATTTATGATCTGCCAATAGACCTTAAGGATTATGAGCAATGGCGAGCATCCTGGTGATACATGGCCCTAATTTGAACCTTCTTGGTACCCGTGAGCCGGAAATTTATGGCCCCGAAACTCTCGACGACATTAATCTCAGATTGACACAGCAAGCGAAATCTCAAGGACATCATTTGCTCAGCCTGCAGAGCAATGCAGAGTATGAATTGATAGACAGGATTCATGAAGCCAAGCGCGAAGGCGTTGATTTCATCATCATCAACCCTGCCGCTTTTACCCACACCAGTGTCGCACTGCGCGATGCGTTACTGGGCGTAGGCATACCTTTTATAGAGGTACATCTTTCCAACGTCCATGCACGGGAAGCTTTCCGGCACCATTCGTATTTCTCCGATATCGCCATTGGTGTGATATGCGGAATGGGCAGTCAGAGTTATGATTTAGCTCTGCTGGCCGCCATAGCAAGAATTAACCCTTAACCATTGAGACACCATTATGGATATTCGTAAAGTTAAAAAACTGATTGAGCTCCTGGAAGAATCGGATATTGCGGAAATCGAAATCAAGGAAGGCGATGACTCAGTTCGCATTTCCCGCAAATCGTCTGTCGCTGCTGAACCTATGTATGTCAGCGCGCCTCCAGCCCCCCGTCCTGCCGCTCCGGCACCCGCTGAACCTGCTGCTGCCGCAGAACCTGCAACGCCTGTACTAAACGGCCATGTTGTCAAATCTCCGATGGTTGGAACCTTTTACAGGTCGCCATCACCTACCGCCGGCTCCTTTGTTGAGGTTGGCCAACAAGTGAAAGCAGGCGACGTACTTTGTATCGTTGAAGCGATGAAAATGATGAATCAGATTGAAGCTGACAAGTCAGGCACGGTAGAGGCCATCCTTGTGGAAAATGGTCAGCCCGTTGAGTTTGATCAACCACTGTTCACTATCGTCTAACGGCTGACCAGAAATCCGGGGGAGATGGTCAGTCATTGCCTGTTATCTGACCGTCACCGTAAATACGGCTTTAACCCGAAAGTTTTCAGTTGAGGCCATGGATAACGCAATTCTTAGAGTACCTCGACCATGTTGGAAAAAGTACTGATCGCAAACCGTGGGGAAATTGCCCTTCGCGTTCTGCGTGCCTGCAAAGAGCTGGGGATCAGCACTGTTGCAGTTCATTCAAGTGTAGACCGGGATCTGATGCACGTACGTCTCGCAGACGAGTCTGTCTGCATAGGCCCTAACAGCCCGACAGACAGCTATCTCAATATTCCGGCCATTATTTCAGCTGCTGAAGTGACAGATACTGTCGGCATCCATCCCGGCTATGGTTTTCTGTCCGAAAACGCCGATTTTTCCGAGCAATGTGAAAAAAGCGGCTTTGTCTTTATCGGTCCTCGTCCTGAAACCATTCGCCTGATGGGCAACAAAGTTGCTGCCATCCAGGCTATGCGTAAGGCTGGTGTACCAACGGTACCTGGTTCTGACGGTCCTATTACTGACGACAATCAGCGCACCTTGGAGATCGCCCGTAAAATTGGCTATCCCGTGATCATCAAGGCAGCTTCCGGTGGTGGCGGCAGAGGCATGCAGGTCGTTAATAGCGAGCCAGCCCTGCTGAATTCCATCCATGTTACCCAATCAGAAGCCAAAGCCGCGTTTGGGGATCCGACGGTTTACCTGGAAAAATTTCTCGATCGTCCTCGCCATGTTGAAGTACAGGTGCTGGCTGACGGCCAGGGACATGCGATCCACCTGGGTGATCGTGACTGCTCTTTGCAGCGGCGCCATCAGAAAGTTATCGAAGAAGCTCCAGCTCCGGGCATTGATCCGAAAGCTCGTGCCAAAGTATTGAAATCCTGCGTTGATGCCTGTATCGAGATTGGCTACCGTGGGGCCGGTACTTTCGAATTCCTCTATCAGGACGGCGGTTTCTACTTTATTGAGATGAACACCCGGGTCCAGGTGGAACACCCGGTATCAGAGATGATAACCGGCATCGACATCGTCAAAGAGCAGCTGCGTATTGCCAGCGGCATGCCTTTGTCATTCAAGCAGGAAGACATCGTCTTCCGTGGTCATGCTGTCGAGTGCCGTATTAACGCTGAAGACCCCAAGACCTTCACCCCAAGCCCAGGGACCATCCAGCATTTCCATGCGCCGGGCGGAAATGGCGTGCGCGTAGATTCTCACTTGTATAGTGGCTACAAAGTTCCCCCCTATTATGATTCACTGGTCGGGAAGATAATTTGTTGGGGTATAGACCGCGACAATGCCATGGAGCGGATGCATAATGCGCTCGAAGAAATGGTCGTTGAAGGAATTAAAACCAATATACCCTTACACCGCCGTTTAGTGAGAGACGCTGGCTTCCGTAACCAGCAATTTACCATTCACTATCTCGAAAAACTGCTTAAGGATTAAGATGAGCTGGCTCCAGGTCACTGTTTCTGCAAGTGAAGATTCTGCTGAGTACATCGAAGGGCTACTCGAAGACCTGGGCGCTTTGTCCATAACCATGATTGATGCTCAGGACGACCCGGTGCTGGAACCGGACCTGGGCACAACCCCTTTGTGGTCCAGTACTCAGGTATTGGCCCTGTTCAGTGCTGAAATCGACCGGGAACTGGTACGCTCTCATTTGCAACAACACCAGATTGTCGACAGCAGCATTCAGTGTGAGGTCATTGAAGACCGGGATTGGGAAAGAGAGTGGATGACACACTTTCACCCTATGCAGTTTGGCAAGCGGTTATGGATTTGCCCAAGCTGGCAGCCCCCTGCCGATCCAGATGCGGTCAACCTGCTATTAGATCCGGGGCTGGCCTTTGGCACCGGCACACACCCTACAACCGCCCTGTGCCTGGAATGGCTGGATAGCCAGACATTGCAAAACAAAACCTTGCTGGATTTCGGCTGTGGCTCTGGTGTTTTGGCCATTGCCGGCTTACTTCTTGGGGCAGAACAAGCGACAGGCACGGATATTGATCCACAAGCATTGGATGCCAGCCTCGATAATGCCGGCCGCAATAGAGTGGAAAAACAACTTAGCCTTTATTTACCTGATCAACTGCCATCAACCCAGGCAGATATTGTTATTGCCAATATCCTCGCAAATCCCTTGATCAATCTGGCCCCTACCCTGGCAGGCCTGGCCAAGGCTGATGGTTTGATAGCCTTATCCGGTATTCTGAAGGATCAGGAAGGATCTGTACGTGCTGCCTATGAGCCCTTCTTTGAACTTGCACCAACAGAATACAAAGAAGACTGGGTGCTGATCCACGGCCAGAGACACCACTAATCAGCCCTGAATACCAACCCGGTTAGGTTTGCCACTTTGACCGTGCTCGCAGAATGATCAACACTTACAGAATCGCTACGGAAAAAGATGCCAAAATTCAGGACGATATTGGCTGATACTTGCAAAAACGCTGTCTTTCATTCATGTTTAATCAGCATTTGCGACAGGACGAATAATTCAGAAAGATAAAGTAATCCGTTATCTTTCTTTGTCGGCACATTCCTTGTCGGCATTTTCTTTATTGGCACTATAATTATTTGTTGGCACTATAATAAGTAGTTGTTTGAATAAGTAGTTGTTTGCCATTGGCTATACTCAATTTGAAATGCTGCATATGAATGACTGATTTTCTCTGGAGGCTTCATTGTTAACACGGTGCCCACATTGCTCTGCCAGTTTTAGAGTATCCGATGCACAACTCCAGGCGGCCCACGGCAAGGTCCGGTGTGGAGCCTGTATGAAAGTCTTCAATGCCTCAGAGCATTTGATGTCTGAGGACACGGCACCGGCACCACAAGCAATGTCCAGGACAACAAAAACCTCCCCCCCAGCGAAACCCGCAGCGGCCAGTAAACCTCCTTCCTCTATAGCGACCTCGGATAACGCCTTTGACAACTACGGTGATGATGACTTCGCCACTGAAGATGTTGACGATTTAGACGACCTTACAGACGCATTGACGGCCGCCGGCGATGATATCGACGACGAACTGGTATTTCAGGATGATCCAGACGAAGACAAGGAAGACGACAGCTACTCCGGCCAGCTCATCAACGAAAGTGAACTCAGTGATAGCTTTCGTGACCTGGAAAAACCGGCTGAAGATAAAAAGTTCGAATTTGAAGGGGACAATGAAGAAGAAGAGTCGTCCTCCACAGACGAAAGCTGGGCTGAACAAATGCTTAGGGAGCTGGAAAAACCCGCTTCGGCGCCAGCAAAAACTCCAGCCGTAGACAACAGCCCAAAAGTATCTTCGAAGCCAGACCAGGCAAGTGCCCAAGCTCCAGCCGAAGCCCGAAGCCCTGGCAGCTCACCAAGCCCCACTACGACCAGCAGCAAACCGCCCCCTCCTGGACCTCATCCGATGGAAACCACACTACGTGCGGAGCGGGATAACCCCTACCATTCTTTGCGTGCAGAGCCCATTAGTGTCAAATCCAATATGATTGTGGAAACTGGTAGCGGATGGGTAAAACCGTTGTTGTGGACAGTAGCAATCATTGCCTTGGTGGTCTTTCTGGCGTTACAGCTGGCCTGGTTTCACTTTGACAAGCTTGCCCGCTACGATCAATTGAGGCCGATTTACGCTCGGGCTTGCGATGTTCTAGGCTGCACTTTGCCTTCACTTTATGATATTGGCAAAATTAAGAGCCAGAATTTAGTGGTGCGCAGTCACCCCCTGGTGAACAAAGCCCTGATCATTGATGCGATTGTTATCAATCAGGCAACTTTCGAGCAGCCTTTCCCTGATATTTCCCTTAACTTTTCCGATATTAATAACAATATTGTGGCTCAACGACGTTTCACACCGCTGGAGTATCTGTCAGGTGAAGCCAAAGGGATGACAGTTATGCCTCCCAAAGTACCGGTTCATATCGCCTTGGAAATCCTGGACCCAGGCAAAGAAGCCGTGAACTATACCCTCGATTTTATAGCCACTTATACCCCTGAAAACTAAAGTGTCTTAATCAAGCCGACGGTTCCTCTCTAGCAAACCAACCGCTGCTCTCAACGAAGTAGCAGCATACCTGGTGCATTGAACATTGCTGCCATCCTGTATACTGGTTAAAAAGAAGGCTGTCGGGATAAAAAATACACTATTTTTTAAATTTCAAGTCTTTTCCCCCCCCCTTCATCTGAGTATCATAGGCACCCCTATTCAGGGCGAACACTTTTTATACACTTAACGAAATTAGCTATTACACTTGGCGATGCTACCGACCATGCAAATCGGACCTTACCCGCTGCCTAACAATCTGATTCTAGCGCCTATGGCAGGTGTTACTGACAGGCCTTTCAGGCAGCTTTGCCGCTCATTGGGAGCCGGTCTGGCAGTATCGGAAATGATGGCCGCCAACCCTGAATTGAGGAATACCCGCAAGTCGAAACTACGGATGGACCATTACGGCGAAGATGCCCCAATTGCGGTGCAGATTGCCGGAGGCGCCCCAGACATGATGGCTGCAGCAGCTCGCTACAATCAGGAGAATGGGGCTCAGATCATCGACATCAATATGGGGTGTCCGGCTAAAAAAGTGTGTAACAAGGCGGCGGGTTCCGCATTATTACGCGATGAGGTTTTGGTTAAAGATATTTTGACCGCTGTGGTAAAGGCTGTAGATGTGCCTGTTACCCTGAAAATCAGAACTGGCTGGAGTCCGGAGAACCGTAACGGAGTGACCGTTGCAAAGATGGCAGAAGACTGCGGTATTCAGTCTCTTGCCGTACATGGCCGCACTCGTGAGTGTAAATACATGGGCCATGCTGAATACGACACTATCGCTCAGATTAAACAGGCCGTGTCTATTCCAGTTATCGCCAACGGCGATATCACCTCTCCGTTTCAGGCCAAAAAAGTACTGGACTACACACAGGTCGACGGCATTATGCTGGGCCGGGCAGCACAGGGACGCCCGTGGATTTTTCGGGAAATTGAACACTATCTGCGTACACAACAGGTTTTACCAGAGCCGTCTCAGCATGAGATCCGACTCATTATCGTCGGGCACATCAGCGAGTTGCATGGGTTTTACGGGCCGATACAAGGCGCTCGCATTGCACGTAAGCATCTGAGCTGGTATCTGGACAGTGCCCGGATTGGATCAGAATTTAAAACACTATTTAATCGTATTGACGACGCTCAGGCTCAGCTAGATGCCATTGAAAGTTTTTTCGAGCGTCTGTCCCTAGAAGCAGAGGAAATCGCAGCATGACTACAGACACCTTTGAAAGCCCGGAAGCACCACTTCAGGTCGAAAAATCCACCGCAGATACAATGACTCTCCGTGACAGTGTTGAGCAGGCTCTGGAAAACTATTTCGCTCAGTTGGATGGCGCACCAGTCAAAGACGTTTACAACATGGTCCTCTCAGAAGTGGAAGCTCCTTTGCTGGAGCAAGTGTTAAAATACACCCGGAATAATCAGACCAAGGCTTCTGTCCTGCTGGGCCTGAACCGCGGCACCCTGCGTAAGAAGCTGAAGCAATATGGCTTGCTCTAAGCAAACCGCGGGATCAAGATATTTACTTTTACTGACACTGAAATAAAAAAGGAGGGCGAATAGCCCTCTTTTTGCTTAATGACGAGAGATCCGCAGACTATGACCAGTTCTGACACTGTTACCATCAAGCGCGCACTGCTGAGTGTTTCCGACAAAACCAATATCGTCGAATTTGCCCGCTCCCTGACCGATTTAGGCATTGAGCTACTGTCCACCGGTGGCACCTATAAGCTCTTACAGGAAGCCTCCATCAGCGTCCGGGAAGTATCCGACTATACCGGATTCCCTGAAATGATGGATGGGCGAGTAAAGACACTGCATCCCAAAGTTCATGGCGGCATATTGGGTCGCCGTGGTAAAGATGATGCTGTTATGGCGGAACATGGCATAGCGCCGATTGATCTCGTCGTGGTGAACCTTTACCCCTTTGAAGCAACCGTGGCACAACCTGACTGCACTCTTCCGGATGCCATTGAAAATATTGATATCGGCGGTCCTACCATGGTCCGCTCGGCAGCCAAGAACCATAAGGACGTTGCCATAGTCGTCAATCCTAACGACTACGACGCCATTGTTGCTGAACTGAAGACCCAACAGGGCCAGCTCTGCCACGCCACTCGCTTCGACCTGGCAGTCAAAGCCTTTGAACATACTTCAGCCTACGACGGTGCCATTGCCAACTATCTGGGTCGAAAAGTGCTGGCTGAGCCAAGCCCCTACCCACGCACTCTGAACCAGCAATTCCTTAAGGTTCAAGATCTTCGCTACGGTGAAAACCCACACCAGAGCGCTGCTTTTTATGTGGAAGACAATGCTGTGGAAGCTTCGATCTCCACCAGCACTCAGTTGCAGGGTAAGGAGCTTTCCTACAACAACATCGCCGATACCGATGCAGCACTGGAGTGCGTAAAACCCTTTGCCGATCCCGCCTGTGTTATCGTCAAACATGCCAATCCCTGCGGTGTGGCCATCGGCGTTGACCTCAAGCAAGCCTATGATCTGGCCTATGCAACCGACCCCACATCAGCTTTTGGCGGCATCATTGCATTTAACCGTGAACTGGATGAAGCCACAGCCGCGGCCATCATCGCGCGTCAATTTGTCGAAGTCGTTATCGCGCCCTCCATTTCCAGTGAAGCCAAACAGGTTATCGCAACCAAACCCAACGTCCGCTTGCTGGAATGCGGAGAATTCGACGGCACTCGCTTGGCAGCCTATGACTTCAAACGCGTGACTGGTGGTTTACTGGTCCAGGATCGTGACCTCGGTATGGTGAATATGGATGCACTCACTATGGCGACAGAACGTTCACCTAGCGAACAGGAACTCAATGATCTGCTATTCGCCTGGGAAGTTGCCAAATTCGTTAAATCCAATGCCATTGTATATGCGAAACACGGACGCACTATCGGTATCGGCGCCGGTCAGATGAGCCGGGTATACAGTGCCAAGATTGCCGGTATCAAAGCTGCCGACGAAAATCTGGAAGTTAAAGGCTCAGTGATGGCCTCCGATGCTTTCTTCCCCTTCAGGGACAGTGTGGATGCTGCCGCCGCTGCCGGAATTACCGCCATCATTCAGCCCGGCGGCTCCATGCGTGACCAGGAAGTTATCGACGCAGCCAACGAGCACGGTATCGCCATGGTATTCACCGGCATGCGTCATTTCCGACACTAGTCATTACATGATGGGGCCTTCAAACGCCCCGTCAGCTAACACGACAAGGCTATCGACCATTAATGACGATACGCCTAAGAGCTTGTGTAGAACAAAGGATTCACTATGAACATTTTGGTAATTGGCAGTGGTGGACGGGAACACGCGCTGGCGTGGAAAGCCGCCCAGCCGGACTATATCAGCAAGGTTTTTGTAGCCCCCGGCAATGCAGGCACTGCTCTTGAACCCAAACTCGAAAACGTGGCTATTGATGTGCTGGACTTCGATGCACTGGTCACCTTTGCCCGGAAAAACTCAGTAGAGCTGACGATAGTCGGACCTGAAGCCCCTCTGGTTGAAGGTATTGTTGACCGCTTCCAGGCGGAAAAGCTATGTATTTTCGGTCCGAGCCGGGGCGCCGCACAACTGGAAGGATCTAAAGCTTTCACCAAAGACTTCCTTGCTCGTTATAACATACCAACGGGGGCTTACCAGAACTTTACTGAGATTGAACCCGCCCTGGCTTATGTCAGAGCCCAGGGAGCCCCCATCGTTATCAAGGCAGATGGACTCGCAGCTGGTAAAGGCGTCATCGTTGCCATGACTCTGGCTGAGGCAGAAGACGCGATTAAGGACATGCTGGCAGGCAATAAGTTCGGCGACGCCGGCCATCGTGTTGTCGTAGAAGAGTTCCTGGAAGGTGAAGAAGCCAGCTTTATTGTCATGGTTGACGGTAAAAATGTGCTCCCTATGGCCACCAGCCAGGACCATAAACGTGTTGGTGACGGTGACACAGGCCCCAATACCGGCGGTATGGGTGCATACTCACCAGCACCTGTGGTAACGACAGAAATCCATGACCGCATTATGCAGGAGGTTATCTACCCGACGGTTGCAGGTATGGCAGCCGAGGGTAATGACTACACAGGATTTTTATATGCCGGACTGATGATTACTGCTGACGGCAAGCCCAAGGTTATAGAGTACAACTGCCGTTTTGGCGATCCTGAAACACAGCCCATAATGCTGAGAATGCAGTCAGACCTGGTACAACTGTGTCTGGCAGCAACCAAAGGCGAACTGGACGCTCAGGAATCACAGTGGGATGAACGTGCCTCGCTGGGTGTTGTTCTGGCCGCCGGCGGTTATCCTGACGCCTACGCCAAAGGACTCGAAATCAAAGGACTGGAAGCGGCGGCGGCACTGCCGGGAAAAGTATTCCATGCGGGAACCCGCTTAGAAGACGGCCAGGCTACAACTAACGGAGGGCGGGTACTCTGCGCCACGGCGCTGGGCAAAACAGTCTCTGAGGCTCAACAGCAGGCTTATGCACTGGCGAAGACTATCAGCTGGCAAGACATGTTTTATCGCAACGATATCGGCTACAGAGCCATTGCCCGAGAGCAAGCAAAAGACTAGCCGGCTTCATCACAATCCTAGTGAGTGTCCGTCCATAAACACCCGAATATAGGCGGACACTTCAGCCCGCACTCCCCCCGCTGTCCGCAGCACCTTCAAAGTTATCCTGGAACTGTTTCCTGTCGTTGATTTCTTTCAGTAGATATGTGGTCACACAGTCATGAGTCCCAGGAAAATCGTCACGTAGGGTTTTCAGGTAATCCTCCGCGATCTCATAGTTACTCTCCCGACGGCGCATATAGGCTACGGCGACATGATAAAGGGCATGAGCCCTGACATCCGTTGTCTGGCTTTCGTCATTGTAAATATCCATCAGCATATCTATGGCAGCATCAAGTCCGTATGGAGGACGGCTCTTGGCATACTCAACAATTTTCGGGCTTACTGCATATTCCTTGCGAGGACACTCTGAGTTTTCCCAGTCTTTCTGGTATTTTGCATAGCCGTCTTCCATAGCATGGATAAATTCGTGCTTCTGCTTGGTTCTTTCAATAATAGCGACATCCGTTACTCCAACCGCAGCAGAGAAAAAACAACCTGACAATGCCAGCGATAGCAACAACAAGATCCCCTGAGCAATTCTTTTCACTTCAACTCCTTATTTTTCACATTGACCCGATTGTCACTTCAACGAAATGACGGCGATTTATAACTGATTCGACCCGCTTGATCCATAATCTGACGCAAGGCACACTGCAAGTCTTTTCATTCGCGCTGGTGAGAGTTCAATCATGGTAGCAAACGCCGGGCAGCGTGACTTATCCGCCGCCAAGCGACAACAATATCAGGAAACCCTGCAGGCAATTGAGAGCTTGATCGCAGATGAAACCGATTGGATAACAATACTGTCCACGGTTTGCTGTGAATTAAACAGCCACTTTGACTATTTTCACTGGACCGGTTTTTACCGTGTTGTGGCGCCGGAGCTAATGAAAGCAGGACCTTATCAGGGCGGGCACGGCTGCCTGACTATCCCCTTTTATCGTGGTGTCTGTGGGGCCGCCGCCAGGAGTCGAGAGACCCAGCTGGTGAAAGACGTAAACACCATTGCCGACCATATCGCCTGTTCCTCAACCACACAAAGCGAAATTGTGGTTCCCATATTTAACCAAGCGCTGGATTTAGTGGCCGTATTGGATGTGGATTCTGATGACTTGGCGGCCTCTGATGAGCAAGACAGGCAATCGTTGGAACTACTCGCCGACATGTTACAGAAAAAAGCCCCCAAAACAGTATTTTGAGGGCTTCGAAAGAGACTTGAACAACAGTTAACTCAACGGCTGGAAAACTGCTCTGCGACTGATTGCAGATTAATAATTTCCTGCAACAAATTCTGATTCGCCGCGTGGGTCTGCTGGGCGTTTTGCGTTGTCATGATGGCAGAGTCATTAATGTGATGAATATTGCTGTTAATTTCTTCGGTCACGGAACTTTGCTGCTCTGCGGCAGTGGCAATCTGTACGACGAGAGAGGTGGTTTCCTGGGTAGCGGTCAGAATGGAGTCTAACGAAGACCCGGCTTCACGGGAAAGCTCTACAGTATCTACCGACATTTCTCTGGCACGAGTCATCATAGCGACTGCATGATTGACGTCTGCGCGAATCGATTCAATCGCCTGCTGTATCTCTTCCGTTGTCTTGGCTGTATTGCTGGCCAGATTACGTACTTCATCCGCAACTACGGCAAAGCCACGCCCTTGTTCACCCGCGCGGGCAGCTTCAATGGCAGCGTTGAGAGCAAGCAGGTTGGTTTGTTCAGCAATATTCTGGATAGACTCAACCAGGGTGGAGATATTCTCAGTTTTGCTGCTGACTTCTTCCACTTTTGTAGAAGCATCGGTTAGCCGACTCACCAGTTGGTCCACCGCCGCGATAGTTTCATTTACCTTGCTGGAGCCATCACCGACCAGTTGTTCCACCGACCCCATTGAATCTGCCGCCGCACTGGAGTTGCGAGCCACATCTTCAATAGTGGCGGACATCTCATTCATCGCTGTGGCAATCTGCTCGATTTCAACTTGCTGACTACGAATCTGTTGTTCTGACTCTGTCGACAATGTTGCCGTTTTCTCGGCTTCCAACTGCAACTGCTGGACAGAATTCTGAATTCGCCAGACGACGGTTTCCAGTTTACTGGACAGAAAATGACGTGCGGTTATCAATTGCCCCAACTCGTCGTTGCGCCCACTAAATACCAACCTGGAAATAAGGTTATCGTAGATTTTACGTGAGTCTTCGGCTTCTGATTTGAATGGTGCACTCACCCAGGCTGCCAACCCCAACCCTAGAATAACAGAGGCACCCAGTGCCCCCAGGGCGGCACTATCGGAATAGCCACCGATAATGGTCAATGCCACCGGTGCCAGAGCAATCACTACCGAGGCAGCTACTTTGCTGAATAATGACCAATGACGAGGTGCCAGCTTAGTGTCCGGCATGCGACCGGCATTCAGTTTATTGTAAGTGCGCTCTGCGGATTCGACATGCTCGCGACGGGGTTTCACCCGCACAGATTGCAGGTCCTTTCCGCCGCCAGACTTAGAAACGTAGGCATCGACCCAATAATGATCACCGTTCTTGCAACGGTTTTTAATAACACCGATCCAAGGTTTGCCAGCTTTCAGAGTATCCCAGAGATCTTTAAAAGCTGCCTGGGGCATATCAGGATGTCGCACTATATTGTGTGCCTGCCCCTCAAGCTCGGAAAATTCAAAACCACTAACTGTTATGAAATCATCATTGACGTAATTGATGACTCCCTTTTCAGTGGTGGTCGAGACGATGTGAATGCTGTCAGGATAGTCTCGGTTGACCTGTGTAACGGGGGTATTGTTTCTCATCCTTTACCTCAAAATACGATTTTCCGCTATGCCGGTGGGCATTATTCAAGGACGTTGCGGATCTGTTTAAAGCATAGAATCTATTACTAATGAGTCAACCCGGAAATCAGGAACGAACAACCCGTATGGCTTCCAGACACGCATTCAAACTGTGATAGTCACACTTGGCACCCGCCTCACTCTTATACTGGGACTGACGCTGGTTGTCTGAACTCAACAAGCGATACCAGGCACCATGTTCATGGTCAACAAAGTGCTTCCAACAGTATTCCCACAGACGGTCGTATTCTTGCCAATAATATTGCTCGCCTGTGCAGGCTCCCAGCATGGCAGCAGCGGCAAAGGATTCAGCCTGCACCCAAAAATACTTATCAGCATCACAGATCGTACGATCTGGGGCAAAACCATAAAACAGACCACCATGTTGCTTATCCCAGGCAACGCTCATACTGACTCTGAACAAGCGCTTGGCCCGGAACACCCACTCGGCGTCTGGCTGATGTCGATTCAGAGTCAAAAGGAGCTTGCTCCATTCGGTCTGATGACCTGGCTGAAAGCCCCAGGGCTTGTACAAATTACGCGGATCATCACGATTGTAGTCCCAGTCGACACTGAGGTCCTGATGATAGTGTTCCCACACCAGCCCATCAGTTTGCTGACAAAGCTCGCCGGTAAACTTCTCAACCAGAATCCTGGCAAAAGTTAAGAACTCTTCCTCGGATGTCACCTCATAAGCAAACAGCAAAGCCTCACAGGCATGCATGTTGGCATTCTGCCCGCGGTAGGGTGATACCTGGGCCCAGTCAGCAGTAATCTCGTCGGTAAACAAGCCCTGTGCGGACAGCCAGAAATGTTTCTTCCATAATGCCCAGGTCTCATAGAGACGCTCCTTAGCACCTGGCTCTTGCGTCCGCGTAGCCGCTGCCAGCGCCAAAATGACAAAAGCATAACCGTAACAATATTGAGTCCTATCCTGAGGCTGATAGTCAGAAAACAGCCAGACAAAGTGTTTCGCCTTGGGCACCCAGTGTTCCTGCATAAGATACTCATAGCCGTGGCGTGCGTGTTCCAGCATCCAAGGTTCAGAAAACTCAGCATAACCCTGATAAAAGTTGAACATCATGCGAGTGCTGCTTACCAAGTGCTTATCCCCAGAGGCAAACACTTCACCGGCGTCATAATAATTCTGATGATAGCCGCCTTTGGGATCGAGACTGCGGTCCCGATAAAAATTCAGAATTCTCTGGCTATGATTCTTGAGGAAAGACTCCGAGCGGAACATGGTCAGGCTCCAGATGCATTACACATCACAAAAGATAGATAAAGGGCCATAGGACGCAACACCGGCATGCGCCGCACCCGTTTAACGGACAGAAATTTAGTCTTATTTAATTCATTTATTCAATACAAAAGTGACTATCCCGAATAAATCATCATTTTTTACGTAAGAAAAACAATATTACCTTCTTTAGTCTGATCCGGTCAGTTCAATCAAAGACTTGAAGCAGGTAAAACAATGACAAGAAACCATTCAATTAAAAAGACTCCCTGGCAGGCTGCCCCTCTGGCACTGGCCATTATTTCCACGCTGCCGGCAATGACGGCAAACGCCGTAGAATGGCATGGGTATGCCCGTTCCGGCATCGGCTTTAGTGATGACGGAGATCAACAGTGTATTTCAACAGCCAAAGTTGGCCGACTCGGTAATGAGTGCATCACCTACGCCGAACTGGATCTGCAACAGAATCTTTTCAATAAAGACAACCGTGAAGTTAATGTTGAAACGATGTTTGGTTATCTGACCAATCAGGTTCGCGACGATGAAAGCCTGGTCGATGATGGCAATATTGCCCTAAGACAGATATTTGTTTCCGGCAAAGGCTGGCTGGAAATGGCTCCTGAAGCCACTCTGTGGGCCGGCAAGAGATACTATCAACGCCACGACATACATCACCTTGATTTCTTTTACTGGAACGTTTCCGGTCCTGGAGCCGGTGTGGAAAACATAGGCGTAGGTGACGGCAAACTGTCCTTGGCCTGGGTACGTTCAGATGTGACCAATACTGCCTATGAAGTCGGCGATGACACTGGTGCCAACGGCAACATTTTCGATATTCGCTACGCTGGCATCGGACTTGGTGAATCCAGTCTGGAACTGGGCCTGGATTACTTCATGCCCAACTTAACAGATGCCCAGGATGCGACTAATCCTCCCGACAAAGGCGGTATTCTGGCCACCGCTGAACTCAATACACCGATCATGAACGGCTTTAACAAACTGGTTCTGCAATACGGCACTGAAGGTTATGCCGATGCCTTAGGTAACTTCGGCGGTGGTGGCGGCTATGCACTCGAAACCACAGGCAACTCAGGTACCGGCTACCGTATCATCGACCACGGACTGGTGTCCCCTAGTGCACAGTTTGATGTTGCCTACGCTGCGTATTATTACAATTATGACCGCGACGATTTCACTGATGCTCAAACCGGGTTCGGTTTGTCTGCCCGCCCGACATTTAAATACGGCGACTATTCACGCGTTTATGTAGAACTGGGTTACTTTGATGGTGAAAGCGGTGGCGTGAGTGAAGATGCCAGTAAAATCACCCTGGCCCATGCATGGAGTCTGGGTTCCAGTTACTGGTCTCGCCCGGAAGTGCGGATCTTTGTCAGCCGCATCAGTAATGAGGTCGGGGATATCGGACAGTTCCGTGATGGTGAAGACGGATCTACTAATGTCGGCATTCAGTTCGAAGGCTGGTGGTAAGCACTCGTTAGCTTTCATCCTTATACCACGCTAGATAACACGGATGCCTGCCTGCAGGCATCCTGGCTTTAATTGTTATCTTCTCCGTCTTTTTCCTGCACTTGTGTGTCTTCGCGCCGGTCAGACATCGGCGCCTTTTTTAAAACATTACCTATTTCTCAACGCCTCAATCCGCCTGGTTTTCTTCCCGCAACTCGGCGCTATTTCTTCCGCGCTACTTTTTCGATCCTACTTTTTCGACACAAACAAATAGGCTCCCACTGCAATACAGGCTGCACCGGAAATATAAAGAATCATCACTTTATCCGAAAATGATCCAGTCAGGGTTTTAGAAAGCTGCGAACTAACCGAGCCGGATATTTGGTATCCCCAAAACGCCAGACCAACTCCAACGACTAACAACACAAGGGCAATGATTTTTGCTTTAGGCATGTTTAACTTCTCTTTGTTTGATTTTTCTTTGTTTATTTAGGGCCAATTGGACAAGTGTATAATGCGTTCCATATCCATAAGTCCATCCAATGTGGTAGGGATCACCATAAAATTCTGGTTTCAGGATATTGTCCGGGCTTCCAGCAACTCCCGCAAATCCTGCGGCAACAGGCTACGCAATTTATGAGAGATGACAGCTTCATGTTTGCTCCACCATACTCCGACTCCGATCAAGGCAAATCCCATTACTGTCAGCACAAATACAAAGGCAAAACTGTCTTGAAACATACGCCAGGATAAGTCGCCCAATACCATCATGATGCCGATACCACCGAATACTGCAAAGGTTCTCCTGGCCAGAACAGCACCGATAAACACGAGTCCAAAATTAATGGCCAGATAAATCAACTTGCCCGACAACTGGCCTGCCCCCATCGAAGACAAGGCTCCCCAAAATGTCAACAAACCAAAGAGATATAACCAGAAAGGGTAATCCTTACTATACCGCGAACGCAGATCGACAAAGAATGCTGCCAATAACATAAGAAGACCAAACACCAGGGAAATCATCTGGCGGAGTTCCCAAGAGGCACCACTGAACCAGTCCACATCATCAGCCCCATTTTGCAATATCAACGCTGGGACAACATCCATACCCATATACCAAAGGGTTAACGCAATCGGCAACATCAAAAACGGATACCGGAAGCGCTTTAACATCAGCACACCAACTAATAGCGTTGACAGTTCCATTACCAGCCAGCGCCAGTCAATCCACATGTGATAATCACGATAGTGCTGAACGCGACTTCCGTCAGCCCAAAATCCAAGCACATGCTGTAGGGCAAAGACACATAATGGAGTCAGCGCAATCGCCAGCGTGGCAAAGATGCTGGCCGGCACCCCTAATCCTTTCTTTTCAAGAAAGCTCGCCGCACCAATCGCGCAAGCGGCATATAGCAGTGTCAGCACGAATAAAGCCGACATTCCCATGGCCTCAACCGCCAGGGTTGCGAATAAAGAAGCCGCCCCTATCGCCAACAGGCCGCCCAGATAATAGAACACATGGGTCACGCTGAAGCGTGGCTTATCAACATCATCCAGCTGTGGAAGACGTTTACTGAGAAATTCCCATAGAGTGTCGACCTGATCTTGCTGCAATACTCCCCGACTGGCTGCAGCGGCCAAGTCTTCACGTTTAATTTTCATAGAATTCCTCTGTCTATTGGCAATTAGAGTATGTGCAGGACATCCATTGAATTAAAGAATTAAAATAGTCCTGATTCCGGCACTCAACAACTATGAGGCGACCAAAGACGACGGAATAGCCAGCCATCAGCCAAAGTAGCTTTCTCTGTCCTATGGGTCACGACTAAGTTCTTGAACCAACTTTCAAACGCAGAAATCACAGGGTGAGTCATCTGAGGCTCCCTATAATCCAAATAAAGCGTGCTATAAAAAGTCACTTTGTCAGGCTGGCCAGTTTCCGGTATCGACGGCCTCGAAATCACCAATGCACAAGCGGTTCTCGACAGCCTCAGCTTTAATATCCCAGGAGACGATAACAAATTTGTGAATGCACGCCGGATTGGCAACTTGAAGTTAGAGCATAGCTCACCTGGGGGATCAACACTTTTACTCCCAGGTTTAACCTCTCCCTTGTCCGACTTAAATGACGTATTGTCTGGGGCTTTGCGACATCACCGTAATGTGCCCGCCACAGGCTAATACAAATAGCGTTTGATAAAAGACATCACCTTCGCTTGATATTCAGCGGGTGCGTACGAAAACAGGTCTTCGTGGGCAGCACCGTCGACCAGCCATAACTGCTTTGTTTCATTCGCAGCTTCATACAACCGTTGTGTCTCATTCACTTTTGTGTGCTGGTCTTTGGTACCGCTGATAATAAAAACTGGCACTTTGACCTTCTTCAATGCGTCTATCGGCTTTAGATCATCAAGTGATGTATTAATTCTTAACGGTATCTGCCAGTAGAGCAAAGGGGCCGCCAGCCTACCAAGCTTTCCAAATCGAATTTCGAGGCGATCTTCTACGGCCTCTTCAATGGTCGGATATACTGACTCTAAAATGAGTGCGTTAACTTTGACAGGGCCGTCACCCAGCAGCGCAGAAGCCCCACCCAGTGATTGCCCGATTGCAACCACTTTGTCGCAGTGTTCCTTTTCCTGCAGGTACCTCAAACCATTGGCCGCATCTCGCGATTCCTTAAGGCCGAAGGTAATCTCGCTTCCAGGCGTTTCACCATGCCCCTGCAAATCGATAAGTAACGACGTAATGCCGTTATCCTTAAGATAAACAGACCTTTTGATCATGCTGGATCTATTTGACCTGACGCCGTGCATCAGTAACGCACAAACGCGGTTGGATTCAGCCCTCAAGACAGAACCATGGGTACCATTAAAGATGATAGCGTCGAAAGCTGTCGGCATCTTGACGGCCTGATTTACCGGCATAGAAAGATAACCTCCCACACCCCAGACAACGACCATTGCCGTGATTAACAAAAAAACGGAGACACCTAATATTTTTTTCATTTGCATCCGATAACTCTAGCCCTCGGTCCAGTTCAATCCTTAGACGTTGTAATATCGGACTGAACAAGCCCACCACTGTCATCCCGAGAGAAACACAAAAGAGTCTTACATTTCACTCCATATTCTGCCAACTGTATGATTAAACTCCTTTCAATCATATGCATAAAGGAACCAATGCAATGACATTACGCCCCATCCACCGCATCGTTACCGGCCACGATGTCGAAGGCAAAGCCGTCGTTTCACTCAACGGCCCCCTGCCAACCAGCGTTGAATTAACAGCCATTCCAGGTGTGGTATTTCATGAGGTATGGAATACAGATTCAACACCCGTGACTATCGATAATGGTGATGACCCAACACTTGGTGCGCTTTGCCTGCCGCCTCCCAAAAACGGCACCCGTATTCGATTCGTGGATATTCCGCCAGATAGCGATGAACTTATAACCCACAGCACCTCAGAGTTGAAAGAGGCCTTTACGGAAATTGGCGACTCGAAAGCTTCAACAGCAAAGGCAGGCTCCCCCCACCCACTAATGCACCGAACAGAGTCGGTGGACTATGGCATCGTGATCGAGGGCGAACTGACGTTGGTGCTGGATGACTCTGAAGTTGTTGTAGGGCCGGGAAGTGTCGTTGTCCAGCGAGGCACCAACCACGCCTGGGCAAATCGTTCAGGTAAAACCTGCCGTATTCTGTTCATTCTTGTAGATGGCACCTACGCCCCGGAGATAGCGGCCGCCATTGCAAGTCGTGGTAATTAATCTGTGACCTGACTGACACAGAGTTTTGAACCACCTCTCTATAGCGGTAGCCAAAACGAGGTCTTGATGTGAAATTCAAGACCTGCCCCCAACTCTCCCTGTGTCATACAGATAAAGCCATAAGTTTAAAAATAAATCTGTCACCTTTTACTATTTAAGCCAATACTGTGAGCTAGAGTTTATTGTTCCACTATACACAGGGAGCTAAAAAACCATGCCAAACGAGAAAAATTTTTTGGTTATCCAATTCCTGACAGGGATTGGGGATGCAGTGATTGAGGAAGGGTCCAAAAACCTTATTATACTTTTAGAGAGCAAGGGTAATACCCATATCGAGTCCGCCGAATACATCCTTACCGCACGCAACCGTGACCAGATTATCGACCAAAGTTGGTACGATGAGCCTTTAAAAAATATAGGGAACTCTGGAATCCTCTACCTGAGGGGACATGGAAATTGGCAGGCATGTACCCTTGGAGGACGAAAAGCAGAAGAAGTCGCGCAAATGTTGAAGCATCTGCCCGAGGGTGCCATTGTTAATGTAGTCGGATGCAACTGTGCTGTCGCTGCACGTGAAGGTATACAGAACGATACGCAGGGGGACATTTCGATACGTTCCTTTGCTGGAGAATTACATCAACGGTTAAAGGCAAAACAGACGGTAGTTTTCGCAAGGTCCCAGCCAGTACAGATTCTTCCAAATGGTAAAAAAGTTACTTATGGCGATAGAAATCTCAACATAAACAACCTGGGCAGTAAAGAAGCCTTCAGCATGATGCTTGATAAACAATCCAGGAGGGCAAAAAGTAAATGGGAGTTCTATTGGCAGGGTGACGAGCAAAGAGTTAAAACTGTTGTCTACACCGCACCAGAAGGTGATAACCAGGAAAATCCAGATGCAAAGATCGATGCTTTGCTTTCTGGCAGAAGGCGGATTCAACCTGGAAGTAAGAAGGTGACGACAACGTGACATCAGGTCTTGATGTGTGAACTTCTACAATTCAAGACGTGACCTGACCCAGACTTGCGGTTTGCTACTTCTAGAAATCCAATCTGGCTATATGCAAGTTTGTATCGATCCGGCCTCGCAAACGGCTGTCATTACTTCCAGATCGATAGTTAAATTGTCTAGGGTCTGTGCCAACTCTAGAAGCACCGCCAGACTTTAACGCCCGATGTAATGCATCTTTAGGGATTTTCCAATTTTCATTAGCGCTAAACACATGGACATTAACGCTAGTTTGGATACCCATCAATAGTAGCATCAATAGGGTCAGAGTCATTGATTCTTCATTACGCGAAACTTCTTAGACTTCCTATCCCCACCACGTCCCAATGGCTTTGCCCGTCTTCCGGTTTTGGCTTCTATCTCAGCCTTAAAACGATCATTACCCAACACCCAAGCCTTGTTAGTCGCCTCCCGGATAGTCGATAAATCCTGTTCGGACATCCGACCACGAAATAATAGTCGGTAATAC
>JBNKWQ010000053.1:0-157536 GCA_050299855.1 Hahella sp.
CCTTTCCGAACTCAGAAGTGAAACAGTTCAGCGCCGATGGTAGTGTGGTTTCCCATGCGAGAGTAGGTCGTCGTCAGGCTTCTAATACTAAACCCCGATATCATTGGTATCGGGGTTTTTTTATGCCCGGTCGCCAGCTGGGGGGATATTTTCACCACTTGAATTTTCACAGGGTTGGGTGATTTTACTTAGCAACCTGATGTTAGAAACTGGATGAACTGATGGCACAAGTTATTCGACTCTGGCGTTTCCTGTGCGCAGGACAAAACGCCCTCAAGATGATCATCTCCATCCGTGTAGTGGATTTTGTAGAATGAAAGCCGTTCCATGAAAATTTGTCTGTCGACTTCCGGATGAAACTGGAAAGCCCAGAAGGGTGCGTCCGCAACCTTAAAAGCATGGTTACAAATGTCGGTATAAGCTAGTGGGATTGTGCCTGGAGGCGCTTCAAGTGATTTTTGTTTATGAACGGAGACAGCCATAAAACCATTAGGCATGCAGGCCATGATAGGATCCGTGTCTGCTTTAGAGGTCAGCGATATCGGGATAGTTCCCATTTCATATTGCTGGTCGTCATGAATAATACTCCCGCCCAAGGCCAGTACAGCTAACTGATAGCCAAAACAGGAGGCAAAAACAGGAAGCCTGACCTTAATACATTGTAGGATCAATGCCTGAGCTGATAAAACGAATGGATATTTTTCAGGATGCAGTACATTGGCGTCACTTGCCCCGCCAATCAATAGACCATCGTAGCCAGCTGCAATATCAGGCTGAAAATGTGGGTGTTTAAAGACGTTATGTACTTCGATCTGGCCAGGCTTTAGTCGGCAATAACGGGTAAAGCTCTCCAACTCTTCTTTTTGAACGATTGGAGACTCCCTTATCTGCAGCAGCAGGAGCTTTAGTTGAGAAATAGTCTTCTCTGCCATGAATGATTCTTTATTTGCTATAGTCGAACCCGCACTCGTAAAGGATAAGTATTTTCAGGCAATAGCCAAGTGTAAATTCAATCTACTGATATAGTTTTCCAGGGTCTAGGATAGGTTACAGGTCAAGCGTAAAATATCCTGTGGCTGAGCTTTAAGAATAGTGTGTTTTCATAACGGTGCTAGCTGAAGCCATAAAAGACATATTTCATATTCAAGATCCAATATAAGCATGAACTTGGGTAAACTAGATGCTTGGATAGCTAGCTAAGTCCAGATTTCAAACCCATTAATTAATATCAATTGATAACCGATAGGGTAAGTATAATGTCCTCTAATCATTTAGTGATTTTCGATACCACTTTGCGTGATGGTGAGCAGAGCCCTGGCGCTTCAATGACCAAAACCGAAAAGCTGCGTATTGCTAAAGCACTTGAAAAAATGAAAGTGGATGTGATCGAAGCGGGGTTTGCTATTGCCAGTGTCGGGGATTTCGAAGCTGTTAAGGGTATTGCTGAATCAGTAACCGAATCAACTGTATGCAGCCTCGCCCGGGCATTGGACAAAGATATTGACCGCGCGGCTGAGGCATTAAAAGATGCGGCATCAGCTCGTATACATACCTTTATAGCGACTTCTCCGATCCATATGCAATACAAGCTTCAAATGCAACCTGATCAGGTGGTGGAGCAGGCCGTCCGGGCCGTTACCCGAGCCCGCGGATATACCGATGACGTAGAGTTTTCCTGTGAGGATGCGGGGCGTTCGGAAATTGATTTTCTCTGCCGTATTATTGAGGCTGCGATCGGCGCTGGTGCTCGTACCATCAACATTCCTGATACAGTAGGCTATGCTATTCCAGAGCAGTTTGGACAGACTATTAGTACCTTGCTGAATCGAATTCCCAATGCGGACAAGGCGATATTTTCAGTCCATTGCCATAACGATTTGGGCTTGGCTGTGGCCAATTCCCTGGCAGCGGTAGCCAACGGTGCCCGTCAGGTGGAGTGCACGATCAATGGACTGGGAGAGAGGGCAGGTAATGCCTCTCTGGAAGAAATAGTAATGGCGGTGCGAACCCGTAAGGATTTGTTTGCTTTAGATACGCAACTTGATACGCAGCACATAGTGCCTACGTCGCGACTAGTGTCGACTATTACCGGTTTCCCGGTGCAGCCAAACAAAGCGATTGTGGGAGCTAATGCCTTTGCTCATGAGTCCGGCATCCATCAGGACGGTGTGCTTAAGCACCGGGAGACTTATGAAATTATGCGTGCCCAGGACGTGGGCTGGCATACTAACAGTCTGGTGTTAGGTAAACACTCTGGTCGGAATGCCTTTCGGACTCGCTTACAAGACCTGGGTTATGTTTTCGAAACTGAGTCGGAGCTCAATGACGCTTTTGCCCGTTTCAAGGAGCTGGCAGATAAGAAGCATGATATCTTTGATGAAGATCTACAGGCTCTGGTCAGTGCCACAGGCGTTAGCGAAATTGAAGGCAAGTTTAAGTTGGTGTGTATGTCCGTTAATAGCGAGACCGGAGTAACTCCTTTGGCAAAAGTCACTCTGAATATTGATGGTTCTGAACGCACGGCCACCAGTGAGGGCGGCGGTCCTGTAGATGCTACTTATCGTGCCATCGAAGTAATGGCAGACTCTGGGGCTAACTTGCAATTGTATTCGGTTAATAACATTACCAGTGGCACCGACGCTCAGGGTGAAGTGACGGTACGTCTCGAACTAGGTGGCCGAATAGTAAATGGCGTCGGTGCCGATACGGATATTGTCATAGCATCTGCCAAGGCCTATGTAAACGCATTGAATCTGATCACGACAGAGGAGTCGCGCCGGCATCCTCAAAGTGATGTTTGATATGTCGGAGCAGACTAAGGAACAATGTTGGTGGTAGAGCAGGATAGACAACGTTATCTGGCGCAACTGGGTGTTACCCAGTGGTATGCCAGACAGCATCTGCCGGGTGCAGGCCCTTCTCCAAAATTCGAATTTGCCGAGATCGTCACCCCTGCTCGCAGCATTCCATCGTCCCAGATAAGAGCGCCAGCACAGGCAGAAAAATCTGTACCTCGACGGCCAGTTCCTGTTGACGTGGCGGCGGTAGCATCTGCTTTGAAAGCTCCTGCCCAACCACCGAGCGGAAAAACAGAGAAAGAAACCCCTGCGAGTATAGGCAGCAATAGTAAAACATCTACCGATACTGACTTCGATATATCACCCCTGTCACTTGCCAAGGTAACCGCTGGTAAGGTTATTTTAATTGCAGAACTTGATACCGACGAAAGGCGTAGAGAGCAAGAACTTAGCCTGCTTTTAAACATTGCCAAAGCAGTGTCAGGTCCCGAGGAGTCGGGTGAGATAGATCAATTCTCCTGGCCTCCGCTACCGCAGGCAAATCTGCCCGGTCATACGCGACAAATGAAGGAAGCTTTGTTGCAGCGATGGATACTGGCTGAAGCCGGTATGTCCAGGGTGTATATGGGGCAAGAAACCCCAGCTCTCAAAGTGCAGAATAAATCTATGCAGCTGACCTCTTTAGGCTCAATGCTCCGTGAGCCAGCGCAGAAGAAAGAAGTTTGGCGGCGATTATCCCAATTTGTGCAATCTGTAGAGTGAATTAGTGTCTTTAAGTTTTCGCTATATGACTGATCTGGACTTGCCAATCGTCCTCCAAAATGAACGTAGCAGTTATTCCTTTCCATGGTCTGAAGGTGTTCTCAAAGAATGCCTGGGTGGAATTTCAGAGTGTTGGGTAGCCTGCGTCGAGGAAGATATTGTGGGGCATGGAATTATTTCTCATGTCTTGGATGAAGGGCATTTGCTTAATTTGTGTATAGGCAAACCCTGGCAGAGGAAAGGCCTATCCCATACTTTTCTCTCTTTTTTGATTGGCAGATTACGATTGCTAAATGTGGCGACCATATTTCTTGAAGTCCGTTTATCCAATGTGGTTGCAATCTCATTATATGAAAAGCATGGCTTTCAAAAAATTGGTGTAAGAAAAGGCTATTATCCTGCGGGCAGTGAACGTGAAGATGCCATTGTCATGTCACGGGTTATTCCCACAGAATCTGCCACAGCCTAGCCATTTGGAGGTCTCTTGGAGTGCCTGATTCCCGTACCGGGTTTGCCGACTTGGTTACTTTTTACCTGGGGGATGCTCGTTTATCTTTGCTTTATGCTCTGGCGAACCGGTACCTACAAGACACTTAGTCGGCAATCCGAGATACAACATCGACTAGGTGCTGCCGTCATATTTCTCGCCATTCTCTGGCACATTCGTTACGAATTGGATTACGGTCCGGCATTTCATTTTTTAGGCGTTACTTTTATTACTTTGGTGTTACGAGGCAACCTGGCGATTTTGGCCGGAATACTCGCCATGACCATCCTTGCTTTACTCAATAAATCCTCCTGGCCACTATTGCCACTTAATATTTTTGTGGTGGTCATCATCCCTGTGATGATGACGGTTAGCATAGTGGAATTGGAAAAACGGATCGGCTTCAGGAGTTTTTTCGGCTTCATCTTTTTTAATGGATTTTTTGGTGCAGCCATGGTGATGGCTGTATCTATGCTGACTGGAGCTCTGGCCTGCTGGGGGTTGAGTGCGTCGCCCTGGACAGAAGACCACACTTTGTTACTAGCTTATTTGCCACTGATTATATTTCCTGAAGGAGTGATCAATGGCATGTTGGTTACTGGCTTGATGGTTTATTTTCCCCACCTGTTGGCAACTTTTGATCCACGTCGCTATCAATGAAAATGAACAAGGTCACATGATAAAAAGGGAGGGATCCCGGCGGATTCGGGAGTAATTCAATAATACGCCCGGTCTCATCTGGGGGCTTGGGGCGCAGAAGCAATTTAGACATAACGTTCTCCTGGAGCCAACGCCCTCGCCAAGTCTAGGTTCTCATTAGTTATGCAAACTATGCGTGCCCTTTTGAAAAGTTCATCCAGGCACGATATGAAATATATAAAGTTAATGCCAAATTAAGTGAAATAAATATTCCATAAATTGTCGTAAAAAATCACCCGTTTCAGTTTGCAGAGCTAATCTAGGATGAACTACCAATCCGAGACCCTATCAGAGGTTCGTTAGACACTTTCCGAAATATAGACATCGTCCCCAATTGTCGGTGGGATTGATTAGATTCGGCTAGACAATTACTGAGGCTGATCCGGATCCTCTGGTGGCTGCCCCTCAGCCGGTTTCTCAACAAAGTTAAGGAATAGCGACCAGTAGCAGTAAAAAGCGATGCCTGTCGTGACAATTCCCCAAAAGGGACTGGCGGTAGTCCACTCTACGATGGACCAGATGATGCAGAAAGCGGTCACAACCACGCGGCGCCAAAATGGTTGGAAAAAGGATAGGTCCTGTTCTTTCATTGATGATCTCTATTTGTGGGTTACTTCATATATTCTGCATATTGCCTGGGACTACGCTCAAAAGGTATCCAGATATTTTGATCCACTTTCTTACCCTGAATAAATTTGATGGCATTCTGGACGGTTGCTGCACCTTGTTCGGTCGCATTCTGGAGTACGGCAATTCCGGCGGCGACCTCGCCACCGGTGAGTGTTCGGATTATTCTGCGTGCGTGGTCTGTACCAATGGCTCCGGTGCCTTATTGCTGCCAGTCTTATTGTTTCCTTGTAGTCGGAGCCAGTCCGATAGAAAGTGTTTGCGTCAGGCACAGTGAAGACGTCAGTGATCTAAAACTACCTACCTGCGCCTCCTGAACGACCAGGCATAAACTGGCCTGACGAGCCAGTGGGCTCAATGGGCTATCGGTGATTATGATCAAGGTTACTCCCTTACCCATCGCAATTTGGGCGACATCCAGGGTTTCCTGGCCGTAAGGTGTGAAGCTGATGGCGATGACCGCATCACCCTTATCGATTGCTTCAGCCTGCTCCCTGAACATGCCGCCAATACCATCGACCAGATAAGCCTGTTGATCGACATGACGTAAAGCATAGGCAAGAAAGCTGCATCAGGCTGGTAGGTGGATATATCGGAGTGGGATAAGTGTGGCCTTCAGCTGGAATTGAGGTGGTGCTAAACAAGCTGTTTCAGTGTCGGTGCCGGCGGCGCTATAATGTCGCCCTTTTATTGTCACCAGGGTTAAGTATTAAGTATGGGACTCCAGCAGGAAATTAAACGCCGCCGCACCTTTGCGATTATTTCGCACCCCGATGCGGGGAAGACCACCATCACTGAAAAAGTATTGCTGCATGGCGGGGCGTTGCAGAAAGCCGGTACCGTTAAAGGTAAGAAATCCGGCCAGTTCGCCAAATCCGACTGGATGGAGATGGAAAAGGAGCGTGGCATTTCCGTCACCACTTCAGTGATGCAGTTTCCGTATCATGATGCATTGGTTAACCTGTTGGATACTCCAGGCCACGAAGATTTTTCGGAAGATACCTATCGGACGTTGACCGCGGTGGACTCCTGTTTGATGGTGATCGACAGCGCCAAAGGTGTTGAGGAGAGAACCATTAAACTGATGGATGTTACCCGTCTGCGTGACACTCCCATCGTCACTTTCATGAACAAATTGGATCGGGACACCCGGGATCCGATTGATTTGCTTGATGAAGTGGAAGATGTCCTCAATATTAAATGTGCACCTATTACCTGGCCGATTGGTATGGGTAAGGGGTTTAAAGGCGTTTACCACATTCTTAGAGATGAGGTGATTTTCTATCAGACAGGGAAAGGTCATACCCTGCAGGACGGCCGGGTGATTTCCGGATTGAACAATCCTGAGCTGGATGATGCTTTGGGTTCTGATGCTGCTATGTTGCGGGATGAAATAGAGCTGCTGCAGGGCGCCTCTCACGAATTTGATCTGGCCGAGTTTCTCGAGGGTAAACTGACTCCGGTATTCTTTGGCACAGCTTTGGGTAATTTCGGCGTTGACCATTTTCTGGATGGTCTGGTGAACTGGGCGCCTGCACCGCAGGCAAGGGAGACAGACCAAAGGCAGGTCGAGGCCACCGAAGAAAAATTCAGTGGTTTTGTTTTTAAAATCCAGGCCAATATGGACCCGCTGCATCGCGACCGTATCGCGTTTCTCCGCATATGTTCCGGGCGTTACGAACAGAATATGAAGATGCGCCATATCCGTATCGGTAAGGATGTTCGGATCGCCGATGCCTTAACCTTCATGGCCGGGGATCGCTCTCGCGCTGAGGAAGCTTATGCGGGTGACATTATCGGATTACATAACCATGGCACCATTCAGATCGGCGATACCTTCACCGAAGGCGAAGATCTTAAGTTCAGCGGCATTCCGAACTTTGCGCCTGAGCTGTTTCGTCGTATACGTCTCAAGGACCCGCTCAAGTCCAAGCAGTTGCAAAAAGGTTTGATTCAGTTGAGTGAAGAAGGAGCCGTGCAGGTGTTTCGTCCACTGAATAATAACGACCTGATTGTCGGTGCGGTGGGAATGTTGCAGTTTGATGTGGTGGTTCATCGCCTGAAAGCGGAATATAAGGTGGAAGCGGTATACGAGTCGGTGAATGTAACGACTGCCCGTTGGGTTGATTCAGATGATGTCAAAAAGATGGAGGAATTCCGTCGTAAGGTTTCCGAAAACCTGGCCTTGGACGGCGGCGATAATCTCACTTATCTGGCTCCGACGAATGTCAATCTTCAGTTGGCCCAAGAGCGCTATCCTGATGTCAGATTCCGTAAAACTCGGGAACATTAAAGGGACAGCCACTCAGGGGTAACGGAACCCGATAAATTTTGGAGGTGGCTGATGTATCGGTATATTGATAGTCATTGTCATCTGGATTTCGATGTTTTTGATTCTGATAGGAGGGAGATTGTTGCATCCTGCCTAGAGGCAGGTGTTGGGCATATTGTAGTGCCGGGTACTCAACCTAACTGTTGGCAAAAGCAGTTTCGGCTGGCTCGTGAATTTCCAATGCTGAGGTTGGCGCTCGGGATTCATCCCTATTTTTTACCCGGTATAGATGAGTCTTCCCTTGATCAGCTGGATGCTCTGGCGACTCAACATCGCCATGACATAGTCGCCATTGGCGAGACCGGATTGGACCGAGTGATTGATGTTGCACTCGATGTACAGACGGTTTTCTTTAAGCGTCAACTGGCTTTGGCGGCCAAATTGAAGCTACCGGTCATTATTCATTCACGCAAAACCCATGATCTGGCGATTAAATGTCTTCGGGAGGCCGGAATAAATAGCGGTGTAATTCATGGTTTTTCCGGCAGCTATGAGGAAGCCAGGTCTTTTTATGATCAAGGGCTTCTGATAGGGGTTGGGGGTGTTATTACCTATGAACGGGCTCAGAAGACCCGGCATACGATATCCCGGCTACCCCTAAGTGCGTTGGTGCTTGAGACAGACGCCCCTGATATGCCTTTGTCCGGGCGGCAGGGCAAGCGAAACTCGCCTGCTTACATTCCTGAAGTGTTTCGATCACTGCTGGTATTGAGATCTGAGCCTGAAGAAGTTGTGTTGGATCAGTTGAACAGCAACTCCCTAAAGCTGTTTGGTATTGAATTCTGCTAACCGCTTGGCCTTCAAACCGCTTGGCCTTCAAACCGCTTGGCCATCAAAAAATATAGGGCAAAGAATTTAACTGGCTTTTGGCTGGTAATTAAAAAATAACCACAGTATAATCCTGCGCCCGTATTGCATTGAGTAAAATTTTGGTCACGCCCCGAGGCCAGCACCTGAAAACTGCAAACGGTAGGCTTCGCCATCCAACAACGAAGCCGGAACACGAATTTTTTAGCCTGTAATTAAAGTAGACGGGATTTTTAAATGAAAACGATCAGCGCTAAGCCAGAAACCGTAAAACGTGACTGGTATATTGTGGACGCGACCGACAAAACTTTGGGTCGTCTGTCGACAGAAATCGCCCGTCGTCTGAGGGGTAAGCATAAAGCCGAGTACACTCCTCACGTCGACACTGGTGACTATATCGTGGTAGTTAACGCCGAGAAAGTGCGTGTAACCGGCCGTAAAGCTCAGGACAAAATGTACTACCGTCACACGGGATATCCCGGTGGTTTGAAGGAAATGTCCTTTGAAAAGTTGATCGATCATGCGCCAGAGCGCGTTATCGAGACAGCAGTAAAAGGCATGCTGCCTCACAATCCTTTGGGTCGTGCCATGCTGCGTAAGCTGAAAGTGTATGCCTCTACCGAGCATCCACACACAGCACAGCAACCAATTGAACTCAAACTGTAAGGAAGGCGGACATGTCTGTAACTCAATACTATGGTACCGGCCGTCGTAAGACTTCTACCGCGCGTGTATTCTTGCGTCCTGGCAATGGTCAGATTACTGTAAACTCAACTGGTCTGGATCAGTACTTTGGTCGCGAAACTGCCCGTATGGTGGTTCGTCAGCCATTGGAGCTGTTGGACGTGGTTGATAAGTTTGATGTGCTGGTAACTGTTAAGGGTGGTGGTCCATCTGGTCAGGCTGGTGCAATTCGTCACGGCATTACCCGTGCCCTGATGGTTTATGATGAAGCTAACCGTCCTGCTCTTCGTAAAGCAGGGTACGTTACTCGTGATGCTCGTGAAGTTGAGCGTAAGAAAGTGGGTCTGCGTAAAGCGCGTAAGCGTCCACAATTCTCCAAGCGTTAATTCGCCAGAGAGCAAAAGAACCCGGTTTATGCCGGGTTTTTTTATGGGTGTTAGAAAAGTTTGGGAAATTTGACCTGGCTCTATTTCCGACAAGTGTCCCATGGTTGCCTATCTGGTAAAGGGATATTCCCTTGTATCCAATAGGTATTTTCATTAGTATGTCAGCCGGATTTTACGCCTGAAGAATGACAAGCAAAACCACTTGATTTCTGAACTGTGAAGGGTCTTTTTGAGGCCTTTTAACGGTACTTTTTGCGGGTGGTGAATTGCTGCCTGATGGGAGAGACCTGATATGAGTCAAAGCGACGTGAATAATAGTCGCCGTCGTTTTCTTGTAGGAGCCACTTCGGTGGTCGGCGGTGTTGGAGCCGTCGGCGCATTAACGCCGTTTGTAGCCTCCTGGAACCCGAGTGCGAAAGCTAAAGCAGCAGGTGCGCCAGTTAAGGTGAATGCCAGCAAGCTGGAGCCGGGTCAGCAAATGACAGTGGAGTGGCGCGGTAAGCCAGTATGGATTGTTCGTCGTACTCCTGAAATGCTTGCTGAGCTAGCAAAGCATGAGGATGGCTTACAAGATCCCAGCTCTGAAAAGCCGCAACAACCCGATTACGCCAAGAATCAGTACCGTTCTATTAAAGACGAGTATCTGGTGCTGGTTGGGATCTGCACGCACCTGGGCTGTTCTCCGAAATACCAGCCAGAAGTTATTCCTAGTGAAACTTTCGGTGGGTTCTTTTGTCCTTGTCACGGCAGTAAATTTGATTTGGCCGGACGTGTGCTCAAGGGGGTTCCTGCTCCTGCGAATCTGGTGGTACCACCGCACATGTATACCGATGGCCTCAATCTGACAATCGGTTTAGATGGGGAGAGCGCCTAATGCAAAAGCTAATTCAATGGATCGATGAGCGTTTGCCGGTCGTCGAAGCCTTCGAAAAACACATGAGCAAGTACTACGCGCCGAAGAATTTCAATTTTTGGTATTACTTCGGTGTCTTGTCCATGGTGGTTTTGGTAAACCAGTTACTAACGGGTATCTGGTTAACCATGAGCTACAACCCCACCTCTGAAGGTGCCTTTGCCTCGGTCGAATATATCATGCGTGATGTAGATTTCGGCTGGCTCCTGCGTTACCTGCATTCTACGGGTGCTTCTGCGTTCTTCGTTGTTGTGTACCTTCATATGTTTCGTGGGTTGATGTACGGCTCATACCAAAAGCCTCGTGAACTGATCTGGATCTTTGGTATGGCCATTTATCTGGTATTGATGGCCGAAGCTTTTATGGGGTACTTGTTGCCTTGGGGGCAGATGTCCTACTGGGGGGCGCAGGTAATTGTTTCCCTGTTTGGTGCTATCCCTGGAATCGGTGAAGATCTTGCGCAGTGGATTCGGGGTGATTATCTGATTTCAGGTATTACACTAAACCGCTTTTTTGCTTTGCATGTTGTTGCTTTGCCAATTGTTTTGCTGGGGCTGGTTGTTATGCATATTCTGGCCTTGCATGAAGTGGGTTCGAACAACCCTGATGGCGTTGATATCAAGAAGAATAAAGATGAAAACGGCATACCGCGTGATGGTATCCCTTTCCATCCTTATTATACGGTGCATGACCTTACTGCCATTGCAGTATTTCTGTTTGTCTTCTGCGTGGTTGTCTTCTATTTCCCAGAGATGAACGGCTACTTCCTGGAAAAACCGAACTTTGAGCCGGCTAATCCGCTCAAAACTCCGGATCATATTGCTCCTGTCTGGTACTTCACTCCGTTTTACGCCATGTTGCGTGCAGTCACTATTCCTTTCCTGGGATTGGATGCGAAGTTCTGGGGTGTTGTCGTCATGGGGGGGGCAATTGCCATTCTCTTTGTGCTGCCCTGGCTGGATAAGAGCCCTGTGCGCTCCATGCGCTATAAGGGATTGTTCAGCAAGTTATGGTTGCTGATCTTCGCCGTGAGTTTTGTGATTCTTGGAGTTTGTGGGGCCTTGCCTCCCAACGATCAGCCATACTGGCTGGCGCCGGTGTGTACGGTCTTGTATTTCGCCTATTTTATCCTGATGCCTTTCTATACCAGGATGGAGAAAACTAAGCCGGTTCCAGAGAGGGTCACTCACTAATGAAGAAGATAATATTTACACTTTTCTTGTTCTTGGTTGCTTCTCCAGGTTTTGCTTCAGGAGGGGGGGGCGTTCACCTGGATCATGTTGATGTTGATATATACGACAAGCCTTCTTTGCAGGCTGGTGCAGCACTGTTTACCAACTATTGCATGGGTTGTCATTCTCTGAAGTACTCACGCTACGAGCGTATTGCTGATGATATTGGCATTCCTCATGACCTTTATATGGAAAACCTGGTATTTGGTAATGCCAAGATTGGTGAGTTGATGGAAATATCCATGCAGCCCAAAATGGCTGCCGGCTGGTTTGGTGCGCCGCCACCGGACTTGAGTCTGGTAGCCAGACTTCGTGGTGCTGATTGGCTCTATACTTACCTTCGTACTTTTTATAAAGACGAATCTAGGCCTTGGCGTGTAAACAATGTGGTGTTCAAAGATGTAGGCATGCCTCATGTTTTGATGGAGCTGCAAGGTTTGTGTGCAGAGATGCCTGAAACCGGTGGTACCGTTGGGATTGATCCGATGAGCGGTCAGGAAGTGGGTCGGTCGGGCTGTCAGTCATATGCTGTCAAGGGAAGCATGTCTCCCGAAGAATATGATGTCGCCATGCGAGACTTGGTGAATTTCCTGGTTTATGTCGGTGAACCCTCCAAATTGGAAGCTAATACAATTGCACCATATGTCCTGATGTTTATTGTGGTGCTCTTTGTGTTTACTTACCTGCTCAATAGGGAATATTGGAAAGACGTACACTAGTCTTTCGTGTATAATTTGTACCCTTTTTAAGAATAGCTCCAGCATCAGGTCACTGATGCTGGATTTTCTGTTTATAGCGCTGTATTCGAATTGATTGAGGTAGATCTATGGGAGTCGTGACCAAGCGGTCATCAATGACGTTTTTTTCTGATGCTCTGAGCCATTACAGCCACCGAGTCAGGATTGTTTTGGCTGAGAAGGGTGTGGCGGTTGAAGTAATCGATGTCGATCCAGACAACAAGCCTGAAGAGATTGCGGATCTAAACCCATACAATACGTTGCCGACACTGGTGGATCGTGAGCTGGCCCTTTATGAGCCAAACATCATGATGGAATATTTGGATGAACGTTTTCCTCATCCTCCTTTGTTGCCTGTCTACCCGGTGGCTCGCGCGCAAAGCCGCTTGTTGATGCACCGTATCCAAAAAGACTGGTGTGGGTTGGCAGATACTATTCTTGCTGGTAAAGAAAGTGCAGCAAAAGTTGAAGCGGCTCGCAAGGAGTTGCGTGAAAGCCTGGTGACCACAGCTCCGATTTTTGCTGAAAAACCATACTTTATGAACGAAGAGTTCACTATCGTGGATTGCTGTGTGGCGCCGATTTTATGGCGGACACAAGTTATGGGTATTGATCTGCCTGAAAAGCAGGTTAAGCCATTGCTCGCTTATATGGATCGTCTATTTAGTCGTGAGGCATTTAAGGCGAGCCTGTCCGATCTTGAGCAGGAAATGTACTCCTAATTGTCATGAAGTCTAGCCGCCCCTACTTATTGCGAGCCTTGAATGACTGGATTCTAGACAGTCAACTAACACCCTATGTGGTTGTTGATGCCTCCTTACCGGCAGTTGATGTGCCTCGTGATTTTGTCAGTAATGGGCAAATAGTACTCAACATTAGTCCTCATGCTGTAAGAGGTTTGGCGATTGATAATGAATATCTTGAGTTCAGTGCACGCTTTGGCGGTGTTCCACGCCAAGTGACTGTGCCGATTGTGGCGGTACTTGCAATCTATGCCAAAGAAAATGGACAAGGGATGGTTTTTGGCTCGGAGCCTGGCGGAGGTCCTGACTCCGATGATGGTGCTGGCAAGCACCCTCAAGCGGGGGATGATAGGGATGGAAAAAAATCTTCATCCAAACCAAGCAGTAAGCCAAGTTTGAAAATTGTTAAATAAAAATGGGCCTTAAGGCCCATTTTTATTTTGTGGAGTGCTGCTTTGCTTGCCTAAGTGTAGATGTTGGCAGATTGTTACTGGTCAGTCCGTGGGCCCAAATAGAGAGCGATCGATATAATCGCACAGACTATGAATTACCAGTAAGTGTACTTCCTGAATTCTGGCGGTTGAAGTTGATGGCACCCGTACTTCAACATCGTCAGTGGCTAGCAGCGAGGCCATATTGCCCCCATCCTTTCCTGTTAAGGCGACCACTTTCATGTCGCGATCATGGGCGGCTTGAATCCCCTGAATGACATTCGCCGAGTTGCCGCTTGTGGAAACTGCCAGTAGGATGTCGCCCGCATTTCCCAGTGCTCTAATTTGTTTGGAAAAGACTTCGTTATAACTGTAGTCATTGGCTATGGAGGTCAGTGTGGATGTGTCAGTAGTTAATGCAATTGCTGGCAGGCTTGGGCGTTCACGTTCGAATCGGTTGAGCAGCTCCGAAGAAAAATGCTGGGAGTCGCCTGCTGAGCCACCATTGCCGCAGCACAGTATCTTTTTTTCATCCAAAAGCGCAGCGACCATTAACTGACCTGCAGCATCAATTGCTGCAGGTAATATTTCTGCCGCCTGTTGCTTCGTCTTGATGCTTTGCTCAAAGAGGTGGTTGATTCTCTCAATGCTGTTCATAATCTCTCGCTCTCAAGTGCGCTTCTCAATTTATTACTGGCAGGAGAAGGCGTTCTGTATCCAGTTAAAGTTAACATTGGTTCCACTGCCGGGCCACCCTTCGATTACATCAAAGCGGCAAGGCGGTACTTGTTTAAGTCGTAAAAGGTAGAGCTTGGCTGCTTTGATGACACGCTGTTGTTTCTTAAGGGTGACAGTTTCAGCAGGAGTGCCAAACCTGCTGGACTTGCGATAACGTACCTCCACAAAGATCAAAGTTGGGCCGTCTTGGGCGACAATATCGATTTCACCACCTTTGCAGCGATAATTCTTCTCGATAATCCTCAGGCCCTGCTGTTTAAGAAAATGGGCGGCTTTAGTTTCGGCAGACTGCCCTAAACTAACCGCTGTTTTAACCGATTCAAAGATGCTCACGGATGGATAAGGCTTAGTAACGTTTTTATGCGACCGTTGTCAAAGGTTGCCCACTCAAGCTGCCGCCGAATCTGGTTAAGATGATTAATCGCCAGATTGCCTGTCATTCCCTGCAGTTGGCTGCTGGGAAAACGCTCCATCAGTCTTAATCTGGGTGCCAAACGATAACTGTCAATTCCCATGGCATAAAGCCGCTCGTAACGGTTGGTCCCTGCCAAATATCGTATGTCACCGCGTAAAGGAATGGTTTGGCTCAGTAACCAGGGTATTTCTGTGAATCTGACGTTATCCAGGTCATGATCTTTATCCTGCTGCTGAAAGCCTGCATATATCTGTGAGGTGCCATAAACTGGCAGATCGGCAGCATAGTGAAAGGCCAGTAGCGGCTTTATTTGACGTGCTATTGTAGGGGTTGCAATTAACAATACCGCATCGATATCCTGGCGTCTTCTCGGTTCGAATTCAATTTTTCCAAACAGGTTACGCATCTCCCGAAAGCGCTGGTCGCTGTTAGTGATGTCGAGTAGTTCTGCAATACCATTGGAAAGAATGTCATCAGGAGCATATTCAAAGGTCAGCAGGCTGAATCTATCCGACTCCTCATTTCTGGTCTGTAAGGGTTGGATGAGTTCTTCGGCCCAGGGAGCGTTTGGATAAATGACAGCAATGTTGGTTTGCTGCTCATAGTCCAGGTAGTCGAGTATCTGTTTGATCTCATCTTCCGCAGCCAGTCCAAACTGGAACATTCCGGGTACAGGCTCTAAGAGTGAGTTGTCGTAATTCAGTGCCAATACAGGGGGCGTTGCCTCAGGCAGTTGGGATAGTTCGGCCACTTTTTCTTTTTGCAGTGGTCCTATCACCAGGTCGTAGCCCTCGATTTGAATCTGCAGGTAAAGATCGATCATGGATGTATAGCGTTCGCTGTCGAATACATTCACTTCGGTGTCCACTGAGCTGGCCTCCATGTCAGCATAGAATGCTGCGAGGAAACCATCGCGTATGGATTTTCCAACTTTTTCCAGTGGGCCGGTGAGGGGCAGGATTAAAGCTATTTTCTTGGGTCGTGTATTAGGCAGCTCACTGAGCATTACCAGTTCATCCGGCAATTGCTGGGCGGCGGAATGTGCCGGCCAATCTGTCTGCCATTGCTGCAGAGCCTGCAACTGTAGTTCCAGGCTGTATTGATTGATCCTGATCTGATTAATCAGCTCAAGCCAGCCTTGCCAGTCGTAGTCATGGCTCGCTTCCAATGCTCTGGTGATTTCCAGGGCTGATGCAGATCGAAGTGCGCCCCATATTTTGTTATGGTTCGCCCAATAGGCGTCACCGGTAAATAGTCCTGAATATGTCACCAGTAGCTTGGCTGCATCCAATGGGCGATTTGCTGCCAGCAGGACGTCAGCATTCAGTTCAATTGCTTCCAATTGGGTGGCAAGTGGCGAAGCTGTAAATATGTCCGTAGGTGCCTCGTCGAAATAGGTGATGGCATTTTCAGGCTCGTTTAGGGCTAGTGCGAGTCGACTGGCCAGCAATATGTAGCGTTGGTACTGTGGTACTGAAAGAGTCGTGGTATTGATTGAGTCGACGGTGCGTTCCGCGTTGGTGAAATCTTCGCGTTCCAGGTATATCTGCAATGCATTCAAGAGGTAATCAGCCCGCTCGGTCGATATTGCGCGCTGGGCCAGCCAGAGATTTTGCTCTGCTTCGTCAGTCGGCATGGCTTCGCTGGCAGTCTGTGTATTCTGCTTTGAGCCAGTTGAGGTACAAGCAGAGACCAAGCCCAATAGAATAACCATCAACAAGTAGGCTGGTAGTCGTAAGTACGTCCAGAGATGGTAGGGCCGAGACTTATTTTCAAGGCTGGAGGATTGGCGCGCGGGGTAAAACATCAGCATTCCATGAGTAGACTGGGTAATCAGTAGCAGGCATTCTATCAAAGTGCCCGCAAGGGATAAAAAGCTATTCGTACTGCTTTTGTGCCATTAGCGCAGAAATTTTGTGAATTGCGCAGATTTATAAAACAGTAAGACGGTATTAGGAAACCAGAGCAGCCGGGATGCAAGTTACGGTCACGTAAGCGGAAGGTAAAGTTCTGTGCTAATAACCAGGCCTAAGATAGATCAACGTTAGGAATACAGCACTAACGACAGCTAGAGATAAATAAATGGTGAAAGCATTGTCCCCCGGCACGCTCTATGTGGTCGCGACTCCTATTGGTAATTTGGATGATATCAGCGCCCGGGCTATCAGCGTATTGAAAAGCGTTGATTTGATCGCTGCAGAAGATACTCGGCATACGGTCAAACTGTGTCGTCAGTTTGGTATTGCCACCAGGTTGATTTCAATGCACTCCTTTAATGAGGCCGAGCGTTCCAGGGAGTTAATATCACGGTTAATCGATGGTGAGTCCTTGGCATTGGTTTCTGATGCGGGAACACCATTGATTTCTGATCCGGGGTATCCACTGGTCAAGGCAGCCCGTGAGCAGGGCATTGTTGTTACTCCGATTCCAGGAGCCTGTGCCTTTGTTGCAGCCTTGTCTGCAGCCGGCCTGCCCAGCGACCGTTTTGTATTTGAGGGATTTTTGCCGGCTAAGGGCAGTGCGCGACGCAAATCTTTGACTGCGATGTCAGAAGAGCGCGGTACTATCATTTTCTATGAGTCCCCTCATCGAATTACAGAATTTCTTAAGGATGTTGCCGGGCTTTATCCGGAGCGCGAACTGGTTCTTGCCCGTGAGCTTACCAAGACATTCGAAACCTTTCTGTCGGGCAGGCCTGCGCAGTTGCTGGAGATGATTGCTGAAGACAGTAATCAGCAGCGCGGAGAATTTGTCGTGTTGATGTCCGGCTCCACAGAAGAAAAGCAAGCGGGTGCGGGTATTGATGTCAGCTATTTGTTGCGAGCGCTGATTGCCGAAATGCCGGTAAAGAAAGCAGCTGCAATCGTCGCTGAAGTTACGGGTTTGAGCAAGAACGAATTATATAAACAGGCCCTGGCAATTAAGGGGCAGTAAGATCTTGCATCTGCAGGGGTAACTGGCTACCCTGCGCGCTGAGTCTGACAGACAGTCGCTGTCCGATCCCTCACCCTAGGGTGAGGGATCGGGTGGAGGAAAGTCCGGGCTCCATAGGGCAAAGTGCCAGGTAACGCCTGGGCGGCGCGAGTCGACGGAAAGTGCAACAGAAAGTATACCGCCTAAGTCTGCTCCGGCAGACCGGTAAGGTTGAAATGGTGCGGTAAGAGCGCACCGCATGGCTGGTAACAGTCCATGGCGATGGAAAACCCCACTCGGAGCAAGACCAAATAGGGGTCCAAAGGCGTGGCCCACGCTGGACCCGGGTAGGTCGCTTGAGGTGCATGGTGACATGCATCCCAGATGAATGACTGTCCACGACAGAACCCGGCTTATCGGCAGACTCATTACCACTTTTTCCCACTTTGGCGCTTAACTTTAGTGCCAAAGTGGGAAAATCTCCCAAAAATAAGTGTCTGGTCGTCCTGAAATAAATTCCGACGACCAACCTTAACCTCTCGAAACTTATTATCATTACAATTTTTTATATCAAAAAAGTCTTAATACTTATAAGTCTTATAAAGATTATTTTGTAGCCTGCTGAAAATTAAGCACTTTTGGTGTCTCTCTCTGTCGCATTTCTGCGCCCTCTTTCGTAACTCTTTGTCTTATAAGGGGAAGTTATATCTCTCCAGCGGTATTCATTATCTTGAAAAAAAGCAATTAGCTTTCTATAGTGTGCATAAGTGGGAATTTGTGGATTTTTGTGCCCTAAAGTGTAAATCAAGGGTGTATAGTGGAGATTAGTGTTACTGAGTGATGCTATTTCCAGATTCATAGTCCCAACAATGACTTCATTGGGAGCCCGGCCGGCACACATGAGTAATTTTCAGGGTGGTCACACCATCAATATGGATGCGAAGGGTCGCGTAGCGATCCCGACCAAGGTCCGTGAGGACCTCATGGCGCTATGCCATGGGCGCATCATAGTGACTGCCCATAATGAAGAACCCTGCCTGCTGATCTACCCGGAAAACGAATGGGAAATTCTACGCCCGCAAATTGAGGCGTTGCCTAATATGAGCCGTGCTGTGCGCAGGCTGCAGCGATTAATTCTGGGGCATGCCACTCCCTTTGAGCTGGATAGCACCGGCCGGGTGTTGTTGCCGCCGCCATTACGGGACCACGCCAAGTTGGAGAAAAAACTCCGGCTGATCGGTCAGGGCAAGAAGTTAGAGCTGTGGAGTGAAGAGCTTTGGAATGCTTGGCTGGATGAGTCCGGTGATGATGGTGATCTGCCGCAGGCCATGATGGATCTTGCCCTGTGATGGCTGAAGATACGGGAAGTTTTTCCCATGTGACGGTGATGTTGAACGAGGCGGTCAAGGCTTTGGCCGTTAAGCCTGAAGGTCGCTATGTGGACGGTACCTTCGGACGAGGTGGGCATAGTCGGGCAATTTTGCGGGATTTGGGCGATCAGGGAGGGTTGCTGGGGATTGATAAGGATCCACTAGCAGAACAGAGCGCTCTGGCGCTACAGAGACTGGATAGCCGCTTGAGATTTTATCGTGGCAGCTTTGCCGAAATTAAAGCGGCAGTTGCACAGCAGGGATGGCCGAATATTGACGGAGTATTACTGGATTTAGGTGTGTCATCTCCTCAACTGGATGATGCTGCCAGGGGGTTCAGCTTTATCAAGGATGGTCCACTGGATATGCGTATGGATTCCGATGCGGGCGAATCTGCCGCCGACTGGATAAACCGGGCGCCGGAAGAGGAAATCGCCCGGGTGATGTGGGAGTACGGAGAAGAAAGGTATTCCAGGCGAATTGCACGAGCCATCGTTAATGAGCGGGAAAAGCAGGCCATTATGACAACCCAGAGACTCTCAGAAATAGTCGCAGCTGCCCACCCACGCTGGGAGAAGGGTAAGAATCCTGCTACCCGGGCATTTCAGGGTATTCGCATTCATATCAACAAAGAGCTGGAAGACCTGCAATCCGGCCTGGCAAACGCCTTTGAGTGTCTGGCGGTGGGCGGTCGTTTGGTGGTCATCAGTTTTCATTCACTGGAAGACCGGATGGTCAAGCAGTTTATGCGGGATAAGGTCAAGGGGCCTCAGTTGCCAAAGTGGGTGCCAATCACCGATGAGCAAAGTGTTGTGGCGAAATTGGTTGGAAAGAAAATTCGTGCCGGAGCAGAAGAGGTCGCGGCCAATGTCAGGTCCCGCAGTGCTGTGCTACGGGTGATGGAGAAATGTGCATGATTTTAATCAGGAATGCTGGTCAGGCCACACCAGTTACGCGCCGCCGTGCCGCAGCCAAGAGCGAGCCCATGTGGCCGTTGCTACTCGAATGGTGGAAAGAAACCTGCGTTTTAATGGCAGGGTTTATCAAGGGGAAAATGATTGTGACGATTGCACTGATGTTTGCTTTGGTGGTGTCTGGAGTCGCTGCGGCCTATTCCGTGCATTTGAACCGTCAATTCTTTACTGATCTGCAGGGTTTGCAGCAGGAGAAAGATCGATACGAGCGAGAGTGGACCCAGTTACTGCTGGAAGAAAGTGCCTGGAGTGCCCATAGCCGCGTGGAGCAGATTGCCGGAAAACAGTTCGGTATGGCAGTACCCAGATCTGATCAGGTCGAAATTGTGAGATGAAATATAAACCCAACGCCAAGCTCCATATGACTGGAGCGTCAAGCAAATCGCCTGCGGAACAGCCTATCGCTGCCGCGGGCGATTGGCGTTTTCTGTTAGTGCTTTTTGTGCTGGCAGGATGCTTTGCGATGCTGGTGTGGCGGGTGGTGAATTTACAGGTCATTGATCATGAGTTTCTGAGTGATCAGGGCGATTTGCGGACTGTTCGCATTGAATCTATTCCAGCAACTCGCGGCAAGATTCTTGACCGCAATGGCGAGCCGCTGGCGGTCAGTGCACCTGTCGTGACGCTGTGGGCAAACCCGCAGCAGGTGGATTTATCGAATCCTGGCTGGCAGGTCCTCGCCGGGCTGTTGGAAATCGAAGCAGGTGATCTGACTGATCGTCTGGAAAAGAATTTTGAACGTGAGTTTATTTATATCCAGCGCCATATTGCGCCTGAAGTTGCTGAGGCTGCCTTGAAGCTGAAGTTGGAAGGACTCTTCAGTCAGCGTGACTATAAACGTTACTACCCGTCTGGTGAGGTCGCAGCTCATGTGGTGGGAATGACAGATATTGATGAGCATGGCCAGGAAGGCATTGAACTGGTATTCGATCAGTATCTGCTGGATACCCCGGGTAAGAAAAAGGTCCTGAAGGACCGTCGCGGTTTTGTGGTGCAGGACCTGAGCCTGATTCAGGAAGCGCAGCCAGGCAAGGATCTCGAGTTAAGCATCGATCTGCGGCTGCAGTATATGGCATACCGCGAGCTGAAGGCTGCAGTCGAGGCGCATCAGGCGCAGTCGGCATCGCTGGTATTGCTGGATGTGCAGACAGGGGAGGTGTTGGCGATGGTTAATCAGCCGTCATATAACCCCAACAACCGCGGCAGTATTCGTCCGGATAAGTTGCGCAACCGTGCCGTTACAGATGTGTTTGAGCCAGGTTCCACCATGAAGGCATTTTCCATGGTGGCGGCACTTGAGTCCGGTCTGTTTAACGTGAACTCAGTGATTCATACCAGCCCCGGCTACATTCGTCTTAATGGTCGAACCATTCGTGACCACAGGAATTACGGTGACCTGACCCTGACCAAGGTGGTGGTAAAAAGCAGCAATGTCGGTACCAGTAGAATTGCCCTGAAAATCGGGGGGGATGCAGTCTGGGATACGTTCTTTAAGGCTGGGTTTGGCCAGTCTACCGGGATTGAATATCCAGGAGAAGCCATCGGTAGTCTGCCAAATTACAGTAAGTGGCAGCCAGTCCGCCTGGCGACGCTGTCATACGGTTACGGGCTTTCCGTCACCACGCTACAGCTGGCTCAGGCCTATATGTCTATAGGTACTGAGGGCATCAGGCATCCAGTCAGTCTGCTCAAGGGAGGCCAGAAAGGGCTGCCGACCCAGCGTGTCATGTCTGCCGGCACTGCCAAATCTCTCAAGGGTATCCTGGAGCAGGTAGTGTTGCAGGGAGGTACCGGCACTAGAGCGCATATCTCCGAATACCGAGTCGCCGGTAAAACAGGGACTGTACATAACATCGGGGCTAATGGTTACTCCGAAGACGACTATACAGCCGTTTTTGCCGGAATTGGTCCGGTGGAAAAATCGCGCCTGGCGATGGTAGTCGCCGTGCGTGGACCGCAGGGTGGTGAATACTATGGTGGCGAAGTTGCTGCGCCAGTGTTCTCCAGGGTGATGGCAAATGCCCTGCGCCTGCTTAATGTGGCTCCGGATGGTCAGCCGGCGATGATCGCATCGGCTGTGAAAGACGTGGGCCGGGGAGGATGAATATGGCGTGTTCAGCTCAAAAACGTCTTAGTGATCTGGTTAAAGGTTGGGTCAGTGTTCCTGCTGGTCTCGACTGTTGGGTGGGTGATATCCAGCAGGACAGCCGTGAAATCAGGCGAGGTGCACTTTTTATCGCAGCCGAGGGAGTAAATACCCAGGGTAGTGACTATATCGATCAGGCCATAGAAAACGGGGCTAGCGCGATAGTCTTGCCCGGCGAAAACTCCCAAGTATATGAAAGAAATAACGTCATTTTTGTGGAGCTGCCACAAGTGCGTCCAGTGACAGGGGAAATTGCACATCGCTTTTTTGGTCAGGTGACACGAGGTATGACGGTTGTCGGTGTTACCGGAACTAACGGTAAGTCATCAGTTACACACTATATCGCCGAGTTGGCGACTGCGCTGGGAACACCCGCGGCGGTTATAGGTACCCTGGGTATCGGCAAACCTGGTGCTCTTCAGGCAGGAACTCACACCACACCGGATGCGGTGTCCGTTCATCGGCATATGGCCAGACTGTTTGAAGAGGGTAACAAGCTGGTCGCCATGGAAGTTTCGTCCCATGCGTTGGATCAGTATCGGGTTGGCGGAGTTCAGTTCGATGTTGCCGTCTTTACTAATCTGACTCGTGACCATCTGGATTATCACGGCACCATGCAGGCCTATGGCGAAGCCAAGCAACAACTCTTTTTAGGCGAAAAAGTGCAACGGGTTATTAATCTGGATGACTCGACAGGACAGGCATGGCTGCAGGAGTTCGGCGCTGAAAGAACGCTGAGCTATAGCGCAGATGGGGCTAGTGGTTCCGCGACCGTGCAAGCACTCGCACCACAATATAGCCAAGAAGGAATTCGCTTCTCATTGCTGGTGGATGGACAAAGCCAGGCTGCCACAGTTCCCTTGGTTGGGGCGTTCAACCTGTCAAACACCCTTGCGGCAATTGCAGGAATGTTGGCGCTTGGGTATGAACTTTCCACAGTAGTTTCCGGCTTGTGTGCGTTACAGGCGGTGCCTGGGCGAATGGAAAGGCTACCGACACCGGTATCTCAGTCTGACTCACCTGTGGTGATTGTGGATTATGCCCACACACCTGATGCCCTGAGCGTGGTTTTGCGGGCGTTGCGGGTTCACTGCCAAGGAGCACTCTGGTGCGTTTTCGGCTGTGGAGGTGATCGTGATCCCGGTAAGCGCCCTTTGATGGGCGAAATTGCAGAAGCGCTGGCCGATGTTGTGGTGATTACGGATGACAATCCGCGTACGGAGGCGCCGGAGGTCATTATCGCTGACATCCTGAAAGGGTTGTCTGCACCTGAGGCTGCATTGGTGGTTCAACCCAGGGAGAACGCAATTGAGTATGCCATTTCTCATGCCGGCACTGGCGATATTGTTCTGCTGGCGGGTAAAGGGCATGAAGATTATCAGGAAATCAAGGGTACCCGGTTTACCTTCTCTGACAGCAAGGTTGCCTCTGATGCCTTGCTGCATCTGTCCTCACAGAATGATCTGGAAAACAGACAGGTCGGAGGGTGGTTGTGATAGGCCGCTGGACGAGTCTGGAACTGGCCGGTGCCTGTCAGGGTGAACACTTGGGCGCATCTGTGTTGGTCGAAGGTATTGAAACAGATACCCGTGCGGACTGTCAGAATAAGTTGTTTGTTGCACTTAAGGGCGAGCGTTTTGATGCCCATGACTTTGTCGGTGATGCCGTGAGTCAGGGCGCAACGGCAGTGATGGTAGAGCGGGAGTTTCCCTTGGGCTGTACTCAGATTGTTGTAGGTAACACGTTGGAAGGCCTGGGGCGGATGGCAGCTGCCAATCGTGATCGCTTCAAGGGTTGTGTTATCGCGGTGACCGGCAGTGTCGGCAAGACCACAGTAAAAGAGATGGTAGCGAGCATTCTGGCGCAGACCGGTGAGGTCTGTAAAACCAAGGGGAATCTCAATAATCACATAGGCGTTCCCCTTAGTCTGCTGCAGCTTACAGATCGGCATGAGTGTGCGGTGTTTGAGTTGGGTGCCAGCGGCAAGAATGAAATTGCCTACACAGTGGCCATGGTAAAACCTGCTGTTGCCGTCATAAACAATGCAGTGGCTTCTCATGTGGAAGGCTTTGGCAGCCTGCAGGGCATTGTCCAAGCCAAAGGTGAAATCGTTACAGGATTGGAGTCTGGGAGTATTGCTGTCCTGAATGCAGATGATGCCTATTTTGACGCATGGGTTGCCATGGCCGGCAGCAGAGAAGTCCTGAGTTTTGGGTTGTCTGCACGGGCACAGGTGCGGGCTGAAAATATCGATCTGGATACGGATTCCAGCCGATTTGATCTGTTCTCTCCACAAGGGGAGGCTGAAGTGAATTTGCCTTTGCCCGGTCAGCACAATGTTCGCAATGCCTTGGCTGCTGCCGCCTCCGCATTGGCTGCTGGAATAGCGCTGCCGGCTGTGGTGCAAGGGTTGGCGGAGGTTCAGGCCGCCAAAGGCCGGATGAATAAACGCGAAGGTCTGGCGGGGACTACGGTGCTGGATGACACCTATAACGCGAATCCTTCATCAATGAAGGCTGCCCTTGATGTACTGGCCCGTTACCCCGGGCACAAAGTGGCTGTGTTGGGGCATATGGGGGAATTGGGAGAAGAGGCAGAGGCTGCCCATGAAGGGGTTGGTACCTATGCGCGTGAAGTCGGTATCGATGAGTTTTATGTCACTGGTGCGTGGCAACAGTTTTATGCCCGGGGATTTGGCACCGGAGTTGTTACAGGTGCAGATAATCAGGTCCTGATTGAGCAACTACGGAACAATTTGCAACCAGGTGCAGTGGTGTTGGTGAAAGGCTCTCGCAGCGCCAGGATGGAAGAAGTGGTAAAAGCGCTGGCGGACTTTAAGCCGGATGCAGGTGGTACACAATGAATTTCATACAACAAAAGTTATTTAATCAATCGGGTTTTATTAAATACAGGACCAACAGCCAATGTTAGTTTGGATAGCCGATTTTCTGGCGGAGTACTTCAGCTTTTTTGGTGTGTTCCAGTATCTGACTCTCCGGGCAATTCTGGGAGTTTTGACTGCGCTGGTCATTTCCCTGTTTGTTGGTCCCATCATGATTCGGAAATTGAGTTATTACCAGATCGGTCAGGCCGTACGGGATGATGGCCCGGAAAGTCATTTCAGCAAAGCCGGAACACCCACCATGGGCGGTGCGCTGATTTTGGTAGCGATCGCGGTCAGCACTTTGCTCTGGTCTGATCTCAGTAACCGTTATGTTTTGGTGACGTTGGCAACAACCTTGGCCTTCGGAGCCATCGGGTGGGTGGATGATTGGCGCAAAGTGGTGGAAAGAAATCCCAAAGGCCTGCCCGCTCGCTGGAAGTATTTGTGGCAGTCCATTTTTGGGCTGGTTGCTGCCTGGGTCCTGTACGAAACCGCGCAGAGTTCCCAGGAAACATCGCTCATAGTGCCTTTGTTTAAAGAAGTGGCAATTCCTCTGGGAGTAGGTTTTATCGTGCTGACCTATTTGGTCATCGTCGGAAGCAGTAATGCGGTCAACCTGACTGACGGCTTGGACGGCCTGGCGATTATGCCGACGGTGATGGTGGGAGGAGCTCTTGGAATATTTGCTTACCTCAGTGGCCACGTGAAGTTTGCGGAATACCTGCATATTCCTTACCTGCCGGGTACCGGCGAGCTGATTATTTTTCTCGGGGCCCTGGTTGGTGCAGGCCTGGGATTCCTCTGGTTTAACACTTATCCCGCTCAGGTGTTCATGGGCGATGTAGGGGCACTGGCACTGGGTGCTGCGCTGGGTGTGGTTGCGGTAATTGTGCGTCAGGAGATAGTGCTCTTCGTCATGGGAGGTGTGTTTGTGATGGAGACGGTATCCGTCATCTTGCAGGTCGCCTCATTTAAGTTAACCGGGCGGCGAATCTTTCGAATGGCGCCGTTGCACCACCATTTTGAGTTAAAGGGATGGCCCGAGCCCCGGGTTATCGTGCGGTTCTGGGTTATTACTGTGGTTTTGGTCCTGATTGGGCTGGCCACTTTGAAGATCAGATAAGGAATAGCAACAACTGATGACTATATTGGCGCGTGATCGACATATCGTGATCGTCGGACTGGGAGTGACCGGGCTTGCCTGTGCGCGCTTCCTGCAGGCGCGCCAGTGGTCTTATTCAGTTATGGATACACGGGAAGAGCCACCAGGCCTGGATGAATTGAAAAAAATCAATCCAGAGGTGGAAGTGATTTGTGGTCGTCTGGATCCTGAACGCCTTGGTGCAGCCTCCGAAATCTGGTTAAGCCCGGGAATTCCGCTTGCCCATCCCGATATTGCTGCTGTGAAAGACCAGGTGGTACTACGAGGTGACGTGGACGTTTTCAGCGAAGAAGCTAACGCTCCCATCATCGCTATTACCGGCAGCAACGGCAAAAGCACTGTTACCACCATGCTGGGTGAGATGGCCAAGGCTTGTGGAATCGAAGTCGCCGTGGGCGGCAACCTCGGAACTCCAGTGCTGGATATACTGGCACCTGAAGTGGAGCTTTATATTGTCGAACTTTCCAGTTTTCAGCTGGAAACCACGGCGAAACTGGGCGCTAAGGCAGCCACCGTCCTGAATATTTCACAGGATCATATGGATCGTTATCCCAATATGATGGCCTATCATTTGGCCAAACTAAGGGTGTTCTTTGGTTGTGAACACCTGGTGCTGAATAAACAGGATCCACTGGCCCAGCCTCCATTGTCGTCTGGCTCTAAAGCCAGCTGGTTTACCCTGGCAAAGCCCGATCCGCAACAGTTTGGCATTATCGACGCGGATGGCCGTCAATATCTGGCCCGCGGTAACGAAATTCTGCTTGATACCACTGAATTGAAAGTTAAGGGTCGCCACAACTGGAGTAATGCGCTGGCGGCGTTGGCGCTGGCGGAAGCTGCTGGCTTATCCCTGCCGATATGCCTGGAGGCACTGAAAGACTATAACGGTCTGCCGCACCGCTGCGAGTTTGTTCGCGAGCTGGACGGAGTCACTTATATCAATGACTCCAAAGCCACCAATGTTGGGGCTGCTACCGCCGCCTTGGAAGGTTTGGGGCCTGTTACCCGTCACGAAATGATTCTGATCTGTGGTGGCCAGGGGAAAGGTCAGGATTTTGGAACATTGTTTGAGAGCATGGAAATCTATGCCTCCACTGCCATTGTCCTGGGTGAGTCCGCAGAGATGCTCCGGGACGGTCTGGCAGCAAAAATGCCGGTACATCAGGTATCGACAATGCAGGAAGCGGTAGCAACGGCTGCAGCTGTGTCCCGTGACGGTGACGTGGTACTGCTATCACCTGCCTGCGCCAGTCTGGACATGTATGGCAACTATGTAGAGCGCGGTGATGACTTCAAACGCTGGGTGAATGCGCTATGACGACCATGACGCTCAGCCATCACCGTGTCAGCCATAGTGTGGAAGTGGATCTGCCACTGCTTGGTAGTGCAGTGGCATTGCTGGCACTGGGTCTGGTGATGGTGACCTCTGCTTCCATTGATGTTGCAGAAGCGCGTAATCAGCAGGCGTTATATTTTTTCTGGCGGCACGGTGCCTACATCCTGATTGGGCTGTTCGTGGGATTTGCCATGTTAAGGGTGCCGCTACGTTGGTGGCACCAGCAAAGCTGGCTGTTACTGGCTATCGCTATGGTCGCTTTGGCTGCCGTGCTGATTCCAGGAATCGGCAAAACCGTGAATGGCAGTACCCGTTGGATAAGCCTGGGATTTATCAATATCCAGCCCTCGGAAGTCGCAAAGGTGTGTCTGGTTGTTTATACCGCCAGTTACCTGGTACGGCGTATGGATGAAGTGCGCGAGAGCTGGTGGGGGTTTAGCAAGCCATTGTTAGTTCTCATGCTGGCTGCCCTGATGCTGCTGATGGAGCCTGATTTTGGCGCATTGGTGGTTATTCTATCCGCCGTAGTCGGAGTGATCTTCCTCAGCGGGGTAACACTCAAGCATTTTGGCGCGTTGCTGGTGGTATGTATCACTAGCGTGGCTTTGCTGGCAGTTTCCCAACCCTATCGCTTGAAGCGTCTGACGGCCTATACCGATCCCTGGGCTGATCAGTTCAATTCAGGTTATCAGCTGACCCAGGCACTAATTGCATTCGGTCGTGGTGAATGGACGGGTGTAGGGCTGGGGAACAGCGTTCAGAAACTGTTCTACCTGCCAGAGGCGCACACCGATTTTGTGTTTGCCATTATTGGCGAGGAATTCGGGCTTATCGGAGTGGTGCTGATCATAGGGCTATATAGTTTCCTGATCTGGCGGGGATTGTCTATCAGCCGAGCAGCTGAGCGTGCGGGGCAGCTATTTAATGCCTACGTCGGCTACGGCATCAGTTTGCTCATTGGTGTTCAGGCACTGATAAACCTTGGTGTAAATACCGGTTTACTGCCCACCAAGGGGCTGACCCTACCGTTGATCAGTTATGGCGGCAGCAGCCTGATCGTGAGCTGTCTGTGTGTTGGTATTCTGCTCCGGATACGTGCGGAGTTGGGAGAGGCAGAAGCCAAGTCTCATGATGAAGGAAGGTCTCGATGAACAAGACCTTTCTGGTAATGGCGGGTGGAACCGGCGGGCACGTTTATCCGGCTCTGGCAGCGGCACAGGAATTAAGGGCGCAGGGCGCTCGTGTTGTCTGGCTGGGCTCAGTGGGTGGAATGGAGGAACGCATTATTGCCAATACCGATATTCCAATGCGGTTGCTGAGTATTGGCGGACTGCGAGGAAAAGGGCTGGCGACTCTGGTCAAAGCGCCACTGAATCTGATGCGGGCTTTGTGGCAGGCATATCAGATCTATCGGGAGGAACATCCGGACTGCGTATTGGGTATGGGTGGCTTTGCAGCCGGACCAGGTGGAATCCTGGCCATGTTGACCCGTACGCCACTGGTGATTCATGAGCAAAATGCGATTTCGGGGCTGACCAATCGTTGGCTGGCCAAATGGGCAAAGGTGGTATTGCAGGCCTTTCCCGGAGCTTTTGCCACTGATGCCAAGGTTCATACCGTTGGTAATCCTGTTCGGCGGGAGTTGGCTGAACTGCCAGCACCTGATCAGCGGCAGGTCGGGGAGCGTGCACCCACCGTGGTTATTCTGGGTGGGAGCAGAGGAGCTTTGGCGCTAAACGAAATGGTTCCCCCGGCTTTTGCCAAGTTGGCTGAAACGCAGCGACCAAAAATTATTCATCAGGCTGGGGCAGGGAAAGAACAAGAGTGCCGGGCACTCTATCAATCGCAGGGCGTCGAGGCAGAGGTATTCGATTTTCTACACGATATGACTGCCATATATGAACAGGCTGATTTGGTGATATGCCGTGCCGGTGCGCTCACCCTGACAGAACTGACGGCTGTAGGTGTCGGCGCCATTCTGGTGCCTTATCCCTACGCTGTGGATGATCATCAGACGGCCAATGCCCGTTACCTGGAAACAGCTGGCGCTGCCATTATTTTTCAACAAGCGGATTTATCAGTGGATCTATTGGCAAACACCATCAGCGAGATGCTGTCGCAACCTCGGAAATTGCTGGAAATGGCGGAAAAGGCCAGACAGTTGGCGCAGCCGGAGGCGACCCGTAAAGTCGCACAATTCTGTATGGAGGCCTGTGCATGACTGATAAAAAACTGAAACATCCGACTGCCAGTGAGGCGTCTACACGGCCGCTGTGGGAGCCACCAGAAATGCGTCGTGTGCGTCAGATTCATTTTGTCGGTATTGGTGGTTCTGGCATGTGCGGCATTGCTGAAGTGTTGCTCAATCAGGGTTATGACATCAGTGGCTCAGATATTAAAGAATCAGCCGTGACTACCCGTATCCGCAACATGGGTGCCACAGTGACTCTGGGACATAAAGCGGAAAACATTGGCGACGCCAGTGTGGTGGTAATTTCCAGTGCAGTTTCTGCAGACAACCCGGAAGTGGTCGCGGCTAAGGCTGCGCGGGTGCCGGTGATTGCGCGCGCAGAAATGCTGGCCGAAATCATGCGCTACCGCCATGGCATAGCGGTGGCGGGAACACACGGTAAAACCACTACGACCAGTCTGGTCGCATCGGTGTTCGCCGAAGCGGGGCTGGATCCGACTTTTGTGATTGGTGGGCGGCTCAACAGTGCCGGCACCAATGCCAAGATGGGGGCTTCACGGTTCCTGGTGGCCGAGGCTGATGAAAGTGATGCCTCCTTCTTACACCTGACCCCAATGGTTTCTATTGTGACCAATATAGATGCAGACCACATGCATACCTATGGCGGTGACTTTGAGCGATTGAAACAGACTTTTGTGGACTTTCTGCACAATCTACCGTTTTACGGCACAGCAGTGATGTGTGTGGATGACCCTGTAGTTCGGGAAATTATTCCGCGAGTCGGCCGCACGGTGATTACTTATGGTTTCTCCGAAGATGCTGATATCCGCGCTGAAAACGTGCAGCAGTTTGAGACCGAAACCCAATTTACTGCCAGGCGTCCATCCGGATTTTCAGATTTGGATATCCGCCTCAATATGCCAGGTAAACATAATGTCCTGAATGCGCTGGCCACTATTGCCGTGGCCTCTGATGAGGGTATTGAGGACCAGGCAATCGTCGATGGTTTGGCGAAATTCCAGGGTGTGGGGCGGCGGTTTCAGGTGTATGGCAATTATCCGATTGCCGACGGTGGTGAGGTCATGCTGGTCGATGACTATGGGCATCATCCTCGGGAGGTGGACGCCACTATCAATGCTATCCGGGACGGTTGGAAGGAAAAGCGGCTGGTGGTGGTATTTCAGCCTCATCGTTATACCCGTACCCGAGACCTGTATGAAGATTTTGTGCAGGTGCTGTCCAAGGTGGACGTATTGGTACTGATGGATATTTATCCTGCCGGAGAAAAGGAAATTCCCGGTGCTGATGGCCGCAGCCTGTGTCGCAGCATTCGCCAGCGTGGCCAGCTGGATCCGATCTTCGTGGAGCGCGGTGAAGACATCCGCCAGGTACTAAGCAGAGTATTACAGGATGGCGACTTGCTGGTGACCCAGGGTGCCGGCGATGTGGGTGCGGTGGCAGGCCAGTTGGCTGAAGCCGGGCTGATAGTAGATGACGAATAAAGTCAGCGCGCACGCTGACTGACGAATTAGTGAGAGATCGAAGAGATCATGACGATAGAGCAAATCAGACTACAGGTCAGCAATATTGACGTGTCCTTATTCGGGCGGGTCGCTGTGCTTTTCGGGGGGGCATCCGCAGAACGCGACGTCTCTCTGAAAAGCGGACAGGCTGTGCTGGATGCCCTGTTGGCTGCGGGTGTGGATGCCTTTGCACTGGATCCGCAGCATGGTCTGACAGACGTTGTCGGGACCCTGTTTGATAGGGCTTTTATAGTGCTGCATGGCCGCGGTGGTGAGGACGGCTGTATCCAGGGTGCACTGGAGCTGATGGACAAGCCCTACACAGGTAGTGGCGTGCTTGCCTCGGCACTGGCAATGGACAAGCTGCGTACCAAGCAGCTGTGGGAGACGCTGGGTATTGCCACGCCTCCCTACGTAATTCTGGATAAGGACACTGATTGGGATGCCGAGATGGCGCGCTTTGCCTGTCCGGCTATGGTAAAGCCCGCTCATGAAGGATCCAGCATAGGTATGCGCAAGGTGACTAGTGGGGCTGAACTGAAAGATGCTTACTTTGAAGCTGCCCGTTTTGACACCCTGGTCTTTGCAGAAAAATGGATTACCGGGGCGGAGTATACGACTTCCATATTAGAAGAGTCAGCGCTGCCAATCATAGGTCTGCAGACTCATCGCGATTTCTATGATTATGACGCTAAATATATCGTTGATGATACCCGCTATATGTTGCCCAGCGGACTCGATGAAGAAAAAGAAACCGCCTATCAGGAGCTGTCTGTAAGAGCCTACCAGGCGTTGGGCTGCAAAGGCTGGGGGCGTGTCGATTTAATGCAGGATGCCGCCGGCCAGCCCTGGTTGCTGGAAGTAAATACAGTTCCGGGGATGACTGACCATAGTCTGGTGCCTATGGCTGCGAAAGCCGCAGGCTTTAGTTTTCAGGATCTGGTCGTTGCTATTTTGGCAACTACTTTGTCAGGTGGCCGACAGTGAACAACCGTGGGAAGCTGAAACCCAGGCCAAGAGCCGGCCGTGGCGCCAGTGCTACGCCTGTCAGACCCAAGGGTCCTGACATGTCTCAGCAGATTCTGACCGGAATAGGTCGGCTGCCCTGGAGAAAAGTCGCCTTACATCTTGGCATTTTTGGATTCTGGCTGGCTTTGCTGAGTGGCTTTACCTATGGCGTGGGCTGGATGGATCATCCTATCGACAAAATCGAGGTGGCGGGAGATCTGAAGTACGTTCACCAGGATGATATTGAAGGAATTCTGGCAAAGGGGCTGCAACAAAGTTTTTTCACCATTGACCTGGATTCGATCAGAGAGCAACTGCTGCAGCAACCCTGGATAAAAGCGGTTGCAGTCTCCAGGCAATGGCCTGGAACTTTAAAAGTGCAGTTGATTGAACAGGCAGCTGTAGTGCGCTGGAACCAGAAAGGGCTGATGAATGCTGAAGGTAGAGTGTTTGAACCTACGGAAGAACGCTTGGTAAGCCTGTTGCCGCAGTTAAGCGGCCCAGAACATAAAGCGGCTGATGTCTTTAATCAGTATCAGGATTGGGATCAGCGTCTGAGCACAATCGGGCTAACAATCCAGTCGCTCTCCATGGAGTCCCGAGGTGCATGGAGAATTGGTTTTACAGACGGCTGGGAATTGAATTTAGGTAAACAGGATGTTGAAGAACGCTTAGAGCGTTTCAGCACTCTGTATACCAAAAAATTACGTCATGAGAAGGAGCGTATTGCAGCGGTTGATGCTCGTTATACGCGTGGAGTTGCAGTCACATGGAAAGATGACGCAGTACCGGGTTCGAGCTGACGTGACAAACAGGAAGCTAATGCAAAATCAGAGTCTGAGAATATGGCGAGTTTGAGTGGGAATATGATCGTAGGTCTGGATATCGGCACGTCCAAAGTAGTCGCGATTGTCGGCCAGAAGAACGACGAAGGTGAAGTGGAGATCGTCGGTATCGGGTCCCATCAATCCCGTGGCCTGAAACGCGGGGTGGTCGTGAATATCGAGACCACAGTACAGGCAATCCAGCGGGCTGTGGAAGAGGCGGAATTGATGGCGGGATGCCGGATCCATTCTGTTTACGCTGGTATCGCAGGTAGCCATATACGCAGTATGAACTCTCACGGAATTGTTGCTGTGCGGGAACGAGAGGTTATTCAGGCCGATCTGGATCGGGTGCTGGATGCGGCACAGGCCGTTGCCATCCCTGCTGACCAGCGGGTACTGCACGTGCTACCGCAGGAATATGTAATTGACAACCAGGAGGGCGTGAAGGAGCCCCTTGGTATGTCGGGCGTAAGGCTTGAGGCCAAAGTACATCTGGTTACCTGTGCAGTGAACGCCTATCAGAACATAGAGAAGTGTGTGAAGCGCTGTGGTCTTGAGGTAGACGAGATTATTTTGGAGCAGGTGGCCTCCAGTTACGCCGTTTTGACAGATGACGAAAAGGAATTGGGAGTCTGCGTTGTGGATATCGGTGGCGGCACTACGGATATTGCCATCTTTACCGGTGGGGCTATTCGCCACACTGCGGTAATTCCAATCGCAGGAGATCAGGTGACCAATGATATTGCCATGGCGCTGCGGACACCGACCCAGAATGCAGAAGAAATCAAGATCAAGTATGCCTGCGCGCTGACTCAACTGGCCGGTGCCGACGAAACCGTAAAAGTACCCGGCGTAGGTGATCGCCCAGCAAGGGATTTGAGTCGTCAGGCGCTGGCCGAGGTGGTGGAGCCTCGTTACGAGGAATTGTTCACCCTGATCCAGTCAGAGCTGCGCCGTAGTGGCTACGAAGACCTGATCGCTGCCGGCATTGTGCTGACAGGGGGAACCTCAAGTATGGAAGGCGTGGTCGAACTGGCCGAAGAGATTTTTCATATGCCGGTCAGATTGGCTGTTCCCCAGTCCGTGACCGGGCTGGTGGATGTGGTGAATAACCCCATGTACTCCACTGCCGTAGGGCTGCTGCTATTTGGATTTAAACAACAGGAACTTGGGCGAGGAGTGTCGCGCAAGACAGAGCAAGCTGTGAATCTGTTCTCAAGGATTAAGAACTGGTTCATGGGCAACTTCTAGCCAGGTGATAGCTGCATGGCTGGATTTCAATATGACTATATAAAGACGCAGACGAAAGAAACAAGAGAAGGAGAAGGGGATGTTTGAATTAGTAGATAACGTACCACAAAACGCGGTCATCAAGGTCGTGGGAGTTGGAGGCGGTGGCGGCAACGCCGTACGCCATATGCTGCAAGGCTCTGTGGAAGGCGTAGAGTTCATTTGCGCCAACACTGACGCACAGGCACTCCGCGATGTTGAGGCCAAGCATGTCATTCAACTGGGCGGTAATGTCACCAAGGGGTTGGGTGCCGGCGCGAATCCAGAAGTGGGTCGTCAGGCTGCCATCGAAGATCGTGATCGTATTGCTGAAACCCTGAGCGGTGCGGATATGGTCTTTATTACTGCCGGTATGGGCGGCGGCACTGGTACTGGTGGTGCGCCTGTAGTGGCGGAAATTGCACGCGAAATGGGCATCCTGACGGTGGCCGTAGTGACGCGTCCGTTCCCGTTTGAAGGCGGCAAGCGTATGAAAGTCGCGGATGCCGGCTTGAAAGAATTGTCTCAGCATGTCGACTCGTTGATTACCATTCCCAACGAAAAACTGCTGAGCGTCATGGGTAAAAACACCAGTCTTCTGGATGCATTTGCTGCTGCTAACGACGTATTGCTGGGAGCTGTGCAGGGGATTGCTGATCTGATCATCCGTCCGGGTATGATCAACGTCGACTTTGCAGACGTTCGTACCGTTATGTCTGAAATGGGCATGGCAATGATGGGAACTGGTGTTGCCTCCGGTGACAGCCGTGCTCGTGAAGCTGCCGAGCGTGCAGTACGCAGCCCGCTGCTGGAAGACATCAATTTGCAAGGGGCTCGTGGAATTCTGGTTAATATCACTGCCGGTATCGATCTGTCTCTGGGAGAGTTCTCCGAAGTGGGTAACACTATCGAGGAATTTGCCTCAGATTCGGCTACTGTGGTTGTGGGTACCGTTATTGATCCGGAAATGAAAGATGAACTGCGTGTCACTGTCGTGGCCACTGGTTTGGGCGGTCTACATGACAAACCAACCAAGGTGGTCGACAACTCACGTCAGGTCAACGGCACAACTGACTATCATCAGCTGGACCGCCCAACCGTAATGCGTAAGCGCACTGCGAGCATGGGTAACGCGGCAGTTGATCGTCGGGCTGTGGGGGATGAGCAAAGCGTTGAATATCTTGATATTCCAGCGTTTTTGCGTCGTCAGGCCGATTAATTTGGCAGTTTGGTCAATTAGGTTGGAGCGCCTAACGGCTTTCTGGTATTATTTGGCCGAATTTTGTCCGGTTTTGGTGAATCGCCGCAATGATTAAACAGCGCACTTTAAAAAACATCATCCGTGCAACGGGGGTGGGGCTGCATTCAGGTGAGAAAGTTTATCTCACTCTTAAGCCAGCGCCCGTTGATACCGGTGTTGTTTTCTGTCGAACGGATCTTGATCCTGTCGTGGAAATCCCAGCGCGAGCTGAAAATGTAGGGGAAACTCTGCTGTCAACGACTTTGGTCAAGAACGGCGTGAAAGTCGCCACAGTCGAACACCTGTTGTCTGCATTGGCGGGCCTGGGTATCGACAACTGTTATGTAGAACTCAGTGCTGCGGAAGTGCCTATCATGGACGGTAGCGCGGGACCCTTTGTATTTTTGATCCAGTCTGCGGGAATCGAAGAACAACAGGCAGCCAAGCAATTTATCCGCATTAAGCGTGAAGTAACAGTTGTCGAAGACGATAAAAAAGCGACTTTCATTCCGTTCGATGGGTTCAAAGTGACGTTTAGTATCGACTTTGACCATCCTGTGTTTAAGGGGCGCTCCCAGGAAACAACCGTTGATTTCTCCAGCACTTCTTTTGTTAAGGAAGTGAGTCGGGCGCGAACCTTTGGGTTTATGCGTGACATCGAGAAACTGAGAGCGATGAACCTGGCGTTGGGTGGAAGTGTCGATAATGCGATTGTTGTAGATGACTTCAAAATCCTGAATGAAGACGGCTTGCGTTATAACGATGAATTCGTCAAACACAAAGTATTGGATGCCATCGGTGATCTTTATCTGCTGGGCAAGAGCCTGGTGGGTGAATTCCGGGGACATAAGTCCGGTCACGGCTTGAACAACAAACTTCTCCGTGAACTCTTAGCCCAAAAGGATGCTTGGGAAGTGGTGACACTGGAAGACACCCAGGATGCTCCAATATCCTATTTAAAGCCGATACTCGCTTAATTGAATTAACTCATTAAGAATTGCGAGAGTCATAGTTTACAAGAGGGGTGTAAAGTAAATTGGAATTTTTGGTTGTTAAGGAAAACTACTTGGTGTGAGTCGCCAATGATTCCAATACTTTACGCAACTCTTCATCCCCACAATGCCGAGCTTCCTGTAATAGGAGTTCGGCATTTTGTTTTGAGATCGGGTTAACCTTTCGCTTTCGTTTCTGACGTTCAGCATGGGGTCTGACTTTAGGTTTGATCTGATAGATGAATTCGAATTCGGGAAATTGTCGGAGGTGTTTCAATATCTCATGCTGCTGCATTCGAATTTGGTTGGCTGCCAGCGCATTGGGTACCAGCACAGTAATCACGCCATTAATAACGCAGGCGAATTCCACTCCGCTGTCTTTCAGGTTTATAGGCAGGCTTTGGGTGAACATTTTTTGCAAACGATTAACCTGCTGAGCGCGCTCGATCAGCGACCCCAGGCCCGACGTTGGGCTATTCAATAGTTCAGAAACCTGCTTTCGCATTGTGATAGACCTTGAGTTAGTGCGGTGACAGCAAATCGACAGGTATGTTGCCGAAACTTAACTAAATAAATGAGAGTAAGTTTACGCAATCAGAAGGCAAATTGCCGTACCTGTAAAACATCCTGTAACAAAATCACCAATATTTACCACAGATGCCCCCTGCATTTACATCTATAATGAAATTGGATACTCTCGCTCGCTAATTAATTTTACAACTTTTGACATTCAGCCGTTTTAAACGACTGAGTGGCGAATCCACAGAAAGAATTTATGGACATTATTGTTCTTAACCACCGTCATGATCGCTCCCGCACCCTAAGGGTGGGCGGGCCGCTTCTTACCGGTGTCACCACAGTCTTTGCTTTGGTTGTCGCCAGCGCTATTTATGCTGGTTACACCCTGGGCAATAAGGCATCCAATGAAAGTTCAGCGGATCTCGTCAGTGGCGAAATTATAGCCAGCTGGGAGCAGCAGCTCAGTGAGCAGCAGCATGAGATTCAACAATATAAAGGTAAAACGGCACGTCATATTGACGCGCTCACATTGCGGATGGGTGAGTTGCAAGCACGTTTGTTGCGTCTCGATGCCCTCGGTCAGCGGCTTACGGATGTTGCCGGCCTGGATGAAGGTGAGTTTGACTTCGTGTCGACACCTGCATTGGGTGGTCCTGAAGAAATAGGTCTTGAACAATCCTTTGCTGTTCCGGAACTGACGGATGCATTGGAATCGATTGAGCTACAGGCTGAATCCCGTGAGCAGCAACTGCGGCTGATGGATGAGCTGTTTGTTAGTCAGAAGTTCGAACGTGAACAGTTCGTTGCAGGCAGACCCATCCTTAAAGGCTGGCTATCATCATACTACGGCTATCGCTCTGATCCATTTACAGGAAAAAGAGCCTGGCATGCAGGTGTGGATTTCGCTGGTAAGGAAGGCAGTAATATTGTTGCTGTTGCAGGCGGAGTGGTGACTTATGCAAGTGACCGGTATGGCTATGGCTTAATGGTTGAAATCAACCATGGCGGTGGTCTGGTTACCCGTTATGCTCATTGCAAGGAAGTCCTGGTTGCGGTGGGTGATGTGGTTCAGAAAGGCCAGACCCTCGCACATATGGGCAGCACTGGTCGTTCTACTGGTCCCCACGTTCATTTTGAAGTTCGCAAAAATGGGCGGCCAACCGATCCAACCAAATTTATTCATCGCGCCAGTCGATAGTTTTGGTAAATCAGGCGGTAGCTGTAACCGCCTGATCTGTTCGAATATCCAATCTCATCTGATATTTGCCTTTTAATTTTAGTCTGTTGCCTATATTGTTACTTGGCGTAACAAGTGTGCACTAATCCCTTTATTGCTGTAATAAATTGAGGTTAGAATGCGGAGCTTGGATTTTAGCTCCCTCTGAAAGGTACGCCTAAGCCGCTTTCATCTAGCATCCAATATCATTGAATACTCTCGTCGTAATTCCGCCTGAGAAGAACGCGTACATATAAAAAGGTATTTTGGTCAGTTATGTTTGCATCCATCGCCAGAAAGATCTTCGGCAGCAAGAATGCCCGTGAAATTAAACGAATGGGCAAGTCTGTTAATCTCATCAATCAGCAAGAAGAAGCCATCAGTGGCTTGGATGAGGCTGCAATCAAATCCAAAACTGCAGAATTTAGAGAACGCCTGGCCAAAGGGGATGCCCTTGACCAGATTTTGCCTGAAGCATTTGCGATTGTACGCGAGGCTGGTAAGCGTGTTCTTGGCATGCGTCACTTCGATGTGCAGATGATGGGTGGGATGACCCTGCATCACGGTAAAATTGCCGAGATGCGCACCGGTGAGGGTAAGACGCTGGTAGCGACGCTGGCAGTTTACTTGAATGCACTGGCAGGTAAAGGTGTTCATGTAGTGACGGTGAATGATTATCTGGCTCACCGTGATGCCGACTGGATGCGTCCACTTTATGAATATCTCGGCCTGACGGTTGGCGTCGCGCTCAGCGGTCAGGATCCTGCGACCAAACGCGCGGCCTACGCGGCAGATATTACTTACGGCACGAACAATGAATTTGGCTTCGACTATCTCCGCGACAACATGGCATTTAGCCTCGAAGACAAGGTGCAACGTGGACATTATTTTGCCATTGTCGACGAAGTCGACTCCATCCTCATCGATGAAGCGCGCACCCCTCTGATAATAAGTGGCCCTGCGGAAGACAGTTCAGAGCTCTATCGTAAGATCAACAAGCTTATTCCTTTGCTGGAAAGGGCCGAGATCGCTGAAGAGGGGCAACCTGTAGGCGATGGGCACTTCACTATTGATGAAAAGAGCCGCAGTGTTGAGCTGACAGAATTCGGCCATGCCCATGTTGAAGAGCTGCTGGTTCAGAATGGCTTGCTGGATGAGGGCGATAGCCTATACGCTGCCACTAACCTGGGGCTGTTGCATCATGTCAGTTCCGGTTTGCGTGCTCATCACCTGTATCAGCGTAACGTTGAATACATTGTGCAAAATAACCAGATTGTTATCGTTGATGAACATACCGGGCGTACCATGCCGGGTCGCCGTTGGGGCGAAGGACTGCATCAGGCAATTGAAGCCAAAGAAGGCGTCAATATTCAGGCGGAAAGCCAGACACTGGCCTCTACCACTTTCCAGAACTACTTCCGGTTATATGACAAACTGGCTGGCATGACTGGAACCGCAGATACTGAAGCCTTTGAATTCAGACAGATCTATGGTCTTGATGTGGTGGTGGTTCCGACCAACAAACCGGTTAAACGTATCGACTACAACGATTTGGTTTATCTGTCAGTTGAGGAAAAATTCCAGGCAGTCATTGACGATATCAAAGATACAGTGACCCAGAATCGTCCTATCCTGGTAGGTACGGCCTCCATCGAAGCCTCTGAACACCTGTCGGCGATGTTAAAGAAAGAGAATATTGATCACAATGTACTCAATGCCAAGCAGCATGAACGTGAGGCCCATGTTATTGCCCAGGCCGGTCGCCCCGGCGCGGTGACTATCGCCACGAACATGGCCGGTCGTGGAACGGACATTGTGTTGGGTGGTAACTGGGAAGAAGAAATTCGTGCCCTGGAAACCCCCACCCAGGAGCAAATAGACAAGATTAAAGCCGACTGGCAGAAGCGTCATGAATTGGTCATCAGTTCTGGTGGTTTGCATGTAATCGGCTCTGAGCGTCACGAGTCCCGCCGAATTGATAACCAGTTGCGGGGTCGTTCCGGCCGTCAGGGCGATCCTGGGTCCACGCGCTTTTATCTTTCATTGGAAGATAATTTGATGCGTATCTTTGCTTCTGATCGGGTGAAGAACATTATGCAGGCCTTGGGTATGCAGAAGGGCGAGGCGATTGAACATCGCATGGTCAGTAACGCGATTGAAAAAGCTCAGCGCAAGGTGGAAGGTCGTAACTTCGATATTCGTAAATCGTTGCTGGAATACGACGATGTTGCCAATGATCAGCGCCGGGTTGTCTATGAGCAACGAAACGAAGTTATGAGCCGCGACGATATTTCGGACATGATTAGTGCGGTCAGAGAAGATGTGGTTGCGTCCTCTTTGACGCAGTTTATTCCTCCCCAAAGTCTCGAGGAGCAGTGGGATATTCCTGGACTGGAAAAGTTCTTGGATACGGAAATGGCAGTACAGTTGCCCGTGCAACAGTGGTTGGATGAAGATAAACGCCTGCATGAGGAATCTCTGAGAGAAAAAATCCATCAGGAAATCGTGGTGGCTTATGCCTCCAAAGAGGCTGTCGTCGGCTCAGAAACTATGCGCAAATTTGAAAAGCAAGTGTTTCTGCAGGTACTGGATACGTTGTGGAAAGAACATTTATCCAATATGGATCTTCTGCGTATGGGGATCCATTTACGTGGATATGCTCAAAAGAACCCTAAGCAGGAATATAAACGTGAAGCTTTCGAGCTGTTCCAGAATATGCTCGACAGCATCAAGACTGATGTCGTACGTATCCTTTGTCATGTGCGGGTTCAGACCCAGGAAGAACTGGAGGAGCTTGAGCGCCGACGTCGTGAGTCTCTGGCATTGCAGATGGAGCGTTCCCAAGCTCAGCACCCGGAAAGCCAACCGGATGATATCCCTGATGAGGCGCGTGATTCTTCTGAGGAAGGTGCTCAGCAGGCTCCATTTATACGCGATAGCAAAAAGGTCGGAAGAAATGAGCCTTGTCCCTGTGGTTCAGGGAAAAAATATAAACAGTGTCACGGTAAGGTGGAGTAAGCTCGATGGCGGTTGGACCTGGTGAATTGCCAGAATTTTCCCCCATAGCAGGTGTTCGAATCGGTATAGCCTCTGCCGGCATTAAAAAGCCCGGGCGCAAGGATATTGTTCTGTTTGAGTTGGCTGAGGGGACGACCACTGCTGGTGTTTTTACCCAGAATCAGTTTTGTGCGGCTCCAGTTGTGCTGTCTAAACGCCATTTGTCTCAGGCAATTCCGCGCTATTTGTTGATCAATACTGGTAATGCCAATGCTGGTACCGGACTGCAAGGTATGAAAGATGCTGAAAGCTGTTGTGTTGCCCTGGCTACTGCGGTTGGCTGCACGTCAGAACAAATTCTACCATTCTCAACAGGTGTTATTGGTGAGCCGTTGCCTGTCAAGAAAGTGACTGATGCACTACCTGCTGCTTTGGAAGATTTGTCTGCAGCACACTGGCCTGATGCAGCTGCGGGTATTATGACAACTGACACTCGTCCCAAAGGAGCCAGTTTGACCATTGAGGTGGCAGGAAAGCCGGTAAGTATTAGTGGGATCAGTAAGGGGGCTGGTATGATCCGGCCGAATATGGCAACCATGCTGGGATTTGTAGCAACAGATGCCCCCGTTGATGCTGACGTTCTGCAGCAATTGCTGACAGAGGCAGCAGAGCAATCTTTCAACCGTATTACTATCGACAGTGATACCTCCACTAATGATTCCTGCATGCTGATTGCCACAGGTAAGGCTGACCTGCCTCCAATGAAGCAACTGAATCAGCCTGAGTGGCAGGTTTTTCGGCGAGCTGTTCATCAATTGATGCAGAATCTGGCTCATGCCATCGTGCGTGATGGCGAAGGTGCTACCAAGTTTGTAGAGGTTCGAGTTGAGCAGGCATCAACCACCCAGGAGGCACTGGATGTTGCTTATACCATTGCTCATTCTCCGCTGGTTAAAACTGCACTTTTTGCCAGTGACCCCAATTGGGGGCGGATTCTTGCCTGTGTCGGAAGGGCGGGAGTGCAAGACCTGCAGTTGGATACAGTGAATATCTTTCTGAATGATGTATGCATCGTCGAAAATGGCGAGCGTGCTTCCACGTATACTGAGGCGGCCGGTCAGGCGGTAATGGATCAGGAAGAAATCGTTATTGGCGTCAGGCTCGGTCGCGGTCAGGTATCGGATCAAGTCTGGACGACTGACCTGTCGCACGAGTATGTCCGCATCAACGCTGAATATCGTACCTGATTTATTCTTCCCGCCTATAGAACATTCACACCCGGCAGATGCGGCAGGGTGTGGGTGCCTCATTGATTTCTATTCCGCAGCTTCAATTCCCTCGGCTGGTGATAGCTAAACCCATGGAGTATTAATTTGAAGCAGGTTCATGTTGCCGTTGCCGTCTTATTTGATGATTTTTCCAGCGTCGTTATTGCGCGTCGGCCTGAACATGTCCACCAAGGAGGGCTGCTGGAGTTTCCCGGCGGCAAAGTGGAACCAGGTGAGACGGTTCCTCAAGCCCTGGCTAGGGAACTTCAGGAGGAGTTAGGTGTGGATGTTTCGGCTTCGGCAAAACGCCCCCTGATAAGAATTGACCACCAATATACAGATAAACATGTGTGCCTGGATGTATGGATTGTCGAGGGCTTTAAAGGTGAGTTGCATGGTCGTGAAGGCCAGATGATTTATCACTACAGCGTTGCTGACCTGAACCCGGAAGAATTTCCCGCCGCCAACGTTCCCATTATTGACGCACTAAAATTACCGGTAAAATGCTTGGTTACTGGTCTATATCAGAATGCGCAGGATCTGAACCAAAAGCTACATAATGCCGCTGATTTGGGCATTGAAATGATAGTGTTGCGTGCGCCGGAGCAGTCTATAGAGGCCTATAGAAGCTGGGTAGAGTTGGTGGTGGCACAATGGCGTAAAACATTTTCACTCATTCTTGTGCACGGGAGAGCTGGTCTGGTTCTCCTTGAATCAACCGATTTGCCGTTAGATGGTTGTCATCTGACTTCTGATTTGCTGGCGTCACTTGATAGTCGACCGTTGGCGCCACATCTATGGTTAGGTGCTTCCTGTCATAATTTGAGAGAATTAGAGTTGGCTGAAGGCTTGGGTTGTCAATACGGCTTTATTTCACCCGTAAAGGAAACGTCCACTCACTCAGGTATGGCCGGAATCGGGTGGGAGGTATTTGCGGCGTTGGCGGAAAAAGCGACTTTTCCGGTCTTCGCTTTGGGTGGTCTGGAAGCCAGTGATATTCGGCAAGCCCAGATGGCCGGTGGTCAAGGGGTCGCAGCGATTACTGCATGGTGGCGCAACTAGACAGTGCTGGTTGGATCACAGACGTAAACAGGAATTTGAATTGAGGTAAATGATGGCAGAGTTAACCCATCTGGATGCCAACGGGCATGCGCATATGGTTGATGTCGGCGACAAGGTGGTGACCACCCGCGTGGCGCGTGCCGAAGCGCATATCAGCATGTTGCCTGAAACCTTAAGTATGATTGTAGAAGGCAGGCATAAAAAAGGTGATGTTATGGCGGTAGCCCGTATCGCAGGTATCCAGGCAGCTAAGAAAACCTCGGAACTAATACCTCTTTGCCACAGTCTAAATTTAACCTCGGTAAAATTGGAGATTAGTGCTGATAAGGCCAAAAGTGAGATAGTCATTCAAGCGACATGTAAGCTTGATGCCAAAACTGGGGTTGAGATGGAGGCGTTGACGGCTGCCAGTGTCGCAGCACTGACTATCTATGATATGTGTAAGGCGGTCGATAAGGGAATGGTGATCAACAACATTCGACTGCTGGAAAAAACCGGTGGACGTTCCGGCCATTGGCTTGCCAAAAATGAAGTGGAAAAAAATGCTTAAAGTATGCTTTTTTGCCCGATTGAGAGAAGAAATGGGGCTGCCTGAAATTGAGATTGACTGGAAGCCTGAACTTGTTGACCTGGCAGTACTGAAAGCCGAAATCGCTCTTCAACAACCCAAGGCGCATAGTCTGTTTGCAGACACAAAGGTGTTGTGTGCGGTTAATCAGGTTATGGTCAAAGCGGATCATCCGCTGAATGATGGTGACGAAATTGCCTTTTTCCCCCCAGTGACGGGTGGCTAGGTATTTTTTAATTAGTCGGGAGTAGGTAATGTCGGCAGATACAGAAAACAAGCTGATCGATCGATTTGGCCGTGAGGTGAATTATATTCGCCTTTCTGTCACAGACCGTTGCGATTTTCGCTGTGTCTACTGTATGGCTGAGGACATGACCTTTCTGCCGCGGCGGGAAATTCTTACACTGGAAGAGCTCTCTTCTGTTGCTGAAGCTTTTGTCACTTTAGGTGTGCGCAAAATCCGTCTTACTGGTGGTGAGCCTTTGGTCAGGCGCAATATTCTTTCCCTGGTGGAGAGATTGGGGCAGTTGCCTGGGCTGGATGAGTTGGTGCTGACCACCAATGGCTCACAACTTGTGAAAATGGCGGATGATCTGAAACGGTTTGGTGTGAAGCGTATCAATATCAGCCTGGATAGCCTGGATGGGGAGCGTTTCCGACAACTAACCCGCACCGGAGACCTGACACAGGTTTTAGCGGGGATTGATGCGGCGCAACAGGCGGGTTTTGAACGTGTCAAACTGAATGCAGTTATTATGCGTGGCCGCAATGATGATGAGATCCTGCCTCTGGTGGATTTTGCCCGTTCCAAAGAAATCGATATCTCCTTTATTGAAGAAATGCCCTTAGGTGTCATTACCGAACATGACCGGCATCAGGTATTTATGCCAAGTGATGAAATTCGCGAGCATATTGACAGTCGCTACCCTTTAACTGTTGATACCAATGCTCAGGACTCATCTGGCGGTCCATCCTCCTACTACCGCATGGTTGATTCACTGAGCCGGGTAGGGTTTATTTCTCCTCACAGCCATAACTTCTGTCATCTATGTAATCGGGTTAGGGTAACGGTTGAAGGTCGTCTGCTGCTGTGTTTGGGTAATGAGCATTCGGTCGACTTACGAGAGGTTCTGCGTGCACATCCGGGGGATCAGGCGTTATTGCAGCAGCATATCCTCGAGTCTATGGCGCTGAAACCCGAACGCCACTATTTTGAACTGAATGATCAGCCTCAGATTGTTCGATTTATGAATATGACTGGCGGCTGACCGTGAGTCTGAATGGCAGAGTCAATTCATATCTAGAGTTGGGGGATGCCGGTCTATCTGCTAAAATCGGCGCCCCGATCAGGTTCAGAGGATCCATGAGTGTCCATCACCTATATTGAAAGCTGTAAGCTCCCCACGCCATTTGGTGTCTTTGATATGCATGGTTTTCTAGAAACCAGCACGCAGAAGGAGCATATTGCGCTGACTTTGGGTGACCTGATCGACCCGGCCCCCATGTTAGCCCGTACACACTCAGAATGCCTGACCGGTGATGCGCTATTCAGTATGCGTTGTGACTGTGGGTACCAGTTGGATGAAGCCTTGCGCAGTATTGCGGCTGAAGGCCGTGGCATTTTGCTTTACCTTCGCCAGGAGGGGCGTGGTATTGGGCTTTTAAACAAGATCAAAGCGTACAAGCTGCAAGACGAGGGGGCCGATACCGTTGAGGCCAATGAGCGTCTCGGATTTGCTGCAGACCTGCGAAACTATAGTATCTGTCAGCCCATGCTGGCCCATTTGGGTATCTCCCGAATTCGCTTAATGACCAATAACCCCCGCAAAGTGGATTCTTTGCGTAAGTTGGGAGTGGATGTAACGGAGCGGGTACCGCTTGAGGTCGGACGAAATCCTCATAATCAACACTATCTGGCAACTAAGGCCGGCAAGTTGGGGCATTGGTTGACCACTCATCAGGATGATGGTGAACCCACTATCAAGCTGGATGGATCCAGCCTTACTGCAGATAAGTAGCGACGGCTGCGATTAGACATCAGCCCTGGTCCCGTGGGATTTGAAATTGAATAATATGAATGGTGCAGAGCCGTCTAGTTAAGTGTGCCGGTCTTATCTGTCGCTTGGCTCAGAAGTTCCAGTTTATTTGCGATGCTGCTTTCAATTCCCTGACAATCCAGTCCAATTTCCGTATAAAGCTCCCCGGGTTTGCCGTGCTCCACAAATATGTCCGGCAGGCCGAGAATCAGGGTAGGTATCTGTATGGTTTCGTGACTGAGAAATTCGACGACCGCCGAGCCGGCACCACCATTGATGCTGTTTTCTTCAATGGTGACAATCAGGTCGTGGTCCGCTGCGCAAGCCAGAATGGCACCTTCGTCCAGAGGTTTAACAAAACGCATATCCAGCAAACTATAGTTATTAGCTTCTGCCACTGATCTTGCGCTCTCAACCACAGGACCAAAAGCAAGAATAGCTACCTTTTGGCCCTGCCGTAGCTGTATGGCTTTTCCTATTTCCACAGTATCCAAAGTCGAACTGATCTCCACGCCAAGGCCAGTCCCTCTAGGGTATCTGACGGCACTGGGGCCTGCATGTTGGTAGCCCGTAGTTAGTAGCTTACGGGTTTCATCCTCATTGGAGGGGGCCATAATCAGCATATTAGGAATACAGCGGAGGTACGTGAGATCGAAACTGCCGGCGTGGGTCGGGCCATCTTCACCTACCAGACCGGCCCGGTCGATTGCAAAAAGTACGTCCAGGTTCTGGATGGCAACATCATGAATCAGCTGATCATAGGCTCGTTGCAAGAATGTGGAGTAGATGGCGACCACCGGTTTGGCGCCATCGCAAGCCAGACCCGCTGCCAGCGTCACAGCGTGTTGTTCGGCGATGGCAACATCATAATAACGGTCGGGATATTGTTCGCAGAATGCCAGTAGGTCTGACCCTTCGCACATCGCAGGTGTAATTCCTACCAGATGGGGGTCCACGGACGCCATGTCACATAGCCACTGGCCAAAAACATTAGAATACTTAAGTTTCTTCTGTACCGGTGGCCGGACTTCCTGGACCTTCGGTTTGGGCTCAATCTTATTAATAGCGTGGTAGCCGATCGGATCCGATTCCGCAGGCGCAAAGCCTTTGCCTTTTTGGGTTACCACATGGAGAAACTGGGGACCATCCAACTGGCGGATGTTATCCAATGTTTCCAGTAATAACGGAAGGTCGTGGCCGTCAATAGGTCCGATATAGTTGAAACCCAATTCTTCGAACAGGGTGCCGGGAGCTACCATGCCTTTGAAATGCTCTTCAGTTTTTCGCGCCAGTTCCATCAGGCCAGGAGTGCTTTGTAGCACCCGCTTACCGCTGTCCCTAACACTGTTATAGGTTTTAGAGGCCAGAATCTTGGCAAAATAATTGGACAAGCCGCCAACATTGCGGGAAATCGACATGTCGTTGTCGTTCAGGATAACCAGCAGATCGGCTTTTGTATCTGCGGCATGATTCAGTGCTTCAAAGGCCATGCCTGCTGTCATAGCACCATCGCCGATCACAGCGATGGATTTGCGCTGTTTTTGTTGCATGCGGGCAGCAATTGCCATACCAAGGGCGGCACTGATCGAGGTACTTGAGTGGCCGACGCCAAAAGTGTCGTAGGGGCTTTCCTCCCGGTTGGGAAAAGCGGCCAGGCCATGCTTCTGTCGAATCGTGGCCATTTGTTCGCGGCGTCCGGTCAAAATCTTATGGGGATAAGCCTGGTGGCCTACGTCCCAGACCAGGCGATCCTCTGGAGTATTAAAGGTGTGATGCAGGGCGATGGTCAGCTCCACCACGCCCAATCCCGCACCAAAATGTCCGCCGGTCTGGCCGACGGTATAAAGCAGAAAAGCCCGCAATTCGTGGGCCAGGCGTAAGAGCTCTGATTCATTCAGCAAACGTAGTTGTGCTGGTGTATCGATACGATCCAATAGGGGGGTATTGGGGCGACGGGTAGGAATTTCCTGGAATACGTAAGGCTTCTGCATGAGCTACGGAATAGTTCTTTCTGTGTGCGCGAATTTGCGGCCATTATAAGCGAACTTGGGGTTAATCACACCGTTTCGCCATAGCTTTCGATGACAGAATCAGGATTCGCCTTTTTTCGACAGCAATTAGACATCTACTTTGTGGGACCTGTCATTGCCAAGTGTTTTCAATGAATGTCAGTGGGTTCGCTCGATGATAAAGGTTGCAAGCTGCTCCAGCCGACTACCCTGTAAGCCCAGCCCGGCAAGCTGATCCAGGGCCGCAGTGTGGAGCTGGTTAGATTTCCGCTTGGCACCTTCCAGTCCCAACAGACTAGAGTAGGTGGGTTTGTGATTGGCGGCATCCTTGCCTTGGGTCTTGCCAAGTTCAGAGGTGTTACTTTCAACATCGATGATGTCGTCCCTTACCTGGAAGGCAAGGCCGATAAGGCGGGCAAAGCTTCGCAGTCGTTCCAGCTTGTCTTCTGCAATAGCGGCAGAATCCCGGGTTTGGAAGCTGAGAGCGCCTAGGACAACACTGCATTCAATAATGGCTCCAGTCTTCAGGTGGTGCATGTGTTCCAGCTCGGCGAGTGTCAGTGTTTGGCCAACCGCGTGCAAGTCGATGGCCTGTCCTCCCACCATGCCCATATCGTTGCTGGCTCGGGCAAGTTCCTGAATCATCCGCAGAACCGTTGATGCCGGCAGCCCGTATTGTTCAGCGAGATGCTGAAAGGCCAGGGCTTGCAGAGCATCACCTACCAGGATGGCAGTGGCCTCGTCGTAGGCTTTGTGGCAGGTGGGCTGGCCGCGGCGCAGATCGTCGTCATCCATCGCAGGGAGATCGTCATGTACCAGAGAATAGGAGTGAATCATTTCTACCGCTGCCGCAGATGCCAGCCCGTGCCCTGGCTCTCCGCCCAGAGCCTCAAGCGTTGCCAGTACCAGCAGTGGCCGGATGCGTTTACCACCATTTAGTACGGCATAGCGCATGGCTTCCTGCAATCGAGCCTGGGGTCCTGAGGGTTGAGGTAGTGTCTGGCTCAGGTGTTGGTCGATTAGTGGGCGATAGTGGTTGCAGAACTCGGCAAAAGAACTACTGGTCACCGGAGGGCTCGTCAAATGGTTGCTCTGTTAGATCGCCCTGGTCATCCACCAGTTGCTTCACTTTTTGTTCGGCGTTTTGTAAAGCCTGCTGGCACTGGCGGGTCAGCTGTATGCCTTCTTCAAATGCCACCAGGGCATCCTCAAGGTTAAGTTCACCTTGCTCGAGTTTGTTTACCAGCAACTCCAGGCGTGTCAGGGAGTCTTCAAAGTTGGTGCTTGCCGTAGGCTTGGTCATGGATTCACTAGATTGGTCAGCTATGAAATAAAAGGCATAAATGATTAGCAGCGCTACCCTACCGCAGCCATGTAGGAGGGTCAATTACGAGCAAAAAAAGAAAATGCCATAGCTCTGCGTGAAAGGCTTTACTTGTGTCACTAAGGTTTGGAAAATACAGCAATTTTCTCAAACCCTGTCTATACTTTTCGTGAAACTCGGCAAGCCAGATGTTATCTGAATCGTCATTCAATTCGCAACGGCGATGCCAGCCTGAAGAATAACAAGACAGTAAATTCCCTGAAGAGGAGCAATTAGTGGATTTAGCGACCCTGCTGGGCCTAATTGGCGGTCTAGCCATTGTTGTGATGGCAATGGTGCTCGGAGGCTCTTTGGCGACATTTGTCGATGTGCCATCCGTGCTCATCGTGCTCATAGGCAGCATGCTGGTAGTTCTGATGAAGTTTTCGCTGGGGCAGTTTCTGGGGGCTGGTAAAGTTGCTGCTAAAGCCTTCATGTTCAAGTTGGATAAACCCGAAGAATTAATCGAACTTGTTGTAGAGCTGGCAGATACTGCCCGTAAAGGAGGGTTGCTCTCATTGGAGGGAAAAGAAATTCCTAATGCTTTCCTATCCAAAGGGATCCAGCTGTTGATTGACGGCCACGATGCTGATGTCGTCAAAGCGCTGATGAACAAAGACAAAAGCCTCGCTGTAGAGCGCCATTCCCAGGGATCAGCAGTATTTGCCGCCATGGGTGATGTAGCGCCTGCCATGGGGATGATCGGAACCCTGGTTGGCCTGGTAGCCATGCTATCCAACATGGATGACCCCAAATCTATCGGACCGGCAATGGCGGTGGCGCTTCTAACTACACTCTATGGGGCCATGCTCGCCAATATGATTGCCATACCCATCGCTGATAAACTTAAACTGCGAATGGGGGAAGAAGAACGAATCAAATCCATGGTAATTGATGCATTGCTTGCCATTCAGGCCGGCCAGAATCCTCGTGTCATTGAAACCATGTTGCGTACCTACCTGCCCGAAGGTCAGCGTCAGACTGCTGAAGAAGCTGCGTGATTCAGGTCTATGGTTGAGTCGAGTAGCCACCAATGAGCGATGAAGAAGAACAAAAATGTGAATGTAAGCCAGGATTGCCGGCTTGGCTGGCAACCTTTGCCGACCTGATGTCGCTACTGATGTGCTTCTTCGTGCTTCTGCTGTCTTTCTCTGAAATGGATGTCCTAAAGTTTAAGCGTCTGGCCGGTTCCATGCGCGAGGCTTTTGGCGTTCAGAATGTCATTGATGTAGTTAACATTCCCAAAGGGACCAGTGTTATTGCGGAAGAATTCAGTCCTGGTAAGCCGGAACCTACTCCTTTACAAACTGTCATGCAGCATACGACTTCGATCGATCTGCCCAACCTTGAAGAGATTTGCAAAGAGACTGTCGAACAGGCGCTGAAGGAAGAGTGTCCCAAGGTTCAGGGAGAAGAGCTCAGCGATATTGTACTCGACAAAATCAAAATGCTGGTGGAAGAAACTGAGAACGATGCCATTACCCTGGCCTCAGCGCTGGAGAGCGAGGTTCGCAACAATCAGGTGGAAGTGGAAACCCGTGGCCGGAAAATTGTCATCCGTGTCCAGGAAAAGGGATCATTTGCTTCTGGTTCTGCAGAACTTGATCCGGGTTTCTACCCTGTTGTGGATAAACTGGTGGAGTTGCTGAAAGACCTGGACGGCAATGTTTCAGTGGAAGGCCACACAGACAGCATACCTATTCGTACAGCCCGTTTCCGTTCCAACTGGGATTTATCCGCCCAGCGCGCACTGGAGGTAGCACATGCCTTATTCGAATCCGGGGAACTGGACCAGAGCCGTTTCAATGTGGGTGGATTTGCTGATACGCGACCCTTGGTCCCAAATGATTCACCTGAAAACATGGCTCGAAACCGTCGCGTTGAAATTATCCTCCAACAACCGTTGGATGACCAAACCAAGGAGGAGATTCGTCAGGCAAGAGAGGCTGCTCCGGGGGTTATTCCTGATGACGAACTTAACGACTGGGGAGGGTTGGCCCCAAATGAAATTTTTTGACAGCCAAAAGAATAGCTAATTAGGACATTGCCTGTGACCCAAACCTTTAGGGAGCGCCGACGCTACTTTCGTGTTAACGATACTCTGGATATCAGTTGTCGTCTGATGGAGGCAGACGACGCCGGAAAACCTGGGGTATCCGGAGGGAGGAAATTATCGGAGCGTTGGTTGCATATTGAGAATGATATCCAGATCGCCTTGGAAAAAGTGCGCAAACAATCATCGGACGTGGCGGATCTGCTTGCTCTGTTTAATCAGAAAATTAGTCTTATGGGTTCCGATGAGCATGCTGATTCTGGAGAAGAGGCCGCTTTTCAGCATTCGGTGTCAGTTAATATCAGCGCCTGTGGAATAGCTTTCTGCCTGCCTGTGCAGTTTGCAGTAGGGGCTTCTTTGCAACTGAAACTGCGCCTCTACCCAAATATGATTGAACTGTCGTTACCAGCTGTGGTGATTGCCTGTGAAGATCGGGCCGCAAATGGAGATCATCCGGCGGAAAGTGGAGTGAATAGTGACGAGCCCTTTCTTATCCGTGCCGACTTTGTTCGTCTGGACGATAATATGCAGGAAATTCTGATACAACATGTGTTGAAATGCCAGACACGCGAACTTAAGCAACGCCGCCAGGCTCGTCAGTCCGACTAGGTCTGGTAATGCATATTGAGCGCAATTGTTGCCAACTTTTCTCCGGTTATTCCTGTGGCATCAAAACTCCTCTCGATCACTTCCACGGATTGATTACGGTGCCAGAATACCAGGGTGCAGGCTCGAGTTCCGTAAGTGGTCGACTGAATGAATCTGGGGGACAGCAGGCGCTCGAGTTCGATACCAATTCCGGTATCAGGGAGTTGTGAATCTTCGGCCTGCTCTGCATCCTGCAATAGTTGCCACAGCCTATTAGGACCCGGCTCTTCACCGGTGTATTGCTTTACTGCGGCCCGGAAAATAGGTAGTCCCTTCTGAATCTTGGGCCAGCTATCATTGAGCCGGCCATTGCTAAGTCCGTAAAACCCCGGTTTCAGTACTTGATACGCTTTTCGCGGCAGCGTTTCTGGCTGAGTCATGGCAGCCTGATTTATGTCCAGGTTTCGGTTACTGCAATAGAATAACGCCTTGCCGTCGAACGACAGTGCATTGAAGCCGCTGTATAAACGAGCCTCCTGACTCAGTCTATCCTGCAGATACTTCTGGATTGATCCGGTCAACAGCAACTCCTTGACCAGATTGCCGCGGGATTTTGGAGCAGTGGCCATCTCGCTCGAACGGTAATTGGTGATGGCGGCAAAGCGGCCCCCCTGGTGAATCCCCATCCAGGTGCCTCCTTCCTTCAAATCCCGGCCCGCCCAGATTTCCGGATGATCATCCCATCGATGTAGTGGCAGCGTTGGGCGGCTGAAAAACTCATCCCTGTTGGCAGCGACTATGAGTGGAAATTCAGGGTGCATTTGGTAAGCAATAAATATCAGACACATAGCGTACAGTTCGTCGTCGGGCTAATGGATTTTGTGTATCATACCAGCTTTATTTTTTGGGGTCGGCGCATCCGTCTGAGTAGGCGGTCCCCGTAGTGGAGTAGGAATGATATTTTTCATATATATGCTTTTAGGGGCCTGTGCGGGTACGCTGGCCGGTCTTTTCGGCATTGGAGGTGGATTGATCATTGTGCCGGTGTTGATATTCAGCTTTGATTTGCTCAAAGTTGATCCGGCAGTCGCGACCCATCTTGCTGTCGGTACCTCTCTAGCCACCATCATATTCACTTCTATTTCATCAATTAAATCCCACCACAATAAACAAGGGGTTTTATGGCCGGTATTTCGCCCGATGGCCATCGGGCTGATCCTTGGTGCTGTAATGGGCGTACTGACTGCCGGGATATTGTCGGGTATGGCTCTGCGCATGATTATTGGAATTTTTGCCATTGTTGTTGGTGTGCAAATGGCGTTGGCGTTGCAACCGAAACCGCACCGAAACCTTCCTGGGGTTCCAATGTTGGCAACAGTTGGAACAGGCATTGGTTGGGCGTCGGCCATCTTTGGTATTGGTGGTGGAACTCTGTCGGTGCCCTATTTGACTTGGTGTAATGTGCGAATGCAGCAGGCGGTAGGGACTTCGGCAGCCTGCGGGTTCCCCATTGCTGTGATGGGCGCATTAACCAATGTCTGGGAAGGCTGGGGTGTTGAAACTTTACCAAAATGGAGTCTGGGTTATATTTACCTGCCGGCTGCGGTGGGTATCATTTTAACCAGTGTTCCATTCGCCCGTCTCGGTGCGAAGCTGGCTCATCGCCTGCCTAGCAAAACACTCAAACGTATTTTTTCCGTCCTGCTGTTTGTTGTCGGCGGACGTTTTCTTTATCAAACCCTGGGGGCAATGTGACAGAACGTTGGTTTGACTATCCTGCAATTGATCCAGTCGCGGTCAGTCTTGGTCCGCTGCAAATTCATTGGTATGGCCTCATGTACCTGCTCGGGTTTGCGGCTGCCTGGTGGCTGGGTAAGTTCCGTGCCCGCAAGTCTTATACTCCACTGAACGAAATCCAGGTTAGTGATCTGATCTTTTGGTGTGCGCTGGGAGTTGTTTTGGGTGGGCGCTTTGGCTATGTGTTTTTCTACAACTTCGATAAGTTTCTGGGTGATCCCATATGGCTGTTTAAGGTATGGACTGGAGGGATGTCTTTTCACGGTGGTTTGATCGGGGTCATCCTGTCGATGTGGCTTTATGGCCGCTCTATTGGCGTCAGATTCTTTGAGGTTGCAGATTTCGTTGCGCCTTTGGTTCCCATTGGGTTGGGTGCCGGCAGGATTGGTAATTTTATTGGCGGCGAATTGTGGGGGCGGGCAACTGATGTGCCATGGGCCATGATTTTCCCTCGAGATCCGTTGGCGCTGGCGCGTCATCCATCACAGCTTTATCAATTTGCTTTAGAGGGGGGGGTACTGTTTTGTATCCTGTGGTGGTTTTCTTCCAAACCCCGTCCGAAAATGGCCGTGTCAGGGTTGTTCTTGTTGGCTTACGGGGCATTCCGCTTTCTGGTGGAGTTTGTACGTGAGCCGGATGCGCATATTGGCTATCTGGCATGGGACTGGCTGACGATGGGGCAGGTGCTATCGCTACCAATGGTCTTGGTTGGGATGGGGTTTCTGGTCTGGAGTCATCGTTTCCAGCAGGGAGACTCTGCCACAGTGGCGGCGAAAGTTTCCAAGGGTTAAGAAGCCAGGAGTTACACTCTGTTGTTATGCCCCTGGGCATACACATCGTGTGACCCAAAAATGATTTAATTGGATTGATGCGATGCAGCAGTATTTAAACATGATGAAGTTTGTGCGGGAGCACGGACATGTCAAAACAGACCGGACAGGCACAGGAACACTCAGTACGTTTGGGTATCAGATGCGCTTTGACCTGAGTAAGGGCTTTCCCCTGCTTACAACTAAAAAGTTACATATACGCTCTATTGTCTATGAGCTTTTATGGTTTCTGAATGGCGATACAAATATCCGTTACCTGAAGGAAAATGGTGTGTCCATATGGGACGAATGGGCTGATGATAAGGGCGAGCTTGGTCCTGTCTATGGGTATCAATGGCGAAGCTGGCCTGCACCGAATGGTCAGCATATTGATCAGATCAGTAGGGTCCTGGAGCAAATTCGTACCAACCCTGATTCAAGGCGCCATATGGTGGTTGCCTATAATCCTGCCTTTGTCGATCAAATGGCCTTGCCACCTTGTCATGCTATGTTTCAGTTTTACGTAGCGGATGGCCGCTTGTCCTGCCAGCTCTATCAGCGTAGTGCAGATATTTTTCTGGGCGTGCCATTCAATATTGCCAGTTATGCCCTTCTTACTCATTTGTTTGCGCAGCAGTGTGATCTGGAAGTTGGGGATTTTGTCTGGACTGGAGGTGATGTGCACCTCTATCAAAACCATCTTGCGCAGACAGATGAGCAACTGAGTCGTAGCCCCGGGCCTCTTCCCAAGCTGGTTATTAATCGTCGTCCCGCCGGCTTATTTGATTATCAGTATGAGGACTTTGAGATTCAGGGTTATGATCCGATGCCACATATCAAAGCGCCGGTGGCGGTGTAATGGAGTCGACAGAATGACTATTATTGATTCCTCACCTTCACAGGCTTCGTTAGCCAAATCGGTAAGCCTGTCGATAATCGTTGCGCGGGCCGAAAATGGCGTTATTGGTATCAACAATCAACTGCCTTGGCGTTTGTCCAATGATCTTCAGTACTTCAAAAAAATGACTCTAGGCAAACCTATTGTTATGGGGCGCAAGACCTTTGATTCCATTGGTCGACCATTGCCTGGCCGGACCAATATTGTGGTTACCCGAAACCGGGGCTGGAAATCTGACGGTGTTACTGTGGTCCATTCGCTGCAGGAAGCTCTTAAGGTTGCAAGCATTGAGCCGGGTGGTGAGGTGATGCTGATTGGTGGCGCAGAACTCTATCGTCAGGGGTTGGCTGTCGCAGACAAGGTTTATCTTACTGAAGTAAAGGCTTGCCCTGAGGGCGATGCCTACTTTCCTGATTTAACTTCCGAATGGCAAGAGGTCAGTCGTCAGCCTCAAGAGGCTGACGAAAAAAATGACTGCGCTCATGATTTTGTCATCTACCAACGCAGCTAAAGCCCGTGGTTAATGCAATAATGCCCGCCAGGACGGGCATTATTGTAATGTCTTAAGCAACAACTCCGCTTCTTCTTTGCCTGGAAAGCTATTTCCGCTGTTTAGTGCGGCTTTAAGCTCTGATACAGCCTCTGCTTTCCGGTCCTGTTTGGCCAGCACATAGCCCAGATGGTAACGGGTTTCTGCATTGGAGGCATTCATGGAGAAGGCTTCACGCAAATGGGACAGCGCCTCGGGGTAACGTTCTTTTTGTGCCAGCAGCCATCCCATGGTATCCAGCATTGCCGCATTATTTTGTTCCAGCTTCAAGCCTTTCTCTGCCAATGCGAGAGCTTTATCCAGATTTTCAGGCGCGTAAATGTTGGCCAGATTATTGTAAACCCCAACGTCTTTTTCGAAACTTGGCCGGGCAATCAAAAATTCATAATGAGATTTGGCCTTGTCAAAAAGCTGCTGATTTAAATAGCTGTCTGCCAAAAGACGGACAATCCAATCAGGCTGTGGTTCCTGCTTGATTCGGGCCTCAATGAGACTGGTGAACTGCTTTTCCCCTATACCTTGCAGAGTCAGCTGGTAAAGGTTAATCAGAGCCGATGTGCTGTAGGGCTCCAATTTGAGAGTTTGCAGGTAGAGGTTCTGAGCTTCGGTATAATTTTTTCTGCTGTTGGCGATATCACCTTTGAGTAAGCTGATGCTGGCATTGTTGCCGAAATTATTTTCCAGACGAGTGGCTTCATTCTCAGCTGCCTGAATATTACCTTCAGAGAGCGAAAGGCGGACTAGTTCGAGCTTAACCGGTAGTAGGTTATCACTTAAGGAATCCGCTTTTTCCAAGCTTTTTCTGGCACTAGGAAGGTCTTTTGCCGCGCGCTGATAGCCTGCCAGTCCAAAAAGCTTTTGCGGATCTTCGCTCCAAATACCGTATAGTATATTCAGGTCCCGTTGGGCGTCTTTGTACTTACGCAGATGTGTATATATCTGCGCTCTCTGCACCAGATAGTCCGCATTTATTCTGTTACGCTTCAGCAGGTCGTTAACGGTGGTCAAGGCAGAGTTCCAGTCCTGTGATTTTTGATAGACAGATAATTTAAATTCTTCTGCGGCAATATTTTCGGGGTCATACACCTGGATTTTACTTACCCAGCTCAACGCATCTGCTGAGTTTCCTCTTTGCTCTTCTGTTCGGGCAAGTAGCAGCAATGAGGGTGTATGGTTTGGAGTTTTGACTAAAAGGTCTTTCAGTGACTCTATGGCCTCATCAACACGATTTAAGGATTTTAAAGCTATAGCCTGGTTGAATTGCGCCATATTGTTATTAGGGTCTTTGGCCAAAACCATGTCTATCTGAGATATCGCTTCGCTGGCTTTCCCCGTCCTGATATTTAAGGCAATAGCGAAATTCAGTACATCCAGATTTCCCGGTTCTTGTTGTAGCAGATTGTCGGAGATTACTCGTGCATCAGCCAGACGTTCAAGGTGTATGAGAAGTTCGCCTCGGAGCAGGTAATAACCCAGAGGTGGTTTAGCGCCAAAGTCTCCGTTGTCCAATAATGCCAAAGCTTCGGTAAAGCGGTTGCGCTGCTTCTCTATATTCGCTTCCATCAGGATAATGACGGGTAAATTGCCATGTTGCTGCTTGAGCTTGCCCAGAAATATTTCAGCATTGATCAACTTGCCATCATTGATGTAGAGCTGTACTAATTTAAGTGACAGGTTTAGATTTTTTGCCACCGGTGCCCGATGAGTCTCAAGGTAGTCGATAGCCCGTCGGCTTTGTCCGGTTTTTAGGTAGAGGTCCACCAGCAGCTGGGTTGCTCCTAGATCGTCGGGGACACGCTCCAGATAACTCAGTAGAATGGTTTTGGCTTTCTCCAGATTGCCACGGATATATTCTGCAACGCCTTGAATAAATATCAGATTGGCATGCTGGTCCATTTGAGATGAGTCCAACAAGGACAGTTGGTCACTCAGTTTAGCCAGTGTTTCATTGGCGGCATCGACGTCATTGTCAGCCAGCATTAGCCAGGCACCAATAATGGTGGCCGTTGGATCATTGGGTGTTTGGTCATTAATCAGTTTAAGGTAAGTGCGAACTTCCTCCATATTACCCAGCTTCAGGTGAGTGCCTGCCAGGCTGCGGAGAATCTTGGGGTCTTTGGGGTCATACTTATAGGCAGTATCGAAATATTCGATGGCTTTATCGTAGCTTCCTTTTCTCAGTTCCAGCTCACCCCTGAGTTGCCAGGTTTTGGCATTGACTGGCTCTATCTCAAGAGATTTGGTAAGTAATTTGTCCGCTTCCTCAACTTTGCCTATCCGCGTGTATACGGCTGCCAAAGAGTTAAAGGCACGTGTGTCAGAATACATCTCACTGGCCTTTTGAAACTCTGCTTGTGCCAGTTCCGGATTATTTTCCAGGAGATAGGTCTGACCTCTCAGCAGAGCCCACTCAAAACGGGTGCGCGGGGAAAATTCGTTAAAACGACGTTCAAATTTTAATAGTTCGTCGACTTTTTTCTGCAGGATTAACGTAGTGCCAAGCAATGGAATAACAAGGTTGATATCAGCGCCTAAATCCAAGGCATTGTAGAGTTCGTGTTCCGCAGCGGGAATATTGCCAGCGTTAAAGTAGAGTTCGCTTAGCAATATCCGGGACGGAAGGTGCTTTGAATTCTCTTGTAAAGCATTCTTTACATGGATAAAGGCATCGTTTTCTTTGCCTTCGGCAAATGCCTTAACAGCCAGTTCGTAATTATTTTCGCTGTCAGCGACGGCGGATATGGGGGTAGTCAGGGCGAAGATAAGAAACGCCACAAGGTAGGTTGCTTTCATAACTTCCAACTAATAATAAACATTAAAATGCAGTAGTGAACCGACGATAGTGCACCATGCTAAAACAAAAAAGGCGAACCATAAATAGTTCGCCTTTTTGAGTGACTGGATACTGCAGCGAGAGAAAATACTCTTAGCTGATGGCTCGCTTGCGTCTTGAAGAGACCAGTGCCAGCAAGCCAGAAGTCAGCATTACCAACGTACCTGGTTCCGGAACATCGCCACCTGGAGGTGGAGGGGTGTCCTTTGAGGTGGATGTAATGCCTGCAAGCTTGAAGCCGTCACGATAGCCAGCCCAGCCTTCGCTGCCAAAGGCAGAATTATAGGCACCAATCAACCAGTAGTTGGAGTAAGTGTTAGATGCAGAGGCGTAATTAACAGTGCTGTAATTTGGCACATTGGCGAAATTACTTTCTACAGACCAGCCGCCGCCACTCACCAAACTTGACCAAGTTTCGTTAGTCAGGCCAGAAAAGCCGCCGCCGGTGTAAGCTAATAAAGATAGGTCTGCCTGGTTAAGACTACCACCTTCCAGAGCCCAGCCAATGCTAAAACTGGTTAAGCTCACAGCGGTATCAAATTCCAGCAGGATCATGTCGAAATCATCACCATAGCTGTCAGTAGAGTGATCAGGAACACTTTCAGTTTCGTCGCGGTTGATCATGCCGAGAGTGTTGTTGTAATAGGCTAAGCGGGCGTTTTGGATAAGATCGTCTGAGCTGCCACCAGTATCAGACCAGCCACTGGTCGTCAAATTGACTGACCCGGAAGTCATATTAACAGTGTTGCCGTTGGTATTGCTGCTCAGAGGAGCAGAAGACGAGTTAAAATTCCATGTCTGGGTAGCGGCCATGGCAGGCGCTGCTACCAGACTGGCCACTAGAGCCAGTGAGACTTTATTAATCACTATTGTTACTCCCGTTGTTGCACGTATAAATGAATAGAAACCATTACTCTTCAAGCTTTATTAACTAGCCTTTCGGTGAGTTTCATAATGGTCTGACATCTAAAATTAACTGAAGGCAATTTTTATGCCTGTTATACAATAAGTGCTATTTATTAAGAAATTGTTAGCACCTGCTCTAAAGCAAGATCTGGCGGAATGTCAAATTACCTGACATTTTTCTTCTTTATTTGAGGCTGTACAGGTCTCACTTGCAGGTGGTGAAGAGGGGCCCTCCCTTGCCGTTATTTCCTTTGGATGCCGGTTAGAAGTCGTTTAGCAGTGCTTTATCGCGCACCGCGCCTTTGTCTGCCGACGTGGCCAGTAGAGCATAGGCTTTTAATGCAGTAGTAACTTTTCTTGGTCGTGGATTAGCCGGCTTCCATGCGCTAACGTCTTTTTGCTCCATCGCAACGCGGCGTTTTGCCAGTGCCTCATCACTCAGGTCCACATTGATGGAACGATTGGGAATATCAATGATAATGGTGTCGCCTTCGGCAATGAGTCCAATAGCGCCACCTGCGGCTGCTTCTGGCGAACAGTGTCCAATGGATAGGCCTGAGGTGCCGCCAGAAAAACGTCCATCAGTTAACAGGGCGCAATCTTTGCCAAGCCCCTTCGACTTCAGGTAGCTGGTCGGGTAAAGCATTTCTTGCATGCCAGGTCCGCCTTTGGGGCCCTCATATCGAATAATAACCACATCGCCGGGCTTTACTTCATCGTTGAGAATGCCTTTTACAGCGTCGTCTTGGCTCTCATAAATTCGGGCAGAACCTTTAAATACCAATATGCTGTCATCCACGCCTGCTGTCTTTACGATACAGCCATCTTTGGCGATGTTTCCATAAAGCACTGCCAGCCCACCTTCTTTGCTATAAGCATGTTCAGCGCTACGAATACATCCTTCGGCACGGTCAATGTCTAATGCCGGCCAACGGGTGGACTGACTGAATGCTGTTTGCGTGGGGATGCCTGCAGGACCTGCCTTGTAGAAGGTGCGAACATTCTCGTCGTCAGTGCGCATAACATCCCATTGATTGATCGCGTCCAGGAGTGTCTTACTGTGCACAGTTGGGATATCGGTGTGTAAAAGCCCCGCTTTCTCCAATTCACCTAAGATAGCCATGATACCTCCGGCACGGTGAACATCTTCAATGTGGTACTTAGGGGTGTTGGGAGCGACTTTACAGAATTGTCCGACTTTTCTGGAAAGCTGGTCGATATGAGTCATGCTGAAATCAACTTCCGCTTCCTGCGCGGCTGCCAGTAAGTGAAGAATTGTATTGGTAGACCCTCCCATGGCAATGTCCATGGTCATCGCATTTTCGAAGGCTTTAAAGCTGGCAATGGAGCGGGGCAGTATAGAAGCATCCTCTTCTTCGTAATACTGGCGTGTAATCTGGACAATTTGCCTGGCGGCTTCCAGAAAGAGCTGTTCACGATCGGCATGGGTTGCCAGCATGGTGCCGTTACCTGGCAGCGACAGGCCTATAGCCTCGGTCAGACAATTCATGGAGTTGGCGGTAAACATTCCTGAACACGACCCGCAGGTAGGGCAGGCTGAACGCTCGTATTCCTCGGTTTTTTCGTCTGAAGCACTATCATCGGCGGCGATGACCATCGCATCCACCAGGTCCAGCTTGTGCTCTGAGAGTTTGGTTTTGCCCGCTTCCATAGGGCCACCTGATACAAAAATGGTCGGGATATTCAGTCGCAGCGAGGCCATCAGCATTCCAGGGGTAATCTTGTCACAGTTGGATATGCAAACCAGCGCGTCGGCACAATGGGCATTGGCCATATATTCAACGGAATCGGCAATAATTTCTCTGGAGGGAAGGCTGTATAACATGCCGTCATGGCCCATGGCGATGCCATCGTCCACTGCGATAGTGTTGAATTCCTTGGCTACCCCACCGGCCGCTTCAATTTCCCGGCAGACCAGTTGCCCCATATCTTTCAGGTGCACGTGGCCTGGTACGAATTGGGTGAAGCTGTTGACCACAGCAATAATGGGCTTGCTGAAGTCTTCGGTTTTCATACCAGTGGCCCGCCAGAGCGCTCGGGCTCCGGCCATATTACGACCCTGAGTAGTAGTGGCTGAACGGTAGGTCGGCATAATGTGCTCCGTACATCGGGAAGGAAGTTTAATCTGACCCGCAAGAATAGCATTTATGTATACGGCTATAAATGTTTCCCAGTCATCAGGAGGATGGATATGGTAATAATGCGGTTGACGTAGTAGTTTAGAGCATCAGGCAGGGTTTAAATGCTGTGATAAATACCTGCCCACTCCCAGGGAATTGCCTGCTTGCTTGCCGCACTTCGAGTGAGAGGGCCGAAGCGAAACAGAGAATCTTTCAGCTGGAATAAAAATGGACGACCTAAAACTGAATCTGGATGCACTCAAACACTTTACCCTCCTAGAAAAACTGTCGGATCAGCAATTAATTGTGCTGTCATCGCGGGCCGATTTTCGCACCTATAAGCGAGGCCAGGTAGTGATGGAGTGTGGGAGTCAGGATAGTTTTGATTATTACCTGATTGAAGGTGAGGTCAGCCTTGAAGCGCGGGATGGGCGGATAGCCCATGTGGAAGCGGGTTCTGAGCGGGCAAGGCAGCCAATTGCGCACCTACAACCCAGGCAGTATCAGGTCAAGGTGGTCAAGCCGGCGAAGATGTTGATAGTTGATCAGCCTACTCTGACGCAGATGCTAAAAGATGCCCCTCAAGAGTTTGTGATGAATGAGTCCACGACGGACTTTGAGCAAACCGGTAACCCAGCCTATGGTCTGGTGACCACCTTTTATCAGGAACTTAATTCCCATCGTTTGTCCTTGCCAAGTCTGCCCGATCTGGCTTTGCGGATACGCACTATGACGGAAAAGAATGATTGTCATATAGGGGAAGTGGCCAAAGCAATTGTGGGCGACCCATCGATTACGGCGAAGTTGATTCACGCCGCTAATAGTCCCTTATATCGTGGCTTCAAAGAAATAGAGAGCTGTGATGACGCTATAGTGCGCCTGGGGTTGGATGCGACACGGCAACTGATTACTATTTTCACTCTGCGTGATTTGTTTAAAAGTAAATACGAACTGCTGCAGAAAAAAATGCAGGACCTCTGGCTTCATTCCATGGAAGTAGGGGCTATCGCCTTTGTGTTGGCGCGGATGACGCCAGGGATGCGCCCGGAGCAGGCTATGCTGGCCGGGATTCTCCATGATATTGGGGTAGTGCCGGTGATTAAGTATGCTGAAGAACATACGGTATTGCGCAGTCATCAGGATATGTTGGAGGCTATCATTCCTGAAGTTCGCGAAGAAATAGGCTGTGCGTTGCTGGCTAATTGGGGGTTTCCTGAGGTTTTTATCGAGGCGGCCCGTGAGGCAGAAAATTATTCCTATGACTCTGGGGAAGAAAAACCCAACTATGCGGACATTGTCATTGTCGCTCAGGTACATGCTTTTATCGGCAAGCCTGAGCATGCCAATATTCCGCAGATGGATCAGATTCCAGCCTTTCATAAGCTGGCGTTGGGTGAATTGTCACCCCAGCGCAGCCTTCAGGTTATGCAAATGGCAAAAGAGGAAATTGAAGGGCTGAAGGCGATAGTTTACTAGTAGTCAGTTGGTTTAATGGGAGGGAGATGATGGCCTTTTTCCAATCGGTGAGGGTCGGTGTTTTTGGCGATTTCTTCGAGTAAGATTTTCGTTTCCTTCACCTCCAGTTCCAGGTGATGAATTTTTTTCAGCAACTCCTCAGTCTGATTTTGCTTTTTCTTTTCATCCTCGTTGATAAAAAATGCGGCAAAGCTTGCCGTCAGGACGGAAATCAGAGCAAGCCCCATCACAATTAAGACAGCACCGAATAAGCGGCCAGCAATACTGACAGGCACTATATCCCCGTAACCTACGGTAGCTATCGTGACCAGCGCCCACCAGATACCATCCATAGGTGATTCAATCCCCGGGTCAATGCCGGCCATGAGAAAACCAGCCATGATTATTACAATGAATCCAAAGGACAAGGTAGTTCCTAGGTTGTGCTTTGACAGGAAGGTTCTAGCTGTTTTGGATATATGCAGAACCAGGCTGAACATCGCAAGAATGCGGAGCGCCCGCAGTGCTCCTGTGAGTGGGAAATACCACCAGATCAGCGGGAATCCAAAGATGATAATGACCAGATTGATCCAGTTCTGTCTTAAGTAGGCTATTCGATCATCAACTAGAGTGGCGATGATCGTAGTCTCCGCCAAGAAAAATCCCCATACCAGCCAATCTGTAACACCGATAAGTGTTTCAGTGAGGTGGTTGCTGGCTTCCAGATACCAGGTAATGATGATCCATAGTGTCACTACCAGCATTGGCCACTCCAGTCTGGCGGCCCATTTTTTTGCCTGGGAGTTTTCTTTTGGATTTACCCCTGCAAGGCCGATAAATCTACTGATGGATTCGCTGTGATTCATGAAAAGAGTTATCCCATTAAGCTGGTCTTGAATGAAACTGCAAGTTGGCTAACCACACACTCAGGCTAATTAAGCTGCCTGCGTGAGTAACTTCTTTTAATCTGGTTACGCAAGGCTTCAGCTTGTTTGGTGTGAGGGCTAACCATACTACTTAGTACTCACTTTGCTAACTTCTGCGTGCTTTTGTGTTCTTATAGCATAGAAGAAAACCAATACTGATCGGACTTATCTACAGTTCCCGATACTTGCCCATTCAAACATTGGACGTCTAATATCAAGAAAAGTGACCACAAGGATGAATGCATGGCTAATGAGTCTCAGCTACATCGGGTGCCACTGTTTCCCTTGAAATCAGTGCTCTGTCCTAAAGGCCGAATGCCGCTACAGATATTTGAGCAGCGCTATTTGCATATGATAACCCGCTGCCTCAAGGAGCAGGTCGGATTCGTCGTCGTCTTGATCAAAGATGGTGAAGAAGTCGGATCAGATGTCCGCATGTTTGATGTGGGCACCTATGCTCAAGTGGTGGATTTTCAGCAACTTCCTAATGGACTATTGGGCATTACTGTGGAGGGGGTGTCAAAGGTCGCCATCAGTCATGTCGGGCGTCAGGATGACGGGCTCTATATTGGGGATATCGCTCCAGTCAGTAGCGAGGCGGAGCAAAGTGTACCCGATACTTTTTTTGAATTGGCCGAATTGTTAGAGGAACTGCTTCGCCACCCAGTGGTCAGGGTGTTAGGTATGGATGTCAATTATACCGACGCAAGGGAAGTTGGGTGGCGATTGATAGAGTTACTGCCCCTCGAGGTCCAGGATAAACAGTATCTGCTGACACTGGATAATCCTTTGTACAGATTGGAGCAGATACGCTATCTCATTCATGCGTTGGCAGAATAATTATCGTGAACAGTAATTACTGCGTGTTGAGCCGAAATAACGCCAATGCATCCCCAGCCTGGAAGATCAGATAGAGTATTGCAAGCAGTATGAGGCCCAGTGCCAGCACAATAAGCCGCTTGCCCGTGAAGACAGGTTGTCGGTCACAGGGGCTCTGCATCATCCTGACCAATCCGCAAAGTGTCAGTCCCAGCATGATCCCACCCACAATATCGCTGAACCAGTGGACTTCCAGGTAGAGCCTGCTGGAAGCGATTAGCAGTACCCAGGCAGCACCAAGACTGTAGATGTACCAGCGTTTATGGGGCAGGGCTTCGCGGGCGATAAAGGTTGTAATCATTCCGTAGACAAAGATGGCTCCGCTGGTATGGCCGCTGGGGTAGGCAAATGAATCCGGCAGTACGGCACTATCAGGGCGTTCAATGGCCAGTAATGCCTTTAACAGGTTCGTCAGGCCGTGGGTGGTCAGGCCACCGATAATGCTGAAGGCCGCCAACGCAATTCTTCGCTGTGCGAGCAGGAGAAGTACAAACCAGCCGAAAATGAGGTAGAGAAATCCGGGGTCACCTAACAGGGTAATGCTGATGAAAATAATGTCCAGCAAAGGGATGTGCAGGGTAGCCATCTGCCCTGATAGCCAGTGATTCAAATACCCTACGCTGGGTAGGTAAAGTGTCAGCAGAGTGGTGACACCAAATCCAAGAATGCCCAGTAGGAACAATATGGTAGAGCTGACAGGGTATTCCTTGTGGTCATGGCGCACGCTATAGGCATTTTTCCACAGTTTTGTCAGTAGCGGAGAATTGACTGCTCGTGCCCGGAGCCAGGAATAAAGTGGTCCGGCTGGGCGAAGGTGCCAATGCAGTTGAGAAAACAGACCGGATATAGCCAGTATGGTTAACACCAATCCCGCAAGTGCCGGATAGAAGTGTGCGGGCAGCGGTGTATCTATATCAATAGCGGCACCTACCAGATACCCCGGAAGTATATACCAGGGAGCCCAGCCAACGGCTGACGCCACATTAAAGCTGACAAAACGTACCGGAGACATACCGAGGGCGCCAGCTACTAGCGGTAGAAAGCAGCGTAATGGGCCGACAAAGCGGCCAATGACGACGCTTTTACCGCCATGTTCGTGAAAAAAACGTTCCGCCTGGCGGATCAGCTCCGGGTATCGGGATAGTGGCCATATTGAGCGGGTCTGGGCGCTGTAGCGGCGTCCCAGATAGAAGCTCAGGCCGTCACCGGCCACAGCTCCAAAAAAGGCGGCTAGCAGTGTGAATGTCAGACTTAGTGCGCCGCTGCCGCTGAGCGCCGCCAGAGCAAACAGAAATATGACACCAGGGATAAATAGCCCGATGATGACCAGTGATTCCAGAAAGGCGGTCAGGAAAATGACAATCGCAAGCAGGTCAGGATGCAGGCTTACCCAGCCTACAATTTGATCAACGAGGGTATGTAAATCCAAAGTGTAACTAGTCCGTAGGAATATTAATCGAGGCTCCTCAGCTTTTGCTGAGAATGACCTTATTGCGCCCGGATTGCTGAGCTTGCTTGAGGGCAGTCTGGGCCCTCTCAATTAACAACTTATCGTCCACTTCACCAGGCTTACGGGTCAGGCAGCCAAGGGAAATGCTCATTTTGTCGACAACCGGCCAGGTGTATTCCTCAACATTACGACGCAGGCGCTCAGCAATGACGAGCAATCCCTCTTCCGGAGTGACCGGGAGCAGAATATAAAAACGACCTTTCTCAGCGTAGTAAATACTGTCCCCAGCCCTTGTTGCATGCAGCAGACGTGCACCAAAGGCGGTGAGGAGCTCATTGGCAAAATTCGGGCCGTGAACTTCAAGCTGCTGGTCAAAAAAGTCAATGTCCAGCACGATCAGCGATAGCGGGTGGCCAGTGGTTTCGGAGCGTGAAACTTCCTGCTTTAGAGTAAATTCCAGATGTTTGAGATTGTAAGCGCCCGTAGTGGCATCCTTAATGGAAACTTCTACCAAAAAGCGTGATTTATGGTGATAAAGGTAGGCATACATTCCCGCCAGACCCACCAGGAGGGAATAGCTGGTGGCGAACCTTAAGGTGTTATAGAAACTGTCATTAATGGAAAGCGCCACACTGCTCAAAACCAGGGTGGCGATATTGAAAACAAATGCCGTTTTAAGAGGCAGCAACAAGAAGCTGAAAAGTCCAATGCCATACAGCCAGTGACTAATTGCAGTTTGTCCCATTCCCAGCTGCACAATAATAACTGCCAGCATAAAAGCCAGAACGCACAGGTGTCCTCGGTGAGCATTGATATCGCTGCGTCTGGTCCAGGCATATACCGCGCCAATGAGCATCAGTGGTGCCAGCAGAATGCTCATGTAGAACAGCTCATACAAACCGTAACGGACGTTTTGTACTGCCATGAACAGCAACAGAAAAGCAGTTGTTACATATAGTGCGATGCGGGCGCGGGTCCGCAGGTAGGATTCAGCCAGCAAGTTTGGCCTCCTCAATGGCAATGTCCAAAAAGGCAACGGTATGGTTGCTGCCTTTCGATCTGGCAACAGTGAGAGCTTTGCGGGCGTTGGCCAGAAGAGTTTCGGCCGTATCCCCCACATTCAGGGTGGATACCCCAGCACTGATAGTCACAGTATTCTCGGAATTGCTGAGGGTTTGCTTGGTATTGAGGCGCAGCTGGGCGGCCTTTTTGGTCGCTTCCTTAGAACCGGTATGGGGGAGTACGATAATGAAATCGACACTTTCATAGCGGTAGTAGCTGTCAAACAGTCTTAAGGTCTCGTGCAGTATTCTGCCCAGTCTGTGCAATAGATGATCTTTCTCTTCACGATTGGCGTGATGCAGGGCAGCTGTGTCCAGGCTCAGGGCCAGCACGGAAAGGTCTGTTCCCTCTCGTTCACTGCGTTGTACTTCCTTGTCCAGGTCTTGCAGCAGATATTCACGTGTGGAGGCCAGGGTCAGGTTGTCAGTGCGTCTTAGCGGCTTCAGCTGTTGTTCCTTGATTTCGCGCAGGTAGACGAACGCCAGGGTCATGGCCAGGCTAAGCAGATAGATAAAAAAGATCTGTACTTTTTCCGGCCCCTGATAGTAGCCGATAATGGCGACTGCCAGAGCAATGGAATAGACGGCAGTGAGAAAGGTGGCCACCTGTATCCGATAGATAAGAAAGGCGATCAGCGGCAGGATGTAGCACCATTGTTCAGCCGTATTCTGGAAGTGAACCAGACTGGCGAGCGTGGTAATCATCAGAAATCCCACGATGATGTGGGATAGCCAGAGAGGTGCGGGTTGTTCAGCGTTACGGGCGTTGATATGCCAATTGGCGCTGAGTAGTAAGGCAAAGATGAGGGCAAAACCCAGCATCAGCCATTCTCCGCTGAGCAAAGAGCCCAGCGCCAGGATGCCGGCCACGATAGAGGCCAGTGAATAGGCTTTGCTGCGAAGTTGGTTATTGAGTTCAACCGGCGTCATGCGTATCTCTTGAGGTTCTTCGTTATTGTATTGCCAGCCATTGTTTCTTCTTGTACGACTCTTGCGTCTGCCTGATGATTACTTATTAAGTCGCTGACAAACTAAGCTAAGTCGTGGACAAGTAAGCAATAGACATGCAGATTCGATTCATTGTTGGCAAAGAATATAGCCCAGTTCCGGGCTGATTGACGTATAATATGCCGTTTATAGCAGATTAAGAAACACCGAAGCAAAGCAGAGGGCTTTGAATTGATGGATATTGAAGCTTATATGCAAGAAGTCGGGCAACAGGCCCGTGTTGCATCAAGATTGATCGCCAAGGCGTCCACCGGCGCTAAAAATACCGCATTACTGGCTATCGCTGAAGCAATTGAAGCTTCTCGTGAGAACCTGATGCAGGAAAATCAAAAGGATCTGGAAGCAGGGCGCCGGAACGGTCTGGACGCCGCGTTGCTTGACCGTCTGGAACTGACGCCGGCCCGCATAGATACTATGATTGAAGGCTTAAAGCAGGTCGTAGCGTTGCCGGATCCTGTAGGCGAAATTACCGGTTTAAATTACCAGCCTAGCGGTATCCAGGTGGGTAAAATGCGTGTGCCTCTTGGAGTCATCGGCATCATTTATGAAAGCCGTCCTAATGTCACTGTGGAGGCGGCCAGTCTGTGCCTGAAATCCGGCAATGCCACAGTTTTACGCGGAGGAAGTGAAGCAATTCACTCCAATCAGGCTGTTGCTGCCTGTATTATCCAGGGTCTGGAAAAAGCTGGTCTTCCCGCCACAGCAGTGCAGGTGGTAAAAACCACCGACCGTGCAGCCGTAGGTAAACTGATTACCATGCCCGAGTATGTGGATGTCATTGTACCACGTGGCGGCAAAGGGCTGATTGAGCGTATCAGTACTGAAGCCAAAGTGCCGGTGATCAAACATCTGGATGGCGTCTGTCATGTGTTTATTGACCGTGATGCCGATATGGAAAAAGCGTTGGCCATTGCCGTCAATGCTAAAACTCAACGGTATGGGACATGTAATACCATGGAAACCCTGTTGATTGATGCTCCCGTTGCAGAACAGGTCCTGCCCGTTCTGGCCGAGCAGTATCAGGCGAAGGGTGTTGAATTGCGCGGTTGTGAGCGCACTCGTGATATTCTGCCTGCCGCTGTGGCCGCAACAGAAGACGACTGGTATGCGGAATATCTGGCGCCGGTATTAGCCATACGTGTCGTTGATGACGTAGATGCCGCTATTGATCATATCAATACTTATAGCTCACAACACACTGACGCTATCGTGACTGAGAATTACACCCGAAGTCGCCAGTTTATTACTGAAGTCGACTCCAGCTCAGTCATGGTAAATGCATCAACCCGCTTTGCCGATGGCTTTGAGTATGGCCTCGGTGCGGAAATTGGAATCTCCACCGACAAGATTCATGCCCGCGGACCAGTAGGTCTGGAGGGACTGACCTCACAGAAATATGTGGTGTTTGGTGAAGGGCAGATTCGTCAGTAATTCCGCAGTGTGCTGAGCTTATTCATGTTGTCCCGTCTTCAAGGTGTCCCTCCATGCCGTCTCCTATAGTCGTCATGGGGGGGACATTCGATCCTGTTCATTATGGCCATCTACGCACGGCGCTCGAGATTGCTCAGCTGCTTGGGCATGGCAGTGTTGTCCATATGATGCCTTGTGGCGATCCCCGTCATCGTCAGGCTCCTGAGGCTTCAGCGCATCATCGTTATGCCATGCTAGAAACAGCAATATCAGATGAGCCCCTGCTGCTGGCCAGCCGTCTCGAAGTGGATCGGGAAGGGGCTACCTACACTGTGGATACCCTGGCGGAGTTGCGTCAGGAGGTTGGAGCGCAACGTCCTATCGTTTTTGTCATGGGGGCTGATGCGTTTCTGACACTGACAAAATGGCATCGATGGGTGGAAATTATCCGGCTAGCTCATATAATGGTCACTAATAGGCCTAATTGGTCAAATATTGGACAAGGTGATTTGAACGACCTCTTGCGAAAACACAGCGCAAAGCAACTGAATGAACTTACCGAACTCCCAAGCGGACGCATAGCTGAGTGTGCACTCACTCAACTTGATATCTCAAGCACACATATCCGCAATCTGTTACAAACTGGAAAATCCCCACGTTTTCTTACCCCTGATACGGTACTGGACTACATCCGTTCGCATCAGCTATATGGATGCAGCGGTGTATAGTCTGCAACCTGTCAACCACACAAATCCTCTATGAGGCACTATGGAGACTGATACTCTGAAAGATATCGTCATTAAAGCTTTGGAAGATATCAAAGCCAAAGATATAACCGTTCTAGACGTTAAAGAACGCACTAGTGTGACCGATTACATGATCATTGCCAGTGGCACCTCAACCCGCCATGTCAAATCTATCGCTGACAACCTTGTGACCGAGGTTAAGGCGCATGGTGCCCGTCCCCTGGGGTCTGAAGGTGGTGCTGCATCAGATTGGATTCTGGTGGATCTGGGTGACATCGTTGTGCACGTCATGTTACCGGCCGCGCGCGAATTCTACGACCTGGAGCGCTTCTGGCGGGATGCCCCGACCGAAGAAAGTTTGACCGGCCATATGCACTAGCTCGTCACGAGCATGCGTATTCGGATACTGGCCGTGGGCAGTAAAATGCCCCGCTGGGTGGAAGATGGTAGTAGTGAGTATCTTAAAAGGATGCCACGGGAAATGCCTGTCTCCTTCCAGGAAATTCCTATGGCCAAACGTCAGAAAAATGCTGATCCTGAGAAACTGAAAATAGCTGAAGGCGATAACATATTGTCCCAGCTATCTTCAGCGGATCATGTTGTTGCCATGGAAGTGAAAGGTAAACCCTGGACAACACTGGAGCTAGCGCAGCAGTTGGATCGGTGGCGCATGCAGGGCAAAGATCTGGCGCTCTTGGTCGGTGGTCCCGATGGTTTGAGTGATGCCTGCCGTCTGAGGGCTGATCAGCAGTGGTCTCTTTCCCCTCTGACGCTACCCCACCCGTTGGTGCGGGTAATTCTAGCCGAGCAAATCTACCGTGCCTGGAGTGTGCTTCAGGGGCATCCATATCACCGTGAGTAATCCGCGAAAATGGGCTACCATGCCCATCACATTCTGAACGAAAATAGTGCTATCAAATCAGATGGCAGAACCGGGTAACCAGCAGAGCGAATGGCCTCCAGAGAATTTAAGGATCACTACCGCGAACAACGCATATATGCCGGCCGCACGATAGCCGCAGTGTTGGTGATCTTTGTCATGTTGGGCGTTCTCGCTGCCCGCTATTATTACCTGCAGGTCATAGAGCATGAGGTCTTCAATACTCTGTCCGACCGCAATCGTATGCAGTTGCTGCCCATTTCCCCGACCCGGGGTCTTATCTATGACCGTAATGGCTTATTGCTGGCCGACAATCAACCCACTTTCTCGCTGACCATTGTGAAAGAGAGAGTGCCGGATATGCCTCAGACGCTGGAAAAGCTGTCTGAATATATTGAGTTCACAGACGAAGAGCTGGAATCCTTTAATAAACGGCTCAGCCAACGCCGTCGACCTTATGAATCGGTGGCTCTCAAATCCCGTTTGAAGGAAGAGGAAATCGCCCGAATCGCTGTTAACCGGTATGCATTGCCGGGAGTAGAAGTTGAAGCTGACCTCATTCGGTATTACCCGCAGGGTGATGATTTTGCCCATATGCTTGGCTATGTCGGGCGTATCAGTGAACAGGAACTGAAGTCCGTAGATCCAGCGAATTACACCGGAACCCAGTTTTATGGCAAGTTGGGGGTGGAGGGACACTATGAAACACTTTTACATGGAACAGCTGGCTTCCAAACTGTAGAGACCGATGTCCGGGGACGAGTATTAAGGGTGCTGGAGAAAGAGCCGCCGACACCGGGTGCAGACATTTCCCTCCATATTGATTCCCAACTGCAGAAAGTAGCGGTTGAGGCTTTAGGTGACCGTAAGGGTGCCGTCGTTGCCATAGATCCTGTCACGGGCGGAATTCTTGCGCTGGTCAGTAAGCCCAGTTTTGACCCCAACCTGTTTGTTACAGGCATTGATTCCGCTTCATATCGCGCACTGCAGAGTTCTCCTGATATTCCTCTCTTCAACCGCGCCCTGCGAGGACAGTATCCACCTGGGTCAACTATCAAACCCTTTATTGGACTGGCGGGACTGGATACGGAAAAGGTAAATACCGGAACAACCGTCTGGGACCCGGGTTACTACCAGCTTAAAAGTGATAAACGCAAATATCGGGATTGGAAGCGGCAGGGACATGGATGGGTCACTCTGCACGATGCTATTGAACAGTCTTGTGATGTGTTCTTTTACGATCTCGGTTTCCGTATGGGCGTAGATCCCATGCATGACTATATGGCGAGATTTGGCTTTGGCCAGTTAATGGCCCACGACATTGACAATGCACAGGAGGGTATCTTGCCTTCCAGAGAATGGAAGCGGGGAATGAAAGGACTACCCTGGTTTCCTGGTGACTCTATCAATATGTCTATCGGGCAAGGTTTTATGCTGACGACACCTCTGCAATTGGCCACCGGAGCCACTGTGCTCGCCAACCGGGGGCATTGGGTTATTCCACGGTTGATTAAAACCATTAACGAAGTTGAAATGACGGATATTGAATCGCCCCCAGACGTTTTACTAAAACAGGACTGGTATTGGGATTATGTTATCCAGGGAATGGAAGCAGTTATGCACGGCTCCCATGGAACAGCCCGTAAAAGCGCTAAGGGTGCGCCTTACCATATGGCTGGTAAAACCGGTACAGCTCAGGTCATTGGTATCAAACAGGGTGAAAGATATGATGCTGATGCCATTGAGGCAAAGTATCGGGACCATGGTTTGTTTATCGGGTTTGCCCCAGTCAACAGCCCCAAAATTGCGCTGGCCGTCGTTGTTGAAAACGGTGGTGGAGGCAGCAGTGCCGCTGCTCCCGTAGCCCGGCAGCTGTTTGATGCCTATCTATTGGGTGAGCAGCCCGTCAACTTGGCGGAAAATCAGGTGTCCCAGTGATCAGACCAGAAAGCATAAACTCAAAGGATACAGCTAATGCCCGGTGGTGACTTTATACGGCAATTGCCGGGAGCAGAAAGTCATTTCAGTCGGCGTCCAGGCCTGTCGGATTCCATCCATGTTGACCTGCCTCTACTGGGGTTGCTGTTGCTATTGATTGGGGCTGGACTCTTCGTGCTTTACAGCGGTAGTGGCCAGAATATAGCGGATGTGAAAAAGCAGGGACTGCATTTTATTGTTGCGCTGGTTCTGATGGTGGTCATTGCTCAGATAGATCCTGCTGTATTCCGAAGATGGGCACCCTGGACTTTTCTATTGGGGCTAATTGGTCTTGCAGCTGTTCTGCTGGCTGGTTCGGATGCTAAGGGCGCACAACGCTGGCTGACGATTCCGGGTATAGGGATGCGTATTCAGCCTTCGGAATTTATGAAGATTGCCGTGCCAATGATGGTGGCTTGGTATTTGTCCGATCGAAATTTACCACCAAGTTTCAAGCATATCGTGGGCACCATGACGATTATTGCCCTGCCGGCAGCCATGATTGTCATCCAGCCGGACCTGGGAACTTCGATCCTGATAGCCGCTTCAGGTATATTTGTCCTGTTATTTGCCGGCTTGGGTCTGCGCTGGATTATTGGATTCGCCAGCGCGGTGGCGGCACTGGCACCAGTCATGTGGTTTTTTGGCATGCAGGATTATCAGAAGCAGCGTGTATTAACCATGTTTGATCCCGAACAGGACCCGCTGGGGGCTGGGTGGAACATTATTCAATCCAAAACAGCCATTGGATCCGGTGGCTTGATGGGGAAAGGCTGGCTGGAAGGAACTCAGTCGCAACTGGATTTTCTACCTGAAAGCCACACAGACTTCATCATTGCGGTTTTTGCAGAAGAATTCGGCTTTATTGGTGTGTCTGTGCTGTTGTTGCTTTATCTGATGATTATTCTGAGGGGGCTTTATATTTCCGTGCGCGGTCAGGATACCTTTTCACGTCTATTGGCTGGCTCACTAACGATGACTTTCTTTGTATACGTATTCGTCAATATGGGCATGGTCAGTGGAATCTTGCCGGTAGTTGGAGTGCCTTTACCATTGGTGAGCTACGGCGGTACTTCAGTATTGACCCTGATGGCTTCCTTTGGGATTCTCATGTCCATACACACGCACCGCAAAATGTTGCCACGCTAATGGCTGGCCAGTGTACGAGCGGCGAAATAGTAAAAGTTCTTGGAATAATATTGGGCAGGAAAATAATAAGATGAGGCGAGGGTATTGGTTGGGTTTGGTGACGGGTGTACTGATTGCTCCGTTCACGGTGGCCAATAGCGATGCGGGCTACGGGAGCCGTCCCGAAACGCAGGAATTTATTACAGAGATGGTCAACAAGCATCAATTTGAGGCTGCTGAACTCTCCCGAATTTTTTCCCAGGCGGAAAAAAAGCAAAAAATTATCGACACGATCAGCAGGCCTGCTGAACAAGTACTGACCTGGGGGGGCTACCGCAAAATCTTTCTGACTCAGGGGCGGATTGAAGGAGGAGTTGCATTTTATAGTAAGCATCTTGAAGCCCTCAAAGCTGCTGAGGAGCGTTATGGTGTACCGGCAGAGGTGGTCACCGCCATTATCGGCGTGGAGACTCTGTACGGTCAACACAAAGGAAATTATCGGGTGATGGATGCGTTGGCGACCCTGGCGTTTGATTATCCTCCCCGCGCTAAGTTTTTCCGAGCTGAGTTGGAGCAGTTTCTTTTGCTGGCTCGCGAACAGCACTTCGAACCACTGGAGCTTTATGGCTCCTATGCCGGTGCAATGGGGTTCGGGCAGTTCATCGCCAGCAGCTATCGTCACTTTGCTGTGGACTTTGATGGGGATCATGTTGCTGATTTGTTGAATAACCAGGTGGATGCTATCGGCAGTGTGGCAAATTATCTGCAGCAACATGGCTGGGAGCGAAATCAGGATATAGCCTTGCCACTGGCGCAGAACAGCAGGGCAGCTCAGCTCAAAGTGCCGCAAACACTCAAACTTACCACCCAGATAGGGGAGCTGCGGCAGGCCGGCCTTGATCTTGATACCAGGAATAGTGACGACGCACCCGCACGCCTGCTCAGGCTCGATGCAGATGAAGGATTGGAATATTGGGTTGTGCTGAATAACTTTTACGCCATCACGCGCTATAACCACAGTGATTTATACGCCATGGCTGTCTTTCAACTGAGTCGCGAGATTAAGGAGGCTTCCGGGCAGCCTGATCTATCGAGCGGAGGGCAGAATCAGTGAGTCGAACCTCGACCCTGGGAGGTCTGCGTTGGTTTGTTGCAGGTTCCCTGCTATTGATCTTTGCTCAACTGACGGCTTGTGGCAGTACTTCGCGTTATCAGCTATCGCAGGATCGAGGTCCGGAAGACGCCGGCTTTGATCCCCGTATAGTTCCCGAACCGGTGCCGAGGGCGGAACCCAAAAGCCGTGGTGGGAATAAAAGTCCTTATCAGGTGTGGGGTAAAACCTACCGGGTGATGGATAGTGCCAATGGTTATGTTGCCGAAGGTATCGCCTCCTGGTATGGCAAAAAGTTTCACGGCTACAAAACGTCTAACGGTGAAACCTACAACATGTATGATTTCTCCGCAGCCCATCGTAGCCTGCCGTTGCCAACTTATGCGCGTATTACCAACCTTGAAAACGGGTTGCAGGTGGTTGTCAGGGTAAATGATCGTGGGCCTTTTCATAGCGACCGTATTATCGACTTGTCCTATGCCGCAGCCAAAAAACTCGGCTACCTTAACAAAGGTACGGCGAGGGTCAGAATAGAGGCCTATCCGTTTGCCGGCGCGCCGACTATTGCTGATCGAATCGAATCTGTCACACCGCCCACCCTTAAGGCGAACTCAGGTCCGCAGGGCTATTTTTTGCAGGTGGGGGCATTCAGCAGCGAAGTGACCGCCATCCGGACTCTGAATCACGTCAGTACGCTTTTGGATGCGCCGGTGTTTATGAGTAAGGGGCAGGCCGCCGCGACAATCTATCGGATCAGGGTAGGGCCTTTTTCGGAAGAAACCGAGGCGAAAAGATTCCTGGGAATATTACAACGTGCAGCTTATCCGGATGCATTGCTGATTCAGCGGCCATTGGCGGATGCCAACAGCTAATCTGAACCTAATGTTGTTATTCAATAAGCTAAATCTCCCTGTAGAAGCTTCTTGTTATGACGCTGTCAGCTACGCTTAGCGGTGAGGATTAGTGAGGCATTACGCCTTGGTAATGATGGCTAGTGGTGAATTCACCAGGGCTTTCCGCTACTATTGCTTCACTATAATCCACACCCCAAGTATTCAACCCAAACTACTCAGAGACCCGTGATGTCGCAGCCAAGGATGAAAACTTTCTTTGCTTTACTATTTTGTTTGTGGTCACTGCAGGCCTTCGCCGAACAGGCCGCACTGATTCCTGCTCCTCCTCAGATTGCTGGTTCTTCCTATATCCTTATGGATGCAGAAAGCGGGGCTATTATTGTTGAGCAAAACGCGCACCAGCAATTACCCCCTGCCAGTCTAACCAAGATGATGACCTCCTACATTCTGGATTACGAGGTAAGCAAGGGAAATGTCAATTTCAAGGATCAGGTGCCTATCAGCGTTAATGCTTGGAAAACCGGCGGATCCAAGATGTTTATCCGTGAGGGGACTACTGTTGCCTTGGGTGATTTGCTGCGTGGAATTGTCATTCAGTCCGGGAATGATGCCAGTGTGGCCGTCGCGGAATATCTGGCCGGCAGCGAGGATGCTTTTGCTTCAATCATGAATCAACATGCTATTCGGCTGGGCATGAGAGATTCAAATTTTATGAATGCTACTGGTTTGCCACATGATGAGCATGTGTCCTCTGCTTATGATCTGGCCATACTGGCAAAGTCCATTATTTATGATTTTCCTGAGCAATATCCGATTTACTCGGAAAAGTACTACACCTTCAATAATATCCGCCAACCTAATAGAAACCTCCTGCTGTGGAGAGACAAATCGGTAGATGGCCTTAAAACCGGTCATACCGATGAAGCAGGATATTGCCTGGTTTCTTCTGCAGAGCGTGACGGCATGCGTCTTATCAGTGTGGTCATGGGAACCAAAAGTGAAGAAGCCCGGGCTCGTGAGACCCTGAAGTTGTTGAACTATGGTTTCCGTTACTATGAAACTCACAAGCTCTATGCTGCCGGAGAGAAGCTGCTGGACAGCAAAATATGGGCCGGACAAGCGGATACCTTTCCTTTGGGCATTGCCAAAGAAATTGTGGTGACTATCCCCAGAGGGCAGAAAAGCGCGCTCGAAGCGACAGTGGATGTCGATAAAATTATCAAAGCCCCTGTCCGGATTGGAGATGAACTGGGCCAGCTGAAAGTCGTCTTGAATGGCTCGCAACTGATCACTGAGCCTGTAGTAGCACTGGAAACTGTTGAAGAAGCGGGATTCTTTAAGCGTATCTGGCACGCTATTGTATTGTTTTTTATGGGGTTGTTTGAATAAACGATGTTTGTCTGAGTGTATCTCATGCTGTAGGCCGGGGTAGAGGATTTCCCCGGCTTGTTTATTAGTCCTGCAAATTGCCTGATTTGCACGCTAAATTAGCTTCCGAGGGCCTTGAGCGGTTAAAATTGTGCCCGAAGCGCTCTCAGTAGTTAGTTAAGATAAAAGGTCCTCTTGTGGTAGAACCCCCGAAAATCATCTTCCCCTGCGAATACCCACTCAAAGTGATTGGACATGCCGAATCCGATTTCAAAGAGGTTGTCATTGAAATCGTAAAGCAGCATTACCCCGCGTTGGAAGCTTCCTCGGTGGAAGTTATTGACAGCCGCAATGGTCGCTTTGCCTCTTTGCGTTTTACCATAGTGGCGGACAGTGAAGACCATATCAAAGCGTTATTCATAGCACTTAAGGCTCATAAATACGTCCAGATGGTGCTCTGAGTAAGAGTAAAACTACAGGAAAATCACCTATGGCAGGATGTACTGCGTATGACGGATAACGTTGATGAGGAAAAGCCTCAGGACCTGGTTGTTCGTCATCTTGGTACTCTGCCCTATGAGCCGGTTTGGAAAGCTATGCAGGCATTTACCCAGGACCGAGATGAGCGCACGATCGACGAAATTTGGCTGCTGCAGCATGAGCCGGTATTTACCCAAGGGCAGGCTGGCAAGGCTGAACACCTGCTGGCACCTGGAGATATTCCGGTAGTGCAGGTGGATCGTGGGGGACAGGTTACATATCATGGCCCCGGCCAACTAATGGCGTATTTACTTCTGCATCTGCCAAGACTCAAAATGGGCGTCCGCGATCTGGTTACCACAATAGAAGAGACCACCGTGGAAACCCTGGACACTTTTGGCATCAATGCCTACCCCAAGCCGGACGCGCCAGGGGTGTATGTGGACGGTGCCAAGATAGCATCGCTGGGACTGCGCATCAGAAAAGGATCGTCCTTCCACGGGCTGGCGCTTAACGTCAGTATGGATCTCGCCCCCTTCCAGAGAATTAATCCCTGTGGTTATGCGGGTTTACGTATGGCCCAGGTAAGTGAATTAAACCCGGCGGCAACCCTGCCGGATGTGGCGGCTCGATGGCTGGAAATTATTGTCAGTCGGCTGGGCTACCGGAATATTATCGAGAAAAGAGGTATACCCGAGCATGAGTGACACCACTACCAAAGGTTCACTAAAACAGGCGCCAAAAGCTGCCGTTAAAAGGGTGGAGCAGGGTGTTAAATTACGCGGCTACGATAAAGTTTCCCGCAATCCCGTCAAAATCATTGCGACGGATTCTGTGCCACGCAAGCCTGACTGGATTCGGGTGCGCTTATCCAGCTCTCCTGCTGTGGAAGAGATCAAGCAGAAGTTACGTAAGCTGAATTTGCATTCGGTATGTGAAGAGGCCTCCTGTCCAAACCTTAGCGAGTGTTTTAGCCACGGTACTGCAACCTTTATGATCATGGGGGACATCTGTACCCGCCGTTGTCCATTCTGTGATGTTGCCCATGGGCGTCCGAATCCGCTGGATGATCATGAGCCAACTCATCTGGCGCAGGCTATCGGGGAGATGAATCTGAAATATGTGGTTATCACCTCAGTGGACCGCGATGATCTGCGCGATGGTGGTGCGGCACATTTTGCCAAATGCATCAGCGAATCCCGTAAATACAGCCCAGAGCTGAAAATTGAAGTGCTGGTGCCTGATTTCCGTGGCCGTATGGATGTTGCTGTGGAAATACTTAGGGATACGCCGCCGGATGTGTTCAATCACAACCTTGAAACAGTGCCTCGTCTTTATAAAAAAGCCCGTCCGGGAGCAGATTATGATTGGTCTCTCAAACTGTTGAAGCGCTTCAAAGAATTCGCCCCCGATGTCCCCACTAAATCTGGTTTGATGTTAGGGTTGGGTGAGGAGCTTGAAGAGGTTCGTCAGGTTATGCGTGATCTGCGTGACCACAATGTTGATATGCTGACACTGGGTCAGTACCTGGCTCCTTCTAAAGACCATTTGCCTGTGGAAAGATTTGTCACCCCCGACGAATTCAAGGCCTTGGCGGATTTCGGTTATGAAATAGGATTTAAGCAGGTGGCCAGTGGTCCTCTGGTGCGTTCTTCCTATCATGCCGATAAACAGGCTGCTGGGGAGTTGGTCAGCTGATCCCCGTAGAGTGAGTCCTGACCATTATTGTCGGGACTCGTTTTAGCGCTGTTAAATGGCTGGCTTGGTCCGCAAAGCATGGCAAACACGTAGTAAAACATGGCTAACAGATAGTAAAGCATGGCTAACTCGTAGTAAGGGTGGCCTGGTTCTCCATATCAATACTTGACCATCCTTTTCGTCTTCAATTCATATTCTTGCAGCTGAGTTGGCGTGCTACCCTATGCATGCCTGACCACAATGCGAGTCAGGCCGCTACTTATAGAAAACTACTGCTACGACTGTTTCACAGATTCGTTAACCAATTGTTTACCTACATAGAAGCAATCTGAAAAGTATTTTATTGCATGGCTGACAAACCTAAATCCCGTACCGTTCAACGTATTAAAACCGGTAGCTTTGAACGTCGTCTGAGCCTGACTCGTGCTGGTGTGATGGTCGGGTCGCGTCTGGCCGGGGATATGGCTGCTTCCTTGTTTAGTTCTAAAGAAAAACGTGCCCAGCGCAAGAAAGACAGCCTGTCAAAGCAAGCCAAATACCTTGTCGAGGAACTGGGGAATCTGAAGGGTAGCGTGGTTAAAATCGGCCAGGTTATGGCGCTTTATGGCGAGCACTTTCTGCCGGTGGAAGTTACTGAGGCACTACATACTTTAGAAGATCGTACCACTGCGCTTGAGTGGCCGGTAATGCATCAGGTTCTCTTGCGCGAACTGGGGCCTCAATGCCTGGCAGAGCTGGACATTGATACTGAGCCTTTGGGGGCCGCCTCTCTCGGCCAGGTGCACAAGGCAGTGCGTAAAACTGACGGTCGGGTCCTGTGCATGAAAGTCCAGTATCCAGGGGTGGCCGATGCCATCGACAGTGATATCAATGCTGTCGCGGCGATATTAAAAATGGCGCGAATGGTGTCCCTGGGGCGTGACTTTGACGAGTGGCTGGATGAAGTTCGAACTATGATGCACCGGGAAGTTAACTACCGCCTGGAGCTGGAAACCACCCGCCGCTTTGGTTCCATGCTAAAAGATGATGCACGATTTGTGGTCCCGGATGTGTTTCCTGAATATTCAACCGGCCATGTAATGACGACTTCTTTTGAGATAGGCGTTGGTGTAGGAGATGCTGAAGTAGCAGCGCTTTCTCTTGAACGCCGGAATGCCCTCGCCAAAGCTGCTTTGGAGCTATTTTTACGGGAGATTTTTGTCTGGAGTGAATTACAGACAGACCCAAATTTCGGTAACTACCGGATCAGGATTAACCCGGTAGGAGACCAGATAGTGCTGCTGGATTTTGGCGCGGTGCAAAAATATCCTGCGCAATTTATTCAGCCTGTATGCCAGATGATCAAGGCTTCTTATGAGCAGGATCTTGCTGCAGTGATCGAAGGTGCCATACAACTTAAATTTATGCGCCGGGATTGGCCAGACCACGTCCTGCATGAATTTGGTGAGGTTTGTATGGCAGTCTTGGAGCCGCTTGGGCCTGAAAGTCTGCCGGTACCTGAGCACGCGCTAAATGGGAAGGGAGAGTATTGTTGGAAGCGTAGTGACCTGCCAACCCGCGTTGCCAAGCGGGCAACCCGTTCTGCTATCAGCCGCTATTTTCAGATTCCTCCCAAGGAGTTTGTATTTCTTAATCGTAAGCTGGTCGGTGTTTACACATTTCTTTCCGTGTTAGGGGCAGAATTCAATGGCAGGGAGATTTTGACTCACTATCTTTATCCTGAAGTGAGCAGGCGTAATTAAGGCCACCTACAGCTCAACTTTCGACTTATATAATAATGGTTTCTACTGAGTTTGAACTGACTCACGTCTTTGGATGAAGTCATAAGATAGTCTTGGCGGCTTGGGTGGCGATACAACCAGTCTGGTCAGTTGTGATCAGAACGCGTCATAAAATAAGAATCCAAAGCAATTACTCCGTCTATGCATATTCATTCCGTCAGGGCATCGCTATGCTTGCTCTTTATAGCTTGCGTAATGCCAACTCTAACTGCTTGCAGTTCCGTTGCGACAGTGGTCCGGCCAGAACATATAGTGTCGAAAAATCTTCGCGAAGAGGAGAGTACCTGTACTTCGTTGCCGAGGATATACAGTGGTGTGGCATATTGCACCTGTAAAATGATGGGCAGTCCGGCCCCCATTCATACATGGCAGTCAACGGAAAATCAGGCCTATCGCTCTGGTTACTGGATCTGGCAGCTTCATCCGTGGTGGATACACTGCTGCTTCCCTACACCGCTACGCTACAGTCCCAGGAAGGTAATATTCGCCTTAAGTAGGCTTTTTGTCTCAAGCGATGTCGAGCGGCTTCCTATTCACAAAAAAAGAGCCTCTAATGAGGCTCGGATGAGGAGCTAATAATGTCGTTGCTGAACTTTCTCCTCGAAACTTGAAATTTATCCCATGGGGATGTCTATTAAGGGGTATCCAGCATTTTTTGCAATTCAGGAATACAAGAGCCACAGTTAGTCCCGGCACTGAGGCAGGCACCTATCGCTTCTACTGAGGTTAGTTTCTCTTTCTGAATGGCTGACTGGATTGTATTGGCTCCCACTCCGAAACAGGCGCAGATTGTTTTCCCGGCGTTTGCGCTCTGGTTCATGGGGATGCCTGCTAGTAGCCCTATCCGATCCCGGTCTGTCAATCCTTCGGCCATAAACATACTCGACAGCCAGGAGCGGTCTGGCAGCTGATAATCTTTGGCAATAAACAGGCAGCTGAGAATCTGGTCTCCGCTAAAACTGGCAGCGCGGTACTTACCGGCGGCGGGGTCCGCATACTCTTGCCATTCTATATTGGCTTCTGCATCTCCGGTCAGGAACTGTTTGCTCCAATGATGGTGTGATTCTATCGGTGTATCACCTGCTATCTCATAACGATAAAACTTTTGCCCACGGACTTTTACCCAATAGGCTAAACCCTCTGCATTCAAGGGTGTTCTGGAAAAGGCAAAGCCATACCATTGTGCCTGATAAGGGGTCACTTTCACCGGTGTATGTTTATTCTCAGGCTGTCCTGAAAATGGATCAGTAAAAGGGTTAACCAGGGCACCCATACGACCGGCACTGGTAAGTTGCCCAGTCCAATGCATAGGAACGAAAACATTGCCTGGTTGCTGATCTTCGGTGATAGATGCTCTGGCAATCATGGTGCCGAAGCGTGATTCAAGCTTAACCAGCGCCTCCTGGTCAGTGCCCAGTTTGGCAGCATCAATAGGGTGTAGATCGCAGTATGGCTCGGAAATATGTTGATTTAGCTGCGGTGCCAGAGCCGTACGGGTCATGGTGTGCCACTGATCCCTGATGCGGCCGGTATTTAAAATGTAAGGGTATTGTTCATCGGTAGCCTGCATAGGCTCCGCAGGAGTGATGGGAAGCAGTTTTGCTTTACGATTGTCGGTAAAGAATTGACCGTCGGCAAACAAACGCTCTGTACCTTGAGGGCAGGCTTCTGTGACTGGCCATTGAAGCGGGGACAGAGATTCATATTCGCCGGCGCTCATATTTTTGAGCGCAGAAATATCGAAATTCCGAAGTTTGCCTTCGGCATCATTTTCAAATCCCGATAGCGCGGCGTGCTCAATAAATACTTCATGACTGGAGCTGTAACTGAATGCATCGGCAAAGCCCAACCGTTTGGCTGTTTCAGCAACAATCCACCAGTCTGGTTTAGCTTCGCCCAGTGGAGGGAGTAGAGCGCGTTGACGTGAAATACAACGTTCGGAATTGGTGACTGTGCCGTCTTTTTCTCCCCAGCCGAGTGCCGGCAATAATATATTGGCGTACTCGGTGGTGTCTGTATGGCGGATGCAATCTGAAACAATGACGGTGTCACACCGGGATAAAGCCTGCGCTACCTGATTGGCATTGGGCAGGCTGACTGCCGGATTGGTACCCATAATCCAGATGGCTTTGATTTTTCCCTCGCCCAGTGCGTCAAACAGATCCACTGCCTTCAACCCGGGTTGCGTGGCCATATTGGGGGCTTGCCAGAAACGGGCGACGCGGTTGATGTCGGCTTGGTTGAAATCCATATGGGCGGCAAGCTGGTTGGTCAAGCCTCCCACTTCGCGTCCACCCATTGCGTTGGGTTGGCCTGTTAGGGAGAAAGGTCCCATGCCGGGCTTGCCGATGCGTCCGGTAGCCAGATGGCAGTTGATAATCGCGTTTACTTTATCTGATCCACTGGAAGATTGGTTGATCCCCTGGGAATAAACCGACACTGATTTCTCTGTGCGGCGGAACCAATCGAACAGGGTGGCAACCTGGGATTCCTTCAGGCCACAGGTCCGTGCCACTGTAACGATGTCGCCAGCCGTTTCGTTTGCAGCCTTAATGGCCGCCCCAAAACCTTCGGTGTGGGCTTCCAGATATTCATAGTCGACGGCACCGAGACGGGTAAGATAGGACAATAGACCGTTGAACAGAAAGGCGTCGGTCCCGGATTTTAATGGCAAGTGCAGATCGGCAATTTCGCAAGTGGCTGTGCGACGAGGGTCGATCACCACCACCTTCATTTCCGGCCGCTGCTTCTTCGCAGCCTTGATCCGCTGGAACACAATGGGATGGCACCAGGCAGTATTGGAGCCGGTAAGGATGATCAGCTCGGCCTGTTCCAGGTCTTCATAGCATCCTGGAACCGTATCGGAACCAAAGGCTCTTTTGTGGCCAACCACAGAGGATGACATGCAGAGCCGGGAATTGGTGTCCACATTGGCAGTGCCGATAAAGCCTTTCATCAGCTTATTGGCAACGTAGTAGTCTTCAGTCAGTAACTGCCCTGAAAGATAGAAAGCCACGGCATCAGGACCGTGTTCGTTGATAACCTGTTGCAGGCGCTGTGCAATGGTATTCAGCGCCTCGTCCCAGGTTGTGGGCATACCGTCTACTTCCGGTTGCAGTAAACGCTCTTCGCTACCCAGAGTGTGCCCCAGTGCAGTTCCTTTGGAACAAAGGCGTCCAAAATTAGCTGGATGATCAGTTTGGCCCTTGATTTGAACCTGTCGGGTACTCTGATCAGTAATCTCAGCCTGAATACCACAGCCAACTCCGCAATAGGCGCAGGTCGTATGAATTCTTGTTGCGCGAAGTTCTGACATAATCTACCCGAAAATTTCTACGGTAACCTGTTTCAATAAAGTCCGCTTTGGATAAAGCCCGCTTCAAAATTGCACCGTCGGAGCAGATTTCTTGCGCATTAGCCCGTATTTTCCAGGCCCCCTAAAAAGGGGAAGTGGCGCGGCCAGGTATGACCACAACCACGCCACTTCAGGCGGGGTTCTTTACCCAAGGCATTAATTGTCGACTTAGCCGGCCTTACGTTCTGCTTCCAGTGACAGGAGAATGCGGTCACCTTCTTGCTTTACAGGAAAGGAGGGGGTGCAGCCAGTGTCATAACCCTGGGCTTCACCGTCCATGAGCCCAATCACCCAGTTGTGCAGCGGGCAGGTAACTTTATCCCCGTGCACGATCCCCTGGGACAAGGCGCCACCTTTGTGAGGGCATTTGTCAAGCAATGCAAAAACCTTGTCATCTTTAGTGCGAAAAACGGCAATATCACCATGTACGGACGAAATTACCCGTGCACCCAGGCGAGGAATATCTTCCAGCTGACCAATGTCTATCCAATCTGTCATAGCACTATCTCTTTATGCTGCTCCGGGCTGGCCGGAGTATCTCTATTCTGGCCGCATGTAATGCGGCATTCTTTTCTGGCTCGTGCCCTATGCCTCATAGTGCAAAGGGTCATTATTTTCAGTTGAGCTGGGTGAGTGGTATAAACTCATGCTGCTCGACATTCTGCGTCGCCCGCTCGGCCCAGGGATCAACTTGTGCATGCTGTTGTGATTCAAGAAAACGTGCATAGAAGGCTTTGCGTTGTTCCGGGTTGTCGACGATTTCAGACTTGATATAACTCAGACCAACCCGTTCCACCCAGGGCGCTGTCCGTTCATTGTGACGGCCCTGTTCACGGTACATTTGCATAAAGGCACCACTGTATTCCATCACCTCGTCTTCGGTAGTTACTTTGCACAGATAATCAGACACCCGCACCTTGATACCGCCGTTACCTGCGACATAGAGCTCCCAGCCGGAATCCACCGCTACAACGCCAAAATCCTTGATGGTTGCTTCTGCACAATTTCGTGGACAACCTGATACGGCCATTTTGACTTTGGCTGGTGTCCAGGAACCCCAGGTCATTTTCTCCAACTTGATGCCCATGCCGGTGGAATCCTGGGTGCCAAAGCGGCAAAACTCAGACCCGACACAGGTTTTAACGGTTCTTAAGGCTTTGCCATAGGCATGACCGGAGACCATGCCGGCCTCGTTAAGGTCTTTCCACATATGGGGTAGGTCTTCCTTCTTCACCCCAAGCAGGTCAATACGCTGACCGCCGGTGACTTTGACACAGGGAACGGCATATTTGTCCGCCGCATCTGCAATGGCTCGAAGTTCATCCGGCGTGGTTACGCCACCCCACATTCTTGGAACCACGCTGTAGGTGTTGTCTTTCTGAATGTTGGCGTGAACGCGTTCATTTATGAAGCGTGAGCGCGGGTCGTCAACCTTCTCTGATGGCCAGGCGCAAACCAGATAGTAGTTAATCGCCGGACGGCAGACATGACAGCCGTCTTCCGAGGTGAACTCAAGACCGGCGGCGACTTCGTGGAATGTTTTCAAACCCTTGTCAATAATGGCAGCACGGACCGAGTCATGACTATAACTGGTACAGGCGCACATGGGTTTTTCGCTGGGGCTATCGCTGTAATTTCCGCCAACGGTGGCAGTGAGTATTTGTTCAACCAGTCCGGAGCAGGAACCGCAAGAGGCCGATGCCTTGGTGGCGGAGCGTACATCATCCAGGCTGAATAATTTGTTTTCAGTAATGGCTTTAACGATATCGCCTTTGCAGACGCCGTTACAGCCACAGACTTCCGCGTCGTCCGGCATGTCGACAATGGCATTGACTCCCTGGTGGCCGGCATCACCGACAAAGTGCTGACCGAAGATCAGGGCCTCGCGGAAATCCGACACACTGGTTTTGTCACGCATCAGGTTAAAGTACCAGGAGCCTTCGACGGTATCTCCGTAAAGTACGGAGCCAATGATTTTGTCGTCCTGCAATACAAGCTTCTTATAAACGCCACGGCTGGGGTCCTGGAAAACAATGTGTTCACTGTCATTCTCGCCCAGGAAGTTTCCAGCAGAGAAGAGGTCAATGCCGGTCACTTTCAGTTTGGTGGAAACTTCTTTCTGTTTGTAAATGCCGATGCCGTAACCTGCCAGATGGTTGGCGCAGACTTTCGCCTGGTCCCATATAGGAGCTACCAAGCCAAACAGTTCGCCACGGTGCTGTACGCATTCGCCTATGGCGTAAACGCTGGGGTCGTAGGTTTGCATGGTGTCGTTAACGACAATGCCGCGTTCGCAATACAGACCTATGGATTGGGCAAGTTCTGTGTTGGGTTTAATGCCGGCTGCCATGACAACGATATCTGCTGGAAGTGTTTCGCCAGTATCAAATTTAATCGCGCTGACGTGGCTGTGTTCATCGCCCACCAGGCAGGAAGTATTGGAGGACATTTTGAACTTCATGCCACGCTGTTCAAGCGCCTGCTGCAGGTATTTTGCCGCTGTAGAATCCAACTGGCGGTTCATCAGGATATCCAGGTTATGCACTACGGTGACATCCATGCCTTGCTTAAGAAGTCCGTTGGCAGCTTCCAGTCCCAGCAAGCCTCCGCCGATGACAATGGCATGCTCATGGTTGGAGGCAGCGGAGAGCATGGTGTCGACGTCTGATATATCCCGGAAGGCAATAACGCCTTTCAGCTCTTTTCCTGGAACTGGGATAATGAAGGGGTTGGATCCGGTTGCAAGCAAAAGGCGATCATAAGGGGCTTCAGTACCGTCCGCGGCATATACGACTTTATTGCGGCGATCTACCTTGACGACTTTTTTATCGGAGCCTGCGTGCAAGGTAATCTTATTCGTGGCATACCACTCGAAATCATTGATCATGATGTCTTCCAGGGATTTTTCTCCTGAAAGTAGTGGAGACAGCATGATGCGGTTGTAGTTGCCATGGGGCTCAGCTCCGAAAACAGTGATGTCATACATGTCGGGAGCTATTTTTAATAGCTCTTCGACTGTTCTCATGCCTGCCATGCCGTTCCCTACGACCACCAGCTTTTGTTTCATGATTCTCTCCTCACCATAGATCCAGGTAGTACTGCCTGAAAGGAATTTAAATATCTGACCTGATCATGCATTTAAGGTGCCAAATCAAATTTTATTTAATTATGTTATTGATAATTAAGTAATAAAAATATATTTTTCCCGGCGTTGGTGCGTTCTTGACCACTATAACCTGTACTCCAAGGGGTGTTGGTGAACTAAATTCGTGCATCGTAGTTTGTGATTGCACCAAAAGTAATTCCAAAATGGTGCGGTGCGCGAATAAGTGAGTGCGCTATTAAGGTGCGTTGATGCATTGACGATTATTTGTGTGGTTTCTATCAGGTTGATAAATAAGCTATTTTCGGAATTTTCCGAGGATGATTTAGTTGGGGCGGCATGAGCTGGCACGAGAATTGATGATTAGTTGTTTTTCCGAGCTAGATAACAGCAGATCAGAGAGGATCAACATGTCATCTGAACGATTAAATGTCCTGGATATTAAACAGGCCCGAATTCGCACACTACACTTCACGTGGATTGCGTTCTTCCTTACTTTCATCATGTGGTTTGCCCATGCGCCGTTGAAGCCTTTCATTATGGAAGCTTTCAATATGTCAAATGAGCAATGGAAGGCATTGTTGATTCTCAACGTCGCCCTGACGATCCCTGCCCGCATTGTAATAGGCATGCTGGTTGACAAATTTGGTCCCCGGGCCGTCTATAGTTTGCTTTTACTCGCCTCGGCATTTTTATGCTGGGGCTTTGCAACGGCCACCAGTTTTGAACAACTGGCACTCTTCCGCTTCCTATGCGGGTTTATCGGGGCCGGATTTGTGATCGGAATAAGGATGGTCGGTGAGTGGTTTCCAGCCAAAACTGTCGGAGTTGCTGAAGGTGTGTATGGTGGTTGGGGCAATTTTGGTTCCACGGCTGCCGCCTGGACACTCCCCGCGGTGGCTGCATACGTGTTTGGTGGTGACGACGGCTGGCGTTATGCTATAGCCAGTACTGGTGTAGTGTCTTTTGTCTATGCACTGGTGTTCTATCGTCAGGTGCGTAATACCCCTAAAGGTTCTACCTACTTTAAACCCAAAAAGAGTGGTGGGCTGGAAGTCAGTACCTGGAAAGACTTCTGGTTTTACGTCGCGATGAACCTCCCCATGTATGTGGCATTGGCGGTATTAACCTGGAAACTGTCCCCTTCCGGTGTTGGGCTTTTGTCTGCCACCATGGCGTTACTACTGTGGATTGGTCTTGGGTTGCTGTTTATCGTGCAATTCAGCCAAATTTACAAAGTGAATAAGGACCACCTCAAACAGGGAGTTCCGGATATTCAGCGTTACAAATTCAAGCAGGTAGCCATTCTGGATTGGGCTTACTTCGTCACTTTTGGTTCTGAACTGGCGGTAGTATCTATGTTGCCGGCATTCTTTATGGAAACCTTTGAACTATCTCCGGTTAAAGCCGGGCTGTTGGGAGGTGCTTTTGCCCTGATGAACCTGGTGGCCCGTCCTGGCGGAGGGTTGCTTTCAGACAAGTTCGGGCGTCGTAAAACACTATCGATACTGATATGCGGCCTGGCATTGGGTTATCTGGTATTGAGCCAGATTGACTCCACCTGGATGGTGGCCGGTGCGGTGATTGGCGTAATGTGTTGCTCCTTCTTTGTGCAAGCCGGGGAGGGTGCGGTGTTTGCCATGGTGCCATTGATTCAGCGACGCATGACAGGACAGATAGCCGGAATGGCAGGTGCTTATGGCAATGTTGGAGCGGTGATATTCCTGACAGTATTTTCCTTCGTTGATGCATCCACTTTTTTCCTCACCATTGCAGGTGCGGCGGCAGTTTGTTTCGTAATCGTACAGTTTCTTGAGGAGCCTCAAGGGCATATGGCGGAAGTGGACGAAAACGGCAGTGTGCAGTTAATCGAGGTAAACTGAGAGCTTTCAGGCCAGAGGTAGATCCTTTGGCCTGGTATTTTGAAAGTTAAGGCCAGAGGTGCCTATGGTACTTGGAAATACGCTCTCCATATCTGTTGATCAGTTCTCAGCGGCAGGCGTTAAGCCACAGAATGAAGACTGCATTGGGATAAAAATCCCTGAGCCGGATGTACTGAACCTAAAGGGGGCAGTGGCGCTAATTGCCGATGGTGTCAGTGCAGCAGAGAATGGAAAGGAAGCGGCAGAAACCTGTGTTATCAATTTTCTAAATGACTACTATTCCACTCCTGAGTCCTGGTCAGTAAAACAATCGGCCCATAAGGTTCTGATAGCGTTGAACCGTTGGCTATATGGCCAGAGCCTGAGATCGTTGAACGAAACCCGCGGATACGTTTGTACCTTGTCGATTCTGGTACTCAAATCCACTCAGGCTCATATCTTTCATGTGGGAGACAGCCGCATCTATCTGATGCGTGATGGACAGCTTGACCAGCTTACTACTGATCATACCCAGAAACTAAGTGCCGACCAGAGTTATCTTGTACAGGCAATGGGACTTTCAACCCATCTCGAAATTGACTATCGCTGTATTGATATTCAGCCAGGTGATGTTTTCTTCCTGTCCACTGATGGTGTTCATGATTTCTTGCCGGAATCTGAACTGGCAACTTCGCTAGACCAACTACCGACAAAATTTGATGGATTGTCCCGCTGGATGGTTAATGGTGCTCTGAAATCAGGCAGTAACGATAATTTAAGCTGCCAGATCATTCGAGTGGACTATCTTGGGCTGCAAGATGCCCAGGCTTATTGTAAAAAGCTTGCCACTCAACCTTTCCCACCATTACTGGAAACGGGGCAAGCTTTTGATGGCCTGAAAGTATTGAAAATATTGCATGAAAGTCAGCGGAGTCAGGTTTATCTGGTGGAAGATACCGAAACCAAGACCCGGGCCGTAATGAAAACTCCTTCGCCGAATTACGATGACGATCCTGCATATATTGAGCGATTCCGCCTGGAAGAATGGATTGCGGCCAGAATCAGTAATCCACATGTGGTGAAACTTTATGGCGCTAACAGAAAGCGGTCTGCACTCTATTATTTGACCGAATATGTACAGGGAGTGCCCTTGGCACGTTGGATTCGAGACAACTCACGTCCGGATATCGGACGTGTGATTCAGATTGTGGAGCAGATAGTTAAAGGCTTGCGTTCCCTGCATCGTAAGGAAACCCTGCATCAGGACATTAAGCCTGAGAATATACTGATTACCAATGATGACCGGGTGACCTTGATTGATTTTGGTTCCTGCTGGATTCCGGGTATTCAGGAAATCGCAACTCCGCTGGAGCGTGAAGTGGCTTTGGGAACCGCCTCCTACAGTGCCCCGGAATATTCTCTCGGTGCTAAAGGCTCGCCCCGCTCAGAGATGTTTTCAGTGGCCGTGGTTACCTATGAAATGCTGACAGGAAAATTGCCTTATGGCGAGGCCTATGATCAGGCTTCCTCTCCAACGGCCTTTGCACGGTTGAAATATACCCCCGCTTACCATCATAACCCACTAATCCCGGTGTGGTTGGATGGGGCACTTCGGAAAGCTTTGCAGCTCGACCCAAGACGCCGCTATGACAGCTTTTCAGAATGGCTGCATGACCTGAAACATCCCAATTCCCGGCTCATGCCGGAGCAGGCGTTGCCATTGGTGGAGCGGAATCCTTTGGTGTTTTGGAAATCGACGACCTGTATTCTGATCGGCACACAATTGCTTACTTTATGGTGGCTGGTGACACACTTATAGCCCCAGAAAGAGTGACTGGCGTATTCAATCGGAAGTGGATGCGTCAGGACTCACCAGGGACGTGAATAATACCTTCAAGATAAAGTTTAGCCTGACCAACCAGGAGTACGTTGGCTCCACGGAAATGGCACTCAATTAGCCCACCTCGGGGGGAGAGCTGTTCGGAGGTAAGTTCCACTTTGCCGAGTCGTTCTGACCAATAGGGTGTGAGAGAGCAATAAGCGGAGCCAGTGACGGAATCTTCATTAATGCCTATTCTAGGGGCGAAGAATCGCGAAACGAAATCCACTTTTTCTCCGGGAGCCGTGATACAGACACCAAAAGTGTCGAGGAGTTTTAGCAGGCGGAAATCCGGCTTCACCGAGCGAACGGCGGCTTCAGAGTCGAGTATCACGATAAAATCCCGGGATTTGAGAACTTTAACTGGAGTGATTCCACCAAGGGCTTCGGTGAGGGCTGTCGTCGCCTCTGTTTCTTCACCCTTCCGGGTTGGCAGCCACATCGCGTAGCCACTCTTATGCTGGCTGACTTCGAGTTGGCCGCTACGGGTATTGAATTGTATGCGTGGGCCTTTAAACCCTTCTTTGGTATAGAGAATAAAGGCAGTGGCCAGAGTGGCATGGCCGCAGAGATCGACTTCGCTCTCGGGGGTGAACCAGCGCAAGTCGAAGCCGTTAGTGCGAGGCACATAGAATGCGGTTTCAGATAGGCAATTTTCTGCGGCAATATTGATTAATGTTCGGTCAGGGAGCCAATCATCCAGCGGGCACACACCGGCGGGATTGCCGGCAAAAACCTCTTTGGTAAAGGCGTCCACCTGATAAAATCTATGTTTGCTCATGATTTATGCTCGAACCAGTGCTGGGTTTTAATTTTTGAAAAGCCAAGGCCTTCGTAAAACTTATGAGCAGCTTCCCTATATGTTTGAGAGCCTACTCGAATGGTAGTCAGACCTACCTGTTTCGTCCAATTCATTAGTTCAATAATCAATTGGCGGCCGATGCCATGGCCACGCAGTCTTTCTGTCACAACCAAATGGGCAATAACGGCGCAGCTGCCATTGGTAAGAGATTTCGAGGTGTAGGCCATGGCCATACCACAAACATTGTCGTCAACTACAGCAACTAACACCATGGTCTCTGGATCATTAAGCAGGCATCGAAGGTTCTGGCTAAGTTGCGCTTCGAATAGGGGATAGCCCAGTTCGCTGAGAAGCAAACGCAAAGCGGCGCCGTCATCGGGCGCCGCTTTGCGGATACTCACATCGCTATGATGTATTGTTTCCATATTAGCAATAATCTCAACACTGAAGTTTTGTGAAGTCGCCGTACTGGTCTAATGAACAGTACAGCGATAATCTACTTTATCAGTGTTGCAGAATTTGACTGAGGAACAACTGGGTTCTTTCATGCTGCGGATTGTGGAAGAATTCATTAGGTTCGTTTTCTTCTACAATTTGCCCCGCATCCATAAAGATAACCTTGTCGGCAACCGTCTTCGCAAAGCCCATCTCATGCGTTACGCAGATCATGGTCATACCGGATTCGGCAAGTTGCACCATAGTGTCCAGTACTTCTTTGATCATCTCAGGGTCGAGAGCCGAAGTCGGCTCATCGAAGAGCATGATTTCAGGATTCATACAAAGACTGCGCGCTATAGCAACACGCTGTTGCTGACCACCCGACAATTGTCCAGGATATTTTGAGGCCTGGTGAGGGATCTTGACCTTTTCCAGGTAATTCATGGCTATTTCTTCTGCTTCCTTCTGCGGCATCTTACGCACCCAGATAGGTGCCAGTGTGCAGTTCTGTAATACAGTCAGGTGAGGAAAGAGATTGAAGTGCTGGAATACCATTCCCACCTCGCGGCGTACACTGTCGATGTTCTTCAGGTCATTGGTCAGTGGAATATTCTTCACAATAATGTCGCCCGCCTGATGTTCTTCCAGGCGGTTGATGCAACGGATCATGGTGGATTTTCCTGATCCGGATGGACCGCAGACAACAATACGTTCGCCCTTGTAGATATCCAGATTGATATCCTTGAGAACGTGAAAATTGCCGTACCATTTGTTCACATTTTTCAGCTGAATCATTTTGGTTTGGGTATCAGCTGCATTGGATTCTGTTGTCATAATTAACTCCGCTTGTAAGCGATAACCGGCTTAACGATGGCTGGTGTTCAGTTTGCGTTCCAGGTTTTGGCTGTAACGGGACATCCCGAAACAGGCCAACCAATACATGAAGGCAAGGAAAACATAGCCTTCAACGGAAAAGCCTAACCAGTTGGGGTCGTTAAGCGCTGACTGTACAATGGCCAAGAGGTCGAACAGGCCGATAATCAGCACTAGGCTGGTATCTTTGTACAGTGCAATGAAGGTATTCACGATCCCGGGAATCATCAGTTTGAGAGCTTGTGGCAGGATGATCAGGAACATTGACTTCCAGTAGCTCAGTCCTAAAGCCTGCGCTGCTTCTGTCTGGCCTTTGGGAATAGCCTGCAGTCCGCCCCGTACAACTTCCGCCATGTAAGCGCTCTGGAACATGATGACACCGATAATGGCCCGCAACAGCTTGTCAGTTTCGACCCCGGAGCTCATGAACAATGGCAACATTACCGAAGCCATGAATAGTACCGTAATCAGTGGTACGCCACGCCAAAATTCAATGTAGACGATACTGATGCTGCGTATGACCGGCATCTGTGATTGGCGGCCCAGTGCCAACAGTATGCCGATCGGCAGAGAGGCCACGATACCAATCACCGCAATGACCAGTGTCAGAGTCAGGCCACCCCATTGATGCGTTTCCACTTCCGGTAAACCAAAAATACCACCATTCAGAAGATAGAAAGCGATAATCGGGAATACCACCAGCAGGAACAGACTGATCCAACCCTTCTTGGGGGTCTTTTCAATCATTAACGCGATGATACATGCAGCAAAAATGAAGAACATCACATTGACACGCCAGACTTCAGTCGCTGGAATAAATCCATAGATAAACTGACTCAAACGCGCGCTGATAAACACCCAGCAAGCACCATCACTTGTACAGTCTTCACGGGTGCTACCGATAAAGTCGGCATTGATGACACCCCACTCGATAAACCAGCTAACGCCACTGATGACCAGAAGGAGTGCTATCACGGATATAACCGAACTAATCGGTCCGGTAAACATATTTGCCCGCAGCCAGCCTACTACGCCTACCATGTTGGGAGGAGGTGGCTGATCCGGCAATGGTTTGAATTCACGCATCTGACTACCTCTCTATCAACTTGATTCGCTTGTTGTACCAGTTCATCAACGCTGAGGTCGTGAGACTGAGCGTTAAATACACGGCCATGGTCATGAAGATTACCTCTACCGCCTGCCCAGTCTGGTTCAGGGTGGTACCGGCGAAGACCGCGACCAAATCGGGATAACCGATAGCCGTAGCCAGCGATGAGTTCTTGGTGAGGTTGAGGTACTGATTGGTCAGTGGTGGAATAATTACTCGCATTGCCTGTGGAACAACAATCAGGCGCAGGCGTTGTCCATTAGTCAATCCTAAAGCATTGGCTGCTTCAGATTGGCCATGGGCTACGGCCTCGATACCTGAACGCACAACTTCAGCTATAAATGTCGCTGTATAGATCGTGAGTGCAAGTAACAGTGCCATCAGCTCCGGAATAACAACCATGCCATTGCGGAAGTTGAAGCCTTTTAGCTCTGGGTATTCAAAATGCAGTGGTGAACCAGCAAAGAAGTAAGTGATTAGTGGTAGAAATATCAGAATGCCAAGAGAAGGAAAGAAAAGTGGAAAGGTTTTTCCTGTCGCCAGTTGGCGCTTCTTCTCAAAACGGACCAGGCCGATAATAATGGCAATTGCTGCAAAGAATGCAATCCATACCGCCCCGAAACCATCTTCAGCTATGGGCTCTGGCAGATACAGGCCACGAATATTGAAAAAGACTGAATCACCAATATTCATACTGTCCCGTGGACTCGGGAGAGTACGAAGTACCGCGAAATACCAGAAGAACATTTGCAGTAACAGAGGGATGTTTCTGAAGATTTCAATATATACGGTCGCCAGACGAGATATCAGCCAGTTCTTGGACAGACGGCCTATACCAACGATAAATCCCAAAATTGTTGCAAAGAAAATTCCTAATACTGCAACCAATACAGTGTTTAACAAGCCGACAAGAAATGTCCGGCCATAGCTGTAGGTTTCATCGTAAGGAATGAGAGATTGAATGATCCCGAATCCAGCCTGGGCTCCCATGAAGCCAAAACCGGTCGAAATCCCTCGCGCTTCCATATTGGTTAGCGCGTTGTTAATGATATACAGGAAAAAAGCGACGACCGCCCCTATTGCGAGTACCTGGAATATAACCGAACGTACCGCGGGATCGTTCCAAAAACTTGTTTTCGCTTTAGCCTGTTCGATGGATAGATTTGCCACTCACTGATCTCCCCGTGGATGTCTAAGGAGTTATTTTTTTGAGTTTCTGAACAGGTAAGGGCGCACAGGATGTGCGCCCGGACTTGAGACCTAAGAATTAACGGACGGGAGGAGCGTACTGCAGACCGCCTTTGGTCCACAGGGCGTTCAAACCGCGAGAGATGCCCAGCGGAGAGCCAGCACCAACGTTGCGCTCAAACATTTCGCCGTAGTTACCTACTTGCTTAACAATGTTGTAGGCCCAAGTGTCGTTCAGACCAAGGTTTTTACCTTGTCCTGGCTCAGTGCCAAGCAAACGGCCCACGTTAGGGTTAGTGCTTGACTTCATTTGATCCACGTTGCCGGAAGTAATGCCCATTTCTTCAGCGTTGATCAGCGCGAACATGGTCCATTTCACAATATTGAACCACTGGTCGTCACCTTGACGAACAACAGGCCCCAATGGCTCTTTGGAAATAACTTCAGGCAGGACCATAGCCTTGTCTGGGTTGGCCAGTTTGATACGCAGTGCGTAAAGCTGAGATTGATCTGACGTCAGAACGTCACAACGACCTGCTTCGAAACCTTGAACGGTCTGGTCTGAAGTGTCGAAAACAACTGGAGAATATTTCATGCCCAGCTCACGGAAGTAGTCAGCCAGGTTCAGCTCTGTAGTGGTACCGGCCTGGATACATACTGCAGCGCCGTCCAATTCTTTAGCGCTTTTCACGCCCAGCTCTTTGCTGACCATGAAACCTTGGCCGTCGTAGTAGTCAACACCAGCAAAGTTCAGACCCAGTGAACCGTCACGGGTAAGGGTCCAGGTGGTGTTACGGGAAAGGATGTCTACTTCACCAGATTGCAAAGCAGTGAAACGCTCTTTGGCGTTGAGAGGGATGTATTTAACTTTGGTGGCATCACCCAGAGTAGCAGCGGCAACAGCGCGACAAACGTCAACATCCAGACCTGTCCAGTTACCCTTATCGTCAGGGTTGGAAAAACCTGGAAGACCAGTACTAACTCCACATTGTACGAAGCCTTTTTTCTTCACATCGTCCAAAGTAGCTGCAATAGACGCGGTTGAAACCGCCACTAGTCCCAGCGCCGCAACTGCGGAAACGAGTTGTTTCTTCATTGTATACCCTCGGTTGGTTGTTTATCGTTCATTTTTATAACCCGAATTAAGTTAGCACAGTGATTTTTAGAAAACGAGAACTGTTTGGGCAAAAAAAATCGCAGTTTCGGTAATTACCTATGAAGGGAAAAGGTGTGAATGAGTCATTTTGGGAGTGTGTATAAGTTGATGATAAATAACGAAAAAAGTTTGTGAATTAAAGTCTTCTTTCCTGGTTTCTGCGTCAAGAGGGAGCAAACTTTCAACACCGGGTTTCATAGCAGTGCAACGACCTTCTGAAGGTGTTTTAACTGCCGGATTATTACTTTGAGCGGAAATCCACCCTCTTGAGACATTATTTCGGGTTCTGAAAAAGCTGATAACTGGGTTGTTCGGTAACACATTGCCGGCTGTATGGGGTGAAAATTCTGGCTATCCGCAGGCCATGTTAAGTCCACTAATGGCCTTAATGAATCCATCTTGTGATCAATTAATACCCAGCCGAAGTGATTTTTGTCTAAATCATGAATGCTGAATCCGCTACTGCAGCAAAACCTTAAAAATAGTAATCGCTCTATCAGTTCGCTTGTGTGATTGGGAGTGTCGGTCTGTATCCGTGTGCGTTGATCGCTATCTGGATGAACTAATATAAATGGGGGTTATCCAAGCAGGGAATAGTAAAGCAGTATGGCCAAATATCTAATGCTCAACACAATCTGGGATAGGGCACAATGTAACTCTGATGATAAGGGAAATCTGAGGTGACTTATGTCTAATCGTCCAAGACGCAGTGTGTTATATATGTCCGGTGCCAATACCCGGTCTTTGGAGAAGGCGTTGATGCTACGCGTTGATGGCCTGATCTTTGACCTTGAAGACGCCGTTGCCCCGGATCAGAAGCTCCATGCCCGGAATCAGGTGGTGGCGACTCTGGCAGAAAAGGATTATGGACGGCGTGAGCGCATAGTGCGCGTCAATTCTTTGAATAGCCCTTGGGGAAAAGATGATCTTAAGGCCATTGCCAAATCCAAATTGGATGGTGTGCTGTTGCCCAAAGTGGAATCCGCAGCCATGGTGGAAGAAGCCATCGATTTCCTGGACGAAGCTGGGGGCTCGCGGCATCTGGCAATTTGGGCCATGATTGAAACACCGTTGGGCGTGTTGAAGGTGGAAGAAATTTGCCGGGCCAATCCACGGATGGACGGTATCGTAATGGGAACCTCTGATCTGGCTAAAGATCTACATGCACGACAGACACAGGATCGGGGGCCAATCCTGGTGTCATTACATTTATGTTTACTGGCAGCCCGAGCTCATGGGTTGAGCATACTAGACGGTGTCCATATTGATTTAAAGGATGAGTCCGGATTACGGTCTATGGCCGTTCAAGGCAGAAATATGGGGTTTGACGGTAAAACGGTAATTCACCCGAATCAGATTGATATTGTTAACCAGGTATTTTCTCCAACTCCCCAGGAAGTTGAGCACTCCAGAGCCATTGTGAGAGCCTGGACCGAAGCTGTCGAAGAAGGCAAGGGCGTTTGTGTGGTCAGCGGTAAGCTGGTAGAAAAACTACACGTAGAAGAAGCCGAGCGTATTCTGCGGCTGACCAATGCCATTGCGGGACATCAGGACTCCTAATCACGAGATGCCATAGATGCAACAGTCAATGGCAATCAACTAAGCGGTGCAAAAGTTGAGACTTGAAGCACCGCTGTCTTTACCCGGATGACTGGCTATATACCCCATTGAACGGCACTATAGGTTGCTCCATCTGTTTGAAGGGCGCTATACCTGCTTGGAGGACATAAAATTTAAACCAGTTAGCCTGTTTTAGGTCGCTGGGTTCATAGAATAATCGATCAGGCTTTAAACCCATAACTATAATAAGCCCAAAGGGCCAACGAGGGCAGGAGATGTATAAACCTACAGTCACCAAAGCAGAGATGTTGGCGGCACTGGGCAACATCTTACCGATGGACCATATTATCGAGGATGCCGAAACCCAGCGTCCCTATGAATGTGACGGTTTATCCGTCTATTGCGAAATGCCTCAATTGGTGGTGCTGCCTGAGACAGTTCCGCAAGTTCGGCAGATTATCAAGTTCTGCCATCAGCACCAGATCCCTTTGGTCACCCGTGGTGCCGGGACCGGACTTTGTGCAGGTGCCATGCCACACGCTGACGGCATTGTGCTTTCCATGGCCAAATTTAACCGCATTCTGGAAATTGATGCCTACGCCCGCACAGCCCGGGTTCAGCCCGGTGTCAGAAATCTCGCTATCAGTGACGCAGCCGCTGCACTGAATCTTTATTATGCACCGGATCCCTCGTCCCAAATTGCCTGCACCATCGGAGGCAATGTGGCGGAAAACTCGGGAGGCGTACATTGCCTGAAATACGGTTTGACCGTTCACAACGTACTGGCGTTTGAAATGATCAGCGCTGAAGGTGAAATGATTTCTGTCGGACAACAGGGATTGGACGGTAACGGCTATGATTTGTTGTCTCTCCTGATCGGGTCAGAAGGACTGCTTGGCGTGGTGACGGAAATCACCGTCAAACTATTACCCTGTCCTGAAGTGGCACAGGTGGTGATGGCGGCGTTTGACCAGGTGGAAAAAGCTGGTGATGCTGTGGCCGGAATAATCGCCGCAGGGATTATTCCCGGCGGGCTGGAAATGATGGACAGTTATGCCATTCAGGCTGCTGAAGCTTTTGCCAAAGCCGGTTACCCGACCGATGCGGAAGCATTGTTACTGTGTGAAATTGACGGCACAGTAGAAGAGGTGGAAGAGCATGTTGAACAAGTAGAAAACCTGTTCAGGGAACTCGGGGCCACTACGGTCAGAACTTCCCATAGCGAAGCAGAGCGCCAACTATTATGGAAAGGCCGCAAATCTGCCTTCCCCGCCGTTGGCAGAATTTCTCCAGATTACTATTGCATGGATGGCACTATACCCAGAAGTCAGCTGGCGCATGTTCTCCGGCAAATGAAAGTCATGTCCGCGGAATATGGACTGCGTGTGGCCAATGTCTTCCATGCCGGGGATGGCAACCTGCATCCGCTGATTCTGTTTGATGCCAATGTGCCCGGTGAGCTGGAGCGCACTGAAGAGTTTGGCAGTCGAATACTCGAACTTTGTGTCGCCGTGGGTGGCTGTATTACCGGCGAGCATGGTGTCGGGGTGGAGAAACTGCGGCAGATGCACACGCAATTCAATGATCAGGAGCTGACGCAGTTTCACCGGATCAAAGATGCCTTTGATCCGGTTGGATTCCTGAATCCCGGCAAGGGTATTCCCATACTTAAACGCTGTCAGGAATATCGCTCCATTGAATCGGCGCATTGAAACCCTGCCATGTCCAAATGTGAAAACAAGACACTTGAATTAAATTCAGAAAAGTATGACGACTGACATCAGCGCACAACTTATTGATCAGGTACTCACGGCACGGGCAGAGAAAAAAGCTCTGGCAATCGCTGGTGGCGGGAGCAAAGGCTTTCTGGGTCGACAAATCGAGGGAGCGCCTCTCTCGATTGCCGGTCATCGTGGTATTGTCGATTATGCCTCAGCAGAGTTGGTAATGACGGCCCGGGCAGGAACCCCCCTGGTTGAGCTTATCGCTGAACTTGAAGGTAAAAATCAGATGCTGCCATTTGAACCTGCAACATTTAATGGCCGCGCGACCCTGGGTGGCACTCTGGCAGCCAATATTTCCGGGCCAGCGCGGCCCTGGCGAGGTAGTGTGCGGGATGCCGTACTCGGGATACGTCTGATCAACGGACTGGGGGAGCATCTGCGCTTTGGCGGCGTCGTTATGAAAAATGTGGCCGGTTATGACTTGTCCCGCTTTCAGGCTGGAGCAATGGGTACATTGGGCGTCATTACCGAAGTCAGTTTTAAAGTTCAGCCCAAGCCCGCTATGGAACAGACTGTGAAGATGGAAATGCCGCAGCAGCAGGCATTGGATAAACTTGCACTAATACAGCGCCAGCCCAAACCGTTGTCAGCTGCTGCCTGGGTGGATGGCAGTCTTTACCTGCGCTTATCCGGTGCTGAAACATCGGTACAGGGAACATTGAGCCAATGGGGGGGCGATATTATCGAGCCTTTTGCTGCCGACGAGTTCTGGTTATCGTTGCGGGAGCAAACACATTCGTTTTTTGCCGGGGAAATGCCTTTGTGGCGTGTGTCGGTTAGGTCTTCCGCAGTCGCTTATGAGCATGCCCCGACCCTGCTGGAATGGGGCGGAGCACTACGCTGGATTCGGCAGGATTCGGATCTGGCTGGGATGGAAGCTCAGTGGCAATCCCAGGGTGGACAGGTGAATCTGTATCGGCATGGGGATCGGTCAGGTGAGGTCTATGGCACTTTGCAGCCGCCTTTGGCGGCCTTACATCGCCAAATCAAATTGGCCGTTGACCCTGAGCGGATATTCAATCAGGGTCGTCTCTATAGCTGGCTGTAGTCATGAAAACTGCTTATATATGAAAATGGCCAATTTATGAAAACCAACCTGCATCCCCAATATAAAAACACTTCTCAGGGCCGGGAAGCGGAAGCTATTTTGCGGACCTGTGTTCATTGCGGGTTTTGCACGGCAACCTGCCCCACTTACCAGGAATTGTTTGATGAGCGGGATGGCCCTCGCGGCCGAATCTATCTCATCAAACAATTACTGGAAACTGATGAAGCGAGTAGCAAAACCCGCCTTCACCTGGACCGCTGTCTAACCTGCCGCAGCTGTGAAACCACTTGCCCCTCTGGTGTGCAATATGGTCACCTGGTCGACATTGGCCGGGAAATCATTGAGAAAAAAGTCGCTCGGCCGCTACCGGATCGCATTATGCGCTGGGGGCTTCGCAAAATTCTTCCCAACCGCCGGTTGTTCAGTTGGTTGCTCAGGCTTGGTCAAATTGCCAGACCCCTGTTACCAGCAGATTTGCAGCAAAAAATTCCATTACCCACAGTCCGCACTGCCTGGCCTGTTCCCAAACATTCACGACAGATGCTGCTGATGCAGGGTTGTGTACAGTCAGTGGCCTCACCTAATACCAATGCAGCTGCTGCAAGGGTTTTTGACCGCATGGGTATCACCCTGAAAGAAACCGCTAAGTCTGGTTGTTGTGGTGCAGTGAATTTCCATCTTGCCGATACTGAAGCAGGGCGCGACTATATGCGTCGTAATATCGATGTCTGGTGGCCGGAGATAGAAGCGGGCGCGGAGGCAATATTAATGACCGCTTCCGGTTGTGGTGCCATGGTTAAGGATTATGGTCATGCTTTGCAATATGACCCTCAGTATGCCGACAAAGCACGACGTATTGCCGACATGACATATGATCTCAGCGAAATTATGATTCAGGAAAATCTTTCGCGATTGCAGGTAAAACCTTCCGGAAAAGTCGCAGTTCATTGTCCTTGTACCCTACAGCATGGACAAAATCTTCCTGACACGGTAGACCGCCTTCTCGCTAAGCTGGGAATACCCCTGGCCCAGACCCGAGACAAACATCTGTGTTGCGGGTCGGCTGGAACCTATTCAATTCTACAAGCGGAAATGAGCCAGAAACTACGTGCCAACAAACTGCAAGCGCTGACCATGGATCAGCCGAACCAGATCGTCACCGCCAATATCGGGTGCCAGTTGCATTTGGGGGCAGAGAGCCCGGTACCCGTAACGCATTGGATTGAATATATTGACCAGTTTCTAAGCTAAGGATCGCAAGACCATAACTTTGCCTGTTCATACGGTTTCAATGTCCATCAAGGCCGTACCGGTTCTGTCAACACCGAAGGTGAAGCTATCTGTCACGGTCGGGGTGGCTAATCGATCAAAATCCATTTTGGCGGTGGGCAGTAGCGGTTTACTAGCCATCGGACGATAAGGTTCGTTTGTTCGTGCGGTCTGCCAAGGAGTCGTTCGGAAAGAAGCGCACATTAAAATTAAATGAATTCTGCTCGTAGGACTATATCTTTAGTTTAGGTGGATGTACTAGATTAGTTAAAATGGTCTAGATCGTTTGCGATTGGAAATCCTACGAAGCTGTGAGATATCTCTCACACGGCAGTGGCCTGTTTTTGAGTATATTGAGGACGCTTGGGGCTGAAATACTCAGGGAGGTAGTCGTGGTGAGAGCATCACAGAAAGAAGAGTTTGTTTGTCCATACTGTGATTCCAACAGTTGTATTGTTCAATGCGCTTCAGTTGGCACTGTGCATGCTGGCGAAAGTAGTGTCACCATGGTGACCTGCTTTAGCTGCCTGAAAATTATTGAACCTCCGAAACTTCAACAAAATTGATCTGAATGGTGTGATCTCAATACCTGCGTAGAGAGAACCAAATGCCGAACAAGCCGACATGAAGTCAGCCGCGCATACACCATTGCTGTCTGTATCTGATACGTTAACAGGGAATGATCATGGCTAGTGAATGGAAAGAACGCATTCTCAAAGAATATGGCAGTAAATATAACTATCTTGAACTTTTATACAGCGAAGTGGCGTTGATACATTACCGCTGTGAGTTGGTGCGTGAAGAGTTGGATATTCCTATCTATGGAGGGCTTAACCGTCGTCTGCTGGCCTTTTTGATAGGCGCGATTGAAGGCTTTCTGAAAACGCATTTTGCCTCTACGGAAACTTCCAAATCTGAACTTTTCCACCTGGTCACCATTACATATGGATACCTAATTCTCAAAGAAGAAATCGTCTCCAATGAAGGGGAGTGGTGTGCCTATATTGCCCGCGTTCAGGATGCCATGGATGCTGAGCATGGCTGGTACTATGAATTGGGTATTCAGTCATGCTCGGAGACAAATCCCGAAGGTGATACCTCCTTGTGGGAGTCGTTGAAGAAAGAGTTGCAGCAATGTCGTGATCAACTAAATCAGGATTACGTTATAAGGCCTGCCAACCCCAATGAACGCAGCCCGAGAGTCCGCTGCGCATTATGTCCGTCCATTATAGTGGCGACCAATGCCAAAAAATTTATGAATGTGCTGATTTGTCCCGTTTGTGCCCGCGCCAAAGGAATCTGCTAGTTCTGCCGTATTTCCCTTTAGTAGTGGATCGACTTTCTGTTGTATGGAAATTGAAAACTCCTTTCAGGGAGCGATTTTCATCCCCTGAAAGAAGCAGGAGGCGGTGGCGTTCAGTAATACCAGACCGCCGTTTTCCTGCACGCCATCATGGTTTTCTGTTCTGGAAAGAATCAACAGATCTTTACCTGAGCTGGTTTTACCTGTCAGTAGTGAATCGATGGCAAATGCATCCACAACATTCTCACCTTGATCAGAGCAACGTACCCGGCATGCTGAAGCTCCTGAAATCGCTCGCTTCACTGGAATGCCACAATAGAATTCCAGCAGAGGGGTCTTCACCCCGTAAGCTTGCTTGATAGCCCGGATTTCTTTGTCGTTATACTGAATTCCCTCAAATCCACTGTTAGTCAAAGTGGGGTCCCGGGGAGTCGTCGAAACGGCCGCCGAAATTCCTAGCGATAACTGCAAAAACATAATCCCGGTAAGTGTTGCAAGTCGGTTAAATCGCATGATGAATAGTCCTTCAAGTGGAGCCCTAGACTGGATAGGCCTATGATCTCGCGCTCTTGTGTAAATTGAAAGTGAGGAAACGGTTAGCAGGACTGGGTGGCAGGTATTGATAGGCAGGTTGATAGGGATGCATTTTTCCAAAAATAAAAAGACCGACAATCAATGGATTACCGGTCCATATAAGTAAGGCTTAGCTAGCGGAGTTATAGCAGTTAGGAGCCCTTTCTGCTATCCACACTAAGCGGACCAGCACCTGCCACCATCAAAGCCAGGAAGCCACCGGCGATAGCCAGATTCTTCATGAAAAAGAGGAATTGCACCTGATCGTCAAAGTTGGTGTGGAATATAAGCGCGCTGAGCAGGGTAAAACCAGCCAGCATGAAAGCCGCCAGGCGGGTTTGGAAACCGATTATGATCATTGCGCCGAAGCCTACTTCAGTCAGAATCACCAAAGGTAGCAGGATGCCGGGAATACCGAAGGCTTCCATGTAGCCTTGAGTACCTTCGTAACCAGAAATCTTGTTGATCCCTGCAATGATAAAGATCAAAGCAAGCAATACACGGGCTGGGACTAAAAATATTGGGTTTGAAAGAAACTTATTCATCGCTGGGTCCCCATCATCGAGTTGGTGGTGATAGGTTATGTCCATTTTAATTGAAAGAAAATATTTAAATATGGATATATTGATTCAAAAAAATAGAAATTATTAGCTTTCGAATGGTGCCTTTTTAATCATGTTCAGAAACCCCAAGCGATTCATTAACGCAATTCTGGAGCAGGAATGCAGGCGGGCTTCTTGTTTAAACACCTCCACAAGTGTCTGCTTCAGGTTTCCTCTGGGGTATTCTTGAAGCACATGCTGTCGGTCAGCCCTGGCAATCTGACCATAGCGTGCGCCTACTACATCACAGGCAGTGCCGGCATTAAGGTAGTGAGCCACCCATCCGTGTTCAGAGCCACTAACTTCAGGATTCAGATGCAAGGTAATAGCATTATTGACGAGGTCACAGGTTGATGCCGATACCGGATGTTGATAGAAAAAGTGATCGGCAGCGCGAGTGCTGTCCAATGTAAAGCAACCGTTATCAGGATTTTGGCAATGAAAGTCTTTAGTCAGGCCAAGGTCGTGAAACAGGCAGCTCAGGTAAAAAGTTTCTTCATCAAGTCTGTGATTTGTTTTTCCGTCCTTGCCGATCTCATCCAGATTGAGCAAGCAACCCCAGAAATAGGCCCTGATACTATGGTGAAAAATTTCATCGCTGGCGAGATTCCGGGTATAGGCCTGAGCTTCACGAACGATGAAGGTATCAGGGATTTGCACACGGTCAAATACCGAATCATCTAAATTGTGCCTATGGAGAAAGTTCCAAACCGGGAGTCGGGATATCAGTTGAACTTTGATGCCGGAGCGGACATAGGCCACCTGATCCCTGAATGTCATTCTGCCTTTGGTAGTGTAAGCCCAATTCAGTGTGCCGAGTCGTGCATTAGCCATGGTCGCCTCCATGATTGTTGAGGTGATTACCTTAGCATTGCCCATCGGGGGATTTGTGACAAAGCGGGTGCCTTTCAGGACAAGAGCAAGGCGCTTCAAATAAAATTACAGGAAGCCTGGATAAGCCTGGCTTCCTGTACGGGCACACTGCAAACCTAAGTTAATTGTTACGCTGCCAGGGTTGGCATTGTGTCCTTTACCATAGCAGGGAAGCGCCGGTCTGGTATTCCGTCACCCGGGTCTCAAAGAAGTTTTTTTCCTTTCTCATGCTGGCTTGCTCGTCCAACCATGGAAGGGCATTGCCTGCGCCTGGGAAAGGTTCAGTGATTTTCAACTGCTTGGCCCGCCGGTTGGCAATAAAACGGAACTGCTCGAGATGGTCTTTGGCGCTGTAGCCCAGAATAGGTTCTTTCAACAAGAACTGGGCATAACCACTTTCTGCTGCCTCGGCTTCGTCCCACATCTGTCTCAAAGCACTTGGATCAAGCGCTAAATTTTCTTCCTGAATGATCTGCTTCACCACCCGGATGCCGAATGCGCAGTGCATGACTTCATCACGCATGATGTATTGCAGCTGTTCGCCCGTTCCCTTCATCAGGCCGCGTCTTTGTAAGGCGAAGATCGGGCTGAAACCATTGTAGAACCAGCACCCCTCAAAGATACCGGCAAAAAACAGGTAAGCCATCACGAAGGTGTGCAGATCATCGCGGTTGCGCAGGTTGATATCCGGTCGCAACAGCGCATTGATCCGCTCGTTCCCCATTTTGATTTTACGGTGAATGGCGGGTATGACTCGGTAGCGATTGTAGATTTCACTCTGATCCAGACCGATGGTTTCAATACAGTGCTGGTAGGTCCAGGTGTGCAGTGATTCTTCATAGACCTGGCGCGCCTGGTAAATTTGCAACTCAGGCGCACTCATTTTCTCCATCACGGCCAGGCCGATATTACGCATGGCCAGAATATCAGACGTTGTGAGATACGCCAGCACGTTTTCATAAACATGGCGCTCTTCCAATGTCAGTTTATGGTGATAGTCATGTACGTCCTGGGACATGTTAATATCCAAAGGAGTCCAGTGATTCTTGTTGGCGTTGAGGAAGAACTCCCAAGCCCAGGGATACTTGAAGGGAGCCAGCTGGTTGATATCGGTCTGGCCATTGATAACTCTTTTATCGTCAGGGTTAATCGGGGCCAGTGACAGCGGAAGTTCTTCTGTAACGGTCTCAAGTACAGGCTGCACAATTTCTGCCACAGGCGCAGCGATCGAGTGGGCAGGTGCAGGAACCGGTGGTATAGCTGCCACCAAAGGGTCGTCCCAGTTCGGGGTGAAGTTGTTGTTATGTGCTTTCGTCATTTGTGTTCTCCAGGTCCACTCAATTAGTTATTGACAGGCTTCACAGTCGGGATCGAGGATTGAGCAGAACTTAGGTTCCAGAGGCTCATCACCTAACTGGAAATCAGTGTCGTGGTTCTTATGGCTGTCGGTTTCCTGGACAGAAACTTTTTCCATTTGTGTGGCACCGAGTGAACGCAGGTAGTAGGTGGTCTTCAGGCCACGTGACCAGGCCAGTTTGTAAAGATTGTCCAGCTTCTTGCCGGAAGGCTCGGCCATATAAAGGTTAAGACTCTGGCCCTGGTCGATCCACTTCTGGCGTCTGGCCGCCGCTTCCACCAGCCATCGGGGGTCTATTTCAAATGCCGTTTTGAAGAGGACTTTGATGTCATCGGGAATGCGCTCTATCTGGCTGACGGATCCATCAAAGTACTTCAGGTCGTTGACCATGACCGAGTCCCAAAGCTGGCGTTTCTTCAGTTCTTCCACCAGCCAGGGATTGATGACGGTAAATTCTCCAGACAAATTGGATTTGACGAAGAGGTTCTGATAAGTCGGTTCAATAGATTGTGAGACACCCACAATATTGGAAATGGTTGCGGTGGGCGCAATCGCCATCACATTGGAGTTACGCATGCCCTGACCCTGGATTTTGCGACGCAGCGCCTCCCAGTCCAGTTGGCTGGCCGTGTCCACCACCAGATAGTTGCTGCCGCGCCCCTCTTCAAGTAAAGCCAGCGAGTCGATGGGAAGAATTCCCTGGTCCCAGAGGCTGCCTTCATAGGTTGGGTAGCTGCCACGTTCCTGTGCCAGATCAGCCGAAGCGTTTAGGGCAAAATAGCTAATCAGCTCCATGGAAGTGTCGGCGAAATGCACTGCTTCCACGCTTTCATAGGGAAGGCCGAGCTGATAGAGCGCATCCTGGAATCCCATCAAACCCATGCCTATTGGCCGGTGGCGCAGGTTGGCAAGTTCGGCCTGAGGTACCGCGTAGTAGTTAATGTCGATAACGTTATCGAGCATTCTCACTGCGGTGGTAATGGTTTTCTGCAACAGATTGCTGTCCAGTTCACCGGTGACGATATGGTTGGACAGGTTGATTGAGCCTAAATTGCAGACGGCGATTTCATCCTCACCGGTATTAAGGGTGATCTCGGTACAAAGGTTAGACGAATGAACCACTCCCACATGTTGTTGCGGGGAGCGCAGGTTACAGGGGTCTTTGAACGTGACCCAGGGATGACCTGTTTCGAACAACATGGAGAGCATTTTACGCCATAGAGTTTTAGCTTCCACTTTGCGATACAGTGTGATCTCGCCGGCCTCGATTAGAGACTCATAATGTTCATAACGTTCTTCGAAAGCTTTGCCGAACAGGTCATGCAGATCCGGAGCGTCGCAGGGCGAGAACAGCGTCCATTGTTTGTCCTCAAAAACCCGTTTCATGAACAGGTCTGGAATCCAGTTAGCACTATTCATGTCGTGAGTCCGGCGACGTTCGTCTCCAGTGTTCTTGCGCATCTCCAGAAATTCTTCGATATCCAGATGCCAGGTTTCCAGGTAGGCGCAGACGGCCCCTTTGCGTTTTCCTCCCTGGTTCACCGCCACCGCAGTATCGTTGACCACTTTTAAGAAAGGTACCACGCCTTGGGATTTACCATTGGTGCCTTTAATGTGGGATCCCAATGCCCGGACGGGGGTCCAGTCATTACCTAATCCCCCAGCCCATTTTGACAGCAGGGCATTATCTTTCATGGCACTGTAAATGCCCGCCAGGTCATCAGGCACGGTCGTAAGATAGCAGGAAGACAGTTGTGCCCGGTTGGTGCCGGCATTAAATAATGTGGGGGTTGAGCACATGTAATCAAAAGACGATAGCAGACGATAAAATTCAATAGCCCTTAATTCGGGCTGATCTTCCTTGAGTGCCAGGCCCATGGCGACTCGCATGAAGAAAACCTGAGGTAATTCCAGTCGATTATCCTGCCAATGCAGGAAATAACGATCATACAGGGTCTGTAGCCCCAGATAATTAAATTGGCGGTCCCGCTCCGGCAATATTTCACTGCCAAGTTTAGCCAAATCGTAGTTCAGCAGATCCGGGCTGAGCAATTCAAGTTCCACGCCTCTCTCGATGGTTTTGGCAAAGGTGTGAGGGTAGAGTTCAGCCATCTCCGTCTCAGTTGCAGCGTCTGCAATTTCCAAGAACTGCAACACCTCGGAACGCAATCCGTCGAGCAGCAAACGCGCACTGACAAGAGAATAGTTCGGTTCTGATTCAATCAACGGGCGTGCTGCCATGACCAGCGCGGTGTTAACTTCCCGGTATTTGACGCCGTTGTAGAGGTTGCGAATAGCCTGTACCGTCACTTTTTCTGCATCCACGCCGTCCAGTCCGATACAGGCTTCGCGAATGACTGTTTGCAGACGGGTCACATTTAGCGGCGACAGGGAACCATCAGGATTAGTAACGTTAATACTAGGATGGGACTCATCGATGGGCGCCGGACCTGAGGTTATCTGGCGCTGGCGGGCATGTTCTTCCCGGTAGAGCACATAGGCGCGGGCCACTTTTTGGAAACCGGCACGCATGAGCCCCAATTCGACGAGGTCTTGAATTTCCTCAATGTGTACGGCACCGCCGCTGGGCAGGCGACGCTTTAATCGCTGGGTGATATCGTCGGCGAGGTGACTAATCGACTCCCGTACCCGTCCGGATATTGCTGCAGTCTCTCCTTCTACGGCCAGGAAGGCTTTGGTGACAGCAAGGACAATTTTCTGGCCTTGATAAGGAACAGCCTGACCGTTACGTTTGATTACCTGAAGATTGAATTCGCCGGGAAGCGGAGTTTCGCCCGGCGCGGATGAGATCTGGGACATATCTGTTCTTCCTGATTCGCGTTGACAAATTCCCCGCGAATTGAGGAAGCACAGAACAAGACAGTGGTGTTGCCTGATGCAGAATGATGCTATGTACTGAAAGTTCTTGTGTACGAAAGATCAATCTGTTCAAAAATAGCCGCTGAGATGCACTGTTACCCTGGTTCGCGAAGGCAAAAGGTGGTTCGAAGCCTAACAGCGGCTTCAAATCTCTTTGGCAGGTCTTCGGACTCAGGGGCGGAATCAATGGTGAGATGATCACCTGATTATCTACAGCGACGGCTTCCCATCGAATTTTCGTTATTCAACAGTGCCTGAGTGAAATTATCGCTCGTGTCGCTTTCGTTCCCCAATACCGCTGCGCGTCAGTTCCGGATTCTCACCGGATTCCCTCTTAGTGCGGCGCATAGCTGGTGAAATTTATATCAATATATATCCCAGATATGGGTGCAAACCAAAGTTTATGCACTATATATAGTTGTTTGTGGGATGTAAATACAGTTGTTTTTAGAATGTAAAGTATGACGCCTAAGGCAATTAGTCGTTCTCTGGGCGAGGATTTATTGATGGATTTATACGCGATTCCGTCGCTGAGGGGGGGGCCAAAAAGAAAACGGAACTGGTTATCGGTTTAGAAAATTGAAATTTCACTTTGTATGGAAACTAAACCATCGTTTATAGTACGGACTCGCTATCATTCTGTGACGACTAACGTAGGGGGTGGTTACAGAATCAAGCTTGCGGAAAACGTCAGAATTTTTGTAAGTGAGTGTCGAGGCCGTGAGGGTTGTCGCAAAACTGCGACAGTATAAGTTTCTGATGTAACAGTTATTATTTAGCTCAGTTGGGTAGACTGTCGCAGTTCAGAAACATTTTCCAGCTAATCTGTGGGCTTAATTCAGTAATTTGTTGGTAGAACTATAAAGATACATGTTTAAGTTCATGATTTATATGTGAAAAGCTATTCTGGCATTGGATGTGCTGTAGTGAATGCGTGGTCGTGTTAAGCGACGGAAGAGGGATATACACCCATGTCGCCATGGTTCGCATGGAAGCTAAAGCAAGGGTTGTCCAACGAAAACAGAATTAAAGGTAACTGCCGTGTTAGCAGAAAAACAGAAATTATATTCATCGCATAAACTGGAACCACTTCTCACCGCCGATGGAAGACCAGTTTCCGTACTTAAAGCAGACACTTTCAACCTGAAGGAAGAGGTCTTCAGAATCCGATATGAGGTATACTGCAAACACTTAGCTTATGAGAGTTCCCAGAAAAATGCCCGGGGTCTGGAAACAGACTTGTTCGATGGTTGGTCAAAGCATTATTTGGTCAAAGACGAACTGACAGGGCGATTCGTCGGAACTATCCGACTGGTAGCTCCTAAAAGCAAAGCAACACAGTCTATTCCCATCGAAAATGTCTATCCGCATGATTTCTTTGCTCCGGATCTGGCCCCTTCAAACTACGAGGCAGGAAGCTACATCGAAATCTCCAGGCTGGCTGTGGTTCCTGAAGCGGCTACCATGATCTCCAACGGTTACTCCATTGAAGTCGCACGTCTGCTGTACCTTAGTGCTTTGGCACATTTTCACGCCAGCCCAACGCTTCGACATATGCACTGCCTGATGGAGAAACGATTGGCGAGAAGGCTGTCTTTTATGGGGCTTCCCTTTGTCCAGGCCGGTGATTTCTTTGAGTTCAAGGGACAGAGAGCTCCGTACTACTTGGGTAAAAATGGCGTCAAAGAAAATCTACGTGGCGATTCAAAACTTATCTATGACCGTCTGCTTGCAGCTGAATTGGGTATTAAAAGCAGCCCGGTGGCCAGGAAGGTAGCCTAGTGAGCAGACTCATAAATCTAAGCTGAATCCGTTACTGACTGTTCAACGTGGTTCAGCTTATTATTAGTCCTGCCGCTACCGACTTATTCCCTTCCTTTACTTTCCGATTCTTCTTGATTACCAGGTGTCGTTTAAATTAACTGGTCTCAATCCACTGCTCTTTAACCCGCTACTTTGTTTAAGCTTTCCTTACGATTTCGCCAGGTCTGCGATTGCTTCACGCACAATACGCATGGCTTCCATGGTGTCATCTTTTGAATTGCCACCCCGTTTAATTTTGGGGGGCAATTGCCTGGCGAGTTCTCCAGCCTGCTGCGTATTCAAAGCGTGATGCTGCAATATCCTCGTTATTTCAGATTTAGACGGAGTTTCCACTTTCCTGATGTACTGGCTCAATTCCTTAAGGCAGGCTGATGTTTGGGGTGTCATTTTACGGCGGGTAAGAATTCCGGCTGCCACAATGATGAGTGCAATCAGAATAAAAGCGGTGAGCGCCATCGACTTGTACCTGTGCTAAAAGTGTACTTATGCTAAAAAGGGATGAATCTACGCAAGAAGCATGAATGGACTATTATGCTATTAGTCTGTGAATCATAGTCAACCTACCGGAATCGGGGCGCTGAGATATGGTGCCCGGTTGATCACTTATTCAGTGTATTCAGACGCAGCAGTAACCATCGACCCTTGACCTCTTGTGGGGCAAGCAGAATGACGATAGGGGGGCTGATATGTCCAGTACGCCGACAGATCTGCAAATCCTTGATTTAATTTTCGAACACCATTTACCACGCTACCTGGAATTCAGCGATCAGGGCGGTGACCATATTCCGCAAGCTGCCGGGAATCCGGCAACCGATACCCGGCAGCATAAGAGCTTTGTGCCGATGGACCTGGACTTTATTGCCGCAAAACTAAAGCTGGATAGGACGCTTCTGGTCAGCCGGTTGTTCGATCACCTGGATAAAAAGTACCGATATGAGGTGGAGAAGGACAGCTATGTGTTTCTGTTTTCGCCTTTGTTTGGTCGTGGTACCAGACAGGATCGAAATGTGGTGAACTTTCCCTATCTATCATCTGTACTTGCAGGCATGCGGGACGAGAGTCGCAAGTATCGATTCGCCACAGGCATGGCCGCAATTTCATTAAGCATCTCGCTCATGTCATTCTTTATCTCAGTCATTTCAAGATTTCTGTAGGGCCAATGAGAATCGAAAACTCCGGGTGTCAGAATTCTGATCTGATTCACTGCAATTTCGTGATGGGTTTTGCCTGTAATGAGCGCATATTTAGCTATGGAAACTCTATCCAATTAAGTGAAGCATTCAATATTCTCAGGAGATGCGATCATGTATGCCAAGAGACTGATATCTGCCGGCAAACCAGCAATGACCCAATATGTGCTGTTGTTTGCTTCCGCTATATTTACGGCAGTTCTAACCGCTGCCGTTGTCATTGACAGTGTGGGCTGGTTGGTGGGTAATTCTGCAATTTGATACCGTCATGTCTGATCGCCGGCAGAGTAACGCATTGCCGACGGTCATCAGCCGGATCGGCTTGGTGATCCGGCGAAATTCGTTTTTAGTCCTGTATATGTCGTTTTGCGTGCTTTCATAGTTCACCACTCTATGTATTCTATTGCTACAAGTCATTGTTCCCGCTGGGAAAAGTGGCCGGACTAAGGTTGCAGGTCTTACCCTATGAGCGTATATTTTTAGCCTGCTGTAGTTAAAAGTAATACCTGCTGTGGCCATAAGTAGTATATGTACAGAGCAGGCCAGTGCTGTTAATCGGTTGTTGCTGCAAACCAAATAAAGATGCATTCCCCAAAATTCCAAGGATATTCCCATGAAATCACGTGCTGCTGTGGCCTTTGCTGCCGGTAAACCTCTTGAAATTGTTGAAGTGGACGTAGAAGGCCCCAAGGCTGGTGAGGTAATGGTTCAAATCGTGGCTACTGGTGTCTGTCACACCGATGCCTATACGCTGTCAGGAGACGATCCAGAAGGCCTGTTTCCATGCATTCTTGGCCATGAAGGCGGCGGTATTGTTGTCGAGGTGGGGGAAGGCGTGACTTCCGTTAAGCCGGGTGATCATGTCATTCCGCTATATACCCCCGAATGCGGGCAGTGCAATTTCTGTCTATCCGGCAAAACCAACCTTTGCCAGGCGATTCGCAGTACCCAGGGGCAGGGGCTAATGCCGGACGGTACATCCCGCTTTTCCTATCAGGGAAAGCCTCTCTACCACTATATGGGCACTTCCACGTTCTCTGAATATACTGTTTTACCAGAAATTGCCCTGGCAAAAATCGATCCCGCCGCGCCTCTGGACAAAGTATGCCTGCTGGGCTGTGGTGTGACGACGGGCATTGGTGCTGTACTGAATACTGCCAATGTTGAACCCGGTGCCACGGTTGCAGTATTCGGTTTGGGTGGTATCGGCCTCAGCGTAATCCAAGGAGCCGCGATGGCCAAAGCAGGTCGGATAATAGCCATCGATATCAATCCGGAGAAATTCGAAATGGCCAGGTCCCTGGGCGCGACCGATTGCGTAAACCCCAAGGACTATTCGGTGCCCATTCAGGAGGCCATCGTGGAATTGACCGGTGGTGGCGTGGATTACTCCTTTGAATGCATCGGTAACGTGAACCTGATGCGTTCGGCTCTGGAATGCTGCCATAAAGGCTGGGGAACTTCCGTCATAATCGGCGTAGCTGGTGCAGGCCAGGAAATTTCCACCCGTCCATTCCAACTGGTAACCGGCAGAACCTGGAAAGGGACAGCCTTCGGTGGTGTGAAAGGCCGCAGTCAGCTACCTGGCTATGTGGATAAATATATGTCCGGCGAAATCAAAGTGGACCCCATGGTCACCTTTACCCTGCCACTGGAAGATATTAATAAGGCCTTTGATTATATGCATGAAGGTAAGAGCATTCGTTCGGTCATACTGTTTTAATGGTTAAGGATGTCCTTCAGCCTCAGGAAATGTTTCTAATTAGGGGCATACAGGATCAAACAGTAGCTAATAGGAACACATAATGGCGTTTGAATTTATACAACAGCAGCGCTGCCAGGGAGGCTACTGGAAACAGTTCCGTCACAGTTCTCAGGTTTTGCGTTGTGAGATGGTGTTTTCCGTGTATGTACCGGAAATCGCCAGCGAGGACATCCGTAACCTGCCAGGGTTGTTCTGGTTGTCAGGATTGACCTGCAGTGATCGGAACTTTGTTGAAAAAGCCCATGTGGAAGCACGGGCCAACGATCTCGGCATGATTATAGTAGTGCCGGACACCAGCCCGCGCGGGGTTAATCTTCCCGGTGAGGACGAGAGCTATGACTTCGGCTCTGCCGCCGGATTTTATCTGGATGCGACGGAAGCACCCTGGTCGAATCACTATAGGATGTATTCCTATATCACTTCTGAACTCTATGAATTGGTTCTGTCCCGGTTTCCCATCGATGACAAACGTATAGGCATATTTGGTCATTCCATGGGGGGGCATGGTGCTCTGACGATTGCCTTGAAGGAACCGGGAAAATTCCGCTCAGTGTCTGCTTTTGCACCTATCTGTACCCCAATGGATTGCCCCTGGGGGCAAAAAGCCCTGGCAGGCTATCTGGGTGAGCGCTCAGCTGCTTGGGAAAAATATGATGCCTGCGCCTTGATTAAGGCGGGTAAAAAAGTCCCCGCGATACTGGTAGATCAGGGTTTGGACGACCAGTTTCTCGAGCGCGAGCTACTCCCGGCCAAACTGGAGGCGGCCTGTGAGGAGCAGGGCATTTCTTTGATCCTGAACCGTCGTGAAGGATACGACCACAGCTACTTTTTCATCAGTACCTTTATCGATGAACACTTGCGCTTCCATTACCTACAGCTAAATCAGTAGGCTTGGATATTTCCGCATTGTGGGAAAACAGACCTGTGGTGAAACACAATCTGCGATTGACTACAGTTCCCACTTTTTGCTTTTGACCACCGGTCCCACTCTCAAAAAACCGGAGCTGACACAGTTCAGCTTCGGTTAATGCACTTTCAGTCAGACTTCTTGCCAATAAGCCAGTGCTATCATTTGGGTTTGTAATGTGGATGTCATGGACATTTCCTGAACAGGCGACGTATAACTGGTGTGGTGATATAGCGATGTATATATGATCTGTTGATAAGGTTGCTTTATGGCTTGGTCCGGTGCAGTGCGCACATTGTTACCCATTGTGGTTCTGGCGGCATTTGCAGCCGTTGCTTTCCTCCTAACTCAGGTATCCCCGGAAGTACCCAAGAAAAATCATGTGGAACGGCCGCAAGTGGCTGTTGAAACCAAACTCATCAGGGCAGTAACCCAGCCGGTGAGCATTCAGTCATTCGGGCTGGTACAACCAAGAACCCAGATCACTCTGCTCTCTCAGGTGTCAGGCAAGGTAATAGCTGTGTCTCCCTCTTTTCGTTCTGGTGGTTATTTCAGCAAAGGGGAAATTCTGCTGCAGATTGACCCGGTTGACTACCAGGTATTAGTTGATGTTGCGGAAGGCGAGGTGGTCGATGCTGAGCTTGCTCTGGCTGAGGAAAACGCCCGTGTCCGTCAGGCAAAGAAAGACTGGGACAAGATTGGCGGCCGTGACAGTGCCTCCGAGTTAGCCCTCCGTACTCCCTATCTGAAAGCTGCACAAGCCCGGCTGACCACGGCAAAGGCACATCTGACACAAGCAAATATCAATCTGGAGCGAACCCATATACGGGCTCCTTTTTCAGGTCGGATTCTCAGTAAGCAAGTGGATATAGGTGCAGTGGTGGCTCCTCAGGTGACGGTAGCGGAAATATTTGCTACTGATTATGTGGAGGTTCGTTTGCCGTTGAAAAATGCTGACTTGGCTTACATTAACATTCCCGAGCCCCTGCCCGGTCAGGAACATGCTCAGACTGAGCTCCCTAAGGTCACTTTTTATAACTCCCTGGTATCACCACCTCAGCGCTGGCAGGGGCGCATAGTGCGCACAGAAGGCAGTATTGACAGCGCCTCCCAGCAACTTTACGTGATTGCCCAGATTGACGATCCCTTTGGATTGCAGAAAAACACCCGTTATCCGTTGAAAATAGGGCAGTACATTACTGCTGAAATTGAGGGGGTGTCCATTAATGAAGCCATCGTTATTCCTTCTTCCACCGTCTATCAGGGAAGCTATGTTTACCTGGTGGTGGATAACGTTCTGGTGCGTCGCGCGATAAAAATCGGGTGGCAGGGGCCACAGGAAGTGTTAGTCACTGAAGGCATCAAAGCAGGGGATGAGCTGGTTCTGACAACCCTGGGGCAGGTTAGTAGCGGTATAGCGATTACCCGCATTAATCATGAGATGAACACCACAGCCTCTACCCGGACTCCTGCAGCGGATGTGACGGAGTCAGTGACCCAATGATTGCCTGGTTTGCGCGAAACCCTGTTGCGGCCAATCTGCTGATGGTGGTGTTGCTGTTATTGGGCATGATGTCTCTTTCGTTGAGCATTCCCCTGGAGGTGTTCCCGAGTATCGACCCGCGGGCGATTAACGTCTCCCTTTCATTACGTGGAGCCACCCCGGAAGAGGTTGAAGAGGGTATCAGCGTCAAAATTGAAGAAGCGGTACAGGACGTTGAAGGGATCGAAAAAATTACCAGTTACAGCTCGGAAAGCTCTGGCCGGGTCCGCATCGACGTTGATAGTGATTATGATCCTAAAGACGTACTCACCGAAGTTAAGAACAGAGTAGACGCTATCAGTACCTTTCCTCCAGACGCGGATAACCCGGTCGTCAGCCTGGCCCAGTACACCCGTGAAGTGATTACTGTCGCAATCTCAGGCCCTTTGTCGGAGTTGGAAATCCGCCAGCAGGCTGAAAGAGTGCGCGATGACCTGCTGCGTATACCTGGAATAACCCAGGTTTCCCTTGATGGTGTTCGTCAATATGAAATGGCGATAGAAGTCTCGGATACAGTATTGAAGCAGTATCAGATTACGCTGCAGCAGATTGCTGACGCGATCAGCCGCAGTTCGCTGGATGTTTCTGCCGGTGCGCTCAGAACGGAAGGAGGTGAGGTCGTCATTCGCTCCAAAGGGCAGGCATATCGGAGAGACGATTTTGAGAGCATTGTCATTCTTACCCAAAGAGATGGCAGTTTGATTCGATTGCGGGATCTGGCTCAGGTAAGGGATGGTTTTGAAGAGTCGCCACTGCGGTCGCGTTTTAACGGTCAGCCTGCTGCCTTTGTTGATGTCTTTCGGGTGGGGGAGCAGAGCGCGATCGACGTTGCCGACAAAGTGAAAAACTATATTGCCGAGCAGCAACATAAACTCCCTGAAACAGTGACTATGACCTATTGGCGCGACCGTTCCAAGATCGTCAAGAAGCGATTGCAGACGCTCACCAATAATGCCATCCAGGGTGGCATCCTGGTGTTGTTGCTACTGACGCTCTTTCTCCGTCCCTCGGTGGCCTTTTGGGTGTTCCTCGGGGTACCTATTTCATTCATGGGGGCATTTCTGTTCATGCCCTTTTTTGGTGTTACCCTGAATATCTTCAGTTTGTTTGCTTTCATTCTGGTTCTGGGAATTGTTGTGGATGACGCAATCGTCACTGGGGAGAACGTTTACACTCACCTGCGGCAGGGCAAACCCGGCCTGTCTGCTGCTATTGATGGTACCCATGAAGTGGCTGTGCCCGTCACCTTCGGCATATTGACCACCATGGCGGCCTTTTTACCAATCGCCTTTGTTGAAGGGGCCAGGGGCCAGTTATTTGCCCAGATACCCGTGGTAGTGATTCCGATCTTTGCTTTTTCGCTGATAGAGTCAAAGCTGATTCTTCCAGCGCATTTACGGCATGTCAAAATTCCCCAACCCGGACAGCGGGTGGGACGCCTGCAACAATGGCAACAGAGTTTTGCCGACGGTTTTGAGCGGGCCGTGTTGTACTACTATCATCCATTGCTGCGCTGGACTCTGCATCACCGCTATTTGTTCCTGTCTTTTTCAGTGGGTTTACTGATTCTTTTGTATGCGTTATTCACCTCAGGTTGGGTAAAGTTTGTCTTTTTCCCCCGGGTGCAGAGCGAGATTGCCCGAGCTTCGCTGACAATGCCGGTAGGAACACCGTTTGAAGTGACAGATGCTCATGTGGCACGAATGACCGAGGCTGCACTTAAGCTTAAGGACAAATATAGTCAGAATGGTGAAGACCTGATCCTGGATATCCAGGCGACCACAGGAAGCGCCTGGGGGGGAAGTAATGCCTCCCATCATGGCCGTGTGTTTTTCGAAATTACCGCACCGGAAGACCGTACGACGGAGATCACCAGCAATGCTTTAGTAAATGAATGGCGAGGGCTTATCGGCGCGGTAGCGGGCGCGGAATCTCTGACGTACCGGGCGGAAATCGGTCGGGTAAATGAACCGGTCGATATTCAGTTGTCAGGCCAGAATTTTACGGATCTGAAGGCCGTATCTGACCAGATCAAGTCCCGTCTGGCGATCTACCCGACGATTTTTGATATTACCGATACCCTGTCGGACGGGAAGGAAGAGCTGCAGATCATTCTACGGCAGGAAGCCTATACCTTGGGGATGAGTCGGTCCGATATCGTGAACCAGGTACGGCAGGCGTTTTACGGCTATGAAGTTCAGCGTATTCAGCGTGGTAGGGATAATGTGCACGTGATCGTGCGCTTTACGGAAGCCGGTCGGCGCAATATTAATCAGCTTCAGGACATGCTGCTTACTACCCAGGATGGGCGGCGTATACCTCTGGCGCAGGTGGCGGATTTACAGCCGGGACTTAGCCCTACAACGATCACCCGTATTGACCGCTATCGTACTGTCAATGTGCAGGCGGATATCGACAAGCTCAACACCAATATGCTGTTGTTGCAGCAGGAAATGAACGATTTTATGGATGGCCTGATGCATCAATATCCTGGTGTACAGTATTCCTGGGAAGGCGAGGCGCGGGAACAGCGGGAGTCTTTCAGCAGCCTCAAGTGGGGACTGCTGTTCGTGGTGTTTGTGATCTATAGCCTGTTGGCGATTCCCTTCAAGTCTTACTTTCAGCCGATTATAGTCATGTCCGTCATCCCTTTCGGTGCCATTGGTGCTATTGGTGGACACATGATCATGGGAATGGATCTGACACTAATCAGTTTGTTGGGAATGTTGGCGCTTATCGGCGTGGTGGTAAATGACAGTCTGGTACTGGTGGATTTTATCAATCAGAGACGTCGACATTCAGAGCCGCTTCGGGATGCCATTCTTACTGCCGGGGTCAAGCGATTTCGGCCGGTTATGCTGACTTCGTTGACAACGTTCATCGGCCTGATGCCGCTTTTATTTGAGAAATCCACGCAAGCGCAGTTTCTCATCCCCATGGCGGTGTCATTGGGGTTCGGGATACTGTTTGCGACCGTTCTGACTTTGCTGCTGGTGCCGGTAAATTATTTGATTGTGGAAGATGTAAAGCGGATGTTCTCAGTTTCGGGCGAAGGTTCTCAAACATCGTCGGCGGACGCGATAAAATAGCACTGCCTTTGATGCGATGTGATCGGAGATATTGTGATGTTAGTGAATCGACGAAAGCTTTTGCTAACCGGCGTTGCGGCCTCAATCATGAGTCCTTTAAGTGCTGTTGTGATGGGGGAAGAGGCAACACTCCCACCGACGCCTGCATGTGGTAATAATGCAGATCTGACGGCCGCACAAACCGCAGGCCCCTTTTATCTTGCCCGGAGTCCTGAACGACGGGATCTGCGTGAAGGCGATACCGGTGATACTTTCTTGCTTCAGGGTTGGGTGGTGAACCAGCAGTGCCAGCCGTTGGAGAATGTGGTCGTCGATCTTTGGCACGCCAATGCCCAGGGGCAATATGATCGCCGGGGATATCGTTATCGTGGATACCAGCGCAGTCATTCCCGGGGAGGCTTTTCATTTCTCACTATTCACCCCGGTCTTTATCCTGGCCGGACCCCGCATTTCCATGTGCGTTTGTGGCAAAATCAGCAACTGCTGCTCACCACGCAACTGTATTTTCCGGGTATTGCACAGAATCAGCGGGATGGCTTATTTGACCCTGCGCTTCTCATGTCAGTGAATACAATGCCAGGCGGCGATAAGGGACAGTTCCTGTTTGTTCTCAACAAGGGGGTATGAGCCCCTGGAGTTTATGTTGACATTAGTCGTCGTTACTGCCTAGTGACGGGCGTCGATTCGAACGTTTATCTTCCCAGTCCAGGTCGTTTGGATCGTACCAGCCGATGTGAGTAAGTACATCCTTACGTGTCGAGTAAGACAGGGTGTCCCAAAGGTCTCGAAACTGCTCAAGACCCCGATCACGACGTTTGGAGACCTTACTGGAAAGCCTGGAAATAATGGTCGGTAATTTGAGTGCTTCTCCCAACTGACCGGGTACAATAATTTCCTGGCCCCATATTTTCTTTTTATGGGTACGGGCCGCCAGCACCTGTTGTAAAGTTGCGGCTGCCTGTAGCGCCTTATCTATATCGAACTCGTTGCTTTGCATGGAATCAATCAGTCGATAGCTCAAAACCTATTATCATAGCGGATTGAAGTAGTAACATTGAAGGCCCATTAAGGATAGACCGGAGCACAAAAAAAGGGGCTGCGAAGCAGCCCCTGGTGTTTTATGGATGATTGCAGGAAGGCGTCGTAAATACCTTCCTGAATCCAACAGTCTTTACGTTAATGCCATTGGGAGAATTTCAGTGCCCTTTGGAGAAATAAAACCACTTACCGAGGGCAATATAGCCAATTAGTGTGTTTTCCTACGATTGCCTATACTTAATGGATGATCTTACGTCCCAGGCTTGAAGTAGACCTAAACAGGCAACATTGCTGCCAATATTCATAAGTAGGCATAAGTTTGAAAGGACCTCAAATTTTATTAATTTATGCGATCCTGCTGGCATTTATCAGCTCAAGCAGCTATGGCCAGGAACGCTATACCGTTGTCACCGGATTAGACAGTAATCCGCCTTTCAGCGGGCCTGACTTACCTGAAGGCGGTCTGGTTACCCAGATAATTCAGGAAGCCGTGGAGCGTATGGGGGCGACCAGCGAAGTCGAGTATCTGCCCTGGAATCAGGCCTATCGCAGGACCGATTTGGCTCAGGTGTTGGGTGCTTTTCCCTATGTTAAAGACAAGGATAGACTGGAAAAATTTTATTTTTCGGTACCTCTATACGTTACCGTAGAACGCTTTTTTATTGCCGCCGGTGCTGACATAAAGTTTGAGCAGGACAGTGATTTGCAGGACAAAATTATCTGTCGGCCTCTAGGCTACAGCCATGAAAGTATTTTGCGTTTACTCGACTCCAGCCTGGTCAAGTTATGGGAGCCTCATGACCTTAAGACCTGCTTCCAGATTCTGGTTGCGGGTAGGGTTGACCTGGTACCTATAGGCGAAGAAACCGGACGCGCTCTGATTTATCAGCTGTATGGCAATCACCCCCCGATCGATGTATTACCTAAACCGATACAGGTAAATGGTTATCACCTGATGGTTTCCAAAAATTATCCTGAAGCTGCGGCTGTGGTGCAGCGATTTGACGCGGCGGTAAAAACAATGTGGGAAGATGGCAGAATGGCAGCTCTGTATCAATTACACGAGACCGAACTGCCTGCAGCGGAAATGTTTTTACTGGCCCCCTGAAGGCAGATATTCCCGTCCGGTACGCGTCCAATCCCTACTAATACCGGCTTAGCGTGAAATAAAGCGTTTAATCGTCGCTGTCATCTTCCTCGACCGGTGGCTTTTCCGGACAGTGGTAGCTCTTAATGGCCTTGTCGCCATCGACGGATACCAGGTGAATGTCAAAGCCCCACAAACGGTGCACATGCTTTAAAACTTCTGCTACTTCCTTGTCGTATAGTGGAACCCGGTCGATGGGGGTGTGGCGCAAGGTGAGGGAGCGATCGCCGCGTACATCCACATTCCAGGCCTGAATATTCGGGTCTCGGAAACTCAGGTTATATTGTCGTGCCAGTTGCTCCCGTACGGCTCTGTAACCGGAATCATCATGAATGGCGGTTACTTGATATTCGGCGTCGTGATCATCATCCAGAATAGTGAAGAATTTGAAATCACGAATCACCTTGGGCGACAGAAACTGCAGGATAAAGCTCTCATCCTTGAAGTTGCGCATGGCGAAATGCAGTGTTTCCAGCCAGTCAGAGCCAGCTATATCCGGAAACCAGTGACGATCCTCATCAGTTGGGTCAGTGCAGATTCTTTTAATGTCCTGGAACATGGCAAAACCCAGGGCATAGGGGTTGATGCCGCTGTACCAGGGGCTGTCAAACGGCGGCTGGTAAACGACTGACGTGTGGCTTTGTAAAAACTCCAACATAAAGCCATCAGTAATCTGGCCTTTATCATAGAGCCGGTTGATCAGCGTATAGTGCCAGAAGGTCGCCCAGCCCTCGTTCATGACCTGGGTTTGGCGCTGGGGATAGAAGTATTGCGCGACTTTGCGAACAATCCTGACCACTTCCCGTTGCCAGGGTTCCAGCAGAGGGGCATTTTTCTCAATAAAGTAAAGCAGGTTTTCCTGAGGCTCCACTGGGAAGCGCTTCTGGTTTTGAATTTCCTTGTCGCTACCTTTCAATGGGATAGTGCGCCACAGATCATTGACCTGCTTCTGCAGATATTCTTCCCGTTCGCGCTGTCTTTTCACCTCTTCCGCCGCTGAAATGGGTGAAGGGCGTTTATAGCGGTCCACCCCATGATTCATGATGGCGTGGCAGGAATCCAGTATCTGTTCCACAGCATTGATGCCATGGCGGCGTTCACATTCAGCCAGATAGTTTTTGGCGAAAATCAGGTAGTCGATGATAGCACTGGCATCGGTCCAGGTGCGGAACAGGTAATTGCCTTTAAAGAATGAATTATGCCCGTAACAGGCATGGGCAATGACCAGAGCCTGCATCATCATGGTGTTTTCTTCCATGAGGTAAGCGATGCAGGGATCGGAATTAATGACGATCTCGTAGGCCAACCCCATCTGGCCACGCTTGTAGAGCTTTTCAGTCTGTAGAAACTGCTTACCGAATGACCAGTGGTTGTAGCCGACCGGCATGCCCACTGATGAGTATGCATCCATCATCTGCTCGGCGCTGATAACCTCAATCTGGTTGGGGTAGGTTTCCAGGTTGAATTCCCGGGCACATTCAGCAATGGCCTCGTCATATTGCTGGATCAGCTCAAAAGTCCACTCAGACTCCTTGGAAATCGGTTTCCGTTCGTTCGCCTTTGGAACTATGGGTTTCTTGTCCGGCAATGTTTCATTGACTGTCTCAGGCATGATGCTCTACCTGTTTTTGGAACAACTTCCGGAAAACCGGATAAATATCCGCTTCATCCATTATCTGCTGCATGGAGAACCGATCCTTGTACATTTCCATCAGCTTTTCATACTCATGCCAGAGCATCTGATGCTCATGGGGAGTAATTTCAATATACGAGTAATACTGCACAAAGGGCAGGATATTTTCCGACAATAATTTACTGCAGCGGGGCGAGTCATCATTCCAGTTATCGCCGTCCGATGCCTGGGCTGCATAGATATTCCAGTCTTCAGTAGGGTAACGCTGTTCCATAATTTCCCGCATCATTTTCAATGCGCTGGAAACAATGGTGCCGCCAGTTTCCCGGGAATAGAAAAACTCTTCTTCGTCCACTTCCTTGGCGCTGGTATGGTGACGGATAAACACTACGTCAATTTTTTCATAGTTCCGCTTCAGGAACAGATACAACAGGATAAAGAAACGTTTGGCGATATCCTTGTGGGTCTGGCTCATGGAGCCTGATACGTCCATCAGGCAGAACATGACCGCTGCGGTCGCCGGTTTCGGCTGTTTGACATGCTGGTTGTAGCGAATGTCGATTTCATCGATGAAAGGAATGCGCTGAACACGCCCTTTTAGTCGTTTGATCTCTTCTTCCAGCGCTTCGATCTGATCCTCTTTACTGAAAACAGGATCATCCGGTACCGGCGAGCGTTTAATCGCTTCCAACTGCTCTTCCAGGTCACTGATCTTCTTGCGTACATTGCCTGACAACGCCAAGCGGCGGGCATATGCGCCCCGCATGCTGCGAATGACGTTGATTTTGGCGGGTGTCCCATGGGAGGTGTACCCCGCCCGCACGTATTTAAAGTTGGAGGTTTCCTTTAACTGCTTTTGTACCAGGTTAGGTAGGGCCAGATCTTCAAACATGAAATCCAGAAACTCCTCCTGGGAGATCTGGAATACGAAATCATCCATACCTTCACCCTGGTCGCTGGCCTGGCCCTGGCCGGAACCGCCACCGCCACCTCCACCGGGTGGACGTGGAATGCTGTCGCCGGTGACAAACTCCTTGTTGCCTGGATGGCTCTGAGAACGACGGCCCCCCTTGCCATGACGGAAAGTGGGCTCACCGATATCTTTGCTGGGTATAGAAATGCTTTCACCACGGTCGATATCCGTGATGGATCTCTTGTTGACTGCATCGGCGACCGCTTTCTTGATATGGTCACGATAGCGTCTGAGAAAGCGCTGTCGATTGATAGCGCTCTTATTTTTACCGTTCAGGCGACGGTCAATAACGTGGGTGACACCCATAGTGTGCTCCCGTTGTCGGAAATTATTGTAAATGCCGAGTCATCGTAATCTTGATTAGCCTCAGGCTGCGTATACTCCCGGGAGCTGCAGCCGGATGACTTACTGTGATTTACGTACCCGCAAATACCATTCGCAGAGCAGTCGCACCTGTTTCTCGGTATAACCCCGTTCAATCATGCGACGCACGAATTCCTGATGTTTGTTCTGATCTTCCTGTGACGCTTTCGGGTTGAAGGAAATGACCGGTAGCAAGTCCTCAGTATTGGAGAACATTTTCTTCTCGATCACTGAACGCAGCTTCTCGTAACTGAGCCAAGAAGGGTTTTTACCCTGATTATTGGCTCGGGCACGCAGCACAAAGTTAACCACTTCGTTACGGAAGTCTTTAGGGTTACTGATACCGGCTGGCTTCTCAATTTTCTCCAGTTCATCGTTGATGGCGGCGCGGTCGAATATTTCGCCGGTTTCCGGATCCCGATACTCCTGATCCTGAATCCAGAAGTCCGCATAGGTAACATAGCGGTCGAAAATGTTCTGGCCGTATTCAGAGTAGGATTCCAAATAAGCTGTTTGGATTTCCTTGCCGATAAATTCGACATACTGCGGTGCCATGAATTCCTTGATAAAGCGCAGGTAACGATCATGCACTTCCTGTGGGAACTGTTCCTGCTCAATCTGCTTTTCAAGCACATAGAGCAGGTGCACTGGATTGGCAGCCACTTCAGTGGTGTCAAAGTTGAATACTTTCGATAGTATCTTGAAGGCGAAACGTGTCGACATTCCTTCCATGCCTTCGTCAACGCCACCAGAATCCTTGTATTCCTGGATCGATTTGGCTTTAGGATCGGTATCCTTGATGTTTTGACCGTCGTAAACCTTCATCTTGGAATAGACACTGGAATTTTCCGGCTCTTTCAGTCGCGACAGACAGCTGAACTGGGCCAACATATCGAGGGTATCCGGGGCACAGGGCGAACCAGCCAAAGAACTGTTTTTCAGTAGCTTCTCGTAAATCCTGACTTCCTCGGAAACTCTCAGGCAATAGGGCACTTTGACGATATAGATACGGTCAAGGAAGGCTTCGTTGTTCTTGTTGTTGCGGAAGGTCTGCCACTCAGACTCGTTGGAGTGAGCCAGCACAATACCTTCGAACGGCACGGCACCCATACCTTCTGTGGTGTTGTAGTTACCTTCCTGTGTCGCTGTTAACAGAGGGTGCAGAACCTTGATAGGTGCTTTGAACATTTCAACGAATTCCAGCAACCCCTGGTTAGCCTTACACAGGCCGCCGGCAAAGCTGTAGGCATCCGGGTCATGCTGTGGAAATTCTTCCAGCATCCGGATATTGACTTTACCAACCAGTGCGGAAATATCCTGGTTATTTTCATCCCCAGGCTCGGTTTTGGAAATGGCTGTCTGGTTCAGAATAGACGGGTATAGTTTAACCACTTTGAACTGACTGATATCTCCGTTGAACTCGTGCAACCGTTTTACTGCCCAGGGAGACATGATAAAGCGGAGATAACGATCGGGGATGCCATATTCTTCGGTGAGAATTTTGCCATCTTCGTCAGGGTCAAAAAGTCCGAGAGGGGATTCGAACACGGGTGACCCTTTGATCGCATAGAAAGGCTGTTTTTCGAACAAGTGCTTGAGCTTTTCTGCCAGCGAGGATTTACCACCACCGACGGGGCCGAGCAGGTAGAGAATCTGTTTCTTTTCTTCCAGGCCCTGGGCCGCATGTTTGAAGAAAGACACAATCTGTTCCACGCATTCTTCCATGCCGTAGAACTCTTCGAATTCGGGATAGCGTTTGATGACTTTGTTGGAAAAGATGCGGCTAAGTCGTGAGTCGCGACTGGTATCGACAAGCTCTGGTTCGCCTATGGCAAGTAGCATGCGTTCAGCAGCCGAGGCATAAGCAGTCGGATCGTTTTTACAGATATCCAGGTATTCTTCGAGTGTGTACTCTTCCTCCTTTCTCGCGTCGTATCGGTTGGTATATTGACTAAAGATACTCATAGAGGCCCCCTCTGATATTAACTCGATGGCACTGTAGGCGAAGAGTTAACCCGGCTGCTGTTCATTGGTGCAATTAGTACGTCATAGTGTTGTTCTGTTCCATCAAGGCGTCTTAATTCACCAAAATAAAGTCATCAGCCAGAGTAAATAATCGTCTCACGGGTGCATTTGCACGAACCATTCCGCTTATGATTTAGCATAGATCATGTCTATAGAGTTGGACAGGTATTATTTTCCCCAGTTCAATTAAAATTTTTTATATTTCATTCCGTTACGTTAAGTGACGATCTGTACATGATTTCAAAGTAAGTACGTTAAGGTTGAGCGTTATGACTCAGTCATCGGTACAAGTTTTCCACGATTGCACTGGATAAGTGCAAGTTATTGAGTGGATGAGGCAAAAAGTGTCGACAAGCACTAATTTGAGACAGCACAGATGCAATTTTGCCGCCTGAAAATGGTGTGGTTGGTATTCGCGACAAGCACAATTCTCTATTTGTGACTTGCTCTACATTAGAGCCTGCGTGGATCGAAAAAAAGCGCTTAATGGTGATCTGAAAATGGTGCCCGTGTATTGGTACCGGTTATCAGAATGTTGCAGACAGTTACTCGTCGACTGAAGGGTATAGATAGGGCGGCCCGTTTGATATCTATCTGATGTTGGCGTTTACTATCCCCTCTCCCTGCAGGGAGAGGGGATAAGATAGGGGAAAGGACTCTATTTGCCTCGAATCAAATATCGAATTTGATGCCCTGCGCCAAAGGTAACTCAGTAGAATAATTCACTGTAGCGGTAGATCGACGCATGTAAGCCTTCCAGGAATCGGAGCCGGATTCGCGACCGCCGCCGGTTTCCTTTTCGCCACCGAAAGCGCCACCTATTTCCGCACCGCTGGTGCCGACGTTAACGTTGGCGATACCGCAATCACTGCCAACGGCTGACAGGAACAATTCCGCTTCCTGCATACTGTTGGTGAAGATGGCGGAGGAAAGGCCCTGAGGTACGTCGTTCTGACGGTCAATGGCATTTTCCAGATCGCTGTAGCTGAAGTAGTACAGGATCGGAGCAAAGGTTTCCTCGGCATTGTTCGTCATGGCATCGCCACCTTCGACAATGGCCGGATGCACGTAGTAGGCATTCGGGAAATCATTCTCCAGGGCACGACCGCCGCCGTGAACCTTGCAACCCTTATTGCGGGAATCCTGCAGGGCGTGTTCCATCTGTTCGAAGGAGCGTGAATCAATCAGTGGCCCGACCAGGGTGCCCTGTACTTGAGGATTGCCGATAGGCAACTGGCTATAAGCCTTGGTCAGACGGCTGAGTAGTTCGTCTTTAATGCTGTTGTGGGCGAAGATCCGACGAGTGGTGGTACAACGCTGGCCGGCCGTCCCTACAGCGCCAAACACGATGGCGCGGGTGGCCATGTCCAGATCTGCAGTCTCGGTGACGATAATCGCATTGTTGCCGCCCAACTCAAGGATGGATTTACCGAAACGGGCCGCCACTTTCTCACCAACGACACGGCCCATGGCGCAACTGCCGGTGGCGCTGATCAGGGGGACACGTTTGTCGTTGACCAATTGTTCGCCAACAGCCTTTTCGCCCACCAGCACGGAAGACAGTCCTTCAGGTGCTTCACCGAATTTCGCCATGGCCTGTTCGAACAGGTGTTGGCAGGCAATGGCACACAGAGGGCTTTTCTCAGAAGGTTTCCAGATCACCGGGTTACCGCAGACCACGGACAAGGCGGTGTTCCAGGACCATACCGCCATCGGGAAATTGAAGGCGGAGATGATGCCTACCGGGCCCAGCGGATGCCAGGTTTCCCGTAGCGCGTGATCAGGGCGTTCAGACGCAATAGTCTTGCCATAAAGCTGACGGGACAGACCCACAGCAAAGTCGCATATGTCGATCATTTCCTGCACTTCGCCTTCACCTTCGGCGACAATTTTGCCGCACTCCAGGGTGATCAATGCCCCCAAAGTTTGCTTGTGTTCACGCAGGATTTCACCGTATATGCGCACCAATTCGCCACGCCTGGGGGCGGGTACCCGACGCCAGGTTCTGAAGGCGTCAGCTGCTTTTTGGATTTTCTTCTCAACGCTGTCAGCCGTGTCCAGTTGCAGTTGTGCAATAATGCTGCCGTCGATAGGAGAGCGGACTTTATAGCCACCGCTGCCAAGAATGGCAGCGTCGAGTTTGAGGTTGCTGAAAATTGTTTCGATATTCATGTCTCTGTTTCCTCCTCGGGAACGTCATTTTCCCGGGTGATCAGGCAATCTTTTTTACGTTGCTGGCGGACTCAGCAGAGCCTTTGGTGCCACTGTGAATTTCGTTGCCATCGGCCATATAGTTACGGCCGAAACGGTTGGCAATAAAGTCATCAAAACAGATATCTTCCTGACGGACAAACCCTTGTTGTGGGAGTTTGCCATCTACCATGAGGTCCAGGGCTGCGCAGATGCCGCTGGCAGTCGTGATCTGGATAGCGCTGCGCACACTGTTGTTTATTTCACGGCTGTACACTTTACGGGCAAAGGTTTCCTGCACGAACATACCGTTCTTGGTACCGCTGACGTTGACGAAAACCAGAACGACGTCCTGCATGGTGACAGGCACGGAGGATTCCATGATGTCTTTCAGTAATTCAGGACGATCTCCCAGGCCGAGGTCATTGATCAGCATTTTCATCAGGTCACGGTGGCCGGGGTAGCGCACGGTACGGTAGTTGAGGTTTTTTACCTTGCCTTCAAGAGTTTCACACAGAGTGCCGAGGCCACCGGAAGTGTTGAAGGCCTCGTAGTCGTCACCGTCCAGGGAGAAGGTCTCCAGCTCTTCCAGCGGCGGTACTTCACGCAGTTTGCCATTAACGATGGCTTCACAGGGATTCAGGTATTCATTGATCAGACCGTCGGTGCTCCAGGTCAGGTTGTATTTCAACGCGTTGGAGGGATAACGGGGCAGCGCGCCTACACGCATGTGAACGTTGTGCAAGGTGTCGAATTTCTTCGCCAGATCGTAAGCCACGATGGAGATAAAGCCGGGAGCCAGGCCACACTGGGGAACCAGGGCGGATTTGGCGGTTTTGGCCAGATCCTTGATCACACGGGTACTGGCAACGTCTTCGGTCAGGTCAAAATAGTGAACGCCCTGGGCAACTGCGGCTGTGGCGATGGAACGGCTGATATTGAAGGGGCAGGAGTTGATGACGGCGAATTTGCCTTTGAATACGGCTTCCATTTGCGTCTGATTGGAAGCATCGGCTTGTTTGGTATCTACTACAGGCACCTGAATTTTGACTCGTGCCAAAGAATCTTCGAACTGGTCCACAATAGTGACAGCATAGTCACCGGTGGCACTCAGCAGATCCGCAATCATGACCCCAATTTTTCCTGCGCCGACAACAACGATCGATTTCATTTCCTCACTCCCAATAAAAATTGTTTTAACTCAATTAGTTTAAGTAGCCTTGATATCGGATCGTAAGTGTCAGACCGACTAATTTACGGCTAAAATTGAACGGATTATCTATTCTTATAGATGATTCGACTGAATTTTCGGATTTCGGGCAATGACTTGCTCCCGATATTCTGGCTTCCGTAGGGTGTGTGTCCGCCCCTACAGTTTTACAGTTATGCATTTGGGGGTTTGTGCTGATGGACGAAAAGAATCTGCAGTTAATCAATCTGTTGCGTGCCAATGCCCGGGAATCCACAGCGGCACTGGCGCGTAAACTCAATTTGTCCCGTACTGCTGTGCATGAACGTATCAGCAAGTTGGAGTCCTCCGGTATTATCCGGGGCTATACCCTGCGCCTGAATGAGGAATACACCAGCAACCTTGTGACCGCCCAGGTCATGATTGAGGTAAATCCAAAACTCAGCAAGCAGGTAACCAACGGCCTGAGCCGGATCAGCCAGGTCTTTTCTCTCTACACCGTCAATGGTCAGTATGATCTGATTGCTTTGATAAGAGCCGAAAACACCCAGCAGTTGGACCAGGTGTTGGACAAAATCGGGGAAATTGAGGGGATTGAGAAAACCATGTCGTCGATAGTGCTATCGACAAAATTTGAGCGTTGAGTTCGGCAAGTGATCTGGGCCGTACCACTAATTACCTATTAGGGTTACCCACATACTCCCGATGCACCCGCGGTGTCAGACAAGTGGTCAGGGTATAAGGTACTGAGTCATACCAGGGTGCCACTTCATCCAAGGTAAGATCTTTACCCCAGAATTCCACTTCAGAACCAGGTTTGACATCTTTAAGGCCGGTCAGGTTTACCGTGATCATATCCATGGATACACGACCGATGATATTGGTGCGGTGGCCATTTACCAGCACCGGGGTGCCGGATTTCGCCTGACGATGAAAGCCATCGCCATAGCCCATGGCAACGGTGCCGACTCTGGTGGGTTGATCAGCCTTCCATGTAGCGCCGTAACCAACGGCTTCACCAGAATTGATGTTACGGATAGCGATGATTTCCGAGCGCAGACTCATGGCTTTTTGCAACTTGTCTCCGTTTGGATGCGCGCAGGAAAAGGGGGAAGCGCCGTACAACATCAGGCCGGGACGTTGCCAGTCTGCCAGTGCCTCTGGCCAGCCAAGGGTTCCGGCGGAGTTGGCGATACTTTGGCGTGCGGGAATGCCTTCACAGGCCTGCTTGAACACTCGAATCTGGTTTGAAGTGCAGGGATTGTCCAATTCGTCGGCACAGGCAAAGTGGGTCATCATCACCACTTCGCTGATATGGGAGAGAGCCGTCAGTTGCTGATAGGCCTCTCGGGCTTTCTCCGGGGCAATGCCGAGGCGGTGCATTCCGGAATCGACTTTCAGCCAGGCTTGGGTCGTTTGGTTACCGGACCAGTGCTTGAGGGCGTCAATCTGGCTCAGATCATGAATCGCAGTCCAGAGTTGGTAGTCCTGGATAGCCTGCAGATCCTGGCGATCAAAAAAACCTTCCAGCAAAAGAATTGGCTTGTCGATACCGTTATCCCGTAATTCAACGGCTTCTTCCACACATGCCACCGCATAGGCGTCAGCATCTGAATAGAGTGCTTTTGCCACTGTCACTGCGCCATGGCCGTATGCATTGGCTTTTACCACCGCCAGCGCCCGGCCCTGGGGTGCCATGGCCTTAGCCAGACGGTAGTTTTGGCGGATGGCGTCGAGGTCAATGACAGCCCGTGCCTTACGACTCATAGAGAAACGCTCCAAATCAATCTAATGGGATTATGCTGGATGGTGCGGTGGTGCGCCAGTGGGCTCTATCCCCCTCTCGCGAGAGGAGAGGAGGAAAACAGTGGACGTTATTCTGCGACAACCATTATGGCTTCTACTTCGATATCCACGTTTCGGGGCAGTTGCTTCACGGCGTAAGCGGCACGGGCGGGATAGGGCTCCTGGAAGTACTGAGCCATGACTTCATTGACCTGAGGGAAGTACTGCATATCAGAGAGCAGGATAGTCAGTTTAACAATGTCGGAAAACTCACCGCCGGCAGCTTCGATAATCGCACCCATATTGTCAAATACGCGCTTGGCCTGGGCTTCGAAGGAATCGCTGACGATTTCCATCGAAGTCGGGTTCAGAGGAATCTGGCCGGAGATATAAACGGTGTTTCCCACTTTGACGGCCTGGGAATAAGTACCAATGGCAGCGGGTGCTTTGTCAGTATGAATAATGGATTTTTGCATGTCCGTTTTCCTGGTTGGCGAATTGACGTTTTTTAAAAGTATCAATCATTCGAAAATAGCCCCCGGAGTTAGGCTCCGGGGACAAGAGGAGCTGGTTGGAATCTATCGTGCGGAATTGATTCAGCCAGCGTACTGAGCTTTTAATTTTGGTTGCTGAGTTTTGCTGTAGCGTTCAATGCCAAGACCTTCGGCGCTGATTTCCGGTTTGCGGCCGCTGATCACGTCGGCAATATACTTGGCTGAGCCGGTAGACATGGTCCAACCCAGTGTTCCGTGACCGGTATTCATAAACAGGTTGTGATATTTGCTGCCGCCCAGGATAGGTGTACCGTCCGGAGTCATCGGACGCAGACCAGTCCAGAATTCGGCTTTGCTCAGGTCGCCACCGCCAGGGAACAGGTCGCTGACCGAAAAATTGACGTTGTCCTGACGGTTAGCTGGCAGACTAAGGTTGTAACCACAGATTTCTGCAGTACCTCCCACCCGGATACGATCCTTGAAGCGGGTAATTGCCACCTTGTGAGTCTCGTCCATAACGGTAGAAACAGGTGCCTTGTCTGCATCCAGCAAAGGAATCGTGATGGAATAGCCTTTCACAGGATAGACCGGTGCGTTAATACCGATAGTTTTCAACAGTAGCGGGCTGTAACTACCCATAGCGATCAGGTACTTGTCGGCCTTAAGCAATCCGGTAGATGTGTTGACGCCGGTGATGGTATCGCCTTCTGTCACCAGGCCATGAATGTCGGTGTCGTACATAAAGCGTACGCCAGCCTCTTCGCAGGCTTTTGCCAGAGATTGGGTGAACTTGAAGCAGTCGCCGGTTTCGTCACCAGGGAGACGCAAGCCTCCGACAAATTTGGACTGGACATGACGCAGTCCCGGTTCTGCACTGATGCAGCCTGCTTTATCCAGAGATTCGTAATGTACGCCGCAATCTTGCAGGATGGCGATATCAGATTGGGAAGCGTCAACCTGTTTCTTGGTCCGGAATAATTGCAGGGTTCCTCGGGAACGTTGTTCGTAGTCCAGTCCCAATTCATCACGTAGGTTTTTCAGGCAGTCACGGCTGTATTCGGCAACGCGAAGCATACGAGCCTTGTTGATCCGATAGGATTTTTCATTGCAGTTCATCAGCATCTTGAACAGCCAGGAATACATACGTGGGTCAGTGGTCAGGCCCAGGCGTAGCGGAGCCAGATCCTGTAGCATCCATTTGATGGCTTTTAGAGGGACACCGGGTGCCGCCCAGGGAGCAGAATAGCCGGGTGAGACCTGGCCGGCATTAGCAAAGCTGGTTTCCAGAGCGGCTTCAGGCTGACGATCCACCACAGTCACTTCGTGACCGGCCTGGGCCAGATACCATGCGCTGGTGGTGCCAATCACGCCCGATCCCAGAATCATCACTTTCATTCTTGTCTCCCCTCCCGCGATGCGGGTATGCAGATATAAAGTTCGGTTGTCGGTTGGTGCTGCTCTATATGCAAAAGCTAGCTTGAAGATATGTGATGATTATAGGGGTAATTGCACCATATATTTTTATGAAAATTTTAAAATACCGGAATAAAGTCTGGAATTTTAAATATATGAAGTGAATAATTCTGATTCATGAGCGGCTCCTCACGGAGCTAATGGCTTCTGGCGGAAATGGTGGACAGACCGATGAGAAAAACATTGAAGAACAAACGGCAGTTTGATCGGATCGACAGCAATATACTCCGTATCCTGCAGAAGGAAGGACGTATTTCCTACACCGACCTGGCAGACCGGGTCGGACTATCGACAACGCCCTGTATGGAAAGGGTTAAACGTCTGGAAAAGGAAGGCGTTATTGAAGGCTATCATGCCCGCATTAACCCGGAAGCTCTGGATTACAACATGCTGGTGTTTGTGGAGATTTCGTTGTCCTATCAGTCGCCGGATGCCTTTGCCCGCTTTAGCGAGGCTATTGCCGGTTTCCCCTATATCCTCGAGTGCCATCTTGTGTCGGGGGATACCGACTACCTGATCAAGGCCCGTATCAGCGATATGTCTCAATATCGGGAGCTATTGGGAGAAATGCTGTTGCGAATTCCCGGTGTACGTAACTCCAAGAGCTATATTGTGATGGAAGAAGTGAAAGAGACACATATCTTGCCAGTGGACAGCTGACGCTTCTAATTGATGAATGACAGATCCTATTGATGAATGGAAATAGAAGCATCTGACTAGTCAGAGGGGGCTCTTTCCTCAAGTTTGATATTTGTCTCCCGGGCAAAATCCATGACGTCCGGATAGAACGACAGGAACAGATTCTCCAGTTCATTCTGATGTCCGGTCAGCACCTTCAGGGTGTCATCCAACGGCATCGGCCTGCGTAAGCGCATGCCGATGCGTTGCAGTGCAAGGCCAATATTGTTTGTCTCCCCGTAGGAGGTCAGCCAGTCATATTTGATCATCCTAGGCAGTACTTCCGTCAGCCGCAGGTTTTCCTGCTTCAGTCGTTCAAGATCTGTGGAAAGCGCCTGATATTGTTGTTCTACCCACGGGGCCAGTGGCTGAGGGTGAAAACGTGGCCATTGATTGCTGAGGAAGTAATCCCAGAAGACATCCAGACAAATACCTGCGTAGCGGCGGTACTCGGTTGGAAACAGGTTTCGTGCAGCGGTATTTGCAGGATGAAGGTCAGTATATTGATCGATGGCGCGATGCAGGCGAATGCCTGTGACAAGATTGTCTGAATAGGCGCTCAGGTCTCGGCCTTTGACGAAATCCCCCAGTAAATTTCCCAAGGGACTGCTTTGACTTATATCTGCAAGGTGCAGGTGGGCGAGATAGTTCATTGCAGCAGAACATTGACGAATGATGCTCCAGCCTAACATAACTAGCGCTGGCTAGGGTGATTCTAACCTAGTGCTGGCCAGTCATTGCCAAGGCTTGTCCTGTTACAACGCTTGTCTTTAAATACTTAATTATAGCCACCGTCCGCCACCACGGCTTCATAGGAATAATTGGGCAGGAATATATTAGGCATGAGTTGTTGTAAGTCATTGTCCAGCATCCGCCAGGTTGTGCTGTCGATGTCCGCATCCTGTAACTGCCGACCGGCATTTTGGATCACGTCATTGAAGGCGACGAGCTGAGCGGACCAGTCCAGGCCGTTATTGAGGGAGGGATTGTCTATAGGGGCATCGTAGTGTTGAAACACTGTCCGGTAGCATTGGTCAATATCTTCCACCCATCCGGTTAAACTGTTGGCAAGGCCGATAATGTCATCGCGCAGGCCTGGCAGTTCAGTATGGTTTTTCAGGTAGGGTTTAAAGACATTTTTAAGGATATATATCATCTTATTGCGTTCAGATTCGCAGGCACCCAATTCGAGTGCCCGCACCTGTGGTGCGGTGCCGATCAATAGCAGGCCGAACAGAAGCAATCGCTGGATCATCAGTTTCATCGGATTCCCCTTGCGCAGTATACGTGCCTCATTTAAGGGTAGAACAAAATCGAGGGGTGATTAAAAAATAGTCAAATGTAGCGAGAACAATAGCCGGCGTCTGCAGACCCGTAAAAATGATTGCCGGTTAGGATCGTCGAGTTACAGCTTTGCTACCAGGTCCAATGGAGTGCGTTGTAAAAAATCGACACGGCCATTTAAGCCGGCGGGATTGGTATAAATGTCACTTGCAACAACAAGTTAACTCTGGCCCAATGCGCGTCATGTCCGACGATAACTCCTCTGCAAATGCAGAATCATCTCTGCCCATGAGTTCAGAAGTGAACGAGCGCAAGGCGTTAGTCTTCGGCCTGGCGGCAGTGCTCTGCTGGTCAACGGTGGCCACGGCTTTCAAAATTGCCCTGGCCCAGATGGACGTTGCTGAACTGTTATTCTGGGCTACTTTAACATCATCGGTGGTACTCGCGTTGGTGCTGTTTTTCCAGGGTAAGCTGACACAGGCTGTAAGGGACCTAAAGTCAGATTGGTTGAAAGCATTGGGCATGGGTTGCCTTAATCCGCTGATTTACTATTTCGTATTGTTTGCCGCCTATGACCGCTTGCCTGCCCAGGTCGCCCAGCCGGTGAATTATACCTGGGCCATTGTCCTGGCTTTTATGGCAGTCCCTTTTCTGGGGCACAAACTCTCCAAAGCAGACTTTGTTGCCATGATGCTGGGATATCTTGGCGTAGTGACCATATCCATGGGAGGCAATGTGGATGGCGCAGCCATTTCGCTATTGGGCCTGGGGTTGGCGATTTTCAGCACTTTGCTTTGGGCGACCTACTGGATTCTGAACTCCCGTGACAAACGGGATCCGGTGAGCGGATTGTTCCAGAATTTCCTCATGGCCCTGCCGCTGACCCTGTTACTGGCCTGGCCGCTGCAAACTGAATTGAAACCTTTACTGAGTGCCGTCTATGTAGGCGTATTTGAGATGGGCATTACGTTTGTCTTTTGGCTGCTGGCGATGAAATCCACCCGTCATGCAAGCCGTATCGGTAATCTGATTTTTCTTTCCCCCTTCATTTCGCTGGTACTCATTCACTTCGTGCTGGGGGAGCACGTCCGCATGACAACACTGGCGGGGCTGCTGCTGATCATCGCTGGATTGATTGTACAGAACCGTTATGCCAGGCATTAGTCTTGGCAGTTGATTGTATATTAATAATGCCTGGATAGTGAGACTCAGGTTAAGACGTCAGAGTGACGCCGCCGCTCTTGCAGCCTGATCATAAAGGCCGGAAACACTTCGTAGAATCGTAGCAGCGACACGTAGGTCGTCCGTGTCGGTGTCGATCACTTTCAGTGAAGACAGTAAGCACTGTTCACGCACCTTCCGGTATTCATCGCAGGCGTTATATCCAGCCTTAGTGGTGGCGTAGATCACTTCCTTGCCCCGTTTTTCACTTTCAATCAGCCCGCCTTTTACCAGCTTCTTGAGTGAATAGTTAACAGTATGCTGATCTTCAATATTGAGCATGAAGCAGATGTCGGAAATTCGCTTGGGGCGGTCACGATGGTTGACGTTGTGCAATACCATAATATCCAGAGGCCCCAGGTCTTCTATGCCGGAAGCAGCCATGCAGCGCGACATCCAACGGCTGAAAGCGTTAAATGCAATGAAAAGCCCGTACTCCAGTTCGCTCAGTTGCCAGCCTTCGGTAGAAGCCAGATGGTAAGAGGAAACGATGGGCGGTAGGTCCAGGGTGGTATCGCTTTTGGCTTTTTTAGACATACGATTCAATATTTTCGCTAGGGTGGGTGAAATTAATGGTGCCCTAGGATACCAGTCATAGGGACTCGCTCCCAGTCCCTGCAATGTAGAGACTGAAAGCGAGTCTAAAACAACCGCAATCCGGTCAGGTTTTTCCGTAGCCGCCGCCTCCGGGAGTTTCGATCACGAAGACATCTCCTGTTTCCATTTCAACCTGATCAGCAGCCTTCAGTTCCAATATGCCGCCGTCGTTGCGCAGCACTCGGTTATGGCCGACTTGTCCAGGGTTGCCTCCGGCCATGCCATATGGCGCAATTTGCCGATGTCCGGAAACTATCGCAGCAGACATGGGCGCCAGAAAGCGGATTTTACGGATAACCCCGTTGCCACCGACGAATTTGCCAGTGCCCCCACTGTCGTGCCTGATGCGGAAATCGTCCACCATGACAGGATAGCGCCATTCCAGTACTTCCGGATCAGTCAGGCGTGAGTTAGTCATATGGGTGTGTACGGCGTCAGTACCATTGAAACCCGGGCCGGCACCGGAACCGCCACAGATGGTTTCGTAATATTGATTATCCTCGTCCCCGAAGGTGAAATTGTTCATTGTTCCTTGGGCGGCCCCCATGGTGCCCAGCGCCCCGTAAAGTGTATCCACGATCGCCTGTGACGTCTCCACATTACCGGCAACCACTGCAGACGGGTAGGTGGGGTTGAGCATGCAGCCCAGAGGTACGATCACATTCAGTGGTTTCAGGCAGCCTTCGTTCATGGGGATGTCGTCATCCACCAGGGTTCGGAACACGTAAAGTGCGGCGGCCCGGCAAATGGACAGAGGGGCATTGAAATTGTTGGCCTGTTGTTCGGAAGTACCGGTGAAATCCAGGGTCGCCGAGCGGGTAGCTTTGTCCACCTCGATGGCTACGCGGATGACTCCGCCCTGATCCATGGGGTACTCGAACACGCCGGATTTCAGTTGGTGGATAACCCGACGTACGGATTCTTCCGCATTATCCTGTACGTGCCCCATATAAGATTGCACAACGTCCATGCCGAAATGCTCCACCATCCGATGCAGTTCCCGCACTCCTTTTTCGTTGGCGGCAATTTGCGCACGCAAATCGGCAATATTCTGGTTGATATTCCGCGCGGGGTATTCACCCTGACCCAGTGTCTGGCGCATGGAGGATTCCAGAAGTTCTCCGGCTTTTACCAGTCTCAGGTTATCCAGCAACACACCTTCTTGATCGACACTGATGCTGTGCGGAGGCATGGAGCCCGGGCTGATACCTCCAATATCCGCATGGTGCCCCCGGGAACCGACATAGAACATGACTTGATCGCCGGTTTCGTTGAATACCGGTGTGACCACAGTAACGTCCGGAAGGTGGGTGCCGCCGTTGTAGGGGGCGTTGAGCACAAAGACATCCCCGGTATGCATCTGGCCAGCCCACTTGCGGATGACAGCGCGGATGCTGTCACTCATGGAGCCCAGATGCACTGGCATATGAGGGGCGTTGGCCACCAGATTGCCCTCACTGTCGAAAACGGCGCAGGAAAAATCAAAACGTTCCTTGATATTGACGGAATGGGCAGTATTGGCGAGCACGCCTCCCATTTGTTCGGCAATCGACATGTAAAGGTTATTGAATATTTCCAGCATGATGGGGTCGGCTTCAGTGCCTATAGCCTGCTGGTATTCAAGTGGAGATACCCGTTCCAGGATCAGGTGGCCACGATCGTTGATCACCGCTTGCCAGCCCGGTTCCACGATGGTAGTGCTGTTCCGGTCGATTAGGATGGCTGGTCCATTGATTCGATCATCAGCCTGAAGCTTGTCACGATCAAAGAGCGGAGTCTCCCGGTAAGCGCCATGGCTGTACATCTGTACATTGGCCATGGGAGCAAACTGCTCGACGGAATTATCTCTGGGCATGATGGGATCGTCTGCCACACCGGTATCTGCAATAGCTTCTACGGACACCGCTTCTACGATCAGAGGGCGGTCGGTAACGACAAAACCAAAGTGCTGGCGATGCTGATTCTCGAAATCTTCTCGCATTATGCCAGCTTCTGCTGCAATCACGGGAAGGGCGGTATCGGTCCCCTCATAACGCAGCAGCGCTTTGGTCACTATGGTGATTTGTGCGGGGAGTAATCCCTGCTCCAACAATTCCTGCTGGGATTCAAGTGCCAGTTTGGACCAGATATCCCCAATCACCTTGAGGTTATCATTGTTCAACTCCAGCTCCACAGATTGTTCGCGCATGGCCCGAATTTCAGCCAGCCCCATACCGTAGGCGGAAAGCACCCCAGCGTAGGGATGAATGAACACCCTTTCCATTCCCAATGCGTCCGCGACCAGACAGGCGTGCTGTCCACCGGCACCACCAAAACAGCAGAGGGTATATTCAGTGACGTCATAACCCCTTTGTACGGAGATTTTCTTGACTGCGCTGGCCATGCTTTCAACGGCGATTTTGAGGAATCCCTCTGCCAGCTCTTCAGGGCTGGTACCGACTTGGGCAGCCATTTCCCGGAAGCGGTCGATCACCGCTTGACGGTCCAGAGGCTGGTTACCATCCGGTCCGAATACATTGGGAAAGAACTCCGGCTGAATTTTGCCAAGCATCACATTGCAGTCGGTGACTGCCAGCGGTCCGCCGCGACGGTAACTGGCCGGTCCGGGATTGGCTCCGGCAGAATCCGGGCCCACCCGTAAGCGGCTGCCGTCAAACTGGAGCACTGAGCCGCCACCGGCAGCCACGGTGTGAATGCTTAGCATTGGGGCGCGCATGCGTACGCCGGCAACCACAGTTTCAAAACTGCGTTCGAACTCGCCGTCGTAATGGGAAACATCGGTGGATGTTCCTCCCATGTCAAAACCGATAAGTTTCTGGAAGCCTGCCATTGCTGCCGTGCGAACCATGCCCACGACTCCGCCCGCGGGGCCGGATAGAATGGCGTCCTTACCCTGGAAACGGTGGGCTTCCGTCAGGCCGCCATTAGATTGCATGAACATCAGGCGGGCATCACCCAAATCTTCAGCTACCTGATTAACATACCTTCGCAGAATAGGGGAAAGGTACGCATCAACGACGGTGGTATCACCTCGCCCTACCAGTTTCATCAACGGGCTGACCTGATGGGACACGGAAATCTGTTGGAAGCCCACAGACTTAGCCAGATCTGCCACCGCCAGTTCGTGCTCGGGATAGCGGTATCCATGCATAAATACGATAGCAACGCTACGAATCCCCTCAGCGTATGCCGAGGCGAGAGCAGTTTTCGCCGAAGCAAGATCCAATGCTTCTTTGACACGGCCATCGGCGAGTACCCGTTCGTTTACTTCCGCGACTTTTTCGTATAGCAACTCTGGTAAGACGATATGGCGGGTAAACAGGTTTGGGCGGGTCTGGTAGCCAATTCTTAACGCATCCGTAAAGCCTTTGGTAATCAGCAACAGAGTTCGATCTCCCTTGCGTTCCAGCAGTGCATTGGTGGCAACGGTGGTTCCCATTTTTACCGCTTCAATCTGGTTCGCAGGAATAGGGACCCCGCTTTCCAGCCCTAACAATTCCCGAATACCCTGGACTGCGGCGTCACGATAGCGTTCTGGGTTTTCTGACAACAACTTGTGGGTGATGGTGGAACCATCAGGGCGCTGGGCTACCAGATCGGTGAACGTGCCGCCACGATCGATCCAGAACTGCCAACGATCAGAATTATTGTTGTTCATTACTCACTCCCAATGCTTGATTTAGGTTACGCCATGGATGTTTTGGTATATTAGAAATAAAATGTCGACAAAATGTCAATATAATGATATTAATTTTATTGTGTTGTTTTGGGGTAGTAAAAAACAGGTTTCAAACTATCCGCTGATTTTCGCCCAGAACCTTTGATTTCAGGCGGATACAGGCGAGCACAAGGGAGTGCGGACATTTTCGGAAACGTCAGTTACCGAAATGTGGTAAACGAGTTTCGAGCCGGCAACAATGTGATTTTTTGGAGTGATGCTCGATTTCGGCAATAAAAAGAAGCAGCTTTTGAAGACTGTTTCTGGATGGACGCTAACTACACTTAATAACAAGAAGCAACGTGCTGTAGAGGTTAAAAACCAGAAATTTCCCAAAGAGGCGTAAAAATGAAAGCAAATTTTTTCCAAAAAATGGCAGGTGCAATCTTAGCACTCTTCACTCTAACCTCAGTCCAGGCGGCGGAGTGGGATATGCCCACACCTTACCCTGATAAAACGTTCCATACTCAAAATATTATTCAGTTTGCCAGTGACGTTGAACAGCTCACCAAGGGGGAGCTGAAAATCAAAGTTCACACCGCAGGCTCGTTGTTTAAGCACCCAGATATTAAAAATGCCGTGCGTGGAGGGCAGGTCCAGATCGGAGAGTTTTTCCTTTCCCTGATTGCCAACGAAAACCCGGCTTTCGGTCTTGATTCCCAACCCTTCCTGGCTACCAGTTATGAAGATGCAGAACGGTTGTGGAAAGCACAGAGACCCGTAGTAACTGAGTTGTTGGACAAACAGGGTCTGCAAGTATTGTATTCCGTACCCTGGCCACCTCAGGGCTTATATGTTCGCAATGAAGTGACCTCCGTGACAGATTTGAAAGGTGTGAAATTCCGCGCCTACAACGCTACCCTGGAAGCCCTGGCCGGAAAAATGGGTGCGGCTCCAACCCAGGTTGAAGTCCCCGATATCCCTCAGGCATTTGCCACCGGTCATGTAGAAGCCATGATCACATCTCCCTCCACCGGAGCCAATTCAAAGGCCTGGGACTTCGTTAAACACTACTATGACATTAAAGCCTGGTTGCCGAAAAATATTGTGGTGGTGAACAAACGGGCGTTCCGTAAGCTCGATAAATCTGTACAGGATGCCGTCCTCAAAGCTGCTGCCGCAGCCGAACAACGGGGTTGGGAAATGAGCCTTAAGGAAACCTCCGAGCAAACCAAGGTATTGGCCGATAATGGTATGGAAGTACATCAACCCTCTGCGGAAATGTTGCAAGAATTCCGCTTATTGGGCTCTCAAATGATTGAAGAGTGGGCTGTCCAAGCCGGTCCTGACGGCCATAAGATCCTGGATCAGTACAACGCGCAATAAATTGTCTGCAACTAACAATTTAGAGCCTTTGGAAAACAGGTCATAGGTACTAAACGGACCAATTTCGAATTCAGTCAAAGGGGTAAACAGCGTCGGTTGTTTACCCCGACCTTGAGAGGGGAGTTCCACATGCGTCGTATTTTAGACGTCATTTATTCCAGCAGCGCAGGTCTGGCAGCCATTTTCATATTTGGCATCTGCCTGTTGGTGGCAACCCAAGTGCTGATGAACCTGATAGATCGGGTGATGATACTGTTCGGACACAGTGCCTTCGGTCTATCGGTTCCATCCTATGCAGATTTTACCGGCTTTTTTCTGGCTGCCTCGTCCTTTCTGGCGCTGGCTTACACCATGCGGGCGGGTGGCCACATTCGTGTGACCTTGATGCTTCACCGTTTAACGGGCAACTGGCGTCATTATATTGAGCTGTTTTGTTTATTCATCGCAGGAGCGGTGACTTTGTACTTCACCTATTACACCGGAAGCCTGGTCTGGGATTCATACGATTACCACGATCTTTCCTCCGGAATTATTTCTGTACCACTGTGGATTCCTCAATCCACCATGTTGCTGGGTCTGGTGATATTGTCGATTTCCTTTGTGGATGATTTTGTCTGTGTGCTACGAGGCGGGCGACCGAGTTATCACGGCAAAGGCGAGGAAGCTCTGCTCGAAATGGACGAACCCCCCACCTCATTGGTTGAAGGGGAGTAACGGGCATGGAAATCCTAAGCACTTTATTTCTGTTGATTATGTTGTTCGCATTATTGGGTGCCGGTCTGTGGGTTGCCGTATCTTTAATGCTGGTCGGCATGGCCAGCATGATGATGTTTTCATCCGCCCCCATGGGCGATGTACTGGCAACCACCGTCTGGGGTGCCAGCAACTCCTGGGCGTTGGCAGCACTACCGTTGTTTATCTGGATGGGAGAAATACTGTTTCGCTCCAGATTGTCTGAGGACCTGTTTACCGGTCTGGCGCCCTGGATGGGGCGTATCCCCGGACGTTTGCTTCACGTCAATATACTTGGCAGCGGTATCTTCGCTGCAGTATCAGGATCTTCTGCGGCGACTGCTGCCACCATCGGGAAGATGACCATTCCGGAGTTGTCCAAGCGTGGCTACCAGCAGAATATGATTATCGGTACCCTGGCCGGATCTGCAACCCTGGGGCTGTTGATTCCTCCTTCTATTGTCCTGATTGTTTATGGCGTTGCCACAGAGCAGTCTATTGCCCGGTTATTTATCGCAGGAGTATTGCCGGGGGTACTGCTGGTTATCCTGTTTATGGGTTATGTCATAACCTGCTCACTTAAACAGTCTGAAGAAAACGTTGTCAGCGAAACCGCTTTGCCCTTGAAGGATAAGCTCATCCGGTCACGACGTTTGGTGCCGGTGGTTTTAATCATTTCCGGAGTGATTGGTTCGGTTTATTCCGGTATAGCCTCGCCTACTGATGCCGCTGCTGTCGGTGTCTTGCTCTCGCTGGTATTTTCCTTTGCCACCGGATCTTTAACCCGCCAGAGCTTCATTGATGGACTGCTGGGGGCTACCAAAACCTCCTGCATGATCGCCTTTATCCTGGCCGGTGCTGCCTTTCTAACCGTGGCTATGGGCTTTACGGGGATTCCCAAAACCCTGGCCGCCTGGATTGCCACTTTGAACCTGTCACCTTATGCCCTGTTGGCAGCGTTGACCGTATTCTTTGTGATTCTGGGATGTTTTCTCGATGGCATATCTGTCGTGGTGCTCACCACTTCAGTGATTATGCCGATGGTGGAACAAGCAGGCATCGACCCCCTGTGGTTCGGTATTTTCCTGGTTATTGTCGTGGAAATGTCCCAGATCACCCCCCCGGTGGGGTTTAATCTCTTTGTCCTGCAAAGCCTGACCGGCAGGAATATTCTGCAGATTTCCCGATCAGCTCTTCCTTTCTTTGTGTTGATGTTGGTGGCGCTGTTACTGGTAACGGTGTTCCCGGCAATAGTGACCTATCTACCGAATAAGATGGGTGGTTAACTAGTTTTTAAGTGCCGTACCCTCGGCCATTTACGGCCCTGCAAAACAGGGCCTTTTTTAAGATGATTGATCTTGTTGAAACATTAGGGACTAAGACCAGCACCAGGGATGAAGTCAGCAACCAGGGGCGAGGAAATGCACTTGGGATCAAGTGAAGTAACAGGAATATTTTGTACCAGCAGGGACAAGGATTTGACGCAAACAGGAACATGCCTGTAACCGGGAGGTCTGCCTTAGAGGGAGAATGCCAATGTATCGTTGCAGGGGCTTAACTGAACCGATTTTTCGCAAGAATTCGATATGAACATGAAAAATTTAGACGCCTTTTTAGCGATAGTTAAGTATGGAACCTTCAAAGCGGCAAGCGAAGTATTGCACACTACCCAGCCTGCCATCTCCACGAGAATCGCCAAGCTGGAGGAGAATGTCGGCTCGGAACTCTTTGACCGCTCTGATAAGAGAGTGCGTCTGACGCCCAAGGGATATGCTCTGCTGCCATACGCGGAAAGAATTGCTGCTCTGCTAAAAGAGATGCAGTATGTTGCCTGCGAACATAACGGGTATTCGCGGACGATGAGACTGGGGGCATCGGAGACGGTAGTACATCTTTGGATTTCCAAATTCATCAATGTTCTGCATGAAACCTATCCCCGTTTGTCGATAGAATTGATGGTAGACCGTTCAGCAAATCTTCGCGACAAACTGACAACAGGAGAGCTGGATCTGGCGTTCTTGACCGAATCCATGGCCGATACGGACATAGAAAGCCAGCCGTTCTGCAAATACTCGTTGTCTTGGGTAGCAAGTCCCAAACTGACGAATCTACGACCGGCAGATTATTGTCAGGAGATTGATTTGTATGAACTGGCTCGTTTCCCGCTGATTACCTATCCACGGCAATCCAAACCCTATGCGCAACTCCAGGAGTTGTTTAATGCCGTCAACATGCCGACGGTCAGGATCAATGGACTGAGCTCCCTGGCAACCATTATTCATATGGCCGTAGAGGGTATTGGTATTGGTATCCTGCCTCATGCCGCCGTGGAGAAAGAGCTTTCCAGCGGTGACCTGATCATGATCAAGCCTCAGAAAAACCTGCCCGATCTGGAATATACTGTTGCCAATCGTACGGATCCTTTTTTCCGTACGATTGCGACCATGGCTTGCAGTATGCCTCGAAACTTATAGGGTTGATGATGCGGAAGCGTCGTTAACCCTCAGACGGGTACCTCTATTTTCACCAGTGTTCCCGCCCCTTTGGATGAGAATATGGAAAGCTTGGCTCCCACCAATTCCGCGCGAGCTCCCATGTCGTTAAGTCCCACGCCGGCGGACAACTTTTTACGATGGGTGTCCTCCTGATCAAATCCTGAACCATTATCCTGAATCTTGAGTGTGAGATTATGTTTGCTTTGGCTCAAGCGAATATCGGCTTTGGTGGCCTCGGAATGTTTGAGAATATTGTCGATGGACTCCTGAGCGATACGGTAAAGTGTGCTTTCAATTTCTGGCCGTAGCCGTTTTCCGAGACCTGCTTCCAAAAACGAAAATTTGATACCATTTCTATTTGAGGATTCAATGAGTATCTTGAGCGCCTCACTCAGCCCTTTTTCCTCAAGCTCTATTGGCCGCAACTCTCCAGAAATACGGGAGATTTCTTCAATGGTGTTATCCAATAGACCCAGGGAGTCGGCGGCTTCCTGATCCAGGTCAGAGGATTTAACCGATTCGGACAATGATACCTTTTCCAGTTTCGAGCGTACTTTGTAAAGAGACTGGCAGATGTTCTTATGCAGCTCATAGGCGACTTTTCGACGTTCTTCCTCCTGGGCTTCGATGGCTTTATGAGACAGCATTTGCAGCTTTTCGTCTGCCAGTCTGCCTTCGGATAGTGTCATGCGGGCGCCTATCAAGCCGACGATGACAATGGCTAATCCGGAAATACCCAAAACAAGCTTCAGAGTCGTTGCAATACTGTGATCCACCTCTTGCTGAATATCCGAGATGGTGTCTTCCAGGTCATCAACATAAAGCCCGGTACCGATCCACCAGTTCCATCCTTCCAGATCCTGTGAGTAGCCGATTTTTGCAACCTCTCTATTCAGTGAAGGTTTCATCCATACGTAATTGGTAAAGCCGCCACCCGTCCTAGCCTTGCTATAGAGTTCCTGAATAATTTTGACTCCGTTGGGATCCGTCATGTTTTCTTGGTTAGCTCCTTCCAGACGGCTGATCGGATGAGCAAGGGTTTTATATTTTTCGTAAGCGTAAAAATAGCCATCAATGCCGAACCTGATATCCCGGATGGTTTGTTTGACCTCTTCCTGAATCGCCTCGTTGTCCTTGTTATTGCGTGTGGTTAGATGTTTAAGAGAGGTAACGGCGATATTGGTATAGTTTCTGATTTCATTGCGACGAAGCTCGTAAAACTTTTCTGAGAAATTAGAAACGTTCTTTTTTCCCAAGGTGTCAACCTGGCGAACCACCAACCCGATGATCAATGTGCTGATGATGGCCAGCGGCAACAATGTTAAAACGAGAATTTTGATTCTGAAATTTAGCTTTTTCATTAAATACCCCGGTTTCTATCAGGTAATAGCTTCCCTTGAGATATTTTCGCGTGAGGAAATAATCCCATGAGAAATGTGTGGATAAGGGTAATGAAAACAGCCGCCCTGAACTGGGTGCGACTGTCAGTGGTAGTTAAAAAATTTGCCTTAACGAATAACGCATCATGGCGCAGAATCAGTGAAAACTTTTCCGTGTCGCCGATGACTATTCTGCATAAGCTTTGACAATCGTCTGATAGGTGCCGTCAGACATCATGTCTTGTAAAACCGTATCAAACCTGTCACGAAGTCCAGCAAGATTATTCGCCTTGGAAAATGCGATATAGCTCGGAACACTTTGTACAGTCTGGCTTAATTCCTTGAATTGCCCTGTCAGGCCCAGTTGCTTGAACATGGAAAGGGCGGTGTACTTGTTACTGATCAGTATGTCGACGCGGCCGGACTGGAACTTTTTCACGTTCTGCTCCAGGTTGGTCGCCTCAGATATCTTTTTAAACGTACCTTTCATGCGCTCTTCGTCAAAGGTGCTGCCGTAGCTGATATCCCGGACAATACCAATACGGTAGTTGGCCAGGGATTTTAAATTCCCGTCATACTCGATATCGCTGTCTTTGGAGACGAACAGAACCACTTCCTGTGGCATCAGGACAGTAGCGGAATAGTCAAGGAACGTTTCTCGTTCGGGGTTTTTGTAGGCGGTGAAAATGGCATCTGCATGACCGTCTTTCACCATGGCCAGTGAACGGGGCCAGGCATTGAGGCGAATCTGAGTGTCCATCTTCAGGCGTTTGAAGGCCTCCCTGACAATATCCACCACCATTCCTTTGACCTCGTTGCCCTCCTGGTATTGGTAGGGAGGATATTGAAGGGTGACAAGTTTCACTGCCTCTGAATGCGCATATGTATTCCATGTCAGCGCCAAGAACAAAATAAAGCAGGACTTAAATCTCATTGGATATCTCCGGTGTGGTTATACAATTTCGATTACCATCCTTGGGCGTTATGTCGTGATTTTTTCTATATATCTTGAGTAGTTCTATCACCAGCACATGTGTATTGGTGATAAATATCAATCCGCCAGTTGCGAAAAATAATAGAAATCCTGCAAACCAGAGGTTATGTGGAAAGCTTGGGAGCAGTTTGTTATTGAGATAGGAGTAAAATGTACGGTAACTATATGCTGTCATAATTCCTGAGAGCACTGACATGGAAATAATGGAAATCCAATCCAAATATGATGATATTTTTATAGGTGTGATTGTCAGTGAATATGGTTTCTTGAAAATACTGTTCATATGTATAGATTAGATAATTGCCGACAGCCAAAGGTGATGGTTAATTATTGGTGCTATATTGATAACATGTAAAGACGAATAAATTTATAGGTGGGTATTAAAATAATTGATCGGTAGAGAACGAAGAAAGGGCAGTTAGTGGGGCGCGGATACTTAATTAGTAATCGTTCAAATATTGTCGATCGATATATGACTGATTACAGCGATTACATTTTATACTGGGCCAGTAGTTTTTCATATTCGCCACTTTTTTTCAGCTTGACCAGCTCCTGGTCAAATGCATCGCGTAACCCGGTGAGTTTTTGTTTTTTTGAAAATCCTATGTAGCTGGGTACGCGCTCAACTTCCTGGGGCAGGCTGATGATTTTCTCCCCCAAGCCGGTTGATTTGAGCTTCCAGTCAGCGACGAAATTATTGCTGATAAACAGGTCTATACGCCCTAAGAGTAACTTGTCAAAATTCTGTTCAAGCTTTGCAACGGATTGAATGTTTAGCTGGCCACGTATTCGATCGAATTTGGTCCCGTAGCTGATTGTGGAAATAACACCAATCTGTTTGTCCTTCAGTATGGCCAGGTCGCCGCTGAACACTATTGGTGAATCTTTTTTTGCGTAGAGAGACACTGTTTGATTGATTAATACCTCCGCCGAGTAGTCCAGAAATTTTTGCCGTTCCGGGGTTATATAGGCGGTAAATATAGCATCAGCGTATCCTTTTCTGACCAGATCCAGGGATCTGCTCCAGGGATGTATTCTGATCTCCAGTTTATGGCCCAGCCCGGCCATGATCCGGCGGACAATATCTACCGCATTACCCTGTGGTGTGCCATCTTTGTCAGTGTATTCCAATGGCGGAAATTCCAAGGAAACAAATACATATTCCTCGGCAGCGGCAATTGCAGAGAGTAAAGCCAACATTAACGAGACTAAATAGGGGCACAACATTTTCTTCATTGAGACTGCCTTCTGGGCTCACTTTCAAAGTGCCTTTTTAAGTCTAGGATAACGGCTAACTATTCACAAATGTCCCCAAGTGGGTCTTGTTCTCCCTCTGTTATGTCGACGAGTGCAAACTCGTGATTATCCATTTCTCATTTGAATATTACGGATCGGTAGCAGGCTGTTCCTATATCGTTGTCTGTCTATTAATAAATATGAAAGTCCCATTAATATCCTTTGAAGTCGGGTTATCAAGAGTCAACTAAAAAATCCCTTCCCTGGGATGACGAATATAAAAGGCTTTAAATTCCCTAGACTGTCGTATTACCAAAGACAGTTTTGGATTTCTCTAGATCTTCAGGCGAACACCAGTGGTGATAATTGAAATATCTTCGAAATTCTCACCCTCTCTATCCAGGCTATGGACTTTGTAGGATGCGTAGATGTCGACACCTTTGCGGGCTGCAAATACATAGCCAAGGCTGATGGCCGATGCCTCGTCATTCAATTGCGCCCGATCGTCAGTGATGGCATAGAGCAGGGACACGGCATGTGCGCCAGCCTTGTAGCCAACTTTGGCTGATTTGAATTTGGAGTCCGGATTGGCTTGGTTATCGTCGCTGGATTGACCGATAGCCAATGCTGCATTTATGCCGTTGGGCAGAAGCACTGCGAGTGAGCCGCCGACAGTTTTCTCATCACCGGTGATATTGCCGTCTTCGGTATTTTCAACAGAATAACCAAGGCCGCCTTTAATACTCAGGCCACTTTCCAGTGAGTGGCTAAAGGTCAGGGCGAGTTCTGAAATGTCGCTGTCACCTTTGACGCCTTCGCTGATAGCCAGGCCGATGCCGCCGAATTTTGGGGTGTCGTAGCGTAGGCGATCGTATCTGGATTCAAAGTCCAGGTTATTCATGGTGGCGCCGATGGTGGGGCCAGTACGGTTAAACTGGATACCACCACCTAATAATGACGGATCCGCCCAGTTGATGATTCCAGTGCCTGACAAATCCATTTCCATCATGCCGTTAGCGGCACCATCACCTTGGCCAATCGTCAACTTGCCCCAGGTATCACCGGCAAACCAGACTTCCATCAAGCGCTCACTCAATACGGGGGTAGTCGACTTAGAGTCAAAGCTTACGGAATAAGATGAGTTGGAAGGGTACTCAGCTTCGAATTGGCCGCCAACCTTAGTGCCATCGTCAAGTTGGGTTTCTGCTTTTAGGTTGAAGCGAGTATCGCTGTTAATGTTATCGACAAAAAACAACTCTGTATCATTGCCGTCATCCGCCAACATTAGGGCTCTGTTAATCTGTAGGGTTAAATTAAAATCGACACCGTTGTATGTCCCGAGGTCGAGGGCATGACTTGTTAATGGGGCTGTAAACAGAGTCATGCAAAGCGCATGTCTAAAGAAGTTTTTCATTGATTACCTTCGATGTTGTTAATGGTTGCTGGTAGATGTCTCTTGTATTTTTGATATTGCCAATAACAATCATGATTTTGTTTATTTATCGGCTTTATATAGTCTGCAAATTGAAAGGTAAAATGTAAAAACAATAAAATTTATATAAAATGATTAAAAATGTTTATCTGTTGATTTTTGTTTTAACGTTGTAATAATTATGATGACTTTATTTTGTTGATGATATATATGGTATTTTTATCGGTTTGTATTAATATTATTTATCGTTGGGTTTTGTATGTTTTGCCTGTACCTATGGGTATGAGTGGCAGACATTAAGTATTCTTCTGAATACTCCGCGGGCAGAAACAATCGCCAGTAGGAAGGAATTTTGGCCAGTAGGATGGGTTTTGGTCAGTAGAAAGGAGTATTGGATGGCGCTCTGCGATGTATTTCGGCGGTAGGCTATGGGTGATAATAGTGAGGAAATACCATGCCAAGAAGTATTAAGTTTCAGTTCATTAGTCAAATACTGATGGTAGTCACTTTGCTTCTCATAGCATTTGGCTATTATAACTACAGCAGATTAAAAACGGATCTTGTTAAAGACTTGAGGAAAACTGTCTCCTCTGCGGTTAATCGTATGGAACTGAGTTTGCCGGGTCCTATATGGAACTACAGTATCGACCCGTTGAATGCGACCGTTCAGTCAGAATTAACAGCTGAGGTCATGGTGGCTATCAGGGTATTGGGTGTCGATGGAAAAAATCTTACCTGGCTGGGCAAGGAAGGCGTAGACGAAAAGGGGGAGCCCCTATTTATCGATATCAGTGAACCTCCTCAACTGACGACGAATACCTTTGAATCTGAATTGAGTTTTGTTGAATACGGTGAGATGAATCCTGTTGGAAAAGTGATCGTATATGCCAATATGGAGGTCATTGCACCGCGCTTGAATAACCTGCTTGTTCAGCAAATTCTCATGATTGTTGTCCTGGATATCGTGATTAGTGCAATTATTTTGATAGTACTAAGCCGAACTGTCCTAAAGCCGATTAGCGTAATATCAGATGCGATTCAGGAAATTGCCACGGGTGAAGGGGATCTCACTAAACAGCTGGACTTACCGCCTGGTAAGGAGCTTGACCGGCTTATCAACGGCTTCAATCTGTTTATAAACTCACTTAATGATATTGTGTCTGATATCAACTCTGTGGCGGTTGAGCTGCAGGACCGTTCTCAGAAAAACCGGTCACTAGCAGTGGAGACTTCAGAGCATCTGACGGGGCAGCAGGCGCAGATTGAAATGATGGCGACGGCTACCTCTGAGATGGCGGAGTCAATATCTGAAGTTGCCCGTAGTGCTGTTCAGGCCTCAGAGGACGCAGGGTCTGCAATGTCTAAAAGTGAGCAGGGTAAAACGATCGTAGGTGAAGTGGTCAGGGATATTGACTCCCTGGCTTTTGAAATTGGCACTGTGACCAATCAGGCATCCGAACTCATCTTGGAAGGCAAAAATATTAGTCAGGTGCTTGAAGTCATTAAGAGTATTTCCGAACAGACTAATTTGCTCGCTTTAAATGCTGCCATTGAAGCCGCCAGGGCAGGGGAGGCGGGTCGGGGGTTTGCTGTAGTGGCAGATGAGGTGCGTAATCTGGCGGTCAAAACCAGCCATTCGACCGATGAAATTCAGGCCAGTATCGAAACCCTTCAAAGAGTAAGTGATGAAGTTGAAAAAGGTGTGACTTTATTAGCTACCCGTACTCAGGCCGGGGTCGAAAGGGTTAACCTGGCGGGCGACGCAATTGAAGAAATTTACATTGGAATTCAAACCATGGCAGAGAAAAATATTTATATTTCCACTGCCGCTGAAGAACAAAGCAATGTGATCAACGAAATCAACCAAAATATCGTTGCAATCTCCAATGTTGCAAACTCATTGGCTCAAAATGCCACCGCCACGGCTGACAGGGCCGATGAGGTTAGTCAGCTTGCGGGAGAAGTCATTGAGCGTCTCTCAAAGTTTAAGACTTGAACCGTTGGCGATACGGGCTGGTTGCCATCTTGAATAATGGGCGCACACTAATCGCGTCAATGCCAAACATTAGGCAGGCTGAACTCAGAGCTTGGCCTTTTTCAAGTAAGCATGCATCAGCAACGGGTTGATGATGAGGGTGAACAAACAAATCACCAGAACCACACAAAGCATATCGACCTTGTAGGGATAACTTGAGGGAATCATCAGTACCAGAGCACAGGAGACAGCTCCTCTCAGCCCACCCAAATTGAGTACGTGCTGCCAGGACATGGGTAGAGGGTGGTTCAGGATACTGAAGATAGCGCCACAGCCATACACCAGCATCATTCTGGCCACCAGTATTACGACGACAACCGCAGGTATTGCTGCACTCAAAGGGAATGGGTGCTGGCCGGCGGCGACGCCGAGAATAAAAAACAGTACGCTGCCTGCCAACTCGTTCATGTAGTTCCAATAGCCGGTAAAAGCTTCCTTGCGGCCAGGTCTGCCGCGTACTCTGGTATATGTCCAGGCTGCAAACATGGTTGTAACGACACCGGAAACATGCAGCACATTTTCAGCCAGTAAAAAGCTGCCGAATGCCAGTATCAGAGATAATGATAACTCGGCAAAATGATTGCGCTCATACCAGACCATGATCAGTTTGGCAGCCGCCCAGCCAGTCAGTATACCCACCGGGATTGCCGCACCGGGTGTCCAGAGAAAATTCAGGGCCAGATTCAGAGTATCGATTTCCATAGCGCCCAGAGCCAGGCCTGAAATTGCTATAAAGGCCACAATAGCGGTGCCGTCGTTGAACAGCGATTCACCTTCCAGCAGGGCGTTCAGGTCATTGGGTAAATTGAAACGCTGAAAAATGGAGGTCACCGCAGATGGGTCAGTTGCGGCAACCGAGGCTGCCAGCAGCAGGGCATGCACCAGCGGGATGTCCATGATCCAGTGAAACGGCACCCCGACAATAAAGATTGTGATAACAACACCGGCGGTTGCCAGGAAACCGACCGCCAAACCGTGATGTTCCACTTCCGTTGGAGACAGGCTGCGGGCACTGGCAAATATCAGCAAGGGTAGTAAAACGGCAAACACCAGTTCCGGCGTCGGGGTAATAATGGGTAGGGCCGGGTAATGTAGTTGCAGCTGGCCGTAGATTAAACCGGCGATGAGGATCCAGGATTCCGGTGGTAAGATACTGCGTCTGGAAAAGTGACGAATTCCGGCCAGTAAGAACAATAGTCCGCAAAAGGATGCGACCGTGGTGGCTAAAGCTGGATCATGGTCGAGCATCTCTTTATCGCTCCTTGTTTTTTGACTCGGCAGATTTCTAAAGCACTGACTTTAAAAACAATAGAAGAATAACCGCCGTCTGCAAAGAAGGGGAGCCGGAACTCTTAGCTTTGCAGTTAACAACTAACAGTTTTCGATAGAAAAGACCGGCACTCGGTAGAGAAAGAAGAGTCCCTATGAGCTATCAGCAACTAATCTGTCCCTGCGGTTCTGGCAAATACTATGCTTCCTGCTGCGGGGCTTATCACGCAGGTGCATCGGCGCCTACGCCAGAAGCTCTTATGCGTTCGAGATTCTCCGCATTTGTGTTGCACAAGGCTGAGTATCTAATGGCAAGCTGGCACCCGGGACAGCGTCCATCTTCGTTGAGTTTTGATGATCAGGTAACTTGGAAATCCCTGCGGGTACAGGACAGTTATGCCGAGGGTGATAATGGCAGTGTTACCTTTACTGCCGTGTTCACGGAGGCTGGACGCTGGCGTAGTTTGCAGGAGAAAAGTCGCTTTGTCCGGGAGCAGGGAGCCTGGTTTTATCTTGACGGTGAGGCTGAGTGGCTCGACTTGCAGCCAGGCCGCAATGATCCATGTCCTTGCGATAGCGGCAAGAAATTCAAGAAATGCTGTGGATAAGCCACCAGGGCAATAGGAATCAGATGCCGGATCATACTACGGAGCCTGTTACTGCCGCTCAACGGTCGATTGCTATGGCACCAATATTATTTGCTGGGGCACCAACCTTCTGCCTGGGCACATACCGACAGTGGCAAAAGGCGAGGCATTCTATCCCATAGGCAGTTTCCGTTGTACTGCTATGGGTTACATTTTGTGCGTATATTGTCAGGGATCATTTTTCCGTAATCAGGCTGTGCCCAGGCTGTGAGGCCACACGATCCAGCCAGCGGCGTATATGGGGAAACTGTTCCAGGTCGAAGCCACCCTCGTCGGCCACATGAGTATAGGCGTATAGGGCAATGTCCGCGATGGTCAGGGTGCTTCCGACCAGGAAGTCTCGCTCTGTGAGATGATCATCCATCAACTTTAACGCTTTGCGTCCGGCAGCCTGCTTGCCC